>NZ_BMFY01000005.1 GCF_014639315.1 Sediminivirga luteola
GCGACTTTGTCGCGGTGGGCGGCGGTGATCAGGGGTCCGAGGTCGGGCTCATGCTTGTTGGTGCCGTCACCGATCCGTAGTTGTTGGATGCGGTCTTTGATTTTCGCGGTGAGGTCATCGGCGATGGTCTCCACGGCGAGGATGACGGAGATGGCCATGCAGCGTTCTCCGGCGGAGCCGTAGCCGGCGTTGATGGCTTGGTCGGCGGCGTGGTCGAGGTCGGCGTCGGGCAGGACGAGCATGTGGTTTTTCGCTCCGCCGAGGGCTTGGACGCGTTTGCCGGTTTTGGCGGCGGTTTCGTAGATGTATTTGGCGATGGGGGTGGATCCGACGAAGGAGATCGACTGCACGACGGGGGAGTTCAGGAGGCCGTCGACGGCGGTTTTGTCGCCGTGGAGGACGTTGAAGACTCCGTCGGGTAGGCCGGCTTCTTTCCATAGGGCGGCGAGCCAGTTCGCGGCGGAGGGGTCTTTCTCGCTGGGTTTGAGGATGACGGTGTTTCCGGCGGCGATGGCCAGGGGGAAGAACCACATGGGGACCATGGCGGGGAAGTTGAAGGGGGAGATGATCCCGACGACGCCGAGGGGTTGTTTGAGGGAGTGGACGTCGATGCCGGTGGAGGCGTTGATGGTGTGGTCGCCTTTGAGGAAGTGGGGGAACCCGCAGGCGAGGTCGACGATTTCTAGGCCGCGGCCGATTTCTCCTGCAGCGTCTGAGAGGACTTTGCCGTGTTCGTGGGTGATGATGTGGGCGAGTTCGTTTTTGCGGGTGGTGAGGAGTTCGCGGAAGCGGAAGATGATGGCTTGGCGTCGGGCCAGGGAGGTGTCGCGCCAGGTGGGGAACGCGGTGGCGGCGGCGGTGATGGCGGTGTTGATGTCGCTTTCGGTGGCGAGGGTGACGTTGCGGGTGTGTTCGCCGGTGGCGGGGTTGTAGACGGGTGCGGTGTTGGTGCCGGTGGTGTGGTGTTCGGTTCCGTTGATCCAGTGCGGGATGAGCGGCAAATCAGACATGAGAGGCCTTTCTCGTCGATGTGTGCCCCTCATGCTAGGAAGCTCACGGCCCGAAGATAACCCGACATGTGTCCACCGGCCACGCCGGAATGCTCCATCTGGCTAGCCGGCGGAGGAGTGAGGGTCGCCGATCAGGCCGGGTCGCGCCCGGCGGCCATGCTCTGCTGAAGCCGTTCCTTGGCGCCGACCAGATGCGTGGTGAGGAGGGCTCGCCAGGCGTCGTCGTCGCCGGAGTCCTTGATGGCGTGGAAGATGCGGTCGTGATCCTCGGCAGCGTTCTGCAGGTCGTCGGCGGGGTGCGGATTGATCTCCGCGAGGGCCGCCAGCGTCGGCTCGAACAGCGTCCACATCGTGCGCAGCCGTTTGCCTCCGCCGGCCTGGTAGAAGAAGCTGTGGAATCGCAGGTCCCACTGCGCGAAGCGTGACTGCGAGTTCTCCGCGGCGGCATCGTGCAGGCCGGCGACGATCCGCTCCAGCTCAGACCAGTCCGCCGCCTTCGCCCGGGCGCGCTCCACGGCGAGCGTCTCCAGAGCGAGCCGGAGCATGTACAGCTCGTCGATGTCCTCGGCGGTCACCTCCGACACCCGGTAGCCCTGGCGGACGGAGTCGGCGAGGCCGTCGACCTCGAGCTGTTTCAGGGCTTCGCGCACGGGGCCGCGGCTGACGTCGTAGCGTTCGGCCAGCACGTGCTCGACCAAGTGATGGCCGGGTTCCAGCTCCCCGCCGAGAATCTTCCGCCGAAGGTCCCGGGCCAGCTGGTCCCCCAGTCGTTCCTGCCGGATCATTCCCCTCTTCCTCACGTCTGCGTGCGCTCTGCTGCTCCGGGGCTCTTGACGGCGTTCCGGGGAGCTGCTTCACTGTACCAAGCGGATAACGGTTAACCGTTTACCGTCATCCGCGTGGACAGTGTCGTCTACTTTCCGAAACGAGGCTCTCAATGGCGAGCGTGGCACAGAGAGGCGCGCGGCCCAGCCGCCGCAGCGTGCTGTCGGCTCTCGGCATCGGCGCCGGCTTCATGACGTTGAGCGGATGCGGGGCGCTGGGCGCCGATGGCGCAGAGTTCAGCATCACCGCCGGGCATGCCACGAGCACCGACCATTTCCATCACAGGTCCTTCCTGAAGTTCAAGGAACTCGTCGAAGAGCGCTCCTCGGGACGGATCGCGGTCAGCGTCTACCCGAACGAGGTGTTCGGCGGGGACCGGGAGCTCATCGAAGCGGTCCAGCTCGGCAACCTCGAGCTCGCGGCGCCGTCCTCCTCCCCGCTGGCGGCGTTCGCGCCGGAGATGAACGTCTGGGATCTTCCCTATCTGTTCGACGACCGGGACCACGCCTATCGCGTCCTCGACGGCGAGTACGGCACGCGCCTGCTCGACGATCTCACCAGGTTCCGGATCAAGGGGCTCGGATACTGGGAGAACGGCTTCCGCAACCTGACGACCAGCGGCCGCACGATCGAGAGCCCCGAGGATCTGCGGGGACTGAGCCTGCGCACCCTGGAGAACGCGGTCCAGATGCGGGCCTGGAACGCGACCGGCGCCAACCCGACGCCGATGGCGTTCGGGGAGGTCTACATCGGCCTGCAGCAGGGCACCATCGACGCCCAGGAGAACCCGCTGCCGCTCATCGAGTCGCAGCGGTTCTACGAGGTGCAGCGCGAACTGGTCATCTCCGAGCACGTCTACACGCCGACGCCGCTGATCCTCAGCAGCACCTTCTTCGACCAGCTTCCCGCCGACCTCCAGGACGTCGTCGAGCAGGCTGGCGCAGACTCCGTGACGTACTGCCGCGAGCAGGCCGTGGTCGACAACGAACGGGCCCGGGAGACCATCGAGGCCGCCGGCGTGAACGTCAGCGAACTGGACGAGGAGACCAGGGGGGAACTCGGGGCCCTCATGCAGGAGGCCGCCGAGCCCTTCGTGCGCAGCATCGTCGGCGATGCCTCGGTGGATGAGCTGCTGGAGACCGTGGAGGCGGAACGATGAGCTCACTCGAATACGCCGCCGGGGACCGAGCCCCCGCACGCAGCCGGCTGAGCGTGGAAGAGTACGTGATCGCCGGAGTGCTGGCGGTGATGGTCGGCATCCTGTTCCTGCAGGTGGTGGCCAGGTTCGTCTTCTCCGATTCGATCTCCTGGAGCGAGGAGCTCGCTAGGTACCTGTTCATCTGGCTCATCTTCATCGGCCTGGGCGCCGTCGTGCTGCGTGCCGAGCACGTCGCCATCGACGCGCTCGTGGTGCGTCTGCCGCAGGTCGCCCGCCGGGTGCTGGCCCAGCTGTGCCATCTGGTGATGCTGGCGGTGAACATCGCGCTGGTGATCAAGGGCGTGGAACTCGCCTACATCATCGGCGATCTCGGGCAGACGTCACCGGCGCTCTCGCTCGACATGTGGGTGGTCTACACCGCGCTCCCGGCCGGGATGGCCGTCGCCAGCATCCGGACCGTGCAGAGCAGCATCCGCCTGTGGCGCGGCGCGGGGAGCCCCGCGTCCGGAGCCGAGCGGAACGAAGGAGGCCGCTGACGATGGAGATCCTCACCCTCACCGGCATCCTCGTGCTCGGTCTCCTGGCCGGGCTGCCGATCGCGTACTCACTCCTGGCAGCCTGCCTGGTGACCATCCTGCTCTTCGACCCGGGTGTCTCCTTCGGCATGCTCACCCAGGCGATGACCACGGTCAACGATTCCTTCCCGATCATGGCCGTGCCGTTCTTCATCCTCGCCGGCATGCTGATGGGCCGCGGCGGGATATCCCGCCGGCTGTTCTCCGTGGCGGTCTCGTTCGTCGGCCACCTGCCCGGTGGCATCGGGGTCGCGGCGGTGATCACGGCGATGTTCTTCTCCGCCATCTCCGGATCGGGCCCGGCGACGGTCGCGGCGGTCGGCGGCATCATGATCCCGGAGATGATCAAGCTCGGGTACTCCCGGCGGTTCTCCGCGGCACTCATCGCCGCGGCAGGCACCATGGGCGTCGTCATCCCGCCCAGCATCCCGCTCGTCGTCTTCGGCGTCACGACCGGCACGAGCATCGGCGACCTCTTCCGGGCGGCCATCCTGCCGGGCGTCCTGATGGCGCTGGTCCTCATCCTGTGGGCGGTGTACTACGCCAGGAGCAAAGGCGTCGCCGGGGCGCAGAAGGCGTCCTGGCGCGAGCGCCTGGGCTCGCTCAACAGCGCCAAGGGCGCGCTGCTGCTGCCGGTGATCATCCTCGGCGGCATCTACGGCGGCGTGTTCACCCCGACGGAGGCCGCGGTGGTCTCGGTGGTGTACGGACTCGTCATCGCTGCCGTGTTCTACCGGGAGATGCCGCTGCGCGGCTACCTCGACTCCTTCGTCTCCGCCGCGATCACCACGAGCGCCCTGATGGTCATCGTCGCCGCGGCTGCCGTGTTCGGCAGGTTCCTGGCGGTGGCGCAGGTGCCGGAGATGATGCTGGCCTTCCTGACCGGGATCTCCACCAATATGGTGGTGATCGTCCTGCTCGTCGTGTTCATGCTGATCCTGCTGGGGACCTTTATGGAGACCATCGCCGCGGTCACCATCACCGCGCCGATCCTGCTGCCGGTCCTGGAGGCCGTCGGCATGGACCCGGTCCACATCGGCGTGGTGATCATCATGGTGCTCGCGATCGGCTTCATCACGCCGCCGCTGGGGGTGAACCTGTTCATCGCCTCGCGTACCGCGAAGGTCTCCGCGGACGAAGCCGTCATGGCGGTGGTACCGGGCTTCACCCTCCTGGTCGCCGCGAGCCTGCTCGTCGCCTTCGTGCCCTTCCTGTCCATGGCCTTCATCACAGGCTGAATCCACCTTCAAGAGAGGACCCGTCATGCCCCACACGACTGCCGCGCCGTTGGAACGGCTGCGCTCCGGCGACACCGTTCACGGGATGTGGATGATGTCCAGCAGCGCCGATCTGGCGAGGATCTCCTCGTCCCTCGGCTACGACTACGTCTGCCTGGACATGCAGCATGGCCTGGCGCGGGCCGAGCACATCATGCCGTTGTCCGACGCCGTCCGCGCCGGCGGCGATGCGATGGTGGTCGCGCGGGTGCCGGACAACCGCTTCACCGAGATCGGCATGCTCGCCGATGCGGGCGTGGACGCGATCATCGTGCCCTTGGTCTCCTCCGCGGCGGAGGCCCGTGCCGCGGCGGAGGCGCTGGACTATCCGCCGCGGGGGCGCCGCTCCTGGGGGCCGACGAACGCGCTCATGCTGGGACACGACCCCGCGCCCGAGCGTGCCGGTGCGCCGCTGCTGTTCGTCATGATCGAGAACACCGCCGGCCTGTCCGAGGTGGCCGAGATCTGCCGCGTGGACGGCGTGGACGGGGTGTACATCGGTCCCTCGGACCTCGCGCTGTCCCTTGGTTCCCTCCCGGGGCCCGAGGAACCCGCGACCACGGAGGCCATCGCGACCATCCTGGCGACCGCCCAGGAGGCCGGCGTGATCCCGGGCATTCACTGCGGCACCGGCGAGGAGGCCGCGGCCCGGCGCGCCCAGGGGTTCCGGTTCATCACCTCGTCCAGCGACATCGGCGCGGCCCGTGCCGCCTACGCCGCGGACCTGGCGGAGGCGGCCGGGGGCGTGGCGCAGGTTCCTGGCGGCGCTGCGCAGGTTCTTGGCGGCGCCGCGCAGGGAGGGGTGCGGTACTGATGCCGAAGGTCGTCATCACCGATCATGAGTTCCCCCACCTGGAAGCCGAGGAGAAGGCGGCGGCGGAGGCCGGGGCGGAGCTCGTCGTGGACCAGGTGACGGATGAGGCCTCCGTCATCGCCCTCACGCGGGGCGCCGATGTGGTCATGCTCTGCTACGCGCCGATCACAGAGGCGGTGCTGGCGGGGCTGAACCCGGGTGCCGTCGTGATCCGTTACGGCATCGGCTACGACACCATCGACGTGGAGGCGGCGACCCGGCTGGGCGTGCGCGTGTGCAACGTCCCCGATTACGGCGCCGCCACTGTCGCGGACCACACGGTCATGCTGATGCTCAGCGTGCTCCGCCGGGTCACCGAGTTCGATGCAGCCATCCGGCAGGCACCGGACGGCTGGGCCGTCGCGGCCCGCTCGGCTTCCATCCCCGCGCTCAGCGACATCACGGTCGGCCTGGTCGGCACCGGCCAGATCGGCCGGCTCGTGGCCGCGCGCGTGCAGGCGTTCGGGTCCCGGGTGGTCGCCCATGACCCTTACGCCGATGCCGGGGTGCTCGCGGGCGAGGGCATCCGGCTGGCGCCGCTGGCGGAGGTGCTGGAGAGCGCGGACGTGCTCTCGCTGCACGCGCCGCTCAACGCCTCGACGCATCACCTGCTGGATGCCGAGGCCCTCCGGCGGACGAAGCCCGGGACGATCGTGGTCAATACCGCTCGCGGCGGGCTGATGGACACGCGGGCCGCTGCTGAGCTGGTCACGGAGGGGCATCTGGGCGGGCTCGGACTGGATGTCTTCGAGACGGAACCGCTGGAAGCCGGTCATCCGCTGCGGACCGCGCCGAGGACTCTGCTGACGCCGCACGCGGCCTTCTATTCGGAGCGTTCGCTGATCAACCTCCAGCAGTATGCTGCTGACGAGATGAAGCGGGCGTGCCTGGGCGAGACGCTGCGATGCCAGGTCAACCGGTAGCGAGGCGGGTTGCCGGCGGAGCTGGGGCGCGCCGTTCCCGTAGCGGAGATATCGCTCCCGCGGTGGAGACGGGGAAGTGCGTCCCCGTTGCGGAGCCGGGGGTGCGTCTCCATCGCGGAATCGGAGGACGCCTCCCCGTCGTGAAGTTGCAGGAATGCGTCCCCGCTGCGGAGACAGAGAAGACGGCGTCGGAGGGGCGCGTCGCCACTGCGGAGCCAGTGGAGCGCGTTCCCGCTGTGGCGCCGGGGGCGCTTGGCTCTATCGCGGTGCCGGGGAAACGGGTCCCTGCTGCGGAGTGGGCGGAACGCGTTTCTACTGTGGAGGCAGAGGATACAGAGAAGGAAGGGGAATCAGGTGACGCTGCTGGTGTTCGGGTCGATCAACGCCGATGTCACCGTGCGAGTCCCCGAGTTCCCCGCTCCCGGTGAGACCATCGCCGGATCGGAGCTGGAGACGGCTACCGGGGGCAAAAGCGCGAATCAGGCGGTGGCGGCGGCGCTCGCGGGCGTCCAGACCGTGTTCATCGGGCGCACCGGCGCCGATGCCCCGGGCAGGGCGGCTCGCCAGGCGCTCGCCGCAGAGGGCGTGGATGTTTCCGCGATGGTCGAAGGCAGTCGTCCCACTGGCACCGCGCTGATCACGGTCCGGCAGGACGGGGAGAACACCATCGTGATCGCACCGGGCGCCAATGCCCAGCTGGGCGCCGATGACTGCCCGCCTGAGCTGCTGGAACGCGCTGAGTGGGTATTGCTCGGGCTGGAGGTGCCGCTGGGGGAGGTCGCCGAACTCGCCCGGCGGGCTCGCGCCGCCGGAGCCCGGGTGGCGCTCAATCTCTCACCCGTGCCGGCGCAGCCGTTCCCGCTGGATGATGTGGATCTGGTGATCGTCAACGAGCACGAAGCGGCGCTGTTGCTGGCGTCGGCGGCTGGCACATCGGGCTCAGTCGGTGCGAGCGGGGGGAGCGAGGCGCGTGATGCGTCGGACTGCGCCAGCAGGTCCGGGGTGATCGGTGCGTCGGACGCGGCCGGTACAAACGGCGCGAGTGGGGTGCCTGGGGTGACCGGCGCGAGCGGGGTGCCTGGGGTGAGCGGAGTGCCTGGGGTGACTGGCGCGAGTGGGACAACCGGGACAACGGTCCCGAAGAGGGCGGACGGCGGCGCCGGGACTGCGCGCAGTGCGCGGTCGGACGACGTTGGACGGTCCTCCGAGCGGGCCGCCGCGATGTCTTCCGAGGCGCGAGCACTGGGCGTGAGCACGCTCGTCGTGACGAGTGGTGCTGAGGGAGCGGTGATCGTCCAGGAATCCGGGGAACGTGGCCACGTCCCGGCTGTTGCCGTCGAGGTCGTCGATACGACGGGTTGCGGGGACGCTTTCGCGGGCGTGCTGGTGGGGCGCCTGGCTGAGGGTGACGACCTGATCCGGGCAGCCGAGCAGGCCAGCCGATTCGCGGCCCATGCCGCTACCGGTGCCGGGGCGCAGTCGTCCTATCCGCGGGACTTCCAGGTGTGAAACCTGTGGTCCCTCGGCCGCGAAACCTGGTGGGTGCGGAGCGTGAAGTCTGCGGGAGTCTGGATGCGAAACTTGCTGGATCTCGGATGCGAGGTCCGCGGGGTTCCGGGCGTGGTGTCTGCGTGATTCCCGGCGTGGGTCTGCTCGTGGACGCCCCTATGTGACGGCCTGGGTCTGAGCGGCGGGCGCTCAGGAAATGGCTGCGTCGATGCCCGTTCACGCATGCATCTGTGCGGGTGCGGGTGTACCGGTGACGGTAGCGCTGCCCGGGACCGTGGCGGTGATGCACGCTACGGGGACAGGCGGGAGAACATCGAGGTCCCTTGGAGGCGGCGGACCGTCTTCCCACGAGCCTTCGTCCCAGAAGTCTTCATCCAACGGCATACCGTGGCGCCCTGACGCCGGACCACGCGGCGGGAAGGCGTCCGGGAACTCACCCAGGACCTCCCCGGCCAGGCCCACCGGCAGTGAATCGATTCCGGTGTAGGTGCTGGGTGGCGTTTCGGCGATGGGACGGTGGTCCACCGGCTCGACCCGGACGACCCTGCCAGAGGGCAGCACCCACCCCCACCGGACGGGGTTGCTGGTGCTGTGACTGTCACTGCTGCCGTCGTCGCTGGTGCGGACCGGTTCGATGATCCCGAGGGTCTTCCATCGATGATGCCGTCGGCACAGACTCCACAAGTTCGAAGCACGGGTCGGCCCGGCCGGCCACGCAGTGCGGTGGTCGGTGTCGCAGTCAGCGGCCGGCACCCGGCACCCGGGCACACTGCAGGTGCCGTCCCGGAACCGGAGCGCAGCCTGGAGGACTCTGGGCGGGAACCTCCCGGCATAGGTGTGGGAGAGCACCTCGCCGCCACCGTCATCGCTGTCGTCGATGAGGAGGCGGTGCCAGAACACCTGACCGCCAGCAGGACTGAGAGCGAGTTCCCGCACCTGGTCTGCCGGGAGCGTCCAGGACCCGTCTGGTGCGGTACCGGGCGCCTGGGCTGTCCCGGCCAGGGTGCCGATGGGGATGGTGATGCCGATATCGACTCGGACGTCCCGCAGGGCTTCGAGTCCCGCTCCGGGCTCGTAGGCCACTCCGGGGCCCTCACCGGTGTGGGTGGCCGGGGCATCGCCTTCGTGGCCGGTGCTACCGGGGCCGGACTGGACACGGAAGCCGGTGCTCCCACCACCGGCATCGACACCACCGGCATCGACGGTGGCGGTGGCGTCCAGGGCGCGGGGCAGCTTTCCCCCGGTCAAGACATCAGCGAGGACATCGGCGCGGGCCTGCTCCAACGTGACACGCGGGAGGGCGGGACGAGGCGCTGTGCCATCGTTCCCGGCCGCGCCGCCGTTGTTGTCCCCGGTCGTGTCGTCGTTCCCGGCCGCACTATCGTTCCCGGCCGTGCTGCCGCGATTGTGCAGGCCACCTGCCTGCTGACCGTGGCGACACTGTTGCAGGAGCCGCTTTCCTGCCCTCGTCAGTGCCTGATCAATCGCGACCGCGTGCATCGTGGGCAGCACGGCCCACAACTCGCTGACCCCGTCATCGCGGTGGTCGATGCATACCCGCCGGCCCTGCAGCGCCTCAGCGGTGCGGTGGGCCTGCGCGTCCGGTTCCCACGACGCGATCCGCCGCTTGATCCAGGCTCGTAGCTGCGCCACGGTCCGGCCGGCAGCGTACGTGGCCGCCTGCGCATCAAGCCTATGCAGGGACTCGGCCCGGGTGAGGGCATTGGCGGCCTCGGCGAGAACATGAACCCGCGCGGCGTCCAGGACGCCGGCCTGGAAGGCCTGCCAGGAGGCTGGTAGCGCCTCACGGACACGGGCCGCCCGGGCCAGCCGGAGGGACGCCTGGCCCTCACTGAGGCCCAGCGCCTGGCCGATCTCATAGATCGCGGCGCCGCGTGCAGCCTGAACCTGCTGTACAGAACCGGAGTGTCCTGTCCCGGCGGCCTGGGCGGCGCTGGCGGCATGTGCGTCGCCGGCGGCCTGGAGGCGGTTGAGGTGACGGTCGTGATTGGCGTAGTCGGCCTCAGCCTGGGCGGCCACGCGATCGAGGTAGTCCAGGGCGTGGGTGAGGATCTGCGCTTCCATCCGAGCCGACGCCCGCTGAAGACGGGCAAGCGTATCCAGCGCATCACCACCGGCGGTGTTGCGGGACGGACTTCGGTTCCCGCGGGCATCGCCGCAGGTCGGACGGTGTTCTCCGCCGGGGCCGCCGTCGGGCCATGCAGCGCCACCCTGGCCGCCATCGTGCCGTGCACCGCCACCCCGGCCGGCACCGGCGCCGGCTGCAGGCACCGCACGAAGCTCCTCGTGCCGGTAGCGATGCGGGGTGTTCGTCATGGTCTTACTGTATGACCCGGCACGGACACTCCCGCGTGCAAGCGGGGTTGTGCCCAGTGATGTCAAGGCTGGTGGTATACAGAACAACGCTCGCGCGTGCAGGCGGGACTGTGCCCGCAACCCCGGCGGAGTCAACCAATCAGAACGTCCAACGGGGAAGAATCTCTCACGGGCAGAGTCTCCAATGGGCAGAATCTCCAGCACGCCAGAATCTCCGTCAGGTTAAAACGTCCAGCACGTCAGAACGTTCATCACACCAGAACGCTCAGGCTGCCAGAACACCGTGCGACCGCAGTAGGCTTGTCGTTCATGACCGGACATGCACCCCTTCCCGACACCGGCGGCAGCGAAGCCGCGCCCAGGGCAGAACGCACCCCCACCGAGCTGGACCGGCTCGCCGAGCAGTGGATGGACGCCCTGCTGGAACTCGAGCCCGAACTCCACGTGGAACTCGGCCGGCCCGGCCGTGAGGGCCAGTACGCCGATCTTTCGCCCGACGGCCACGCCGGCCACGCCGGCGCCGCCCGCCGGATGCTCGCCCAGGTGCGCGCCACCGAACCGGCCGACGAGGTGGACCGGGTCACCCGCGCCGAGCTGATCCGCACCCTGGACCTGGCAGTGGAGCAGCACGAGGCCGGGTTCTGGCAGCGGGACCTCAACGTCATCGCCTCACCGGCGCAGGGGCTGCGAGACATCTTCGACCTGATGTCCACGGACACCCCGGAGGACTGGGAGCACATCGCGCTGCGAATGCAGAACCTCCCGGACGCGATGGACGGCTACCTCGCCTCCCTGCGCGCCGGCATCGAGGCCGGGAACACGCCAGCCATCCGCCAGGTCACCGAGGTACTCGCCCAGGCCCGCAAGCAGAGCGGAGCCGGCAGCTTCTTCGCCGCCCTGGCCGCCCGCGCACCCGAACCGCAGCGGCCCGCGCTGGAGACCGCGGCCGGAGCCGCCATCGGCGCCTATGAGCGACTCGCGGATTTCCTGGAGCACGAGCTCAGCCAGAAGGCGACACCCGCCGATGCCGTGGGCCGGGAGATCTACCAGCTGGCCTCGCGGCACTTCACCGGCGTGGAGGTCGACCTGGAGGAGACCTATGCCTGGGGCGTGGAGGAACTGACCAGGATGGTCGAGGAGCAGGAACGGATCGCCCAGGAAATCCTCCCCGGCGCAGGCGTGGGGGAGGCGATCGCCTACCTGGAATCGGACTCCTCCATGCAGCTGGAGGGCACCGAAGCGCTGCGCGCCTGGATGCAGGAGGTGAGCGACCGCGCCATCGCGGAACTCGGCGCCACGCATTTCGACATCCCCGAGCCGCTGCGCCGGATCGAATGCATGATCGCGCCCACGGACGAGGGCGGCATCTACTACACGCCGCCCAGCGAGGACTTCGCCCGGGCCGGGCGCATGTGGTGGTCCGTGCCCGCCGGAGTCACCCGCTTCGACACCTGGCGCGAACTGACCACCGTCTACCACGAGGGCGTTCCCGGCCATCACCTCCAGACCGGCCTGGCGCTGTACCAGCGGGGCCGGCTGAACGCCTGGCGCAGGTTCAACTGGAACTCCGGCCACGGCGAGGGCTGGGCGCTCTACGCCGAGCGGCTGATGGACGAGCTCGGCTACCTGGGCACGCCCGCCGAGCGGCTGGGGATGCTCGACGGCCAGCGGATGCGCGCCGCCCGCGTCGTGCTCGACATCGGCGTCCACCTGGGGCTGCCCAAGCCCGACGGCACCGGCACCTGGACCGGTGATGACGCCTTCCCGTTCCTGGCGCAGCACGTGAACATGAACGAGGGCTTCGTCCGGTTCGAGGCCAACCGCTACCTCGGCTGGCCGGGCCAGGCGCCCTCCTACAAGGTCGGCCAGCGCGAATGGGAACGGCTGCGCGACGACTGGATCGCACGCAACGGCCGCGACCTCAAGCGCTTCCACGCTGAAGCGCTCGCCCTCGGAAGCGTCGGCCTGGGCACGCTACGGCAGGCGCTGCTGGGTTCCTGAGGGCAGGGCCGGTCTGGCCGCCACGGGCCCTGGTATCGCCCGGTGCTCACTGGTCGACGCCCCGGTATCCGCGCGGCCCGAGCGCTGGCAGGGCTGGTCCGGCCGTCATCGTGCTCGGCTCCTGAGGGCGGGCCCGGTCTGGCCGCTCCCGGTACCCACGGGACGGCCGGAGCGCAGTTCGCCCGGAGCGCCGAGGCGGCGTGGGTCTCTTGCTGCGCGCCTTCCGGACGGTATGCCAGGCTGGAGCCATGGAGATCCAGCAGGCACAGGCCGATGTACGACGGGTCTACTACGGCGGCTCGGTGGGGCCATGGGTGTCATCGGTGCTCTGGTGCGCCGCGGCGGCGGCCGGAACCTGGGGCAGCGACCAGGCGGCGATGGTGACGCTGTTCTTCGGCGGGATGCTCATCATGCCGGTGTCCTTGCTGATCATGAGGCTGGGACCGGGAGAGAACGCCCTGCCCAAAGGGCACCCGATGAACGCGCTGGCCACCCAGACGGCGATGACGGTGCCGATCGGGCTGCTCGTGGCGCTGGCACTGGGCATCTCCGCTCCTCATCTGTTCTTCCCGGCGGCTCTGGCGATCGTCGGTGCGCACTACCTGCCCTTCGTCTTCCTCTACGGCCAGAAGCTCTTCGCCGTGCTGGGCATCCTGATGGTCCTTGCCGGTGTCGTCCTGACGCTCGGGTTTCCCGAGTACGGGATCGCCGGCGGCTGGATCGGTGCCGCCCTGTTGCTGATCTTCGGATTCGTCCTCCACCGCGCGCCCCGCTGAGACGTGAACCGCCCCGCTGAGACGTGAGCCGCAGTCCCGGGCGCCCGGTTCACCGCCCCCGCCGTAGACGTGGCCGGGTTTCTGCGGCCGGAATCCCGGCTCGGCCGTGTGGCCTGCTGTTTTCGCGGTAGGCCCTGCCTGCTTTCTGGGGGTCCCCGCTCGGCTACGTGGCTCGCTGTTTCAGTACTAGAGGTGGCCGGGTTTCTGCGGCCGGACCCCACCTGGCCGCGCGGCTCGCCGTTCCCAGCGGTCGGCGTCGCCGGGCTCCTGAGCGCCGGACTTCCGCCCCTGCTGTCGGAAGCCGAAGCGCCCCGGCGCCATGTGCTGGAGACAAGGCACCTAGACTTCATCCATGAGCACTCATGATCCGCAGCTCGATGAAGCGCTGCGCACGGTGCGGCAGAGCACCGAGTTCTTCGACGCGGCACTGGCACGGCTCGAACGCGCCGAGCACGAAGGCGGGCGCGTTTCCGGGGACGACGTCTACGATCAGCCCAGCCTCCTGCCCGGCTGGCGCCGCCGGCACGTCATCGCCCACGTGGCCGCCAATGCGAGGGCGTTCCTCCGGCTGGCCGAATGGGCTCGGACCGGCACTGAGCACCCCATGTACCCCTCCCGCGAAGCACGCGACGCCGAGATCGAATCCCTCGCCGCGCGGCCCGCTCTCGAACTGCGCTGCCTGCACCGGCAGGGTGCCGCGGAACTGGACGGATGCTGGCGGGACGCCACCCGGCCGGTGTGGGAGGCGCGCGTCCGCACCGCCCAGGGCGCCGACATCCCGTTCTCCGAGACGGTCTGGATGCGGGCCCGTGAACTCTGGCTGCACGCCGTCGACCTCGACGCCGGCCTCGGATTCGAGGATGTTCCGCCGGAGGTCCTTGCCAGGCTTCTTCGCGATATCACCGGCCACTGGAGCAGCCAGGGCGCCGATGACGGCCCCGCGGTCCGCCTGGAGGTGACGG
This sequence comes from Sediminivirga luteola, assembly GCF_014639315.1. GTDB lineage: Bacteria > Actinomycetota > Actinomycetes > Actinomycetales > Brevibacteriaceae > Sediminivirga > Sediminivirga luteola. Next base: position 14,208 of record NZ_BMFY01000005.1, read on the forward strand.
ATCACCCTGAGCTGGCTCCCGAGGTCCCCCTCCCGGCCACCGGTGGCGAGCCTGCGCTCGTGCGGGGGACGCTCGCGGCGGTGGTCGGCTGGGCCTCCGGCCGCGATGCCAGTGGCCTCGATGCTGGCGCGGAGGTGCCTGCGCCGCGCTGGCTGTGACGGGGCGCGGCCGCGGCGTCGAAGTGTGCGTGGGTCGCTCGTCCCGGCCCGCATGCTCAGCCGTACGTGTTCTCCCCGAACCGCCGCGGCGCGCTCGGTTCATGAACCCTAAAGCCCTGGTTGAGGAATCCGGGCGGCCTGACTCCCGTGCCGCTCTTGTGCCGTGCGTCGCATCCGCCGATGCTTCTATAGAGGTCCGCGGGCAGCAGGGGAGCCCGCGCAGGGGACGGGAGCACGATGATCGAGAGCGTGGACGAGCATCTTCGCAGGCAGCTGACCGCCTGGGAGGAGGACGACGAGGCCCGTCGCAGCTGGCTCGCCCGGTACACGCCGGCGCATGACTCGCAGCCCGTGCGCAGCTCGCCCCCGGGTGTCGTCCCGACCGGGAAAGGACCCGTTCCGGCGCGCCGGCCGGATGCGCCCATCGCCACGGACTTGCTGCAGGAGTACTTCGACGCGCAGGCCCGCAGCCGCCACCTCGACCTGGCCGCGCGCAGCCTGCAGTCCCAGGGCGAGGGCTTCTACACGATCGGTTCTGCCGGGCACGAAAGCAACGCCGCCGTCGCCCTGGCGCTCCGCCCCACCGATCCGGCGCTGCTGCACTACCGCTCGGGCGGCTTCTACTGCGCCCGCGCCGCGCAGGTCCCAGGCGGCACCCCGGTCGAAGACGTGCTGCACAGCCTCACCGCCTCCACCCGCGACCCGATCTCCGGCGGACGCCACAAGGTCTTCGGCCACGCCGGGCTGTCTATCATCCCGCAGACCTCCACCATCGGCTCCCATCTGCCCCGCGCCGTCGGCCTCGCCTTCTCCCTCGGCCGCGCGAAGGCACTCGGCCGTTCCACGTCCTGGCCGGACGACGCGGTGGTGGTGACCAGCTTCGGCGACGCCTCGATGAACCATTCGACCACCATCGGCGCCCTCAACGCCGCCGGGTACTGCTCCCACCAGGGCGTGCCGCTGCCGCTGCTGCTGGTGTGCGAGGACAACGGCATCGGCATCAGCACCACGACGCCTCCCGGCTGGACGGAGGCCGTGCTGGGAGGCCTCCCCGGCATCGGCTACCTCGCGGCCGACGGCGCCGACCCGGCCCAGGCGCTGACCATCGCCGCAGCGGCCGCCGCCCGGGTCCGCCGGGAGCGCCGCCCGCTGGTGCTGCACCTGAAGACGGTGCGGTTCATGGGTCATGCCGGCTCCGATGCGGAGATCGGCTACCGGTCCACCCGCGACATCCTGGGGGACTACGCCCGCGACCCGCTGCTACGCACCGCCGCCGCGTTGATCGAGGACGGCGCCTCCGCCGGCGACGTGCTCTCCCGCTACGAGGAGATCGGGTCCGCGGTCCGGAAGTCGGCCGAGGCCGTGCACGGAACACCGCGCCTGCGGACCGCCCGCGAGGTCATGTCTCCGCTGACCGCACGGGACCCCGATGCCGAACGCGAGACCGCCGCGACCCGGGCGCCGTCGCGGGAAACGATCTTCGCCGGAAAGCTCCCGGAGGACGGACCCGCGCTGACCCTGGCGGGAAGCATCAATGCAGCCCTCATCGATCTGCTGGCCGCCCATCCCGGTGCGCTCGTCTTCGGCGAGGACGTCGCCAAGAAGGGAGGGGTCTACGGCGTCACCCGGGGCCTGCGGAAACGGTTCGGCGCCCAGCGGGTCTTCGACACGCTCCTGGACGAGCAGACCATCCTCGGCACGGCCCTCGGTGCCTCCCTGGCCGGCCTGCTGCCGATCCCGGAGATCCAGTACCTCGCCTACGTCCACAACGCCGAGGACCAGCTGCGCGGGGAAGCCGGATCGCTCGCGTTCTTCTCGAACGGCCAGTACCGCAACGGCATGGTGGTGCGGATCGCCGGCCTGGCCTACCAGCGGGGCTTCGGCGGGCACTTCCACAACGACAACTCCGTCGCGGCGCTGCGGGACATCCCGGGCCTGGTGCTCGCGGTGCCCAGCCACCCAGCCGAGGCGCCCGGCCTGCTGCGCGCCTGCGCCGGACTGGCCGCGGGCTCAGGCAAGGTGTGCGTCTTCCTGGAGCCCATCGCGCTCTACCACACGCGGGACCGGCAGGAGGGGGACGGCCGATGGCTCGCGCCCTACCGGCCGCCCTCGGCGGACGCCGACGAGTTCTGCCGGGCCCGCCTGCACGGTGACGGCGAGGACCTACTGATCCTCACCTATGGCAACGGCGTGCGGATGTCCTCCCGCGTCGCCGCGGACCTGCGGGCCGAGGGCATCAGCGCCCGGCTGCTCGACCTACGCTGGCTGAACCCCCTCCCGGAGGAGGACATCCTGGCGCAGGCGCGCACCGCCTCCCGCATCCTCATCGTCGACGAGGGCCGGCGCACCGGAGGCATCGCCGAACCTCTCATGGCGCTACTGACCGACCACAGGGTGCAGACGCCGGTGGCCAGGGTGTGCGGAGAGGACTCGTATATCCCGCTGGGCCCGGCGGCCAGCACGGTACTGGTCACCGAGGAACGGATCGCGCAGGCCGCCCGGGATCTGTGCCAGGCGGGCTGAGCGGGCGCTTCAGCGGCGCATCGCTGAGGTGGCGCAGCCACTCGACCGTGGCGTCGGTGACCGGATGCCGGGCGCCGAGCTCCGCGAGATAGCCAACCGCCGCTTCCATCTCGTGGACGCGGCGCGAGGCATGCTGACGGGTGCCGCGCACGAGACGGTCGACGAGGGCCTCGCCGTCCTCCCCCAGCTCCGAGGCGATCTGCCCGCGGATCTCCTCTTCCGCGCCGGCCTCCCGGGCGGCCTCCAGGGACTCGATGATGAGCGCCGCAAGGCCCTTCATGAACACGCTGCGCAGGAGCTTGCGACCGGCCGCGTCCCCCGCGTCGCCGGACACCGCGGTCGCGGGCGTACCCAGTGGCGTCACCGCCCGGACGAACGTCTCTGCGCCGGACCCGGAGGCCAGCAGCGGCGTGCGGCTGCCGGCGCGGGGCACGGGTGCCATCACGGCGACGTCGGCGAAGAGCCCCCGTCCCTCGAATTCGTGCGCGATCGCCCGCTTCTCCTCCGGGGACAGCGTGTTGAAGTCGGCGTAGACGCAGGCGCGTCCGATGACGGCGCAGGCTTCCCGGGCGACCGCGGCGGCCGCGCGGGGGCCCACCAGGCTGATGACGACGTCAGCGCCCTCCAGCGCCTCCGGCAGCGTGGCGCTCTGTTCGACGCCATCCTCCCCGGCGGTGACGAACGGGTCATAGCCGCGCACGCGGGCGCCGGCACGGGAATATCCCGCTGCGAAGAGGCGCCCTGCCTCGCCGAGGCCGAGTATGGCAATCCTGGTCATCCTTGACCTCCCCAATCATGTGTGAACAACATTGTTTACAATAATGCTTGCCGTCGATCGAAAGGAAGAGCATGGCCCAGGAAGCTGTCAGCGAGAAGGCGGGCGCGCCGGTCAGCGATGCGGACCGTGTCGCTGACCGGCTGCGTCAGGCGATCGTCGCGGGAGAGTTCGCTCCGCGGCAGCGGCTCATCGAATCCGATCTCATTGAGATGTTCGGCGCCAGCCGGGGTGCCGTCCGTTCCGCCCTGGCGGTCCTCGCGGTGGAGGGACTCGTCGAGCGGATCAGGAACCGCGGCGCCAGGGTCCGCGCGGTCGATCTGGAGGAGGCGCTAGAGATCGTGGAGATCAGGGCAGCGCTGGAGTCGCTGTGCGCCCGCCGGGCCGCCGAACGCGTGGATGAGGAGGGCGCGAGCCGCCTGCGCGGCATCGCCGAGGTGATGCGCCGTGCCGTCGGCGAGCATGACGCCGAGGGCTATTCGGAGGCCAACCGGGCACTTCACCAGGCGGTACTGGACATCAGTGGGGCAAGGGTGGCCCCGGACATCGTCTCCCGCCTGCGGGCGCAGAATGTCCGCTATCGCATCCGGCTGGCCATGCAGCCCCACCGGCCGGCCGAATCGCTGCCTGAGCACCTTGAGATCGTCGAGGCCATCTGCGCGCAGGATCCCGGCCGCGCCGCGGAGGCGATGCAGGCGCACCTGCGCAGCGTGCACCGCGCGACGAAGGAGTACTTCACCGAAGCGCGCGGGTGAGGGCGCAGGCGGTGCATCCATATTCTGATGCGCATGGGTATTGACGTTCGTTTCCAAGATCGTTAACAATGTTGGTGACCAACTTGTTCGCAAAGGAGCGGCATGTCGAATCACCCCGTACCCAGCACCCGTGCACTCGACCTCGTCAGGGGCGCCTACGACCTCCACGTGCACATCGCCCCGGACGTGATGAAACGCAGGGTGAGCGACCTCGAACTCGCGCCGCGCTTCAAGGAGCGCGGGATGGCTGGTTTCGTACTGAAGTCCCACTACGTCCCCACCGCTGAACGCGCGGCCGTCGTCCGCGCCGTGCATCCAGAGGTCGATGTCCGCGGTGCGATCACGCTCAACGCCTCCGTCGGAGGGCTCAACCCAGTGGCGGTCGAGATCGCCGGCCGGAGCGGGGCCCAGTTCGTCTGGCTTCCCACCGTGGACAGCGACAACCAGCGCAGCTGCCTGGCGGAAGAACCCGAAGGCGCCACACCGCCGATGTGGGCGCAGCTTCAGGAAGACCTCAGATCGGCTGGGATCCAGAGCCCGACGGTCGACGTGCTCGATCAGGACGGAGCCGTCTCGGAGGCGACCCTCCAGGTGCTGACGGTGATCGCCGCGCACGACATGACGCTGGCGACCGGTCACCTCCACGGCGACGAGTCGGCCAAGGTGATCGCGGCCGCTCGTGAACGCGGCGTACGGCGCCTCGTCGTGACGCATCCCGAGTTCACCTCGCAGCGGATACCGGCCGCCGGACAGAAAGAGCTCACCGCTCACGGGGCGTATCTGGAACGCTGCCTGACCACACCGCTGACCGGGAAGGTGGACTGGGACGTGTGGCTGGGGGACATCCGCGCCGCCGGACCCGAGTTCTCGGTGGTGAGCTCCGACCTCGGCCAGCCCTTCAACCCGCCCGTGGAAGACGGGCTGGGAATCGCCGCCGACATCCTGCTGGAGGCGGGATTCTCCGAGGAGGAGGTCCGCCTGATGGTGGTCCACAACTCACGCTGGCTGGCCGGCGCCGCCCCGCTTGAGGACGCCCCGGAATCGCATCGTACGGCTCAGGAGCTCGCATCATGACCGCCGTGCTGGAGATCGAGCACCTCACCAAGGAGTTCCAGCGCGGCGATGTCGCCACCGTCGCGCTGCGGGACTTCAGCCTGACCATCGAACAGGGCACCTTCGTCACCGTGCTGGGCCGCTCCGGCTGCGGGAAGTCCACCATGCTCAATCTGCTCTCCGGCCTGTCCAAGCCGACGAACGGCCGGGTCCTGCATCGCGGAAGCCCGCACACCGGACCCACGCCCGGCATCGGCTACCTCACCCAGAGCGACACCCTCATGCCGTGGCGGACGGTGCAGCGCAACGTCGAGATGCCCATGGAGATCGCCGGCCGGCCCAAGCCGGAGCGACAGGCCGCGGCGGCGGAACTCATCGCGACGGTAGGGCTGGCGGACTTCGCCGACAGCTACCCCCGGGAGCTGTCCGGCGGTATGCGACGTCGGGCGAGCCTGGCCCGGATGCTCGCCAACGGCGCCGAGACCATCCTGATGGACGAACCGTTCGGTGCCCTCGACGCCCAGCTGCGCTCGGAACTGCAACGCGAGCTGCTCCGGTTGTGGACGGCCACGGGTCACACCATCGTCTTCGTCACGCACGATGTGGAGGAAGCGCTGCTCCTCGGCGACCGCGTCGTCGTCCTGGGGCCGCTCGGTGCCATCCTGCTGGACCAGGAGATCGACCTCCCCCGCCCCCGCGACCCGGACGAGACCAAGATCCATCCACGTTTCGTGGAGCTGCACGCCACGCTGGTGCGGGCGCTGAAAGAGGGAGCGCGGCGATGAGCGGCCAGGCGGAGACCCGCGCGGCCCCGGTGCAGGTCAGCGCCAGCGGGCCGGTGAAGGAAGCCCGCCGTCGCAGCTGGTGGGGCAAGCACGGCAGGACCACGACGGTGTGGTCGCTGCGGGTCGCGGCGCTGCTGGCGTTCCTCGTGCTGTGGCAGCTGGCCGGGAACGTCGTCGCCAACCCCATGTTCGTGTCCAGTCCCGTCGCGGTCTGGGAACAGCTCTGGGCGTGGGTGACCGACGGCACCCTGAGCACTCACACCTGGATCACCATCCAGGAAGTGGCCCTCGGCTATGTCATCGGCGTCCTCACTGGGGCGCTCGCCGGTTTTGCGCTGGCCTCGGTACGGCTGATCTACGACGTGTTCGAACCCTTCATGATGGCGCTCTACTCGATCCCGAAAGTGGCCCTGGCGCCGCTGTTCATCGTCTGGTTCGGCATCGGCATCGACATGAAGGTCATCCTGGCCGCGGTGAGCGTCTTCTTCCTGGTCTTCCTGAACACCGCTGCGGGCGTGCGTGACGTGGACCGCGGCCTGATCGACGCGGTACGGCTGATGGGCGGGAGCACCCGCGACATCGCCCTGAAGGTCGTTCTCCCGGCCTCGATGTCCGGCCTCATGACCGGGCTGAAGGTGTCGATCCCCTACGCGCTCATCGGCGCCGTCATCGGCGAGCTCGTGGCCTCGAACCGAGGGCTGGGATACCTCATCAACGACGCCGCCGCCCAGTTCAACACCGCGGGAGTGTTCGCCGCCGTCGTCGTCCTCACCGCTCTGGCCATGGTGCTCAATGCCGTGGTGGGCGCGATCGCCTCCCGGGCCAACAGATGGAAGCCGCTGGACGCCTGAGGGGCCCGCGCGGCCGACAGCACCGCTGATCGGCATCACACCCTGATCCGCTACCACCTCGTACGACCTGATCACGTTTTGTTCACGACTCGATTTCACGACTCGATGGGGAGTTGCACGATGAAACTCAGGACATCCATACGGACCGCGGCCGCAGTCGCCACAGCCATCGGCCTGGCCGCCGCGAGCGGCTGCGCGGGACAGGCGTCTTCCGATTCCGATGTGCTCAATGTGGGGCAGATCAGCGATTCGGTGGCGTTCTTCCCGCTCTACGTCGCCGAGCAGGAGGGATTCTTCGAGGAGGAGGGCGTCACGCTCGGGGAACGTCCCAGGCTGGGCACCGGCGCCAAGCTGGCTGCGGCCCTCACCTCGGGATCCATCGACATCGGCGCGGGCGTCATCACCGATGCGCTCAACCTCGCCGAGAACACCGACGACACCCAGATCACCGGCTCCCTGGTCACCGAGTACTACGTCGACGTCATCACCGCGGACGGCTTCGACGGGCCGCCGGCGGATGCCCCGCTGGAGGAGCGCATCCGCGCGCTCGAAGGCAAGAACATCGGGATCACCGACCCGGGCTCCGGCACGGAGGCGCTGCTGATCTATCTGTTCGACCAGGTGGGGCTGGACGCCAAGACGGACGCGACGCTGGTCAACCTCGGCGCGGTGACGTCCTCGGCCATCGGCGCTATGTCCAGCGGTCAGGTCGACGCGCTGGCGTTCTTCCAGCCCGCCGGGCAGATGGCGGAGGTCGAGGGTGTCGGGGAGATCTACATCTCCCCGCAGCGCGGCGACGTCCCCGATATGGCCGGTGCGCTGCATGGCGTGCTGTTCAGCACGGGCACCGCCATCGAGGGCAAGGGCGAGCAGATCGAGGCCTTCAACCGCGGGATCGACCGCGCCCTCGAGTTCATCGAGACGAACCCGGAAGAGAGCGCGGAACTGCTGTCCTCGTATCTGGAGGGCACGGATCCGGCGGCGGTGGAGGCCTTGGTCGAGATCCTCCCGCAGGAGATGGCCACCTCCGCGGTGGTGGCGCAGGACGCCTTCGACACCGCGATCAGCTTCCACCTGGATTCGGCCCTGATCGCCGAGGCACCGGACTACAGCAGCATCGTCTGGGCCGGGGTCCAGGAGTGACCGCGAACGAGGGGCCGGTCGGGACCGTACGGACCGTGCCGGGGCAGGGAAGCGCCGATGACAGCGATCGAGGAGGACAGATGCCGGAGCGCACGCTTCTGGTGGTGGGCGCGCACAGCGCGGACTTCGTCTGGCGCGCCGCCGGGGCGGTGGCCACGTTCGTCCGGAACGGGGGCCGGGCACATGTGGTGGCGATGTCCTACGGGGAGCGCGGCGAATCCGGCGAGCTCTGGAAGCAGCCGGATCAGACGGAGGAGAACGTCAAGCGGATCCGGCACGCGGAAGCGACGGCCGCGGCCGAGCATCTGGGAGCGTCCTTCGAGGGACTGGATCTCGGGGACTATCCGCTGCGGGCCGATGAGGACGCAGTCGGCAGGCTGGTCGAGGTGATCCGCGAGCTGCAGCCGCGCGTGATCCTGACCCACCCCGACAAAGACCCGTTCAACCCGGACCACCCGGTGGCACGGCAGGCGGTGGACCGTGCCCGGCTGCTGACCTCCGGGGCCGGGGTGGACTCGGCCTTCCGGACGGTCCCGCCAACCGAGTACCTGGCGTTCGAGCCCCATCAGCCGGAGCTGTGCGGCTTCCTCCCGAGCGTCTTCGTGGACATCACCCCGGTGTTCGAGCAGAAGCTCAGCGCCATGGCGGAGATGAAGGCGCAGCGCTATCTGCAGGAGTACTACGCGCAGCGGGCCGAGCACCGGGGCAACCACGCCCGGAAGGTGACCGGCGACAAGTCCATCCGCCAGGCCGAAGCCTTCCAGCGGCTGGTCCCGAACGTGGTGGGCGCACTGTGAACGAGGACGCGGTGAACGCCGATGCCGCTCTGCGCGAACGATTCGCGGGAGTCTCGGTCAGCCACCTCGGCGATGTGATGGACCGGTTGAACGTGGTGGACGGTCGCATCAGGCCGATCTGGCCCGGGTGCCGGCTCGCCGGCCGGGCCGTGACGGTCCTCACCGCCGGCGGCGACAACCGTGCCATCCACGAGATCATCCCGGCACTGAAGGACGGCGACGTCCTGGTGGTGAACGGCCAGGGCGTGACGCATCGGGCACTGATCGGCGAACTGATCGCCGAACGGGCCCAGCGGCGGGGCTGCGCCGGGTTCGTCCTCGACGCCGCGGTCAGGGACGCCGATGAGATCGCCGGGCTCCGCTTCCCGGTGTACGCCCGCGGCGTCATCCCCGCGGGCCCGTACCGCAACGGCCCGGGCCGCAGCGGAGTCCCGGTGGCACTGGGCGGAGTCGTCGTCCGGCCGGGTGACTGGGTGATCGGCGATTCCGACGGGCTCGCCGTGGTGCCCCAGGAAGAGGCCGAGGACATCGTCGCGAAGGCCGAATCGAAACGGGACACCGAGCTTCAGCAGCAAGACGACATCCGCGCCGGGCGGATCGTCTGAGCGCGCTTCAGCGGCCGGACTGGTCACTCGCCCGGGTGGACGAGCCCGGATTCGTACGCGGCGACCACGATCTGCGTACGATCGCGCAGGCCCAGCTTGCTTAAGACACGGGAGACGTGGGTCTTCACCGTCTGCTCCGAGAGGTACAGCTCGGTGGCGACCTCGGCATTGGAACCGCCCCGGGCGATGAGCCGCATCACCTCCAGCTCGCGTTCCGTCAACTGCCCCAGCACGGCGGTGTCCCGTCGCCTGGCCGGTCGGCGGGCGTAGTCGGCGATCAGCGTCCGGGTGACTGAGGGGGCCAGCAGCGCCCCGCCGTCGGCGACCACCCGGACGGCATGGACGAGTTCCTGCGCGGTGGCGTCCTTGAGCAGGAAGCCGCTCGCGCCGGCCTGCAGCGCGGCGAAGACGTACTCGTCCGAGTCGAAGGTCGTGAGCATCACGATGCGCGGATGCTCCCCGGGCATGGCGAACACGGCACGGGCCGCGTCCAGGCCGTTGAGCCGCGGCATCCGGATGTCCATCAGGATCACGTCCGGGTGCGTCCGCCGCACCAGGTCCACGGCATCCGCGCCATCGGCGGCGCTCCCGACGACGCTCAGATCCGGCTGCGCGTCCAGCAGGGCGCCGAACCCCTCGCGGACCATGGCGTGATCGTCGATGATCGCCACGCGCACCGCCGCGCCGGGCGCACCCGCTGTCTCCGTCATGTCCTCACCGTAACCCGCTCGCGCCCGGACCGCGGACCGGCCGCGGGCAGATCACCCGAAGGTCGTACCCGGGTTCACTCCTGCGGGTGATGCGGCGGCGGAGAACCGGTCCCTAGCGTCACGGGCATGTACCTCACTGCGATATCCCTGGCCGTGTTCGCGGCCCTCTTCCTGGCCCTCGGCACGCATCTGCAGCACCACGCCGTCGCCACCGCTCCGCGTGCCGACGGTGCCTCCGTGGGTGCCCGCATGCGGGGGCTGCTGCTCGCCGCACGCAGCCCCCTCTGGCTGCTCGGCCTGGCGCTCATCGGCGCGGAGATCGTGCTGAACGTGCTGGCACTGGGCCTGGGCCCGGTGGCGCTGGTACAGCCCTTGGGTATGCTGTCCCTCGTCGCCGCGGTCGTGATCAGCGCGTTCGTGCTGCGGCGCCGCCTCGGTCTGGCGCCGCTGGCGGCCCTCGCCGGCACCGTGCTCGCCGTAGGGCTGTTCGTCGGCCTCTCCTCCGGCTATGCGCGCCCGCTCGTCCTGGAAGGCGATACGGCCACCCGGCTGGGCGGTCTCATCCTGGTCTTCACCCTGCTCGGTGCCGGCATCGCCGTGAGCTCCGCCCGGCACGTGATGCGCGTGGTCACGGCGGGCGTGCTCTTCGGCTCCGTGGCCAGCGGCGCGCATGTGCTCGCCCACTCCTTCCTGCACGGCGGGCCCTCCGCCCTGCCCGTCGCGGCCTGGTGGACGCTGCTGGCAGGGGTGGCGCTCGGTTCGGCCGCCGGGACCTGGGTGGTGCAGACCGCCTACGCCTCCGGGCCGCCCGAAACCGTGCTGGCGGGCCTCACGGTCGTCGATCCCATCGTGGCCGTCACCATCGGTGCGGGCGTGCTCGGCGAGTACGCCGGCGCGACCCCGGCCGGAAGCGTGGCGCTGCTGGGCACGGCGGCGGCGGCCATCGCCGGCGTCTTCGCCCTGGCCCGGCTGCACCCGTCCGTGCAGGCCGGCCCATCGCCGGGCGGCGCCGCGCTCGCGGCACCGGCGGCACCGGTCTTGGCAAGCGCCGGTACCGGCAAGTCCACGGATGGGGGACGATGATGACGATGACCTCCGACGAAGCCCGGGCGGGCTCCTCCCCGTCCTTCCTCCAGCAGCTCGGCCGTGATTACGCCTACGTCCTGCCCGGCTTCCTCACCTCCCTGCTGGCCTTCGTGGTGCTGATCCCGATGTTCGCCCTCGGCGCCGGCACGCTCGTCATCTGGCTCGGTGCCGTGCTGCTGCCCCTGACCCTGCTCATCGGCTCCGGTTTCGCCGGGCTCTCCCGCGCCCGGCTGCGCATCTGGGGCCGGGCGCTGCCGGCCCCGCGGTACCGGGAGCGTTCGCCCGGTGTGAGCGGCCTGCTCGGTCTGCTGGCCGATCCGCGCCGCTGGCTCGACCTGCTCTTCGAGAGCCTCATCGCCTTCCCGCTGCGCACGGCGGCCTTCACCCTGGCGGTCTCCTGGACTGCCGTGGCGCTGGGCGGCGTGACGTACTGGCTGTGGGGCCACGCCATCCCCGGCGACGAGTACCGGGGGCTGGGCCACCTGCTCCTCGGCGCCCTCCACGCGCTCGGCCTCTTGCCCGGTATGGAATCGAACTACCTGGCGGAGTCCCTGGTGAACCTCATGACGGGATCGGTCTTCCTGGTCACGCTGCCGTTCGTCATGCGGGGACTGGCACTGCTCGACGCGACGGTCACGACGGCAGCCCTCGGGGCGCCCGCCCACGGGTCAGGCCCAGGCGGCGAGCCGGTCGCCACCTGGCCGCAGCGTGCGGGAAGCACCGGCGATACCGCGCCGCGGGAGTGGTCCGCCGATGCCTGGACCTGGCTCGCGGCGGCGGTCGTCGCCGTCGTGCTGCTGGCGGTGGGATGGCCGGTGCTGGCTGCCGTCTACGCGGTGCCGGTGGCAGTGGCGATGCTGCTGGCCCTCGCGCACAGCGGCGCCCTGCTGCTCGCCGTCCGGCAGCCGATGGCCGCCGTGGCCCTCGGCACCGCCGCGGGGCTCGGCGGGGCACTGGCGAGCTACCCCGTCACGGGTCTGCCGTGGCCCTGGCCGGTGCCGGCGATGCTCGCCCAGCTGGTGGTGATGGTGCTCGTGGCGCTGCGGGCGCCCTGGGGCCTCGCACTGGCGGCGTGGGCGCTCCCGGCCGCGGGATCGTTCATGTTCATGCCGTTCCTGCCCGGCTCCCGCGTCGACGGCGCCCTGGCCAACGTCATCGTGCTCGCTTCCGTCGGCGCCGCCGTCGCGCTCGTCGGGGCGCTGCTGCGGCTGTGGCTTCTCAGCCGCGGCGCCTTGGTCGCCGAACGCCGGGTCGGCGCGGTGCAGGAGGCCAAACGGCGGGAACTCGAGGAACGCAACCGGATCGCCCGCGAGCTGCACGATGTGGTGGCCCACAGCATGTCCGTCATCAGCGTCCAGGCCGCCACCGCCCAGTACCGGCTGCCGGGCGTGGACGCGCGGATCGCCCGGGAGTTCGACTCGATCGCCGGGTCGGCGCGGCAGGCACTGGGCGAGATGCGTGCGCTGCTGGCGCTGCTGCGCGGCGCGGACCGTGCACCGCTCGCCCCGCAGCCGCATCTGGGCGATCTTGCCGGGCTCATCGAATCGACGCGGCAGTCGGGCGCACGGATCGAGTTCACCGAGACGGCGGCGCCGGGACAAGACCCGGCGGCGATCCCGCCCGCCACGGGCGTGACCGCCTATCGGATCGTGCAGGAGGGGCTCAGCAACGCCCTGCGGCACGCGCCGGGCGCCGCCGTGCGCGTCCGGGTGGACCTGGACGGCGAGTATCTGAGGATCACGGTGACCAACGGGCCCGTCCGCGCCGAGGACTCGGCCCGTGCCGGCACCGCCGGCGGCGCCGGGCTGGGACTCGCCGGATTGCGGGAACGCGCGGAGGCGCTGGGCGGCAGCCTGGACGCCGGACCCGAGCCCGACGGTAGTTTCACGCTGCGCGCGCAGCTGCCGGCGGGTTGAGGCTAGCTGGGCGCGGGATCAGAGACGCGCGGGGAGGCCGTCGAGCCCGGGCCGACGCTCAGTTCCCAACGTCCCTCCGAGGGTCGCAGCCAGACGACCGCGCCGTTGGCGAGCTTGGGCAGCAGCGTCCCGGTCAGCTGCGCCGTCACGAGCCGGATGAGCGTGCCGTGACAGACCACGGCGATGCCCTCGGCCGGGCCTGACGACATGTCCGGCCCGGGCGGTGTGGACGCCGCATGGCCCGCATCGGCGGCCGTTCCGTGTTCCTGCAGCACTTCCGCCAGGAAGTCCGCGCCGCGGCGGCCACAGGCCTCGGCGTCCTCCAGGCCCGGCACGGAACCAGGCTGGAGCAGATCGTTGAGCGAGTCCCGCTCGGTCCATCCCGTCGACGCGGCGACCTCGCGGATGCCGGGCCAGCGGGCGAAGAGCTCCTCCACCCGCAGCCCCTCGGCCTGGCCGAAGGAGCGCTCGCGCAACCGGGCGCTCAGCTGCGGCTCGGGGCCCAGGGGCGGGCCGGCGGCACGCAGCCGCTGCACGATCAGCCTGGCCGTCTCCTCGGCGCGGCTCAGGTCCGAGGAGAAGCAGGCGCTCCAGCGGACCGGCAGGGCGGCCAGTTCCTCCCCGCGTGCCCGTGCTTCCGCCCGGCCGGTGTCATTCAGCGGGACGTCGGTGCTGCCCTGCATCCGGCTCTCCAGGTTCCACGCGGTCTGGCCGTGCCGGATGAGAGCGACGAGGGGAGTGGTCATGCGGCGTGCTCGCCTTCCTGTCGTGCGGCTGGTGTGCTGCCGGCCGCGGACAGGGGGTAGAAGGTCCCCGCGGTCACGTCCACGCGCACGGCCTGGCCGGGCTGGGGCCGCCAGAGCGCGGTCTCGCAGCTGAACTCCAGCCCGGACCACTCTATCCGCGCCGAGCAGGAGTGCCGGCCGTACAGGCTGGACAGGACCCGGGCGGGGGCGCTCGCTGGGATGAGCGCCGGCGGCGGGTCGTCATCGCCGCTCGTGACGCGGGCTCCGGGACCGGTGGCAGTGCTGGCGTCGCGGCTGGACGGGGCGTTCGTGAGGTGATCGGCTGCGTTGCCGCCTGACGGGGTGTTGCCGGCACCGCCGTTCACGGGGGAGGTGCCGGCCGGAGTTTCGCCGGCGGCATCGTCCGCCGGGGAACCCTCGACGGCGGTGAGGCGGAACTGCTCGGGGCGGACCGCGAGCAGACCGGTCAATGGCGCATTCCGGTTTACCGGACCGTCCGCCGCCGAGCTGCTTGACGCTGGACCGCGTGACGCCGGGCCGCTCGCGGACGTGACGTCCATGCTGGCTTGAGTGCTGTCCGGCGCTCCCGGTGTGATTCGTGCGGCGGGCACCGCGAGGGGCACCTGCTCCGCGTGGAAAAGCCCGTTCTCCAGGCGGCCGCGCAGCAGCGTCGCATCGCCGAGGAACCGGGCCACGAACGGTGAGGCGGGCCGTTCGATCAGCTCGTCCGGCGCGCCGATCTGCTGCAGCCGCCCGCCGTCCAGGACCGCGATCCGGTCGGCGATCGCGAGGGCCTCGCTGCGGTCGTGCGTCACATGCACCACCGTCAGGCCCAGCTGCTTGCTCATCGCCTGCAGCTGCGCGCGCAGATCGGCGCGCAACGGCTCGTCCAGGGCGGAGAGCGCCTCGTCCAGCAGGAGCACCCGGGGCTTCCTGACGATGGCCCGGGCCAGGGCGACCCGCTGCCGCTGGCCTCCCGAGAGCTGCGAGGGCCGCCGGGAACCGAAGCCGCCAAGGCCCACCAGCTCCAGGACCTCCGCGACCCGAGCCCGGCGCTCCGCCCGTCCGGCCCCGGCGAGCTTGAGCGGGTAGGCGATGTTCTGCTCGACGCTCATATGCGGCCACACCGCGTGCTGCTGGAACACCATTCCCAGGCCGCGCCGCTCCACCGGCACGCTGCGTCCGGGGGCCGCGACGACCTCATCGCCGATGAGCACCTCGCCCTGAGACGGCGTGATGAACCCCGCCAGGGTCCGCAGCAGCGTCGTCTTCCCGGAACCGGAGGGCCCGATCAGGGCCATGAACTCCCCCTCCCGGACCTCTAAGCCGATATCGGCCAGGCCCAGGGAGCCATCGGGGTAGGTGACGCTGGTGTGGCGGAAGGTCACGGAAGCCATCGATGCTGCCTTTCGGAGAGAACTGGAGACGGAGCGGGGACAGCACGCCCGTGGGCGATCTCAGCCATGGCGCAGCCCCCGGGTGGCCAGGCCCATACCGCACAGGCCCACCACCGTGACGATGACGGACAGCGCCGCGGCGGTGCCGTAGGCACCGGACTGCTGAAGGTTGAAGATGACCACGCCCAGGGTCTGGACGTTCGGTGCCAGGAGCAGCGCGGAGATGGTCAGCTCGCGCACCGCCGTGAGCAGCACCAGGATGGCACCGGCCCGGGCCGCCGGCAGCGCCATTCGCATCGAGACGTCCACGAAGGAGCGCAACGCGCCGGCGCCGCTGATCCGCGCGGCCTCCTCCAGCGCAGCCGGCGTGGAACGCAACGGCGCCTCGACTGCCTGGACCACGAGCGCCAGGAACGCCATCACATAGGCGCACAGGATCAGCCAGGGACTGTTGAACAGGCCCAGCGACGGCGCGAGGATCAGCCAGCCGACCGCCACGATGATCCCCGGCACCGCCTGGGGCAGCAGCGCGATCTGCCGCAGCGGACCGCTGCCCGGGGTGCGGGCGCGCGTGGCGAGGGTGCCGATCAGCAGGCCGGCGGTGCCGGTGATGAGGGCAGCCCCAGCGGCCAGGGTGATCGAGGTGCGGGCGCCGTCGACGGTCCAGGGGCTCTCCAGGACGCGCTCGAAGTTCGCCAGCGTGACGGTCTCCAGGCTCAGCGGCACCCCCGGAGCCGGGATCAGGGCCTGCTGCAGGAGCGCTGCCAGCGGCAGCACGGTCAGCCCGAGGACCACGAGCCAGACCACCGGCGAGACCAGCCAGGGGGCGGCCAGGGACAGCGGCGCCGGAGCGCTCGCGGACTCGCCCGCTTCCAGATCGGCGCGGCGGCCGGTCCGCTGCATCGCGAACAGGCCGGCGGCGACGAGCAGCAGGAGCAGCACGCCGATGCACGCCACCAGCTGCAGGGGCCGTTCCACCGTCCCCGACTGCACATAGCGGTAGGCGAGGGTCGCCAGCGTCTCGTAGCGCTCCGGGGTGCCGATGAGCGCCGGGATGCCGAAATCGGCGAGGTTCGACACCGCGGTCAGGACGAACGCCGAGAGCAGCGCGGGGCGGATCAGCGGCAGGGTGACGTCACCGAGCACCCGCCGGGTGCCGGCCCCGCTGACACGGGCGGCCTGCTCCATATCGGCGGGGACGCGCGCGGCCGCCGCGGCGATGATGAGATAGGCGACGGGATAGGAGTGCACCGTCAGCAGGAAGATCACGCCGTCGCCGCCGTAGATGTTCCACAGCGGCCGGTCCAGCACCTCGGCCGCGGCGCGGTTGAGCGGGCTCATCGGACCGAACACCCCGGACCAGCTGATGGCGCCGATGAACGGCGGCACCAGCAGCGGGCTCAGGGCCAGGACGCGCAGCACGCGGCGGCCGGGCAGCTCGGTGTGCTCGATCAGCACGACCAGCACGGTGGCCAGCGCCACCGCCGCGAGTCCGCTGGTCAGCGAGGAGACGAGGCTGTTGACGGTGGCGCGGACGACATCGGCGGCGGCCAGCTCCGGTAGCCGTCCCGAGCCGACGCCGATCACCACGACGGTGCCCAGCGGCAGGACGATGAAGAACAGGCAGAACAGCCACAGCAGCAGCGTCAGCCAGCTCGGTCCTCCGCCGTGCCCGCGAGACGAACCGAGCGTGGAGCCGAGCACCGAGCCGAACGACCGGCCGGAGGAACGGCCCGCAGGCCCACCCGGGACCGGGTGAGCCTGCGGGTGCGACCGGAGAGGGATCTCAGCCGATCGTGTTGGTGAAGACATCCAGCGCATCCTCCCGGACGGCGGTGACCTCGTCCAGATCGGGGCTCAGCAGGGACAGTTCGCTCAGCGCCGGCGCGCCCTCCGGGGTGGGAGCGTCCTCGCGGACCGGCAGGTAGTTCTGCTCGGCGGCCAGGGCCTGGCCGCGTTCGCCGACGAGGTAGTCCACGAACGCCTGCGCCGCCTCCTGGTTCTCGCTGGACTCGAAGATGCCCACCGGCTGGTAGACGTAGGGCACGCCCTCGCTCGGGTAGGACACCTCGATGGGGGAGCCGGCATCGCGCAGATCGCGCACCAGGTAGTCCACCACGATCCCGATCGGCTGCTGGCCGGAGGCCACCGCCTGGGACACGGGACCGTTGGATTCGGCGATCACGGGCTCGTTGGCGCCCAGCGCCTCGAACCACTCCTCGCCGAGCCGGTCGTCCAGGTACCAGACGGCCGCGTTGAACGCCGCCGCGCCGGAGACCGCCGGGTTGGGCAGGGTGATCTGCCCCTGGAGCGCGGGATCGGTGAGGTCCTGCCAGGAGGCGGGCGGCGTATCGATCTCACCGGTGTTGTAGGCGATCACGGTCGGGATGATCCGGGTGCCGGTGTAGTAGCCTTCCGGGTCGCGCAGGTGCTCGCCGATGGCGTCCGAGCCGGCCGGCTCGTACTGGGCCAGCAGGCCGTCGGCCTTGTACCCCTCGAAGGTGGGGGCGTCGGCCGCGAGCAGCACATCGGCCTGGATGCCGCCACTGGTCTGCTCGGACTCCAGCCGCGCGGTGAGGTCGCCGGTGCCGGCGCGGAAGGCGTTGACCTCGATGTCCGGCTCGACCTCGTTGAAATCGGCGATGAGCTCGTCCAGCTTCTCCTGCGGCTCGGAGGTGTAGACGGTGATGGACCCGGTCAGGCCGTCGCCGCCTTCGCCTTCGGCGGCGTCGTCGCCGGAGGCGGGCGTGCAGGCGGCGAGCAGGCCGGCCAGGCCCAGGACGGTGCCGCCGGACAGGAGGGTCCGGCGCAGGCTGCGGGAGCGGATGGGACGTGTCATGATGCGTTCCTCTTCGTCAGTAGGTGCTGGCTGGGTGATGTGGGTGTGGCGGTGCGGGTGGACCGGGTTGAGCTTCCGGCCGGGACGGTGAACAACGGCGGTCCGGGGGTGAGGGCGCAGGGCGTGGCGGAGACCCCGTGGGGCCCCAGCTCCACGAAGGAGACCATCCCGGCATCGGCGCCCTGGACCGTCCCGGGCCGGGGGTTCATGATCTGCTGGTAGGACAGTGCCGGCGAGGTCCAGACCGGGATGCCGTGGAAGAGCGCCGATTGCGGGTGGTGGTAGTGGCCGGTGGCGATCAGCCGCACATCGGTGCCGGCGACCGCCCGGGCGAGATCCGGCGGGTTTGCCAGGCCCTGCCCCTTCATGCCCGGCAACGGCGAGGGCACCGGGCTGTGGTGCAGCGCCAGGATCGTGCCGTGGCCGGCCGGGCGCCGCAGTTCCTCGGCGAGCCAGTCGAGCTGGGCGGCGCCGAGCCGTCCCTCGGAGGAGTCCAGGGCGACGATGCGCCAGCCGCGGATCTCCTCGACCGAGTAGTCCCGTCCGGCGTGCCCGGGCAGCAGCCGTGCGGCCTGGCGGTCGTCGTGGTTGCCGAGCACGGTCACGACGGGCGCGTCCAGGGCGCCGGAGAGCCGGGCCAGGCCGGCGGCTACTTCCGGGTACGAGGCCGCCTGGCCCCGGTGGGCGAGGTCGCCGGTCACCAGGATCAGGTCCGGCGCGAGGGCTGCATCCAGGGCGAAGGCGGCGACGCGCTCCAAGCGGGCCGCGGTGTCGATCCGGCCGAACAGGAGCTCCCCGCCCGCCATGGCGTGCAGATCGCTCAGGTGCAGGATGCGCAGGCTGACTGTGCCTGCGTCTGTGGCTGTGGCCGGTGCGGGTGAGGTGCTCATCGGCGGCCCGCCTTGGCGTGCAGGTGTGCCAGGGCCCCGGCGGTGAGACCGGAGGCGCGCAGATAGGCGCCGATGCCGCCGTGCTGCTCCTCGAGTTCGCCGATGACCTCCGCGAGCTGTTCCCGCGGGCTGGCCAGGTGCAGCTCCAGGCTCGCCCGTGCGGTCTGCTCGTCGACGCCCTCGCGGGCGAGTTCCGCCAGGACCTCGGTGCGCCGTTCGGCGGGCATCTGGGCGGCGGACTCCGCGTAGTCGTCCAGGACGGCGTCCTTCGGCGCTCCCGAGGCCAGGAGCGTGAGGGCCACGATCAGGCCGGTGCGGTCCTTGCCGAATGCGCAGTGCACCAGGGCGGGGCCCTCGGCGTTGGCGACCGCCTCGACCGCCCGGGCCAGGGCCCCGGCGCGCTCCCGGGTCAGGAACCGGTAGACGGAGCCGATGGCGCCGACGGTGGGCGGCCCGCCAGGCAGCTGGTAGAGCGGGACGGACACGACGTCGATGCCGTGCCGGGGCGCCTCATCGCCGCGTTCGGCCGGCTCGCGCAGATCCACGATCCGCGTCAGCCCGAGTCCGGCGAGCGTGTCCAGGCCCTCGGGGGTGAGCGCATCCAGCGCGGCGGAGCGTAGCAGCCAGGGGCGGCCATCGGCGTCCGCCCCGGCGATGCGGGTGTTGAAGGTCCCGGGGACTTCGAGTGTCAGCAGCACGTGTGTTTCACCGTTTCATGGAGTATGAAATGCGCGTTCGTGATCATCGTGGGAGCCGATGTTGACGCGCGGGTGAACAGCATCCGGCGTTCCGGTGACGTCTTGGCGAAGGCGCGGGTACTGTGCTCGCCCGGTTGCCTGAGCCGCGCTTAGTTTCACGGTTGTGCACTATTTCCCGGTGAGCTCACGCGGAGTTAGTACACAACCCCGGAGCCATCCCGCTGAAGTCTCGGCCGGGCCCGCATGCGGATGGAAGCTGCCGGGCCCGTGCGAGCGCGAGGTTACCGGGACGGTAGGAGACCGGGTCCTGGAGAGCGCCAGAGGCCCGTCCGTTCATTCCTCGGTGAGGGAGTCCGCGACGACGCTGCGCATCTGCGGCACGGTGCTGTCCCCGCCCTCGACCAGCATGCACAGCGCCTGCAGCGCCGCCATATGGGCCAGCCGGGACTGGAACGGGTCGATCGCGTGGGGTTTGCGCACCGATCCGGTGACCAGCGCGATGTCCGTCAGCCGCATCAGCGGGCTCTGCGTGAAGCTCGTCACCGAGATCATCGTGGCACCCTGCTCCCGGGCGGTGCCGCAGGTGGCCAGGGTGTTGCGGTTGGCGCCGGAGTAGCTCACGGCGAGGCAGACATCGGCGGCACCCAGACCCCTGGCGGTGAACTGCTGGGCCTGGACGTCCGCCGGGGCGTGCACGTTGACGCCCTGCGTGAGCAGGCGCAGCGCCGCGTCCTGCAGCGGGGGCGCGGAGAAGCCGTTGCCCACCATGAGCACGGTGCCCGCCGCGGCGATGGCGCCGGCAGCCTGCTCCAGCGCCCGCCGGTCGAGCATCCTGGCGGCCACGGCGAGGGAATCCTGCGCGGCACTGAAGACCCCGGCGACCGGATCCTCCGCGCCGCCCCCGGCCTCGGCCGGTTCCTGCCGGGCGATCTCCAGGCGGAGATGCTGGAAACCGCTGAACCCCATGTTCTTGCAGGCCCGGACCACCGTCGCGGGCGAGGTGCCGGCCAGCTGGGCCACATCGGCCGTGGACAGCGCGGCGGCCTGGCCGGCGTGCGCGATCAGCACATCGGCGACCCGCTGCTCACTGCTGCCCAGCATGGGCAGCGCGGCGCGGATCTGGGCGAGCACGCCCTCGGCGGGGCCGGCGGCGGGAGCCACCGCGGGAGCGGCCACGGTCGTCTCCGCGGCGGAGTCCGGCTGGGTCATTCCCCGGATTGTAGACCCCGCGGCGAACCGGCAGGTGAACAGCCGGTGACGCGGCCCTCCCGTGAGTGTCCGGGCGGGCCCCTCGTCAGGGGTTGAACGTGGCCGGATGGTCCCCGGTGCGCAGCCCCTGGTCGAGCGCGTCGATCCGCGCCAGTTCCTCGCCGGAGAGCTCGAAGCCGAAGACGTCGATGTTCGCCCGGATGCGCTCCGGAGTGACGGACTTGGGGATCACCACGCGGCCCTGCTGCAGATGCCAGCGCAGGATGATCTGCGCCGGGCTCCTGCCGTGGCGGCCGGCCAGCTCGCCGATGACGGGGTCGGCCAGGACGGCGCCGCGGGCCAGCGGGCTCCAGGCTTCGGTGACGATGCCCCGCGCCGTGTTGGCCTCCTCGGTCTCGCGGTTGCGCAGCGCGGGATGCAGCTCCACCTGGTTCACCACCGGGACCGAGCCGCCCAGGCCGATGACGCGGTCCAGATGCTCGGGCAGGAAGTTGGACACGCCGATGGACCGCACCCAGCCCTGTTCCCTCAGTTCCTCCAGGACCTCCCAGGACTCCAGGTAGGCATCGGTGGCCGGGGCCGGCCAGTGGATCAGGTACAGGTCCACGTAGTCCAGGCCGAGCTTCTCCCGCGAAGCGTGGAACGCCTCCACCGTACGCGCGGCGCCCATGTCGGTGGCCCACAGCTTGGTGGTGACGTAGAGCTCCTCGCGCGGCAGGCCGGTGGCTGCCAGGGCACGGCCCACGCCGTCCTCGTTGCGGTAGATGGAGGCGGTGTCGATGCTGCGGTAGCCGGCTTCGAGCGCGGACTCGACGGCGGACTGGATCTCCTCGTCGGAGACCAGGCAGACGCCGTAGCCCAGCTGCGGGATGGCGGTGCCGTCGCTCAGCTCAATGGTGTCCATAGGACCTCAAAGGTACCGTAGAGCCGTGACCACCGTCTTCCTCGTCCTCCACGTCCTGGCCGCGATCATCGCCATCGGCCCCATCGCGGTGGCGGGGAGCCTGTTCCCGCGTGCCGTCCGGCAGCTCGCCGCGGCCGGGCCGTCCGGTGCCGCGGGGGAGGCTGATGCCGAGGTCCCGGCTGGAACGCTCGGCCGGGCGGAGGCGCTGGCCAATGCCAGGCTGCTGCACCGGATCACGAAGATCTACGCCGTCGTCGGTGCGGCGATCCCCGCCATGGGGTTGATCGTGGCGATCCGGATGAACATCCTGGGGCATGGCTGGCTGCTGACCTCCATCGCGCTGACCCTGGCAGCGGCCCTCGTGCTGGCGTTCCTGGTCCTGCCGCATCAGGCGCGGGTGGTCGAATCCGCCGAGCTGGGGCAGGACGTGGACGCCTCCTCCGCCGGGAGGCTCGCCATGCTGACCGGCATCTTCAATCTGCTCTGGTTCCTCGTCGCGGTGCTCATGGTGGCGCAGCCGCGGCTCCCCAGTCTCTGAACGCCACGAGCCGGGCTCAGCCGTCGATGACGGCGGCCAGCTCGTCCAGGAACGAGGGGAAGTCCGTGCCCCGGCGGACGATGCGCTGCACCGAGTCCCGTTCGCTGAAGACCTCCACGAACTGCTCGAACACGGTCTGGAACGCGTCCCGCTCCTCCGCGGAGAACGCCGCCAGCGCCACCACCTGCACCCGCGACTCGCCCCAGGGAATGGACCCGTCGGCGATGCCGATCGCGATCGCCGTGCGGCTGGCGGTCATCCGCAGCGCATGCGGGACGGCCAGGGCCTCCGTGAACGCGGTCGATGACAGCCGCTCGCGCTCGATGGTGTTCTCGATGTACTCCTCGCCGATCACCCCCTGCTCCACCAGGGAGGCGCCGAGTAGCCGGATGATGCCCTCCTCATCCAGCGCCGGCAGCGGGCGGATGAACGCGCGCCCGTCCAGATAGCGCTCCAGTTCCGCCCGCAGCCTCGCCAGCCGGCGGCCGCGGCGCAACCGGCTCGCCGCCGCCGTGATGCGCTCGACATCGGCGTCGGTCAGGAACGGCGGCACCCGCACCGTCCGCTCGTCCGGCGCCGGCGGATCGATCGTGGTCAGCACCAGATCCGTGCCGATGCTCTTCCAGTCCACGTCGACGCGGGTCTCCACCCCCGTCACCTCGATGGAGGCGCCCAGGGACCGGTCGATCCGGGAACGCAGCAGCTCATGCAGCTCGTAGTAGCCCGGGCAGACGATGGTCGCGGTCAGGACGCTCTCCGCCCGGCGGCTGCGTTCGAGCCGTCCCCCGACGTGCATCGCGATATAGGCGATCTCGTCGTCGTGGATCGAGATCCCCAGCCGTTCGCCGATGTCGCTGGAGATCGACACGGCGACCTCGAAGATCATCGGATACGCGGACTTCAGCGAGCGGGTCAGCGGATTGCGGGAGAACCCGTGCTCCCGGGCCCGGTGCACCAGGTTCTGCACGTGCAGCGCCAGCCGCTGGACGAAATCGGCCTGGTCCAGATCCACCGCGTAGCCACGCGCAGCCCGCGAGACCGCCGCCGCCACCGCGGCCTGGACTTCCCGGTCCAGCGGCACCTGACTTCCCTGGGCCTGCCCCGGTGCGATCACCCGGGTGAGCACGAGCGAGGCCAGATGCCGCAGATCGCCCTGGCCCAGGGCCACCCGCAGATGCCGCTGGGCCAGCCGGTCGATGGTTTCCGCCAGGCGCTGCTGCTCCGGGGCCGGCTCGCCGTGGGTGCGTTCCAGTGCCCGCCCCTGCGCCACGCGATCGGCGGCGATGGCCACGTGCAGCACCGCATCGGCGGAGGCGAACTCGTTCACGTAGTAGCCCAGCTCGCCCAGCTCCGCGACCAGATCCCGCTTGAACGGACCCAATGCCTCCTCCGGCACCGTGCCGGAACCGACCGCCTTGCGCAGCACCTCCAAGTCGAAGGCGCCCTGCTCCATCTCCTCGTGCGCGAGCCGGGACACCAGGCGCCGCTGCGCCAGCTCGTCGCCGGCCAGGCGCGCCCGCGAGCCACTGCGCTCCAGCCTCAGCTCAGCGCCCGCCAGCAGGGACCTCACCCGGGACAGATCCGCCTCGACCGTGGCGTCGCTGACCCCCAGCCGGTCGGCGGTCTCGTAGACGTCGATGCCGTCCCGTGCGCGCAGCAGCTCCCGCACCAGGCCGTGCAGACGGTCCCGCGGCGTCGCGACGGGATCCGCGCGCAGGCCGGCCAGCACAGCGCGGTTGGCCCGGTAACCCGCCGGCCCGGACTCGATGGCGTCGCCACCGGCGGCCCGGGCGTTGATCTGGGCGATATAGGAGCGGACGCTGCGCGGGGTGACCCCCAGCACATCGGCCAGCGCGGCGGCAGTGATCCAGCCCTCGTCCCGCAGCAGGATGCCGATGAGGCGTTCCTGGCGCCGCTTGCTCATCCGGTGTCCCTCCCACATCAGGCACGTCCACCATACCTGTGCGCAGCCGCGCGGACTCTCCCGGCGGCGCGCGGGCTTTCCCACTCCGGAATGGAGATTCCTGCTCGGCGGGGCACTCTCCCGGTGGTGTGTGGGCTTGCGTCGTTCGGAGTGGGGATGCGTGCTTACTGGGGCGCTCTCCCGGCGGCGTGCGGGCTTTCCGCCCGGGCGGAAAGAACCCTGGTTGTCCCATCGGCGTGCCCTGCGGAGAATCTGGGAGGAACAGGAGGAGAACAGATCGATGAGGATCCTAGTCGTGTGCGGCGCGGGAGCGTCCAGTACGTTCGTCGCCCAGCGCATCCGGCGAGCGGCCGCCGAGGCAGCTCTGCCGTACTCCGTCGTCGCAGGCCATGAGGCATCGCTGCCCGCGGACCTCGCCTCGGCCGATCTGGTCCTCCTCGGCCCCCACCTGGCGCAGCGCCTCGACGACGTACGCGCGCAAGCGCGCCCGTTCGGCGCGACGGTGGCACTGCTCCCGGACGGCATCTTCACGGACCAGGACGGCAGCCGCGCCCTGGCCGTGGTCCGGGACGCGGTGACCGGCGCCCAGGTGGAACAGCCAGCAGCACCGAACCGAGCACCGACCCGAAGGGATCTCCCATGACCGCCTCCCGTACCGTGACCGTCGCCTCCTCGCACGGTCTGCACGCCCGTCCGGCCCAGCTCTTCGTCCAGGCCGCCCAGGAGGCAGGGATCCCCGTCACCATCGCCAAGGGCGAGAAGAGCGTCGACGCCGCCAGCATCCTCGGCGTGCTCTCCCTGGGCGTCGACCACGGCGACGAGGTCGTCCTCACCGCCGAGGGCGAGGGGGCCGACGACGTCCTCGACGCCCTCACGGCGCTGCTGTCCACCGACCACGACGAGGCCGCCTGATGACGGACCAGGCAGTGCTCACCGGCATCGGGATCGGCACCGGCCTGGCGTACGGCCCGGTGGCCCGCATGGCCCCCGCCCCGGCCGCACCCGCCGATGAGCCCAGCGAGCTCGGCGCCGAACGGGAGAACGCCCGCGTGGCAGAGGCGATCAAAGCGGTCGCAGCGGATCTGACCGCGCGCGGCGAGGCGGCCGGGGGCTCCGCTCAGGAGGTGCTCAAAGCACAGGCGATGATGGCCGAGGACCCCTCGCTGGCCAAGGCCGTCGCCGCCCGGCTCGACGCCGGGAAGACCGCCGAATGGGCCGTGCATGACGCGTTCGGGGAGTTCATGCGCCAGCTGCAGCAGCTCGGCGGATACCTCGGCGAGCGCGCGGCGGACCTGGCCGATGTGTCCCAGCGGGTCGTCGCGCATCTGCGCGGGCTGCCCGCTCCCGGCGTACCGGACCCGGGCCATCCCTTCGTGCTGGTCGCCGACGACCTCGCCCCGGCCGATACGGCGCTGCTGGACCTGGACAAGGTCCTCGCCCTGGTCACCGTCGAGGGCGGGCCCACCTCGCACACTGCGATCCTGGCCAGGGAGAAGTCCATCACCGCCGTGGTCGGCGTCGCCGGTGCCGGCGATCTGCCCGACGGCACCACCGTCATCGTCGACGCCGCCGCCGGGCAGATCGTGACCGAACCGGACGAGGCGCAGCTGGCGCAGGCGGAGGAACGCATCCGTGAACGCGCCGAGGCCCAGGCCGCGCCCCTGACTCCCGGGGCGCTCGCCGACGGCACCGAGGTGCCGCTGCTGGCGAACCTCGGCTCGCCCGATGGCGCCGAGGAAGCCGTGGCGCTCGGCGCCGAGGGCGTCGGGCTGTTCCGCACCGAGTTCCTGTTCCTCAGCGCGGAGCAGGCGCCCAGCGTCGCCGAGCAGCGGGAGGCCTACCAGCGCCTGCTGGCCGCGTTCCCCGGCAAGAAGGTGGTCGTCCGCGCCCTGGACGCCGGCGCCGACAAGCCGCTGCCGTTCTTAAGCAGCAGCGAGGAGGAGAACCCCGCACTG
Organism: Sediminivirga luteola; assembly: GCF_014639315.1. Lineage (GTDB taxonomy): Bacteria > Actinomycetota > Actinomycetes > Actinomycetales > Brevibacteriaceae > Sediminivirga > Sediminivirga luteola. The sequence continues at coordinate 40,465 of NZ_BMFY01000005.1, forward strand.
GGACGCCGCGGCCTGCGCGCGCTCCTGGCCCACGAGGAGATCCTGCGTGACCAGCTGACCGCCCTGGCCGAGGCCGGCGCCGCCACGGAGGCCGAGCTGTGGGTGATGGCGCCGATGGTCTCCACCGTCGAGGAGACCCAGCAGTTCACCGCCCTGACCAGGGAACACGGCCTACGCACCGCCGGCGTCATGGTGGAGGTGCCTTCCAGCGCGCTGCTGGCCGACCGGCTGCTGCCGCACACCGACTTCGCCTCCATCGGCACCAACGACCTCACCCAGTACACGATGGCCGCCGACCGGCTGCTCGGCTCCGTCGCCGCGCTGCAGGACCCCTGGCATCCGGCCGTGCTCCGGCTGATCGCTGAGGTCGGAGCCGCCGGCCGCGCCACCGGCAAGCCCGTCGGGGTGTGCGGTGAGGCCGCCGCCGATCCGCTGCTGGCGGTGGTGCTCGTCGGCCTGGGCGCCACCACCCTGTCCATGACGCCCGCGGCCCTGGCCGACGTCCGGGCCGAACTGAGCCGTCACACCCGCCAGCAGGCGGAGGCCATCGCGCAGGCTGCGCTGGCCGCCGCCACCGCAGCCGAAGCCCGCGAAGCAGCCCGGGCCGCCGCCTGATCCCAGGCCACGGTCCGGTGTCATCGTCATCCCTCACAGCCGAAAGAGAAAGGCACACATCATGACAGCGACGTCAGCCGATGCGAAGGCCCCCGGGTCCTTCCGCATCGGCGTCCAGAAGGTCGGGTCGTTCATGTCGGGCATGATCATGCCCAATATCCCCGCGCTCATCGCCTGGGGCATTCTCACCGCGTTCTTCATCGAGGTCGGCTGGACGCCGAACCCGGCGCTGGAGTCCATGGTCGGCCCGATGATCCACTATCTGCTGCCGATCCTCATCGCCGCGCAGGGCGGCCGCATGATCTACGACGCCCGCGGCGCCGTGGTGGCCGCCATCGCGACCTTCGGCGTGATCGCCGGATCCGACTGGCTCGTCGACCAGTTCAACGCCTCCCTGCCGGAGGGCGCCGACGAGATGGGCCAGGTGCACATGTTCATCGGCGCCATGATCATGGGCCCGCTCGCGGCCTGGATCATGAAGAAGCTGGACGCGCTGTGGGACGGCAAGATCCGCGCCGGCTTCGAGATGCTGGTGAACATGTTCTCCGCCGGCATCGCGGGCTTCGGCATGGCCGTCGCCGGCTTCTTCCTGCTGGCCCCGGTGATCAACTGGATCATGGACGTCCTGGGCAGCGCGGTGGGCTGGCTGGTGCAGAACAACCTGCTGCCGCTGACCAGCCTGCTGATCGAGCCGGCCAAGGTCTTCTTCCTCAACAACGCGTTCAACCACGGCGTGCTCACGCCGCTGGGCATCGCCGACGCCGCCGAGCACGGCAAGTCCGTGCTGTTCCTGCTGGAGGCCAATCCGGGACCCGGCCTGGGCCTGCTGCTGGCGTTCACCTTCTTCGGCGTGGGCGCCGCCCGCGCCACCGCGCCGGGAGCGGCGATCATCCACTTCTTCGGCGGCATCCACGAGGTGTACTTCCCCTACGTCCTAATGAAGCCGGCGCTGCTGCTGGCCGTCATCGCCGGCGGCGCCACGGGCGTGGCGACCAATGTGTTCTTCGACGCCGGCCTGCGTGCCCCGGCCGCGCCCGGCTCGATCTTCGCGGTGATGGCGCAGACCGCCTCGGGCAGCTACCTGGGCGTCATCCTCTCCGTGGTCCTCTCCGCAGCGGTCACCTTCGCCGTCGCGGCGCTGATCCTGGCCGCCAGCCGCAAGCGCGACCTCGCCGGCGAGGACGAGTTCACCGAGGCCGTCGCGAAGACCCAGTCGAACAAGGGCAAGGAGTCCAGCGTGCTCGCCGGCCTGGCCGGCGGCCAGGGCACTGATGCCGGCACGGCCACCGCCACCGCGATCCGGCCCATCGAGACGATCATCTTCGCCTGCGACGCCGGCATGGGCTCCTCGGCGATGGGCGCCAGCGTGCTGCGCAACAAGATCAAGAAGGCCGGCATCGAGGACGTGACCGTCACCAACAAGGCGATCTCGAACCTGGACGGCTCCGCGGACCTGGTCGTCACCCAGGTCCAGCTGACCGACCGGGCCCGGGAGAAGGAGCCGGAGGCGGTGCACGTCTCGGTGGACAACTTCATGAACTCGCCCAAGTACGACGAGGTCGTGGAGATGGTGCGGCAGCAGCGCGAGCAGCAGCAGGACGGCTGAGCGCATCGCGTGAAGTCCGCCGCTGCCCGGCGCGGGACCAGGCAGCGGCGGACGCATGCGGTAAGGAAGTAGGTACGACCGCGGGTGCCCGCGGGCACCGACGACGACAGCCCGCGAGGGCACGTGATAGGGGAGAGACATCATGGCAGGCGAGATCCTCGGCATCGAGCAGGTACGGATCCATCCCGGTTCGGCCACCCAGGAAGAGGCCATGGCGGAGGCCGCCGGGCTGCTGCAGGCGGCCGGCGCCGTCACCGGCGACTACCTGGAGGCGATGCGTCAGCGGGAGGTCACCGCGCCGACCTATATGGGCAACGAGCTGGCCATCCCGCACGGCACGAACGAGGCGAAGGAGGCGATCCTGTCCTCGGCGCTCTCCGTGGTCCGCTACGACGGCGGCGTGGACTGGGGCGGCAACCCGGTCACCTTCGTCGTGGGCATCGCCGGGGTCGGGGACGAGCACCTGGAGATCCTCTCCCGGATCGCCCTGCTGTTCTCCGAGGAGGACGAGGTCGCCAAGCTCAAGGCCGCCGGCTCCGCGGAGGAACTGCTGCAGCTGCTCTCCGCGGTCAACGAGGGCTGAGCGCTTTCGCTTGAGGCGGCGCACCAAGGCGGGGCATGCGCGCCGCCAGGGGAGAGGTCAAGGCGGGGCATGCGCGCTGCCGGGTGAGGAATCGAGACGGGTGTGGCCCCGGCGAGGGAGATGAGGAGAGAGATGAAGGCGGTTCATTTCGGCGCCGGGAACATCGGCCGCGGCTTCGTGGGGCTGCTGCTGCACGAGGGCGGCTACGAGGTGGTGTTCTCCGATGTCGCGGCCGGGCTCGTGGACGCGCTCGCAGCGGCGGAGTCCTACACGGTGCACGAGGTCGGGGCCGGCGGCCGCGACCGCGTCGTGACCGGTTTCCGGGCGGTCAACAGCGCCTCCGACCCGGAACTGGTAGCCGCCGAGGTGGCCAGCGCCGACGTGGTCACCACCGCGGTGGGGCCTACCGTGCTGAAGTTCATCGCACCCCATGTGGTCGCCGGGCTGCGTCAGCGCCCCGCCGATGAGGCCCCGCTGCAGGTGATGGCCTGCGAGAACGCGATCGGGGCCACCGATCTGCTCCGCCGGGAGATGGCCACCGCCGCAGGCGAGGACTGGTCCTCGCTGGAGGGCCGTGCCGTCTTCGCCAACACCGCGGTGGACCGGATCGTCCCGGGCCAGCCGGAAGGCGGCGGCATCGACGTGACGGTCGAGCCGTTCTACGAGTGGGCCATCGAGCGGGCACCCTTCGGTGAAACGCCGCCGTCGATTCCCGGCGCGCACTTCGTCGGCGATCTGGGGCCGTACATCGAGCGGAAGCTCTTCACCGTCAACACCGGCCACGCCAGCACCGCGTACCTCGGTGCCCGGGGCGGTGCGGCGACCATCGCCGAGGCTCTCACCGACGAGCGGATCGCCGCCGGCGTCGCGCGGGCGCTGGAGGAGACCTCCGCGCTGCTGAGCGCCAAGCACGGGTTCCCGGCCGAGGAGATGACCCGCTACCGGGAGACCATCCTGGAGCGGTTCCGCAATCCGGCGCTGCCGGACACCGTCCAGCGGGTCGGCCGCCAGCCGCTGCGCAAGCTCTCCCGGCATGAGCGCTTCATCGGCCCGGCCGCCGAGGCCGCCGAACGCGGCCTGGCCGTCGACGGCCTGCTGACCGCCATCGGCGCCGCCCTGGCCTTCCGGGACCCCGAGGACGAGCAGGCGGTGGAACTCGAAGGCCTGCTGGCCCGGCTCTCGCCGGACGAGTTCGTCGCGCAGGTGACCGGCCTGGACGCCGCGCACCCGCTGTACCCGCGGCTGGTCGAGGTGGTCGGGAGGGCGACTGCGGCCGGGTGAATAGGGCGGGGGCCTCGTCCCGCTGAAGGACCCTGGCCTTCTGCATCGGGCGGCGCACGTGCCAAGCTTGGGGAAAGTGCTCACCGCCACACGAAGGAGTGCCGCCCATGGCGACGACCGCCCCCGCATTCACCGGCCATTCGCTCATCGCCGGACAGCCCGCGCCCGGTGAGGAGGGGACCGTCACGGGCTTCGACCCGGCCACCGACGAGGCATTGGAACCGGCCTTCTCCCTGCTCAGCGATGACCAGCTGCGTGCCGCGACCGCAGCCGCCGAGGAGGCGCTCGAGTCATTCAGCGCCCTCGCCCCGGAACCGCACGCCGCATTCATCGAGTCCATCGCCGCCAATATGGAGGCGGCCGGCGAGCAGATCGTCGAGCGTGCGATGGCCGAGAGCGGCCTCACCCGGGCCCGGCTCACCGGCGAGCTGGCACGCACGACGGGTCAGCTGAGGCTGTTCGCCTCAGTCGTCCGGCAGGGCGACCACCGCGGAGTCCGCATCGATCCCGCCCTGCCGGAGCGCACGCCGCTGCCCAGGCCGGACATCCGCCAGCGGATGGTCCCGCTCGGACCGGTCGCCGTCTTCGGCGCCAGCAACTTCCCGCTCGCCTTCTCCACCGCGGGCGGCGACACCGCCAGCGCCTTCGCCGCCGGCTGCCCCGTCGTGGTGAAAGCCCACAACGCGCATCCCGGTACGAGCGATCTGGTCGCCCAGGCCATCACCGCCGCCGTGCAGCAGCACGACCTTCACCCCGGGGTGTTCTCACATGTCTACGGGCCCGGCGCCAAGATCGGCCAGGCGCTCGTCGCCGACCCCGCCATCAAGGCGGTCGGGTTCACCGGCTCCCGCGGCGGCGGCCTCGCCCTCGCCCAGGTAGCGGCATCCCGCCCCGAGCCGATCCCGGTGTACGCGGAGATGAGCTCCATCAACCCGGTCATCCTCCTTCCCGGTGCGCTGGCCGGCGGGGACGCCATCGACGCGCTGGCCCAGGGCTACGCCGGATCCCTCACCGGGTCCAGCGGGCAACTGTGCACCGCCCCCGGCCTCGTGTTCGTCCCTGCAGGCGAACAGGGGGACGCGTTCGAGCAGGCCCTCGCCCGCATCCTCTCCGAAGCCGCGGGGCAGACCATGCTCACGAAGGGGATCGCGGAGGCGTGGACGGCCGGTGCCACGACCCTGGGCGAGCAGGCGCACGTGGAGCGCATCGCACAGGGCACGGACGGGGCCACCTGCAATGCCCCGGCCCCGGTCGTGTTCCGGGCCGGCGCGCAGGAACTGATCGGCAACCCCGTCCTGCACCGCGAGATCTTCGGCTCGGCCTCTCTCGTCGTGCGCTACTCCTCCACCGAGGAACTCGCCCGCGCGCTGAGCGGGCTCGAAGGCCAGCTCACGGCCACCCTGCATCTGGAGAGCGTCGATCACGAGGCCGCCCGGGAGCTGCTGCCCCTGCTGGAGCGCAAGGCCGGGCGGATCATCGTCGGCGGCTGGCCCACGGGCGTCGACGTCGGTCACGCCATCGTCCACGGCGGCCCGTTCCCGGCCACCTCCGATGCCAGGACCACCTCCGTCGGCTCGCTGGCCATCGACCGGTTCCTCCGGCCCGTGGCGTACCAGAACGTCCCCGACGCACTGTTGCCGGAGCCGCTGAAGGAGGGCAACCCGTGGGGGCTGAGCCGCCGCATCGACGGCCGCCTCACGCCACCGGAAGGCTGAGCCGCCCCGGGAGGCCCCGGGTGGTGCTCATGACCCCAGACGCACCCGGGGTCGTCCACCCCGGCCGGGGCCGTCGCGCTCAGCACGGGCGGGAATGATCGGCGCAGCCCGGCATGTTGTCCTCGGTGACCGGCGATTTTCGATGAGAGGGCGGCAATGGCACGTAGCGTGGAGTTCGGGCTCAACACCTTCGGGGCGGTGAGCGTCGATGAGTCGGGAGCCTCGATCGGGCACGCCCAGTCCCTCCGGAACGTCGTCGAGCAGGCGGTGCGCGCCGACGAACTCGGCATCGACGTCATCGGCCTGGGCGAGCACCACCGCGACGACTTCGCCATCTCGGCTCCCGAAGTGGTCCTGGCCGCCATCGCCGCGCGCACCGGACGCATCCGGCTCGCCAGCGCCGTGACCGTGCTCTCCAGCGACGACCCGGTCCGGGTCTTCCAGCGTTTCGCCACCGTCGACGCCCTCTCCGGGGGCCGCGCCGAGGTGATCATGGGCCGCGGCTCGTTCACCGAGTCGTTCCCGCTGTTCGGATACGAGCTCGCCGACTACGAGCGGCTCTTCGAAGAGAAGCTGCAGCTGTGGGCCGAGGTGGTCAAAGAAGGCCCGGTGACCTGGAGCGGCACCGTCCGCGCTCCGCTCGACGGCCAGCATATCTACCCCAAGACCGGGCGACCCGCCGGCGAGCCGATCCCCACCTGGGTGGGCGTGGGCGGCAGCCCCGAGTCCGTGATCCGCACCGCCCGGCACGGCTTCGGCCTGATGCTCGCGGTCATCGGCGGCGAACCCTCCCGGTTCGCGCCCTTCGCCGGGCTCTTCAAGCGCGCCCTGCGGGAGTTCGGGCAGCCGGCCCGCCCCGTCGGCGTGCACTCGCCCGGCCATATCGCCGCCACCGATGCCCAGGCGCGCGAGGAGCTGTGGCCGCACTACTACGAGCAGATGTCCCGCATCGGCGCCGAACGCGGCTGGCCGCCGCCCAGCCGCGCGCAGTTCGAATCCGAAGCCGATGCCGGTGCGCTGTTCGCCGGCAGCCCGGAGACCGTCGCCGCCCGGATCGCTCAGACCATCCGGGACCTGGACCTGGACCGGTTCGATCTGAAGTACGAGACCGGCCGGATGCCGCACTCCCAGCTGATGTCCTCCATCGAGCTCTACGGCACCGAGGTGATCCCGCGGGTGCGAGAGCTGCTGGACGAGAGCGACCGGCGCCGATGATTCCGGGCTTGCGCCCAAATTCCCGGTGAGTTCACCCGGAATTTGCGCGCAAGCCCGGCGGCAACGCTGGCGATGGAGGCGCGGGAACCGGCTGCAAGGGGCTGTTCACGCGCTGTTCGCCGCGGGCATGTCCGCGGCAGGTGCTGGGCTTCGATAGGCTTGGCTCCGTGATCGATCTTCAGCTTCTCAAGGCAGACCCGGACAGGTTCCGCGCCTCGCAGCGCGCCCGAGGCGGCGATGAGGCACTCATCGACGAGGTGCTTCAGGCCGATGTCTCCCGCCGCGCCGCCATCCAGGCGTTCGAGGACGCCCGCGCCGAGCAGAAGTCCTTCAGCAAGCAGATCGGCAAAGCCACGCCGGAAGAGCGTGAGCGGCTCCTCGCTGAGGCCAAGACGCTCTCGGAGCGGGTCAAGGCTCTCTCCGTAGAGGCCGACGAGGCCGAGACCGCCTTCGGCCGCGCCATCGCCCGCGTGCCCAACCTCGTCATCGACGGCGTCCCGGCCGGCGGCGAGGAGAACTTCGCGACTCTCAGGACGGTCGGCCAGCCGCGCGACTTCGCCACCGAGGGGTTCGAGCCGCAGGATCACCTGGCGCTCGGGGAAGCGCTCGGCGCCATCGACACCGCCCGCGGCGCCAAGGTCTCCGGCAGCCGCTTCCACTACCTGGTGGGCTACGGCGCCCAGCTGGAGCTCGGCCTGCTGAACCTCGCCCGCGACGTCGCCATGCGCAACGGCTTCGTCCCCGTCATCACCCCCACCCTGGTCAAGCCCGAGGTGATGGGCGGCACCGGGTTCTTAGGCGAGCACGCCGACGAGGTCTACCGGCTGGAGGCCGACGACCTCTTTCTGGTGGGCACCTCCGAGGTGCCGCTGGCCGGTTTCCACATGGACGAGATCATCGACCTCTCCGAGGGGCCCAAACGCTACGGCGGCTGGTCCTCCTGCTACCGCCGTGAGGCCGGATCGCACGGCAAGGACACCCGCGGGATCTTCCGGGTGCACCAGTTCCAGAAGGTGGAGATGTTCTCCTACGTCCATCAGGACGACGCTGAGGCCGAGCACGAGCGCATGCTCGCCCTGCAGGAGGAGATGCTGCAGCTGTGCGAGCTGCCCTACCGCGTCATCGACGTGGCGGCCGGCGACCTGGGCGACTCCGCGGCCCGGAAGTTCGACTGCGAGGCCTGGGTCCCGTCCCAGGAACGCTACCGCGAGCTGACCTCCACCTCGAACTGCACCACCTTCCAGTCCCGGCGGCTGAAGATCCGCGAGCGGACCGAGAAGGGCACCGTGCCGGTGGCCACCCTCAACGGCACCATGGCCAACACCCGGTGGCTGGTGCCCATCCTGGAGAACCACCAGCAGGCCGACGGCTCCGTGCGGGTGCCCGAGGCGCTGCGTCCCTACCTCGGTGGTCTGGAGGTGCTCCGCTAAGTGACCAGCACACAGGAGAACACCGGGCGGACCGGGACCGGAGTGCCGCCGGTCAGCGCTCCGCACATCATCGCGCTCGACGTCGACGGCACCATCGTCGATTACGACGACCGCCTCTCCGAGCCCGTCCGGGAGGCGGTCCAGGCCGCCGATGCCGCAGGTCACCACGTCACCATCGCCACCGGCCGCGCCGTCAACGGAGCCCTGGACACCGCCAACCGGCTGGGTCTGACCCGGGGCTTCGTGGTCGCCTCCAACGGTTCGGTCATCGTCCGCCTGGACCAGGAGTCCGACACCGGCTGGCGGCTGCACCACGTCGAGTCCTTCGACCCGGCGCCGGCACTGGAGCGGATGCGTGAGGTCGTGCCGACCGCGCTGTGGCTGGTCGAGGACACCGAGCTGGAGCGCTGGACCTCCGGCGCGTTCCCGGAGGGCGAGCTGATGGGGGAGGAAGAACCCCATATGGTCTCCTTCAAGGAACTGCTCACCAAGCGGGCCACCCGCATCGTGATGCGCGCCCCCGAGCTGACCGCCGACGAGTTCCGGCACGCCGTCTCCGAGATCGGCATGCACGGCGTCACCTACGCCGTGGGGTGGAGCAACTGGCTCGATATCGCCCCGGAGGGCATCTCCAAGGCCAGCGGCCTGGAGATCGTCCGGCAGGAACTCGGAGTGCCGATCGAGCACACGGTCTGCGCCGGGGACGGGCTCAACGACATGGAGATGATGGGCTGGGCCAAACGTGCCGTGGCGATGGGACAGTCGCTCGACGTGCTCAAGGCCGAGGCCACCGAGGTGACCGGTACGGTCGAGGAGGACGGGCTGGCCGAGGCGCTGCGCCCCTACGCTGCGCCGCTGGGCTGACGGACGGGCGGCTTTTCGCAGCCGCCCTGCCCGTGCCGTCGCTTGCCCGCCGCCGTGCCGGTGAGATGGCGGGAGTTGCCGGGGTGCCCGCGACTTCACGATCAACCTGACACCTGCGAGTCAACCGTGCAATGGCCGATGCGTGGCCCGGCGCCTACCGGGTGGCGCGGTCTGGCAGCGCGCGGCCGGGGGACGCCCCGCCGCCGCGGTGAAGCGCGAGGAGCTCCTCGAGCACGACGGCGACGCCGTCCTCGTCCACGGCGGGTGCGGTGAAATCCGCCGCCGCCACGGCTTCGGGGTGACCGTCCGCCATCGCGTAGCCGCGGCCCGCCCAGCTGAGCATTTCCAGGTCATTGGGCATATCGCCGAAGGCGACCACATCGGCGGGGCCGACGCCGAGCCGCTCGCAGTGCCGCGCCAGCGTCACCGCCTTGCTCAGACCGGTCGCGGCGATCTCCAGCAGCCCGCTACGGCTGCCCGAATGGCTCGGCTGGGCGATGCCGCGCAGCGACAGGCGGGCGGCGCCGAGCAGATCGTCGGCGGCCCAGCCCTCCGCGCGGCACAGGATCTTCAGCACGGTCGGCCGCTGGGCCAGCACCGGACTCAGCGGGCCGGGCACGGCCTGAGCGGGGGAGCGGGTGCGGAACCCCGGCTCGACGAACAGGCCTTCGAGGGTTTCCAGGCCGAAGAGCATTCCCGGCCAGACGCGGCGCAGCGTGGCGATCGTCTCCGCGGCGTCCTCGGGATCGATGGCATGCACCTCAAGCACGGAGTCCTCGCGGCAGTCGTACACCACCGCGCCGTTGGCGCAGATGACGGTGCCGAGGTCCGGGATCTGCCGGCGGATCGGCTCCAGCCACCGGATCGGCCGGCCGGTCACGGCGATGAACTCGACACCCTCGTCGCGGCAGGCGCGCACCGCCCGCAGCACCCGCTCCGCGATCGGACGGAAGTCGCGGAGCAAGGTGCCGTCGATATCGCTGGCGATCACCCGCATAGAGCTATTATCCGCCTTCTCGTCTCAGCATGCGGTCAGCCTCGCCGAGGCATTCCGCGGCCGAATCGACGTACCGCACGGCGGCCCTCGCCGTTCCGAGCGGGTCCTCTCGCCCAGTGCGGGCCATGGTGGCCGCCTGGGCCGCCGTCGCGACCTGCGTGGCGGCGCGGGAGAGCAGCCGCGGCACATCCGGGATCGCTCTGGCGGCCTTACCGCTCAGCGTCGGTCCCGAGGAGGGGTAACGGTCCTGCGCCTCGCCGCACAGCTCCCGCACCTGGTCGGCCAGGGCGCCCAGGCGGTGGGTCTGGCGCGCCAGGAGCTCACTGGCAGGCGTTCCGGGCTGCGCCTCATGCATCGCCAGCGAGGCCTCGTAGAAACGGTCCACGGCGCGGGTGAACCGGTCGTGCGCCTGCCGCCATAGGCCCTCGCCAAGGGAGGCGGGGCCGGCAGCCGCGGGCGCGCCGGATCCGGCGGAACGGCCGAAAAGCCGTGAGAGCAGGCTCACAGGTAGTGGCCGGTGCCTTCCTCCGGCCCGGCGGGCTGGGGACCGGGCTGCCCGGGCCGCTGCTGCACCATCGTCGGCGGGAGCGCGCCGCGCATCTGCTGGAGCTGCTTCTGGGCGGCCATCTGCTGTGCCATCAGTGCGGTCTGGATGCCGTGGAAGAGTCCTTCGAGCCAGCCGACCAGCTGCGCCTGGGCGATGCGCAGTTCGGCCTCGCTCGGCGGGGCGCCGTCGTCGGAGAACGGCAGGGACAGCCGCTCCAGCTCGTCGATCAGCTCCTGTGAGAGTCCTTCCTGCAGTTCCGTGATGGACCGGCGGTACACCTCGGCCAGACGGGTGCGGCTTGCCTCGTCCAGCGGCGCGGCCTTGACCTCGTCGAGGAGCTGCTTGACCATCGTGCCGATCCGCATCACCTTCGCCGGGGAGGACACCGCGGGTTCATGATGATCGCCGTGACCGCCCTCGGCGCCGTCGTGCCCTGACTGCTGGCCGCCGGCGCCGGGCGCCGTGTCCCCGCCGTCCTCCGCGCCGCCTGCGGGCATGCCCTCCAACGGCAGGTCCGCGGCGTCCTCGTCGTGCTGGCCCGTCATCGGGTTCTCAGACATCCTCGTTCCTTTCTGGCCTCTCCGGCACGCTGAGCAAGACCTTGCCGATGTTCTCCCCGGATTCCAGGATCTGGTGCGCCCGGGCCGCCTGGGCCAGCGGCAGGACCTCATGGATGACCGGGCGGATCGCGCCGGACTCCAGGAACGGCCACACCTGCTCGCGCACGCCGGCGACGATGCGCGCCTTCTGCTCCGGCGGCCGTGCCCGCAGGGTGGTGCCGGAGACGGTGAGCCGCCCGGACATCACGGTGCGCAGATCGATCTCGGTCCGGGTGCCGCCCTGCAGCCCGATGATCGCCAGCCGGCCGTCGGCGGCCAGAGCGGCCAGGTTCCGGGCCAGGTATTTCGCGCCGATCACGTCCAGGATCACATCGGCGCCGTGGCCGTCCGTGATCCGGCGGACCTCCTCGACGAAGTCCTGCTCCCGGTAGTTGATCGCCGCCTCCGCGCCCAGTTCCCGGCAGGCCTGCAGCTTGGCCTCGGAACCGGCGGTGACGATGGGCCGGGCGCCGATGGCCCTGGCGAGCTGGATCACGGCGGTGCCGATGCCGGAGCCGCCGCCGTGCACCAGCAGCCATTCACCGGGCTGCAACCGGGCCTGCTGGACGACATTGGAGAACACCGTGGCGTGCACCTCCGGCAGCGCGGCGGCCTCCAGCAGCCCGATGCCGTGCGGCACCGGGAGGAGCTGACCGGCCGGCACCGCGACCAGTTCCGCCAGCCCGCCGCCGGACAGCAGGGCGCACACCTCGTCGCCCAGCTGCCAGGGAGCACCCGTCGAGGTCAGGGCCTCATCGGCGCCGGGACCGAGGGCCGCGACGGTGCCGGACACCTCCAGGCCGGGGATCTCGCTGGTGCCCGGCGGAGGATCGTAGAAGCCCTGCCGTTGCAGAAGATCGGCGCGGTTCACACCGCAGGCGCGCACGCGGATGAGGACTTCGCCCGGCCCGGGCTGGACATCGGGCACCTCACCGAGCACGAGTTCCTCGGGGCCGCCTGGCTTCCGGATGGTGATCGCCTTCATCGTGCCCATTCTACGGCGGTGCCCTGACAGCCAGCCTCAGCGGCGCCGCACGCGGTGCGCGGCGTAATCGCCGGGGGTGTCGATGTCCGCCAGGAGTTCCGGCGCGACCGGCACCGCCTGGATGCGGGCGTGGTCGAGCAGGGCCCGCACGGGGCGTCCCGCGAGCGGGGCCCCGGCCAGCCGGAGTGCCCGGGCGAGGCTTTCCGGCCGCCATGCGGCGCACAGCGGCTGCCAGCGTTCCCCGTCGGAGGCGAGCACGGCGTCGATCTCCAGCGGTGCTTGCCCGAGCGCGGAGGCCACCGCGGCGAGCGCTTCCCCGGCCCGGGGCATGTCCCCGGCGCAGACGAGCACCGCATCGAGGGCCGGGATCTCGTCCGTGAGCGCTCCCACGCCAGCGGCGATGCCCGGGGCCGGCCCGCCGCCGGCGGGTTCCTCGCGGCACCAGCGCACCTGAGGGGAGTCACTCTTGCGCATCTGACCGGAGGCGCTCCTGGAAGGCGCGTTCGTGCCCGGTACGGACAGGCCGCCGGCGTGCGGGGCGGCTCCTGTGTCGAGGGCCGGGTGGTCGCTGGCGCCTCGCCCGGTGCCATGCGGCCGTGTGTCGTGCGGCTGTGTGCTGTGCGGCTGTGCGTCGTGCGGAGCGCTGTGCGGTGACGTGCTGTGTGCTGGCGTGCCTGGCGGCGGTGCGCTCTGCTGAGTGTCCTGCCGTGCAGCGGGCCTGCGGGGGATGGGCAGCCTCAGGGGTACTGGTCCTCCCGCGGCTGCCGGGATCGGAGGAGAAGGGGGAGTCCTGAGGGTGAGCGCGGAGGGACGCTCCGGCCCGGCGACCGCGATCACCGCCTGCGGGAACGCCTCGCGCACCGAGGCGAGGCATCCGCCCAGCAGCGTGCGGCTGCCCAGGGAGAGCTCCAGCTTGTCCGCGCCGCCCATCCGGCGGGACCGCCCTCCGGCCAGCACGATCACGGCGTACGACGGCGCGCTCATGGGAGTCTCACCGGCCTGTTCTTGGCTCATGGTCTCTTCGCTCACTGTCCCGATGCGCTCAGGCCCCGATGCGCCCCGGCCGATGCGCCGCTGTGCCCAGGCCGATGCGCCCATGGTCATACGCCCGCCCCGATCTGGCGATCCCGGTCCGCCGCCCGGGCCTCGTCAGGCGAACATCCGGAACAGCGGCGAATCCGGGGTCACCCGCTCGATCTCCAGCGGCGAGGCCTCCATCCGGCGCAGCAGCGCATCCAGATCCTCGGCCCGTCCCAGCGTGACGCCCACGAAGGCGGGCCCGGTCTCCGCGCCGTTGCGCTTGACGTAGTCGAACAGGGCGATGTCGTCCTCCGGCCCGAGCACCTCGTCCAGGAACCGCCGCAGCGCGCCGGGCGCCTGCGGGAAGTCCACGATGAAGTAGTGCTTGAGCCCCTCGTGGACGAGCGAGCGCTCCAGCACCTCGCCGTAGCGTGCGATGTCGTTGTTCCCGCCGCTGACCAGGCACACCACCGTCTCACCCGGCTGGATGACCACGGGCCGGCCCGAGCCGGGCCCGCCGATGGCGGCGCTCGCCAGGGCGCCGGAGGGCTCCGCGATGATCCCCTCGGTCTGGTACAGCTCCAGCATCTCGCTGGCCGCGGCGCCCTCGGCGACCGGGCGCACCTCCACGCCCAGGTCGCGGATCAGGCCATAGGTGACGTCGCCGGCGCGGCGCACCGCGGTGCCATCGGCGAAGGGGTCCACATTGTCCAGCTCGACGGGCTTGCCCGCCTCCAGGGCCGCCAGCATGCAGGCCGCGCCCTCCGGCTCCACGCCCACCACCCGCGTGGCCGGCGACTTCTCCGCCAGATAGGCGGCCACACCGGCCAGCAGCCCGCCGCCGCCGACCGGGACCACCACGACATCGGGTGCATAGCCGAGCTGTTCCAGGAGCTCCGCGGCGACCGTGCCCTGTCCCGCGATGGTGCGCGGATCGTCGAAGGCGGAGACCACCATCGCCCCGGTCTGCCGGGCGTACTCGCGAGCCAGCTTGGAGGCGTCGTCATAGGTGGACCCGGCGACCTCCAGATCCACCCACTCGCCGCCGAAGTGCTTGATCCGGCTCTGCTTCTGCCCCGGGGTGGTGCGCGGCACGAAGATCCGCCCGTGGATGGACAGCTCATTGCAGGCCCGGGCGATGCCCTGGGCGTGATTGCCCGCCGAAGCGCACACCACGCCCCGGGAGCGCTCCGACTCGGACATCTGCAACATGAAGTTGAAGGCGCCGCGAATCTTGTACGAGCGCACCGGCTGCAGATCCTCGCGCTTGAGGTACACATGCGCGCCGGACGAGGCCGAGAGCCGGTCCGAGATCTGCAGCGGGGTCAGCGTCACGCAGGAGGCCAGTCGTTCTGCCGCCTGCTGCACATCGCCCGCCGTCACGGCAAGGCTCTGCGTCCGGTCATCCGTTTCGGTTGCTGCATCCATCGCTGCCACCCCTCAATTGTGGCCCCGTCTCCTCCCCGGTCAAGCCGATGAGTCGTTAGAGTCGGGAATATGAACGACGCGGCCGCTCCCGTCCAGCACTTCCAGCGCATCCCCATCGTCGATCCCGAACCCCTCGTCTCCTGCGGCGCCTTCCCCGCCACGGCGGTTCCCGGGGAGGACGTTCCGGTCTCCGCCACCGTGTTCCGGGAAGGCCACGACCTCATCGGCGTGGCGGCCCGGCTGCGGGACGCGCATGGCGCCATCGTCGAGCGCGTGCCGATGTTCCGCACCACCGAGGACGTCGACCGCTACCACGGCGTGCTGCGTCCGGTGTCCGAGGGCATGCACTCGATCGTGATCGAGGCCTGGGCCGATGAGTTCGCCACCTGGCGGCATCGCGCCCGGCTCAAGCTCGCCGCCGGGGTGGACGTGGAACTCATGCTGGCCGAGGGCGTGGACCTCCTGAGCCGGCACCAGGCCGCCACGCCGCTGGAGCCCCGTCAGCGGGAGGCGATCCGCGCCGCCATCGCGGCGCTGGAGGGCAGCGCACCGGCCGAGCCACTGGACCGGCTGGAAGCGGCGCTGAGCGAGGAGTTGCTGGCGGTCCTCGCTGCCCATCCGATCCGCAGCCTGCTCTCCACCTCGCGGGTGCTGCGGCTCCAGGTGCACCGCCGGGCGGCGGGGCACGGCGCGTGGTACGAGTTCTTCCCCCGCAGCGAGGGCGCGCACCTCGACGAGACCACCGGCACCTGGGTGTCCGGCACCTTCGCCACGGCGCGGAAAGCACTCGAGCGCGCCGCGGGGATGGGCTTCGAGGTGGTCTATCTGCCGCCCATCCATCCGATCGGCGAGGTGGGCCGCAAGGGCCGCAACAACACCCTGAACGCCGCGCCCGGGGATCCCGGATCCCCCTGGGCCATCGGATCCAAGGACGGCGGCCACGACGCCATCCACCCGGACCTGGGCGATTTCGCGGACTTCGACGCCTTCGTGGCGCGTGCCGGTGAGCTGGGCCTGGAGGTGGCGCTGGATCTCGCGCTGCAGGCCGCCCCCGACCACCCCTGGGTGCGCGAGCACCCGGAGTTCTTCACCACCCAGCTGGACGGGTCCATCGCCTACGCGGAGAACCCGCCCAAGAAGTACCAGGACATCTACCCGCTCAACTTCGACAACGACTACGAGGCACTGCGGGCCGAGGTCCTGCGGATCGTGGAGCTGTGGATCTCCCACGGGATCCGGATCTTCCGCGTCGACAACCCGCACACCAAACCGGTCCGGTTCTGGGAGTGGCTCATCGCCACCGTGCACGCCACCCACCCGGACGTGGTGTTCCTGGCCGAGGCGTTCACCCGCCCGGCGATGATGCACGCCCTGGCCAAGGCCGGCTTCCAGCAGTCCTACTCCTACTTCACCTGGCGCAATACGAGGGAGGAGATCGAGGAGTACCTGACCGAGCTGCGCGACGAGTCCGGTGCGTTCCTGCGGCCGAACTTCTTCGTCAACACCCCCGACATCCTCACCGAGTACCTGCAGTTCGGCGGGCCTGCCGCCTTCAGGATCCGCGCGGCGCTCGCGGCGACCAGCTCGCCGCTGTGGGGCGTCTACGCCGGCTTCGAGCTCTGCGAGCACGTGGCCCGGCCCGGCGCGGAGGAGTACATCGACAACGAGAAGTACGAGTACCGTCCCCGTGACTTCGAGACCGCGCTGGCCGAGGACCGCTCCCTGGCGCCGTACCTGACCAGGCTGAACGAGATCCGCCGGGCCCATCCGGCGCTGGGGGAACTGCGCAACATCCGCTTCCATGCCAGCGAGGACGACGCCGTGCTGGTCTTCTCCAAACGGAAGGACGACGACGTGATCGTGGTCGTCCTCAACGTCGATCCGCACAGCACCCGCGAGACGATGGTGGATCTGGACCTGGACGCGCTGCGGCCCTATGACCGCCGCCGGGAGCCGGCGCCGGAGCTGCGCGCGGTCGACGCCGCCGGCTCCCCGCTCGGCCAGCCCGGGTTGCCGGAGACTTTCACCGCGCGCGATCTGCTCACCGGGCAGTCCTGGGAGTGGGGCGCCCGCAACTACGTCCGGCTGGACCCGAAAGCGGAGCCGGCCCACATCCTGCATGTCCGCTGGCCACAGCCGTGACCCGGCCGCGGACGTCCGCCGGCCACTGGCGTGGTCGCCGTGGCGCGCACCCCCAGGTGCGGATCGGTAGAGTGACCGGGTAGACGCCGGGAATCGCGGGCGCGGCGACGAGCCCGCACACCCGGCAGCATGCCCGAGCGGAAGGGAGGACTGGAGCAGTGGCGATCAGCGTGGAGCTCGAACGTCTGCTGAGCGGCTGGCTGGCCCGCGCCCCGTGGCGCCCCCAGGACGCCGAAGGGCCGGTGGACGTCGAGGACGCGCTGCCGGTGTCAGCGGCGCCGCTGTTCCTGCGCTCCCTGGACGACGAGCCCGGCGCCGGGCTCCCCGGGACGCAGCAGCCGGCCCGGGTGCAGGGCCTCATCGTCGTCTTCAGCCTGGGGGAGGCCGACGACACCCGGCGCCTGACCGTGCCGCTCACCCTGCGCACGCGGGAAGCCTATGAGCTCCGCCCCCACCTCATCGGCGAGGTGGACGATCTGACGCTCGGCCACTGCTTCGTCTACGACGGTGTCGCCGACCCCGAATTCGTCCGCACCGTGGTCGAACTGGTCGAGGCAGGCGGCCCGGTGCGCCCCGGCGAGATCGCCGGACCGGTCCCCGGCGGCCAGTTCACCGCGGTGACGCTCGACGATCCCGACGCCTTCGCCGAGGCTCCCGCCCGCCCGGCGGCCCAGGCGCCCGGTACGGGCGCCGGTGCCGAGACTGAAGACGAGCTGGACGCCGACGCCTCCGGGAGCGTCCCGATCCCCGCGCCGCCCCAGGCCCCGCCGCGCATCGGCCGGGACACCCCTGAGGAGACGCACGACGAGGGCCTGCGCCTGGAACTGCGCGGCGGCCAGCGGGCCAACTCCAGCGCCGTCCTGCATCGCACCGGCCGCCCTCCGGTGATCGTGAAGGTCTTCCGGACCGTCGAGCCGGGCCGGAACCCCGCCGTCACGGTGCCGGCCGCCCTCTCCGGCCGCGGCAGTGCTGTCGTCCCGGAAGTCCTCGGCTGGCTGCAGGGCTTCTGGTACGACACCGAGTTGCTGCAGGAGACCTTCGGCCAGCTCATCCTCGTCTCCCGGTTCCTGACTGGCAGCACCGACGCCTGGACCGCGGCACTGACCGCCGCCCGGGCCGCCGCACCCGGGCAGGGGAGCAGCGAAGAGAGCGAGGAAACGCCTGGGACCGGCGGCTTCACCGAGCAGGCACGGCACATCGGCGCCGTGGTGGCACGGATGCACCGTGACCTGGCCCAGGAGTTCGGCGCCACCGTGCACACCCCCGAGCATCTGCGCGAGGCGATCGCCGGATGGCGATCCCGGGTCGAATGGGCCCTCGCCCGCGTGCCGGTGGCCCTGGCACCCCTGGCAGCGCCGCTGCGGAAGCACCTGGCCGCGCTGGAGGAACTTCAGCCCGGGACGTTGCAGCGCGTGCACGGCGGACTCGACTTGAGCGCGCTGCTGTTCGCCGGGGAGGACACCTCCGTGGTGAACTTCTCCGCCGACGCCTCCGGCCCCCAGCTCCCGGCCGAGGACCTCGTCGGGCTGCTGCGCAGCATCGACCGGGCCGCGGGACTGGCCCGCCTGGAACGCACCGGGGCGCTCGGCGGTGACGCCGATGCGGCAGCCCTGGGTCTCGTCGGCGCGCACGAACTCGACGCCCTGGCCCGCAGGGTCGCCGCCAGCCCCGAGCACGCCTGGTCCGCCGCGACGCAGGAGGCGCTGCTGGGCGGATACCTGCAGGAGGCCGCCGGCACAGAGGATCCGCTCGGCGTGGAGCCGGGCCATCCGCTGCTGCGGGCCGTGCTCGTCGACCGCCTGCTGAGCGAGGTGGTGGACGAACTCCGCAACCGGCCCGCCGGCCTGGAGATCCCGCTCGCCGCCCTGGCCCTGCTGCTCCAGCCCGAACGGTTGGAGGACACGCCGGACACGACCGGGGACGGTGAGGCGGAGGCAGCCGGAGACGGCGTGAACGAGGACGCCGGCGAGGCGTCTGGTGATCCCGGCGAGGCCGGAGACGACGTCCGGGAGGGATGACAGCATGAGCGAGCACGCCACGGATGGACCGGAACCGGCCGGCAGGGTGGACAGCGGGCTGCTGAGCACCGTGGCCGCGGGAACGCACTGGGCGCCGCATGATGTGCTCGGCGCCCATCCCGCCGCCGACGGCTCCGTCACCATCCGCGTGCTCCGGCACCTGGCCCAGGCCGTGGAGATCGTCATCGGCGACGGCGACGGCGACGGCGGCGAGGGCAGGGCCGTGCCCTTGCGGCACGAGCAGGACGGCATCTGGACTGTGACGCTCCCGGCGGTGGAGGCCGCTGGGATGCCGCCGGCCACCGCGGTCGTGCCGCCTTACCGGATCCGCGCCGCCTACCCGGACGGCTCCGTCCGGCTCGACGACGACGCCTACCGGCACCTGCCCACGGTCAGTGAGCACGATCTGCACCTGTTCGGCGAAGGCTCCCTGGAACGGCTCTGGGAGGCACTGGGCGCCCGTCCGATGGTTCACGGCGGCGCGGAGGGCACAGCCTTCTCGGTCTGGGCGCCCAATGCCCGGGCCGTGCGCGTGATCGGCGATTTCAACGCCTGGGACGGCCGGGAGACGGCGATGCGCAGCCTCGGATCCTCCGGCGTCTGGGAGCTGTTCGTCCCCGGCGTCGGCGACGGCGCCGTCTACAAGTTCGAGATCCTCCCCGCTGAGGGCGCCTGGCTGCAGAAGGCCGATCCGATGGCCCGCCGGACCGAGGTGCCCCCGCGCACCGGGAGCATCGTCACCGCCTCGCAGTACGAGTTCCGGGACGAAGCCTGGCTGCGGCAGCGCGCGCAGCACGATCCCGCCCACGGGCCGATGTCCGTCTACGAGGTGCACCTGGGCTCCTGGCGGCCGGGCCTGGGATACCGCGAACTCGCCGATGAACTGGCCGCCTATGTGACCGGACTGGGCTTCACCCATGTGGAGTTCCTGCCGGTCGCCGAGCACCCCTTCGGCGGTTCCTGGGGGTATCAGGTGACGTCCTACTACGCCCCCACCAGCCGCTTCGGCCACCCCGACGACTTCAAGGCGCTGGTCGACGCCCTCCACGCGGCAGGCATCGGCGTCCTCCTGGACTGGGTGCCGGCGCATTTCCCCAAGGACGAGTGGGCGCTGGCCCGGTTCGACGGGCAGCCCCTGTACGAGCACCCCGACCCCAGGCGCGGCGAGCACCCGGACTGGGGCACGCTGATCTTCGACTACGGCCGCCGCGAGGTGCGTAACTTCCTCACCTCCAACGCGCTGTACTGGCTCGAGGAGTTCCACATCGACGGGCTGCGGGTGGACGCCGTGGCCTCCATGCTCTACCTGGACTACTCCCGCGAGGACGGGCAGTGGCTGCCCAATGAGCACGGCGGCCGGGAGAACCTGGAGGCGATCGACTTCCTGCGGCACGTCAACGGCCTCGTCGCCGCCCGGCATCCGGGCACCGCGATGATCGCGGAGGAGTCCACCGCGTTCCCGGGCGTCACGGCGCCGGGTGAGCACGGCGGGCTCGGATTCACGCTGAAGTGGAACATGGGCTGGATGAACGACTCCCTCAGATACGTCTCCCGGGATCCCATCCACCGCGCGCATCACCACCACGATCTGACGTTCTCCCTGGTGTACGCGTTCTCCGAGCGCTATCTGCTGCCCATCAGCCACGACGAGGTGGTGCACGGCAAGGGCTCCCTGCTGCGCAAGCTCCCGGGCGACCGCTGGCAGCAGCTGGCCGGGCTGAGGGGCTTCCTGGCCTACCAGTGGGCGCATCCGGGCAAGCAGCTGATCTTCATGGGCACGGAGTTCGGGCAGGAGGCCGAGTGGTCCGAGCAGCACGGCCTGGACTGGTGGCTCACGGACGATCCGCGGCACTCCGGGGTGCAGCGGCTGGTGCGTGACCTCAACGCGCTCTACACCCGGTGCCCGGCGCTGTACGAACGCGATGCGGATCCGCTGGGCTTCCAGTGGCTGGAGGGCGCCGATGCGGAAGCGAACGTGATCTCCTTTGTCCGCTGGGACCTAGGCGGACGCCCGCTGGTGTGCGTGGTGAACTTCTCGGGGATCACCCGGGAGGGCCATGCGATCCCGATGCCGGCCACAGGCAGCTGGGCCGAACGCGTCAACACCGATGCCGAGATCTACGGCGGTGCCGGAGCGGGGAACCTCGGCCGGGTGCACGCCGTCGACGGCGGCTTCAACGGGTTCCCCGCCCACGCGCGCCTCACACTGCCCGCCTTCGGCGCCTTGCTGCTGGAGCCGCTCGTCCCCGGGGAGCGAAACGCCCGGCGGCCGAGCCGTCGTAGTGAGTTGGCAGCCGACGGCTCGCGGCTGACGGCGGTCAGCTGACGGCTGGCCGGAAAACCCCCGCTGTTTCGAATTCCCACGGCTGATCAGCGGGGGTGTCAGCGGGGGATTTTGGATGTGGGTTTTCGAAACAGCCGTGGGAATTCTGCTCAGCGGCAGGGGCTAGGGATCCGGCGTCGTGGCGAGGACGTCCAGCGACCCGGAACGCACCCGCTCCACCGGCACCCCGAGCTCCCGGGCCAGAGCCCGCCATAGCCCGGCCGTCGTCGTATAGCCGATCTGCCGCGCCACTTGGGCGGCCGGAACGCCCGCGAGCAGCTGGGGGACCGCCTCGTTCAGACGGGCGCGGGTGCGCCAGGAGACGAAGGAGAGGCCAGTCTCCTCCCGGAACAGCCGCTGCGCTTGGCGGGCGCTGATGTACTGGCCTGCCGCCAGGGCGCCGAGTGGCAGCGGGGAGTCCACGCATGCCTCGGCGATGCCCCGGGCGGCGGGACTCGTGGGTACGGGCACGGGGAAGCGGACGCCCTGGGAGCGGCGCACGGCGCGGCTGAGCTCCAGGCGGCAGGCCGCCAGTTGCTCTTCGGTGCGCGGCCCGGCCACCAGGACCGAGTTGACCACGGCGGTGATCGTCTCACGCCGGCCGAGCGGTACGACTGCGGTACAGGGCCGGCACGCGGGCACCAGCATCGGCCCGAAGACCGCAGTGCCTTCTTCCTCGACGCGCATGGCGTGCGGCACCGCGAGATCGAGCCAGAGGCTCTCCCGTTCGCGCAGCGGGAACTCCCGGCCCGCTGCCGTGACGACCGCCGCGCCGCTGACCACGTGAATGAGGTGGGGAACGTCGTGGGAGTGCTCGGCATGGCCCAGGAACCGCTCGGCGTTCTCCTGGACCACGGCGGCCAGGGAGTGGTGTGCCATTCTCGGCCCTCCCGTGTGCTCCGGGACGGGCCCGGCTGTTCGTTCGTCTCATCTGCGTCGTCGCCCGTCCGTCGGGCGGTCTTGCTCGGCTTTCCCGCCGCCGGGGCGGCCATGTTCGCCCGGTAGTGCCGAAAACCTGTCGCACTGGGCACGGTCCCTGTCCGTTCCGTCCGCGCCGGGATGCCTCTTGGAAGATTAGCCTCGCCTTAAGAGATGCGAAAGCCCCGGTCCTGCGATAGCCGCTGCCGGGCCGAGTGGCGGGCGCTCCGCGTGCCGCTCTCACTGCCAGGAGGATGACGATTCACGTGACCAGACAGCTCCTCGCCGCCCTCGCGGCCACAGCGCTCCTGCTCTCCGGCTGCGGCCAGGCGGGCGGTTCCGGCGCGGGCGGATCCGCCGAATCCGCGCGGGCGGGAGCCGGGGACGCATCGGCGGCCGGGACGCGCACGGTGAGCACCGCGGAAGGCGAGGTGGCGGTGCCGGCCGATCCCCAGCGGGTCGTCCTGCTGAACTACGCGCTCGCCGGCTACCTGTACGACCTCGACGTCCCGGTCGTCGCGATGACGCCGGAGGTCGCAGATCAGGCCGAGGGCGAGTTCTCGGAGTTCTGGGCCGATGACGCCCGCGCGCAGGGCACGGAGTTCATGGCGTGGAGCAGCGACGGATTCGATCTGGAGGCGATCCTCGCGGCGGAGCCGGACCTGATCGTCGGCGGCGGCATCGGCTTCCCGCTCATGCATGCGCAGCAGGCCTACGACGACCTCTCGGAGATCGCCCCGACGGTGCTGGTCGCCGGTGAGCACCACGACTGGCACGGGCAGTTCTCCTTCCTGGCGGAGGACGTCTTCGGCAAGCCTGAGACGTACCAGGCGGCGGTGGACCGGTACGAGGAGCGGATCGACGAGGTCCGGGAAGCGATCACCCTGCCGCCCCTGCCGGCGGTGTTCCTGGCCATCACGAGCGACGAGACCCCGTACGCGCTGGTGGAGAGCGTCGGGCAGCCCACCGTCTTGGAGGCGGTCGGCATCACGCCTGCCCCGATCTTCGAGGAGAACGACGTCGAGGTCTACGGGGGCGGCGGCGATATGTTCGAGCTGTCCAGGGAGACCGTGGGGGAGATGGCCGACTACCCGACGGTGTTCGTGCAGGGGTTCAACGGCGATTTCGCCAGCGTCGAGGAGCTCTCCGCCGACCCGGTCTACGCCTCGCTGGAGGCGTTCCGGAACGGGCACGCCTATGACCTGCCCTACTGGACCCTGCGCGGGGACTACGACGAGACCATGGCTCTGCTGGACATCGTCGAGGACACCTTCGCCTGATGGCGGACAGGACGACCGCGCCGCGCGCTGCCAGGACGTTCACGCTTCCCCTCGTCGTGCGCCAGGCGACGGTGGTGAGCACGGCGCCGGTGACGCCCCGCATGCTGCGGGTGACCCTGGACGGGGAGGAACTGGCGGCGCTCACCCGGCACGGCATCGCCCATCCGCGCTGGCAGACGCCCGGGTTCGACGACCACATCAAGCTCATCCTGCACGCCTCCGGGGATCCGAGGCGAGCCGCCGAGGTGCTCCCGGAGCAGACGCCGCACGGGATCGTCTGGCACGCCGATGACGCCCGCATCACCCGGGACTACACACCCCGGCGGTGGTCGGACGGGACATTCGACCTGGATTTCGTGCTGCACGGGGACGGCCCGGCAGAACGGTGGGCCCGCAACGCGGAACCGGGTACGCCGCTGTGGTTCGTGGGGCCCAAGCAGAGCACCCTGCTGCCGCAGGACCTGGACTGGATCCTGCTGGCCGGGGACGAGACCGCCCTGCCGGCGCTCGGCCGGTTCTTCGAGGAGCGGCCGAGCCGGGCCCGGGCCGTCGTCGTGGCGTCGGTCTCCGACCCGGCGGCGCGGCAGGAGTTCGCGCTGGGTCCGGATGACCGCGTGGTCTGGCTGAGCGCTGCACCCGGGGACCGCGCGGTGCTGGCGGAAGCCGTCCGACGTGAGGCGCCGCGAGAAGGGGCGGGATACCTCTGGGCGGCCGCTGAGGCGCGCCAGCTCATCCCGGTCCGGCGCCTGGCCAAACGTGAGCTCGGCCTCGGCAAGGACCGCAGTGACATCGTGGGGTACTGGCACGCGCGGACGCTTGCGGGCGCCGAGGCTCCGGAGGAGGCCGCCACGCCGGGTGGGCCTGCGGGACCTGCTGAGGCGGCAGCCGGCCCGGCCGCGTCCGCCACGGAGCCGGAGAGGGTACCCTCGCCGCTGCCCTGGCTGGCGGTGCGCGCAGCCGTGCGCAGCGGCCTGCTCGATGTGCTCGCCGATTCGCCGGGACTCCGGCCGGCGGAGGCGGCCGACCGGGCCGGCGCGGATCCGGGCACCGTGCGTGCGCTGCTGCCGGCACTCCGCCGGCTCGGGGTGGTCGATGGTGCTGGCGAATCGCTGCGGCTTGCCGAGTACGGTGAGGAGATCGTCGCGGACGAGCACGTCCGCGAGCGTTTCGACGGCTACCAGGGCGAGCTGCTCGCGGCGCTGGTGGACGCGGGCTCCGTGCCGGAAGCACCTTCGCCCTGGCAGCGCAGGAGCGGCCGCACGCTGGCCGCGCAGGCTGCCGCCGATGCCGGTCTTGCCGCCGAACTCGCGGAGGGCGGCGAGGTACTGGCCCATGTGGCGGCGCGGCACGTGCGGGGCGTGGTGACGGGCGGCGCTCGTGCTGACAGGGCGGACCGGGTTGACGCGATGGCGCCTGGAACTGACTCGGACGGCGACTCGCGGCGTGAGGTGGTGCCTGCTCCCGCCTCGGCGGGTGACACGGCGCTGGCCTGCCAGGCTGTGCTGGCGATGAGCGGACCCGGCACGGCCGGGCTCCTGGCGGTGCTGCCGTCCGGGTGGCCCGCCGTCGTCGTCGCGTCAGGTGCCCTGGCCGAGATACTCGCCCAGCAGGCCGGTGAGGGGACGGAGATCACGTGGACGGGAGACTGGCGGGATGTCCCCGCAGGGATACCGGCCGTCCTGGCACTGGAGGGCGTTATGCGCACCGACGCGGAGCTGGCGGCGGTGCTGCGGTCCGTTCCGGGTGATACCGCGGTGCTCTACGAGCGCACCGAGCCGGACAGCCTGGGCCCGGCCGAAGGCACGGCGGACCTCCATGCGCTCGCGGCCACAGGCACGGGGGTGCGGGACGCCGGGACGCTGACCGGCATCGCCGAGTCCGTCGGCTGGACGGTTCAGCGGGTCGAACCGCTCGCCTGGGGCGTCTCCGCTCTGACGTTGAAGCGGACGTAGGCGGCGGCGTCCATCGTCATGGGACGTGTAAGAGAATCGGTGTTTTCTTCACCTATGCCGCGGATGTGGCAAACGACTTGTCACGTCCTGCTTCACGAGCCTCGGTCTGGGTTCCCCGCCGTCGCCTCATCGAGAGATGGTCTTGAACTCACAGTGCGCTGCTATCATATGTGATAGCAGTTGAGGGGGGCGAGTGATCATGGCGTCAATCGTTGTGCGTGGGCTCGATGAATCCGTGAAGCGGCGACTAGCTGCCCGTGCGAAGGAACACGGCCGATCCATGGAAGCCGAGGTCCGGGAGATCCTGACCCGGGCCGCCCACCAGCCTCACATCGGGATCGCGCTGATGCATGCGGCTCAAGAAACCGGCGGCATTGACGAGCTTCCTGTCCCGGACCGTTCGGACACCGCACGGGCCGTGGACTTCGGATGATCGTCCTCGACACCAGCGTCATCTCGGAGATATTCAGTTCCCGGCCCGAGCCCAAGGTCGTGGCCTGGCTGGAATCTCTGACCGGTGAGGTTGCCATCACAGCGGTCACACTCGCTGAGCTGCTCGCCGGAGTGCGCCGGCTTCCAGACGGCCACCGAAAATCCAGCTTGCGGTCCCAGCTCAATGCTGCGCTGGAGCCGTACCGCGACGCGAGGTCTATTCTTCCCTTCGATCACACGGCCTCGGAGCAGTACGCGGAAGTGCTTGCACTGCGCGAGGCGGCAGGTGCGCCCATCAGCACTGCGGGTGCGCAGATCGCCGCGATCTGCCGAGCGCACAATGCGGCATGCGCCACCCGGAACAGCAGGGATTTCGCCGGGACGGGCGTGGAAATCATCGACCCCTGGCGAGACTGAACTCGCAGGAGCGGCGGACATCGGCAGAGCCCGGACCAGACCGGCCAGCCGTCCCCGCCGACGTGAATACCCCGCAGGGCTCAGTGGCCGAAGGGGTCCGGGTCGGTGCCCGGCAGCCAGGAATGCCCCGGCTCGTTCCAGCCGAGGGTCTTCTGGGCCTTCTTCCACTTGCGCGCCCAGCGGTCGTCCAGGCGGTCCACGTACAGCTTGCCCAGCAGGTGATCGTACTCGTGCTGCATGACCCGGGCGAACCAGCCGCGCGCCTCGAACTCGACCGGTTGACCGAACTCGTCGACGCCCGTCACCTTGGCCCAGTCCGCCCGCGCGATGGGATAGTTCAGCCCCGGCACGGACAGGCACCCCTCGGCGTCCTCATCCGGATCCGGGCGGGTCCCCGGGACCTTGGAGGTCACCAGCGTCGGATTCACGACGGTGCCGCTGCGCTGGACGCCCTCGTCGTCCGGGGCGTCGTAGAGGAAGATCCGCAGGCCGACCCCGATCTGCGGCGCGGCCAGTCCCACGCCGTTGGACGCGGCGAGGGTCTCGCGCATATCGGCGATCAGGCTGCGCAGATCATCGTCGAAGGTCTCCACGGTCTGCGCGCGCCGGTGCAGGACGGGTTCGCCGTAGACGACGATGGGTCGGATGCTCATGGGCTCCAAGTCTAATGAACTCCGCGGGCCCGGTGCCTCAGGGCAACGAGGCGAGGAACGCGTCCGGGTCCACCGCCAGCAGGCGTTCCAGCGCGCCGCGGGAACGCGCTGAGCGGTCCCGGGCATAACCGGCGCGCGGCCCGTCGGCGCGAGCGGCCCAGACAGCGGCGTTGACGCCGATCCGCGCGGTGGCGGCCGGGAGCAGCACGCGGCGCTCCGCTTCCGTCAGCGGCGCCAGCCCGGTCCAGGCACGGGTCACGACCCGCAGCGCATGTGCCGGATCCTCGTAGTGGCGGGACGCGTACGCCGCTGGCACCACCAGATCGGCGATGCGCAGGCCCTCGACCATATCGCCGAAGTCCAGCACTCCCGTCACCCGCGGCTCCCGGCCGGAAGCGCCCTCGGCGGTGATGCCGGGGGCGACGAGGACATTCGAATCGTGCAGATCGTGATGGACCACGGCGCGCGGCAGCACGGGCAGGACGGGCTCCACCTCGGCGGCGAAGCGGGCGGCGGCCTCCCGCACGAGCGCGGCGACCGCGGGATCGCCGATGCCCGGCAGCGCCTCCTCGATGGAACGGCGAGACCGGCTCAGCTCCCAGGTGTGGCTCACCCGGACCGGGGCCGGGGGCACTTCGTCGAGCGCCAGCCGCATCCGCGCCGCCGTCCGCCCCAGCTCAGCGAGCAGCCTCTCGTCCGGCAGACCCTCGGACAGCGGTGCCCCCTCCAGCCACGAGGACACCTGGACCAGGATCTCCTGGCCCCCGTGCGCCCCGGCGCGGCAGCGGGCGGTCAGCGAACCGGAGGACCGGGTGGGCAGCATCGCCGCGACCGGCAGTCCCCGCTCGGCCAGGGCCGCCTGCACCTCCCCCTGCCAGATGAACGACTCAGGCGAGACCGCCGAAGCCGCCACGGCCTTGAACACCAGCGGCGCCCGCCCCGTCTCCACCCGGCACACGGTGCTCAGCTCGCCGTCCAGGTAACGCAGCCGGATCGCGGAACTGGCGGAGTCAGCGGAACCGGCGGAGTCAGCGGTGCCTGCGGCGATGCCGTACTCCTGGCCCAGGATGCGGCGCACCTCGGCCTCGTCGAGCGTCAGCGGTTCCGGGCCCGAGGCGTCCGGGGATGCCTCCAGAGCGGCGCGCGGCCTCCCGGGTTCGTGGAGTATCACTGCCACTCCTTTTCGTCCGCTCAGCCGACCCGTACGCTCAGCCGACCCGTACGCTCCGCCGAGGGGGCGTCCGTTCCGTCTTTCGGTCATCTTCTGTCCGCCGGGGCCCGACGGTGGCATGCTCCAGGGCGCGCTCCGAGGCGCCAGCGTTCTGAACACCGTGCCCCGCCCCAAGCGCTGGTCCTTGTGTTCTCCAGGACGCTACCAGGCGCTTACGTTCGCCTGACGTGCCTGAGCCTGCCCGGCGATGCAGCACGCGCCCGGCTCGCCGCGCGCCCAGGGTTCATCCCGCGCCCAGCCCGGCACCTGAGCCCCGGCACCCGAGCCCCTGAACCCCGGCCTGGCGCCGTCCCCGGCTAGGCTGCATAGTGCAGCCGACCGCCGATGCGAGGAACCCGCCGATGTCCCAGCCGTCGCCCCAGCACACCATGCACATGGTCAACAGCTACGTGCCCGGAAGCGGCGCAGACCTCGGCCCGGAGGAAACGGCGCTGCTGGAACGCCGCGAGCGCGTGCTCGGCGCCCCGTACCGTCTGTTCTACCAGCGCCCCGTCCATCTGGTGCGCGGCGAGGGAACCGTGCTCTACGGCGCCGATGGCACCGAGTACCTGGACGCCTACAACAACGTCCCGGTCGTGGGCCACTCCAATCCGCGGGTGCGGGCCGCCGTCGACGCCCAGCTGGGCCGCCTCAACACTCACACCCGGTACCTCACCGAGGAGGTCGTCTCCTACGCCGAGCGGCTCACCGCGCTCTTCCCGGCTGGCCTGGACCAGGCGATCTTCGCCTGCACCGGGAGCGAAGCGATCGACCTCGCCCTGCGCATCGCCGCGCACGCCACCGGGCGCAGCGGCATCCTGGTCACGCGTCACGCCTACCACGGCACCACTCGCGCCGCCGCGGAGATCTCACCCAGCCTCGGCCCGAACAACCCGGTGCCCGGGAACGTCGCCCTCATCGACGCGCCGGACGCCCTGAAGGACGACCCGGCCGACGCGCAGGACGCTTTCGCCGACCGGATCGAGGACGCCATCGAGCAGTTGCGCAGCCGCGGCCACGAGCCCGCGGCCCTGGTGGTGGACTCCATCATGTCCAGCGACGGACTCCGGCCGGCCCCGTCGGCGCACCTGAGCCGCGCGGCGGAGACCATCCGTGCCCACGGCGGCCTCTACATCGCCGATGAGGTCCAGCCGGGATTCGGCCGCACCGGCGACTGGTGGGGCTTCGAGGCTTACGGGCTGCGCCCCGATCTGGCGGTGCTGGGCAAGCCGATGGGCAATGGACTGCCGATCTCCGCGGTCATCGGCGGCCCGGATCTGTTCGAGCCCTTCGGCCGTCAGGTGCGCTACTTCAACACCTTCGGCGGCAATCCGGTCAGCATCGCCGCGGCCACGGCCGTGCTGGACGAATTGGAGGACCGCGCGCTCCCGGCCCATGCGGACCGTCTGGGCGGCTGGCTGCGCGACGAGCTGCAGCGGCAGACGGCCGCCGATGACGGGGTCGCCCAGGTGCGCGGCGCCGGCCTGTTCCTCGCCGTGGAGCTGGTGACGGCGGCGAGCCGGAGCGGGGGCGCTCCCGATGCCGGCCGGGCGGCGCGGGCGGTGAACCACCTGCGGGAGAACCGGATCCTGATCAGCGCCTCCGGCGCGCACGGCAACGTCCTGAAGATCCGGCCACCGCTCGTGCTCGGCGAATCACAGGCCGAGCGGCTCGCCGAGGGCGTCGCGGAGGCGTTGCGGGCGACCCGCCGCTGAAGGCGGCGAGGCGGCATCGGCGGTATGCGCCACGAAAACCGCCCGCCGTGAACGGCCCAACGTTACGATTCGGATCAATTCCTGCGTTATCGCCTCCATCCTGACGACATCCGCCCGCGGGCTTCCTAGACTCGGGTACGCAAGTTCTCCCGTCTCCTCAAGGACAGTGTTGGCAGACCACCGGCTCATCCTGCACGCCGTCGTCAAGGACGACGGCTCTCTGTCGTATGAGCACGACGGGCAGACGCGCCTCGCTGCGACGGTCGCCGACGGCATCCAGGCCATGCGCGCCCTGGCCCAGGCCGAGGGCGTGGAGGTCGAGGCGATCCTCGCCCAGACCGGCCGCCAGCCCCAGCACATCGTCCTCAAGCCCGGCGGGCAGCTGCGCAGCATCAGCGAGCGCCCGCCCGCGGCCAGCGCCGGCAGCGCCGGCAGCACGGGCGAGAACGCGGCCGGGAACCCCGAGCGCGGCACCGGCGTCCTGGCACCGCCCGCCGCCCCGGCACGGACCGGGGAGGACCCGCAGTCCGGAGACTCCCCCGATGGCGGGGACGCCGGGGCGGAGGATCAGTCCCAGCGGGGCCCGGTCGTCGGTGGCCCCTACTCCGGTCCTGCCCGCGGCGTGCCGGTCTCCCGCCGGGCGCAGAAGGAAGCGCGGAAGGAAGCACAGCGCGAGGCGCAGCGCCAGGGGCAGCAGGACGGACAGCCGCGCCGCGGCAAGAGACTGCTGATCCTGCTGGCCGCCATCAGCGCCACCATCGTCGCGGTGGCCG
Source organism: Sediminivirga luteola (assembly GCF_014639315.1). Taxonomy (GTDB): domain Bacteria; phylum Actinomycetota; class Actinomycetes; order Actinomycetales; family Brevibacteriaceae; genus Sediminivirga; species Sediminivirga luteola. Next base: position 71,183 of record NZ_BMFY01000005.1, read on the forward strand.
GCGCCTCGCTGCTGCTTCCCGGCGGGCTGGCGGAGGACTCCCTGGTGAGCGTGAGTGGCTCCGGCCAGGCCTCGGCGCAGAACCAGCTCTCCTACCAGGACAGCCCCACAGCCGTGCCCGGATACGCCGACGATGTGCAGTGGACCGTGCCGGTGGACGGGCAGGCGCTGACCACCGCCACCGCCCAGGGGCTCCTGGTGGTGGAGGAGGACAGCCTGCGGGTGCACGATATCGCCACCGGCGCCGAGCGGTTCGAGACGGATCTCGACGGCAGCGTGGACTACGTGGTGGAGACCACGGTCCAGGGCCGGCATGCCCTGCTGTGGCGCATCGGCGACCGTGCCTACGCCCTGCCGGAGGGCAGCACCGAGCCGGTCGCGTACACGCTGCCCGCCGGAGCGCGGCTGTCATCGGCCGGCAGTTCCGTCCTGGTCCGGGACGGCGAGGATCTGTACGCGTTCGGCCTGAGCGGGCTGGTGGACATCGCGGCACCGGACGAAGACCTCACCCCGATGGCCCTGGAGGGCAGCAGGCTGGTCTCGGCCCGGTTCGAGGGTCCGCTCGTCATCACCGACTACTCCGGCAGGGAGATCGCCTCCGTGGACCTGGAGCGGCCCTCCGAGGAGATGCATCTGATCCGCTGGGTCTCCGCCGGGCACGGCCTCGTCATCACGATCTGGGGCGAGGAGGGCGCCACTGTCAGCAGCGGGCACCGGGTCGAGCTGGTCACCCACTCGATCAGCGACGGCAGCATCCTGTCCACCACCTCCACCACGACCGACAGCATCGGCGAGGCGGACTGGGTGCGCGGGCAGGGATACGAGCTGGCGTACATCGGGCCCTATCTGTACAGCATGCGCTCGGGGCTGCTGGTGCTCGACGGCTCCGCGCAGCAGCTGGACTTCCAGCTCCCGGTCGGGCAATTCGCCCCCGCCGAATCGCCGGAGGGCCGGGTCCTGGTGCAGGGCACCACCGCCTACCGCACGGACGTCCAGGTCCTGGCTGCGCTGGAGGGCACGGCGATCGTGCGCAGCACACCCACCCTGGTCGAGGCCCACCCGCTCGAACCATGAGGACGGGCCGGCAGGTGACGGACGTGACGCTTCCGGCACCAGCCGAATACCAGTCCAGCCCCGTACGTCCACCTATAGTTGGCACTAGCGTCCGGACCGCCGCCGATTGGGAACCATGCACCACTACGCCAGAGCACTGAGCAGCTCGGGCGCGACGATGCTCGCGCTTGTGCTGGCTGCGGTCCTTGCCCTGGCCGGGCGAGCCTACGGGCAGGACGAGGGATTCCTGAGCCAGCAGCCGGCATACAGCGACAGCGCGCAGGAGGCTTCCCCGGACGACGGCATCGCCGCCGAGCCGGCCCCGCCGGAATCCGCAGACGAGGGCGGCGTGCCCGGCGGCGATGACGCGGTGGCGCCCGCGGACCCCTCCGCGCCGGACCAGGACGAGCTGGCGCCCGCACCGTCGTCGCCCGATGAGGGCGCGGACGAGCCCGAACAGGACGAGGAACTGACGCCGGGCACTCCGCCCGAGCCGAGCCCCTCGGTCACGGAGGGCGAACCGGAGCCCACGGCGGACCCGTCCGAAGAGACGAGCGAAACGCCCGGCGGGGAACCGACGGAAACGCCCACCGAGCCGGCAGAACCGACGGAACCGGCTGAACCGACGGAACCGACGGAGCCGACTGAGCCGACCTTCCCGACCGTGGAGCCGACTGAGCCCACTGGGCCGACCGAGCAGACGGAGCCGACCGGCCCCCCGCCGACGACCGTTCCCACCGGGCCGACCACGCCATCGCCGGACCCGACGGATCCGCCGGACCCGACGGCCACCACGGACCCGGAACCGAGTCCCGAGCCAGTGCCCACCGAGACCTCCCCGGGCGGCGTGCCCACGCAGACGCCACCTGAGCCGTCCGAGCCGACGGGCCCGGGCGAGGGTGAGACCGGCGCCCCCGACGAGAATCTGGTGCGCCCGCCCGCGGGCCCGCCCACCTGGGACTTCCCCCGCCAGCTTCCGCCGGAGCGTGACTACTCCGATCCGGTACCCACCAGCCCCTATGCGCCGGGCGGCGCCGCCTCGGCGGGGCCGGGAGAGCCCGGGACGACGAGCCCGGAGGCTGAAGGCGCTCCGGAGGCGCAGGCCACGGGCGGGCTCGGCGCGCACACCTGGCTGTGGCTGCTCCTGGGGGGCGTGGCCGTGATCTGCGCGGGACTCATCCTCTGGCTGGTCCGCGGCGGCGTGTTCGGCGGCCGGCAGAGCTAGCCATACCGACCTGACAGATTGGTCCATCGGGTGACGGGAACTGCACGACTAGCCCGGGGCTGCGAGTCAGGCACCCGGCGAGATGCGGTCCCGGCGGGACGCGACCGCATCCCGGGGCTGCGAGTCGGGACGGTGCGCGGTCAGTTGTGGGTGTCGGCGGCGGTCGGCGCGAACGCCCGCTGGCCGGGGCAGGCGGCGAGCACCTCGGACAGGGTGCTCTTCTCCCCGGCGGTCACCCATAGGCGGTGATGCTGTTTGACGCTGATCTGCCGCGCCGCATAGGTGCAGTGATAGCTCTGCCACAGCGGCAGCCAGGCCTGCGCGTCCTTGCCTGCCTTCTCGCGGTAGGCGGCGCGGGAGGTGGCCTGCAGGTTCAGCGGATCCCGGGCCAGTGCTTCACGCTGTTCCGGGCGGAGTTCCTGCGCTCCGGTCATCCAGGCCTGCCGCAGCGAGACGATTCGGTCGATGGCGATGGGCGCCGGTTCATCGGGGTCGTCCGCGTAGCCGATGACCTCGCCGGTATAGGGGTCGTAGAGGTCGCCACCGGTCACCCGGCAGCGGTCGGCCTCGTCCGTGCGCGGGTCGGTCAGATCGCGCAGCAGGATCCGGTGCCGTGTGCCGCAGCCGGGACCGCCGGCCTCGTCCTCGCCGAAAGCCGCCGGCTCGTAGCCGGCGTCGTCTTCCGCCGGCAGCACCGGAAGGGAGTCCAGCACGTCCAGCGCCCGCTCGCCGGAATACGGCGAGCCCGGGACCAGATAGCCGGAGTCGTCCGTCTCCGCGGCGGGATCCTCGGGATCCGCTCCGGCGGGCACCGGCACCGGATCGGCTTCGGCCGCCTGCTCGGGTTCGGCCGGGTCCAGGTACCCCGGCGTCGCGGGAATCGCGCTGGCCGTGCAGCCCGAGAGCAGCACCAGCAGCGCCGAGACGCCGGAGAGCGCCATGACGGTGCGAGCTGTTCGGGGCATGACGCGCTTTCCTGGATCGCGGCCGGGTGGTATCGAGGCACCCGGATACGGCAGCGGGCGGCTTGAAGCCGCCCGGACGGGCGCCACGCCAAGTGTAGCGACCGGGGAGCCGTACCGCAGCTTCCCGGCGTCCCGGTGCCGGGAAACCGCGAAAACCGTGGCCGCGGGAACGAAGTCGCGACGGGAAGGGATGGGAACGGGAACAGCCCCGTAGACTTGCGGACATGACGCGAGCCACTCTTCCCGTGCTGTCCGCCGCGCTCCTCCTGGCCCTGACCGGGTGCGCCGGCGGCGGCGATGAGACCCCCGAACCCGCAGCCTCGGCGCCAGCGCAGCAGGACGCCGCTCAGGAACCCGGCGGCTGCGGCTACGAGGAGGCGCCCGGTGGCGTCCGCGAGGTGGAGATGCCTCCGGAAGAGCCTGAGGTCGCCGGCGCCGTGGACGCGGTCATCGCCACCGACCGCGGAGAGATCGGCCTGACGCTGGACGCCGATGGCGCGCCCTGCACCGTCGGCTCCTTCGCCCATCTGGCCGGCAGCGGCTATTTCGACGACACCGAGTGCCACCGCCTCACCACCGAGGGCATTTTCGTCCTGCAGTGCGGCGACCCCTCCGCCACCGGAACCGGCGGGCCGGGCTACCGCTTCGCGGACGAGCTCACCGGCCAGGAGATCTACGACGCAGGCACTCTCGCCATGGCGAACGCCGGCCCGGACACGAACGGCTCCCAGTTCTTCCTTGTCTACGAGGACGCGCCCCTGCCGCCGGACTACACGGTGTTCGGGCAGATCGACGAGGCCGGGCTCCAGGTGCTCCGCACCATCGCCGAAGCCGGCACCGAGGACGGCGGCGCCGACGGCCGTCCCAGCGGCGGCGTCGTGATCGAGGGCGTCTCGATCGGCTGAGCGGCGCCGTGGCATCAGCACCTCTGTGCCACGCAGATGCCGGCCCCGGTGATGCGCCGGGCCGGTGTGGCGCAGCCCGCGGGCTCTGGCGCATATCCTTGGACAAAGATGCCTGTACAAGGGAGTTCGGGACGTGACCACACCCCATCTGGATCAGATCTGGGAACGCACCGTGACGGGCCTCAAGGCCCAGGCGGGAGCGCCGATGGTGTTCGGCGGCCCGGTGCGCGCCGGCGGCCTAGAGCTGCGCTACTTCTCCGGCGCGCGCACCTCCGCCCTGCGTGATCTGAACGTCGCCCGCGGTGCGGGCCTGGGCGGCAAGGTCTGGCGCGAGCGCCGTCCCGCGGAGGTGGACGAGTACAGCGCGGCCACCAGCATCACCCACCACTATGACGAGCCCGTCGGCCGTGAGGGCCTGCGTGCCATCGTGGCGGTCCCCGTGCTCCAGGGCGGCCAGGTCCGCGGCGTGCTCTATGCCGGCAGCCGGGAGGCAGGCGCCTGCGGCGACCGGCTGCGCAGCCTCACCTGGGGTATGGCGCGCAGGCTGTCGGCGGATCTGGCGACCGAGGCGGAGATCGAACGGCGGCTGGCCGCCCGGGTGGCGGAGTCGGCGGCCCTGCGCGAGCGGATCCGCCGTATCCACGCGGAGCTTCGCGTCCTGAAGGGCGAGGCGAAGGATCCCGCACTGCGCCGGAAGCTCGCGGCCCTGGCGGAAGACGTCACGGGCGGCGCCCGCCCGGCTCAGCGGCACGAGCAGACCGCGCTCAGCCCCCGGGAACGGGACATCCTGGCCCTCGTCGCGGAGGGGTTGAGCTACCGCTACGTCGGGGAGCGTCTCGGCCTGGCGCAGCAGACGGTCAAGTCCTATATGCGGGACATCATCGCCCGGCTGGGCGTGCATTCCCGGCACGAAGCCGTGGTGGAGGCCCGACGGCAGGGCATCCTCCCCTGAGCGGACGCCATGCAGCAGCCGGACGATCCCCATGCGGGGGTGCAGCCGGGTGGAGCGGACAGGGAGACTCGAAGTCACCAGCGAGCGACACGAGGAAGTGGAATGACGAGCACTCAGAATCTCCGCGCGGCACGGGACCGGCTCCTGTCGCTGCGCACCGACTACGCGGCAGCCGTCGAGGGCTTCGACTGGCCGGACGTGGGACCGAACTTCAACTTCGCGCATGACTGGTTCGACCCGATGGCCAGGGGGAACGACGCGCCCGGGCTGGTGGTGATGGGCGCCGAGGGCTCCCGCGAGGCCTACAGCTTCGACGACCTGGCCCGCCGCTCCGACCAGGTCGCCCGGTTCCTGGCTGATCTGGGCGTCGGCCGCGGCGACAGCGTCGTGATCATGCTCGGCAATCAGGTCGAGCTGTGGGAGTCCATGCTCGCGGTGATCAAGCTCGGTGCGGTCCTGGTGCCCACCACGACCGCGGCCGGTCCCGCCGAACTGCGCGACCGCCTGGCTCGCGCGGAGGCCAAGGCGGTCATCGCCGGGGCCGCCGACGCTGCCAAGTTCGACGAGGTCCCCGGTGAGTACCTGCGGATCGGACTGGCCGCAGACCAGCCGCTGCCGCACGGCTGGCACGACTACGCCGGGTCGCGCGGGCAGCTGCCGGAACCGGTGGAGCACCCCGGCAACGCCACCGGCGATCCGCTCCTGTTCTACTTCACCTCCGGGACCACGAGCCGGCCCAAACTGGTCGAGCACACGCATTACAGTTACCCGGTCGGGCATCTGAGCACCATGTACTGGCTCGGATTGCAGCCCGGTGACGTCCACCTGAACATCTCCAGCCCCGGCTGGGCCAAGCACGCCTGGTCCAATTTCTTCGCGCCGTTCCTGGCCGGCGCCACGGTGCTGGTCCTGGGCTACAGCCGCTTCGACCCCGCCATGCTGCTGCAGACCCTGCGGCGCGAGCGGGTCACCAGCCTGTGCGCTCCGCCCACCGTGTGGCGGATGCTGATCAACACCGACTTGAGCGAGGGATCCGGTGAGCTGCGCGAGGCCATCAGCGCAGGGGAGCCGCTCAACCCGGAGGTCATCGCCCAGGTGGAGAAGGCCTGGGGCCTGACGATCCGCGACGGATTCGGGCAGACCGAGATGAGCGCCGCCATCGGGAACACGCCCGGGCAGCCCGTGCTGCCGGGGTCGATGGGACGGCCCCTTCCCGGGATGCCGGTGCTGCTGGTCGACCCGCTTACGGGCAAGCGGATCGAAGGTGAGGGCGAAGGCGAGATCTGCCTGGACCTGGAGGCGGGCGCACGGAGCGTGATGACCGGCTATCGCGGCGATCCCGAGCGCACCGCCGAGACGATGGAGGAGGGCGTCTTCCATACCGGCGATGTCGCCCGCCGGGACGCGGACGGCGCCATCACCTACATCGGCCGCACCGACGACGTGTTCAAGGCCTCGGACTACAAGGTGTCCCCGTTCGAACTGGAATCGGTGCTGATCGAGCATCCCGCCGTCGCCGAGGCCGCCGTCGTCCCCGCCCCGGACCCGGTGCGGCTGGCGGTGCCCAAGGCATACGTCTCGCTGGTGGCCGGGCATGACGCCGATGCCGGCACCGCCCGGGACATCCTGCTCTTCGCCCGGGAGAACCTGCCGCCGTACCTGCGCATCCGCCGGCTGGAGTTCGCTGAGCTGCCCAAGACCATCTCCGGGAAGATCCGGCGGGTGGAGCTGCGGCAGCGCGAGGACGAGGCGGCCGATCACCGGCCGCCGGGGGAGTACCGGCTCGACGATTTCGTCTGACCGGACCTGGCCGCCGGAACCTGCGCCGCGCGGGTCGTCGGAACCTGCCGGCTCATCCTGGAGGATGACGCGCCGCCGTGGGGCGGCTCATTACAGTGGGGTGCATGTCCACGTCGGTGTCCGAGGTTCCCTGGTACATGCGGCTGCCGCGGTACCTGGACCGTCGTCCCTGGATCATGGACACGCTCGTCTGGGCGGTGCCGTTAGCGCTGATCGGCGTGCTCAGCTTCGGGGCGGGCCAGGCGGACCAGACGGTCTGGGGGCGGCCGAGCCCGCCGGCGCTGCTCTTGGCGCTGGAACTGCTGACCACGCTGCCGCTGGCATTGCGCCGCACCCGGCCCGCCGTCAGCGCCGGGCTGATCGCCACCGGCGCCGCGCTCCAGGTGCTGCTGCTCACCGGGCCGGCCTCGACCTGCGTGACCGTGCCGGCGGCCGTGTACGCCACCGCCAAGTACGGCTCCCGCCGCGTCTCGCTCGGCTACCTGCTGCTGGCACTGGCCGGCGCTCTGCTGCTCGGTGCCTTCTTCGCCGTCCAGGTGCTCTATCTGGGACCGGCCGTCCCGTTCCGGTGGGAGTTCGTCATCGTCGTCGTGATGGTGGTGGGATTCGCCGCCTCGGTCGTGGTCGCCTGCTGGCTCCTGGGCGCCATGTCCGGCCGGAAACGGCGGGAAATCCAGGCGATCTCGGAACGGAACCGGCTGCTGGAGCGCGAGCGGGAGCAGGAAGCCCGGCTGGCCGCCGACGCCGAACGGATGCGCATCGCGCGTGAGATGCACGATGTCATCTCCCATTCGATGTCCGTGATGATCGCGCAGGCCGACGGCGGCCGCTACGTCCTCAATTCCGCCTCGGGCTCCGGAACGCGCGAAACGCCCACCGGCACGGCTCAGGCCGCCGGGCACGTCGCGTCTGCCGGCGCTGTTCACGCCGCTGAGGGCGCCTTCGGCACGATCGCGGAGACCGGACGCGAGGCGCTGGCGCAGATGCGGCGCATGCTCGGCGTGCTGCGCGAAGAGGGCGAGGCACTGCAGATGCGTCCCGCGCCGGGCCTGAGCGACCTTCCCCGGCTGATCGCCGACGTCCGCGCCACCGGGCTGCCGGTCGTGCTGGAGGGGGACCCGGCCGTGCTGCCGCCTCTGCCGGAGGGCGCTGGCCTGGCGATGTACCGGATCGTGCAGGAGGCCCTCACGAACGTGATGAAACACGCCGGGCCGGAGGCGTCCGCGACGGTGAGCGTCCAGGCGAGGCGCTGGCCGGCGCCAGAGCTCGTGGTCTGCGTCCGCGATGACGGCCTCGGCTCGGCCGCCGCCGGCGACGGCCAGGGTTCCGGGCTGCTGGGCATGCGGGAGCGCGCGGCGCTCTACGGTGGGGTCGTGGAGACCTACGCCGACGCCAGGGGCTTCCAGGTGCTCGCACGCTTCCCGCTGCCCGGCGGGATGAAAGAGGAGGATCCATGACGGTATCGGTGCTGCTGGTCGACGATCAGGCGCTGCTGCGCGCCGGATTCGCGATGGTGATCGGCTCGCAGCCGGATATGCGGGTCGCCGCTCAGGCCGGGAACGGCAGGGAGGCGGTCGAGGCGGTGCGCGCCCACCGGCCCGATGTGGTGCTGATGGACGTGCGGATGCCGGAGCTGGACGGGCTGGCCGCCACCCGGGAGATCACCGCCCTGGCCGACTCCGGCCGCGTCCCGGACACCAAGATCATCGTGCTGACCACGTTCGACACCGATGAGTACGCGGTCGAGGCGCTGCGCGCCGGCGCCGCAGGATTCCTGCTCAAGGACGTCCAGCCGGAAGTGCTGCTCGACTCCATCAGGACCGTCACCAGGGGCGGTGCGGTGATCGCGCCGAGCACCACCCGCCGCCTGCTCGACGCCACCCTGCTGGCCGCTCCGGAGCGGCGCAGCGATCCGGCGCATCAGGCGCGCCTGGCCACCCTCACCGAGCGGGAACGGGAGATCCTGCTGGAAGTCGCCACGGGCGACTCGAACGCGGAGATCGCCGCCAGGATGTACTTGTCCGAGGCCACGGTGAAGACCCATGTGGGCCGCATCCTCGCCAAGCTCGACCTGCGCGACCGGGTGCAGGCCGTCGTCTTCGCCTACGAGGCCGGCCTCGTAGGCGGCTCCTCCTGATCTCCCGCCCCGCCGCATGCCCCGCGGGCGGCTGCTGGGGCGACCCGCTTGATTCCGGCCTGCTGCATTATTTCCGGGTGAGGAAACGCGGAATTTGCGCACAACCCCGGAGCCAACAGGCCAAGACCTGCGCCCCTACTCCTGGAGGATGACGCCCGGCCGTCCGGATGCGCCCGCAGGCCGATGTGCCGGCGCGCGCCCGCCCCCTAGCGTGTGACGGGTTCGCACCCGGATGCACGCCCTCAAGGAGGCGCCAGATGACCACGACGACCACAGGGAGCCGCGCGCTCACGGCCCCGGCCGTGCGCGCCGTCGCGCTGGAGAAGAGCTACGGCGACGGCGATGCCGCCGTACGCCCGCTGCGCGGCCTGTCCATCGACTTCGACGCGGGCCGGTTCACGGCCGTGATGGGGCCGTCCGGCTCGGGGAAGTCCACCCTGATGCACGTCCTGGCCGGCCTGGACGCCCCCGACGCCGGGCAGGCGTTCATCGGCCGCCGGGAAATCACCGGCCTGCCGGAGAAGCAGCTCACCCGGATCCGACGCGACCACATCGGCTTCATCTTCCAGGCCTACAACCTGGTGCCCTCGATGACGGCCGAGGAGAACATCCTGCTGCCCGGCCGGCTCGGCGGGGCCCGCGCCGACCGCGGCCTGTTCCGCGAGATCACCGGGCGCCTGGGCCTGTCGGCCCGGCTGGGTCACCGGCCCTTCGAGCTTTCGGGAGGTCAGCAGCAGCGCGTCGCCGTGGCTCGCGCGCTCGTCTCCCGCCCGGACGTCATCTTCGCCGATGAGCCCACCGGGAACCTGGACCAGGCGACCGGAGCCGAGGTGCTGGGACTGCTGCGCGCCGCCGTCGACGAATACGATCAGACCGTCATCATGGTCACCCACGATGTGCAGGCGGCCTCGCTGGCCGACCGCGCGGTCCTCCTGGCCGATGGCGCGCTGGCCGGTGACCTGCAGGCGCCGGACGCCGGCCGGCTGGCGGCGGCCATGCTGGAGGTGACCCGGTGAACCCCATCGCCACGGCGAACCTGCGTTCCGGGGGCCGGCGGCTCTTCGCCGCCGGAGCGGCGGTGGCGGTGGCGGTCGCCTTCGTGGTGGCTGCCCTGCTGATGGTCGATTCCTTCTCCCGCACCATGCGCGTCCAGGCGCAGGCCGAGACGGCCGGGGCCGATCTCGTCGTCTCGCTGCAGGACGGTGCCGATCCCGCCGGGGATCCGGTGCCCGATGAGGCCCTCGCGCAGCGGCTTCAGGACCAGCCGGGCGTCGCCTCTGCCCAGGCCCTCCGCAACGCCTACGCGGAGGGTGAGCTGGGCGGCCAGCCGGCGATGCTCAGACTGAGCGAGCACCCCGGGCACAGCACGTCGCCGCTGGTCTCCGGCGCTCTTCCGCACGCCGCCGGCGAGGCGGTCCTGACGGAGGACACCGCCCGGGTCTACGGCATCGGCCCCGGCGACGAGATCGTCGTCGAGGCGGCCGATCCCGCGGTGACCGGGCAGCCCGTGGCGCCGGAGACGCAGCAGGACGATCCCGGTCCGGCCCGCTACATCGTTTCCGGCATCGTCGAGGGCTCATCCCCCTATGCCCGCGCCTATCTCACCCCGGCGGGCATGGACCGGCTGCCGGTCGAGGCCTGGCCGGAGTCCATCCGCATCGTCCTGGACGGCGAGGCGCACGGCGATCCGGCGGCGCAGACGGCCGTACAGCAGGACGTCGCCGCTGTGCTCGCGGCGGCCACCGGCCAGGAGATCGCCGCCATGGGCGTCCAGGGCACCGGGATCGGCGAGCAGCTGCGCGTCCAGACCGGCGAGCAGATCGTCGAGGCCCGGATGCAGGACCTCACCGGCCAGGCAAATGTGCTGGCCGGCGTGCTGGCGGCCTTCGGTGCGGTGGCGCTGTTCGTCGCGGCGCTCGTGATCGCGAACACCTTCCAGGTGCTGGTCGCCTCCCGGACCCGCACGCTCGCGCTGCTGCGCGCGATCGGAGCCGCCCGCCGTCAGCTGCGCTCCGCGATGCTCCTGGAAGGGCTCGTGCTGGGAGCGCTCGGCTCCATCGCCGGTGCCCTGCTCGGATATCTCGCCGCGCTCGGGCTCGGGCTGGCGGCGGGCCGCTTCTGGCAGTTCGAGCTCGAACCGGTCGCCCCGACGTTCGCGGCCTTCGTGGCGGGACCGGCGGTGGGCGTCCTGATGACCGTCGCCGCCTGCCTGCTGCCGGCGCACCGGGCCACCACGGTCACGCCGATGGCGGCGCTGCGGCCGGCGGACGTCGAGCCGGCGCGCCGGCGGGTGTCGTGGCTGCGGCTGAGCGCCGGCGTGCTGCTGACGGCGGGCGGGTTCGCCGCGACGGTCCTCGGCGGCATGCGTCATGAGATGCTTCCCGCCGCCGGAGGCGCCATCGCCGGGTTCCTGGGCGTCCTGGTGCTGGGGCGGCTCTTCATCCCGCCGATGGTGCGCGCCCTGGGCCTGCTGCTGGCCGGACCCGGGAGGTTCTCCCGGCGGGGTGCGCTGCCGCGGCTGGTGGCGCAGAACGCCCGTCAGGTGCCGGGCCGGACGACCGCCACCACCTCGGCGCTGCTGATCGGGGTGACCCTGGTGAGCACGATGACCATCGGCGCCGCCAGCGCCCAGGCGTCCCTGGAGCGGGAGCTCGCGCAACGGTTGCCACTGGACATGGCCGTCGGATTCGCCGGCGCGGATGCCGGGGACGTGAGCCGTGTCCTGGACGGCAGCGGCCTGGTCACGGCGGAGGTCCTGCTGCCCGGCGCGGCGGAGGAGGCCCGTTCCGGTGAGACGCAGGTCCCGGTCACGGTGCTGGCACCGGAGCCAGGAGCGGCGGAGACGGCGCAGGTGATGCGCCGCACGACGGCGCTGCCGGACCCGGGGACCGCGCTGGTGGCACCGGCCACCCTGCAGGAGGGGGACGAGGTGGAACTGGCCGGTCGCGTCCTGGACGTCGAACCAGCCGGCTGGCTCCCGGCGGGGACCATCGTGCTGAACCCCGCCGATGCGGCAGGTCTTTCCTTCAGCGAGGACGCAGGCCAGTTGTGGGTGCGGGTGCCCGATGACGCCGGCAGCGGCGAGCTCGGCCGGCTGACGGCGCAGCTGGGTGAGCACACCGAGGTTGTCGTCGCGGAGGCGACGCTGCTGCGGGCGAGCTATGCGCCCCTCATCGACACGGTGCTGCTGGTGGTCCTGGCACTGCTGGGCGCAGCGGTCGTCGTCGCGGTGATCGGCATCGGCAACACGCTGTCCCTGTCGGTGTTCGAGCGCCGCCGCGAGGCGGCGCTGCTGCGGGCCGTGGGCATGAGCCGGGGCGGCGTGGGAGGTCTCATCACCCTGGAGGCGGTTCTGATGGCGGTGGTGGCTCTGGTCCTGGGGCTGGCCGCCGGGGCATTGTTCGGCTGGGCGGGTATCTCCTCCGTCTTCCAGGCCGAGGCGGTGCCGGTCGTGCTGGCCGTGCCCTGGGACCGGGTGGCGATGATCGGCGTGGCGGCTCTCGGTGCCGCGGCGCTGGCCTCACTGCTGCCGGCGCGGGCGCTGTCGCGGACCTCACCGGCAGCGGGCCTCAGCGTGGACTGAGGCACCCGTGGCGAGCTGCGCTGCCGGCACGCCAGGCAGAGACGCCGCCGAGCACGCCGGCGCCGCTCTGCTGCGGCTACTGTGCCGGGGCGACCGCGCCGGCGTCAGCCGGCTGTGCTGCCGCTGCCTGCGTCGTCGGCGCTGCTGGTCGCGCTACTGGTGCTGGCCGCCGCGCCGGCGCCGAGCACGCGCGCGGCTGCGGCCTTGGCGTCTTCCGAGCTGGGCCCGGGCTGCGCGGGGAAGAGCGCCTCGCGGTAGTACCGCAGTTCTCGGATGGAGTCCTTGATGTCCCCCAGGGCACGGTGCCCGCCGGTCTTGTCCGGGGAGTTGAAGTAGACCCGCGGGTACCAGCGGCGCGCGAGTTCCTTGATGGAGGAGACGTCGATGATCCGGTAGTGCAGGTGCTCCACCAGGCCTGGCATCTCCTGGAGCAGGAACGCCTTGTCCGTGCCCACCGAGTTGCCGCCCAGCGGTGCCTTGCGGGGCTCCGGGACGTAGGTGCGGACGTAGTCGAGCACCTGGGCCTCGGCATCGGCGGCGCTGACGCCCTCGTCCAGGACGTCCAGCAGACCGGAGTCGGCGTGCATCTTCCGCACGAAGTCGTTCATCTGCTCCAGGGCGGCCGGCTCCGGCCTGATCACCACGTCCACGCCGGGTCCGAGCACATTGAGTTCGGAGTCCGTGACCAGAGCGGCCACCTCGATGAGGCGGTCCCGTTCAAGGTCGAGGCCGGTCATCTCGCAATCGATCCAGACGATCTTGTCATTCGCTGCCACGAAAGCCACCCTACCCGGCGCCGGGGACAGTGCGGCGGTGCGAATCCTGGCGGCGGGCCGCATCGGCGGGGGCCTGCGACGGCGCATGGATGGAACTGCCAGGTAGGGTCCCATATCATGGAGGGTCGGCCGGGCAATCAGCCACCTGAACGGAAGGAACCAGCCACGTGCGTTTGGCATTCGGCGTCATCACCGCCGTCGTGGGCGCGCTCCTCGCAGTCCTGGGGACGCTCCAACTGACACTCTGGGCGCCGGAGGAGAACGTCGTGGTCACGGCGGATCCCGGTGAAGCGCCCCTGGTAGTGATCCAGCCGGGAGTGCTCAACCTCTACGACACCCCGGCGGAGCTGACCGTCCAGGGCGAGGGCCAGATCACCATCGCGCAGGCCTCCAAGGAACACGTCGACGCCTGGGTGGGAGACACCACGCACGCCTCCGTGCCGGGGCTTGCCAGCGAGACTCAGCTGCGCGTGGACCAGGTGGAAGGGGAGGCCGAGACGGCACCAGATCCGGCCGGAGCCGATCTGTGGACCAGCGAGGTCACCGGCGAAGGCACCGCGGAACTGCGCTGGGACGCCGAGCCGGGCCGCACCGCGTTCCTGGTCGCCTCCGACGGCGAGAGCCCGGCGGCGCAGTCCATCACGGTCGCTTGGCCCAACGACGAGGGAACGCCCTGGGCCATCCCGCTCATCGTCATCGGCGGCCTGATCTTCCTGGCCTCCGGCTGGTTCTTCTACACGCACATCCGTCGTGCCCGCGAGGCCGCACGCCGCCGCGCCGAACGGCAGCAGCGCCGCCGGCGGCTGGCCGAGACCGGCACCGCGCTCATGGTCGTCGGCACGCTCGCCCTGGCCGGATGCGGCGGCGAGCCCGAGCTTCCCGTCCCCTCGCCGGAGCCAGAGCCCACCGAGGCGCAGCCGGCCCTCAGCCCGGAGCAGGCCGAGCGGATCGTCGCCGCCATCGCCGAGGACGTCGCCCGGGCCGATGAGGAACTCGACGCAGGCGCGCTCGACGCCCGTGTGTCCGGGCCCGCCCGCGCCGTCCGCGAGGCGGCCTACCAGGCCCGTGAGACGACCGAGGAGGTCTCTCTCCCGCCGGCCGTGGCCGCCGATGAGATCGCGATCAACCACGTCACCGCCACCGACTCCTGGCCGCGGGTCACGACCGTCGTGACCAACTCCGAGGACCCGGCCCAGACCCAGTACCTCAACCTGATCCAGGAGACGCCGAGGGACGACTACCGGCTGTGGTCCCAGACCGTCCTGTTCGGCGGCGCCACCGTGCCCGAGACCCAGGACCCCGCCATCGGCGCCCCGCTGCTGGCCGCCGATCAGCCCGGCCTGGTGCAGACCCCGGAGGAGGCGGCCCGGAACTACGCCGCCGCGCTGGGCGATGAGGAGGCCGAGGAGGCACAGGGCTTCGAGGAGGACGACTTCCGCAACGCCGTGCTGCGCAACTCGGCCGAGACCGCTGAGGCGCTCCAGGAGGGCAACGCGGACTTCTCCCGCAGCTACGAGGCGCAGGAAGGCGATCTGGTCGCCACCGGAACGCTGGACAGCGGCGCGCTCGTCACGGCATACCTGACCTCCACCACGCGGCTCTCGCCCGAGGAGGAGGACGGCCGCACCGGTTCCCTGACGCTGGGCAGCCCCATCTCCGATCTGCTCGGCGAGGACGAGGTGTCCAGCCCGGTCGAGACCACCACCGGTGTCACGGTGACGTTCCTGGTGCCCCCCGCCGGCTCGGAGGACAGGATCACCGTGCTGGGTGCCACCGAGGTGCTGACCGGTGCCCGCGAAGTGGACGACGCGGACGATACTTAAACAGTGACGCACCGGCGCGACGCCGGTGGGGTAAGAACCACACGCTGACCGAGGAGACGAGTATGACGAGCCCCTTCGCCCCGGAGCCGGAGCAGCCGCGCACCGAGGGCATCGATCTGTCCGCTGCCCGCTCCGTCCCGCGCGAGCCCGGCGCCGATGCTGCCGTGCCGGGAACGGCCGCCGCCCAGCCCGGGCCCGGCGAGGTCGCGGTCCCGGCCCTCGTGATGGACGTGACCGAGGAGACCTTCAACGCCGTGGTGGAGCTCTCCGCCGAGGTGCCGGTCGTGATCGACCTGTGGGCCGACTGGTGCGCCCCGTGCAAGCAGCTCAGCCCCATCCTGGAGCGGGTCGTGGAATCCCACGGCGGCAAGGTGATCCTGGCCAAGGTCGACATCGAGGCGAATCCGCGGCTGCAACAGCTGTTCCAGGCCCAGTCCATCCCGACGGTCGTGGCGATCGTGAAGGGCCAGCCGGTACCGCTGTTCCAGGGCGCGCTTCCCGAGCCGCAGGTGAAGCAGTACTTCGACGAGCTGCTGAAGCTCGCCGCCGCCAATGGCGTCAACGGCCGCGCGGTCGTCGCCGGCGGCCAGGAGCAGGGCGAGCCGGCCCAGACCGTCAAGCATCCGGAAGCCCTCGACGCGCTGGAGCGCGGTGACCTGGACGCCGCCGAGGCCGCCTACTCTGCCGCCCTGAAGGAGGCTCCGGCCGACGAGGAGGCACGCGTCGGGCTGGCCCGCACCGGTCTGCTCAAGCGCGTCCGCGGCCTGAGCCTGGACGAGGCCCGCAAGGCCGCCGCCGACGACCCCGGCAGCGTGGACGCCCAGCTCGCCGTCGCGGATCTGGACGTGGCCGGCGGGCATGTCGAGGACGCCTACGCCCGCCTGATCGAGTTGATCCGGCGCACCGCCGGCGAGGAACGGGACCGGGTGCGGCTGCGCCTGCTGGATCTGTTCGAGGTGGTCGGCAGCGAAGACCCCCGCACGGTCCGCGCCCGCTCCCAGCTGATGCGTGCCCTGTTCTGACAGGGGTGCATGAGAACCGGTGAACTCCACGCTGCTGAAACTCGTCCCGGCCGCCGTGGCCCTGGTGCTGGGCGCGGTGGTCCTGACCCTGGCGCTGCGCGCTGGGCTGACGGCCGGGGCGGACGACACGCTGCGCTCGGAACCGCTGGTCGTGGGGGAGGTGCACGCGCTGACCCTCAATGAGGGCATCGTGCCCTTCCGCAACACCACGGCCACCGTCTCGGTGGAGTCGGAGGAGCCGGTGTTCCTGGGCGTGGCGAACCCCGTCGACGTCGCCAGCTACCTGGGCGGCGTGGCGGTGGAGGAGATCACCGAGGTGCAGGTGCCGGGTGAGCTGAGTCACCGGCAGGTGCCCGGCGAGAACGAACCGCCGGCGCCGCCCGGCGACCTGGACTGGTGGGCCGGCTCCCAGACCGGCACGAGCGTGGCCCACAGCTTCGACGTCGACGCCGAGCCGGGCATGGTCGTCCTGCTCGGAGCCGAGGGGCAGCCGATCGAGGACGCGCGCGTGACGGTCACGGTGGAGACCGATGGCGTCTTCGGCCTGAGCCTGATGGGCGTGGCGCTCGCCTCGCTGCTCTTCGGCGTCGCCGCGTTCCTCGCGCTGACCTGGTGGTACGACCGCATCCGCCTGGCGCCCCGGCGATCTGCCGGTGAGAGGCGCTTCCCTCGTCGTCCCGCCGAACGCGGCGCGCCGTCTCGGCTGGACCGGCGAGGACGCGACCGTTCCAGCGGAGCTGCCGGTGTTCTCGGGGGCCTGCGGAATCGCGTCGCGGGTGCCGGGCGTGCCGTCCGCCCCGGAGCATCCCGTCGCTCGTCCGGCTCCAGGAGGCGCCGATGATGTCTCAGCTGCCTCAGCCTTTCCGTCCGGGCCGCCCTGCCGGCCTAGCTGGCCCCGCCCGCCTCGCCGACCCGCGCCGCTTATCCCGTCGCCGCGGGTTCGCCGCCGCCGTGGCCGCGGCTGGGGCGCTGGCGCTCACTGGCTGCGACGCGCTGCAGGTGGCGCAGCCGGAGGCCCCGGAAGTGCCGCCGCCTTCGAAGGTCGCCGCCCAGCCCGACCAGGCCGCCGAGTTCCTGGCCGGGTACTCCGATCGTCTCGGTGAGGCGCTTGGCCAGGACGGCGAGGGCCTGGAGGATCTGCAGGCGGCGCCGCTGCTGGAGCGCACCCAGGCCGAGCTGCTCATCGCCGAGGCCTCCGACGAGACACTCGCGTCCATGTCCTACGTCGACATCATCCCGGCGGCCCCCATGCTCAGCGAGTACCCGCTGTGGTTCATCGCCGTCGCCACCCCGTACAACGCCGAGGAATCCCGGCAGATCATGCTGGTGAGCCGGGAGAACGCCGCGGGCTCCTGGCGGGTCAACCAGACCGCGTTCCTCCAGGCGGACGCGGTGCCGGTCTTCCTGGGCGACGGGGAAGGCGCGGTCGAGCCGGCCGAGCCCGGGTTCACCGAACGGGCGCGGCAGGCGGAGGAGCAGCTGGCGGGGTTCCTGGCCGGCGGCGATGAACCGTCGGCGGCCGCCGTGGATTCGCAGGCTTTCCAGGATTACCGCGACTACCAGGGCGAACTCAGTGATCCGGAGAACGGCTTCGACGACGTGTCCGCCGAATGCGCGCCCTACTCATCCTCTCAGGAGCCGCTCCTGGAACGGGCGCTGAGCACCCAGGACGGCGCCATCGCGCTGGGAGAGGTGCGCTGCACCCTGCAGATCTCCGTGGGCGAGGAGTTCGCCTTGAACCTCGGGCCCGCCGTGGAAGCCGTCATGACCGGCGACGGCACCGGCAACACGGTGCAGGTGTCGACCTCGCATCCCTACGTGGTGACCGAGACCGACGGCGAACTCACCCTGCGCGCCACCGACTGGTACCTGCTGGAAGCGGTCACGGACTAAAGCGCGCCCCGGCCGCCGCAGAACAGGCGGCGGGGGAGGAGCGTCTCCGCGGCGATGCCCGCGCGGACGATCGACGCGATATGGCGCGAAGCGCCGATACGGGGCAGCGCGGCCAGGGCCCCGGGATCGGCGGCGAACGCGCGATGCCTGCCCTCACCCGCGGCGCTCACAGCGGCCAGCGCCGCCAGGCCGTGCGTATCCAGCGCGCTGTGGCCGGTCGCCGGCACCGGCACGAGAACGCCGTCGGGGACGGCCGCGGCGATGCGCTCGGCCACTGGCCGCGGCGTGCGCAGATCGCGTTCGCCGCTGAGCACGATGACAGGCCACTCGAATCGGCGCCAGTGCGCCGCCAGGTCCAGCGGCGCGCCTTCGAAAGGGCCGAATGCCCGTGCCGCGCGGCCCAGGCTGGCCGCCGGATCGAACGGTCCGCCGTCCGGTTCGGGCGCGTAGTTCAGCTCCCGGTGGGCGATCCTTCCCACCAGGTCGAACTCCATCACGAACGGGGAACCCTCCTCGGTCTCTCGGCTCCCCAGGGACGCCAGCCAGCGCCAGGTACGGTGCACGCGTCCGGCGGTGCGCTCGCGCAGCAGCCGCTCCAGGGTGTCCAGTCCGGCGAACTCGTAGACGATCCGGGCGACCTCGCAGGCCTCCTGCAGCGTGGCGGTGCCCGAATGCACCAGGCCGCGCAGAAGCTTGGCGGCGATGACGGTCCGCGGGTCGTCGCCGTCCCAGAGCAGCCGGCGGGCGTAGACGCGCACATGCTGATGGTCGTCCGGCCCGGACATGGCCGAATCCAGCACCATCGCCGCGACGCGGTCCGGATGCCAGGCCGCGAACGCCTGCGCGAGGTAACTGCCGTACGAGGACCCGTAGACCACCGCCTGCGGGACCTGCTCGGCGTCCAGGACCGCGGCGAGGTCATCGGCGGCCGCGCGCAGGGTCATCGCGGTGCGGGGCAGGTCCTCTCCCGTCGTGCCGGTCCGGGACAGGCCGACGCCGCGATGCTCCGCCATGATCACGTCGAGACCCTGCGCGGCGGCACGCCGGCGCAAGCCGTGGTACGGCAGCACGGAAGCCAGGCCGGGTCCGCCCGGCACGATGAGCGCGGGTGCCCTGGAAGCCGGTCCGGTCCTGACGTAACCGAGGTCGAACGCCGGTGAGGTGTCGTCTGCCGGCCGGCGGACGAACCTGACGCCCGGCATGCGCGCGGCACGTGCGCGGAGCCGGTTGCGGGTCTTGTCAGCCATGGAGGGGTCCTTTCGCCTGGGGGTGCGGGGGAGCCTGCGATGCCTGCGCCGTGCGTGCCCGGTCCGCGTTCCCGGCGAGCGCGCGGGCGGCACGCTCTGCGATGCGGCGGGCATCGGCGGTCGTCACCGGGGAGGCGGGGGTGAGGGCTTCCAGCATGAGGCCGTTGAGCAGGGCGATCAGACCCGCGGAGGCGTCCTCGACATCACCGGCGTCGAGCAGGCCGTCTTCGGCGAGGACGCCGAGCCAGCGGCGCATCCGCTCGTGCGCCGCCGTCACGGCACCGCTCAGGACCAGGCGGGTGTGCTCGGGCGAGGAGGACAACGCCGCGGTGTAGAAGGCGAACCACCGGTCCAGGCCTCCGGTCTCGTCAAGCGAATCGGGAAGGAACTGCAGCACGCCGTGGACCAGCCTGTCACCCGGCGGGACCGCGCGGTCCAGGACGACCGACTCGTCGAGTTCCTCGGTGACCAGCTGGGCTACGACCGCGCCGACGAGCTCGCGCTGCGTGGGGAAGTGGTGCCGCAGGGTCCCGACGCCGATGCCGGCCTCGGTGCTCACGGCACGGACGGTCAGGGCGCTGACGCCTTCGCGCAGGGCCAGGGCGCGGGCTGCGGCGAGGATCTGCGCGCGGCGGCCGGGAGGAGCTGGCATGAGGCCACGCTAGCACGCTGTACTAGTACGCTGTGCCGGCGCCGGCTCGCTCGCGGCAGATGGACGGCGCCCGGGGAAGGGCAGGCTAAAATGCTGCGGGTGATCCCGTTCCTGACCGTCGTCCTGTTCGCCGCCTCCGGCCTGCTGTTCCTGTGGGGCCTGGTGCAGGCGATCCGCAACCGGCCGGCGGGCAAGCCGATCCTGATCTACACCGGCGTCCTGGAAGTGCTGCTGCTGATCCAGCTCATCGTCAGTGCCGTGCTGTTCCCCACGCATCCGGGCACCGACGGCGTGCTCTTCTTCGGCTACCTGCTCACCGCGATCGTGATGATCCCGCTGGCATGGTTCTGGGCGTTCGCCGAGCTGAGCCGGTGGGGGCCGGCGGTGCTGGCGGCGGCGGGCATCACGGTGGTGGTCATGATCGAGAGGATGGTCCAGCTATGGGTGTGAACCCCTATTCCGCGATGCACTCCGGCCCCGGACGCGGTCTCGCGGCGGTGTACGGGATCTTCGCGCTCGCGGCCTCCGCGCGGGCGGGCGTGCAGATCATCCGGGACTTCTCCGAGGCGCCGCTGGCCTACTCGCTCTCCGGCGTCGCCGCCGCCGTCTACATCCTGGCCACCGTCTGCCTCGTCGTCGGCAACCGCGTCACGCACCGGATCGCGCTGCTCTCCTGCGTCTTCGAGTTCGCCGGCGTGGTGGTCGTCGGCACCCTGAGTCTGATGCTGCCGGACGTCTTCCGGGTCCACTCGGTCTGGTCGCTGTACGGGATCGACTACGGCTTCTTCCCCCTCATCCTCCCCGTGATCGGGCTGCTCTGGCTCCGGCACGTCGAACGCCGCATCCGGCAGGCGGCCTGAGGCCCCCTCCCCGGGGTGCCCGGCCGCGGGATCCGCGGCAACGGGATCCGCAGCCCTCGTGTGGCCCGGCAGCACAGCAGAAAATCTTCCTGGGGGGAGGAGACTGTTTCGGTTCGGTCACGAATGCGCTGCTGAGCTGCGCGAAATGACCGTGTAACGGAGAACAGGGTAGGTTTCTCCTATGATTCAGCACACATCCGAGCAGCGGCCGCTGGTGCAGATGCGCCAGGTGCAGAAGTTCTTCGGGGACTTCCAGGCCCTCAAGGACATCGATCTGGACATCCAGGCAGGCGAGGTCGTCGTCGTCATCGGGCCCTCGGGATCGGGCAAGTCGACCCTGTGCCGGACCATCAACCGGCTCGAGACCATCGACTCCGGCGAGATCCTCATCGACGGGGAGAAGCTCCCTGAGGAGGGCGCCCGGCTGGCCAAGCTCCGCTCGGATGTCGGCATGGTCTTCCAGTCCTTCAACCTCTTCGCGCACAAGACCATCCTGGAGAACGTCACCCTCGGCCCGATGAAGGTCCGCCGGCTCCCGGCCGCCAAGGCCAAGGAGGAGGCGATGGCGCTGCTGGAACGCGTCGGCGTGGCCCACCAGGCCCAGAAATACCCCGCGCAGCTCTCCGGCGGGCAGCAGCAGCGCGTGGCGATCGCCCGGGCGCTGGCGATGAAGCCGAAGGTGATGCTGTTCGACGAGCCCACCAGCGCGCTGGACCCGGAGATGATCAACGAGGTCCTGGACGTCATGGTCACCCTGGCCAAAGAGGGCATGACGATGGTGGTCGTCACCCACGAGATGGGCTTCGCCCGGAAGGCCGCCAACCGCGTGGTGTTCATGGCCGACGGGCAGATCGTCGAGGTCGCGGAGCCGGAGGAGTTCTTCACCAACCCCCAGTCCGCCCGCGCCAAGGACTTCCTCTCCAAGATCCTCACCCACTAACACGGCGGGCGTCCCCGCGGACGTCCGCCAGGCGCCCCCTCACGCAGTCCCCCGAACCGAAGGAGAAACACATGAAGAAGATCACCTTCCTCACCGCGGCACTCGCCGCGGGCGCGCTCACCCTGTCCGCGTGCGGCCAGGAGGGCACCCCCGACGCCGGCGGCGGCGAAGGGGCGGCCGCCGGCGACGCGCCCGTCTACGAGGTGGCCGAGGACGCCGACTTCTCCGAGAGCGACACCTGGGAGGCGGCCCAGAGCAACGGCACCCTGACCATCGGCGTCCGCTTCGACCAGCCCGGCCTGGGCAACCGCCCGGCCGGTGCCGACGTCCCCGAGGGCTTCGACATCGAGATCGCCAAGCTCGTGGCGGCCCACCTGGGCTTCGCCCCGGAGGAGATCGAGTGGGTCGAGACCGTCTCGGCCAACCGCGAGCCGTTCCTGCAGAACGGCACCGTGGACCTCGTCGTGGCCACCTACACCATCAACGACGAGCGCAAGCAGGTCGTCGACTTTGCCGGGCCGTACTACGTCGCCGGGCAGGATCTGCTCGTGGCCGAGGACTCGGACATCGCGGGCCCGGAGGATCTGGCAGGCACGTCAGTGTGCTCGGTCGACGGCTCCACCCCGGCCCAGCGCATCGCCGAGGAGTACCCCGAGGCGGATCTGGTCACCTACGACGTCTACTCCAAGTGCGTCACCGACCTGCAGAGCGGCTCCGTCGACGCGGTCACCACGGACGACGCCATCCTCCGCGGTTACGCCGCCCAGAGCGACGGCGCGCTGAAGGTGGTCGGCAACCCGTTCTCCGATGAGCCCTACGGCGTCGGCCTGCCCAAGGACGACCAGGTGCTCCGCGACGCCGTGAACGACGCCCTCGACGAGGCGCGCGACAACGGCTACTGGACCGAGGCGTTCGAGTACACACTCGGCGACTCCTCCGGCGTCGAGCAGCCCGAGGTCGACCGCTACTGATCCCTCAAGCGACCGCGTGCCGGGGCCGGGCCGGCCGATGCCGCACTCGCGTGCATCAGCCGGCCCGGCCCGTGGCCGGGTCGCCCGGCCTGTCGCCCACGGGCCGGCCCTCACGTCCCGCACAACGAAAGATCGACGACTGTGGACATATTCGACCTCAGCGGGCTGTTCCTCAGCGGCGCCTGGGGAACGCTGCGGCTGTTCCTCCTGGCGCTCGTCGGGTCGCTCGCCCTGGGCACGCTGCTGGCGGCCATGCGGGTTTCGCCGACGCCGGTGCTGCGCGGCGCCGCCGCCACCTACGTCACGGTGGTGCGGAACACCCCGCTGACCCTGGTGATGTTCTTCTGCGCCTTCGGGCTTCCCATCCTGGACATCCAGTTCGCCAGTGACCGCGGTCTGAACTCGTTCTTCTACGCCTCCCTCGCCCTGAGCGCGTACACCGCCTGTTTCGTCGCCGAGACGCTGCGCTCCGGCATCGCCGCCATCCCGGTCGGTCAGGCCGAGGCGGCTCGGGCCATCGGGCTCAGCTTCCGCCAGACCCTGAGCCTGATCGTGCTTCCGCAGGCGTTCCGCACCGTGATCCCGCCGCTGGGCAGCGTGGTGATCGCGATGCTCAAGAACACGTCCATCGCCTCGGCGTTCAACAACCGGGAGCTCATCTCGGCCATGCGCTCGGGCATCGAGATCCGCGGCGACATGGTGATCACGATCCTGATCGCCACCGCCCTCATTTACCTGGTCCTGGCGCTCGGCCTGGGTCGGATCTTCGACCTCCTGGAGCGGAAGCTGGTGATCCTGCGATGAGCGCCCCCACTCAGGTCCTCTTCGACGCGCCCGGGCCCAAGGCCAGACGGAACAACGTCCTCATCTCGATCGCCTCGGCGCTGCTGCTGGCGGCGCTGGTGGCGTACATCGTCTGGAAGTTCTACGACGCCGGCCAGCTGGAGGCCGACAAGTGGACTCCGTTCACCTACACCATCATCCAGAACGTGCTGCTCCGCGGCCTGCTGGCCACGCTGCAGGTGGCGGCGGTCGCGACCGTGCTGGCGCTCATCGTCGGCGTCGTCTTCGCGCTGCTGCGGCTGTCCTCGCGCCGGTACATCTCCATTCCGGCCACCATCGTCCTGGAGTTCTTCCGGGGCATCCCGGTGCTGCTGCTCATCTTCGCGGTGTTCTACATCGGCGGTCGCGGGGTGGGTCCGTTCTGGGCGGTCGTGATCGGCCTGACGCTCTACAACGGGATGGTCATCGCGGAGATCATCCGCGCCGGCGTCCTCTCCGTGCCCAAGGGGCAGAAGGAAGCCGCGATGGCCATCGGGCTCCGTCCGGGCCAGGTGATGAGCATCGTGCTGATGCCGCAGGCCCTGCGGGTGATGATGCCGACGATCGTGGCGCAGCTGGTGGTCCTGCTGAAGGACTCCGCCCTGGGCTACCTGGTCACGTACCGGGACCTGCTCGCGGAGGTCAACAACATCGGGCGCGACTACCAGAACCTGCTGCCGACGTTCATCATCGGCGCCGCGATCTACATCCTGGTCAACATGCTCGTCGCCGGCTTCGCCCGGTACCTGGAGCGCCGCCTCCAGCGCACCCGCGCCTGAGTCGCACCCGGGCCCGCGCCGGGCGTAGGCGGCACTGGTGATTCCGGGGTTGTGTACTAATTCCTGGTGCACTCACGCGGAAATAGCGCACAAGCCCGGAACCAAGTGCATGCCGGTGGGCAGACCAGCAATGGGCGAGGCGATATGACTGGCGAGTTGCCGGACCGGTCTGCCGGGCTCACCCGCCGGGCCGGCTCGTGCCCGCCGGGCCGGCCTCTGTTCCGGCAGTGCCTGGCCGCCAGGCGTAAAATCGACTGCGTGCGGGCCTACTTCGACCATGCTGCCACCTCGCCGATGACGCCCGGCGTGCTGGCGACCTACACCGAGGAGCTGCAGCGCGTGGGAAATCCCTCCTCGCTGCATGCTTCCGGTCAGGCTGCCCGGATGCGGTTGGAGGAGGCCCGGGAGACCATCGCCCGGGCCGTCGGCGCCGCCACTCCGGCCGAAGTCGTGCTCACCTCCGGCGGCACGGAGGCCGACAACCTCGCCCTCAAGGGCCTCTACTGGGCGCGCCGCGCCGCGGACCCCGCCCGGCGGCGCGTGCTGCTCTCCGCCATCGAGCACCACGCGGTGATGGAGACCGCCGAGTGGCTCGAAGCCCATGAGGGCGCCGAGCTGCACTGGCTGGAGGTCGACGCGCAGGGACGTGTCCGCCTGGACGCCTATCAGGAGACCCTGGAGCGGTACGCCGGCCAGATCGCGCTGGTGTCCGTCATGCTCGCCAACAACGAGATCGGCACCATCCAGCCGGTTCCCCGCATCGCGGAGCTCGCCCGCGCCCACGGCATCCCGGTGCACACCGACGCGGTTCAGGCGCTCGGCCAGATCCCGGTGGACATGTCCGAGCTGGGCGTGGACGCGCTGAGCCTGTCGGCGCACAAGGTCGGCGGACCCGTCGGCGTCGGCGCCCTCGTCCTGGCCCGCAGTCTCAGCCCGGTCCCGGTGCTGCACGGCGGCGGGCAGGAACGCGGCGTGCGTTCCGGCACGCTCGACGTCGCCGGCGCGGTCGCCTTCGCCCGCGCCGTCCAGGACGCCACCGCCGATCTTCCCGCCCGCGCCGCCGCGATGCGCGAGTTGCGCGAGACGCTCATCGCGGGCATCCTCGAATCCGTCCCCGGCGCCGAGATTACCGGCTCCCAGGGAATGGAACGGCTGCCGGGGAACGTGCACATGATCGTTCCCGGATGCGAGGGCGACTCGCTGCTGTTCCTCCTGGACAGCCACGGGTTCGACACCTCGACGGGCTCGGCCTGCCAGGCGGGCGTCTCGCGGCCCTCGCATGTGGTCCTGGCTCTCGGCCGGACCGAGGACGAGGCCCGCGCGACGCAGCGGTTCAGCCTGGGTCCGGAGACCACGGCCGAAGAGGTGCAGCGGCTGCTGTCCGTGCTGCCTGGCATCGTGGAACGTGCCCGGGCGGCGGGAATGGTCTCCGCGACCCCCTCCTGGGCCGTGTCATGAAGGTTCCGGCGACTGCAAGGGCCGTGCGGGCACTACGAAACGCCTGCACCAATGAGATGAGAGGAGAACGCCGCCGATGAAGGTACTCGCCGCGATGAGCGGCGGAGTCGATTCCGCCGTGGCCGCCGCGCGGGCGGTCGAGGCCGGTCACGAGGTCGTCGGCGTCCACCTGGCGCTCTCCCGCATGCCCGGAACCCTGCGCACGGGCTCCCGCGGCTGCTGCACCATCGAGGACTCCCGCGACGCGCATCGTGCCGCCGGCGTCCTGGGCATCCCGTTCTACGTCTGGGACTTCTCGGAGCGGTTCAAGGAGGATATCGTCGACGACTTCATCGCCGAGTACGCTTCCGGCCGCACGCCCAATCCGTGCATGCGCTGCAATGAGCGGATCAAGTTCGCGGCACTGCTCGACCGGGCGCTGGCGCTGGGCTTCGACGCCGTGGCCACCGGCCACTACGCCGAGGTCCGCTACACCGCCGACGGCCATCCGGAACTGCATCGCGGCGCTGACCTGAACAAGGACCAGTCCTATGTGCTGGGCGTCCTGACGGAGGAACAGCTGCGGCACTCCTACTTCCCGATCGGCGCCACCGCCTCCAAGGCGGAGGTCCGCGCCGAGGCCGCCGAGCGCGGTTTGAGCGTGGCGAACAAGCCGGACTCCTACGACATCTGCTTCATCCCCGACGGCGACACCAAGGCCTGGCTGGCGGACAAGATTCCCATGCGCCCGGGACTGATCAAGGACCGTTCGGGCGAGGAGCTGGGCACCCACGACGGCGCGATGACCTTCACGATCGGCCAGCGTAAGGGCCTGAAGGTCGACCGGCCGGCGCCCGATGGCGGGCCCCGGTACGTGGTCGGCATCGACGCGGCGGCCAACACGGTCACCGTCGGCCCGCGCGAGGCGTTGCGCGTCGGCGAGCTGGAAGGCATCCGGGCCACCTGGTGCGGGCAGCCCCCGGAGGGAATCGGGCACAGCCGCGAGGACGGCATCGACTGCGAGGTGCAAGTCCGTGCGCACGGCAACACCGTGCCGGCCCGTGCCTGGCTCGGCCGCCGGGACGAGACGCCCGGCGCGGACGGAACCCGCCCGGCCGGTCAGCATGTGCACGTCGCGCTGGAGGAACCTTTCACCGGAGTAGCGCCGGGGCAGACGATGGTGCTCTACGCCGGCACGCGTGTGCTGGGCCAGGCCACCATCGACCGGACCCGCAGCCTGGATCCCGCGGCATGACCCAGCCGCCCGGTCCCGGATCCGATCCCGCGCCGGGACCACCGGCCGGCGAGCCTCCCCTGGGCCCCGCCGCTCCCGGGGAATCCCCGCTCATCGCCCCGCACGGATCCTGGGACTCGCCACTGAGTGCGGAGCAGGTCGCCCGCGGCACGCATGTGACGGCGGCGCACTTCGTCGATGACGAGATCTGGTACTCCGCGCGGCTGCCGGACCAGGACGGGCGCACCTCGGTGCAGCGCCGCCGCCCGGACGGCACGGTCGGCACGGTCCTCGGCGGGCGCTGGAACGTGCACTCACTGGTCCACGAGTACGGCGGCGGCGCATGGACGGTCCATGAAACCGCGGACGGTCCCGTGCTGTACTTCGTGCACCTTGACGATCAGCGCCTCTACCGCCTCTCGCCCGGCGCCGACGGCAGGGACAGCGGGAAGCCGGAACCGCTGACGCCCCCGTCTGGCGGGCGGGTGCGCTACGGGGACCTCACCATCACCGGCGGCACCCTCTGGGCGGTCGAGGAGACCCATGTGGAGGCGCGCCGGGTGGCCGGCGCCCACGGCGAGCCCCACGATCCCGCCGCCGCGGTCTCCCGGCGGCTGGTGGCCCTCACCGCTGAGGGAATGCGTCCCGTGGTGGAGGGCACGCACTTCCTCGCCTGGCCGCGCGTCTGCCCGGACGGCACCCGCCTGGCATGGATCGGCTGGGATCACCCGTCCATGCCCTGGGACGGCACGCGCCTGTACACCGCCCGGATCGCCGATGACGGCTCAGGCCCCCGAATCCAGGGCGACCCCCTCGTGCTGGCCGGCTCGGACGCCGAATCCGTGCTGCAGCCCGAATGGGCGTCCTCCCGCCGGCTGATGTTCAGCTCCGACCGGTCCGGCTACTGGAATCTCTACGCCGTGGACCCTGAGCTGGCGGAGGCCCGGGCCGGCCTGGTCCCGGAACTGATCGAGGTGCTCACGCCACCGCGGGACATCGGCGGGCCGCTGTGGACGCTCGGCGCACGCTGGTACGGCTTCGCCGGGCCGGGCGGCGCGCTGCTGGCCGAATCACGGCACGGGACTTCGCAGCTGCACTGGCTCAGCCCCTCCGGCGAAGCACGCGAGCTGGAGACCCCGTTCGACTCCCTCGTGCTCGCCGATGTGCATCCGGCCGGCCGGCACGCGCTCGTCATCGGCGCCGGCCGTCACATGCTCACCGGTCTCTACGTGCTCGATCTCCTGAGCGGGGAGGCCGAAGCCGTCCGCCTGCACGCCCCTGAGGCGGCCATGGACGCGGGATACCTGCCAGAGCCCTACGAGGAGACGTTCGCCGATCCGGAGACCGGCCGCGAGGTGCACGCCGTCGTGTATCCGCCGCGCAACCCGCGCCACCGGGGCCTCCAGGGAGAACTTCCGCCGTACCTGGCCCTCGTCCACGGCGGCCCCACCGCGCAGGCGACGGTCGGCCTGCACCCGCACCACGCGTTCTTCACCTCCCGCGGCATCGGCGTCGTGGACGTCAACTACGGCGGCTCCAGCGGCTACGGGCGCGAGTACCGCGAGCGGCTGCGCGGTCAGTGGGGTGTGGTCGACGTCGCCGATGCGGTGACCGCGGTACGGGGTCTGGTCGCCCAGGGGCTCGCCGACCCGGAACGCCTGCTCATCTCGGGCGGCTCGGCCGGCGGCTGGACCGTGCTCTCGGCGCTGACGTCCACCGATGTGTTCGCCGCGGGCGCTTCCTACTACGGCGTGGCGGAACTGTCCGCCTTCGTCACGGAGACGCACGACTTCGAGTCCCGGTACATCGACGGCCTGGTCGGGCCGCTGCCCCAGGCGCGGGAACTCTACGAACGCCGCGCCCCGCTGAACAACCTCCAGCGTCTGGCCACCCCGGTGATCGTCTTCCAGGGCATGCGCGACCCGATCGTGCCGCCCAGCCAGGCGGAACGGCTGCGCGCCGGTCTGGAGGAAGCGGGCGTGCCGTACGCGTACCTGACCTTCGAGAACGAGTCGCACGGCTTCCAGCGGCCCGCGAGTATCGTGGAGTCCCTCCAGGCTGAACTGGCGTTCTACGGCCGAGTGCTCGGGTTCGAGACACCCTGGAACCACCTGATCCGGCTGCGAGGACGAGGCCGGTGAGGCGCCGGCGAGGGTGCGCGAACGCCCGCACGGCTTTCAGAGCGGTCCGCAGTGACGGAATCAGCTGATTCCGCACTCACCGCGCAGCGCCGGGGTGCGGGGACGGTTTCAGTGACAGTTTCAGTGGCAGCGTGAGAGACGGTTTCAGTGACGGGAAGGGGAGGGATATCCGATGACCCAGCGACCGGGCGGCTCTGACACGGTCGACGCCCTCATCGACGGTGCCGGCGACGAGCGCCGTCCGGCGACCGCTGAGTCCACCGCTGAGCCTGCTCCCGGACCTGAGGAAGAGCGGCTGAAGGCGAGCGGGCGGGGGCACTGGCCGGGCACGGACGTGCTCGCGGCGGTCCACGGCATCGTCGCCGATGCCGGCTCCGAGGCGTTCCCGTTCCTGCCGGTGATGCCCGCGCGCGCTCCCGGCGGCGAGCTCGCCGGGTACGCCGCGGCCCTCCTGGTGGAGTTGCACGCGGACCTGCGACCACACGGCTGGCAGATCGCCCGGGCAGCCGCGGCCGGCACCGGCGGGCGGGATGCCCGCCGGGCGCTGTCCCTGCACGGGCAGGACCGCGACGCCCTTGCCGAGGCATTCCACGCGCCCGGGCGCTCGCCGCGCGGGCCGCTGATGATCTCCCTGCCGGGGCCGGTCACCCTCGCCGCGGTGCTCTACGGCCCCGGCGAGGAGCGGATGATCGCCGATGCCGGTGCCCGCCGCGATCTGCTGGACTCCTATGCCGAAGGGGCGGCGGCCCACGTGCGGAGCCTGCGCGCGCTGCTGCCGGACGTCTCTCCCGTCGTGCGGCTCGAAGAGCCCGAGCTCGTGCGCGCCCTGTCCGGGCGCATCCGCTCCGCCTCGGGGTTCAAGGCCATCGGGCCGTTCCCGGAGCATGAGGCCGGCCAGCGGCTGCGGCAGCTGCGCGAGGCGCTGCTCACCGCCGGGGCCGCCGAGGTGACGGTGCAGCTGCCGGGCCGCGCGCCGCTGCACTGGGATCTGGGCGAGGGGCCGCGCCCGCTGCTGCCGCTGCTGCGCCAGGCCGGCGTCACGGAGATCGGGGCGGACCTCGGGGCGCTGGGCGTGCGGGAATGGGAGATCCTGGCCGAGGCATTCGAGTCCGGCCTGCGGCCATGGCTGAACCTGCCCTCGGCTCCCAGCGTCAAGGACGCCCTGGAGCGGATCCTCGCCCCCTGGCGACGGCTCGGCATGCCGGTGAAGGACGTGCCCGAGCTGGGGCTCCAGCTCGGCCGTGCACCCGCCGTCACCCCCGCCGATGCGCTGGCCCTCACCCGGCCCGCCCAGCCGGCCCCCGGTCGCCTGGCCCCGTCTGATCCCCGCGCGGACCTGAACGCCGCGCTCTCTCTGGCCGACGCCCTGCGCGAGGAAGCGAGAAGGTGACATGAGCGAGCAGCACGAGACCTCCGGGGCGCCCACCGAGGAAGCCCGGGCGCAGGCGGCCTCCGCCGGCGAGGACCTGGCCCGTGACCGCGAGCGCGCCCATGAGCTGGCGCTGCAGATCGAGGAGCACCGGGAGGCCTACTATCAGCACGATGCGCCGCTCATCTCGGACGCCGAGTTCGACGCTCTCATGCGGGAGCTGGAGGACATCGAGCGCCGGCATCCGGAGCTGGCCACCCCCGATTCGCCCACGCAGAAGGTCGGCGGCCGGGCGGACACGACCGCCTTCGCGCCGGTGGACCACCTGGAACGCATGTACAGCCTGGACAACGCCTTCTCCCTGGAGGAACTGCAGGCCTGGAACGTCCGCGTGGTCAAGGAGATCGGCACGGACGTGGCGTATCTGTGTGAGCTGAAGATCGACGGCCTGGCGGTCAATCTCCGCTACGAGAAGGGGCGGCTGGCGCAGGCGGCGACCCGCGGCGACGGCCGTACCGGCGAGGACATCACCGCGAACGTGCGCACCCTGCGGCAGGTCCCGCACGTCCTGGCCGGCGGCGGTC
The DNA here is from genome assembly GCF_014639315.1 of Sediminivirga luteola. GTDB lineage: Bacteria > Actinomycetota > Actinomycetes > Actinomycetales > Brevibacteriaceae > Sediminivirga > Sediminivirga luteola. Next base: position 102,352 of record NZ_BMFY01000005.1, read on the forward strand.
ACCCGGATGTGGTGGAGATCCGCGGCGAGGTGTTCTTCCCGGTCGAGGATTTCTCCGATCTGAACGCCTCGCTGGTCGAGCAGGGGAAGGCGCCGTTCGCGAACCCCCGCAACGCCGCCGCCGGTTCCCTGCGGCAGAAGGACCCCCAGATCACCGCCGGCCGGCCGCTGGAGATGCTGGTGCACGGCATCGGCGCCTGGCGCACCGGCACAGCCGCGGACGCCGCCCGTCCCGAGACGCAGTCGCAGGTGTACGAGCTGCTGGGCGAATGGGGCCTGCCGATCAGCGAGGAGACCCGCGTCCTGCACAGCATCGACGAGGTGATCGAGTACATCGAGCACTCCGGCGAGCGGAGGCACTCGGTCCGGCACGAGATCGACGGCGTGGTCGTCAAAGTGGACCGCCGCGCGCAGCAGAGCGTGCTCGGCTACACCTCCCGCGCACCCCGCTGGGCCATCGCATACAAGTACCCGCCGGAGGAGGTCACCACCGAGCTGCTGGACATCCAGGTGCAGGTGGGGCGGACCGGACGGGCCACGCCGTTCGCGGTGATGAAGCCGGTGCTCGTCGCCGGTTCGACGGTGGAGAAGGCCACGCTGCACAACGCCCATGAGGTCAAGCGCAAGGGCGTTCTGATCGGGGACACGGTGGTCATCCGCAAGGCCGGCGATGTGATCCCCGAGGTGCTCGGCCCCGTGGTGGCGGCCCGGGACGGCAGCGAGCGGGAGTTCGTGATGCCCTCGCACTGCCCGTCCTGCGGCACCGAGCTGGGGGAGCAGAAGGAAGGCGACAAGGACCTGCGCTGTCCCAATGCGCGTTCCTGCCCGGCGCAGCTGAAGAACCGGGTGTTCTACCTGGCTTCGCGTGCGGCGCTGGACATCGAGGCGCTGGGGGAGGAAGCGGCGCTCGCGCTGGTCGATCCCGAGGAGCCGGCCGTGGCGGACCGCCGGCCCGAGGACCTGCTGCCCCTGCGCACGGAGGCGGATCTGTTCCTGCTGGCGGCCCAGGGCGAGCAGCAGGGCGAGCGGCAGTCTGGCGAGCAGCGGGGCGACGAGGGAGCCCCCGCGGCGGACCCCGGCCTGCCGGCCGATCCGCGTGTTCTCGACGAGCTCGCCCGCATCCGCATCCGCCGTGAGAAGCGCGGGAAGGATGCCGCGCCGGGGGAAACCGAGCTGGTGCCGTACTTCTTCACCAAGGACGGCGCCAAGCCCACGGCCAATACCCGCAAGCTGTTCGAGGAACTGCAGAAGGCCAAGGAACAGCCGCTGTGGCGTGTGCTCGTGGCCCTCTCGATCCGGCATGTGGGGCCGATCGCAGCACGTGCCCTGGCGGCGGAGTTCGGTTCGATGGAGGCCATCAGGAACGCCGATGCCGAGACGCTCGCCGCGGTCGAGGGCGTCGGCCCGGTGATCGCCGAGAGCGTCATCGAGTGGTTCGGCGTGGACTGGCACCGCGAGATCGTGGACCGCTGGGCGGCGGCCGGCGTGCGGATGGAGGACGAGCGCGACGATTCGGTGCCGCAGGTCCTTGAGGGGCTGACCGTCGTGGTCACCGGTTCGCTGGAGAACTACAGCCGCGACGGTGCCAAGGAGGCGATCATGGCCCGCGGCGGGAAGGCGGCCGGCTCGGTGTCGAAGAAGACCTCCTATGTGGTGGCCGGCGAAGCTGCGGGATCGAAATACGACAAGGCCCTCGCCCTGGGTCTGCCCATCCTGGACGAGGCCGGCTTCGAGAAGCTCCTGGCCGGCGGCCCGGACGCGGTGGCGGACCTGGTCGGCGCCGGGGAGGATGAGGGCGCGGACGAGAACGCCGCCCAGGAGAACGACTAGACTCGGTTCTCGGTCCGGTGCGCAGCGCACGGGCCGAAGGACGCATACGAACGAGGAGAGGGTGACCATGCCCGGGGAGATCACCACCGAGCAGGTGGCGCATCTGGCGCAGCTGGCTCGCATCGCCGCCGATGAGCAGGAGCTGGCCCAGCTCAGCCAGGATCTGGGGAAGATCCTGGGGGCCGTGGCCCGCGTCCAGGAGATCGCCACGGACGAGGTGCCGGCCACCAGCCATCCGATTCCGCTGAGCAACGTTTACCGCGAGGACGTCCCGGTGCCGACCCTCACCCAGGAGGAGGCCCTCTCGGGTGCCCCGGAGGCCGCCGAGGGCAAGTTCGCCGTCCCGCAGATCCTCGGGGAGGAGTGAGATGGGCGAGATCACCAGGCTCACAGCGGCCGAACTCGCCTCCCGCCTCAGCTCCGGCGAGGTCTCCAGCGTAGAAGCGGTGCAGGCGCATCTGGACCAGATCGAACGCGCGGAACCGCTGGTGAACTCCTTCATCACCGTGACCGCCGATGATGCGCTCGCCACCGCGCGCCAGATCGACGAGCGGCGGGCCCGCGGCGAAGAGCTCCATCCGCTCGCCGGCGTCCCGGTCGCCGTGAAGGACCTGATCGTCACGAAGGGCACCCGCACGACCGCCGGCTCGAAGATGCTCCAGGAGTGGGTGCCGCCCTATGACGCCACCGTGACGGCCAAGGTGCGTGAGGCCGGCCTGCCGATCCTGGGCAAGACGAACATGGACGAGTTCGCGATGGGCTCGACCACCGAGCATTCGGCGTTCGGCCGGACGTACAACCCCTGGCACACCGGCCGCGTGCCCGGCGGCTCATCCGGCGGCTCCGCGGCGGCGGTGGCCGCCTGGGAGGCGCCGCTGGCGATCGGCACCGACACCGGCGGCTCCATCCGCCAGCCGGCCGCGCTGACCGGCACCGTCGGCGTGAAGCCGACCTACGGCTCGGTCTCCCGGTACGGCGTCATCGCGATGGCCTCCTCCCTGGACCAGGTGGGCCCGATGACCCGCACGGTCGCCGATGCCGCCGCTCTGCACGAGCTGCTGGCCGGGCACGATGCGCAGGACTCGACCTCGTTGCCGCAGGCGGTGCCCGGCTTCCGGGCCGCGGCGGCGAACAGGGACGTGAAGGGCCTGAAGGTCGGCGTGCTGGCCCAGTCCTACGGCGCGGGCGTCTCCGCCGGCGTGCGGGGGAGCTTCCAGGCGGCACTGGATCTGCTGGCCGAGGCCGGCGCTGAGATCGTGGAGTTGCAGCTGCCCGCGCTGGACTACGCCCTGGACGCCTACTACCTGATCATGCCCAGCGAGGTCTCCTCCAATCTGGCGCGGTTCGACGGGATGCGCTACGGGTTGCGCGCCGAACCGCAGGACGGTCCCGTCACGGCGGAACGCGTCATGGCCGAGACCCGGCGCCAGGGGTTCGGCTGGGAGGCCAAGCGCCGCATCATCCTGGGCACCTACGCGCTCTCGGCCGGGTATTACGACGCCTATTACGGCTCCGCGCAGAAGGTCCGCACCCTGGTCAAGCGGGACTTCGCCCGGGCGTTCGAGCAGGTGGACGTGCTGGCCTCCCCGACGGCGCCCACCACGGCATTCGGCTTCGGGCAGGACGCCGAGGACCCCATGACGATGTACCTGAACGACGTCTTCACCATCCCGGCGAACCTGGCCGGCCTGCCGGGCCTGTCGCTGCCGTCCGGGATCGCCGGCGACGGTCTGCCGGTGGGCTTCCAGCTGCTGGCCCCCGAACTCGCCGACGAGCGGCTCTACTCGGCCGGCGGGGCACTGGAGGCGCTGCTGGAGGAACGGCGGGGCGGCCGCTTCGCCGATCAGCTGACGGAGATCGGAATGGCCGGCTCGGCCGCTGACTCGACTGGAGGGATCTGACGATGGCGCGCCTGCTGTCCTATGAGGAGGCCGTGTCCCGCTTCGACCCGGTGCTCGGCATCGAGGTCCACGTCGAGCTCGGCACCAGGACCAAGATGTTCGACGGCGCCCCGAACTCCTTCGGCGCGGACTCGAACGAGAACGTCACCCCGGTGTCGCTGGGCCTGCCCGGAGTGCTGCCGGTGCTGAACGAGAAGGCCGTGGAGTACGCGGTGAAGATCGGACTGGCCCTCGGTTGCGAGATCGCCGAATCGTGCCGGTTCGCCCGGAAGAACTACTTCTACCCGGACGTGCCGAAGAACTTCCAGACCTCTCAGTACGACGAGCCGATCGCCTTCGACGGCGTGCTGCCGGTGGAGCTGGAGGACGGCGAACAGCTCGAGGTGCTCATCGAGCGGGCCCATATGGAGGAAGACGCGGGGAAGAACACCCACGTCGGCGGCGCCACGGGCCGCATCCACGGCGCGGAGTACTCCCTGGTGGACTACAACCGGGCCGGCGTGCCGCTGGTGGAGATCGTCACCCGGCCGATCACCGGTACCGGCGCCAGGGCACCGGAGGTCGCGCGGGCCTATGTGCAGACGCTGCGGGACATCTTCCGCGCCCTGGGCGTCTCCGAGGCGCGCATGGAGCAGGGCAATGTGCGGGCCGATATCAACGTCTCTCTCCGTGAGTCGCCCGACGCTCCGCTGGGCACCCGGACCGAGACGAAGAATGTCAACTCGTTCCGCTCCATCGAACGGGCCGTGCGCTATGAGATCCAGCGGCAGGCGACGGTGCTCTCCCAGGGCGAGAAGATCATCCAGGAGACCCGTCACTTCCACGAGGACGACGGCACGACCTCCGCGGGGAGGGTGAAATCCGACGCCGACGACTACCGGTACTTCCCGGAGCCGGACCTGGTGCCGGTCGAGCCGTCCCGTGAATGGGTCGATCAGCTGCGCGCCTCGCTGCCGGAGCTCCCGGCGGCGCGCCGGCGCCGGCTGCGCCAGGAGTGGGGATTCTCCGAGCTGGAGATGCGCGATGTCGTGAACGCCAATCTGCTCGACGCCGTCGAGGCCACGGTGACCGCCGGGGCCTCGCCCGCAGCGGCGCGGAAGTGGTGGACCGGTGAGCTCACGCGGCAGGCGAACGCCGCGGAGAAGGACGTCGCCGAGCTTGGCGTGACTCCGGAGCACGTGGCCGAGCTCGCCGGGCTGGTGGACGCGGGCAAGCTGAACGACAAGCTCGCCCGTCAGGTCCTCGCCGGCGTCATCGAGGGTGAGGGCGGCCCGGGCGAGGTCATGGCCGCCCGTGGCCTGGAGCTGGTGCGCGACGACGGCGCCCTGGAGGCGGCCGTGGAGGAGGCCATCGCAGGCAACCCGGACGTGGTGGAGAAGATCAAGGGCGGGAAGATGCAGGCGATCGGCGCCCTCATCGGTCCGATCATGAAGGCCACCCGTGGCCAGGCCGATGCGGGACGAGCCCGTGAGCTGATCATCGCCAAGCTCGGCCTCGGCTGAGGAACACGGCGGCGACGCCGATCAGGCAGACGGCGAAGCCCAGCAGCGCGGTCCAGCGGATCGGGTCACCGAACATCAGCCACGCCCAGATCGCCGTGGTGGGCGCGCTCAGGTACATCAGCGTGCCCACCCGGGTGGCGTCCGTGTGGCGCAATGTGAGCCAGTAGAAGCCGTAGCCGCCGAAGGTGGACAGCACGATCACCCAGGCGACCGCGAGCCAGAACGTTCCCTCGGCCAGGAACGGGCCCGTGAGAGTGCCGGTGGCGCCCGCCGCGGCGGTGAAGACTACCGCGCTGGCCAGGCACTGCACCCCTAGTCCTTCGACGATCGGGGCCCGGCTGGGGGAGGCCGCTTCCATCAGGGTCGCGGCCGTGAGCCCGAGCATGCCGGCGAACGGCAGGAGATAGGCCCAGGGCGGCGCGGACCCGGTGCTCAGATCGCCGCCGACGACGACCGCGACACCGGCGAAGCCGATCCCCAGGCCGGTCCATCGGCGGGCGCTGGTCCGCTGTCCGAGCAACGGCCCGGTGAGCGCGCCGGTCAGGAGCGGCTGCAGGGCGGCCACGAGCGCGGAGGTGCCGGCGCCGACGCCGAGCTCGATGGCGCCGATCACGCCGCCGAGGTAGACCACCTGGCTGAGCACTCCGAGCAGCGCGTGCCGCGGCCAGGCGCGCACGGTCAGGCTCCGGGTGCGGGCGAGCACCAGCAGCACGGCGGCCACCAGGGGAGCCAGGACGAGGAAACGCCAGGACAGCAGGCTCAGCGTGCTGGCGTCCTGGGTACCGAGCCGGCCACCGACGAAGCCGGAACTCCACATGACGACCAGGCCCGCGCTCAACCCCGCCACGACCCAGCCGCCGGCACCGGGCCGGTGGCTCGCCGCTGCTCCCGGCTGAATGCCCGTGGCGTCGGTGGTCGGCTCGGTTCTCACGTGAAGCTCCTTCAGTAAACGGACCGGTATAGTTACTACTATACTGACCGGTATGGCTGCTGAACATCACGTGCAGACGCTGACACCCGGGGGCCGGGCGGTGCTCGACGCGGCGAGTCGGCTGTTCTACGAGCGCGGCATCGCCGCGGTAGGGGTCGACGCGGTCGCCGCGGAGGCGGGGGTGACCAAGAAGACGATCTACGACCGGTTCCGCTCCAAGAGCGCGCTGGTGCGGATGTACCTGGCCGAGCGGGATGAGCGGTACCGGCGCTGGGTCGACGCATGGATCGCCGAGCACCCGGAGGCCGATCCCGCACTGGCGGTATTCGACGCGCTGGAGTCCTGGCGGGGGTCCCAGGGCGCGAAGGGGTGCGCCTTCGTCCACGCGCACGCCGAGCTCCTGGCCGAACCGGACCACCCCGCGCACGAGGTGATCCGGGCGCAGAAGCTCTGGCTGCACGAGCGTTTCCGGGTGCTCGTGGAGGAAGCCGGGCACGCCCGTGCCAAGGAGCTGGCGACGGAGCTGCTCGCCCTGCACGAGGGGGCCACCGTGCTCTATTCCCTCACAGAGACCGGCGATGCGGTGGCGGCGGCCAGGCGCGCCGCCCAGGCCTTGCTGCGCACCGGCTGAGCGGCCCGGTCGGCCTCATGGCGGGTCGCTACCTATCTGTACACGCTGTTCTGGCGGCGACCGGGGGTGGCTGTGCTCAGCTTCTCGCCGCCGGCCTCGGGCTGTCCTCCGCCTTGCGGTAGGCGTGGATGACCGTGATGGGGATGCGGCCTCGGTTGCGGACGGCGTAGCCGTTCGCCCGCGCCCAGGCCCGGACCGCCTGACCGTGCCCGTCACCCTGCGCCGACCCGGTTCCGGTGCCCGTCTTGCGCCGCCCGCCCACGCGCCGCCCGTATTTCGTCCATCGGCGGATCAGCGCACGGAGTTCGTCTGCGTGCACATGAGTGAGGTCGAGTTCATAGACGTTGTCGTCCAGCATGAACTGCAGGGTCTCGTCGGCGGGGCTTCCGTCCAAATCATCGATCTTCTTCGTGATGACCTTCTTCACCGTACTGAGTTGTCTCCGTATCGAGCGGTCTGTGGTTTACCCGGGGTTATTCGGGCTGGAGCGAATGCGGTGTGGAATCGGGTGGAGCGAGAAGATCGAGTGGATCGATATCCAAATGTCCGGCCATGCTCTCGACCGTCTGCAGAGTCAAATTGCGCTCCCCGCGCTCAACACTTCCCATATAGGTACGGTGAACTCCAAGCTGGGTCGCGAAAGCCTCCTGGGAGACTCCCCGCTCCAATCGGTAGAGGCGCAGGTTCCGCCCCACACGCCGCTGAAGATCGCCTATTGTCACGCAATACATCGTTCGTGGTCCGCAGTGTTGGGGTCTACACACTCATGAGTAGCAAGACGCCTGCCGTTACCTGATGGGGTGAGATCGCCGTGGAATGATCCGGTCGTGGGAAAACGGAGGCGTTGTCGCTGTGATTGCATCATCCGGACCGGCGCCTATCGGCCCGCTTTGACGATAACGTCTTCCGGGCCATCTTACGGCAGAAAGACATATACCTCCGCTTTATAGCCGCGGGCCGCCCGTGAGGACAATACCGTTGATTTGTCCTGTCCGGCGCGGTGTTCCTGACTGAGTACTGGGGAAATGCCGCGCGGGGCACGTGACGGGCCGCCGGGGTCGTCGCTGTGAACTGACGCCTGGCCGCGTCCCCACGGGGCTCCACGCCGTAGGATTGGAAGCCATACGGAGGAGAACCATGTGGACGTCCAAGCCCGACGGGCACGGCAAGTGGCGCGCATTGCACAAGCGGTACGTGGGTGCCGCGCGCCCGCGGTACCGCATCCTGGTCAACGACTCCGTCACCGAAGAGGTGCGCCGCCGCTGGGCAGCGCGCGGTGTCACCAATATCGCGATGCTGGGTCCGGGGCTCCCACCGCGGTCCGCCCCCGGCCTGCTGCGCCGTAACCTCCTCGGCAGCAAGGCCCTCTTCCTGGGCACCGGCGCCGTGGCGACCAGCGCCACCGTGAGCACCGGCGGCATCGCCTGGCTGGCCGGTGCGCTCACCTTCGTCGAACCGACTACCGGGCTGCTGTGGACCGGAGGCGTCGCCGCCGTGACCGGTGCGGGTACCGCCTGGACCGGCGTGCGGTACTCCCGCGACCCGCGACGGCTGCGCCGCAACGAACGCGCCGCGGCCCGGGACGCCGTCTGGATCACCCCCGAGGCGCTCCGCGTTCCCGGCCCCAGGGGCGGGATGAAGGAGACCGACGAGCAACGGCTCTTCCACCTGCTGTGCGCCCTCGCCCAGCGGATCGTCGCCACGCGTGCCTGGACGCACGAGTCCCTGCAGGGGCACATGTCCAAGCTCGACCTGGACCACTTGGTCTCCGGCATCGGCGCGCGCCTCCTGGAACTGACACAGCTCCGGCGCGAGATGGAGCGCATCAGGTCACCGCACTCGGAGCGGCAGCTCCGCGCTGTCGAGCGCCGTCTGCAGGAGGCTTTCGACTCGGCCGCTGCGAGGGTGGAGGGCCTGGAGGGATATCTTCAGCGGCTGCTCGCGCTCGATGAGCTGCTGCTGAAGCTGGACCATCTCGAACGCTCGCGTGAGCTCGGGGCGCGGGTACTCGACGTACTGGCGAAGACGGCCGACGACGAGGACGCGGACTGGCGACTGCAAGACCTCAACCTCGAGGCCGAATCCCACGCCGAGGTGATCCAGCGGCTGCTTGAGGAACTCGAGGAGTCCGCCGACGAACTCAGCTTCCCGGACCCGCAGCCGTCCCGGCTGCCGCGGACCTCGCGCGGTGACGGGACGCACGGCTCCAATCGGCCGGGTCCTGCAGCAAGCGACATGCAGCCTGGCGCATCGACGGAACATCCGGTGCCCGCGGATGATCGGACGGCCGGCGCTGCTGGAGGCGCCGACGCCGCCGGAGACGCGGACGCCAGCCGAGACGCCGATGCTGCCACAGGCGCGGCGGCCGCAGACGTGGGCCCGGCTACGGATTCCGTTGCGCGGGCAGCGCAAGCCGCCAGCAAAGACCGCGCCATCAGGGAGGACGCCGATGAGGGTGCTCCGCCGTCCACCGGCCCCGCCGCGGAGGCAGGGGTCGCTGAGCAGGACCCGCTGGGCACCGCCGCCGATGTGCTGAAAGCGCAGAGCGACGCCATTCTGGACGAGCTGAACCGTCACCGCCGTCCAAAGCGCTGAGTTCGTACCTTAAGGAACAGTGACAGTTGACGCGGAAAGTATCCACGGTTTGTTTTGCGTCATCGAACGGTTAACGTCGCCCGGCGAGCCTTCGGGAGAGTCGACTGGTCGGGTTCGCGTCTCTCACCAGCAGTGTTGTCTGGTTCCGTGCGTGTCGTGCGAATGGCCTGCCCCTGGCGAAGAAGTTGTCACCGCGACCGTTGCGGACGATAGCGAATTGGAAACGCCTGTCCCCAAACTGGACGATCTCTGAGAGCCTGAGAACGGTGCGCGTTCCGCACCGGGACGATGCACGCACAAGGTGGCAACACGACGGGGGTCGTAGGATGCGGCACAGCAACTGGGCACGAGGACGACGAGGAAACCTGAGGCGCTGGGGAATACTCGGCACACTGTTCGTCCTCGTCTTCGGCACGATGCAGTTCCTTCCCGTGCTCAACGACGAACCCGCCCAGGCGTCCACCGTCGACGGCACCGTGAGCAACACCCAGATCCGCGCCTCCGCGGCGACCGGCCTGTGCTGGACGGTGCCGAACACCGATATCCAGGCGCTCATCACGCTCCAGCCCTGCAACCCGGACAATCCCCTGCAGCGCTGGGTCGTGACCGAGGACAACCGCATCTTCCTCAACGGCTACCAGACCGGCACCGTGCGCTGCGTGGACAACTACGGCAACCGCAGCGCGGACCAGCAGCTGCGGCTGACGGCCACCTGCCGGACCCAGGACCCCAACGCCATCTGGGACTACTGGCGCAACAACGCCTCCGGCCGTTCCGCCGGCGGCTTCTACAACCCCAACGCCAACCTCTGCGCCAATATCTCGACCACCGGAGGCGTCATCCGCGCCGGCGACCGGATCGTGAACTGGGGCTGCTCCGCGGGCGCGACCGGAATCAACGACTACCAGTCGTTCTCCATCGGCGCCGCTGACATGAGCGTCAGCTCCAGCGCCTCCGTCGCAGGCGGCGCGGCCAGCCAGAACGTCACCGCCCAGCCGGGACAATCCGTCAGCGTGACGTACACGGTCAACGCCGCCGGCCCCCAGTCCGCCTACTACAACCGCTTCGAGGTGCGGGCCAACACCACCTCCGGAAGCGGTACGTTCGCGCTCAGCGCTACCGCCACGCGCAGCGGCACCGCCGCGCAGGCCTACCAGAACGCCACCCTCTCCGGAACCACCCTGACCTTCCCGACCAACGGCAATGCGGGCGACAACACCATCTGGCGGCCGGGCAACACCGGCACCGTCCAGGTGAGCGGCACGGTCCCGGCGAACGCGCAACCGGGCACGGTCTACCAGATCTGCGGCACCCAGACCAGCCAGCTCACCTTCGATCCGGCCACGGCCAACAACCAGGCGTGTACCACCGTGACGGTCGCGGCGTTCCAGACGGATCTGGCCATGACCACGTCCGGCTCGGCGGAGCTCACGCGCCTGGTGAACTCGGGCCAGCAGTTCAGCCTGCCCTACATTCTCACCAACAACGGCCCGAGCGCCGCCGGGTCTCCGCGAGTGTCCTTCTCGGTTCCCTCCGGAGTGACCGTCAGCAGCATCACCGGCCCGAATGGCTGGACCTGTGACACGAGCGGCCGGACATGCACGGGACCGTCCAGTTTCGACAGCGGCGCGACGGCAGAGTTCCGGCTGGTAGGTACAGTTCCGGCCAATCAGACCGCCGGCTCATCCGTCGGCGCGATCACCGCGACGGCTTCCGTCACAGGCCAGTACGCCGACCCTACTCCGGGCAACAACACCGCGACCAATAACCTCCAGATCCGCAGCGAGGTCACCGTCAGCGTGGACAAGGCCCGGCCGGTCGGCGGGGACGTCAACCCCGGGGACCAGGTCACGTTCACGGTCACCGTGACCAATGACGGGCAGAACCGCGTCCAGGGCGCCACCTTCACCGACGACGTGCCGACATCGCTCACCGACGTCACCTGGTCCTGCGCCAGCACAGGCGCCGCCACCTGCGGCGGCTCGGAAGGCACCGGCAACAACATCAGCCAGACGATCTCGCTCTCGCCAGGCGCCACGATCACCTACACCATCACCGGCACGGTCGCGGACTCGGCCGCTGGTACGACTATCACCAATACAGCCACCGTCACAATGCCCTCGGGCACCACGAACGCGGGTACGGCCTCGGACTCCGAGTCCGTCAACGTGCGTGCGTTGTCCGATCTGGCGATCAGCGCCGAGCCGGTGGACCTCGCTCCGGGCGAGTCCGGCACGCTGAACGTCGTGGTCGCCAACAACGGCCCGGCCGCGATCACCCAGAACGCGACTGTCGTGCTGACTCCGCCTGAGGGCGTCACCTTCGGTGAGGGTCCCGGCGCCTGTGAGCCCGGAAGCGGCACCAGCATCGTCTGCACCATCTCCACGCTTGCCAACGGATCCAGCACGACGTTCCAGATTCAGGCGACGGCCGCCCCCGACGCGGCGCCGAACACAACGCTCACCGGCACCGGTGTGGTGAACTACAGCCTGGACACCGCCCCGGCGAACAACACCACCGATCTGGTCTTCGAGATCGGGGATGTCGCCAGCAACTTCGCCGTCTCATCGGTGAGCACCACCCCGAACGTCGTGCCCGGCCAGACGGGTACGATCACGGCCACGGTCGTCAATCACGGCCCGTCCGCCTCGACTGCCGCTACTAGCGTCACGGTCCTGGTCACCCCGGCGCAGAACGCCGTCCTGACCGACGCGGACATGCCCGAGGGCTGCACCCTTGAGTCCGAGACCGAGATCATCTGCGAGGTCCCCGCCGGCGTCGCTGTAGGAGAGGAACTCACCTACGAGTTCACCTACCAGGTCCCGGCCTCGGCGTCTGAGAACGCCACCTACGGCGGCGGTACCGTGACGGTGATCAACGAAGACGACCCGATCGCCTCCGATGACACTCAGAACTGGTCCCTGACCACCGGCGCGCGCCAGGCGGACATGGCGATCAGCAAGACGCCCTCCAGCGATCCCGTCGTGCCGGGCACCACCTTCGAGTACACCCTCGAGGTCACCAACGCCGGTCCCTCCTACGCCACCGGCCCGGTCACCGTCACCGATGCTCTCCCCGCGACGCTGACCTACGTCTCCTATACGCATTCCGGAGCCGGGGACAAGACCTGTAGCGCGGACGAGCAGTTGGTCACCTGCTCCATCGGCGGTGACTTCGCCGTCGATCAGGTCTCGCAGATCGTGCTGACCGTGCGGCTCGATCCCGCCTACACCGGTGACGGCACGGACATCCAGAACTCCGCCTCCGTGGCCTCCACCTCGACCGATCCGGACGAGTCCAACAACAGCACGACCGCCGAGCCCATCGTCACGGGTGACTCCGAGGCCAATCTGGCGCTCACGAAGACTGTCACCTCGGAGCAGGCGATCCCGCCGGGAGGTACCTTCTCCTATGAGCTGGTCGTCACCAACAACGGCCCGTCCGCCGCGCAGAACGTCGTGGTGAGCGATCCGCTTCCGGACGAGCTGAGTTTCGTCTCCTCCGGCACCGACTGCGTCGGCACGGAAGGCGACTACGGGGGCACTGTCACCTGCCCCACCATCGGCTCCCTGGCGCCGAACGCCAGCCAGGTCTTCCAGATCACGGTCCGGCTGGCCCCCGAGTACGCGGGCGATGGCATGGACGTCGTGAACACCGCAAACGCGGTCGCCGACAACGCCGAGGCGATCAACTTCTCCAATCCGGCACCGTTGCCGGAGGTGCTGCCGGCCAGCGCCGATGTCGCGGTGGAGAAGTACCTGGCCACCACGGGCAATGTGGTTCCCGGCCAGGAACTCACCTACCACATCAACGTCACCAACGAAGGCCCCTCCACCGCGACGGACATCGTCGTCGAGGACGAGTTGCCTCCGGGTCTGACCTTCGTCTCCGGCACCGGCTGCTCCGCCGATGAGTCCGGCGCGGTCACCTGCGACACCATCACCAGCCTGGCCCCGGATGGGACGGTGTCGTACACGATCGTCGCCCAGATCGACCCCGGCTACGAGGGAGACGGCGAGAACCTGGTCAACGAGGTCACCGTCACGCCGGCCACCCCGGATCCGAACGAGGACAACAACACCGCGCAAGCGGCCGCTCCGACGGTGAGCGACGCCGAGGCGGATCTGGCCGTCTACAAGGACGAGCCGCCGATCGCCGACGGCGTGGCGCCCGGTGAGGAGTTCACCTACGAGGTGACGGTCGTCAACTACGGCCCCTCCAATGCCACTGAAGTCGAGATCACCGACATGCTGCCCGCCGAGGTCTCCTTCGTTTCGGCCGGCACGGACCCGGAATGCACTCTCGACGAGGATGCCGAGTTCGGCGGTGACGTCATCTGTACCCTGCCCGAACTCGCGGTGGGAGCGAACCACACTTTCACCATCCAGGTCCAGCTAGACCCGGCATACGGCAGCCCGGAGCAGCCGGCCGATGGCTATGACATCGTCAACCGCGCCTGGGTGACTGCGGACCAGATCGACCCGAACACCTGGGGCGAGGACGAGGATCCGCGCACGGTGGACCCGGCGACGACCAACAGCGTCGCCGTCTTCGAGGGCATCCCGAACCTGCACGAGGGCCAGGCCGACGTCGAACTCGTCAAGACGGTCGTGGAAGCCGACGCCCGTCCCGGCGGCATCGTGCACTACCGGCTGACCATGATGAACCACGGTCCCTCCGTGGCTCCCGGTCCGCAGGTCACGGACACCCTGGAAGGGGATATCAGCTTCTACTCCTACCCGGAGGGCTGTGTCCTCGATGAGGACGACTCCCAGGTGCTCGTCTGCGGTCCGGCAGCCATCGGCACCTCCTCGCTTCCGCCTAACGAGCCCGAGCCCCGCACTCTGGACATCTACGCACAGATCGGCCCCGGGTACACCGGCGACGGCTCCGATATCTTCAACGGCGCCACCGTCACCTCCGCCTACCCCAACGGCTGGAACGAGGACGACGAGGACAGCGCAACCGACCGCATCTCCCTGACCGACCAGGGCGTGGCCGTCGGCGAGGCCGAGGCCGATCTGACCATCGAGAAGCGCCTGACCACGACCTCGGACGTGGCGCCCGGTCAGATGCTCGACTACGAGGTCACCGTCAGCAACACCGGTCCTTCCACGGCGGCGGACTTCACCATCACCGACGCCCTGCCGGCCGGCCTCTCCCTGGTCTGGGGCGGCGGCTGCAGCGCCACAGGCGGAACCATCACCTGCGAGCACACCGATCCGCTCGCGCCGAACGAGTCCGTGACCTACTACTTCCGCGTGCAGATCGACCCGAGCTACACCGGCTCCGCCGCGGATCTGGTGAACACCGCCTCCGTCGACTCCACCACCACCGATCCGGACGGGAGCAACAACCAGTCCTCGGCCGCTGCGCCGAACCTGGGCGACCCGCAGGTAGGCCTCTCGCTGAACAAGATGCTGGCCAACCCCGGACAGGACGTCGTGCCCGGTGAGCAGTTCAGTTACATCTTGAGCCTGGTGAACAGCGGCCCCTCCACGGCGACGAATGTCACCATCACCGATCTGCTGCCCCCGCAGCTGACCTTCGTGCCGGACGCCGGCGGCGTGTGCTCCGCGTCCGAGGGCAATGCGCAGCTGGTCGAATGTGATCTTGGCAGTGTCCCACCGGACTCTCGTCCCGTGGTCGTCACGGTCGTGCTCGACCCCGAGTACACCGGCGACGGCGGCAACATCATCAACACCGCCGCGGTCTTCTCCGAGCAGACCGGTGAGGAGCCGGCGGACACCGCGGAGGCCCCGCCGGTCCCGGCCGCCGAGCCCAGTGCCGATCTGAGCATCGACAAGTTCAGCAGTTCCTCGCAGGTCCGCCCCGGCGATACCTTCGAGTACACCTTCACGGTGGAGAACGCGGGCCCGTCCACCGCCCAGAGCGTCGTCATCAGCGATCCGCTTCCGGATGCAGTGACCTTCGTGGGCTCCGAGGACGGTTGCGCGCCGGCCGACGGCGGTGCCATCACCTGTGCCGTCGGCAGCGTCGCACCCGGACAGCCGGCCAGCTACACCATCACGGTGGAGCTGAACGACGACTACCTGCCCTCCGACGGCGATATCGTGAACGAGGCCACGGTCTCCTCCGCCACCGCGGATCCGGACGGGGACAACAACGTCGACGACTCGGTCATCACCAGCGGTGACCCCGAAGCGGCCCTGGAACTGACCAAGGTGGCGAACGTGGACGGCACGGTCGGGCCCGGTGAGACCTTCAGCTACACGTTGACCGTCACGAACCACGGCCCCTCGGTGGCCCGCGACGTGCAGGTCTTCGACCAGCTGCCGGCCGTGCTGGCGTTCCATTCCTCCGAGAGCTGCTCCGGCGACCCGGGCTACTACGGCGGCCAGGTCACCTGTGACGTTGCCGAGACGCTGGCAGTGGGCGCGAATGTCGAGCACACCATCGAGGTCCGCCTCAGCCCGTCCTACCCGGGTGACGGCTCGGACATTCAGAACAGCGCCAGCGTCACCTCCTCCACCGCGATGCCCGAGGGATCCACCCCCAACGCGGAGGTCACCCTGCCCCCGGGCGCGGTCTCCGAAGCCGTCGCGGACCTGGAGCTGAGCAAGACAGCTCCGGAAGCACCCGTCACCGCCGGTGAGAACGGCACGTTCACGCTGACCGTGGAGAACCACGGCCCGGCGGATGCCACCGAGGTGGTCATCACGGACACCCTGCCGGAGGGCCTGGCGCTCTACGGTTCGGACGGTGCCGACTGCACGCAGTCCGGCCAGGAGGTCACCTGCCCGATCGGCACAGTGCCTGAGGGCGGGACCGCCCAGGTCGTGCTGGACGTCGCAGTGGCATCCTCCGTGCCGCATGGCACCACCCTGACCAATGAGGCGACGGTTTCCTCGGCCGCCGAGGACGACGACGAGAGCAACAACGTCGCTTCCGCCTCGCTGACCGTTCAGGCCATCGCCTCGGTATCCGTGACCGACGCCCCGCCTGCCTCCCTGAACGCCGGCGAGGAGGCGACCTACACCGTCACCGTGCGCAACGAGGGCCCCTCGGATGCGCAGGACGTGACGATCACCTACGAGCTCGACCCGAGCCTGACGTTCGTGCCGCATCCCGACTGGGACTGCACCGCCGAAGGCCAGACGGTCACCTGCACCATCGGCTCCGTGCCGGCAGGCCAGGAGATCCAGGTGCCGATCACGGTCGCCGTCAGCCCGGACACCCCGGCCGGCCACCAGCCGGTGAACAGCGGCTCGGTGACGACCAGCACCGAGAACACCAGCGACGACACCTCGACGACCTCCACGGGTCCCGCGGTGGAGGTGTCCGCGGACATCGTCACCACCAAGACAGCCGTCGGTGAGGACCGCGTGATCCCGGGTGAGGAGTTCGACTACCTCATCACGGTCGCCAACGAGGGCCCGGCCGTCGCCACCGGCGTGGTGCTGACGGACGACCTGCCCAGCGTCCTCCGGTTCGTCTCCGCCTCCTCCGAGGCAGTCGACTGCACAGCTGACGGCGAGGCCTTCGGCGACGATGTCACCTGCTCCCCGGTGGAAACCCTCGGAGCCGGCGAGAGCTTCGAGGTCGTCCTGACCGTGCAGCTCGACCCGGGCTACGCGGGCAGCGGGGAAGACGTGCTGAACCAGGCCCGGGCCGACTCCGAGACCCCGGACCCGCTGCAGCGCAACAACGCCGCCAGCGCGAGCCTCCCCGGCGGCGGTGCGGCGGATCCGGAAGCGGACCTCTCGCTGAACAAGAGCCTGGCCAGCCAGGATCCCGTGACGCCGGGCGAAACCTTCGTCTACATCCTGGAGGTCGCCAATGAGGGCCCCTCTGCCGCGGTGAACCCGCGGGTGATCGACACCCTCCCGAGCGGGCTGACCTTCGTCGGAGGCAACCAGGAGGCGTGGCCTTGCGACGCGCAGGACCAGATCGTCACCTGCGCCTACTCGGGCGGAGCCTGGGCACCGGGCAGCAGCATCACCCTGGAGCTGGAAGTCCGCCTGGACTCCTCCTACACCGGTGACGGTTCCGATCTGCCGAACTCCGCGACCGTCGAGTCCGATACGACCGACCCGAACCCGGGCAACACCAGCTCCGAGGTGGAGGACGGCGCGCCTGCCGGCGAGCCGCTGGCGGACCTGCTGCTGACCAAGACGATGACGGCGGCGGGCGATGATCCGGGCCAGACCCAGATCGTCCCGGGCGGCTTCGTCGAGATGGACCTGACGGTGGAGAACCGCGGCCCCTCGGACGCCGCCGACGTCGCGGTGACCGATCCGCTCCCGTCCCAGCTCGCCTTCGTCTCCTCCGAGCAGTGCACCGGCACGCCCGGGGAGTACGGCGCCACCGTCACCTGCCCGACCGCCGAGACCCTCGGCGTCGGCGAGCGCCTGCACTACAGCGTGATCCTGCAGCTGGATCCGGCTTACGTCGGCACCGGCGAAAACGTGGTCAACTCGGTCACGCTGGAGTCCAGCACGACTGACCCCGAGCCCGGGACCGGCACGAGCGACGCCGACCTGGGCGGGATCGTCGACGAGGCCTCGGCCGATGTGTGGATCGACAAGTCGACTACCGCTCAGGACGTCGCTCCCGGCGACAGCTTCGACTACGAGATCACCGTGGCGAACGAGGGTCCCTCCACCGCTGCGAACACCCAGGTGGTCGACACGCTGCCGGCCCAGCTGAGCTTCATCTCCGCCGAAGGCGCCGAATGCGACGCCGCCGGGAGCGAGGTCATCTGCGACCTGGGTGCGCTCGCGCCGGGCGCCAGCGAGGTCATCACGCTGACCGTCGAGCTGGACAGCGATTACGAGGGCAGCGGCGCGAACGTCGTCAACTCCGTGACGGTGTCCTCCACGACGCCCGATCCGGACGAGGGGAACAACACCAACACCGCTTCGGTGCCGGCCGGACAGGCGCACGCCGATGTCTCCATCGTCAAGGAGGCCGTCGGCGATGCCGTGGCCCCGGGGCAGACCTTCGACTACACCCTGACGGTCGCCAACGCCGGCCCCTCGACCGCGCGGAACGTCTTGGTGACGGACACCCTGCCCTCGCAGCTGCGGTTCGTCGGGTCCGAGGACTGCACCGGCCCGGCAGAGGGCTTCGGCGGGACCGTGAACTGCGGCCCGGTCCGCTCACTGCCCGCCGGTGGCGACGATCTGAGCTATGTGATCACGGTGCAGCTGGCACCCGGCTACCAGGGAGACGGCGCGAACGTGGTCAACACCGCCGTGGTGGAGACCGATACGAACGACCTGAACTCGGCGAACAACCGCGATACCGAGGGGCTTCCCGGCCCCGACGGCGCACCGGCCGCTCCGCAGTCCCAGCTGACCACGGAGACCGAGGTCCGTACACCGGGCGGCGATCCCATCGCCCCGGGTGAGGAGTTCGAGGTCGTCCACCGCGTCGGCAACGACGGTCCCTCGGTGGCCCGGGACGTCACGGTCGTCTACGAGGTGCCGGACAATGTGGAGCTCGTCTCAGTGCCGGAGAACTGCCGCGTGGACGGGCGGACGGTCACCTGCGTGATCGACTCGATCGCGCCGGGCGGCGATGTGGAACTGCCCATCACCGTGCGGCTCGACCCCGGGTACACCAGCGACGGCACGGACATCTCCCACACCGCGACGGTGGACTCGCCCTCCTCCGAGCCGGTGAGCTCCGAGCCGGTCGATATGGGCGGGCACGTGACCGACCCGCGTTCCGACCTCAGCGTCGGGGTGGGCATCCAGACGCCCGGTGGTGAGCCCATCGCCCCGGGTCAGGACGCCGATGTGATCATCACCGTCGGCAACGGCGGCCCCTCCACGGCGCAGCCGGTCACGGTGACCTACCCGGTACCGGACCACCTGACGGTCGATCCCGACCGCCTGGACCCGCGCTGCGAGCTGTCCGAGGACGGCCGGACCGTCACCTGCACCATCGACGAGCTGCCGCCCGAGGGCACCGTGGAGATCACGGTGCCGGTCACCCTGGATCCGGAGTACACCGGTGACGGCACGAACATCGTGAACCAGGTGACCGTGGACGCGCCCTCCTCTGATCCGGTCACCTCCGACCCGGTCGACATGAGCGACGCGGTCGGTGAGGGCTCGGCCGATCTGGCGCTGACCAAGGCGCCGCTGACGAGCGATCCGGTGGCACCGGGGGAGACCTTCTCGTACCAGTTGACCGTGGTCAACAACGGTCCGTCCGTCGCCGTCGGCGTGGTCGTCACCGACCAGCTGCCCGACAGCCTGGCGCTGGTCTCGTCGGAGACCTGCACCGGCACGCCGGACCAGTACGGTGCCACCGTCACCTGTGAGGCCGGAACCCTGGCGGTCGAGGCGGACGCCGTCTTCGTGATCGAAGTCCGGATCGACCCGAGCTACAGCGGTGACGGGGCGGACATCACCAACACCGCGACCGTGGCCGCGGACACCGCGGACCCGAACCTCGACAACAACGAGGCCAGCGCGCAGGTGCCCGGCGGCGCGACCTCCGATCCGCGCTCGGACCTGACCGTCGGCACCGAGATCCGCACCCCCGGCGATGAGCCGGTGGCGCCGGGCGAGCGCTTCGACGTGATCATCACGGTCGGCAACGACGGGCCGTCCACCGCTCGCGATGTGGTCGTCACCTACCCGGTGCCCGAGGGCATCGCGGTGGATCCGGCGCTGCTGGACCCGCGTTGCGAGCTGTCCGACGACGGCCGGACCGTCACCTGCACCATTGACGAGATCCCGCCCGGCGGCAGTGTCGAGATCGACGTCCCGGTGATCCTGAACCCGGATTACACCGGTGACGGCACGGACATCGTGCACCAGCCCACCGCGGACTCGCCGACCTCCGATCCGGTGACCGCCGAGCCGGTGGACACCGGCGGGCACATCGGTGAAGGCCAGGCGGACCTGCGGCTGGACAAGTCGGTGGTACCGGGCAGCCTCGGCTCAGAGGGCTCGGTCGCTCCCGGCGACACCTTCGAGTATCTCCTCACGGTGGCCAACGACGGGCCGTCCGACGCCAGCGGCGTGACCATCACCGACACGCTGCCGGCCGAGCTGAGTCACTCGTCCCACGATGGTGACTGCAGCGTCGACGGCCAGACCGTCACCTGCCAGGTGGAGAGCATCCCGGCCGGTGAATCCGCTGAGGTCACGCTCACGGTGCAGCTGTCCGGCGACTACTCCGGCGACGGCTCCGATGTGGAGAACATCGCCCAGGTCTCCGCTGAGACCGCCGACCCCGATCTGGGCAACAACCAGAACTCAGCGGGCGTCCCAGCCGGTCAGCCGCATGCCGATGTCTCGATCGTCAAGGAGGCCCTCGGCGATCCGATCTCCGCCGGCGAGACCTTCGGCTACCAGCTGACCGTCGCCAACGCCGGTCCGTCCACGGCCACCGGCGTGACCGTCACGGACACTCTGCCGGCTCAGCTGAGCCTCGTCTCCGCGGACGAGACCTGCACCGCCGACGGTCAGGAGATCACCTGCCAGGTGGGCACGCTGGCCTCCGGCGCGGAGACCGTCCTCGGACTCGAGGTCCAGCTGGACGCGGACTACCGCGGCGGCGGCACCGATGTGGAGAACCTGGCCGTGGTGACCTCGGTGACCGAGGACCTCACCACGATCAACAACCGCGACACCGCGGGCCTGCCCGGCCCGGACGGGACCGTGGAACCGCCGCGCTCCGAGCTCACCATCGGCACGGAGATCGTGACGCCCGACGGGGAGCCGGTGGCACCCGGTGAGGAGGCCGGCGTCATCATCACCGTCGGCAACGACGGGCCCTCCACCGCGCGGGACGTCGTCGTCACCTACCCGGTGCCGGAGAACCTCCAGGTGACCGAGGTGCCGGAGAACTGCACCCTCTCGCGTGACGGTCGTACGGTCACCTGCACGGTGGACGAGCTGCCGCCGGGCGAGGCGGTCGAGTTCCCGATCACCGTGATCGTCGATCCCGGTTACGCCGGTGACGGCACGGATATCGTCAACGAGCCGAGCGCGGACTCCCCGTCCTCCGAGCCGGTCACGGCCGATCCGGTGGACATGGGCGACCATGTGACCGATCCGCGCAGCGAGCTGACGGTGGAGACGGAGAACCGCACTCCGGACGGAGCGCCGATCGCTCCGGGGGAGGACTTCGACTACGTCGTGATCGTCGAGAACGACGGCCCCTCCACGGCTCGTGACGTCACGATCACCTACCCGGTGCCCGACGGTGTGACCGTCGACCCGGAGACGCTGGACCCCAGGTGCGAGCTTTCCGAGGACGGCGGTACCGTGACCTGCGTGATCGAGGAGATCCCGCCGGGCGAGCGGGTCGAGGTCCCGATCACCGTGATCGTCGACCCGGAGTACACCGGTGATGGCACGGACATCGTGAACCAGGTCGAGGTGGACTCCCCGTCCTCCGAGCCCGTCATCTCCGAGCCGACCGACATCTCCGATGTCGTCGGAGACGGCTCCGCGGACCTGGCGTTGTACAAGACGCCGGTGACGAGCGAACCGGTCACCCCGGGCGAGACCTTCCAGTACGAGCTCCGGGTGGTCAACAATGGCCCGTCGCTGGCGGTGGGGATCGTCGTGACCGACCAGCTGCCGGTGACGCTGTCTTTCGTCTCCTCCGAGGACTGCACCGGTCCCGGGGAGTACGGCGCGAGCGTGACCTGTGAGCTGGGCTCCCTCTCCGTGGAGGAGGAGATCAGCGTCGTCATCGAGGTGCGGATCGATCCGTCCTACACCGGCGACGGTTCGGACATCGTCAACACCGCCACGGTCACGGCGGAGACGGAGGATCCGGATCTGTCCAACAACGAGGCACGGGCGGTCGTCCCCTCGGGCAGCACCGGCGACGCCGAGGCCGATGTCTCCCTGGAGAAGGCATTCGTCACGGACGGACAGGTGGCCCCGGGCCAGACCGTCAGCGTGGTCTTCACCGTGTCGAACGACGGGCCGTCCACCGCGCGCGGCATCGTGGTGACGGACGATCTGCCGGCCGAACTGGCCTACATGTCCAGTGAGGACTGCACCGGCACTACCGCTCTGCTGGGCGGTACGATCACCTGCGCCCCGATCCCGTCGCTGGAGCCCGGCCAGAGCGCCGAGCTCACCGCCGAGGTGCTGCTCGACCCGGCGTACCGCGGCGACGGCTCGGATGTGGTGAACAACGCGGTAGCCGAGCCGGCCACGGCGGATCCCGATACGGACAACAACTTCGCCTCGGCCTCCCTGGAGGACGCGGTCGGCGAGTCGGACGCGGATCTGGAGATCGTCAAGACCGGGCCCGATGTCCTGGTGGCCAGTGGTCAGGTCGTCTACGAGATCGACGTGGTCAACCACGGACCGTCCCGCGCGACGGGCGTGGTGGTCACCGACGAGCTCGACGAGCGGCTGACCCTGATCAGCCAGGAGCCCGAGCTCTGCGATGCGGACGGCCAGTCCTTGACCTGTGACTTCCGTGAGATCGCGCCGGGTGGCACCCGGGGCGTGACCCTCACAGTGGAGGTCTCGGACGAGGCCGGTCACGGCGACGAGATCGCCAACACCGCCGTGGTCGCAGCGGAGACGCCCGACAGCGATCTCAGCAACAACGAGAGCACGACCGTCGGGACCGTGGTCGACCCGGATGCGACGGAGGTGGCGGATCTCGCCCTGACCAAGGAGTTCGCTGATGAGACGGCGGGCCCGATCGCACCGGGGGAGACCTTCGGGTACATCATCACCGTGAGCAATCTCGGTCCTGGCGATGCGTCCGAGGTCACCATGGTGGACACCCTGCCGGCCGAGCTGAGCTACGTCTCGGCCGAGGGCGACGGCGTCCAGTGCGCTCCGCAGAACGGCACGGTCAGCTGTGACCTGGCCGAGTCCCTGCCAGCCGGCGAGGAACTCGAGCTGGTGCTGACGGTCCGCCTGGCTCCGGACTACGCCGGTGGCGAGGACGAGGCCATCGTGAACGAGGCCACCGTCAGCGCGGCCACGCCGGATCCGGATCTGGCCAACAACACCGACACCGCCGAGGGCGTCCCCGGCGGCGTGGGCGAGCGGATCTCGGACCTGGCCATCACGGCTCAGGACGCCGAGGGGCCGGTCCCGCCCGGCTCGGAGACGACCATGACCTACGAGGTCGTCAACCTCGGGCCGAGCGCGGTGCCGGAGGGCGAGGCGACGGTGGAGATCACCATGCCGGAGGATGTGCTGGCCCAGACCGGCGGACAGCCGGAAGGCTGCTCCGTCGCCGAGGACCGGCTCACGGTCACCTGCGTGGTCGACGAGCTGCTCTGGCCGGAGGATGTGGACCTGCCGGAGGCCACTGCCGCAGCGGTCTCCGCAGACCCGGACCAGGTGCGCGCCTTCCAGGCCGTGCAGTCCTTCAGCCAGGTGATCGCGCTTGAGGTCGAGGCGGATGCCCCGGTGAACGCCACGCTGCCGGGCGGCACGGCGACGGTCTTCGACGAGGGAGACCCCGTCGAGGGCAACAACTCCGACACCTGGGTGGCGACCACGATCGGCGACGAGCCGACCGAGCCGACGCCCACTCCGACGGAACCGACGGAGCCCACGCCGACCCCGACGGAGCCGACGCCGCCGACGGAGCCCACGCCCCCGACCCCGTCTCCGACGGAGCCGACGGAACCGTCCCCGACGACGGATCCGACGCAGCCGGGTCCCTCGCCGACGGCTCCTCCCGGTGATCCGGGCGACCCGGGCAAGCCGGCACCGGATCTGCCCCGGACAGGTGCGATGATCGCAGGGTTCCTTGCGGCCGGGATCGCGCTCCTGCTGGCTGGCCTGGCTATCATGGTGGTAGTCCGCCGGAGGAGGGACACGGTATGACGGCTGGAGGCCCCATGTACGGTCAGACGCGGAACCACGATGAGCGGACCGCCGGAGGGACGGCGATGCTCCGGCACTCCCTGGTGGGACTCATGGCCCTGGTGGTCGCCCTCCTCCTGGCTTCCCCGGCGGCAGCCGGTGAGGCGGAGGAGGGGACCGACCCCGGCCGGTTCACCGTGGAGATCACCCCGGACCGCGAGGACACGCTGTCCGCCGGCGACGAGGTCGCCTACGCGATCTCCGTCACCAATGAGGGCGAGGCGCTCGACGAGATGCGGGTGGTTCAGATGCTGCCGGCCGGGTTCGAGCACGTCAGCGCAGATCCGGAAGGCGAGGTGCAGGGCAGCCAGCACGTGTGGACGCTCGAGCTGGATGCGGGCGAGACCGCTTCCCTCACGCACACGGTGCGTGCCGGTAGCGCCTCCCAGGTGGAGGGCGGCCGGCTGGTGCAAGTCGAGCAGGAGGACGCTCCCGCCGCATCTGGCGGCGAGCAGTTCTCCTCCACGGTCTGCGTCTACGAGAGCGCCGGCGGCGATGCCGCGGCCTGTGCCTCGGCGTGGCAGCAGCTGGAGAGCGAGGGCGGTGGACTCGCGGCCTGGCTGTGGGGCATCGGCGGCGCCGTGGTCGTCGCGGCCCTGGCGGTGCTGGCGTTCTTCTGGCTCCGGAAGAAGCCGGGCAAGCGCAGCAAGGGCAAGGACGGGGAGAAGACCGCAGCGGCGGTGTAGTCTCCTGCTCACGCAGCGCCGGAAGCGGCCGGGACGTCTCATGTCCCGGCCGCTTCCGCGTGTCTGTGAATCAGCCGCCGCGCCCGGCGGCTTGGTCACGGTGTGGCATCGACCGCACCAACTATTGAGAAAATGTATTGACAATAGTTGGCGTGCCGTGTGATTATCCAATGACGGTCCAAGGGCGTGACCGCGGCAACACGGAACTGTCAAAGGAGATCAGACGTGGCCAAGAAGTCGACGATGATGATGGCGGTCGCTGCGACGGCCGCAGCGGCGCTCACCCTGAGCGCTTGTTCCTCGGAGGGCGGCCGGCAAGAGGCCGCCGGAGGCGAGGGCGGAGGCGGTGAAGGGGCAGGCACCCCGGAGATCAACGTCTCGCTCATCACCCACGCCGCACCCGGTGATACCTTCTGGGACATCGTGCGTGCGGGCGCCGAGGAGAACGCGACCAAGAACAATGTGAACCTGCAGTACACCTCCGACCCGGACGGCGCGCGTCAGGCGCAGCTGGTGAACCAGGCGGTCGACCAGGGTGTGGACGGCATCGTCGTCACCCTGGCCAAGGCGGACGCGATGAGCGGCGCGGTCGAGCGCGCGGTGGACGCCGGCATCCCGGTGATCTCGATCAACGCCGGCGAGGAGGAGTTCGCCGATATGGGTGTCATCACCCACTTCGGTCAGAACGAGAGCATCGCCGGTGAGGCGCTCGGTGAGCGGCTGCAGGAAGAAGGGCTGGAGAAGCCCATCTGCGTGATCCAGGAGCAGGGCCACGTCGGGCTGGAGAATCGCTGCGCCGGTGTCACCGAGGTGCTCCCGGAGACCGAGATCCTCTACGTGCAGGGCACGGACATGCCTTCGGTGAAGTCCACCGTCACGTCCAGCCTGCAGACCTCGGACGCCGATGCGATCGTCGGCCTGGGCGCTCCCTTCACGATGACGATCATCGAGGCGGTCGAGGAGACCGGCTCGGACATCACGGTGGCGTCCTTCGACCTCAACGCCGAACTGGCGCAGGCCATCGCCGACGAGCGCGTGCTCTTCACGGTCGATCAGCAGCCGTACCTGCAGGGCTACTCCGCCGTGGACGCCATCTGGGCCTACCACCGTGGCGGCTTCACCCCCGGCGGTGGACAGCCCGTGCTGACCGGTCCTGCGATCGTCGACGGGGAGAACATCGAGAACGTCCTCGCGTACGCCGAAGAGGGCATCCGGTAACCGACGCCAGAACTGGCAGATCTAAGGGGCGGAAGAGAACCGATGAGTAGTACCACTGCGACACCCGATACCGCCGCACCTCCGGCGGGTAGCGGGGCCGGCGCCGATGAGCGCGTCGCGAAACGATCACTGTTCAGGACCCTGCTGGGGCGCCCGGAGCTTGGCGCGCTCGTCGGCGCGGCTGCGCTGTTCGTATTCTTCGCGATCGTGTCCGACGTGTTCATCAGCCCCGCCGCCCAGGCGAACGTGCTCTACAGCGCCTCGACCCTGGGGATCATGGCGGTCGGTGTCTCCCTGCTGATGATCGGTGGTGAGTTCGACCTCTCCACCGGTGTGGCGGCCATCAGCTCCGGCCTCGTGGCGTCCCTGTTCAGCTGGTACTTCGCCACCAATGTGTGGGTGGGCGTCGCGATGGCGCTCGTGGTCTCGCTGCTGATCGGCTTCATCAACGGGCTGATCTTCATCAAGACCAAGCTCCCGAGCTTCATCGTGACGCTGGCGATGTTCTTCATGCTCGCCGGTCTCAACCTGGCGCTCACCCGCCTCATCGGCGGTTCGGTCTCGTCCCCGCCCATCTCCACTATGGACGGTTTCGAACTGGGCCGGTCGATCTTCGCCGCGCGCATCCCGGTGTTCGGCGTGGACGTCAACTCCACGGTGTTCATCTGGTTCGGCATGGTCCTGGTCGCCACCTGGGTGCTCATGCGGACCCGCGTCGGCAACTGGATCTACGCCGTGGGCGGTGACGCGGAGGCCGCCCGGGCCGTGGGCGTCCCGGTCACCGCGACCAAGATCGGCCTGTTCATGGCAGTCGGTTTCTGCGCCTGGGTGCTCGGCATGCACCTGCTCTTCGGCTTCGGCACCATGCAGTCAGGCGAGGGCATCGGCAACGAGTTCTTCTACATCATCGCCGTGGTGGTCGGCGGATGCCTCCTGACCGGTGGCTACGGCACCGCGATCGGCGGGGCCATTGGCGCCTTCATCTTCGGCATGTCGCAGCGCGGCATCGTCTACGCCGGATGGGACGCCGACTGGTTCCGGTTCTTCCTCGGCCTGATGCTGCTCGTGGCCACCGTCATCAACCTCACCGTGAAGAAGCGGTCGGAGTCCTAGGAGGGATCTGCATGACCACGGCAACATCCGAGCGGGAGACGACCGAGACCGGGACCCCGCTGCTGAAGCTGGAGAACGTCAGCAAGCACTACGGCAACATCATCGCCCTGCGCGATGTCACGATGGAGGCCGACGCCGGGAGCGTCACCTGCGTGCTCGGCGACAACGGTGCCGGCAAATCCACGCTGATCAAGATCATCGCCGGTCTGCACGAGCACACCGACGGGAAGTTCATGATGAGCGGCACGGAACTGCGGCTCAGCTCGCCGCGTGCCGCGCTGGGCTTGGGCATCGCCACGGTGTACCAGCACCTGGCCGTGGTGCCGCTGATGCCGATCTGGCGGAACTTCTTCCTCGGCTCGGAGCTGACCACGGGCTGGGGTCCCTTCAAGCGCCTCGACGTGAAGCGCATGAAGGAGATCACCAAGAAGGAACTGGCCGATATGGGCATCGATCTGCGCGATGTGGATCAGCCCATCGGGCAGCTCTCCGGCGGTGAGAAGCAGTGTGTCGCCATCGCCCGGGCGGTGTACTTCGGCGCCAAGGTGCTCATCCTCGATGAGCCCACCGCGGCGCTGGGCGTGAAGCAGTCCGGTGTGGTGCTCAAGTACATCGTGAACGCCCGGGCCCGTGGCCTGGCGGTCGTGTTCATCACCCACAACCCGCATCACGCCTACCCGGTGGGCGACCGTTTCCTGGTGCTCAAGCGGGGACGCGCCATCGCCTACCAGGAGAAGAAGGACATCTCCCTGGAGGAGCTGACCGGCCTGATGGCCGGTGGCGCCGAGCTGGAGGAGCTGGCTCACGAGCTGGAGCACAGCAGCTCTCCCGGTGCCCAGGACGCGCTCAAGGACGTCGAAGCAGGACTGGACGACCTGGACGCCGGACAGGCCCCTGCCAAGAGCTGAGGGCCGGAGGGGGTCCCGCTTGATTCCGGCCTGCTGCATAAATTCCGGGTGAGGAAACACGGAATTTGTGCACGATCCCGGAAGTTCCGGGCGGCGCCTGCGGCTTCCCGCGCGGCGGTCGGTGGAAACACCGGCCGCCGTTCCTGTATCCCGTGTTGGAGCGGTCCAATCCGAGTTATGATAGGACAAAGTCCGGCGCTGAGGGCGGCGCCGATGATCACGACGAGGTGAGAGTGTGAACGAACAGGCTACCGGCGGTCCGGCGTCCCCTGCGTCTTCTGGGGGCGGCCTGCGCATCGGCACGGCCCCCGACTCATGGGGCGTGTGGTTCCCCGAGCACCCCAGGCAGATCCCGTGGCAGCGTTTCCTGGACGAGGTGCAGGCCGCCGGATATCACTGGATCGAGCTGGGCCCCTACGGCTATCTGCCCACGGACCCGCACCAGCTCGAGGACGAGCTCGGCGCACGCGACCTCAAGCTCAGCGGGGGCACCGTCTTCACCGGCTTCCACAAGGGCGACGAGCAGTGGCAGCGCGCCTGGGACCAGGCCGTGCAGGTCGGCAGTCTGGTTCATGCGCTGGGTGCCGAGCACATCGTGGTCATCCCGGACATGTGGCGTTCCGACCTCACCGGCGAGGCGCTCGAGCCGCGCATCCTCGACGCGGAGCAGTGGGGCCGGCTGGCCCGCGGCCAGGAACGTCTGGGCAAGGCGCTGTGGGAGGAATACGGCGTCCGGCAGCAGTTCCACTCCCACGCCGACTCCCATGTGGGGACTAGGCGGGAAGTCGTCAGGCTGCTGGAGCTGACCGATCCGAGGTATGTCAACCTCTGCCTCGACACCGGGCACTACGCCTACTACGGCGGCGACAATCTGCGGCTCATCCAGGAGCACCCGGACCGCATCGGCTATCTGCACCTGAAGCAGGTGGACCCCGAGCTGCTGTTCGAGGTGCTCAAGAACGACACCCCCTTCGCTGATGCCGCCGCCGAGGTGATGGTCGAACCGCCGGCCGGCATCCCGGAGTTCGGCCCGATCATCGAGGCGGTCGCTGCCATCGATCCGGACATCTTCGCCATCGTGGAACAGGACATGCCCGGCGTCGACATCGACGTGCCCCTGAAGATCGCCACCCGGACCCGCGAGCACATCTTCGGCTGCTCGCCCCTGACCCGGCGCCGCTGACCCGGCCCGCAGGTCTCCCGCGGTCCGGCGGAACGGTCAGGGTGCCCGGTGTATTCAAGGGGCGCCCTGACCGTTCTCAGCTGTCCGGTGAGCGGTTCCCCGGCCGTGAGCCAGGTGCCGGGCCGGTGGTGCCGCGGGCGACCAGCCGCGGCGGGATCAGCCGGCGCACCGGTTCGGACGGGCCGGCGCCGTCGATGCGGTCCAGGAGGGCAGCCGCAGCCGCCTCGCCCACCTCGGCGCTCATATTGTCCACGGTGCTCAGATCGATGTACGCGCTGCCTGCCAGGGGAACGTCGTCGTAACCGATGACCGAGAGGTCCTGCGGGACGCGGAGCCCGCGTTCACGCGCCGCTGACAGCGCGCCGAGTGCCATCACGTCGTTCGCTGCGAAAACCGCGGTGAGCTCCGGGCGGTGGTCCAGGAGCTGGTCCGCCGCCGTCCGTCCGGCGCGCTCCGATGTGGGGTGCGCATGCGCGGTGAGCACCCCCTGCAGACCTCGGGCTCGGCAGGCGTCCAGAAACGCCTCGCGCCGCAATGCGCCCGGCCCGCTGTCGGCGGCCAGGTGCCCGATCGTCCGGTGCCCCAGGCCGGCCAGGTGCTCCACCGCCATCGCGGCGCCGAGGGTATCGTCGTCGGCGACGATGTCCGCCGCGGCCGGCGGGTCCGTGCGGTTGCCGGCCACGACGTGCGGGACGCGTATCGCGCCGTCCAGGCTCTGCTCGCTGGCGATCACCACGCCGTCGACGTCCAGCGAGACGAAGCCCTCCAGCGCAGACAGGCCGAGATGCGCGTTGAGCGCGGCATCGGCGACCGAGACGTGATAGCCGTGATCGGCCAGCGCCCGGCGCATCCCCGCGAGCAGATCGACGAACCAGGGATTCTCGAAGTCGTCGATGATGACGCCGATGCTCCGGCTGCGGCGCGCGGCAAGGGACGCGGCCAGGCGGCTGGGCCGATAGCCGAGCTCCGCGATGGCGCGCTCGACGGCGGCCCGGCGCGCCGGGCTGACCTTCGGGGAGTCCTGCAGCACGAGGGAGACCAGGGACTTAGAGACGCCGGCGCGCTCGGCGACATCGTAGATGGTCGGACGGCGCGGCATGGAGCATAGTCTCTCATGTGCCGCGCCACCCCCGGCGCCGCTCCCGGTCCCCACCTTTGACAGGACAAAGTATCCTGGCTAGCCTGGCGTTGTAGCGCTCCAACAAATCCGGCCCAGGGCTCACGCCGATGTGACCCTGCACGCTGTGCCGAGGAGAGGAACGAATTCAATGGTGAAGATCGCCCTGGACCCCACCCCCTTCCACGCCACCCATGACTTCCTGGATTTCCCGGACGTCGCCGCGCGACTGGGCTACGAGCACCTGCAGATCACCCCGCACCCGGACTTCATGCCGTTCTTCGGGCATCCCCGGGCCGACGACGCCTACGTCGCCCAGCTGAAGAAACGCGCCGCAGACGCCGGGATCGGCCTGTCCTCCCTGCTGCCGGTGCACCGCATCTCCTGGCCCGAGGAGAACCTCCGCGAGGCCGCCGTGCGGTACTGGAAGCGGATCATCCGGATCGCCGAGCAGCTCGAGATCCCGGTCATCAACACCGAGTTCTCCGGCCGTCCCGAGCGGGCGGAGGAATCCGAAGCGGGCTTCTACCGCTCCATGGAGGAACTGCTCCCGCTGATCGAATCCGCGGGCCTGAAGGTGAACATCGACCCCCACCCGGACGACTTCGTCGAGGACGGCCTGGACGCCTGGCGGATCATCCGCGGCCTGAACTCCCGGCACATCGGCTTCGTCTACGTCGCCTCCCACACCTTCCACTACGGCAATCGCGCCACCACGCTCATCCCCGAACTGGGCGACCGCCTCGGCGCGGTATACACCGCCGACAGCTTCGATCACACCCGCTCCCACGGCCTGCGGTACATCACCAATCCGCCGGGCAACCCGGCCAGGGTGCACCAGCATCTGCGCATCGGCGACGGCGATGTGGACTGGCAGGAACTGTTCGGGTTGCTCAGCCGGACGGGCTTCCTGGAGCGCGAGGACGCCATCGTCTGCTCGAACGTCTTCGCCGAGGACGAGACTGCGGAGGAGACCTCCGTCTACCAGCGCGAGAAGCTGGCCGAGCTCATTGGCGCGGCGGGCCAGGGCCGATGACGTTCCCCCGGGTGCTGCCGGCACCCAGGACCCCCGGCCCCGGTCAGGTCCCGGCTCTGCGATGGGGGATCCTGGGGACCGGGTGGATCGCGGAGCGCTTCACGGACACGGTGCGGCGCAACACCACGCAGCAGATCGTGGCCGTGGGATCCCGCTCGGCGGAGCGGGCCCGGCGGTTCAGCAGCCGGCACGGCATCCCGCGAGCCCACGGCAGTGACGAGTCCCTGGTCCAGGACCCGGGCGTCGACGTGATCTATGTGGCCACTCCGCATGGCCGCCACCGCGACCACGCGCTGCTCGCCCTGGAAGCCGGCAAGCACGTCCTGGTGGAAAAGCCCCTCGGCGTCAACGCCGCGCAGGCCGCCGAGATCGCCGGCGCCGCGCGCCGGACGGGGCTGTTCGCCGCAGAGGCGCTGTGGTCGGCGTTCCTGCCGAAGACCGATGTCCTCCGGCAACTGCTCGACGACGGCGCGCTCGGGGCCATCCACACGCTCACCGCCGACATCGGCGAGTACTTCGACCCCGGTCATCGCATCTTCGACCCCGGTCTGGCCGGCGGTGACATCCTCGACCTCGGGACCTACCCCGCGTGGTTCGCCACCTGGATCCAGGGGCTGCCGGACGAGGTGAAGGCGCGAGGACGCGCGTATCCGGGCGGCGTGAACGCCCAGACGATGGCGACCCTGAGCTGGGCCGGCGGCGCCCTCGGGCAGGTGCACTCCTCGCTGGAGAGCTTCACGCCCACTCGCGCCTATCTGGCCGGAGAGGCCGCCTCGGTGCAGCTGGAGGAACCGTTCTACGGGCCCGGCGGCTTTGTGCTCCGCTCCGCCGATGGCCGTCGGTCGCTGCGCTGGGAGGAGCCCGATGTCCGCCACGAAGGCCTCTTCCACGAGGCGTTGGAAGCGGCCCGCTGCATCGGCGCCTCGCTTCCCGAGACCCCGTACCGACGGCTGGACGACTCGGTCGTGACGCTCCGGCTGCTGGACCTGATCCGCGCGCAGACCGGCGACACGAGCGGGGTAGAGAAGCGCGCCGGGGACGGCTGCGCCGAGAGCAAGGAGCAGGGCCGATGACGGACATCACCACTGGAATCGCCGCGGCGGGAGGCCCCTCGCCGGGGAACGTGCGACCGGCGGGCGACGGCGTCAGGGTCGGCGTCATCGGCGCCGGCATCATGGGAGCGGATCACGCGCGGACCCTCGACCGCTGGGTCTCCGGGGCCGTCGTCAGCCGCATCGCCGACGTCGATGCGGGGCGGGCCGCGCAGGTGGCGGCGGAGGTCCCAGGAGCTGCGACGGACACGGACGCGCAGGCGCTCATCGCCGCCGCAGACGTCGACGCCGTCGTGATCGCCTCCCACGACTCCACGCATGCGGAGCTGGTGCGGGCCGCGGTGGCGGCGGGAAAACCCGTGCTGTGCGAGAAGCCCCTGGCTCCCACGCTCGCGGAGGCCAGCGCGGTCGCCCGGGACGTCGCGGCCGGGGCGGACCTGGTCACTCTGGGATTCATGCGCCGCTTCGACGCCGGTTATACCCAGATGCGGGCCGATCTCGCAGCGGGTCGGATCGGCCGCCCTCTCGTGGTGCACTCCATCGGCCGCGGCGTCTCATCCGGGCCCGGCGCGGACTCCGAGAGCGCCATCACCAACTCCGCGATCCACGACCTGGACATCGTGCCCTGGCTGCTGGGCGAACCGCTCACCGAGATCGAATACCGCGCCGGGAACGCCTCCGGGGGAGCGCCCGAGGGACTGCAGGATCCGCACCTCCTGCTCGCCCGCACCGCCGGCGGGACGCTGGTGACGATCGACATCTTCCTCAATGCCCGCTACGGCTACGACATCCGGTGCGAACTGATCGGCGAGACCGGTGCGCTGAGCCTGATCGAACCGGCCGTGCTGCGCCGGGACCAGGACCTCGTCTCCGGCTACCGCTACGCCGAGGACTGGCGGCCGCGTTTCGCAGACGCCTACCGCCGCGAGCTGCAGGCCTGGGTCGACCTGATCCGGGGCCGCGATGGCCGCGGCGAACTGGCCACCCTTCAGGACGGGCTCCGGGCCAGCCGGGTCGCCGATGCCGCCGTGCGCTCCCTGCGCTCCGGCGGCCAGCCGGTCACCGTGGCGAGCGACTGAACCCCGCCGCGCTGTGGCGCTTCCGGGCGGTGGTCTGGCAGGGGCAGGCGTGGCTCGTGCCACAATGTCGGGAATGAGCAGCGCACGGGGGACCGGGAGGGCGACGATCCGGGATGTCGCCGCTGAGGCCGGCGTGTCCACGGGCCTGGTCTCGCTCGCGTTCAAGGATCCCGCCCGGGTCAGCGCGGTGCGGCGCGCGCGGATCCTCGACGCGGCGGACCGCCTGGGCTACCGGCCCAACTTCGTGGCGCGCTCCCTGGCGGCGGACGGCTCGTCGTTCATCGGGATCCTGCTGAGCGATCTGCACAATCCGCTCTTCGCGGAGATCGCCGACGCGGCGCGCCAGGAATTCGACGCGCACGGTTCCTACGCCCTCATCGCCAGTGCCACGAAAGCCAGGCCGGAAGGCCGAGCCCCGGAAAACCCCGAAGAAGGCGGCCAGGCGGGCTCCGGTGCCTCAGCCCGCGGGCCGGGCGGACTCCGCGTGCCGGGGGCCACAGGAGGCGCGGACCGCATCGCCGACGAGCAGGTCATCGCCATGTTCCGGGATCTGCGCCCCCGCGGCGTCCTGGTCATCGGGACGATCGCCGATACGGCCCTGCTCTCGGGCCTGCCGTCCGCCACCCCCGTGGTGTACGCCAGCGCGGTCTCGCCGGAAGGCTCCGCCCACCCGTCCGTGC
This sequence comes from Sediminivirga luteola, assembly GCF_014639315.1. GTDB lineage: Bacteria > Actinomycetota > Actinomycetes > Actinomycetales > Brevibacteriaceae > Sediminivirga > Sediminivirga luteola. The sequence goes on from NZ_BMFY01000005.1 coordinate 136,656, forward strand.
GCGCCGACGACGACGCCGGGATGGCCCTCCTGTTCGACCACCTCACCGGGCGAGGTCACCAGCGGATCGCTTTCGTCGGCGGCGCCGGCGGTGAGGTCTCACGGCTGCGCCTGGAGGCCTACCTGGCGCAGGCGGAGGCCCGCGGAATGCCGGCACTCGTCGCCCGCGCGGACTTCTCCGAGCAGTCCGGCTACCGCGCAGGCGCCGAGCTGGCTGGTCTCGACCCCCGTCCCACCGCCGTGATCGCGGTCAACGATCTGGCCGGCATCGGTGTGCAGGCCGCCGCGGAGCAGGCCGGGCTCAGGTTGCCGGCCGACCTGGCCGTGGCGGCGTTCGACAACACCTACCTGGCCGGGCTGCACCGGATCTCGCTCACCACGATCGATCCGCGCAACGCGGAGGTCGGCCGCCGTGCCGCTTCCCGGCTCCTGCTGGCGCTGGACCCGGACGGCGCCCGTCACGCCGGCCTCCCGCGTGACGGCGCAAGGAACGCCAGCGCTCCCGGCGCCGGCGATTCCGATGCGCTCCGCGATGTCAGCAGCCCTATCGGCGAGAGCAGGGGCGCCGCCAGCGCTCCCCGCTCCGCGCGCTTCGGCGGTGCGCACGCTGTCGCCTCGCCCGGGACAGAGGACGTGCTCGTGCGCCCCGAGCTCATCGTCAGGGACTCCGCCTAGGACAACCGGCGGATTCCTTTTCAGCGGCGGCTCCGGCCGGGCATTGACACCTCCGCCACCGCAGCCGTAGCGTGTGTTTGAACCGGTTCAAAACCAGTTTCGCGGACCTTGCCGCACACCACCGACAGCGACGTCGGAAGGAAGAAGACACATGACCGAGAACACCACTGTGCGGCTCACTGTCGCCCAGGCCATCGTGAAGTTCATCGCTGCCCAGCACTCGGTGGCCGACGGGCACCGGCAGCGGTTCGTCCCGGCCGCCGCCGGCATCTTCGGCCACGGAAACGTCGCCGGATTCAGCCAGGCCCTGGCCCAGTACTCCGACCAGATCCCGTTCGTCCAGGGCCGCAACGAACAGGCGCTCGGCCACGCCGGTTCGGCGCTGGCCAAGGCATCTCGTCGCCGGCAGACCCTCGCGGTCACCGCCTCCATCGGCCCCGGCGCCATGAACCTCGTCACCGCCGCTGCCCTGGCCACGGTCAACCGGCTCCCGCTCCTCCTGCTTCCCGGCGACACCTACGCCACCCGGCGCCAGGGACCCGTCCTGCAGCAGCTGGAAGACCCCAGCGACCCTGGCCTGTCCGTCAACGACGCCTTCCGGCCGGTCTCCCGGTTCTTCGACCGCATCACCCGTCCGGAGCAGATCCTCACCGCTCTGCCCCAGGCCTTCCGCGTGCTGGCCAATCCGGCCGAGACCGGCGCCGTCGTGCTCTCCCTGCCGCAGGACATCCAGTCCCACGCCTACGATTACCCCGCGGAGTTCTTCCGCCCCCGCGACTGGAAGATCCGCCGCACGCTCCCCGATACGGAAGACATCGAGGCCGTGGCCGCGCTGATCCGCCAGGCCGAGCGACCCCTCATCATCGCCGGCGGCGGCGTGCACTACTCCGAGGCCGGACCCGCTCTGGAGGCATTCGCCGAGGCGACGGGCATCCCCGTGGCCGAGACCTTCGGCGGCAAGGGCGCCGTGCAGCGAGGCGCCGACTGGTTCCTGGGCGGCATCGGCCTGGAGGGAAACCCCGCCACCAACCGGCTCGTGGCCCGGGCCGACCTCATCCTGAGCATCGGCACCCGGCTGACCGACTTCGCCACCGGCTCCCAGACGATGTTCCAGGACCCGGACGTCCGCTTCGCCTCCATCAACATCACCGAACTCGACGCCCTCAAACAGGGCGCCACCGCCGTACTCGCCGATGCCAGGCTCGGGCTGGACGCGCTCGCCGTGGCCGTCGGCGGGCACCGGGTCGCGGCCGGCTGGGCCGAGGAGATCGCCGCCCGCAAAGCCGAATGGGAACCCGAACGCGCGCGTGCCCTCGATCCGGACACGCCCTTCGACCCGGCCGCTCCGGAGCACGCCGCACTGGACATCCCGGAGACCGACGCCGTGCTCACCCAGGGCCAGCTGATCGGGCTGCTGCAGGAACACGCGCAGGAAGGCGACACCGTCATCGCCGCGGCCGGCGGCCCTCCCGGCGATCTGCTCAAGGTCTGGGACGCCACCGCCGGGCGCCACTGCCACCTGGAGTTCGGCTTCTCCTGCATGGGCTACGAGATCCCCGCCGGCATCGGCGTCCGCCTGGCCGATCCCGACCCGGCCCACCGGGTGAGCGTGTTCATCGGCGACGGCACCTACCTGCTGAACCCGACCGAGATCCTCACCGCCGCCCAGGAGGGCATGCCGATCACCTACATCGTCTCGGAGAACCGCGGCTATCAGGTGATCCGCCGCCTGCAGATGCTCAAGTACGGCGAGCAGTTCGGCAACGACTTCCGGTACCGGGGCAAGGACGGCGAGGGCGCCCGGCTCGACGGGGACTACCTCCAGGTGGACCTGACCGCCATCGGCGCCGGCCTGGGAGCCCTGGCCCGACGCGCCGGCAGCGCCGAGGAAGTCCGCGCCGCCCTCCGCGAGACCCGCGACCATCGCGGACCCGTCGTGATCGTCGTGCCCACCATCCCGCACGCCGATCTCCCCGGCGCAGGCGTCTTCTGGGACGTTGCGCCCGCCGAGGTCGCCGAGCAGGACTGGGTGGCACCCCTGCGCGCCGAGTACGAGGACGGCCTCAAAGCCCAGCGGTGGCACGGATGAGCGCCGGTTCCGGGACCGGTTCCCGCGCGGACGGCACAGCCGCTCGTGCCGTGTCATCTCCCGGCGGGTCCTCTCCCGTGATTCCTGCCGGGCCACTCGATCGGGGCCGCCTGCGCCGCCGGCTGCTGGCCGGTGAAGCCGTCGCGGGCTGCTTCGCCGGGCTCGCCTCGCCGATGGCCGTCGAGGTCATGGCCGCCTCCGGCGCCGGCTGGGTCCTGGTGGACCTGGAACACGGCGGCGGAGGAGAAGAACAGGTGGGCCCCGCGGTCGCGGCCGCCGGCGCCTACGACACCGCCGTCCTGGTCCGGGTCGAGCGCCCGGACCGGGTGCGCATCGGCCGCGTCCTCGACGCGGGCGCCGCCGGGGTCATGCTGCCCCGCATCGAGAGCGCCGATGAGGTCCGCGGCCTGCTGCGCCACCTGCGCTACCCGCCGGACGGCGACCGTGGCGTGGCGACCTATAACCGCGCGGTCCGCTGGGGACAGGACCTGGCCGCCCTCGGCACCGCGAACACCGAGGCAGCCGGGATCGTGCAGATCGAGACCCGCGGCGCGCTGGAGCAGATCGAGGAGATCGCCGCGCTCGACGGCGCCGACGTCCTGTTCATCGGGCCGCTCGACCTCAGCTACGCGCTCGGCGTGCCGCTGGACTTCGGCGCCCCGGCCTTCACGGGCGCCGTGGAGCGCGTTCTCGCCGCGGCGGAGCGCCACGGCAAGGCGGCCGGCATCCTCAGCCCCACCGCGCAGGCCGCCGTGGACCGCAAGCACCAGGGCTTCCGCTTCCTCGCGGTCGGATCTGACTCCACCCTGCTCGCCTCAGCGGTGTCCGGCGCCATGGCGGCTCTGGCGGACAACCCCGCCGAGGCGCTTCCCGAGCGAGGCTCTGCGGCGAACACGACGCACAGCACGGACCCGGCCGCCCGGCCGCAATCCTGACCAGCCGTATACGACCCCCCTCACGAGGAGCACAGTGACCACTGCACGCAGCATCGGCGTCGGACTCATCAGCGTCGGCTGGATGGGCAAGCTGCACAGCCGCGCCTACACGAACCTGCCCATCGTGTACCCCGAGCTGGGCATCCGGCCACGGCTGGTCCAGGCGGCCGACACCGCCGAGGACCGCATCGACTACGCCCGGGACGTGCTCGGCTACGCCTCCGGCACCACCGATTACCGGGAGGTGCTGGCCAATCCCGAGGTGGACGTCGTCTCCATCTGCGCGCCGAACTTCCTGCACGCTGAGATCGGCAAAGCCGCGGCGCAAGCCGGCAAGGCCTTCTGGATCGAGAAGCCTGCCGGACGCTCGGCACAGGAGACCCAGGAGATCGCCGCTGCCGCCGCTGCCGCCGGCGTCATCTCCGCGGTTGGCTTCAACTACCGGAACGCCCCGGCCATCGAATACGCCCGCAGCCTCGTGGCCGGGGGCAAGCTGGGCCGCATCACCAATATCCGCGGCGCCTTCTTCGCCGACTACTCCTCCGAGCCGAAGGGCGCTCTGTCCTGGCGGTTCATCCGGGACCTCGCCGGCTCCGGCGTGCTCGGCGACCTGATGGGTCACCTGGCGGATCTGGCGCACTACGTGGTCGGCCCGGTCGCCAGGGTCAGCGCCGTGACCTCCACCGTCTACACCGAACGACCCAAGCTGCCGATGGGTCAGGGCACGCACTTCGCGGTGGTCGAGGACGGGGAGATGCTGCCGGTGGAGAACGAGGACTACGCGGCGCTGCTGGTGGCCTTCGGCGGAGATGCCGCGGGCGCCGTCGGCACGCTGGAAGCCTCCCGCGTCTCGGTCGGCCCGCGCGCCCAGTACAGCCTGGAGGTCTACGGCACCGAGGGCTCCCTGCTGTGGGACTTCGAGCGGATGAACGAGCTGCAGCTGGCGCTCGGCCGCTCCGGGCCGCACGTCGGCTACACCCGGATCATGGCCGGTCCGGATTTCGGCGACTTCGGCCGGTTCCAGCCCGGCGCCGGCACCAGCATGGGCTACGACGACCTCAAGGTCATCGAAGCCAGGAAGTTCCTGCAGGCCTACCTCGGGGAAAACAGCGCTCACGCCGATATCCGCGATGCGCTCGCCGCGAACCGCGTGGTCTCCGCAGCCGAGACCTCCGCGGCCTCCGGCACATGGGAGGAGGTGGCGCCGGTCGAGGGCACCACCGCGGCCCGGCGCGACGCCGGAGGCGCCGCAGAGACGACGGAACGGCATGACGACGCCTCGGACGCCGGCGCAGGCGGTGCCGCGGACCACGGCGCCGGCCCCGCGCGTGAAGCGGGAGGAACCGCCGATGCCTGAGCGGGCCGGCGGCCCGGAGCGACTCGTCGTCGGGCTCGGCCCGGTCCCGCCGTCAGCAGTCGAACCCGTGCTCGGCGACGTGGTATTCGTCCCCGAGCCCGGGCCGGAGGAGCTGGCCGCCGCCGAGGGCGCCATCGTCCGCGCTTCCGTGACGGTCGGGGAGACCGAGCTGGCCGCGATGCCCCGGCTGCGGGTGCTGGCCCGCACCGGAGTCGGGTACGAGCGGGTGGACGTCGAGGCCGCGGCCCGCCGCGGGATTCCCGTGGCGATCACACCCGGTTCCAATACCAACGCCGTCGCCGAAGGCGCTTTCGCCCATATGCTCCACCTGGTCAAACAGCTCGGTCCCCTCACCGCGCTCATCCGGGACGGCGGCTGGGACGAGCGTGCCGCCATCCCGGTGGGGGACCTGGAGGACGCCACGCTGGGCATCATCGGCTACGGCCGGATCGGACGCCGCGTGCACCACCTCGCCGATGCCTTCGGCATGCGGGTGCGCGCCTACGACCCCGCAGCGGAGGTGCCCGGCGGGATCCGGGCCGGCACCCTGGAGGAGCTGCTGCGCGGTGCCGACGTCGTGACCCTGCACGTGCCGCTGCTGCCGGCCACCCGGCACCTGATCGACGCCGCGGCACTGGAGCTGATGCGCCCCGGCGCGGTGCTGGTCAACGTCAGCCGGGGCGGACTGCTCGACGAGGACGCGGTCCTGGCCGCGCTGGAATCCGGCCGGCTGGCCGGTGCGGGACTGGACGCCTTCGATCCCGAACCCCCGGCCCCGCATCCGCTCCACCAACACCCGCGGGTCGTCCTGACCCCGCATGTGATGGGCCTGAGCCGCCGCGCCGCCCACGCCACCTTCGTCGACGCGGCCCGCGCCGTCCGCGCGGTCCTGGACGGCGGCACCCCGGCCGCCGTGGTCACGCCAGCATCCTCGTCCGCCCCGGATCACCCGCCCCGCCCGGTCTAAGCGCCGGACCCTTCCTGACCAGACAGCCGGCTGTCACAGTCCTGGCGCCGGAAAAGATCGCCCTCTAGAGCAAGGAGTACGAGGATATGAGCACACAGGCGAGGATCGCGGCGGCCCCCATCTCCTGGGGCGTCTGCGAGGTCCCGGGCTGGGGCCACCAGATGGCGCCGGCACGGGTGCTGCAGGAGATGCAGGAACTCGGCTTCGCGGCGACGGAGTTCGGCCCGGAGGGCTTCCTGCCCGCCGAGCCCGAGGCCAAGGCCGCGCTGCTGGAGAAGTACGGCATGCGTGCCGTCGGCGGATTCGTTCCCGTCGTCCTCCACGACCGCGCGCAGGACCCGCTGCCGGTGATCGAGGCCGAGCTGAAGGGGTTCATCGCCGCCGGCGCCGGAACCCTCGTGCTGGCCGCGGCCACCGGGGTCGACGGCTATGACGCCGCCCGGCCCCAGCTGGACGAAGCCGGCTGGGCGACGCTGTTCGGCAATATCCGCCGCATCCAGGAAGCCGCCTCGGCCGCCGGGATCGCCGTGGCACTGCACCCGCACGCCGGCACCATGGTGGAAACCCAGGACGACCTGGACCGGGTACTGGCCAGCACCGACGTGGCGATCTGCTTCGACACCGGGCACATGCTCATCGGCGGCATCGATCCGGTCGCCTTCGCCCGGCAGCACGCCGGCAGGGTCTCCCACGCCCATCTGAAAGACGTCAGCCTCGCCGCCGCGCGCCAGGTGCAGGCGGGGGAGAAGACCTACTACGACGCCGTCGTCGACGGGCTCTACCGGCCCCTGGGACAGGGCGACATCGACATCCGCGCGATCGTCCTCAGCCTCGCCGAGGCAGGTTTCGACGGCTGGTACGTCCTGGAGCAGGACAACGTCGTGCAGGCCGAGCCCGCCACCGGGACCGGGCCCATCGGCGACGCCCGCGCCAGCCTCGACTACCTGAAGAGCGTCCTGGAGGAGCAGGCATGAGCGGCCTGCGCATCGGCGTGATCGGGCTGGGCCGCATCGGCGTCATGCACGCCCGCAACCTCGCCCAGACCGAGGGCGTGGACGAGGTGGTGCTGATCGGCCGGAGCGCAGTTCGCGTGGACGCCGCCAGGGCAGAGCTGGAGAAGGCCCTGGCGCCCGGCGCCCCGGCGGTCCTGCGCGGTGACCTCGCGCCAGAGGGAGCCGCGGCGCCGTTGAGCACCCGGCTCACGGACGGGACATGGCTGGAGGGCCTGGACGGGCTGGTGATCGCCTCGTCGACGGCGAGCCATCCGCAGCTCATGCGCCAGGCCGCCGCAGCCGGCGTGCCAGCGCTCGTGGAGAAGCCCATCGCCCTGGAACTGGAGGAGTTCGAAGCGCTCGCGGCCGAGTTCGCCGAGCCGCGGACTCCCGTCATGGTGGCGTTCCACCGTCGCTACGATGCCGGTTACCAGGAACTCAGGCGCCGCATACAGGCCGGGGACGCCGGGACGGTGCGGCTGGTGCACGCACTCAGCCACGATCACTACCACATCACCACGGACTACATGCCCGGATCGGGCGGCATCTGGCGCGATATGGTCATCCACGACTTCGACGCGCTGCCCTGGCTGCTGGACGAAGAGGTGGTGAGCGTCTACGCCACCGGCGCCGTGGTGGACGAGCCCGCATACGCGGAGCACGGCGACGTCGACACCGCCAGCGCCATCCTCACCTTCGCCTCCGGAGCGCAGGCCATCGTCAGCGCGGGCCGGAACATCGCCTCCGGTCATGATGTCCGCACCGAGGTGTACGGCTCCAAGGCGGCGTTCTCCGCAGGCCTGGACGCGCGGACCCCGGTGGTCTCCACCGAACCGGGCGGGCCTGCACCGGAGGAGACCTACGACGAGTTCGTCAACCGGTTCGAACCTGCCTTCCGCCGGGAGATCGCCCACTTCCTCCGGGTGATCCGGGGTGAGGACGTCAGTCTCACGCCGCCTGCCGACGGGCTGACGGCGATGCGGATCGCCGTCGCGGCGGAGGAATCCGTGCGGCGGGGTGCCCCGGTGCGGATCCACGAGATCGGAGGCGCGCGGTGAGCGCCCCGGACCAGCCGGGCGCCCCGGTCCGTTTCGGGCTGATCGGCACCGGGCGCATCGGGCAGGTTCATGCCGGCAGCATCGCCCGGCTGCCGGACGCCGTGCTGACCCACGTCTGCGATCCCTTGGTCGACGGCGCCCGCAAAGTGGCGGCGGCGCACGAGGGCGCCCGGGTCAGCGCGGACGCCGCGGAGGTATTCGCCGACGAGCGGGTGGACGCCGTGATCGTGGCCTCGCCCACCGCCACCCACGTCGATCTGCTCGCCGCCGCGCTCGAAGCCGGGAAGCCGGTGCTGTGCGAGAAACCCATCGACCTGGATCTGTCCCGCGTCGACGCCCTGCGTGAGCGGGCAGCAGAAGCGCCCGTGCCGGTCGCGCTGGGCTTCAACCGGCGGTTCGACCCGCACTTCGCCGAGGCGCGCGGCAGAGTCGCCGCCGGGGAGATCGGCAGGCTGGAGCATCTGCAGATCACCAGCCGGGACCCCGCTCCGGCCCCGGCGGAGTACCTGCGCTCCAGCGGTGGGATCTTCCGGGACATGACCATCCACGACTTCGACACGGCGCGGTTCTTCGTCCCCGACATCGTCTCCGTCCAGGCCAGTGGCGGGAACGTGTTCAGCGAGGAGATCGCCGGGATCGGCGACTGGGATTCGGTCGCGGTCATCATGCGAGGCCGCGGCGGCGAGTTTATCACCATCACCAACTCCAGGCACAGCGCCTACGGCTACGACCAGCGGCTGGAAGTGTTCGGCTCGGAGGGTCTGATCGAGGTGCCCAATGTCGGGGACACGACCGTCCGCCTGCACACGGCGGCGGCGGTGGAGAGCCGGCGGCCGTACCAGAACTTCATCTTCGAACGGTATGCCGAGGCGTACCTGCTGGAGCTGGCCGAGTTCATCCGGCTGGTGCGCGGCGAGGAGTCACGCAGCCCCGGATTCGAGGACGGCCGGGCCGCGCTCGTCCTGGCGCTCGCCGCGGAGGAGTCCGCCCGGACCGGCCGGACGGTCGATGTCGACCTCTGAGCCGGCCGCTCTGGTGGCGACCTGCTGGACCTCGGCCGGTGCGGCCGTCCCCGGGGAAGGTGATCAGTGCAGTCCGTTCTCCCTCCGGGAGCGGATCGAGGCGGTTGCCACGGCGGGATACGCGGGAGCGGGTTTCGTCCTGGCCGATCTGGCGGGGTGCGCCGAGCTGGCGGGGTACGCGGGACGGGCCGGTGGCGCCGGCCCGACTGAGCGCGACGGGATGTCGCTGGCCGAGCTGGCCGCGGCGATGGAGGATCTGGGCCTGTGGCATCGGGAGGTGGAACTGATCGAGGACTGGAACCTTTCCGGTGGTGCCGACGCGGACGCCACGACGGCGCTGCTGGATGCCGCGGTGGCGTTGGACGCCGCCTTCGTGAAGGTCGGACCGCCTCGCGGCCCCGCGCTCGGAAACCAGGGTCCTCGCGGCGCCGGACTGGCCGCCAGCAGCTCGGGGGAGGGTGCCCAGGACAGGACGGCATCGGACTGGGACGGGCTCGTGGCGCCGATGCGTGAGCTGGCGGACCGTGCGGCGGTACGTGGCGTGCGTCTGGCGCTGGAACCGTTGCCGTTCGCGCGGATCCCCTCGATTCCGGCCGGCGCGGAATTCGTGCGTGCGGTGAGCCGGGACAACCTGGGGCTGGCGGTGGACTTCTGGCACGTGTTCCGGGCCGGAACGTCCCTGGACGAGCTGGCCGGTGCGCTGCGGCCAGGGGAAATCACCGCCGTGGAGCTGTGCGACGCCGACGCTGCGCCGGTGGGGAATCTGTTCGACGACACACGGCACCGGCGGCGTTACTGCGGGGAGGGCGCGCAGGACGTCGCGGGTTTCATCGGCGTCATGCGCGGACTGGGTTTCGAAGGACCCTGGGGCGTGGAGATCCTCTCCGCGGAGCACCGTGCCCGCCCGCTGGATGAGGGACTGAAGAAGGCCAGGGACACCGCTTTGGCGAGCTTCCCGCCCGCCTGAACTCGCACCCGTCCTGCTACCTCCGCAGGACGCGGTAGTGGTGGATGTGCGCGCCGCGCGGACCCGAGGGCGTCTCGTCCAGGACCTCCAGGCCGTAGGGGCGGGCGGCGCCGCTGAGCACAGGCGTTCCGCCGCCCAGCAAGGCCGGCAGCGTGGAGATGACGACCTCATCGACCACGCCGGCTTCTAAGCACTGACGGGCGACACCAGCGCCGAGGATGTTCACCAGCCCCTCGGTCCCGGCCACGGCCCGTGCGGTCTCCACCGCCTCGTGCAATGTATGGCGGACGAGCAGATTCGCCGGCGGGGACTCGATGGGGCGATGGGTGAGCAGCACCTGCGGGCCCTCCCACTGGCCTTCGAAGGCGCCCTCCTTCTCCGGGTCCCCGGCATGGGGATCGTCTCCGTCGAAGGTCGTGCGGCCGCAGAGGATCGCCGTGATGCGCGGGATGATCCGGTCGAGAATCGGGCCCGGATCAGGGACATCGCCGAGGAACTGCGTCAGCCAGGACATGTCTCCGCCGGGCCCGGAGATATAACCGTCGGCCGAAGCGGAGACCGAATAAAGGAAGGTCGTCATGAGATGGCCGGGCTCATCTCATCAGCGGGTGGACGGTCGTGGAGCCGTAGCCAAGGTGCGGCATTCCGGCTGCGATCTGCTGGGCGGCCGCGTCCGACTCCACCGCAATGGCATGCACGGCGAAGACCACCTGTGAGCCGGCGTCGTCGGCGGCGGTGCCCAGGGCGGCAGTGGCCGAGTTCAGCGCCCAAGCCTCCACCAATTGCCCGGATGAGCGCAGGTCGGAGTCAATCTGAGCCCAGATTTTCATCTCCGCGTCCAGTTCAGCGGTGCCCTCCTGTGGACCGGTGCCAGGAGCGTAGCGGTGGACAAGGGCATGCGTCGGCGTTGCCATGACGTTCTCCTCTGAATTCTCTCCGCTTGCACTCTGCAACCGGTGAGACCATCGCACCATAACCGGATGTAGAATGCAAGCAGTTTCGGAAGAGTCAGGAGTTCTGCATGGAGTCCGAGCACCGCTCAGGATGCCCCATCAACCTCTCGCTGGAGGTGCTGGGGGACAGCTGGTCACTGATCGTGATCCGCGACATCATGTTCGGCGACCGCAGGCACTACCGGCAGCTGCTGAACGAATCCGAGGAGGGCATCGCCTCCAACATCCTCAGCGACCGGCTCAAGCGGCTCACCGCTCACGGCCTGGTGACCAAGCAATCAGACCCGGCGCACAAGCAGCGCCAGCTCTACAGCCTGACCGAGCAGTCCATCCAGCTGGTGCCGGTGCTGGTGCAGCTGGGCGCCTGGGGACGGAAGTTCCTCCCCGCCAGCCCCGAACTCAGCATTCGCGCCAGGATTCTCGACGAGGGCGGGCCAGAGCTGTGGGCCGACTTCATGGACGAACTGCGGGTCATGCACCTGGGAGCGGAGCCGCGCGCCTCAGCGGAATCGGTGTTCGAGAAGCTGGAGAAGGCTTACCAGGAAGCGGTGGCCGCCGGCCGCTCCAGCTGAGCGACCGTGCTGAAGCGGTGCTCCGGGTTGAAAGCGAGGCGCCGGGCCGAAGCGATGTGATGTTCCGGGGTGCGCCGCCGGAGCGCGCCGCCGGGCTGAAAACAAGGCACTCTCGGCGCGCAACGGACCGGGCGCACCACGAGCTCGGCGCCTCACGACAGCCCCTCGCGAGGTGCCTTATGCCAGTGCCAGGATCTCCCGCAGATCCGCGGCCATGGCGTTCAGCCGGGCCCGGGCGCGTTCGCGGGCGGCAGCCAGCTCTTCCCGGAAGGTTCCCGTCTTCTCGCCCGTTGACGGGGACGCTTCCGATCCGCTCTCACGTGCCGGTGCCAGCGGCGGCTCCACCGCTTCGAGGTAGCACTTCAGCTTCGGCTCTGTGCCGGAGGGGCGGACGACGACGCGGTCCCCGGTTCCGGTCTCCAGGACCAGCCCGTCGGTTGGCGGAAGGGATCCCCCCTCGCCGCTGCCCTCGGCCAGATCCACCACCCGCGCCACAGCGGCGCCGCCCAGGCTCTCTGGCGGTTCGGCGCGGAGGCGGGCCATGGCATCGGCGATCAGCTGGACATCGGCGACCCGGAACGACAACGGAGCCGTCAGGTACACGCCGTAGCGCAGTGCCAGGTCGTCCAGGCGATCCTGAACCGAGCGGCCCGAAGCCTTCAAGCTCGCGGCCAGGTGGGCGAAGAGCAGGGCGGCGGAGATCCCGTCCTTGTCGCGTACGGCCTCCGGGTCGCTGCAGTAGCCCAGCGCCTCCTCGTACCCGAATACGAGGCCCGGTGTGCGGGAGATCCACTTGAAACCGGTCAGCGTCGTGGCGTAGCCGACGCCGCGAGCTTCCGCCATGGCTCCCAGCGCGCGCGAGGACACCAGCGAGGCGGCCAGCATCGGCGCGCGTTCATCGTCGGCCTGGCCGCCCTGGTCTCTGGAAGGCCGGATCAGGCGGTCGATGGCCTCGGCGCCCAGCAGCAGCCCCACCTCATCGCCGCTGAGCTGCCGCCAGCCGTCTGGGGACGGGACCGCCACGGAGAGCCGGTCGGCGTCGGGATCGTTGGCCAGCACCAGATCCGCGCCGGTCTCCGCCGCGCGCGCCAGCGCCAGGTCCAGCGCGCCGGGCTCCTCCGGATTGGGGAAAGCCACGGTCGGGAAGTCCGGGTCCGGTTCCCGCTGCGCTTCCACGGGGTGCAGGTCCTCGAACCCGGCGGCACGCAAGGCCCGCTCGGCGACGCCCCAGCCGACGCCGTGCAAGGCGGTGTGCACGATCGTGAGGTTCCGGTGGGCGTCCTCCCGCGGCACCAGCGCCGCCAGGCGGGCCAGATACGCGTCCTCGACGCCATCGTCCAGCAGCGTGATGCCCTCGGCCAGGCGGGGCACCGCCCGCACGGAGGGCACCGCTTCGATCCGCTCGGCGATCTCCCGGTCGGCCGGAGTCACGATCTGGGCGCCCTGGCCGGGTCCGGTGACGACGCGGCCACCGAGGTAGACCTTGTAGCCGTTGTCCCGGGGCGGGTTGTGCGAGGCGGTCACCATGACCCCGGCATCGGCGTCCAGATGCCGGACGGCGAACGCCAGCAGGGGAGTCGGCTTGGCGGCCGGGAGCAGCAGCGCCTCTCCGCCGGCGGCTGTCACCACCTCCGCGGTGTCCCGGGCGAAGGCGGCCGAACCGTGACGGGCATCGCAGCCGATCACGACGCGGAACGGCCGCGAGTCCCCGTTCCGGCCGGCAAGGCGCTCGGCCAGGAAGGCGCTCAGGCCCGCGGCGGCGCGGATCACGACGGCGCGGTTCATCCGGTGCGGCCCTCCGGCCAGCTCTCCGCGCAGCCCGGCGGTGCCGAACTGCAGCAGCCCGCGGAACCGGTCGCCCAGTTCCGCGCGGGCCGCCGCCCAGGATTCCTCATCGGCGTCCTGAGCGCCCTCCGCGTCCTGGAGCAGCACGGCCAGTTCCGCGGCGGTGGCCGGGTCCGGGTCATCGGCGATCCACGCGCGCACCACATCCCCGTCGAACTCCTCACCGGTGGCCTCGTAGGCTCCCGCCATCGAGGTGGGCACAGGGTCGTGGGGTGGCGGGCTCTTCGGCACGTCCGGGCCGCCGATGCCGCTCACTGCTCGCCCCCGGGCGTCTGCGGTTCCGGCTGTGCCGGGCCTTGAGCCGCGATACGCCGGACGACATCCGCCAGCAGGGTGGAGATCCGGGGGCCGGCGGCGCGTCCGGCCTCAATGACTTCCTCATGTGAGAGCGGCTCGTCCGAGACGCCCGCGGCGAGGTTCGTCACGAGCGAGATGCCCAGCACCTCCAGGCCCGCGTGCCGGGCGGCGATGGCCTCCAGCGCGGTGGACATGCCGACGAGGTCCCCGCCGAGGACGCCGGCCATCCGGACCTCCGCCGGGGTCTCGTAGTGCGGGCCGCGGAACTGGACGTACACGCCCTCGTCCAGGGACGGGTCCACGGCACGGGCCAGGGTGCGCAGGCGGGACGAATAGAGATCCGTCAGATCGACGAAGGTGGGGCCCTCCAGCGGGGAGTCCGCGGTGAGGTTGATGTGGTCGGAGATCAGCACGGGCGTCCCGGGCCGCCACTCGCGCCGCAGGCCCCCGCAGCCATTGGTCAGCACGGCGATGCTTGCCCCGGCGGCCGCTGCGGTGCGCACCCCGTGTGCCACCGCCCGCACGCCCCGGCCCTCGTAATAGTGCGTGCGTGCGCCGATCACGAGCGCATGATCGTCGGTGCCCTCGATCCGGATGCTCTTGACGGTGCCCTTGTGGCCGGGCACGCCGGAGGGCTGGAAACCAGGGACCTCGGTGGCGGGCAGTTCGGCGTTCACGGGGCCCAGGAGTTCCGCGGCCTGACCCCAGCCGGACCCCAGGACGAGGGCGAAGCGGTGGGCGTCGATGCCGGTGGCCTCCCGGATGACCGCGGCGGCTTCGGCTGCGGTGCGTTCGGGGTCGGGGAACGTGTGCGTCGTCATGAACCGGACATTACCCAAGGAGCCTGCCGGCCCAAAGCCGCGCGGGAGGACGGGCGCTCCGCTGTGCTGGAGAGCGGCTGGACCCGGCATGGCTGTGCTGGAGAGCGGCTGGACCCGGCATGATCGCGTTCGCCGGGCCGGGAGGGCAGACCGCTACCGCATTTTCACGCGAACCGTTCGGCGCGATCCCACAGCCCTGTGACCGTGCGGGGTGCGGCGAGAGCAGCACACGGGAGGCGATACCGTAGAGGAGTGAGCACACCCCGTATCCGGCCCTTCGCCGAGGGCGACGACCTGCGCCTGAACGAACTCCTGAGCGACCCGCGGGACTCGGCCGTTCACGCCGGCCGCGGTCTGCTGCGCCCGCCTGCCGAGCGTCCGCTTTCCCGCGCCGTCGTCGCGGAGGTGGCCGATGACGTCCTGGTGGGCGCGGCCGGCGTCTCCGAGTCGCTGCTGCATCCGCAGCGGGCCTGGGTGCATGTGGACGTCGCCGCTGCCGAGGCGCGCTCGGGGCTGGGCGGCAGGCTCCTGGAGGCGGTGCGGGCCGAGCTGGCCGGCACCCGCCTGGAGGGTCTCGGGCTGCGGTGCGTCGTGACGCCCGGCTCCGCCGGCGAGGCGTTCGCGCGCGAGCACGGGTTCAGTGAGCTGCACCGCACCCGGATGGTGCGCATCGACGCCGGGGCCCTTCCGTCCCCTGCCCTGGAAGGCCGGCCGGACGGTGCTGAGCTGAAGGTGACGACGGCGGGCTCGGCGCAGCTGACACTCGCCTACGGGCCGTGGTACCAGCGGGTCTACGCCCGAATCGATCCGGCCGTGGAACTCAGCGTCGGGGAGGTGCACCGCAGGTTCCTGAGCGAGCAGGCCGGCGCCCACGGTGCCGCCCTGGTGCTGCGCGATGGCGCGGTGCAGGCCTTCGCCGTGTCCTATGCCAGACCACAGGAAGCGCCCGCCGGGGAAGGTGCGGCGCCTGTACCCCAGCCGGAGGAAGCAGGCGACGACGGCACCGAGCTGACCATCGGCACCGCGGACACCGGCACGGCCGAGGACCTGGAGCTGATGCTGGGAGTCCTGGCCGCCGAACGTCCGGTGGTCGTCGAGGTCAAACCGCAGATGGAGCTGCTGGACGCGCTCGCGGACCGCCTGATCGACAACGGACGGGCGCAGGTGCTCACCACGCTGCTGACCCTGGGCGACTGAGGGCGCAGGAGAGTCACCGTCACGAGGAGGAGCGGCCATGGTCCTCAATGTGCATGAACGTCGCATCGCTGCCTCCGCTGCGGCGGTCGGCGGGGTACTGGACACCCTTGCCACGCAGAACGACTGCCTCTGGGCGTGGGAGCACTGGCCGCCGATGCGGTTCCCCGGCGGGCTGCGTCCCGGAGCCGAGGGTGGTCACGGTCCGGTGCGGTACGCCGTCGTGGAGCGCGTATCCGGCAGGCGAGTGCGCTTCCGGTTCCAGCGCCCGGGCGGGTTCCACGGCCATCACGAGTTCCGCGTCGATGCGGTGCCGGCAGCCTCCGGCGCAGAACCGGAGGCGGCGGAAGCGGCGCCCCGCCCGGAGAACGCGTGCATCCTGCGCCATGAGATCGCCATGTCGCTGAGCGGCACTGCGCGACTGAGCTGGCCGCTGGTGTTCCGGCCACTGCACGATGCACTGATAGAAGAGTCCTTCGACAAGGTCGAACGCGGTTTCGGCGCCGGACCCGCCGTGCCGCATCGGCGTTCCCTGTGGGTGCGGTTCCTGCGCCGTCTGCTCGCCCGAAAGTGAGCACCCCGTACCCGGTGATGGACGTCGTACCGGGCAGAGCCAGGACATGACGACGGCGGAGAACACCGGCTGGGTACCATGACGGCATGCCCGAGGAACTGATCGCCCGCGCGCTGCTGGCCTGCTCGATGATGGGTTCCGGCGTGCTGCTTCTTTGGATCGCAGAAGCCGCCGCGAACGGCAGGCTGCGTCGCAATCAGCTGGCGGGTATCCGGACGGCCGCGACGCTGGCGAGCGATGAAGCGTGGCTGGCGGCCCACCGGAGAGCCCGGCCTTCCACGCGTTGGGCAGGCTGGTGCGCGGTGCTCGGCGGCGTGCCGGCGGTCCTTCCGGTGCCCCTGCCGATCTTCGCCGGCGCGGCACTGCTGGGCTGCCTGGGGATGATCGGGCTCGTCCTTTACGGTGCCGCGGTGGGCACCGCAGCCGCCCGTACCGCAGGCAGCGGGAGCGATTCCTGAGGTCTTCGGCGGGCCCCGCCTGCTCCCGTGGAGGAGGACGTGTCAGGCTGGTGAGGTCTTCGCGCCTGAGTATGAGTGGGCGTAAGTTCGTGTGCATGAGGGTGACGGCGAGCCTGCCTGACACTGACGCGGAGTTCCTTGAGCGTTATCGACGCACACACAATCTGGAATCACGGTCGGCGGCGGTGTCCCGTGCCGTCCGCGCGCTCCATGAGGCCGAGCTGGCTGAGCAGTACCGTGCGGCCTATCTGGAATGGAAGGGCTCCGGTGACGGCGCTGGGATCAGACCACCGGCGACGGTGTTGAGGCCGGCGATGAGGCGAGGTGACATCTATCGTGTTGATCCCGAGCCGATCCGATCCGGGGCCAGTAAGGGGTCGTGAGTTTATAGGGGGGTGTGTCGGGGTTGAGAACATAGTCCCAATCCGGGTGCCACTTATGGCGGGTCAGTGCCCCACTGACCTAAAAGTTGCTGCATGTCCTAGTCGGGAATTTTGATCCCGACAGGTACAAGCGCGGCCTGCCACCACGCCATACCGGACATGCACGCAAGACCGACTGGACGCGCACCTGGGAGTCACGGGACCCACACGCGGGCCAGAGCCACGCAGAACCACCAGCGCGGCCTGTCACCATCCCACACAGAACGCACGCCCAAGAGCGAAGAGACGTGCACGCGGGAGTGTCCGTGCCGGGTCATACAGTGAGACCATGACGAACACCCCGCATCGCTACCGGCACGAAGAGCTTCGTGCGGTACCTGCAGCCGGCGCCGGTGCCAGCACGGGTGGCGATGCATGGCCCGACGGCGGCCCCGGCGGAGAGCACCGTCCGACCTGCGGTGATGCCCGCGGGAACCGAAGTCCGTCCCGCAGCACCACCGGTGGTGATGCGTTGGATACGCTTGCCCGTCTTCAGCGGGCGTCGGCTCGGATGGAAGCGCAGATCCTCACCGGTGCGCTGGACTACCTCGATCGGGTGGCCGCCCAGGCTGAGGCCGACTACGCCGATCACGACCGTCACCTCAACCGCCTCCAGGCCGCCGGCGACGCACATGCCGCCAGCGCCGCCCGCGCCGCCGGGGCAGGACACTCCGGTTCTGTACAGCAGGTTCAAGCTGCACGCGGTGCCGCGATCTATGAGATCGGCCAGGCGCTGGGTCTCAGCGAGGGCCAGGCGTCTCTCCGGCTGGCCCGGGCAGCCCGTGTCCGTGAAGCGCTACCAGCCTCCTGGCAGGCCTTCCAGACCGGCGCCATCGACGCCGCACGGGTCCATGTTCTCGCCGAAGCCGCCAACGCTCTCACCCGGGCCGAGTCCCTGCATAAGCTTGATGCGCAGGCGGCCACGTACGCTGCAGGCCGGACCGTGGCGCAGCTACGAGCCTGGATCAAGCGCCGGATCGCTTCCTGGGAACCGGACGCACAGGCCCACCGCACCGCTGAGGCGCTGCAGGGCCGGCGGGTATGCATCGACCACCGCGATGACGGGGTCAGCGAGTTGTGGGCCGTGCTGCCCACGATGCACGCGGTCGCGATCGATCAGGCGCTAACCCGGGCAGGAAAGAAACTCCTGCAACAGTGTCGCCACGGTCAACAGGCAGGTGACCTGCACAATCGCGACAGCACGGCCCGGAACAACAGTGCGGCCGGGAACGACGACACGACCGGGAACAACAACGGCGGCGCGGCCGGGAACGATGGCACAACGCCTCGTCCCGCCCTCCCGCGTGTCACGTTGGAGCAGGCCCGCGCCGATGTCCTCGCTGATGTCCTGACCGGGGGAAAGCTGCCCCGCGCCCTGGACGCCACCACCACCGTCGATACCGGCGGTGTCGATGCCGGCGGTGTCGATGCCGGTGGTGGGAGCACCGGCTTCCGTGCCCAGTCAGGCCCCGGTAGCACCGGTCACGGCAGCCGCACCGGCAGCCACAGTGTCGGCAGCGCCACTGCCAGCGGCACCAACGACAGCACCAGCCTCAGCACCGGCAGCCTCAGTACCGGCTCCGGCACGGGCAGTCACAGTGTCGGCAGCTGCGGGACTGGCGATGCTACGGACCTCAGCTCCAGCACCGACAGCCACAATGGCGGCAGCCACAGTGTCGGTGATGCCCCGGACACCCGCCCCCGCACCGCCGGTCACGAAGACGACGACGCCCCGGCCACCCACACCGGTGAGGGCCCCGGAGTGGCGTACGAGCCCGGAGCGGGACTCGAAGCCCTGCGGGACGTCCGAGTCGATATCGGCATCACCATCCCCATCGGCACCCTGGCCGGGAAAGCACAGGCGCCCGGTACCGCACCAGACGGGTCCTGGACGCTCCCGGCAGACCAGGTGCGGGAACTCGCTCTCAGTCCTGCTGGCGGTCAGGTGTTCTGGCACCGCCTCCTCATTGATGACAGCGATGACGGTGGCGGCGAGGTGCTCTCCCACACCTATGCCGGGAGGTTCCCGCCCAGAGTCCTCCAGGCTGCGCTCCGGTTCCGGGACGGCACCTGCAGTGTGCCCGGGTGCCGGGTGCCGGCCGCTGACTGCGACACCGACCACCGCACTGCGTGGCCGGCAGGGCCGACCCGTGCTTCGAACTTGTGGAGTCTGTGCCGACGGCATCATCGATGGAAGACCCTCGGGATCGTCGAACCGGTCCGCACCAGCGACGACGGCAGAAGTGACAGTCACAGCACCAGCAACCCCGTCCGGTGGGGGTGGGTGCTGCCCTCTGGCAGGGTCGTCCGGGTCGAGCCGGTGGACCACCGTCCCATCGCCGAAACGCCACCCAGCACCTACACCGGAATCGATTCACTGCCGGTGGGCCTGGCCGGGGAGGTCCTGGGTGAGTTCCCGGACGCCTTCCCGCCGCGTGGTCCGGCGTCAGGGCTCCCCGGTATGCCGTTGGATGAAGACTTCTGGGACGAAGGCTCGTGGGAAGACGGTCCGCCGCCTCCTCCAAGGGACCTCGATGTTCTCCCGCCTGTCCCCGTAGCGTGCATCACCGCCGCGGTCCCGGGCAGCGCTACCGTCACCAGCGCCCCCGCATAGAGCACCGCACCCACCCCTGGCCTCGCCCTCACCACTCCTACGCAGAACATGCGCCCCGCCACCAGCGCCCCCGCATCTGCATCTGCATAGAGCGCCGCGTCCGCCCCTGGCCTCACCCTCACCACTCCTAGGCAGAACATGTGGCCCCGTCACCGGCGCCGCCCCATCTGCATCCCACACAGAGGGCACCCGTTCGCGCCCCTGCATCCGGCACCACGCCACCCTCAAGGGGTTCGTCAGTTTATATGTGGGGTGTGTTGGGGTTGAGAGTGTCGTTCCCATGGCCCCCGGGGTGCGGGCTTGGCCGGCTGGGCACCAGCCGGGTAGAGCGCTCATCCAGGTGCGGGAGCACTGTGCTGAACGTCGCCGTCAGGGGTTCTTGTACTTCTTGAGTGACGGCTGTACGCCATGATCCCAACCCGAAACCATTATGAGACTGGATTACTCACTGGCGAACGCTTAGACCTGGTGCTGTGACGGCCGCCAAGGCAGGTGGCCGGCCGCAGGCGTGCGGCCCGCCGACTACCCTTGACGGTGATGGCACATCTTCTCGGGGCTGAGGCCCTGCACCTGGAATATCCCACCCGCGTGGTGTTCGACTCCGTCACCGTCGGCGTGAACGAGGGCGACCGCATCGGCATCGTCGGGCGCAATGGCGACGGCAAATCCAGTCTGCTGGCGATGCTAGCGGGCCGGATCGAACCTGATGCCGGCCGGGTCACCCGGCGCGGCGATGTCCGGCTGGGCGCGCTGTGGCAATCCGACGAGCTGGATCCGGACGCCACGGTCGGGTACAGCATCGTCGGCGACGCCCCCGAGCACGAGTGGGCATCGGACGCGCGGATCCGCGACGTCATCGGCGGCCTGGTGTCCGACATCCCCTGGGACGCGCGCATCGGCGCCCTGAGCGGCGGGCAGCGGCGCCGCACCGCCCTGGCGAAGCTGCTCGTGGGGGACTGGGACGTGATCGCGCTCGACGAGCCGACCAACCACCTGGACGTGGAGGGCATCGCCTGGCTCGCGGAGCACCTGAAGCGCCGCTGGTCCAAGAACGCCGGCGGGCTCCTGGTCGTCACGCACGACCGCTGGTTCCTGGACGAGGTCTGCACCGCCACCTGGGAGGTGCACGACCGGATCGTCGAGCCCTTCGACGGCGGGTACGCCGCCTACGTCCTGCAGCGGGTCGAACGCGACCGGCAGGCCGCCGTCGCCGAGGCGAAACGGCAGAACCTGATGAAGAAGGAACTCGCCTGGCTGCGCCGCGGAGCCCCGGCCCGCACCTCGAAGCCCAAGTTCCGCATCGACGCGGCCAACCAGCTGATCAGCGATGTCCCGCCGCCGCGCAACCCCATCGAGCTGACCCGGATGGCCACGGCGCGTCTCGGCAAGGACGTGGTCGACGTCCTGGAAGCCTCGGTGGCCTTCGGCGACCGCGAGATCCTGAAGGATGTGACCTGGCGGATCGGACCGGGCGAGCGCACCGGGATCCTGGGCGCGAACGGCGCGGGCAAGTCCACCCTGCTGGGTCTCGTCGCCGGCACGGTGGAGCCGAGCGCCGGCCGGGTCAAGCGCGGCAAGACGGTGCGCCTGGCGGTTCTGGACCAGCAGTTCTCGCAGCTAGCCCAGATCGAGGACGACCGGGTGCGCGAGGTCCTGGCCCGTCAGAAGACGCTGGTGGAGGTGGAGGGCAAGGAACTCACGCCCGCGCAGCTGCTCGAGCGCCTGGGCTTCGCTCGTGAGCACCTTTCCGCCCGCGTCGGTGATCTCTCCGGCGGGCAGCGGCGCAGGCTCCAGCTGCTGCTGGTGCTGCTGAGCGAACCCAATGTCATGATCCTCGACGAGCCCACCAACGACCTCGACGTGGACATGCTCGCGGCGATGGAGGATCTGCTGGACTCCTGGCCGGGCACCCTGCTGGTGGTCTCTCACGACCGGTACCTGCTTGAACGCGTCACCGATCAGCAGTACGCCATCCTGGACGGCCGGCTGCGCCACGTTCCCGGCGGTGTCGACGAGTACCTGCGGCTGCGCGCGGACTCAGAGACGGGACGGCCCGGCGACGCCGATGCCGGAGGCGGCGGGCAGAGCGTCGCGGCAGCGCCCGGCTCCGGTTCTGCATCCGACGCCGCATCCGGTTCCGGGACCGGTGGCGGCTGCCTGAAGCCGGGCAGCGCCGAGCACCGGGCCGCGGGGAAGGAAGCCGCGGCGATCGAGCGGAAGATGGAGCGGCTGGAACAGCAGGTCGCCGCGCTGCAGGAAGAGATGGCGGCGCACGACCCCGCGGACTTCGAAGGGCTCGCGGCGCTTGGCGCGCGCCAGGAGAAGCTCCGCGCCGACCAGGAGAAGCTCGAAGAGCGCTGGCTGGAGCTCGCCGAGCGGCTCGGCTGAGCTGTTTTGCCGCTGAGACGAGCACCTACGGTCCGGCCGGTACTCGCGCCCGGCCCGCCAGCACGTCCATCCGGCCTGGCCTGCCTTCGTGACTTGGCACGTCCGGCCGATACGGTCCGGTCCGCCCGTGCTGGGCTGCACGCTCAGGAGCCCGCGTGGGCGGGAACGTCACGGAACGAGTTCCGGCCCACGACGGTCAGCAGCGCGGAGGCGCCGAGCAGGACTGCGGCGATGACGGCGAGCATGGTGATCCCGCTCTGGGCGAACACCATGGAGCCGAGCGCGGCGCCTCCCGCGATGCCGGCGTTGCTGGTCGCCACCACCCAGGCGCCGGCGGTCTCCGGTTCTGCGCTTCCGGTGCGCACCGCCGCCGACTGGTAGACCGAGGCGGCTGGTCCGAAGGCCAGGCTCCACAGCATCGCGGCCAGGAACACCGGCACGAGTGCGGGATACGCGAGGGCGATCACCGCGATGCCTGCGGCCATGCCCGCCGGGACGGCGGCAGCGCTGGCCCGCGGGCGGCGGTCGAGGTGAGGGGCCGCCAGCCGGATGCCGAGCAGGCTGGTCGCGCCCAGAGCGAACAGCGCGGCGCCCACCCAGGCGGGTCCCACGCCGGAGCGGACCAGCAGGCTGCTGATGTACGTGTAGAGCACGTAATGCCCCAGATAGGTCAATCCGTTGGCCAGGACGACCAGCAGCAGCGCCGGCCGGCGGCGCCGGTCCCCACCGCCTGCGGCCCGGGGTGCGGGCACGTCGGGGAGCACGAACATCGCCAGCGCCACCACCACGCCCAGCAGCGCCGTCAGCGCCACGAAGGACCAGCGCCAGCCGAGCGCGGCGCCGATGGCGCTGACGCCCGGCACGCCGAGCACCAGTCCCGCGGACACGCCCACGGAGACGAGGGCCATGGCCCGGCCGGTGGCGCCCGGCGGGGCGAGCCTGGCCGCATAACCGATGCAGATCGAGAAGAAGAGCGCGTGCGTGGCGCCGCCGAGGATCCGCGCCAGCGCGAGCACGCCGAAGGACGGGGCCAGGAAGGTGAGTGCGTTGCACAGCAGGAAACCGGCCAGGGTGGCGATCAGGAGCGGCTTGCGCCGGAGACGACGGGTGGCCATCGTGACCGGGATGGCGAGGATCGCCACCATCACGGCGTAGGCGCTGACCAGCACGCCGACGCGGGCCTCCTCCACTCCGAAGGAACGGGAGATCTCCAGTAGCAGGCCCACCGGAGCCACCTCGGTGGTCAATGCAGCGAACGCGGCGGCCGCCAGCACCAGCAACCCGGTCCGCGCCGAGCCGAGACCACCTGTATGAGCCACCGCGCCGCCTCCGGATTAGAATTTACTCGTGCCCCGAGAATATTACCGGACGAAAAGCCCTGACAACGCCGCCGGCGGCCGCGCGGCCGAGAGCCGGTGGCGGACCGCGATCGACATGCTGCGACTGCTGCACACCGAGCCGGGAATCACGCGTGCGGCCGCGAGCGAGCGCCTGGGAATCAGCAGCGCCTCGGCGACTGAGACCGCCGGGAGACTGCGGGAGATGGAACTCATCCGGGAGGAGCGTGCGCCTGCCAGCGGACGGGGCCGGCCCACGACGGTCCTGTCCCCCCACGACCGAGGACCGCTGGTGTGCACGGTGGCGCTGCGTTCGTCCAGCTGGGAGATCGCCCTTGCAGATCTGGGCGGTGAACCCGTGCCGCTGGATTCGGGCAGCTACGGACCGCGGTCCCTCGAAGAGATCCTGCCGGAGCTCGCCGCCAGCATCGGCGCGGTGGCGGAGCGTTACGGCCGGCGGGTGCGCTGCGTCGCGGTCACCGTCGCGGGAACCGTGACGGGTACCCGCATCGCGCAGTTCTCCACCCGTGGCTGGGGCGCCAGTGACCTCCGCCCCCTCATGCCGGCAACGGACGCCGGGAGCGAGATTGGGATGCTGGGCGGTAACGACGCGACCCTCAGCGGGCTGGCGGAAGCCCGCACCGGCGTGCTGAAGAACACCAGCTGCGCACTGCATCTGCTCGTGGAAGTGGGCGTGGGTGGCACACTCGTGGTGAACGGCGACGCGATCGCGGGGGCCTCGGGCGCGGCGGGCGAATACGGTCATCTTCCACTCGGCGACCCGGCCCTGGAATGCCCGTGCGGCGCGCGCGGCTGCTGGGACCTGATGGTGGACGGCCGCGCGATGGCGCGCCACCTCGGCCGGTCCCGGCCGGAGGACCCCGCCGGCTTCGCCGCGGAGGTGCTGGCCGCGGCCGGGCAAAAGGGCACCGGGGCGGAGCTGGACGCGGTGGCAGCGGTGGCCGCCGACCTCGGCGCGGGCGTGGCCGCCCTGGTCAACGCTTACGATCCGGAGACGATTTCCCTGGCCGGCCTGGCCCCGCGTATCCGGGCCCTGGCCCCGCTGGCCTTCCGGGAGGGGTTCCGCGAGGGGCTGATGAAGCTGCATCGCGCCCAGCCCCCGGCGGTGGTGGACAGCCGTCACGCCGATGACGGCGCCGTCCGCGGTGCGGCCATCCTGGGGATCGATCATCTGCTGAGACCGGAGGCGCTGGAGAGATGGGGCGCGGCCAGCTGAGCCACGGAATTCCATGCGTGGAGGCGGGGCGGCCCGCCGGCGGTCGGCGGGTAGGCGGGCCGTGCCTGACCGGGCACGGCACCGGGCACCGTCGCCGGTCCTGCTGACGAGTACGGGAATGCCGCGGCCCCCTGGTTCGCGATCCCGAGACTGGGCACCATCGCGGCCACCGGGGGAGCTGTTCGATACAGGGGCGTGTTCAATCATACGAACCCGGATCGCACAAGACTTTCGCAGAAGAGCGCTCTTGACGGATGCCCGAAACTAGGCGAGCGTATCTGACAGTGTCTCATTACCGGTAAAGGGTTCTATACGGTCGCGCACGCAGGCCGGGGACCCGCTCGATGGCAAGCCTCGAATCGTCCTCTACCACGGCTGTGCCCGTGGCGCGGGAACCAGGAAGGCGGTGCGGAAGGGAGTGCGGGTGTCCTACCGCCTGCGTGAGCGTCCCATCCGCGGCGAACTCGGAACGACGCTGCAGGACCACTGCCGCAGTACCGCCGCTCCGGTCGTGCTGGTCCGAGGCGCGATGGGCGCCGGCAAGAGCCGCTTCCTCCGGCTGGGTCTGGCCGGGCTCGAGGACCGGGAGATGATCGTCCTGGACCAGCGACCGGCGCCGGACCGGACCGGGGTCTCCGAGCCCGAGCCCGGCAAGCACCGGCTGTCCCTGCTGAACGAGACGCCGGAAGACGGGCGCGGCAACGGGCCCAATCCCTATGCCGCTTTCACCGGTCTTCTCGCTTCGTTCCACGGCAGCTGGGGGAGCGCGCCGCCGGTCGTCGTGGTGGAGAACGTCGATGTGCTGGACTCCCCTTCGCTGACCGTGATCGATCTGCTGATCCGCTCCCAGCGCGCCGGCGTCCTGCTGACGGCGTCCAGCAGCGCGGTCGTCCTGCGCTTCGCCCAGGTGCTGCAGTCTGCCCGCGGGCTGGAACTGATCCTGGCACCACTCACGGCCTCCGAGGTCAGCGAACTGGCCCGGCAGGAGTACGGGGTGCCTGCCTCGGAGCCCGTGGCGCGGTACCTCCGGCACACCTCGGGTGGTTCCGCCTTGCTCGTCGCCGACATGCTGCGGCTCGGATTCGAGGAGCGCTGGCTCGTGCCGGTTGACGGTTATGTCGTCTTCAACGGCCTGCCGGCCCTGCTGGACGGATACGTCGCCAAGGAGAGCGTCGCCCGCCTGCGTGCGGAGGCGGGCTCGGATCTGGTGGAGTTCTGTTATCTGGTCGCGCTGCACGGGGAACTGGAACCGGGCGAGGCGATGTCCTCGCGTGCTAGCGGGACGAATCTGCTGCTGGCGGAGGAACTCGGCCTCGTCACGATCGAGCGCGGACGGGTCAGGCTACGGGCGCAGGCCCTGGCCTACTTCCTTCAGCTGGCGATCCGCGGCTGGGACGAGTCGGCCGTCGGCCGTCAGGCGCAGTGGCGGTCCCACTCCGATCCCGCCCATCGCTCCGTGTTCGCCGCCGTCCAAGCGGGGATCGACTGCAGCCGGGAAGAGCTGCTGGCCTCCGCACGTCGTTGGCTCGACCGCGGGGTACTGGCCCGCGCGGAGGCGATGCTCGACGCGATCGACGGGCCCGGTGCCGATGACCGTGCCGTCCTGCTGCGGGCCGAACTGGCCGCGGTCGCGGGCCGGCCGTACACGGCGCTGGAGACGTTGCGCGCAGTCTGCGGGCAGCAGACCCGCGAGGCGTTCGAGCTGAGCGCCCGGATCAAGATCGTCCTGCTCGGCGACATTGCCGCCGCCGAGGACACCTTCGCCCAGCTCGCGGCGCTGGAGCGCGACGGCATCGTGCCCCCGGCGTCCGAGGCGGACGCCTACCGGCGGTACGCCCTGCAGGTGCAGCGGGACTGGGTCAGCCTCCCACCCGGGGAGGTCCTGGCCGCGCACGACCCGCCCGCCCCGCCGCCACCGGGAACCGGGCACGAGCCGGGCATCGCCGCTGCCCGGCTGCGCATCATGGCCGCGGTGGCCCATGCGCGTGCCTATGGCGGGGACCCGCGTGCCGCAGCGGAACTGGTGCAGGCCATGGCCGTCCCGCCGCAACCGCCCCGGGACGTGCAGGCCGTGCCGCTGCTGGATCAGCTCTGGCTGCGCACGGTGCTCCAGGGCACGCTCATGGCCGCCGGCATCCATCCGGACGAGTTGTCCGCAGTGCCGTGGTACGCCACCCCGGACGAGCGCATCGTGCCCGATCTGTGCGCGATGGAAGCCGCCGGTCTCTATGTGGACCTCGTCAACGGCACTCCGGTGCCGGCGCTGGCCGAGCGCCTGGCCCAGCTGCAGGCACAGGTGTCCACGCACGTCCCTCTGCAGAGGCACATCCGGCCGCACCTCGAGGTAATCTCCGCGGTCGTCACCGCGCTGGGCGAACGACCGGCGCCGGGCGTCGCGCCGGATCCCTCATGCACCGGCGACGGCACGGAAAGCAGGGCCGTCCAGGGCGTCCGGGAGATGCGGCCAGACGCCTACGATCCCTATGCGCGGCACGTGCTCCTGCTGGGCCAGGCGCTGCTGACGCCTCCCGGGGACCTCGCCGAGGTGCTGACCCGGAGCCGCCGGGACTTCGCGCCGGCGCCTGGCGGGCACCACATCATCCTCCGATGCGTGGCCGTGCGGCGAATGGCCGAGCTCCCCGAGCACGCGCTGCGGATGCTCGCCCAGGAGCTGTCCGGAACGGACGCCGACGATGATCTCGTCAGGGCGCTCACCGCCCTGGCCGATCTCCGAGCGGGCGGTGCCGGCCGTGCGCCCCGGCCCGCGCTGGAACGGGCGCTGGGCGAGCTGATCGAGAAGCGTCCGGCACTCGACCCGCGAGGGCTCGCACTCACCCTCGCCGCGCTCGGACTCGAACAGGGCCCCGCCGCGGACCGGCTGCTGCGAAACAGCCCGGCCGCGGAGGAGTGGCTCCGGAGCGGGACCGAGCCGGAGCCCGAGCGTGCGCCCCGGCGGGAGGACCTGCGCACGGTTCTGACCGCACGCGAATACCAGGTCGCCGAGCTCGCTGCCGGAGGCCTGTCCAATGCCGCGATCGCCGAACGTCTGAGCATCTCCCGCCGCACGGCCGAGACGCACCTGGGCCATGCCTACCGGAAGCTGGGCATCGCAAGCCGGCAGGAACTGTGGGCGGAGTTCCTCGCGTGAGCGTCGACCGCATCCCGAAGGCGCCTGAGCCCCCAGCGCCTCGCGCGGCGTCACCGGCGGCGCCCTTCCTGGGGCCGGTCTTCACCGGCCTGGTGGAACGCATCGCCGATCTGCGGCCAGAGCGCCGGGGAGTGGTGGCGGTGCTGCCGGCCACCTGGGGAGCGACCGCTCTGTGCGCGCAGCTGGACGAACCGGGAGCGCTCACCGTGCGCGGCCTCCCGGGGGCGGAGAACGAATCGGGCCTGGCGATCCGGATGGCGCTGGAGGCCTTCGACGACCGTCCGGCCGCAGTGCTCCTGGACGAGTGGCTGGCGGCTTCGGCAGGTCGGGCCCCGCTCCTGCTGGTGGATCAGGTCGGGGCCCTGGACGCGGAGAGCGCCCGGCTGATCAGCCAGCTCATCGCCCGCCGCAAAGTCTTCGCCGTCATCCTGCTGGCCGTGCTGGGCGATCTGCCCGCGCCGCTGGCGGCGCAGCAGCGCGCCGGTACCCTCGTCGTCGAGGAGATGAGCGCCCTGGAACCGGGGCAGATCCGCTGCCATCTGGGCGACCTGCTCGGAGGCGATCCGTCATCGGCCATCACCGCCCGGGTGGCCGCGCTCAGCGGCGGCCACCGGGCTCTCATGCACTGGCTGCTGCGGGCCGCCCACGATGCGGGCGTGCTGCACCGGACCGGTGCGGTCTGGGAGTGGCGCCTGGACGAATCCGGGCTCATCCCGGCCCTGGCGGCCTATGAGACGGAGATCGTCGGCGCCATCCGGGCCGATGTGCGAGACCGTCTCACCACCATCGCGCTGGCAGGATCGATCCCGGAGCACGACGCGGCGGCGCTGCTGAGCGAACGCTTCCTGGCCAGGCTCCGCCGGCAGCGGCTGATCACCCTTGACCCGTACGGCACGAGCGCCAGGCGCAGCTACACGCTGCGCAGTCCGGCGCTGGCGGCGCTGCTGCGGCACCGTGTGGGCCCGGCCGAGGACACGCACCGCTGGTACACGGTCGGAACGTCGCTGCACCCGTCCTCCGGCGGCCCCGATGCCGAGCTGGGCGCGGCACGCTGGCGTCTGCGCGCCGAAGGCGGCATCGCGGGAGAGGAGACCCAGCGGCTATTGCGCACGGCGTTGCGCCGCGGCCGCTTCGCCGTGGCGATCGAACTGGCCGCGCCGCACCTCGCCGTCCACCCCGGCGTCCGGGTGCTCGCCGCTCGCGCGCACTACGCCCACGGCGACGTCGAGGAAGCGCTGGCACTGTTGCGCGGTCTGCGAGCCGGCGTTAACGAGGACTGGCGGCAGGCCTACATCCTGGCCATGCGCATCGCCGTGTTCCACCGGCGGCCGGGGATGGAGCTGGCGCGTCTCCTTCGCGTCCGTTGGGCCGAATCCACCGGACGGGACGACCCTCATCTGGACGGAGACGGCGTGCCCGGTCTGGAGCGCATCATGCGTGCGCTCCAGCATGACCGCGGTCCGCGCGCGGCGGCCGCGATGCTCCCGCAAGCCGGCTTCCGCACCGCCACGGCCGCCTTCACGGCCCGGCTGTGGGTCGGCGCGGAACTCGGTTTCGGCGCTGATCCCAAGCGGGGCAGGCACCTGCTGCAGAGCCTGCTGGACGACTGCACGCGGGAACCCGATGGCACCGAGTTCATCGAACCGGTCCTGGTGCTGCTGCTGATGCTCAGCGTGCAATCGGATGAAACGGGATTCGCGGGAAGGATGATGCAACTCCAGACCGGCGGCCTGCTGCGGCAGAGCCATGCGCTGTCGGCGGTGCTGGACCTCATCACCGCCACCGCGGCCCTGGAAGCGGACCGCGCGCATACGGCGCTGCGCCTGGCCAGCGATGTCGCCCGGCAGCCTCGCGATCCGTACGGTATTCGCCCCCTGGCGTGGGCGGTCGCCGCCGGAGCCGCCCGTGCCACGGGGGAACACGAGCCGGAAGACGCCGTTCCCGCGGGGGCGGCGGAGGCGAACTGCCTGCCGTACCTCGAGGGCATCCGGCAGGCGATCCTGCTGTTCGCCCGCGACCCGGAGGACCCCTCGACGGTCGCGGAGCTGGAGAAGCTCTCCCGCGGGGCGGAGGCGGAGGACCGCGTGATGGAACGGTTCGAGATCCTGGTCGTGGCCGCCCGCGGGGGAAGCGAGTACGCGGCACGGGAACTCGTGCGGATGGTGGCGCCGTTCCGGCGCGGCAGAACCGGGATCGCGCGTGACTTCGCCGAGGCCCGGCTCTCACGCGATCCGGCCGTGGTGCTGCGAACGGCCGCCCAGTTGCAGGAACGCGACGCTTCCAGCTACGCGCTCGTGCTGGTGGCCGGGCTCTGGCCGCACCTGGACCGGCTGAGGGGAGGCAAGCGCGAGGCGATCCGGCTGGTGCTGCGGGCTCGGGCAGCCCAAGCCGAGCCGTCCCTGCTCGTGGACACCTTGATGGCGGACCTCGCGCTGTCGGAGCGCGAGCGACTGATCCTGGCGTCCCTGCGCGACGGCGAATCCACCGGCACCGTGGCGCGGCGGGTGAACCTCTCGGCCAGAACGGTCGAGGGCATTCTCTCCCGGCTGATGCGGCGGTTCGGCTGCGCCAACCGGATCGAGCTCCTGGACCTCGGCCTGGTCTGAACCACCCCGCGATGTGCCGTACGACACTTTCCGGGGTAATGAACCTCACCCGTCTACGGGCTCGTGCGTGAAACCACGTAGTACGCCGTCAGCGGGTTGCGGAACTACTGATATGACTATTCGGTGAAGAGGTGGCAACCCTGAGGTGACGCAGTGGTGACGACTCGTACAGTCACTGACGTGAGCACATGGACGAACCCCTCCGAGACCGGCATCCGCGCCCGTCTCGCCGCCGCCGGAGCGGTCTTGCTGACCGCTCTGAGCGCCGCCGTGCTCCCCTTCCCGGCAGCCCCCGCCGCCGCCCAGGGCGTCCCTCAGGCGGACCCGCTCGCCCCGCCGCACACCGTCGTCGTCCGCGGCGATGCGCGATTCGGCACCGGAGGCCAGATCAACGGCAGCCTCGCTGCCGGCGGCACCATCTCCTTCGGCACCTTCGACCTGGGGCGTCCCGCGGACGGCACCGCGGTGCCCGCCGCCGACGGCCGCCCCACCCAGCTGCTGGCCGGCGGCCGCGTCGACCTGTCTTCGGGCACCGTGTTCCGCACCAACGCCGGATACGCCGGCATCGCGGATATGAGCCGTTACACCCAGGTCCGCGACGGCCGCCTGCTCTCCGGGACCGATCCGAACGGTCCGCACGTCTTCGTCCAGGGCGTCAGCCCCAGGCCGGCGACCCTTGCCGATTACCACTCCGAGGCGTTCGCGGCCCTGTACCCGGCAGCGTTCTTCGACGATGCGATCGCCACCGCGGCGCAGCTCGGGCAGCTGCCCGGCACCGTGCAGGCGCGTGCCGGCGGCGAGCTGCAGCTGACCCTGCAGCCGGACACCGTCAACGTCTGGACCGTCACCGCCCGGGAGCTCGCCGGCTACCATGCGGTCAACTTCGGCACCGTGAAACCCAGCGCGACCGCGCCCCTGATCGTCAACGTGACCGACCCCGCCGGCACCGGCAACGTACTCGGCGGCTTGCGCTTCAACGGCGATGCCGCCGGCTTCTCGCCGTACGTCACCTGGAACCTCAGCGGCTGGAACCGGCTCAGCCTGGAAGGCGGCGCCGAGCTCTCCGGGCTCGTCCTGGCACCGCAGGCCGCCGTGACCTACCGGCTGGGCAGTAACCTGACCGGGCAGCTGATCGCCGATTCCTTCACGATGGAGGGCGGCCGCACCATCAACCATCGCCAGCACGTCGCCCCGGCGCTCGGCCGCGAGCCCGAACCGGCCACGCTGCGCCTGCGCGCGGAGGTCGAGAACGGCACGACCGGCACCGCGGCCCCGGCCGACTGGACGCTCCACGCCGAGGGCTCCGGTGGCGAGGTGCCCGGCAGCGGGGGAACGCTCGCCGTCGCCCCCGGGGGATATGCGCTCGATGGCCGCCTCACCTCCGGCAGCGGAGAGCCCGGCGACTATGTGCTCACCGGCGTCGCCTGCAGCGAGGACGGTGCCGGGCCGGTCCCAGTGCACGGGCAGCAGGTGGAGGTCGCCGAGGGCCAGACGCTCGACTGCGTTCTCCGCTACGCCCATCAGCGCCTCCAGATCGAGCTGCGCGGCTGGGACGTGCCCGCCCAGGAACCAGGTTCCCTGCCCCCGGCGGACACGGAGATCACCGAAGGGCAGCGCATCCCGGACCGGACCGTCACCTGGACCTACACGGTCAGCAACACCGGTGCCACCACCATCGGCGGCATCCGGGTGACCGACGATACCGGCACGGGACCTCCCGCGTGCCCCGCCGACCGGCTCTGGCCGGGCGAGCGGATGATCTGCACCTCCAGCGGCCGGGCCGCCTGACCACCGATTCATGCACCATCCCGCACCCACCGGCCGGCTGCCCAAAGCCGCCGGCGAACCCCAGAAGGAGACACACATGCGCAAGTCCACCGCCGGAATCATCGCCGGAGCCGGCCTGCTCGCCCTCGCCCTGACCGGCGGCACGTTCGCACTCTGGAGCGACGATGCCGAGGCCGACGGCGGCATCATCACCGCCGGAAACCTGCAGGTCACCACCGGTCAGCCGCAGTGGTACGACATCTCCGCCGGTACTGATAAGACCATCGACCTGAACTCCTTCCGCGCCGTGCCCGGTGACACCCTCCGCCTGGACCAGGACGTCGACGTCGTCCTGGTGGGTGACAACCTGAAGGCGCAGGCGGCGGTCGAGCTCCCCGACGCGGGCGGCGCCCTCGCGCAGCACCTCGACGTGACCTACGAGTTCCTCGATGCGCAGGGCCGCAGCCTCGGCAGCGCCGAGGCCGGGCAGGCCATCGAGACTGAGATCACTCCCGCCGACGCCGGCACCTACACCGTCGAGGTGACCTTCCAGTTCGACGAGAACACCCCGGATCGCGTCGCCACCGAAGCTTCCGCCGCGATCGCCGGCACCACCATCACCCTGACCCAGGTGCGCTGAGCCGGCGTTCGCCGAAGACGCGGCGCCCGCGTAAGGCGCGCCGGGAGCAGCAACCGCCAGCGTGGAGGAGTCGTGCCGCAGAGGTGCCGAACGGCACCGGCGTAAGAGACCAGGACCATCACCTGCGCATCACGGGGCGCAGCGACCGCGGACCGCAGGGCGTGGCAACCCCGTACCACCGAGAGGAGGAAACCCGAGATGAAGCATACGCGTACGGAACGCAGGCGCCGGTTCCGGTCCGCGCCCGTGGCCGGGCTGCTCATCGGCGCGGCTCTTCTCCTCGCGGCGGGCGGAGGCGTCACCTCCGCGCTGTGGGTCGACACCGCAGCATGGTCCGGGCTGATCACCCTCGGCCAGACGCGGTTCACCCTGGGAGAGGACGAGTCGCGTCAGACTCTGGAGACGTTCCCGGGCACGCTCGGGCAGGAGTACTCGGCGGACCTCCTGACCGGACTCCGGGCAGGGCAGCCGCAGGCCGTCGCGATCCCGGTCACGGGCCGGGCGGAGGGCAACCGCGGCCTGGCCTACCGTGTGGAGAGCACTGGGGTGACGGGCGATCCGGCGCTGCTGGAAGCGGCCGCGCTGAGTTTCATCGCGGTCGACCAGCCCGGTGACTGCCATCCCGGCGGGGCGGGGGCGGCGCTGGGCGAGATCCCCGCCGGGAGCACCGCCCTGCGACGCGGCGACGACCGGGTCCTCGTTCCGGCCTCCGGCGAGGACACCGGCCACGGGTACCTGTGTGTCATCGCCACCGTCGAACAGGATCCCGTGACAGGCACGCACCGGCGGCACACGACCGTCACAGGAACGTCCGAGGACGTCCTCGCCGGGGACCCGGACGTGACCGCCGCCGACGAGTGGAGCCGGGACCTGGATCTGCCGGCCAGCGCACGCGAGGCCGTCCTGCGGGTGGACCTCCGGGTCTGGACCTTCCGGAACGACGATGCCGATGACGGCGGCTTGGCCGGCCGAGGCGGCGAACTGCGGACGGGCTCATGACAGCCCGGGAGGACGACGGCCGGAGCCTGCTGCGGACCCTCCTCAATACCGTCCTCTGGAGTGTCCTGGTGGTCTTCCTGGCGGTCGTCGCGGCAGCCGTGCTGGTGCCGCGGCTGCTGGGCGGGACCGCCCTGACAGTGCTCAGCGGCTCGATGGAGCCCACCTACTCGCCCGGGGACATGATCGTCGTGGTGCCCGCCGGCGCGGAGGAGATCCAGCTGGGCGATGTCATCAGCTTCCACCCCTACCCGGACGATCCGGCCCTGGTGACCCACCGGGTGATCGCCGTCCAGACCGACGGCACGGGGGAACTCTCCCTGGTCACTCAGGGAGACGCCAATTCCTCCGCGGATGAGCCGATCCGCGGCGAGCAGATCGCCGGGAAGGTGCTCTACGACCTTCCCGCCCTCGGATTCCTGGCCGAGGCCATGCGCGGGGACAGCGCCCGGACCCTGGCGATCTGGGCCGGCGGGGCGCTGCTGATCCTAGGACTGACCGGCACGGCGCTGCGCTGGCTGCGCCGCGCGAAGGCGGGGACATGAGAGCACTCGGCGCGACTCTGCTTCCGGTGCTGCTGGCGGTGGCGCTGCTGACCGGGGCGGTCCCGGTCGCGGCCACCGGGAACGCCCCGCACGACAGCGCTGCGGCATCTGCCGGAGCCGCCGCCGGTGGCGCGGCCATCGCGGACGAGAGCGCCGTCCAGCACATCGGCCTGACCTACGACGGTTTCCATGCCGAGGAGGCCACGGTGCCGTTCCCGCCGGCCGTCGTGGTTCCCGGCGACGCCGACGAGCGAATCCTCCGGGTGGAGAACCTGGGCGATCTGCCCGGGCAGCTGACCGCGCAGATCGTCGGGGTCCGGTTCAGCACCGATGCCGTCCACGAGTTCTACCGGGAACTGCGGATCAACGGGATCCCCGCCGTCGAGCTGTACCACCGGGAAACCGTGGTCCGCAGCCAGGTGCTCACACCGGGAGAGACGACCGACATCCCGGTGCGTTATGACTTCCCGGTCGACTCCACCGGCGGGAACAGCGACCAGCATCCTTCCGTGGCCTTCGACGTGCGGCTGACGCTGGACGCGCTGCTGCCAGGCAGCGGCGGGGAGGGCCCGACGGCACCCGCAGGCGAGGGAGCCGCCGCCACGACCGGAGGCAACGCCGATGTCCCAGTTGCGGCCGGGACCGTCCGGCTGCCCCGGGAGCTTCCCTTCACCGGCGTTGACCTGCCCGTGCTGCTGGCGCTGGCCGCCCTGGCCCTGGCGGCGGGCTCGGTGCTGTCCGCCGTCGTGCGCCGGCGACGCCGCTGAGTGCATCTGCCCCGGCGACGCCGCTGAGCGCATCTGCGCCAGCCGCGGCACCGGTCCTGGTCCTCAGGCCGTACCGCTCACGCCTCCCGGAACCAATGCCAGGCGACCAGCTCACCGGCCAGGACCTCGGTCAGCAGCGCGACGGAGCGGTCCTCCTGACCGGGGAACTCGACGGTCAGCTCCGCGCCGGGGAGCGTGCCGCCCACCACCGCGTACCGTGAGCCGCGCTGGCGCATCCAGTCCAGCGCCGGCCCGTCCCATGCCGAACCGGCGAAGACCAGCGCCCGGTAGTCCTGCGTTTTGGTCAGGTACACGTCGACGTGGGACCAGTCGCCGGTCTCCGAGGCATACGCCGGCCGGCGCGGCACCTCTCGCATCATGAGCGCCGACTGCTGGGCCGAGGACAGCCGCTCCACCGGCGCCAGCACCCAGGCTCCTATCGGGCCGCCCAGCAGGTCCGCGAGCGGCGGAACCCAGTCCGCATCGGCGTCCAGGAGGTGGCGGGACGCCTCCGCGGCGCGCCGGAGTGACTGCGCCGAGAACATCGGCGTGACCGGCGTGAGCGCCGCCAGGAGCGCGTCCAGCACCGGCAGGGTGGCGCGGAAGGTGCGGCAGGCGATGCCGCTCTGCTCGGTGCCCGCCCCCAGCGGCACCACCGCATCGGCTCCCTGGGCGAGGGCGGAATCGGGCCGGTTGGTCACCGCCACCAGCCGTCCGGTGCCGCGGTACCGGACGACGGCGTCCAGCACCTCCGCGCTGCCGCCGGTCGCGGAGACGGCGACGACCACGAGATCCTCGGCCGGAGCCGGGAGCTCGGAGGTGCTCGCCAGCTCCACGGTCACCGGGACTCCCTGGGCGCGGGCGGCGCGGGCCACGACGTGCGCGGCATAGGCGCTCGACCCCATGCCCAGCACGAGGACGCGCCGTCGTTCCGGCGGCACGGACACCCGGAGCGCGCCGGGCAGCCCGTCCAGGCCGGGCAGGCCGTCCCGCAGCACCACGGCGAGGGCGTCGAGGGTGTCCGGAATCAGGTCGAGATCGGCGCGGAAGGCGGTGGTGTCCATGGCTCCTCGGGAAGATCGGCGGTGCTGGGGTAGCGGTGGGCGATGACGGCGTCCGGCGCGTAGCGCCAGCGCGGGAGGAACCGCTGGGCGTACCGTACTTCCGCCAGCAGCTGTTCCGCTCTCAAGCCCGGCAGCGACCCCTCGTCCAGCAGCGAGTCCGCGTCCGGGCCCAGGGCCGCCCGGTAACCTGCCAGGAATCCCCGGCCGGCCCGTTCGGCATGGGCGAACAACGACGGCTCCGCCCGGCCGAGCCGCTTCTGCGCCACGGCCGCGACCAGGTCGAGCGAGACCAGCATATGTGCCACGTCCCGGGCGGCGGGCTCGGCGCGCCAGCGCGTGGCGGAGTCCAGCTGCGGATCCCCGTCGAAGTCGATGAGCGCGATCCGGCCGGCGGGATCCCGCAGCACCTGCCCGATGTGCAGATCCCCGTGCAGCGGGAACGCCAGACCTGGAGGCCGGTCCGCCAGGGAGGTCAGCGCCTCGCGGAGCGGTCCCACGCGGTTCTGCAGGCGAGCCGCCGCGGCGGAACCGGCCGCCGGGTCCGCCCCAGCATCATCACGGTTGTCGTCACGAGTGGCCTCCGCCAGCAGCCGTTCGGCTCGCCGGCGACGCTCTAGCGGCGCATCCTCAGGCTCCGGCCGGGCGCCGGCACCCGCGGACCCGCGGCCGGCCAGGATCGCGTGCACGCGTCCCACCGCGCGGCCCAGTTCCACCGCCCAGGCCGGTTCCGGGCCGGCAACGCCACCGGAACCGCCAGCGCCATCGGTGCCGCCGGTCCGGTGAGCGGCCAGCAGCTCATCGACCGCCCACGTCCAGCCGTCGGTGGTGCCGGGCAGGAACTCGCTGACCAGCGCGAGGGTGCCGGTGCCGTGGACCGGGTGCTCCCAGCCCACCTGCCCCGCCAGCGCGGGGACGTCGCGGCAGCCGGCATCGGCCAGGCGCGACAACAGCACCGTCGCGCGGTCGCATGCGCCCCAGTGGCCGGCGATCTTCACGACGTACCTGCCGTCCACGATCACCGAGGTCTGGGTCTGATCCACGTCGATGGCGTTCTCCGGCGCCGCGGCGCCCACAGCCGGGTCCACCCTCCTGGCGAGTTCGCGGGCGAGGCCGTCACCGGCACGGGGCCGCCGGCCGCCCGCGGTGACGCGTCCATCGACGACCTCCAGGCGGACGCCCGCGACGGAGGGGGAACTGCCGTGCAGCACGGGCTGGGAAGTGGTGGCGTGGGTCACATTCGCATACTATCGGCGTCACGACCTCGCCGCCCGTAGAGGACACCGCGCCGCTGCCACGGGCACGCACTCGCAGCGGCCCTCGCGTGCCCCCCTGCGAGGGCGCGCAGATATGGAGACATCGATGGCCGGTGAGTCCCGCACCTTCCTCTTCCTGCCCGAGAGCGCCTACGGCCCGACCAACAACTGCATCGGCATCGGCAACGAGCTCCTCAAGCGCGGACACCGGCTCGTCTTCGCGGCCGAGCGCTCCTGGGACGGCAAACTCGCCGCCCTCGGCTTCGAGGAGGCGCTCGTGGACCTCGCTCCGCCGGCGGAACCCGCCGATGGCCAGGAAGAGGAGCAGGACGCCGGGCAGTTCTGGAAGGACTACATCAAGGAGATCTCCCCGGAATTCGCCAAGCCCACCATCGACCAGCTCGAGACGGTCTCCAAACCGATCATGCAGGAGCTGATCGACGGCGCCATCCATGCCGAACCGCAGCTGAAGGAGATCATCGCGCAGCTCCGGCCCGATGTCGTGGTGGAGGACAATGTGGTCGCCTTCCCCGCGCTGGTCACGGCACCGGCGCCGTTCGTGCGGATCGTCTCCTGCAATCCGCTGGAGATCCGCGGCCAGGGCATCGCCCCGGTGCTCTCGGGCCTGCCCGAGGACGATGCGCAGGCCCACGCGGAGTTCCGCGCGCGTTACGACCAGACCCACCGCCCGATGTGGGCGGACTTCAACCGCTGGGTGCAGGAACAGGGGGCGCCGGCACTGCCCGAACTGGAGTTCATGCACCCCGGCGATGTGAACCTCTACATCTATCCCGAGGAGCTCGACTACCTCGGCCGGCGTCCTCTGCCGGGGCTGAACGAGCCCGGATCGGTCTGGCAGCGGGTGGAGTCATCCGTCCGCGAGACCGAAGCCGACGCCCAGCTGCCGCCGGGGTTCGCCGACGGCTCCCTTCCGCTGATCTACTTCAGCCTCGGCTCGCTCGGCTCGGCGGACGTGGGGCTGATGCGCAGGGTGGTCAGTGCCCTGGCCGATCAGCCCTATCGCGTGATCGTCTCCAAGGGACCCCTGCACGAGGAGATCGAACTGCCGGAGAACATGTGGGGCGAGGAATTCCTGCCGCAGACCACCATCCTCCCGCTGGTGGACCTGGTCATCACCCACGGCGGGAACAACACCACCACGGAGGCTTTCCACTTCGGCAAGCCCATGGTGCTGCTGCCGCTGTTCTGGGACCAGTACGACAACGCCCAGCGGGTCCACGAGAAGGGTTTCGGGGTGCGGCTGGACACCTACGGCTTCACGCCGGAGCAGCTGCGCGCGGCGGTGGACGGCCTCCTGGCCGACACCGCCCTCCGGGAGCGCATGGCAGGGATCGGCGAGCGGATCCGCGCCGGCCGCGGGGTGACCAGAGCCGCGGACGTGATCGAGGCGGCGGCCGGTTCCGCTGCCGGCCGCGCGGCGTGAGCGGGCGGTCCGGCATTCCGGCAGGGGATGTTTCCGTCAGATGACGGCAGGTATCTTTTTGGTTTCTTTTGCACTTCCGCCCGCCGCCGGGGCCTGCCGGCTGCGTCACAAAACGTAGGATAAAGCGCACCGCGCCTGCTGGCGCGAATCCGCACCGCTGACCCGCCCCGCCGGCCCGCACCCGAGAGTGCGGGCGTTGCACGGGACGCGCTTACCATTCAGGAGAGACACACATGATGAGGTCGATGTGGACCAAGAGGTCCCTGACCGCGGCCGGCGTCGCCGCCGCCGGAGCACTCGTTCTGTCCGGCTGCGGGCAGGCTCCCGACGAGGCCCCGGAGGCAGCCGGCGGCGAGGAGAGCGTCGATTACAAGGCGTGCATCGTCTCCGACGCCGGCGGCTGGGACGACCAGTCCTTCAACCAGTCCGGCTACGAGGGCCTGATGGCCGCCGTCGACGAGTTCGGCATCGAGCACGCCGAGGCGCAGTCCCAGTCCGACGCGGACTTCGGCCCCAATGTGGACAGCATGGTCCAGCAGGGCTGCAACGTCGTCTTCGGCGTCGGCTTCCTCCTGGAGGAGGCTCTGCACGATGCCGCGGAGGCCAACCCGGAGACCGACTTCGCGCTGATCGACTCGACCTTCTCCGACGCCGACGGCAACCCGGCCGAGCTGGAGAACGGCAAGCCGCTGGTCTTCAACACCGCCGAGGCCGCCTACCTGGCCGGCTACGTGGCCGCCGCCATGAGCGAGACCGGCACCGTCGCCACCTTCGGCGGCATGCAGATCCCCTCGGTGACCATCTTCATGGACGGT
Organism: Sediminivirga luteola; assembly: GCF_014639315.1. Lineage (GTDB taxonomy): Bacteria > Actinomycetota > Actinomycetes > Actinomycetales > Brevibacteriaceae > Sediminivirga > Sediminivirga luteola. Next base: position 176,474 of record NZ_BMFY01000005.1, read on the forward strand.
TTCGCCGACGGCGTCGACCGCTACAACGAGGACAACGGCGAGGACGTCCAGCTGCTCGGCTGGAACAAGGAGAGCCAGCAGGGCTCCTTCTCCGGCGACTTCGACAACCAGAGCCAGGGCCGCACCATCGCCGAGCAGTTCCTCTCCCAGGACGCCGATGTCATCATGCCGGTCGCCGGTCCGGTCGGCCTGGGTGCCGCCGCCGCCATCGACGAGGTCGACGACGCCAAGCTGATCTGGGTCGACTCCGACGGCTACGAGTCCACCGAGCACGGCGACATCATCCTCACCTCGGTGCTCAAGCAGATCTCCCAGGCCGTGTACGACACGGTCGAGGAGGGCGTGAACGACCAGTTCGACGCCACCCCGTACGTCGGCACGCTGGAGAACGAAGGCGTCGGCCTGGCACCGTTCCACGATTTCGAGGACGAGGTTCCCCAGGAGGTCAAGGACAAGGTCGATGAGCTCCGCCAGGAGATCATCAGCGGCGAGACCGTCGTCGAGACGGAGAACGCCCCGTAACAGGCGCCCGGCGCCTTTACTATGGTCCCGTGACGGTGGCCCGCCCCGCATGCCGGGTGCGGGCCACCGGCGGGTACAGCTATCCGACGGGCGGGGACCCCGACGCGACCACGGCGTCGCGCGGCCCGGCTCTGGTATGAAAGGGAGCACGGGCAGTGAAACTGGAGCTCAAGGGGGTCACCAAGCGGTTCGGCTCCTTCACCGCCAACGACCGGATCAGCCTCACCGTCGAACCCGGCGAGATCCACGCCCTGCTGGGTGAGAACGGTGCGGGCAAGTCCACCCTGATGAACACCATCTACGGACTGTACGCGCCGGACGAAGGCGAGATCCTGCTGGACGACGAGCCTGCGCGGTTCGATGGCCCCGGCGATGCGGTGGCCGCCGGCATCGGCATGGTGCACCAGCACTTCATGCTCATCCCCGTCTTCACCGTCACCGAGTCGGTGGCGCTCGGCTACGAGCCCACCAAGGGGCCGGGCCTGCTCGACTTCACCCAGGCGCGCGAGCGGGTGCGGGAGATCTCCGCGCGGTTCGGCTTCGACGTCGATCCCGACGCCGTGATCGAGGAACTGCCGGTCGGCGCGCAGCAGCGCGTGGAGATCATCAAGGCGCTCTCCCGCGACGCCAAGGTCCTCATCCTGGACGAGCCCACCGCCGTGCTCACGCCCCAGGAGACCGACGAGCTCATCGCCATCATGCGCCAGCTCAAGGACAACGGCACCAGCATCGTCTTCATCACCCACAAGCTCCGCGAGGTGCGCGCCATCGCGGACCGGATCACCGTGATCCGCCGGGGCAAGGTGGTCGGGCAGGCCACGCCGGACGCCTCCGAGACCGAGCTGGCCAGCCTCATGGTCGGCCGCGCGGTCAGCCTGACCACGGACAAGGAGCCGGCCCGGCCCGGCGAGGTGACCTTCGCCATCGACGGCCTGACCGTCCTGGACTCCGCAGACAAGGTCGTCGTCGACGATGTGGACCTGACGGTGCGCCGGGGCGAGATCCTGGCGGTGGCCGGCGTGCAGGGAAACGGCCAGACCGAGCTGGCCGAGGCGATCCTGGGGGTGCGGGAGGCCGTCGCCGGGACGATCGAGCTCGACGGCAAGGACCTGGGGCCGCTGAGCGTGAAGGAACGCCTGCGGGCCGGACTCGGCTTCGTTCCCGAGGACCGTTCCACCGACGGCGTCATCCCCGGCTTCTCCATCACCGAGAATTTCGTGCTGGACATGTACGACCAGCCCCCTTACGCCAAAGGCCTGGCCATGCGCCCGGCCGCCCTGCGGGAGGCCGCGACGACGCAGACCGAGCGCTTCGACGTGCGGCTGGGGACCGTCGACGATCCCATCTCCACGCTGTCCGGCGGCAATCAGCAGAAGGTCGTCCTGGCCCGGGAGATGAGCCGCGAGCTGCGCCTGTTCGTCGCCAGCCAGCCGACCCGCGGCCTGGACGTGGGTTCCATCGAGTTCGTCCATCGCACCATCGTGGAGGAACGGGACAAGGGCACGCCGTGCATCATCGTGTCCACCGAACTCGATGAGGTCATCAACCTGGCGGACCGGATCGCCGTGATGTACCGCGGCAGGATCGTCGGGATCGTCCCGGCGGACACCCCGCGCGACGTCCTGGGCCTGATGATGGCCGGCGTGCCCGCCGAGGAGGCCGTGCAGGAGGCCAGCCGGCACCAGACCGCCCTGAGCGAGGCGGACGACGCCGCCGAGGAGGAGAACCGATGAGCGCCGGTGGGACCGGGGAGAACGAACCGCGCGACGAAGCGCGCGCAGGCGCGCTCGCGCAGGCCGAGGGACGTGTGGCGCGTGCCCTGCGGGAGATGGGGCAGAGCTCCTGGCTGGTCTCCGTCCTGGCGGTGGTGCTGGCGCTGATCGCCGGTGGCGTGCTGATCCTGGCCGCCAACCGCGAGGTCCAGGCCACCCTCGGCTACTTCTTCGCCCGTCCGGTGGATTTCTTCGCCGTGTCCTGGCAGGTGCTCACCGACGCCTACTCGGCGCTGTTCCGCGGCGCGGTGTTCGACTGGCAGGCCCCCAGCGCCGTGCGCACCATCCGGCCGATCACCGAGACCATGGTCTATTCCGTGCCGCTGATCCTCTCAGGCCTGGGCATCGCCATCGGGTTCCGCTCGGGCATGCTCAACATCGGCGGTCAGGGCCAGATCATCCTGGGCGCCTCCTTCGCCGGCTTCATCGGCTACTGGATGCAGCTGCCGGTGGGCCTGCACCTGCTGCTGGCCCTCCTGGGCGGCGCGCTGGGCGGAGCCATCTGGGGCGGCATCGCCGGCGTGCTCAAAGCGCGCACCGGCGCCAATGAGGTGATCGTGACGATCATGCTCAACAACATCGCCATCTACCTGCTGGCGTGGCTGCTGCAGCAGCGCTGGTTCACCCAGACCGATTCGAACCAGCCGCAGTCGGCGGCGGTGGCCGAGTCCGCGCAGCTCTTCGGCCTGCTCGGCCCGCAGTTCCGGCTGCACGCCGGGTTCATCCTGGCGATCCTGGCCACCCTCGCGGTGTGGTGGCTGATGGAGCGCTCGACCCTGGGCTTCGAGTTCCGCGCCATCGGGGAGAACCCCGAGGCCGCGCGGACCGCGGGCATCTCCGTGGTCAAAGCCACCGCCCTCGTGCTCATCATCGCTGGTGCGCTGTCCGGGCTGGGCGGCGCCGCCCATGTGCTGGGCACAGAGCACCGGCTGACCGGAGGGATCGCCGGAACGCTCGGCTTCGACGCCATCACGGTGGCGCTGCTGGGACGCTCCCGGCCGCTGGGGACCTTCCTGGCCGGCCTGCTGTTCGGCGGCCTGAAGGCCGGCGGCGTCCTGATGCAGTCCCAGACCGGCACGCCCATCGACATCGTGCTGGTGCTGCAGTCCGTGATCGTCCTGCTGATCGCCGCGCCGCCCCTGGTGCGGGCCATCTTCTTCCTGCCCCGTCCCGGCGGCAGGCCCCCTGCGTCCTCACGGCGCGCCCGGCGACAGCGATCCGCCGCGAAGAAGGAGGTGGCGGCATGAGTACCACGCAGACAGCCGTCCATGCCGAACCACGCGAAGAGGCCGCCCACGGCACCCGGCCGATCGCGTGGAAGTTCCCGGTGACCTATGCGGCGCTCGCGCTGCTCTCGCTCCTGGTCTTCGCGCTGTTCTCCCCGGCCGGAGCGCGCACCCGCTTCCAGCTGTCCACCGGCAGCGACTTCATCGCCATCCCGGTCCTCGACCTGCCCTCGCGGCCGGCCACCTGGACGCTTGGCCTGGTGCTTGCCGCCCTGGCGGCGTTCGCCATCTGGCGCGCCGTGCAGCGGGCCCGCACCGGAGTGTGGCTCCCGGTGCTGTTCGGCACGCTCTTCGTCCTGGCGTTCCTGGTCTGGGCCGGCGCTGACCGCAACGCCGTCATCCCCCTGGTCACCGTGCTCACCGGCGCCCTGGCGCTGTCGGTGCCGCTCATCTTCGGCGCGATGTGCGGCCTGGTGGGTGAACGCTCGGGCATCATCAACATCGCCATCGAGGGTCAGCTCCTGGCCGGCGCGTTCCTGGCCGCCGTCGTCGCCTCGGTGTTCACCAGCGCTTACGCAGGCCTCTTCGCCGCGCCCGTCGCCGGGGCCCTCGTGGCGGTCCTGCTGACCTTCTTCGCGGTGAAGTACCAGGTCAACCAGATCATCATCGGCGTCGTGCTGAACGTGCTGGTGGTGGGCCTGACGAGCTTCCTGTTCTCCACCGTGCTCACCCAGAACGCGGAGCTGTGGAACGCACGCCAGCAGCTGCCCCGGCTGCCGATCCCGGTGCTCTCCCAGATCCCCGTGATCGGCCCGGTCCTGTTCAATCAGACGATCCTGGTCTACCTGATGTACGTGATCGTCGCGCTGCTGCACGTCTTCGTCTTCAAGTCCCGCTGGGGCCTGCGGATGCGCGCGGTCGGCGAGCACCCGAAGGCCGCCGACACGGTCGGCATCAACGTCAACCGCACCCGGGTGGTGAACACGATCATGGCCGGTGCCATCGCGGGTCTGGGCGGCGCGTTCTTCACCATCGGCCAAGGCCTGGCCTTCGGCAAGGAGATGTCCGCCGGGCAGGGGTTCATCGCCCTGGCGGCGATGATCCTGGGCCGCTGGAACCCGGTCGGAGCGCTGTTCGCCGCGCTGCTGTTCGGCTTCTCCACCAGCATCGGCAATGTCCTGGCCACCATCGGCACCCCCGTGCCCAGCGAGGTGCTGCTGATGCTGCCGTACATCATCACGATCTTCGCCGTCGCCGGCTTCGTCGGCCGGGTGCGGCCCCCGGCGGCGGAGGGCGTGCCCTATGAGAAATGACGAGCAGGCTGTGACCGTCCTGCGGGCATTCGGTGACGAGCAGACCGGGACCGGTGACGGGAACCCGGATCAGGTCCCACCGGCATCGGCGCCCCGTGCCGGCGGCGAGGCCGGCTTGGCCTCAGCGGTCGACTGGGAGGGGCTGCGCGCCCTCGCCCGGGAGGCCATGGCCCGCGCCTATGTGCCCTACTCGCAGTATCCGGTCGGTGCTGCCGCGCTCGTCGACGATGGCCGGCTGGTGTCAGGCTGCAATGTGGAGAACGCCTCCTACGGGCTGACCCTGTGCGCCGAATGCGGCCTGGTCTCCGAGCTGGCGCGCACCGGCGGGGGCAGGTTGCTGGCCTTCGCCTGCGTTGATGCGGACGGGCGGGCGCTCGTGCCGTGCGGACGCTGCCGGCAGCTGCTGTTCGAGTTCGGCGGCCCGGAGCTGCTGCTGGACATGCCCTCCGGCATCCGTCCGCTCAGCGAGGTGCTTCCGGAGGCCTTCGGTCCCGGTCATCTGGCCTGAGCGTCCACAGCTGCGGGGCACTGCTGCTCCGCCGGCCACGACTGCTCTGGCGCGCATCACTGACATACTGGTCGGACGGGCGCTCACGCCCTCCGGCGATCCCATCTGTTCGCGAACAGGAAGCGAGAACTCCCATGGAAGCGTTCGACGCCGTCGACATCATCCGCACCAAGCGGGACCGGGCCGAGCTCAGCGAGGAGCAGATCGACTGGGTGATCGACGCGTACACCCGCGGCGCCGTCGGGGATGAGCAGATGTCCGCCTTGGCCATGGCGATCCTGCTCAACGGCATGGGCTCCCGGGAGATCGCCCGGTGGACGCGTGCGATGATCGCCTCGGGCGAGCGGATGGACTTCTCCTCGCTGTCGCGGCCCACGGCGGACAAGCACTCCACCGGCGGGGTGGGGGACAAGATCACCCTGCCGCTGGCCCCGCTCGTCGCGGTCTTCGGCGTGGCCGTGCCGCAGCTCTCCGGCCGCGGTCTGGGCCACACCGGCGGGACGCTGGACAAGCTGGAGTCCATTCCCGGCTGGCGCGCCTCCTTGAGCAATGAGGAGATCATCGCCCAGCTGGAGGACATCGGCGCGGTCATCTGCGCGGCCGGTTCCGGTCTGGCGCCGGCGGACAAGAAGCTCTATGCGCTGCGGGACACCACCGGGACGGTGGAGTCCATCCCGCTGATCGCCTCGTCCATCATGAGCAAGAAGATCGCCGAGGGCACCGGCGCCCTCGTGCTCGACGTCAAGGTGGGCTCCGGCGCCTTCATGAAGGACCTGGACTCGGCCCGGCAGCTGGCCCGCACGATGGTCGAGCTGGGCACCGATGCCGGGGTGGCTACCTCGGCGTTGCTGACGGACATGTCGGTGCCGCTGGGGCTCACGGCGGGCAACGCCCTGGAGGTCCGCGAGGCGGTGGAGGTGCTCGCCGGCGGCGGGCCGGCAGATGTCGTGGAACTCACCGTGGCACTGGCTCGTGAGATGCTCACGGCGGCGGGCGTGCCGGACGTGGATCCGGCTGCCGCGCTGGTCGACGGCCGGGCGATGGACGTGTGGCGCAGGATGATCGCCGCCCAGGGCGGCGATCCGGATGCGGCGCTGCCGCAGGCACGGGAGACCGAGGTGCTGAGGGCAGAGACCGACGGCGTGCTCTGCCGGCTGGATGCCTACGGCGTCGGCGTGGCCGCGTGGCGGCTGGGGGCGGGCCGGGCTCGCAAGGAGGACGCCGTGCAGGCCGGTGCCGGCGTGGAGATCCACGTCAAGCCGGGGGAGACGGTGACGGCCGGCCAGCCGCTGCTGACTCTGCACACCGATGAGCCGGAGCGCTTCGGCCGTGCCCTGGAGGTTCTGCGGGACGCCGTCACGGTGCAAGGCGCCGGGGCCGGTGAGACGGGTTCAGGCGATGCCTCTGCTGGCCATGGTTCCATCATCCTCGACCGGATCGGCGCCTGAACCAGGTGCCGCGTCGCCGTGCGAAGGATGGATCCCGGGCCGGCCGGGTGCCAGCACCGGCCTGGGACGCCGTCAGTACGCCGGTCAGGACTCAGCGAGCATGCGGCCTCATCCCGGCAGGTGCACGATGAAGGGACACGGCTCGCCCCGCGTACGAGACACATTGCATATTCACACTATGAGGACGGACGACATGACCGACTACACTCGCGCCGATGTGGCCAGCCTGATCGATCACACGCTGCTCAAGCCGGAGGCGACCGCTGAGCAGGTCGGCGCCCTCGTTTCCGAGGCCAAGGAGCTCGGCGTGCTGGCCGTGTGCGTCTCGCCCAGCGCGCTGCCGCTGGTCGCGCCGGGGAACCTGATCGTCGCCACGGTGTGCGGTTTCCCGTCCGGCGCGCATGCCAGCGCGGTGAAGGCGGAGGAGGCGGCCGATGCGGCTGCCAAGGGCGCGGCGGAGATCGACATGGTCGTCAACCTGGGAGCGGTGAAGGCCGGGGACTTCGACGCGGTGGAAGCCGATATCGCCGCCGTGCGGGAGGCAGCGCCGGCACCGGTCGTGCTGAAGGTGATCATCGAGTCGGCGGCGCTGACGGACGAGGAGATCGTGGAGTGCTGCCGCCGCGCGGAGGCCGCCGGCGCGGACTTCGTGAAGACCTCCACCGGGTTCCATCCCTCCGGCGGGGCATCGGCGCATGCCGTGCGGCTGATGCGGCAGACCGTGGGTGAGCGCCTGGGCGTGAAGGCGTCCGGCGGGATCCGCACCGCCGAGGCCGCCCGGCAGATGCTCGATGCCGGCGCCAGCCGCCTTGGGCTCTCCGGTTCCGCCACGGTCCTGGAGGGCTTCCCCCAGGCGTGAGCCGTTTCCGTCACGGTGCACTTGGCGCACCGTCCGCTTCTCACGCCGCTGGAATCTACTCCGTGCGGATGAGACCCGTCCGGACTCATCCGGGATAGCGTCGCTCCAGCTGAAGGTCTCAGCGATATGGGCGTGCGGGAGCCGTGAGGATCGCGATGCGCAAAACGACCCCGCTCATGGTCGTTCTCGGCATCTCGATGTGTATCGTTTTCACGATCATGCCGGGCATTGAGCACCAGATCGCAGAGTTGCGAGGGCCAGGAGCCGCTTCCCCGGTGTGACAGGTCCCGGAAATCGCCTATTCGTACAACCCTCTCAAGGCGTATTCGAGATCGGCGGCGAGATCTTCTCGACTGGGTGTCTAACCCATGAGCCCCTCTGGATAATAGCGCTCGGAGATTCCGATGGCATCGTGTGGGGTTCGGATGCCACATGCGCGAAGGAGTATCGGTATATCAGCTGCGTCGCGGTGCCGAAGGTTGCCAAGGCTACGGGTAGGAAGCTCCATATCGGGCTCCTGTGAGCTGACCGCCCGCTCGTGCGGCGCCGGCTCATTCGAACCAGCCGGTCTCCATGTCGATGAGCCAGTGGTTCCGCAGGGTGATCGCCCGTTCGAACGCCGCCAGCACAGCCGCTGCCGTCACGGCGGTGTTCGCCCATCCCGGGAGGTTGATGGGCGAGGTGAAGGTGCCGGTGTACTGCGCCACCGCGTCGAACCCGGTGACGAACTGCACCAGCTGCGGGATGCCCACCGTCAGGGAGACCAGCAGGACGACGATGGCCGCCGCGCCGATGAGGCGGCTGGCCCGCGGGAACCGGCGGCCGAACCGGGCCCGCATCCCTTCGGTCGTCCGCGGATGTGGCTGGAGCTGCTGCGATTCGCCGTCGTCGCCGATGTAATGCATCCGCTTCAGGCCGTACGCGCTCGCGGCCACTTCGATCACGCCACCCGGTACGGGGAAGGCCGCCGGCAGCGTCGAGCCGGCGTGGTGACGTCCATCCAGGTAGAGATCGGCACGGTATTCCTCCGCGAAGTAGTTCACGTCCACCGCGTATTGGGCAGGTGCCTCACCGGCAGGTTGCGGCAGATCCAGGTGGAAGCGAGTGCCCAGCAGCGCCCTCCACCAGCGGAAGGGTCTGAGCGGCTTGCCGGTACCCGGCTGGACCTTCTTCATGGTGCGCTGCCTGCGCCAACGGCGCCACATCCTGCCCTCCTCGCCGACTGTGCCGGCCTGTACTCATCTGCCTCTGTCCCTATGCGGGGTTGTACCGGCCCGCACCCTCGTATCGAGCATGGCAGGCCGGCCGGGGACTGCGGCAGTGCGATCTGTCATCGATCCGGGGTGTGGTTCACCACGATGCGCGGTCCGCGTCGCTGCTTATCCCAGCACCCGGGCCAGTGCGGTGGCGAAGCGGTCGGCCTCCGCCGCCGTCAGCGAGGCATAGCCTACGACCAGGCCGGTGCGCGGTGGCCCGTCCGGGTGGGCGGGGTACGAGGACAGCGACGCCACCTCCCAGCCCTGCTGCCGCAGAGCGCCTTGAACCTGGCGATCGTCCAGGTCCGGCAGGGGGACCGTCACGTGCAGCCCGGCCTCGACGCCGACGGGTTCCAGGTCTGGGCAGTGCCGGGCGAGCGCGTCGATGAGCCGGTTGCGCCGGTCGTGATACACCCGCCCGGCGCGCGCCAGATGACGTGCCATGTCCCCGGAGTCCAGGAACCGGGCCATCGCCTCGCCGGTCACCGCCGGCACAGCGAGGTGCTGATCCAGGACGTAGTCCCGCGCCGGTGCCGCCAGTGGCCGGGGCGGTATGAGCCAGGCCAGGCCGAGACTGGGAGCCAGCGCCTTCGAGGCGGTACCGACGTAAGCGACGACGTCCTCGGCTCCCGGGACCGAGGCGACGGCCGGCAGGGGAGCGACGCCGTAGCGGAACTCCCCGTCGTAGTCGTCCTCGATCACGACCGAGCCTGTCCGGCGCGCCCAGGCGACCAGCAGAGCCCGCCGCTCGGCGGAAAGGCGGTGCCCGAGCGGGTACTGGTGCGCTGGGGTCAGGTACACCAGACCAGGCTCGTCCGGGAGCGATTCGACCACCAGGCCATCGGCGTCCACCGGGATGAAGCAGACCTCCATGCCTGCGCGCTGGAACTCCCGGTGCGCGGAGGGATAACACGGGGATTCCAGATAGCACCGGCGCATACCGGCGCACGCGGCGACCGTCCGGAACGCCGCATTGGAACCGGGCAGCGGCAGGATGTCACCGGCTGCCAGCCCGCGGTGACGCCGCAGATGCGTCCGCAGGGCGGCGATGAGGGCCTCGTGCCCGCTTCTCCGTGCGGCGGTTCCCGGTACCGGCAGCCGGGCGGCCTCCCGCCAGGCCCGTGACCAGGCGCGGGCGTCGATGAGCGTGGTGTCCGGGGTGCCGGGGGACAGGTCGACCGGGCGGCCGTCACCACCCCGAGCGCTCTCCGGTCCCTGCGCCGGGCCATCGGCGGCCTCCAGGGCATGTGCGGCACCGGCGCGAGTGCGCACTCCGGCCGCGGCCGCCATCGACGCCCCGGAGAGCACCCGGGTTCCCGAACCCGGGATCCCCTCGAAGAAGCCAGCGGCGATCAGCTCCTCGTAGGCACCCTCGACAAGGGAACGGGAGCAGCCGAGGTCCGAGGCCAGCGCCCGGGTGGAAGGCAGCCAGTCGCCATCGGCGAGCCGGCCGGTGGCGAGCAGGTCGACCAGGGCGGAAGCCAGCTGCCGGCCGCTGGGTCTGGTGAGACGCAGCGGAAGATGGACAGGCCGGGCGGTACGAGGCATGAACCAAGAATAGTGGCCGCTGTGAAGGGAATAAACTGGAACTTCGTCACAGGCCGGTTTGATCACGGGCTGAAGCCATGGAGACACTGCGACGCAAGCCAGGGCGCGGCCAGACTTGACAGAACGGGGCGGAACCACCGCTCAGTGACAGGACACCACCGTCTACGGTGGTGTCCTGTCACTAACCTGTCGTCCTGTCACGAACCTGTCGTTCTGTCACGAAGCGCGTCACCGGGCTCATCGCATCGCGATGCTCGCGCCGCCAGGCCGGACGACCGCCTGATCAGGTGGTCTCGGTCAGGTCCAGCTTGGGTGCGGGCCGGCGGAAACCGCGGGTGAGGACCAGCAGCCAGATGAAGCCGACCACCACCCAGCCGATGCCGACGCGGAAGGTCTCGGCGGTCAGCGAGGTCCACAGCCACAGGCACAGGCCCACGCCGATGAGCGGCAGCACGACGTACTTGACGGCGTCGTACCCGCGGTAGCGCTTCTTGTCGATGGCGTAGTGCTTGAGCACGCTCAGGTTCACGAAGGTGAAGGCGATGAGCGCGCCGAAGCTCACCATCGAGGACGCGAGTTCCAGCGGGAAGACGAGCGCCAGCAGGGACACGCCGCCGACGATGAGGGCCGCCACGTACGGCGTGCGGAACCGCTTGTGGACGACGGCGAACACGCCGCGCGGCAGCACGCCGTCGCGTCCCATCGAGAACAGGATCCGCGAGACCGAGACCTGCGAGGCGATCGCGGAGGCGGTGGCGCCGGCGACGTACGCGGCGGTGAAGAACGCCGTGAGGAACGCCCCGCCGGCCTGGCTCATGACGTCCACGGCGGCGGTGTCCGCGTCCGTGAAGGTACCCCAGTCGGGGAAGACCAGATGGCCCAGCCAGGACAGGAAGACGAACATCGCGCCGGCACCGAGCGTGCAGATGACGATGGCCCGGGGGATGGTCTTCTGCGGGTCCTTCGTCTCCTCGGACAGGGTCGAGACGGCATCGAAGCCCAGGAACGACAGGCACAGGATGGCGGCACCCGCGGCGATGGCGCCGAACTCGAAGTCCCCGCCGATGAAGGGGTCCAGCGGGCTGATCGGCTGGGCCTGGCCGAAGATCGCCAGGAAGCCCATCACGGCGAACACCACGATGAACACCGCCTGGATCGCCACCAGGGCGGCGTTCAAGCTGGCGGCCACCCGGATGCCGAGGACGTTCATCGCCGTGACCAGGACGATGGTCGCGATGATGATCGCCCAGGTGGGCACCGCAGGCAGCGCGGCGTTGAGGTACAGGCCGATCACCATGAAGTTGATCATCGGCAGGAACAGGTAGTCCAGCAGCAGCGCCCAGCCGGCCATGAAGCCCGGGCTCGCGCCGAAGGACTGCTGCGTGTAGGTGTACGCCGAGCCGGCGACCGGGAAGGCCTTCACCATGTTCGCGTAGGCGATGGCCGTGACCAGCATCGCCGCGAGGGTGAAGATGTATGCCATCGGCAGATGGCCGGCCGTGACGGTGGTGACGATGCCATACGTGGTGAACACGGTCAGCGGGACCATGTACGCCAGGCCGAAGAACACGGTGGCCGGCAGGCCGAGTGTCCGCTTGAGCGAGCGCGTGCCGGCGGCGTCAACTGCGCTGCCGGCGGGGGAATCTGTCATCCGAGGTGGTCCTCTCTATGCACCGGCTGGCCGCCGATGGTCGTCAACAGCACGCGGATTCCGGTCAGCTCATCGCCGCCGGCCTCCACGGGGTCCTGTGCCCACAGCGCCAGGTCCGCCGCGGCACCGGGGGCGATCACGCCCAGGTCGTCGCGGCCGAGCGCTTCGGCGGCCCAGCGGGTGTACCCCAGCAGGGCCTGTTCTCCGCTGAGCCTCTGATCCGGCTCGAACACCGGCGCCTGCGGGTCGCCCGGGGTGCGCCGCAGGCGGGCCCAGGCCAGCCCTAAGCGCACGTCGTTCTGCGCCACCGGCCAGTCGGAGCCCAGGGCGATGGGCGCCCCGGCCCGCAGCACGTCCCGCACCCGGAATGCGTGGGCGGCGCGCTTGGGTCCCAGCCGGACCGTCCAGGAGTCCGAGTGGTCGCCCTCGCGCCACTGCATGTGCAGGGGCTGCATGGAGGCGACGGTGCCGCTCTCGGCCAGGGCGCGGACGTCCTCATCGGTCAGCGTCTCCAGATGCTCGATCCGGTGCGGTGCGCCGTTCGCCGCCTTGCCCAGCGTGCGGTACACCTGCACGGCCTGCGCGACTCCGGCGTCGCCGCAGGAGTGCGTGGTCAGCTGGTATCCGGCGTCGTGGTAGGCGCGGCAGACCTCGGCGTAGCGGTCGAGGGAGTGCCAGAACGGTTCGGCGGAGGCGCCCTGCGTATCGGGCTCGTGCAGCCAGGCGGTGCCGGTGTCGATGACGCCGTCGATGAACATCTTGATCAGCGCGACCCGGTAGCGGTCCCCGCCGCGGCCCAGCAGGCCGATCCGCTCGGCGACGGCGGCGTCGTCGTCGCCGGGCTGGTGCCACATCGCGATGTGCAGCCGGACGGGCAGCCCGCCGGGCATGCGCTCGACCTCGTCCAGGACCTCCAGGGTGGACAGCCGCCCGTCCATCACGGCGGCGCCGGTCACGCCGGTGGCGGCCATGCCGGCCAGCTCGTCGCGGGTCCTGCGGGCGAGGGTGGCGGCGTCCTGACCGGGCGCGGCGTCCAGGAGCTTCATATAGGCCGGGATCTCCCGCAGCTCGCCGGTGGGGCGGCCCTCGGCGTCGACCACGATCTCGCTGGCATCGGCGAAGGTCTCGGTGCCGTCGATGCCCGCGGCGGCCAGGGCGGCGGCGTTGCCGACGCCGGTGTGCAGGTCGTAGAGGACGAGTGCGACGGGCCGTCCGCCGGCGGCCTCGTCGAAGAGCTCGCCGCGGATGTCGAGGGTGTCCGTGTCCTGGCGGGCGAAGACCTTGTAGTCGAGGTTCCAGCCGCGGACCCAGGCGCCTTCCGGCAGCCGGGCGGCCTCCTCGGCGATGACAGCGCGCACCTCGTCGAGGTCCGTGATCCCGCCCAGGTCCAGCCCGACGGTCAGCTCCGCACCCCAGACCGGGTGCAGGTGCGAGTCGATGAGCCCGGGAGTGAGGGTGGCGCCGCGGGCATCGACGATCTCGGTGCCGTCTCCGGCGAGGGCGAGGATCTCCGCGTCCGTGCCGAGCCGGGAGATCCTCCCCTCGCTGATCGCGAGCGCGGTCTGCGAAGCGACTCCAGGTTCGCCGGCGGTCATGGTGCGGATGCGTGCGCCGTGGATGATGAGGTCGGTCATGGTGCCTTCCGGGCTGCGTGCTGTCGTGGTCCGGTGCCCGTGCGGCGACGCGCGCGGGTGTTTCCGCGCAGGTGCGCGGCTGCCTCTCAGAGTGGCGAGTGATTCGTGTCACTGTCAAGTGAGAGACGGTGTATCCGCCATTGTTAACGGGTCATTACGCCTGAATCAGTGGAAAGTACTCCGCAGAGAAACGAAATCGGCAATGCTGGGCGTGCCCTGGCGTGCTGGCACCTGCCTCGCGGGGGCCGGACGGAAACCGCGGGCATCGTCTGGCTGCGATTTCGGTACCCTTGGGGCGTGCCGAGTTTCCGTGAGCGCCGTGAGAGCGACAGTCCCCGGGGCCCCTTCCCCGCACCCCTCATCGCCGCGGGAATCGCCGTGCTCGCCGTGGCCGGGGTGCTGCTCTTCAACGCGCTGCGTCCGCCGGCGCAGCTGACGGTGGAATCGCTGACGCCGCCGGCCGTCGCCGCCGAGCACGGCGGGTACGATGTCTTCCCCCCGCATTCGCTCGAGGCCTTCGTGGAGGACGCCAAGTTCGGTTACCTTCCGGCGCCGGCGCTGATGTCGCTCGCCGACGGGACGGTCGTCGTGGCCGACGAGGAGGACTTCGCCGCGTTTCCCGGCACTCCCGGTCCCGTGGCCGAGCTGACGCCGGAGGAGTTCGCCGGCATCGAGATCCCCTCCCCGCGACCGGGACCGCCACCCGGGCAGACCACGACCTGGGACGGGCTGCTGGACGAACTCGGCGGCGCGACCGTCTATGTGGCGCGCATCGACGATGCGGAGGTGCTCGCCGCGGCGCTCGACGCCGTCGCCGAACGCGAACTGGAGGACTCCGTCATCGTCCGCACCGAGGACGCCGGGGTGCTCCAGGCGGCCGCGGAGCGCGGCGTCGCGGTGATGGCGGCCGGCACGCTGCCGGACAGCCTCCTGGAGGGAGGCGGGCTGGAGGGCGTGCACGCGCTGATCCCCGCCGATGCCGGTGCCGAGCAGATCGGCCACTACACCGGCGCCGGTGCTCAGGTGTGGATCAGCGAGCCGGAGACCGAGGCCGCCCTCGCCGAGGCCGCCGAGCACGGCGCGTTCGGCGCCGTCGCCGGCAACCCCTTCACCGTCCTGCCGCAAGAGACCCGCTGAGAGAGGAAACCATGTCACAGCCCATCGGAAATCCATCACGCATCGGCGATCTCGATCCTTCCCGCCTGGGTCCGCAGCCAACGCTGCTGCCGGAGGACCATCCGGACGTCGAGGCCGCCGCCCGGCTGGAGCAGGGCGAGGAGGCCATCGACATCGCCGCGGCGTTGCCGGCTTCCAGCCTGGCCTGGGCGGTCCTGGCGGACGAGGCCTATGAAGAGGGCCGCAACGTCGACTCCTACGCCTACGCCCGCGTCGGCTACCACCGCGGCCTCGACGCGCTGCGGAAGGCCGGCTGGCGCGGCGCCGGCCCGATTCCCTGGTCCCACGAGGTCAACCGAGGCTTCCTGCGAGCCCTGTACGCACTGGGCCGGGCCGCGGGAGCGATCGGCGAGGCGGAGGAGGCCGACCGCGTGCGGCAGTTCCTGCACGACTCGGACCCGGAGGCGAAGGGCGCCATCGAAGCGCGTTGAAGCCGATGCGGGACCTGACTGGGCGCTCTCGCTGCGTGTGCCGCGCTGGCGATCGGCGGGCCGCCGGAGGGCATGTCGATTAGAATGGGGTGGCACGGGGCCGCGTTTCGTTCCATGCGAAGCGCGGCTTTCCCATGCGGACTGATCGACAGCGCCCGCCGGTGCGTGCCGTCGTCCCCGGTGAACCGGGACGTGGCGGCGTACGGGCGTGCCGATGTGAGGAGTACAGCGCGCTATGCCAGCAATCATCGTGGTCGGGGCTCAGTGGGGCGACGAGGGCAAGGGAAAGACCACGGATATCCTGGGCGGCCGCGTCGACTACGTGGTCAAGCCCAACGGCGGCAACAACGCCGGCCACACCGTCGTCGTCGGTGGCGAGAAGTACGAGCTCAAGCTGCTCCCTGCCGGCATCCTCAGCCCCAACGTGGTACCCGTCATCGGCAACGGCGTGGTCATCAACCTGGAGGCCCTTTTCGGTGAGATCGACGGCCTCGAGGCGCGTGGCGCCAGCACCGAGAAGCTCCGCATCTCCGCCAACGCCCACATCGTGGCGCCCTTCCATCAGGTGGTGGACAAGGTCTCGGAGCGGTTCCTGGGTAAACGCGCCATCGGCACCACCGGCCGCGGCATCGGCCCGGCCTACATCGACAAGGTCGGCCGCCTGGGCATCCGCGTGCAGGACCTCTTCGACGAGTCCATCCTCCGGCAGAAGGTCGAAGGCTCGCTGCGGTCGAAGAACGAGCTGCTCGTGAAGGTCTACAACCGCCGCGACATCGGCGTGGAGGAGACCGTCGAGCACCTGCTGTCCTACGCCGAGCGGATGCGCCCCTATGTGGTCGACACCGCCACCATGCTCAACCAGGCGCTGGACCGCGGCGAGCTCGTCCTGATGGAGGGCGGGCAGGCCACGATGCTCGACGTCGACCACGGCACCTATCCCTTCGTGACCTCCTCCAACCCGACCGCCGGCGGTGCCTGCATCGGCTCGGGTATCGGGCCCACCCGGATCGACCGGGTGATCGGCATCGTGAAGGCGTACACCACCCGGGTCGGCGCCGGCCCGTTCCCCACCGAGCTGTTCGACGAATGGGGCGAGTACCTGCAGAAGACCGGCGGCGAGTTCGGCGTGAACACCGGCCGGCCGCGTCGCTGCGGCTGGTACGACGCCGTCGTGGCGCGCTACGCCTCCCGCGTCAACGGCTTCACCGACTACGTCCTGACCAAGCTCGACGTGCTCACCGGCATCGAGCGGATCCCGGTGTGCGTGGCCTACGAGGTCGACGGCGTGCGGCAGGACGAGATGCCCATGACCCAGACCGACTTCCATCACGCCAAGCCGGTGTACGAGTACTTCGACGGCTGGACCGAGGACATCTCCGCCGCGCGGACGTTCGAGGAGCTTCCAGTCAACGCGCAGAACTATGTGCTGGCCTTGGAGAAGCTCTCCGGCACCCGGATCTCCGTCATCGGCGTGGGCCCGGACCGGGAGCAGTCCATCGTCCGGCACGAACTGATCGACTAGAAGAGAACGGCGTGATCACACCACCGCTCCAGCAGACCCCCCATCCGAGCCGCAAGCCCCCGGTCACCCCGCTCTCGGTGACCGGGAACCTCGGCCGAGGTTTCGTCATCGGCAGCGTGGAGTCGATGCCCGGCGTCAGCGGCGGCACCGCGGCGCTGGTCGTCGGCATCTACGAGCGGCTCATCGGTTCCGCCGGAAGCTTCGTCTCCGGGATCGTGCGGGTCGTGCTCGGAGGATCGGCGCCCGGGCGGACCAGGAAGGACGGGCGGGCGCGGCTGAAGCAGGTCGAATGGGGCATGCTGATCCCGCTGGCGGTGGGCATGCTGCTGGGGTTGCTCACGCTGGCCCGTGTGATGGAGACCGCCATCGAGGAGTACCCGGTCCTGACCCGGGCGGCCTTCTTCGGGATGGTGCTGGTCACCTTGTACATCCCCTTCACCCTGGCTGGCCGGTGGCGGGTGCGTGACGTGATCTATGCGCTCGCCGCCGCAGCGGTCGCCTACGTCGCCGTCTCGCTCCCGCCGCAGTCGCTGGAACCCTCGCCCCCGGTGATCGCGGTGTCGGCCGCGGTGGCCGTGTGCGCGCTGCTCATCCCCGGTGTCTCCGGCTCGTTCCTGCTGTTGTCCATCGGCATGTACCAGCCGGCCCTGCAAGCGCTCAACGACCGTGACTTCGCCTTCATCGGCTGGTTCATCCTCGGCGCCGTCGCGGGAGGCGCGACCATGCTGCGACTCCTGGAGTGGCTCCTGGAACACCGGCACCACATGGTCATGGTGCTGGCGACCGGCGTGATGGCCGGGGCACTGCGGGCGCTGTGGCCGTGGCAGGACGAGCACCGGACGCTGCAGGCACCGGCCGCCGATGCGCCGGTGGCGCTGCTGTTCTTCCTCGCCGGTGCCGCGATCGTCGTCGGCACGATCGTGCTGGAGTACCGCCTGAGCCGTTCTCGTCGTTCCTGACCGCCTCATCGCCTGATCGGCCGTCCGCCAGGCCGGCAGTTCGCGCCCGAGGCGAGGCTGGATCCTCTCCTGATCTGCCTCGGGGGGGTCCATGCCCTCTCACGGCCCGGGCTGTCTGTGCCGGGTTCCTGACGGCTCGTGCGGGTGACACTCCCGCCGCGGGCGCGTGTTCTCGTTCGGCACGTGGGCTGGCAGCGGCGCGGGAGGCACCCGTCGGCGGAGCCGGGCAGTGCGCACCGGCATCGCGGGCTTTCCGCGGTGCCCGCTGTTGACATGAAGCTCCCGCTGGTATGGGCGTATGGTGCCCGGGCTGAAAACGGGCAGCGGCGGAACGCGGCCAGGTCTGCGCAGAACGCGGTGTTGACGATAAAGCTTGTTTTGTAAATCATCTGCGTGGAGTTTACTGGCTGGGCACTGGCTAGCTCCCACCGTGTGACGCTCAGAGGGGTGGGTGGTCCTTCGGGGTGTCCGTGAGGGCGCCCTCCGGCGCGAGAGGCGAATGTGCGGATCCAGTCACCTAGTGCGCGTGAATCGTATTCTCATCAGGTGTGAGGTACCGATTCCGTATGGTTCAGGCATCATCATCACGTAATATGAAATGGATTACAGATAATCCATTTCCAGGTAAATATCTTTCGTTATCGAAGCGTGATCTTACTTCCATTTCTTGGGCACCATATGTACCCCTAATGTCAGGATCGGGAGCTCCCTTGGAAGCGCCTGGGAGCAGTATGGGTTCTTCATGACTGCGCGCGAAAGGAACCCTGCTGCCTCAGGTGTCCGTGTGACACGAGTTAGGTGGGACATGTTGACTGATGAACGAAGACTGCGTCGTGGCCGACGCATGGCCACGAGATCCCTCGCGGCCTTCGGCGCCGCGGCGCTCGTAGTTGCGTCTGGGCATGCCGCAGTCGCGCTGCCGGACGATGACTCCGAGGCGCTGGGTGAGGTGCTGGCCCTCGATGTTGCTGGTCTTGACCTGGCAGGTCTGGCCTCAACGGCAAGTGGGAACCCGAGTAGCCCGGGTCCCCATCACAACCCGATCAATGCCGACATCCTCGGGATCGGCGTGAACGCTCCGGGTCTGGAAATTCCCCTCTTCAGCGAGCCGGGAGCCGGAGGTTTGATCGAACTCGGCGAGCTGGGCCTGCTCGGCAGCTATGCCTCGTCCCCGTCGGAGACCGAATCGACGGCGAGCGCGGGTGTGATCTCCGACGATGGCGGGATCAGCGTCACCCCCGGTGACGATTCCATCAGCCCGGCGAGCGTCAACCTCACCGATCTGCTCGCTCAGCTCGGTATTGACGGCCTGACGGACGAGATCCTGGATCAGGCCAGCCTTGAACTCGGTGCCTTCGCGTCTCAGGCGGAGATCTCCGGCGAGGACGTCGAGAGCGAGTACGCGCTCGCCGACGCCCGCCTGGTGCTGAACTCGCCGGCGGTCGGAGAGATCTCCACGGGCGTGGATGGTGCGGTGACCGAACTGGGCAGCCAGCTCAACGATCTGGCGGGCGAGGGCGGCACCGTCACGGAACTGATCGAGGGACTGGCCAGCGCTCTGTCACTCTCGATCCCGACGCCCCTCGGCAGCGTGGGTACCGACTTCGAGGGCACAACGGTCTCGCTGACCGGTCTCGATGCGGCACTGGATGAGCTCAGCAACGAGCTGTTGAACGAGCCGCTGGTCGACGCCAATGGCATCGTGTCGATCGATCTTTCCACCGGCAACATCACGGTCGATCTGGATAACGCGGTCGAAGGCGGCCTCAACGGTCAGCCGGCGAACACCGAGGTGCTCACCACCGAGACGATCCAGAACATCACCGGTGCCGTGGAGGAGGCGCTCAGCTCTCTGACCACGAAGGCCTCGGACGCGGTGCAGGCGCTCGTGAACAACGTGGGCCTGAACATCGAGATCGACCTGGAAGCCAGCGCCCTGTTCCTTAGCGGCGGTATCAACGTCACCATCAATGGAACCCTTGGCGACTTCGCAGGTACCACTGATGAGGACCCGACTGTCGAACTCAGCGCGAGCGGTCTCGGACAGGTCCTGACTCCGGTCCTGAGCGCGGTCGAGGCCGTCGTGGACAGCACTGTGGTCCCGGCTGTACAGGAGCTCGTCGGTCCCATCGTCACAGAACTCGTCCCCGGCTTCGGTGACATCATCGGCAACATCATCGATCCGGTGCTCGTGCCGCTGACCGATCTCCTCGAGCCGGTTCTGGCGCAGCTGCTGAGCATCACGCTGAACCAGCAGCCGGAGGACACTCACCTGGAGAACAACGAGAACGCCTTCACGGTGTCGGCGCTGTCGGTCACGCTCCTTCCGGCTCTCAGCTCGCCGCTGCTCACTCTGGATCTGGCCAGCTCGTCGGTCCGCGCGCTCGCTGAGGCGGCGCTGGATCCGTCCATCACGGTCGATCCCACTGAGGTCGAGGCCGGCGGGTCCACCACGGTCACCGGTGCGGACTTCGCCCCGGAGTCCGAGGTGACTGTTCAGCTGACCGACGCCGCCGGTGATCCGGTGGGTGAGCCGGTCACGGCGACGACCGACGCTGAGGGCGGTTTCACGGTGGATCTCCCGATCGGGGAGGGCACCGCCGCGGGCGAGTACACCGTGGTCGCCACCGACGAGGATGCCAACTCCGCCGAGACGCCGCTGTCTGTCACGGAAGCGCCTGATGAGGGGGATGTGAACGCCTCGGCGTCCGCAGCCGCCTCGGCGAGCGCCACAGCGGACGGCGACCCGGCGGCTCAGGCCGCTGCTGAGGCTGCTGCTCTGGCAGATGCCACCACGACTGCCTCCGCCGCTGCCGATGCCACCGCTGCCGCCGCTGCGGAGACCGCCGCTGATGAAGACGCATCCTCGGATGCCTCGGCGGATGTCAGCTCTGAGGCGAACGCATCGGCCGCTGCTGCTGCTGCTCAGGCGGCGGCGAACTCGCAGGCGGATTCCGATGAGAACGCCGATGCCTCCGCTGCCGCGGAAGCCAACGCCGCCGCTGCCGCTCAGGCCGCTGCCACGGCTGACTCCTCCGCGGACGCTTCGGCAGCCGCGGCCGCGGACGCCGATGCGGCGGCTGATCCCGATGCCACCGCGACGGCTGACGATGACAGCACCGCGGATGCCACGGCCACGGCTGATGTGGACGCGACTGCGACGGCTGATGACGATGCGACTGCGACGGCTGATGTGGACGCGACTGCGACGGCTGATGACGATGCGACTGCGACGGCTGATGTGGACGCTACAGCGACGGCTGATGACGACGCCACCGCTACGGCTGATGACGACGCGACTGCGACGGCTGATGTGGACGCGACTGCGACCGTTGACGATGACGCCACCGCTACGGCTGACGACGACGCTACGGCGGACGCTGACAGCAATGTGAACGCCTCGGCGTCGGCTGCGGCATCGGCGAGCGCTACGGCTGATGGCGATCCCGCGGCTCAGGCTGCTGCGGAGGCCGCCGCCACAGCGGATGCGGACACGACAGCCTCGGCTGCCGCGGACGTGACGGCCTCGGCCGCTGCTGAGTCGGCTGCAAACGAGGATGCATCCTCGGATGCATCGGCAGATGTCAGCGCTGATGTGAACGCCTCGGCTGCGGCTGCCGCTCAGGCGGCGGCGAACTCGCAGGCGGACTCGGATGAGAACGCCGACACCAGCGCGGCTGCCCAGGGTGACTCCTCGGCTGCGGCCCAAGCGGCTGCGATCGCTGATGCGTCTTCGGACGCCTCGGCCTCCGCCGCTGCGGATGCTGATGCGGCAGCCGATCCCGATGCCACGGCGACGGCTGATGTGGATGCCACGGCGACGGCTGACGACGATGCGACCGCGACGGCTGATGTGGATGCCACCGCGACCGCTGATGACGACAGCACCGCCGATGCCACCGCGACCGCTGACGACGATGCGACTGCGACGGCTGACGCCACCGCCACGGCGGATGACGACGCCACGGCAGACGCGTCCGCCAGCGCCGACGCCGATGGCGAACCGGGGACCGAGGCTTCCATCACGGTGGAGCCGGAGACGGTTGAGGCCGGCGCAACCGTGACGGTCTACGGCGCGAACTTCGCGCCGGAGTCCACGGTGCGGGTGACGCTCGGCGATGAGCCGATCGCACCGGATGCCGAGTCCATCCCGGCGTCGTTCTCCGTCGACTCGTTCGTGGAGGTCTTCGTCGAGACGGACGAGGAGGGCGCGTTCCAGACCCTCCTCGACATCCCGGAGGATGCCGTGCCAGGCGTCTACGTGGTCGACGGCACCGACGAGGAAGGGAACAGCGACACCACCTTCGTCACGGTCGTGGCCGCATCGGATGCCGACGCAGGCTCGGATGCCGGCGCAGCCGCCGATGCGGGAGCCGGTTCGCAGGCCAACGGCAGCGCTTCCGCTGCCGGCGGTCCCGGTGACGGCAAACCGCTGCCGCGTACCGGATCCGAGGGTCTCTGGACGCTCGGCGGGCTGGGAGCGCTGCTCCTTGCGGCCGGTACTGCCGCGCTCCTGACGGTGCGCAAGCGGAACCGGATGGACGAATCGGTCTAGGGTGAAACTGCCCTAGAGCCGGATACAGCGGACGAGGTCCGGGCGCCCTGCAGGGGCGTCCGGACCTCCTCCCGTTCCTTCCCCACTATGAGGACGGCGACGATGAGCAAGAACACCACCGAGCGAACCTCCGCGAAAGACCCCGAGGCCACGGACGCGACCACCGGTGACGGCGGCTCGGCTCGGCCCGTCTGGCGCACGGTCAAACGTGTCGCCATCTACGCGGCGGCGCTCATCACCGCCTGGCACCTGTTCGCGACGTTCCTGTGGGTGGCGCCGGCGTCCCAGCTGCGGACTATCGTCCCAGGACAGGCGCTTGAACGTTACATGATCCCGATGTTCGGCCAGTCGTGGAGCGTCTTCGCCCCCGAGCCGATCAACGGGGACTATTACTTTGACGTGCGCGCCGTGCTCGATCCAGGAGACGGAACGGAGCCGGAAGTGACCGAATGGGTCCGCGCCTCGGATGTGGAGCAGTCCCACTCCCGGTACCGGCTGTTCCCGCCGCGCTCGTCCAATCTCGCGGTCTCGCAGGCGTCCGCGCTCAAGAGCGAATGGGACAGCATCAGCGAGGACCATCGCGTGATCGTGGCATTGAACTATTTCGACGGCGACGACTGGGAGCAGCGCCTGGAAGAGAAATTGCGCGAGTATCCGGACGAGGAGAACTCCCTCGACGCCTATCTCCGTGAGGAGCGCAGGGCCACGGCATACGCGACGCAGGTCGCGCTGGCGGTGTGGGGCGAGGACGTGATCCGGGTGCAGTACCAGGCTGCCCGGCAGAACGTCGTCCCGTTCGGCCAGCGGAACAACCCCCATGCCGAACGACCGGCCGTGCAGCCGGTGGAGACCGGGTGGCGCGGGCTCGTCGTGGAAGAGGGCCAGTCCCAGGAACTCTTCGCCGACTACTTCTGCAACTCGCCGGTGGAGGTGTGCGTCGAGCGATGACCGAGACACTGAGCACGCAGAAGAAAGCCGCCCCCGCTGATACCGCGGCGACGAAGGACAGCGGCCAGCCGGGTTCCTCTGAACTGGCAGCGCTCCTGGGAGAGCGCGCACGCAGGCTCGCCCGACGGATCGGCGCGGGCTTCGAACGCTTCGAGCACACGCTGACCGGCAGCTACAAAGCCACCTACGGCATCGCCGTCACCCGCATGCTCATCGGCTTCACCGGGCTGGGCCTGCTGATGACGAACTTCCTGGCGCGCCACTACGCGTTCGGCGCGGGTTCGGCCTGGAACGGGGAGCTGGCGGAACCGCGCAGCGATTTTCCCCGGATCTGGCTGTTCTCCCTGTTCCACGCGGTTGCCGGTACCCCGTGGCTGTTCACCCTGCTGTACATCCTCCTGGGCGTCCTGGCCGTGCTGGTCATACTGGGCTGGCGCACGCGGTGGGTCCTGCCGGTCTACCTGGTGGCGTGGGTGAGCTTCATCGAGCTCAACGACACCGCCGGGGACCAAGGGGACAACGCCTACCGGATGTTCCTGCTGGCGATGCTGTTCACGAACTCGTCGCTGAGGTGGTCCCTGGATGCCCGCCGGGCGCGCAGGCAGGGGCAGGAACGCACCGCCGAGGGGCACTGGATCCCCGTCACCGCCCACAACCTCGCACTCGTGGTCCTCGCTTTCCAGGTGTGCGCGATCTACATGTCCGGGGGCCTCTACAAGGCCGGCGGCGACCCGTGGAAACACGGGTACGCCATCTACAACCCGCTGCAAACCGCGCAGTTCGGCACCTGGCCGGTGCTGTCCGATCTCCTCACCGCCTGGGGGCCAGGCGTCGTCGTGGTCACGTGGGGCTCGCTGCTGTTCCAGATCGCGTTCCCGTTCATGCTGTTCAACCGGTACACCAGGATCATCGCACTGCTGGGCATCCTGTCCTTCCACCTGGGCATCGCCCTGCTGATGGGCCTGCCGTGGTTCTCGCTGACCATGATCGCCGTGGACGCGATCTTCATCCGGGACCGCAGCTACCGTAAGGTGGCGCGCGGCGCCCGGCTGGTCCGGGATGCCGTCCGGCCGCCCCGCCCGTCCTGACCTCCGCCGGCAGCGGCCCGGCGCCGATGCCGGCGTCGCCGCCGTCCTGAAGCGCTCCCGGGCCGCTCGCGTACACTTAGGGGCCGGCACGCCGATGCCGGTTCCGGCGCTCCTGACGCAGCGCGGTTCACCGGAGACTTCGTCGGCTCGCCTCAGCACGGTACCGGTAGCCGGCCGGTGCCCCGGAGACCGGAAGATCGTAGGGGACGGAAGATGAAACTTGTTGTCACGGGCGGCGCCGGATACATCGGGTCCGTGGTGACCTCGCAGCTGCTGGACGAGGGCCATCGCGTGACCGTCGTCGACGATCTGTCCACCGGGCACCGGGACGCGGTCCCCGAGGGCGCCGAGTTCGTCCAGGCCCGCATCCACGAGTGCGGTGAGCTGCTGGCCCAGAGCGGATTCGACGGCGTGCTGCACTTCGCCGCCAAATCGCTGGTCTCCGAGTCGGTCCGGGCCCCGGAACTCTACTGGGAGAACAACGTCTCCGGTACGCTCGCCCTGCTGGAGGCGGTGCGTGCCGCCGGCATCCCGCGCCTGGTGTTCTCCTCCACCGCCGCGACCTACGGCGAGCCCCAGGTGTCCCCGATCACGGAGGAGACGCCGGCGGTGCCGGTGAACTCCTACGGCTCGTCGAAGCTCGCCGTGGACGCCATGCTCAGCTCCTACAGCCGGGCCCACGGGATCGCGGCGACCTCGCTGCGCTACTTCAACGTCGGTGGCGCGCGCGGGCGGTTCGGCGAGCGGCACTCCCCGGAAACCCACCTGATCCCGAATCTGCTCCGCGTGGCCGCGGGCCTGGAGGAATCCGCCAAGATCTTCGGCACCGACTACGACACCCCGGACGGGACGGCCCTGCGCGACTATCTGCACGTGACCGACCTCGGCCGGGCGCACCTGCTCGCGCTGGAGACCTCCGTGCCGGGCACGCACCGCATCGTCAACCTCGGCACCGGGAACGGCTACACCGTCCGGCAGGTGCTCGACACCTGCCGGGCCGTCACGGGGCAGCCCATCCCGGCCGAGGAGCATCCGCGGCGTCCTGGCGACCCGACCTCCCTGGTCGCCTCCAACCAGCGCGCCCGCGAACTGCTGGGCTGGGAGCCGGAACTGAGCCTGGAGCAGATCGTCGCCGACGCCTGGGCGTTCATGCGTTCGGCAGAGTCTTCCTGAGACGTCCGCTTCCGCCCCGGGCACCCTTCTCCGGCGGCACCTGCGCATCCCTTAGTCTGGGGACATGCCTCCCCATGAGACCCAGCCGCCGCGTGCCGCGAAGAAGCCGGTCGTCCGGCGCCACCATGGACACGAGTTCATAGACGACTACGAGTGGCTCCGGCAGAAGGACGCCCCCGAGGTCCGCGCGCACCTGGAGGCCGAGAACGCCTACGCCACCGCGAGGCTGGCCGATCAGGAGGAGCTGCGGCAGGCGATCTTCACCGAGATCAAGGAGCGCACGCAGGAAACCGATATGTCCGTGCCGGTCCGGCAGGGCGACTGGTGGTACTTCTCCCGCACCGAGGAGGGCAAGGACTACCCGCTCAGCTGCCGCGTGCCCGCAGACGCCTCGGGCACCGGCGCGTGGGTTCCACCGAGCATCCGTCAGAGCGAGTCACTTCCCGGCGAGCAGGTGATGCTGGACCTCAACGCCGAGGCAGAAGGGCACGACTTCTTCCAGCTGGGGTCCTTCGACGTGTCACCGGACGGCGGGCTCCTCGCCTACGCCGTCGACACGACCGGCGATGAGCGCTACGAACTGCGGGTCCGCGATCTGACCACGGGCCAGGACCTTCCCGATGTCATCCCGGACACCTTCGCCGGTGCATGCTGGGAGCCCAGCGGGCAGTACCTGTTCTACAGCACGGTCGACGAGGCCTGGCGGCCGGACAAGATCTGGCGGCACCGGCTGGGAACCTCCCCCGAGGAGGACATCGTGGTCTTCCACCAGCCGGACGAGCGGTACTGGACCGGCCTGGACGTGACCCGGAGCCAGCGCTACCTGCTGATCTACACCGGTTCCAAGGTGACCAGCACTGTCTACGTCCTCGACGCGGCCGACCCGTGCGGGCCGTTCACCGAGGTGTGGCCGCAGCGAGAAGGAGTGGAATACGGCGTCGAGCATGCCGTCGTGGACGGTGAGGACCGTTTCCTCATCACGCACAACCGCGACCGCGCCGACTTCGATGTGGTGGACGTCGACGCCGCGGATCCGCGGGACGAGTCCCGCTGGCGCCCCGTGCTCGGTGACGTGACCGGTATGCGCATCGAAGGCATCGACGCTTTCGCGGGATATCTCGCGCTCAGCTACCGCCAGGACGGCCTTCCCCGAGCCGGCCTCATCCGGTTGCGCGCGGCCGGGCTCTACGGCGCACTCGAACCGGTGGCGATCGAGGAGGAACTCGGCAGCCTGGCCCTGGGCACGAACCCGGAGTTCCACCAGCCGGCAGTCCGGCTGCTGTACGTGTCGATGGCAACCCCCGCTGTGGTGTTCGACCTGGACGTCGCCACCGGGGAGCGCCGCGTGCTTAAGCGCCAGCAGGTGCTCGGTGACTTCGATCCCTCCCGCTACGAGCAGCGGCGGCTCTGGGCCGTCGCTGCCGATGGCACGCGGATACCGGTTTCCCTCGTCTGGTCCCCGCAGGCGGTGGGCGCCATCGCCGCCGAGGGCGCGGATGACGCCGGTACCGCCCACGCCGCCGATGCTCTGGCCGGGACAGCCCAGGGGGAATCCGCCCGGAAGCCTGCCGCGCCGGCACCGCTCCTGCTGTACGGCTACGGCTCCTACGAGGCCAGCATGGACCCGTACTTCTCCGTGGCCCGGCTCTCCCTGCTGGACCGCGGGATGGTGTACGCCGTCGCGCACGTCCGCGGCGGCGGAGAGATGGGCCGTGCCTGGTATGAGCAGGGCCGGCTGCTGGAGAAGAAGAACACCTTCACGGACTTCATCGCCGCAGCCGAGCATCTGATCGCCGAGGGCTGGACCGCGCCGGACCGGCTCGTCGCTCAGGGCGGCTCGGCCGGCGGACTGCTGATGGGCGCGGTGGCGAACATGGCGCCAGGGCTGTTCGCCGGTATCAGCGCGGAGGTGCCGTTCGTCGATCCGCTCACCACGATCCTGGACCCGAGCCTGCCGCTCACGGTCACGGAATGGGACGAATGGGGCGATCCGCTGCACGACCCGCACGTGTACGCCTATATGCGGGAGTACACGCCGTACGAGAACATCGGCCAGGTGGCACCGGGACACGAGTACCCGGCGATCCTGGCGCTGACCTCCCTGCACGACACCCGCGTGCTGTACGTGGAGCCGGCCAAATGGGTGGCGCGGCTGCGCGAGGCCGGCGCCGATGCGATCCTCAAGGTCGAGATGAGCGCCGGGCACGGCGGTGTCTCCGGCCGCTACCAGGGCTGGCGGGAGACCGCGCTCGAGTTCGCCTGGCTGCTCCGCACCGCAGGCGCCGCCTAGCCTGCCGGGGCACATCCCCGCCGCGGTGCCGCCTGGACCGGCACCGTATCTGATCAGCACCGGATAGCGAGGGGCGCCCCCGGAATCCGGTGGCGCCCCTCGGCCGTGGTGTCTGTCCGCTTCAGACGTCCTGGCGTGCCCGCGCACGGATGCGTCCGGCGATGGAGATCGCCAGGGCGATCGCCAGCAGGACGTAGATGACCACCGGGATCGGTCCCGCGACGAACACGCCGTAGTCCCCGCCCGAACTCAGCAGCGCGTCCCGCAGGCTGGTCTCCGCCAGCGGGCCGAGCACCATGCCGATCAGCAGCGGTGCCAGCGGCACCTTGTAGCGGCGCATCACGAAACCGAGCAGACCGATCGTCAGCAGCATGAACAGATCGAAGGTGGACGAGGACGTGGCGTAGACGCCGAGCCCGCAGAACACCGCGATGCCGCCGTACAGGTACGGGCGGGGGATGAGCAGCAGCTTGGCCCACAGCGGCGCGAACGGCAGGTTCAGGATGAGCAGCACGATCATCGCCAGGAAGAAGCTCGCCAGCAGGCCCCAGACCAGTTCCGGGGCGCGCTCGAACAGCAGCGGTCCCGGCTGCAGGCCGTACTGCTGGAAGGCGGCGAGCATGATCGCAGCCGTCGCCGAGACCGGCAGGCCCAGGGCCAGCAGCGCGCCCATCGCGGTGCCCGTGGTGGCGTTGCCGGCGGCTTCGGGCGCTGCCAGACCGCGGATGGCGCCCTTGCCGAACTGCGGGTCCTTCCGCCGTCGGTCCAGGGAGCGCTCCGTGCCGTAGGCGATGAACGTCGGCACATCGGCGCCGCCGACCGGCACGACACCGAAGGGCAGGCCGATCCCGGTGCCGCGCAACCACGCCGGCAGCGCTTCGCGGAACTCCGCCCGGCTCAGGAATGGCCGGCCGGCGGGACGCATCGCCCGCGCCGCCGGATCCCGGCGGATGCGTGAGGCGATGTGGAACACCTCGCCCAGCGCGAGCACCGCCACCGTGACCGTCACGAGCGAGATGCCGTCGAACAGCTGCGGCACGCCGAAGCTGAACCTCTCGGTGCCGGAGACCGAGTCGATGCCGACGGTGGCGATGCCCAGTCCCAGCACGAGCGAGGCCAGGCCCTTGAGCACCGAGTCGGCGACCACGGAGGAGGTCGCGACGAAGGCGAACAGGGCCAGGGCGAAGAACTCGGCCGGGCCGAAGTTGGCGGAGAAGTCCGCCAGCGCCGGCGCCAGGAACACCACCAGGATGCAGGAGACCATGCCGCCGATGAACGCGCCGATCGCCGCGGTCGCGAGCGCTTGGGGTGCGCGGCCGGCCCGGGCCATCTTGTGCCCCTCGAAGGTGGAGGCGATGGCGGAGGCCTGACCGGGCGTGTTCATCAGGATGGCCATCGTGGAGTCGCCGAACAGGCCGCCGAAGTACACGCCCGCGAACATGATGAACGCCGCCGTCGGGTCCAGCGCGAATGTCATCGGCAGCAGCAGTGCCACCGCCATCGACGAACCCAGGCCCGGCAGCACGCCCACCGCGGTGCCCAGCAGGCAGCCGATCATGACGAACAGCAGGTTCAGCGGGGTGAAGGCATGAGCGAAGCCCTCGAAGAGCAGACCGAGCGCTTCCATCAGAAACCGCCCCCCAGGATGCCGGAGGGCAGATTCAGGCCGAGCGCCACGGCGAAGGCCAGGTAGACGATGCTGCTGACCGTGAGCGCCACGGTGAGATCCATCAGGGGCCGGGTCGAGCCCATCCCCCGTGCCACGCACCAGAACAGGAGCGCCGCCGCGAGGATCCAGCCGAGCACGGTCAGCAGCGCCGCGAAGGCGAAGAAGCCCCCGGCGGCCCACGCCACGCAACGCCAGTCGGAGAACGTCCGGTAGGGCACCCGGGCGGCCTCCTCGGCCGCACGGCGCTCCTCATCCGAGACGTCCTCGTGCTCGGCGTAGGTCGCCGGGTGCGCCGGCTCGGGGCTGCGCAGATAGGAGACCGCCAGGAGCACGGAGATCACGTATCCGGCGATCGCGATGAGCGCGGGGAAGAACGCCGGGCCCGGCGGATCGGTGCCTTCGGGCACCCGCATGGTCAGGATGCCCACCAGCAGATAGGTGGAGAAGCCGGCCAGGATGAGCGGGACGACGAGTCCCGAGCGTCCATGCCACCAGGAGCCGGCCGCGCCCCGCGCGCCCGGGTGCCCGTCGTGTCCTTCGCCGCCGGCGGTCCGGGCCGGGGCATGCGTGCTGTTCGGATTCACAGTCCCAGCTCCTCGATCAGCGCGGTCGTGCGTGCCTGGTCCTCGTCGATGAACTCCAGCAGTTCCGGCCCCGTGAGGAATGAGTCCTCCCAGCGGTTGCGCTGCAGGGACTCCTGCCATTCGGCGGACTCGCGCGTCTCGGCGACGATGGCCTCCAGTTCCGCGAACTCCTCGTCGGTGATGCCCGGCGGCGCCAGCAGCCCTCGCCAGTTCACCAGATCGACGGCATAGCCCAGCTCGCTCAGCGTGGGGATGTCCACGCCCTCGAGGCGTTCGGGCGAGGAGACGGCCAGGGCCTTGACCCGCCCGGCGGCGATCTGATCCTCGACCTCGTTGTATCCGGTCACGGCGACATCGGTCGTGCCGGCCAGCAGGGTCTGGATGGCCTCGCCGCCGCCGGACTTCGGGATGAACGTGATCTCACTGGCCGGAAGGTCCTGGTCCAGGGCCAGCTGCGCGATGATGAGATGGTCGATCGAACCGGCCGAGCCGCCGGTCCACACGATGCCGTCGGGATCCTCGCTCCAGGCGGCGATGAGGTCCTCCATCGAGTCATAAGGGGCGTCCGCGGAAACGACGAGGGCGTTGTAGTCCTCGGCGATGCGGGCGATGGGCCGGGTGTCGCTCAAGTCCACGGGGGAGTCGTTGAGCGCGATGCCGCCGAGCATGACCGCGCCGGTGGCCATGATGGTGTTGGCCTGGCCGTGCATAGTGCTGAAGGTGCTCAGGCCGATGGTGCCGCCCGCGCCGGGGATGTTGACCACCTGGACGTTGTTCACGATGCCGGCGCCGCGCATGGCCTGCTGCTGTTCGCGGGCGAAGGAGTCCCAGCCGCCGCCCACGCCCGCGGGGGCGATCACGGTCAGCGCGGCGCGCAGGTCGTTCCCTGCGCTGGCGGACTGGAAGGAGAACACGGTGGCGGCCGTGATCGAGACCGCCGCGACCACCGCGTAGACGGCCATGCCGATCCGCCGGCCGGGGCGGCGGTTCCCGGGTGGCGCGGCCGGTTCGGCCGGGGCTGCACCGCCAGGAGGAGGCTGGTCATGCTGAGGGGACATCGATGTACTCTCACTTCCGGTTGTCACATCGTCGTGCCAGGGTGTGAATCACATCATAAGGCGCCGGACGGACGATGAGGCGCGTTCCTGCCCGGCGGCTTGGGCAGGCCGTGGGCGCGCCCGGCGCGCACATGGCGCCCTGCCGGCGGGTTAGGCTCAGGGCAGATGGCGGTCGCACGCTGTTCCGGCGTGCCGTGAGACAGGAGGGACCATGACAGTTCTGGTGGGCCGCACGACCACGCGGGAAAGCGAGGCGGCGGTGCAGGAAGCACTCGCCGAGGCGAAGCGGCGCGGGACGGATCTGGTGATCTTCGACCTCGACGGGCCGCCGGTGGAGGGAAGCCGCGAGGAGGCGGTGGACATCGACGGCGTGGCGGTGCGCTACCGCGGCAGGGACGAGCGCAACAACGATCCGGCCGGAGAGCTCCTGGACGCCGCCGTGGCACTCGGGGCCGACGTGATCGTGATCGGCATCCGGCACCGCTCGCCGGTGGGCAAGCTGCTGCTGGGCTCCAACGCCCAGGAGATCCTGCTGGAGGCGGACGTGCCGGTGCTGGCGGTCAAAGCGCCCAAAGAGTGACCGGTTCCCCGGGGCCGGGCGGAGCCGGCCGTCACTGGCTGTGGTACCTGGTCGGCGCCGCAGTGCTGACCCAGACGGCGCTCAACCTGGTCCGCCCGGTGACGAGCTATCTGCTGCTCGAACTCGGCGCCGATGCCGGGGTGATCGGCCTGACCACCGCGGCCTACGCGTTGCTGCCGGTGGTCGCGGTCATGTGGCTCGGCAGGCTGGCCGAACGGACCCGGCGCCTGTCCCGGCTCATGCTGGCCGCCGGCGCGGTGCTGGCGGCCGGCTGCGCGCTGCTGGGCCTGGCCGCGTCCATCCCGGTCGTGGTCCTGGCCAGTGTCGTCCTGGGCTGCGGGCATCTGCTGTTCACGATCGCGGGTCAGTCCTCGGTAGCGCGGTACTCCCCGCCGGAAGCGCTCGATCGGGGTTTCGGCTGGTTCACGGCGGCATTCGCCTTCGGCCAGTTCGCCGGGCCGCTGCTGGGCGGCTTGCTGCTGGGCAGCGCGCTGGCGCCGGGGGAGCGGCTGGAGCACATCGCCGGGGCGATGTGGCTCGGTGCCGGGCTCTCACTCCTGATGGTGCCCCTGATGATCCCGCTGCTGCGTGCACAGCGGCCACGTCGCGGCGCCGGTTCCGATGCGGGCGCCTCCGCCGCTACGGCCGGCGCCGGCCCTGAACGAGCGGCCGGGCAGGAGAAGCCGACGGCCTGGCGGATCCTGCGCCGTCCCGGGATCCCCTCGCACATGGCGGCCTCACTGGCGCTGCTGGCGATGGCCGATCTGCTCATCGCGTTCCTGCCGCTGGTCGGCGAGGAACGCGGGGTCTCGCCGATGTGGGTCGGCGTGCTGCTGGCGATCCGCGCCGGCGCGTCCATCGTCTCGCGCGTGCTGCTGGGCTGGCTGGTGGCCCGCCTGGGCCGGCCGCTGCTGGTCACGCTGAGCCTGCTGGGTGCCGGGACCGCGTTCGTCCTGGTGCCGCCCATGCTTGCGCAGCTCATCGTGGCGGCGGTGCTGATGGCGATCGGCGGGTTCTTCCTGGGGCTGGGCCAGCCGCTGACGATGACGCTGGTGACGAAGGACGTCCCGGGCAGCTGGCGCAGCGCCGCCCTGGCGCTGCGGCTGATGGGCAACCGGGTCGGGCAGGTCGTGCTGCCCTTGGCCGCGGGCGCGCTGGCGGCGCCCCTGGGCCCGGCCGGCGCCATCTGGTTCGGCTGCGGCCTGCTGGCGATCTGCGGCACGGAGAAACTGCTGCGCCGGTGACCGCTCGCCCGCCCGCCCGTGCTCACCGTTCGCGGTACGAACCCTCCGCCGGCAGCACGTCCGGGGAAGGGGCGCCGCGTCGGCGCGCGCTCCAGCGGCCTGCGGCGAACAGGATCACCGCCACGGTGACCGCGATCGCCGGCCAGTAGGTGTAGCGGAAATGCGTGGCCGGGATGATGGGGAAGTAGCCCACCATGTACACCGCGGCGGAGGATGTCAGCAGCGCGACCTCGGCGCGGAACGCGGGCATGAGGCGAGGCCGTGCGGCGGCGATCAGCAGGGCCACGGCGCCGGCCAGCCAGAACCACGGCTTGAACAGCCAGGGAAGCCCCTCGACGCCGATGCCGACGACGTAGAACCGCTGAGTGCGATCCGCCAGCCTGTCCTGCGCCCCCAGGCCCACCGGCTCGGCGTCGGCGCTGCCCCAGGAGAGTTCCCAGTACTCGACGCTGGAATCGGCCAGGTACTCGGCGAAGGTCGCCGCGCGGTAGCTGAGGTACCGTCCCGGCGAGGTGATGACGGTCTCCAGCCAGAGGGCGCGCAACTCCTGTTGATAGTCGATCGGGGAGAACGGACGGCCGTCCGCGCCGCGGCCGTAGCACGCCCAGTAGGCATTCCAGATCTGATTGCGCTCCCGGCAGCCTGGCCTGGCCTCGTTGATCTTGTCTTTGAGCTCCTGCGGGGCGCTGCTGGCATTCAGCTCCGAGGGCGGCACGGAGAACATGACGTCGTCCAGCAGGACCTGGGAGAGCTGGTCCGTGGGCTGGACGTCGTAGGCGCGGTCGACGGCGCTGCCAGTCAGCTGCACCCCGGCCAGGAATGCCAGCCCGGTGCCGGCCACGGCGGTGGCGTAACGCCACAGCGGCACCCGCGGCGCCCCCGCTCCCGCGGCGTTCCCGGCCCCGCTGCGTCGTCGATGCCTCTCCCGGCGGGCCTGCCACAGCTGCGCGAGCTGCCAGGCCAGGTAGAACACGACCGGCAGCACCGCGAACAGCGCGTTCTTGCGCACCGCAGCGGCATAGATCAGGAACAGCAGGCTCGGGGCGAGCAGGAGGAACGTCCACGGCCGCCGCCAGCGCACCCAGAACAGCAGGATCACGCCGCACAGCAGCGCGACGGCCATCTGGGTGTCCTTCCAGAGCGTGCCGGCCTGGGAGAGCACATGCGGCAGCAGAGGGAAGACGACGCCGGCTAAGGACCATGCCCGGCTGCCGGTGCGGTCCACGACGTAGCACGAGAGCAGCCAGCCGCCAGCGAACAACAGGAACACCTGGAGCAGCAGCAGCCCCTCCAGCGAACCGGTGGTGTCGTAGATGAGCTTCCACAGCGCGCTCATCACCGGCGGATGCCAGTCGTCGAAGGGGATCTCGCCCAGGGCCTGGCGGGCTTGGTGCGTGATGTCGACGTTCGCCCGGCCGGGCGCATTCGCCTTGACCACGAACGCCGCGCCGGGCAGCTGGAGCACCGCCAGCAGGATCAGCCAGGGCAGGCTCGGCCCGGGCGCACGCACGAAACCCGCCACCGCACGCGCCGGCCGGGAGATCCAGCCGGGCCAGATGAGACGCCCCTCAGCGCTCATCGGCGTCGCCTCCTTCGGATCGTGCGGTCCGCGCCGGCCGGCGGCTGTTTCCCCTGGGTCCCGTTCGCCCCGCCGCCTGGATGCAGTGGTTCAGGCCCGGTATCCGAACCAGGCACTACCACCGTCCGGTCGCTCGGGCGGGAGACCGGCGCAGCGGCAGCGGACTCGTCCCTCGCTTCGGCGTCATCGGCCGCGGCGTCCGGCGGTGCGGGCCGCTCCTTGAACACCCAGCTGCGGTAGGCGAAGAACCGGAACGACATGGCCAGCGCGGTGCCCAGGACGTTCGCGGAGATGTTGTAGCTGATGGGATCGCGCAGACCGAGGAGATACCAGGTCACGCCGAGCGGCAGCAGCGCCAGCCCCATGGACAGGATGTTCACCAGCACGAAGAGCGCCAGCCCGCGCAGATTCGAGCCGGTGTCCCGGTGCCCGTACGTGAACAGCCGGTTGCCCACCCACGCGACGCCGATCGCCACCACGGTCGCGATGCCACGGGCCAGCAGGGGGCCGTCGGGCATCGCGGGGCCCAGCAGGCCGGGGATGCCGTAGACGAGGAGATTGGAGATGCCCACCTCCACCACGAAGGCGATGCCGCCGACCAGCAGGAAACTTGTCACCTCATGGCCGAGGCCGCGCCGCTTCCGGGGCGGGCGGTGGGTGACGGCGGTCTGAGCGGCGGCGTCCTCGACCCCGCCGGTGTGCTCCTGTGCGCTCATGGACGTGCCTTGCGCCGGCCTCAGCCGATGCCGTGCCCGCCGGCAGCCGGACGGGTCGTCACACCGGGAACGGGCACCTGCGCGGCCGGGGTCGGCACCGGCGGCTCCAGGTTCAGGTAGTGCAGCCGGGCGCTCTCGCGGCGGGCGCGGCGCAGCCCGTCCAGGATGAGACCGACCCCGCCCATCAGGAAGGCCAGTCCCATCAGGGCGGCCGCCAGGATCGCGGTCGGCAGCCGCGGGACCAGCCCGGTCTGGAAGAACTCCACCACGACCGGTAGTCCCAGCGCCAGGGAGAGCAGCGCGAACAGCAGCGTGAGCGCGCCGTAGAACGCCGTCGGCCGCTCATGCCGCAGCAGCTGGGCGAGCAGCCCCAGGATGCGGAACCCGTCCTTGAAGGTGGACAGCTTGCTCTCGCTGCCCGGCGGGCGGTCCCGGAAGCCCACGGGATGCTCGGCGCACGGGAGCCGCAACGCCATCATGTGCACGGTCAGCTCGGTCTCGATCTCGAACTGCTTGGAGATGGCGGGGAAGGATTTCACGAAGCGCCGGGAGAACACCCGGTACCCGGAGAGCATGTCAGTGACCTCGGACTTGAACAGCCAGCCGGTGAGGCGGTTGAACATCCGGTTGCCGAACTCGTGGCCGGGACGGTAGGAACTCGTCTCGCCAGTGTCCTGCCGCACGCCGAGCACATGATCGTAGGGGCCCTCGAGCAGCAGCTGGATCATCGCCGGCAGGTCCGCCGCTTCGTAGGTGTCGTCGCCGTCGATGGTGACGTAGACGTCGGCGTCGATGTCCGCGAAGGCGCGGCGGACGACGTTCCCCTTGCCCTTGAAGGTCTCCCGGCGCAGCACCGCCCCGGCCGCGAGGGCCACCTCGGCGGTCCGATCGGTGCTGTTGTTGTCGTAGACGTAGACCGTCATCCCGGGAACGGCGGCCTTCAGATCGGCCACGACCTTCCCGATCGTCACTTCCTCGTTGTGGCACGGGACGATCGCGGCGATGCGCAGGCCGCCCTGAGCGGGCGCGTGAGGGGAAGCCTCCTGGCTAGCGGACAAGCGTTCACCTTTCCTCATGTAATACGACCGCCGCGTTGATGCTCGCTGTTGGGCATCAAGCATCTCTCTAGGCTGGGCACTTGGCATACCCGCGTAGAGCTTACCGGAGCATGATGTGCTGGGCACCGTGAAGACTCGGCCAGCGGGCACCTAGGAGAAAGACCGGCCGTGGCGGAGGGTCAGGCGCAGGGTCAGACCCGCGCCGCCGATAGTTCCGGGGGCGTGCACTAATTCCGCGTGAGTTCACCGGGAATTAGTGCACACCCTCGGAAACACGTCCGGTGGCTCTGCCATGTGAGGGCACGAAGAAGCCGCGGCCGGGAAGAATCCCGGCCGCGGCTCTGGTTCGCGTGGAAGGGGGCGCAGGACCGGACGCAAACCGGTCCGGTGACGCGCAGGAGGCTCTAGAAGGCCTGGCGAGGAGAATCTAGAAGCGCGTGGACGCCAGTTCGGCGCCGGCGACGAGCGTCTCCAGTTTGGCGTGGGCGATCTGCGGGTGGATGCGGCCGCCCAGCCCGCAGTCGGTGGAGGCGACGACGTTCTCCGGCCCCACCAGCCGGGCGAAGCGCTCGATCCGGTCGGCGACCAGCTCGGGATGCTCCACCACATTGGTGGCGTGGGAGACGATGCCCGGGATGATGTGCTTGCCCTCCGGCAGGGTGGTGTCCTCCCAGATGCGCCACTCGTGCTCGTGCCGGACGTTGGCCGCTTCGAAGGTGTAACCGGCGGCGTTGATCTGCAGCACCAGGTCGACGATGTCCGCGAAGGGAAGATCGGTGACGTGCGGGCCGTGCCAGGAACCCCAGCAGGTGTGGAAGCGCACCTGCTCCTCGGGGATGCCGCGCAGGGCGTGATTGAGCGCCTCGATGCGGATCTGGGTGAACGCCCGGTACTCCTCGACCGTGGGTTCCGGGTTGATCTGGTCCCAGTTCTCCGCGATGGAGGGATCGTCGATCTGCACGGTCAGGCCGGCCTCGGTGATGGCGAGGTACTCCTCGCGCAGCACATCGGCCCATGCCCAGATGAACTCCTCCTCGCTGGCGTAGTGCTTGTTCTCGATCCGGGCGGCCGAACCGGGCGCCAGCGAGTTGAGGTAGCCGTCGCTGATGGCGTACCCGGCGGCCTCCAGGCCCGCCTTCACATTGGCGATGTCCCGCTGCACCTGCTCCTGGCCGGTGTAGCTGATCGGGCCGGTGGCGGCGGGGAACTGCGCGGGCGGACCAGTGGTGATGCCGGAGTTCGGGTCCGTGTACGCGTCCTCGAACAGCCGGCGGTCCCGGCGGTCGCCGAAGCTGGTCAGCTTGATGTTGCCGGGCTCGGAGCGGACGGCCGGCTGCTCCCACAGCTCGGCGCCGGTCAGCTCCAGACCGCCGGTGCGGGCGAAGACGTAGTGCCACCAGGCGCCGTAGTCGATCTCATTGGCCATGGCGTGCCCGTACTCCCCGTCGTTGGGGATCGAGATGCCGAGGTCCTTCTGCCGCTTCACCAGGTCGATGACGGAGTCGCGCAGCAGCGCCTCATAACCCGGGACGTCCTGCGGGTTCTCCTTGCGCGCCGCGGTCGCGGCGATGAGCTCCTTGGTGCGCGGCAGGGAGCCGGCGTGACTGGTGCGGATGGGTGTGGCCATGTTCTAGCGCTCCTCGTGATACGTCGTCGTGCGGGGGAAAAGGGCGTTCGCGCGAGGGTCCCGGCCGGTAGCGGCCCGGTCGCGCACTCGTGTGAAGTCAATCCTCTCAGCAGTCACACGCGCACGCTCACCGTCATAAACGGCAATGCATCCACCGTGCCGACGGGTAAGCGAACGGCCGCCGGCGGCAGGGCTCCCGAAGAGTTCCCGTGCCACCGGCGGCCGTAGGCCTCGCATGCCAGCTGCCCGCTTCAGGCGGCGCCGAACGTGGCCGGCAGGGTCCGCTCGGACAGGTCCTTCAACTCGGCCAGAGGCAGGGTGAAGCGGTCCACGAACTCCAGGGCCGCATCGGCGCCGCCCGCTGTGCCCGTGCCGCCGTCCGCGGCGGCGGTGCCGGCGTCGGTGACGCCGATCCGCAGGTGAGGGAACCTGCGGGCGGTGCACATGTCGGTGAACCTGACCTCCTCGCTGCGCGGCACCGCGACGATGGCGCGGGCGGTGGACTCGGAGAACAGGGCGGTGCCGAAGCCGATGCCGTCGCGCTCCTGCAGCTCGTCCAGCCAGACCCGGGCGCCGACGCCGAAGCGCAGGCATGCCTCGACCAGCGCCTGCGCCAGGCCGCCCTCGGAGAGGTCATGCGCGGCGTCGATCATGCCGTCGCGCGAGGCGTTGATCAGGATGTCCGCGAGCTCCTTCTCGGTCTCCAGCCGGACCTTCGGCGGGCGGCCACCCAGGTGGTCCTTCAGCCCGGCCCAGGCGGAGCCGTCCAGCTCGTCCTCGGTGGTGCCCAGCAGGTAGATCGTCTGGCCGGACTCCAGCCAGCCGGCCGGGGTGCGGCGGGCGACGTCGTCGAAGACGCCCAGCACGCCGACGACCGGGGTGGGGTGGATGGCCACCCCGCCGGTCTGGTTGTAGAGCGAGACATTGCCGCCGGTGACCGGGATGCCGAGTTCCTTGCAGCCGGCCGCAAGGCCCTCCACGGTCTGGGCGAACTGCCACATGATCTCCGGGTCCTCGGGGGAACCGAAGTTCAGGCAGTCGGTCACGGCGCGCGGGCGGGCGCCCGTGGTGGCGACGTTCCGGTAGGCCTCGGCCAGGGCAAGCTGCGCGCCGGCGGCGGGATCCAGGTAGCAGTAGCGGCCATTGGCGTCGGTGGAGATCGCGATGCCCAGCCCGGACTCCTCGTCGACGCGGATGACGCCGGCGTCATCGGGCTGGGACAGCGCCGTGTTGCCGCGCACGTAACGGTCGTACTGATCGGTCACCCAGTCCTTGGCGGCGAGGTTGGGCGAGGCGACGAGCGCCCGGAGGTCGGCGGCGACGGCCTCGTTCTCCTCCGGGACGGCGAGGCCGGCCGCGGCGACGGTATCGGCCTGCGTGGCGTCCTGCCAGCTGGGCCGGGTGTAGGGGCGCTCGTAGACCGGCCCGTCGTGCGCGACGGAGCGGGGCGGCACGTCGACGATGACATCGCCGTGCCATTCGATCACCAGCCGACCGGTGTCGGTCACCTCGCCGAGCACGGAGGACTCGACCTCCCACTTGCCGGTGATCTGAAGGAACCGGTCCAGGTTCTCCGGCGAGACCACGGCCATCATGCGTTCCTGTGACTCCGACATGAGGATCTCCTCGGGAGTCAGGCTGGGATCGCGCAGCAGGACGTCGTCCAGGGCGATGTGCATGCCGCCGTCGCCGTTGGAGGCCAGCTCGGAGGTGGCGCAGGAGATGCCGGCGGCGCCCAGGTCCTGGATGCCCTCCACGATGCCGGCGCCGAACAGCTCGAGACAGCA
Organism: Sediminivirga luteola; assembly: GCF_014639315.1. GTDB lineage: Bacteria > Actinomycetota > Actinomycetes > Actinomycetales > Brevibacteriaceae > Sediminivirga > Sediminivirga luteola. The sequence goes on from NZ_BMFY01000005.1 coordinate 216,255, forward strand.
TTCGATGAGCACCTTCTCGGCGAAGGGATCGCCGACCTGCACGGCCGGCCGCTTGGAGGGCTTGCTGTCGTCGAACGACTCAGACGCCAGGATGGAGGCGCCGCCGATGCCGTCCCCGCCGGTGCGGGCGCCGAACAGCACCACCTTGTTTCCCTTGCCGGAGGCGTTGGCCAGGCGGATGTCCTCGTGCCGGAGGACGCCCACGGCCAGGGCGTTGACCAGCGGGTTGCCCTGGTAGACGGAGTCGAAGACGACCTCCCCGCCGATGTTCGGCAGGCCCAGGCAGTTGCCGTAGCCGCCGATGCCTGCCACGACGCCCGGAGCAACCCGGGAGGTGTCGGGGTGGTCGAGGGCGCCGAACCGCAGCTGGTCCATCACGGCCACGGGGCGCGCGCCCATCGAGATGATGTCGCGGACGATGCCGCCCACGCCGGTGGCGGCGCCCTGGTAGGGCTCCACGAAGCTGGGGTGATTGTGGGACTCCACCTTGAAGGTGACGGCCCAGCCGTCGCCGATGTCGACCACGCCGGCGTTCTCGCCCATGCCGACCAGGAGGTGCTTCTTCATCTCGTCGGTGACCTGCTCGCCGAACTTGCGCAGATGCACCTTGGAGGACTTGTAGGAGCAGTGCTCGGACCACATCACCGAGTACATCGCCAGCTCGGCGGAGGTGGGGCGGCGGTCCAGGATCTCCTTGATCCGCTCGTACTCGTTCTCTTTCAGCCCCAGCTCGGCATAGGGCTGATCCACCTCGGGCGTCGCCTGGGCGAACTCGACCGTTTCCTTGACCCGCTTGGTCTCGGCGGTGCTGCCCGGGGCCTGCGGCGGCTGCGTGGCGCCGCTGTCCGTGCCGGACCCTGATGCGGGCGTGCTGCCGTGTGCGGCCGTGTCAGTCATAGTGCGTGCGAGCCCTTTCTGGCGTGTGTGACAACCCCGGTCCATCCTACCGCCGGGCGCGTTGTCGTCTCGTACGGCTTCTGGGCGGTGCGCTGCCGGGCGCGCTCGGGCACGGACATCGACGGCACGGTTCGTAGAATCGTTCCATGCCCTCGACGCCCCTGAACAAGATCGTGCTGTTCTACGTGTTCACGCCCCTGGCCGATCCGGACGCGGTCATGCTGTGGCAGCGCAATCTGGCCGAGCGGCTGGGCCTCAAAGGCCGGGTGATCGTCTCGGGGCACGGCATCAACGCAACCGTCGGCGGCCCCATCGACCAGGTCAAGCAGTACGTGCGCGGCACCAAAGAGTATGCGCCGTTCCGGGGCGCGGACATCAAGTGGTCGGCCGGGGCCGGAGACGACTTTCCCAGGCTCAGCGTCAAGGTCCGCCCGGAGCTGGTGACCTTCGGGGTGCCGGATGAGATCGAGGTGGGTCCCGAGGGGATCGTCGGGGGCGGCGCGCATCTGACGCCGGGCGGCCTGCATCGGCTGATCGGAGAGCGGGACGATGTCGTGCTCTTCGACGGCCGGAACACGATGGAGGCGGAGATCGGGCGGTTCAAGGGCGCCGTGGTGCCGCAGGCTCAGACCACGCGGGACCTCGTCGCCGAGCTGGACTCTGGCAAGTACGACCATCTGAAGGACAAGCCCGTGGTGACATACTGCACCGGCGGGATCCGCTGCGAGGTGCTCACCGCGCTGATGCGCAATCGCGGCTTCCAGAACGTCTATCAGCTTGAGGGCGGGATCGTCCGCTACGGCGAGACGTTCGGCGACAAGGGGCTGTGGGAGGGTTCGCTCTACGTGTTCGACAAGCGGATGCACGTGGAGTTCGGCGAGGGCGTCGAATCCCTGGGCCGCTGCACGGTCTGCCGGAAGCCCACGGCGGACTATGTGAACTGCGCCGATGAGAGGTGCCGGCAGCAGCGGCTCCTGTGCCCGGAGTGCGCGGCGTCCGGCACCGCGGAGCTGTGCTCGGCGCACGCTGCCTGAGTTCCCTGTGGGCCGGCCGCCCTGTGCCCGGCCGAGGCGGTGCGGGTGCGCGGCAGGCGGGATCACGGGGTGCGGAGGATCTTCTCCATCGCCTTGCCCCGGGCCAGTTCGTCGATGAGCTTGTCGAGGTACCGGATCTCCCGCATCGTCGGTTCCTCGATCTCTTCGACCCGCACGCCGCAGATCACGCCGGTGATGAGGGTCCGGGACGGGTTCATCGCCGGGGCCTGGGCGAAGAAGGTCTCGAAGTCGGTGCCGTCGGAGAGGCGGGCGTCGAGTTCCTGCTGGCTGTAGCCGGTGAGCCAGCGGATGATCTGGTCGACCTCGTCCTTGGTCCGTCCCTTTCGCTCCGCCTTGGTGATGTAGTGCGGGTAGACGCTGCCGACGCTCATCGCGTAGATCTTGTGCCCGGCCATGGTGATCTCCTCGGATCGCGATGTCGCAGTCGCTGTGAAAAGCAGACGCTGCGGGTGGTGTGAAAAGCATAGGGCGCGCCCGGTTGTCGCGCGCAGAATGGAGCCGCCCAGCGCGCACCTCGCGCCTGGACGCACCGTACTGTTCCGTGGCGCAGGCGTCTAGCGCCCGAACAGTCGCGAGAACAGCCCGCGCTTCTCCTGCTTCGGCTCGTCCCGTGCGGACTCTCCGGAACCTTCGGCCGGCTGGTCCTCTGCCGGGGAGGACTCCGGCCGCTCGCCGGCGGAGTGCGCGGGAACGGACTGGTCTGCCGTCTGCTCCGGGAACTGCTCGCCCTGCCGGTCAGCCGTGCTCGGCCGCGCGGCGGTGCCCGGCGATGCTTCAGGACGGGTTTCCGCGGGCGCGCCGGTGCTTTCCGCCCTCCCGTCGTGGCTCGCCGGAGGCGTGGACGGAGCGGTCCCGGCCGGCTCGTGGGACTGCGACGCCGATGACGGGCCGCGCTCGGGTTCTACGGGCGCGGCTGCCGCCGGACTCACCGTGACGTGCAAGGGTTGCAGCGCGACCGGTGCCGCTTCGGCCAGCAGCGCACGGTCCTCGGGATCCAGCTCCACCTTGGTGAAGCTCGTGATCCGGTTCAGCTCGTCGAACTCGACGTCCGCGCCACCGTCGGCCGCGATCAGCCGCAGGCCGCCCTCGCTGCCGGGCAGCGGCCGGCTGGCCAGGCCGCGCAGCCGGATGTACGACTCCAGCGCGGCCCGGTGGTCGCTGATCTCCGTGGCCTGCAGCGACTGCGCCACGAGCGGCACGATGCGCATGATGCTCGGCTCGGACAGCGCCAGTTCCGGGGCTTCCACCAGGAGCCAGGCCTGGGTGCCGCCGCCGGCCGGCGCGGCATAGTGCGCGTACACGCCGGTGAGCGCTTTGGCTGCCAGGGTCAGGCGGAACGGCAGCTCGGAGTCGCGGGGAACCTCGATCTCGTCCTGGTTCGCCTCCGGCAGCCCGGCGCCGGCGGCCAGGGTCTTCAGCTGGCCGGCCAGCTCGACCGCGGCCGGCGGGAAGCCGTTGATGTTGTCCCAGCCCCAGTGCCAGCTGCGGGAAGGCTGCTGGGCGTAGCTGCCCAGGAAGTGCGGGCGCAGCTCCAGCGCCGGGGAGCCGTCTCCGGCGGCGAAGCGCAGCACGGGCCGCTGGAAGTCCACGTCCCAGTCGCGCTCGCCGACCAGGGTGGCGAAATGCGCCTGGTACTCGGCGGACAGGAACACGGCCTGGTCGACCAGGCGCTCCAGCGGGCCGGGGTCAGCGGACATCTGCGGCTCCCGGCGTCAGGACCCGACGAGGGCCGCGATGGCGGAGGTGAAGATCCGCTGCCCGTCCACGCCCATGCGGACGCCGGCGCGGGTGTCCGGCCCGTAGCCGGGCTCCACGGCGTGCTCCGGGTGGGGCATGAGGCCGACGACGTTGCCGCGTTCGTTCGTCACGCCGGCGATGTCGCGGCGGGAACCGTTGGGGTTGACGTCCAGGTAGCGGAACACCACCCGGCCGGACTGCTCCAGTTCGTCGAGCACGTGCTCGGGCGCGATGAAGCCGCCCTCGCCGTTCTTCAGCGGGATGACGATCTCCTCGCCCTGCTCGAACTGGCTCGTCCAGGAGGTCGAGGTGTTCTCCACCCGGAGCTTCTGATCGCGGCAGATGAACTTCTGGTGGTCGTTGCGCACCAGGGCGCCCGGGAGCAGATGTGACTCGCAGAGCACCTGGAAGCCGTTGCAGATCCCCAGCACGGGCAGGCCGCCCTTGGCGGCGTCGATGACGGCGTCCATGATCGCTGAGAACCGGGCGATGGCGCCGGCGCGGAGGTAGTCGCCGTAGGAGAATCCGCCGGGCAGGACGACCGCGTCGACCCCGCCGAGGGAGGTGTCCCCGTGCCACAGCGGGACCGCCTGACCGCCGGCCAGGGTCACAGCGCGCTGAGCGTCGTGGTCGTCCAGGCTTCCGGGGAAGGTGACCACGCCGATGCGTGGGCCCTGCCCGGAGGCCGTGCCCGGCACGGTCTCTGCGACGGGGGCGCTCATACCTGCCCCACCTGCTGCGCGCTGTGCTCGGCGCTGGCGTCGCGGATGCTGACGACGTCCTCGATGACGGGATTGGAGAGCAGCTGCGTGGCAGCCTCGGCGGCGGCGTCCAGCACCTCCTGGGTCACCGGCCCGTCCACCTCCAGCTCGAATCGCTTGCCCTGGCGGGCGCCGGTGAAACCGGTGAAGCCCAGCCGGCCCAGGCCCGTGGCGATGGCCTTGCCCTGCGGATCGAGGATCTCCGGCTTGGGCATGACCTCGACGATGACACGACCCATGGACACTCTCCTAGGAATACGAAGGGAGGGAAACCTACGCGGGCAAGTCTACCCGGCACCACGGACAGCGGCCGAAGCCAGCCCGACCACGAGGCTCTGCTCATGAGACTTCGCTCACGAGGCACCGCCCACCAGGCACTGGGCGCTCAGCGGTCTCGTGGTTCCCCCGGTTCCCCGGCGATCTCGCGGAGTTCCGCGAAGACGGCGCGCTGTTCACCGTGGTGCAGGCGCGCTCACCGTGGTCGGCGCGAGAACGGGCGGCGTGGCGCGCATGTGAGGACTTCTGCGCGCGGGTTCACCCCGGGCTCAGGACGAGCGCGGCACGTAGCCGCGTACCGGGTCGACCAGGTTCCGCAGCGGCGCGCCGGAGGTGAAGCGGCGCAGATTGTCCAGGAAGATGTCCGCCAGGCCGTCCTGCCAGCCGCGGACATCGCCGCTCATGTGCGCCGAGACGTGCGCGTTGTCCAGATCCCAGAGCGGGCTCTCCGGCGGGAGCGGCTCGGTGGCGAAGACATCCAGGGACGCCGCGGCGATCTGCCCGCCGCGCAGCGCTTCGATCAGCGCTTCCTCGTCCACATGCGCGCCCCTGCCGATGTTCACCAGATGCGCGTGCGGTTCCATCGCCGCGAGCACCCCGGCATCGATCAGGCCCCGGGTCTGCGGGGTCAGCGGCGCCGCCATCACGACGTGGTCCATCCCGGCGACGTGCTCGGCCAGCCGGGCGCTGTCCACCACAGTGCCGAAGTCGGGGTCGTCCTGCCGGGTGCGGCGGCCCGCACCGGTCACGTCCAGTCCCGCGGCCCGCAGCAGCCGCGCGGTGGCCCGGCCGATGCCGCCGGTGCCGATCACGAGGACACGCTGGCCCGCGGCCCGCCCGGTCTCCCGGTGCCGCCAGACGCGGGCCCGCTGGAGCTCCTTGCTGCCGTGCAGATCCTTCACGTGCGCCAGCACGCTGGCGAGCACGAACTCCGCGATGGGCTGGTCGAAGAAGCCGTGCGCATTGGTGATCGGCAGCCCTGAGGCGACCAGCTCGTCGAAGAGCACATGATCCACGCCGGCGGAGGAGACGTGCAGCCAGCGCAGCCGGGATGCCCGCGGCCAGGCGTCCGGAAGGGCCCGGGAGAAGAAGTCCCACAGCAGCAGGGCGTCGGCGTCGGCGATGGCATCCGGCAGGCCGTCGGCGTCGGTGAGGACGACATCGGCGAGGGCCTGGATCTCCTCAAGGTTGTACGGGTCCGCGCGCTTGTCGGAGGTCAGGATGACCAGCCTCGGTCGTCGCGTCGTGGAGAGATCCATCCTCGCGTCCTCCTCGTCGTATGGCGCGCGATCCCGGCGCCGGGTGGGGCTTCCCTGGGTCTTGTGCAGCTGCTAGAACTGTTCGCCGGTGATCCGCTCGTAGGCCTCGAGGTAGCGTTCCCGCGTCCGGTCCACGATCTCCTGGGGCAGTGGCGGGGGCGGGACGTCCGAGGCGCGGTCCCAGCCGGACTCGGCAGAGGTGAGCCAGTCGCGCACGAACTGCTTGTCGAAGCTCGGCTGCACCCGGCCCGGCTGCCACGCGGCGGCGTCCCAGAATCTGGAGGAGTCCGGGGTGAGCACCTCGTCGCCGAGCACGACGGCGCCGCCGGCATCGCCCGGCCTGCGGCCGAACTCGAATTTGGTGTCGGCCAGGATGATGCCCTGTTCCCGGGCGATCTCCTCGGCCCGGGAGTAGATGTCGAGGGTGAGGTCCCGCAGCGTCTCCGCGTCCGTCTGCCCGATGATCTCCGCAGTGCGGGAGAAGTCGATGTTCTCGTCGTGGGAGCCCAGCTCGGCTTTCGTCGCCGGGGTGAAGATGGGGGAGGGGAGCCGGTCGGCCTCACCGAGGCCCGGCGGTAGCGGATTGCCGCACACGGCGCCGGTCGCGCGGTAGTCCGCCAGCCCGGAGCCGGTCAGATAGCCGCGGGCGACGCACTCGACGGGGAACATCTCCAGGCGGGAGCAGATCATGGCGCGGCCGGCCACCGGCGCCGGGACCTCTTCGGAGACGACGTGGTTGTCCACCACATCGGCCAGCTGCGCGAACCACCACAGGCTCAGCCGGGTGAGCACCTCGCCCTTCTGGGGGATCTCGGTGCTCAGCACGTGGTCGTAGGCGGAGATGCGATCAGAGGCGACCACCAGGACGGTGCCCTCCAGCCCGGGGCGGGCTGCCACCGTCGCCGGCTCCGGCTCGTACAGGTCCCGGACCTTCCCGGAGTAGACGTGCCGCCAGCCGGGAACCGTGACCGGGTTTCCCGCCGCGAAAGCGCTCACGAGGCGTCCCCCGCCTCACCGGCATAGCCGGGCGGCACCGCGATGCCGCCCGAGGCGGCGCGTTCAGCGATGTCCCCGCGGTGCTGCTCTCCCGGCCAGTCGATCAGCGCCGTCCCGGCGTAGGCGCGCTCCCGCGCCGCGGCCAGGTCCTCGCCCAGCGCGACGACGGAGAGCACGCGCCCGCCGGCGGTGACGGTCTCGCCTTCGGCGTTGCTGGCGGTGCCGGCATGCAGCACGTCCAGGCAGGCCATCGCGGCGGCCTCCTCCAGGCCGGCGATGGGATCGCCGGTGCGGGGCGAGGCGGGGTAGCCCTCGGCGGCCATGACGACCGTGACGGCGTGCTCGTCCCGCCACTGCAGCGGGGGAACCTCGTCCAGCCGTCCCTGCGCGGCCGCCAGGAGCACCTGGGCCAGGGGAGAGGCGAGCCGTGCCAGCACGGCCTGGGTCTCCGGGTCGCCGAAGCGGACGTTGAACTCCACGACCTTCAGTCCCCGCGAGGTGAGCGCCAGGCCACAGTAGAGCACCCCGGTGAACGGCGTGCCGCGGCGGGCGAGCTCGTCGACGGTGGGCTGCGCCACCCGGGCGACGATCTCCTCCACCAGGCCCTCCGGGGCCCACGGCAGCGGAGAGTAGGCGCCCATGCCGCCGGTGTTGGGGCCGGTGTCACCCTCGCCGATGCGCTTGAAATCCTGCGCCGGAGCCAGCGGGACGGCCGTGCGGCCGTCGCAGAGCACGAACAGGGAGACCTCGGGGCCGTCCAGATAGGCCTCGATCACCACCTGCGGTGCGCCGTCGAGGCAGGACCGGGCGTGCGCCAGAGCCTCCTCGCGGTCCTCGGTGACCACGACGCCCTTCCCCGCGGCCAGCCCGTCGGCCTTGACCACATAGGGGGCGCCGAACCGGTCCAGGGCGGCGGCGGCCTCTTCCTCTGTGCGGGCGGCGACGGCCTCCGCCGTCGGCACGCCGGCGGCGGCCATGACCTCTTTGGCGAACGCCTTCGAACCCTCCAGCCGGGCGGCCTCGGCGCCGGGACCGAACACCGGGATGCCAGCCTCGCGCAGGGCATCGGCGACGCCGGCCACGAGCGGTGCCTCCGGGCCGATCACCACGAGATCGGCTGCCAGCTCCTTCGCGAGCGCGACGACCGCGGCGCCGTCACCGGCGTCGACCGGCCGGACGTCCGCTTCGAGCGCGATGCCGGGATTGCCGGGGACGGCGATGACGGCGGAGACTTCCGGGTCCTGGGCAAGTGCCTTCACGAGCGCGTGTTCCCTGGCGCCCGAACCAAGTACGAGTGTCTTCACGGTCCCCAAGCCTACTGGTGGCGCTGCGATGCGCCATCCGGACGCCGTCGAGCTCCTGCGGCTGCGGTTGTCCGCGCCGCTCGCTACTGTGGTCTCATGTCCCAGGCACTCCCCGCCACTTTCACCGCGGCGCAGGCCGCGGAACTGGCCGTCGTCACCCGCAGCGGTTTCATCGAGTCGCGCCATCTGGGTGCCGGCGTCGCGCTCTCACCGGCTCAGCCGGACGCCCCGGCGCTGACGCTGGGCGATCCGGCGGCCGCGACCGCGACGCCGGTCTTCGCCCGCTCCTGCCTCAAACCCGTCCAGGCCCTCGCGGTGCTCCGCGCCGGCGTGCCCCTCCGCGGGGAGGAGGCCGCACTGGCGATGGCCTCGCACATCGCGCAGGACGAGCACATCGCCGTGGTCCGGCGGATGCTCGCCTCCTCGGGCCTGGCCGCGGAGCAGCTGCAGTGCCCGGCCGTGCTGCCGCAGCACGGCCCGGCACGGGCACGGGCGCTCGCTGCGGGCGAGAAGCCGTCCCCGCTGTACTTCAACTGCTCCGGGAAGCACACCGCCTTCCTCATGGCGTGCCGCGCCAACGGCTGGGACGAGGACACCTACTTGGACCCCGGGCATCCGCTGCAGCAGCTCATCGCCGAGACCGTCGCGGAACTCGCCGGGCTGCCCGGGGGCGTGAGCGCGGACCACATCGGCGTGGACGGGTGCGGGGCCCCGGTCTTCGCGCTGCCGCTGGCCGGGCTGGCCCGCGCCGTCTCCGCCGTGGTGGCCGGCACGGACGAGCACACCGCGGAACTCACCCGCGCCGCGCTGGAGCACCCCTGGGGCATCGAGGGGCACGGCCGGCCGAACAGCGTCGCGATCGAGCGCCTCGGCATCCTGGCAAAGTTCGGCGCCGAGGGCGTGATGGTGATGGCCCGCCCCGGCGGGCCGGCCGTCGCACTCAAATGCCTGGACGGCTCCAGCCGCGCCACCACCCTGGCGGGCCTCGTCATGCTGCACGCCGCCGGCGGCGCCGAGCCGCAGGCCGTGGCCGAGGTCTGGGAACGGGTCGCCCCCGCCATCACCGGCGGGAACGCGGTGGTCGGGGCGGTCCTGCCCGGCGCCGGGCTGCGCTCCCTGCTCGCGCCGGAGCTGGCTGGGCTGCTGGGCGCGGATCCGGATCCGGCCGGGTCCGCGGGCGGGAAGACCGGAGAGCAGCCCGGGGCGGGCCGGCGATGATGGCCCGCCGCCGCATCGACCCCGAGGCGGGCTGGCACGCCCTGGAGACGTGGCTGGCCGGGGAAGACCAGAGCGCCGCCGCGCCGGACCGCGGCACCCTCGCCACCGCCGTGCGCTACACCCTGGAGGTCCTCGCCGAGACCGCGCCGGGCAACAGCGTGGAGGTGCGGGTGCCGCCGTTCGGGGTGACCCAGTGCGTGGAAGGCCCCCGGCACACCCGTGGCACCCCGCCCAATGTGGTCGAGACCGACCCCCTGACCTGGCTGCGCCTGGCCACCGGCCGGCTCGGCTGGGACGAGGCGAAAGACGGCGGCACTGTCCACGCTTCGGGCACGCGTGCGGAACTGGGCGCGGTGCTGCCATTGTGGACCCTGTGACCCGTACCACGGGAACAGCCCGGCCCGGCCCGGTGACACCGGACCGGTGTCCTCGAAGCACGCGGTACCGGCGGCCAGCCCGCCGCGCCGGCGGCACACGATCCGACAGATGCAGGAGTGAGCATGGGCGCTGATCAGCAGACCCTGAAGCAGACCACCTCGTACGTGCACGGACGGCATCTGCCGTCCACCCAGACCTACGACAACGTCGATCCCTCGACCGGGGCCGTGCTCGGCCAGGTCGGCCGTTCCGGCGCAGATGAGGTCGACCAGGCCGTCACCTCCGCCCGCCAGGCGCAGCGCGAATGGCGGCGCACCACGCCGGCGCAGCGTTCGGCGCTGCTGGTCGCGATCGCCGATGCCGTGCTCGGCCACCGCGACGAACTCGCCCGCCTGGAGTCCGAGGACACCGGAAAACCGCTCACGCAGGCCTACGCCGACGTCGACGTCGCCGCCCGTTACTTCCGCTTCTACGGGCAGGCGATCGAGTCCTACTACGGCCGGACGATCCCGCTCGGCCCGGACACCCACGCCTATACGAAGCGCGAGCCGTACGGCGTCACCGGGCACATCGTGGCCTGGAACTATCCGCTGCAGCTCATCTCCCGCGCCGTGGCCACATCGCTGGCCACCGGCAACACCGCCGTGGCCAAGCCCGCCGACGAGACTCCCCGCTCGACCGTGCGCCTGGCGGAGATCATCACGGAGGCAGGGGCCCCGGCCGGTGCCTTCAACGTCGTGACCGGGCTCGGCGCCGAGGCCGGCCAGGCGCTCGCGGCGCATCCGGGCATCGACCACCTGGGCTTCGTCGGCTCCACCCAGACCGGCTCGCTCATCGCTCACGCCGCTGCCGACCGCGTCATCCCGACCGTCCTCGAACTCGGCGGGAAGTCCGCCAATGTGGTGTTCCCGGACGCCGACATCGACGCGGCACTGCCGAGCCTGGTGCGCTCCGTCGTGCAGAACGCCGGCCAGACCTGCTCGGCTGGCTCCAGGCTGCTGGTGCACGCCAGCATCCGCGAGGAGGTCACCCACAAGATCGTCGGCGCCTTCGAGCAGATCACCATCGGCGCCGGCGTCGACGACCCGCAGCTGGGCCCCCTGGTCTCCGCCAAGCAGCGCGAGCGGGTCGCCGGTTTCCTCGCCGAGGTCGACTCCTCTCAGGTGCTCACCGGCGGGACCGCGCCGGACAGCCTGGACGGCCCCCTGGCCGGCGGAAGCTACTTCCTGCCCACCGTCGTCGACCGGGTGGACCCGGCCAGCCGGATCGCCCAGGAGGAGGTCTTCGGCCCGGTCGTCGCGGTCCTCTCCTTCGAGGACGAGGAGGAGGCGGCCGCGCTCGCCAACGGCACCGACTACGGCCTGGTGTCCGCGGTGTGGACGCAGAACCTGGGCACCGCGCATCGCATGGTCGACGCCATCGAAGCGGGACAGATCTTCGTGAACACCTATGGCGCCGGCGGCGGCGTGGAGCTGCCCTTCGGCGGTTTCAAGAAGTCCGGCTACGGCCGGGAGAAGGGCCTGGAGGCGCTCGACGAGTACACCCAGACCAAGACGGTCGTCATGAAGCTCTGACCGTGCCCCGAGCATCCCGCTCAAGGAATGCGCGGGGCGGACGCGAGAAGCAGACCCGGGGGACGTGAGATCGCACTGCGGACCGTCCCCCGGGCTGCTGTCTGAGCGCGGCGCCGGCCCGGCGAAGGGCGGACCGGCGGCGGCTTCCGGGTGTGCGTAGAATGTGCAGGTAGGTCCGACGCACTCGCAGCAGGGAATTCATGAGTCACACCATTGACGTCCGCGTCCGCCGGAGGCCGAAGTACTCGGTCTTCATGGGCGCGGGTGCTCTCCTCGGCCTGATCGCCGCACCGCTCGTCGCGGCCCAGCCGGTGCAACCGCTCAACCCCGCCGAGGAGTACTCCTTCTTCGCCACCGCGGGGTTCTTCGCGGCTCTGCTGGGAACCATCGGCCTCTTCCTGGGCGGGGGTGTCGCCCTTCTCGTGGAGCGGGTGACCGCCCGCCGGGAGCGGCGTTACACGGTGGGCGCCTACTACCAGCGGATGTCCGGCGACGCCCCCGCCCCGGAGGCAGCGGCTGCCGGCGACTCAGAGGGTGCCGGCGACGCGGAGAACGACAGCGTGCAGGCGACGCCGGATCCGGCGGTCCCAGCGGAGGACTCCGGGGCGCGGGACAGCGCTCCGGCGAGTGATCCCTCCAGCGGCGACGGCCCCTCGGTTCCCGGCCGGACCGCGCGGCAGGCCGACGGCCGCGATTCATAACGACAGCTAGGGAGGGCAGCCGTGGCACGGCCCGACGGACGTCTCACGCACGACATCGACCCCCAGGAGAAGGGACCGCAGGACGCCTGCGGCGTCTTCGGGGTCTGGGCTCCGGGCGAGGAGGTCGCCAAGCTCGCCTACTTCGGGCTCTACGCCCTGCAGCACCGCGGTCAGGAATCGGCCGGGATCGCCGCCTCCAACGGCAAGCAGATCCTGGTCTACCGGGACATGGGCCTGGTCTCCCAGGTGTTCAACGAGCAGGACCTGGAGACGCTGACCGGCCATATCGCGGTCGGCCACACCCGGTATTCCACCACCGGCAGCTCCACCTGGGACAACGCGCAGCCGACGCTCGGGCCCACGCCGTACGGCACGGTCGCCCTGGCGCACAACGGCAACATCACGAACTACGAGGAACTCCAGACCATGGTGGAGCAGGCCCGGGAGGACACCCGGGACCAGCGCACCGAGCGCGAGGAGCGGCGCTTGAGCCGGTCCCGGCAGCGCCGGGACTCCAGCAACGACACCTCCCTGGTGACGCAGCTGCTGCGCACCCAGCCGGGGGAGAACCTGCGCGAGAGCGCCATGCAGCTGTTCCCCCGGCTGCAGGGCGCCTTCAGCTTCGTGTTCATGGACGAGGACACCCTCTACGCGGCACGCGATCCGCACGGCGTGCGGCCGCTCATGCTCGGCCGCCTCGAAGGGGGCTGGGTGGTGGCGTCCGAGTCGGCCGCTCTGGACATCGTCGGCGCCTCCCTGGTCCGTGAGGTCGAGCCGGGTGAGCTGATCGCGATCGACTCCGACGGCCTGCACAGCTATCACTTCGCGGAGCCCCAGCCGGCCCGCTGCGTCTTCGAGTACGTCTATCTGGCCCGGCCCGATTCGGTCATCAACGACCAGGTGGTGCACTCCGCGCGCACCGAGATGGGCCGCGTCCTGGCCCGTGAGCACCCGGTGGACGCGGACCTGGTGATCCCGACGCCGGAATCCGGCACACCCGCCGCCGTCGGCTACGCGGAGGAATCCGGCATCCCCTTCGGCCAGGGACTGATGAAGAACGCCTACGTCGGCCGGACCTTCATCCAGCCCTCTCAGACGCTGCGGCAGCTGGGCATCCGCCTCAAGCTGAACCCGCTCAAGGAGAACATCGCCGGCAAACGCCTCGTCGTGGTGGACGACTCCATCGTCCGGGGCAACACCCAGCGGGCCCTGGTGCGGATGCTGCGCGAGGCCGGAGCGAAAGAGGTCCACATCCGGATCTCCTCCCCGCCGGTCAAATGGCCGTGTTTCTACGGCATCGACTTCGCCACCCGCGCCGAGCTGATCGCCAACGGCCTCGGGGTGGAGGAGATCGGGCGCTCGCTCGGTGCGGACTCGCTCGGTTACATCTCCACCAAGGGTATGATCGCCGCCACCCGCCAGAACCCCAAGGAGCTGTGCAGCGCCTGCTTCACCGGCGTCTACCCGATCCCGGTGCCCCGGGCGGAGGACCCCGGCGTCGTCTCCACCGGCTGCGGCACCCGCAGCCGGGTCGAGCCGGGCCCGGTGCCGGTGGAACTGGTCACGGGACGCGAGGCACACGAGGGCTACCAGCAAGGGGAGAGCGCATGAGCGAGGGAGTCACCTACGCCGCCGCCGGCGTCGACGTCGAGGCCGGCGACCGGGCGGTCGAGCTGATGAAGACCGCCGTAGCGGCCACGCATCCGGCGCAGGTACTCGGCGGAGTGGGAGGCTTCGCCGGACTCTGGGACGCCTCCGCGCTGAAGGACTACCGGCGGCCGCTGCTGGCCACCTCCACCGATGGCGTGGGCACCAAAGTGGCGCTGGCGCAACGGATGGACATCCACGACACCATCGGCTTCGATCTGGTCGGCATGGTGATCGACGACATCGCGGTCTCCGGCGCCACTCCGCTGTTCATGACCGATTACATCGCCTGCGGCAAGGTCGTGCCCGAGCGGATCGCGGATATCGTCCGGGGCATCGCCGCCGCCTGCAAGCAGGCCGGTACGGCACTCGTCGGCGGGGAGACCGCGGAGCACCCGGGACTGCTCGCAGAGCACGAGTACGACGTCGCCGGCGCCGCCACCGGCGTCGTCGAGGCCGACCGGCTGCTGGGACCCGAGCGGGTCCGCGCCGGTGACGTGGTCCTGGGACTGGCCTCCTCGGGGCTGCACTCGAACGGTTACTCCCTGGTCCGGCGCATCATCGCCGACCTCGGCTGGGAGCTGGACCGGCAGGTGACGGAGTTCGGCCGCACTCTGGGCGAGGAACTGCTGGAACCGACGCGCGTGTACAGCGCCGATCTGCTGGCCCTCATCGAGGAGCTGGGGCTCGGCGCGGACGGCAAGGACCGCGTGCATTCGATCTCGCACGTCACCGGCGGAGGCCTCGCAGCGAATGTCGCGCGCGTACTGCCCAAGGGACTCACCGCCGTGATGCGCCGGGACAGCTGGGAGATCCCCCCGGTGTTCCAGGTGCTCGGCGATGCCGGGAAGGTGCCTCAGGAGGATCGCGAGCGAACCTGGAATCTGGGCGTGGGCATGGTCGTGATCGCCGATGCCGGTGCCGCCGATGCCGCGCTGACAGCGCTCTCCCAGCGCGGCATCCCCGCCTGGGTGCTGGGCGAGATCGCGCCGGCGGCAGGTCCCGGCTCAGTGCCGGAGGCGCAGGGCGCCGACCTGGTGCAGGGTGCCAAGGGCGTCGACGGCGGCGCCGCGATCCTGCTCTGAGCGCTCAGGCCCGTCGCTGCGCGGGACCCCGTCGGGCACGCAAAGCCCGCCGGGACGCAAAACCCACTTCTGTTTCCAATTCCCACGGGGGTTTTTCGAAACAGCCGTGGCTTTTCCTCCGGTGGAACCGGTCGCAGGCGGCCGCTGCGGAGTGCGGGACGGCGGATCGGATGCGGGTGGCGTAGAGCTCAGGACGAGCGACCGGCATTCGGCAGCCGCGTCCGCAGACGTTCGCTCTTGACCGGTTGGCGTCACCGTCATGCGTGCACGCGGAACGACCGGCCATGTAGGGCCGCGAAGCTGGCTCACCGAGGGGTGGCGTAGCTGGCTGGTCCGCTATGACTCGCTACGCACGCACGCGAAACGGGCCTGGAGGAGCGGTGGCTCCTCCAGGCCCGTTTCGCATTTCCTGACGTTCTCTCCAGGAGAAGGGGAGGTCAGCGCTCGCCTTCGTCCTCGTACTCCGAGTTGTACCTGGCGGCGATGTCGCTGTAATCGTCATCCCCGTCGCCCGAACCCCGACGGGAGGCCAGTTCGCGCTCCAGCGCGGTGAGGTCCGTCTCAGGGGTGGAGTACTTCAACTTCCGGGCGACTTTGGTCTGCTTCGCCTTTGCACGGCCGCGACCCACAGGCGTCGACCCCCCTCGTGCTCAGTCCGGGCGGGCGCGGCCCGGAATTCACCATTGCATCGTCGACCAGTCTACGTGATGTCTACGGGGTGTTCCATTATGGACGGATACCCGTGGGCAGTATCACCCCTTCACCGGCCCCGTTCCGTGCCTGCGGGCGCCGCGCGCCGTCGTCGCACGGTCCCATCGCGTGCCTGGCCTGGGCTGCCTGCCGCGCACCCGGCTGAAGAAGGCCCGCCGCCGGGTCTACAGTGGAGGCATGTCCTATGCGCGCAGTTACCAGACCCATCTGCGGGTGTTCGAACCGCTCGCGGCGCACCCGGAGTACGACGGGATGGACGTCACGGACAACCGGGCCAGGCTGTTCGCCATGCGGGACGCCGATGCCGACCGCCGTCTGCTCGGACTGCCGGTGAACCCGGTCCCGGCGGGGATGCGTGATGCTCCGCTGTTCCTGCCGGCCGGCAAGGTGGGCGACGGCATCGACCGGGTGTGCCCGATGCAGGAGGACGTGCGCAGCTGGCTGGCCCTCGAGCAGCTGGCGGAGGACTGGCAGGACTGGTCCGCCGCCGCGATGCGCATGGTGCTGCCCGAGCGTGCGCGGCGCCGGGCCGCCTCCGCCAAGACCGCCTGGCTGCAGGAGAACGCCGATGCACGGGTCTTCACCCGCACCGCGGCCTGGGAAGTGCCCCCGACCTGGCTCGTGGCGGTCGTCGCGGATCAGGACATGGTGGGGCACGAGGGCGATGCGGTGGTCGTGCGCACGCCGATCCTGGCGGCCTCCGGCCGGGCGGAGTGGGCCGCCGAGGTTCTGGAACGCCGGATGCCCGATGACATCATCACCGCCAAGATGCGCGGCCTGGCCGAATGGCTCGACGACTTCGACCTCAATGCGGTGGTCGAACTCGACTACGGCGGGCTGACCGAGCGGATATGGCCGGATGACACCCCGGCGCTCGTGGACCACTGGATCGAAGCGGTGGACTCTGGCGACGACGAGCTGGCGCAGTCCGTGCGGCACCACTACGCCGGCCGCTGGAACGAGGTCTCGGCGCTGGCCACCAGCTCCTGAGCAGTGCGATGCAGGTCACAGTTCCCGAGGCCAAGAATATCTTGACATCAAGGTAAATCGGGAGGATCGTGGAGAGTGCAAGCAAGGTCGACCATACCTAAGGCCTGAGAGCGCGCAAGGCCCCGAACGCACCGCGATCGGAGGTCCACCATGACCGAAGTACAGCAGCTGGCCGCCTTCGCCGAGGCGGCCGACGAATCCTGGCTCAGCGACGAGGCACGCGAACAGCTCCTCGTCCGCGTCCTCGACACCATCGGCGTGGCGATCGGCGCCATCGACGCCGCGCCCGTCCGCGCCATCCGCGAGCTCACCGCCGAACTCGGCGGCAGTCCCGCCGCCACCCTCATCGGCGGCGGGCGCACCTCACCGGAACGTGCCGCGTTCTACAACGGCGCGCTCAGCCGCTATCTGGACTACATGGACTCCTACCTGGCGCCAGGGGAGACGAATCACCCCTCCGACAACCTCGGTGCCGTCCTGGCGGCGACCGAGTACGCCGGAGGCACGGGACGCGACTTCCTCTCGGCGCTGGCGGTGGCGTACCAGATCCACACCCGGCTGTCCGATGTCGCGCCCGTCCGGGCGAAGGGATTCGACCACACCACCCAGGGCGCCTATGCGGCTGCCGCGGCCTGCGCCAAGGCGCTCGGCCTGGACGCCGGGCGCATCGCCAACGCCGTCGCCATCGCCGGGACCGCGAACAACGCACTGCGCGTCACCCGCACCGGAAACCTGAGCCACTGGAAGGGCCTGGCCTATCCGAACACGGCCAAGGAGGGCATGTTCGCGGCGCTCCTGGCCAGCAAGGGGATCACCGGGCCCGAGGCCGTCTTCGAAGGCAACAAGGGCTTCAAGGAGACCATCGCGGGTGACTTCACGATCGACTGGTCCGCCGAGGACCTGGAGCAGGTGCGTCGCACCATCGTGAAGAAGCACAACGCGGAGATCCACTCGCAGTCCGCGCTCGACGCCGCGCTGGACATCCGCGCTCAGGACGGCTTCACGCCACGGGCCATCGCCGCGGTGCGGCTGAAGACGTTCGACGTGGCCTTCTCCATCATCGGCGGCGGTGAGGAGGGCGATAAGCGGATCGTCCGCACCAAGGAGGAAGCCGACCATTCGCTGCCGTACATGCTCGCCGCAGCGCTGCTGGACGGGCAGGTGGGTGTGGAACAGTACGCGCCGGAGCGGATCGTCGCCGACGACGTGCAGGATCTGCTCAAGAAGGTGGAGATCACCCCGGACGCAACGTTCTCGGCCAGGTTCCCGGAGCAGATGCCGGCAGATCTGGAGGTCGAACTCGCCGACGGCACCGTGTTCCGTTCCAGCCAGAACTCCTACGAGGGATTCCACGACGACCCGCTCAGCTGGGATCGGGCACGGGAGAAGTTCGACCGTCTCGCAGCGCCGTTCACCAGTGACGATCTGCGCGACGAGATCGCCGGGCAGATCCGCCAGCTGGGGGACGGGCCGATCACCGGCCTGACCCATGCGCTCGCCCGGGTCAGCACCGAGCGCGGGTAAGACAGAACACAGGGTCCGGCGTGCAGAGCACAACGCGATGAGCACCGAGCGAAGTGCGCAGGTGCGGCTCCCGGCAGCTACCGCAATGCGGGAGAACCCATCTACCGAAAGAACAATCAAGGAGGATCACATGTCCACCGACACCACCCAGCACGATGTCAGCTTCGACTTCGTCCCCCGGGCGCACCGCCCGGCCAAACCGCGGTCGATCGGCCTGACTGAGATCCGCGCACCGTACTACTCCACGTTCGGCACCCGGCATCTGCAGGACGTCTTCGACGTCGCCGGCCAGTGGGTGGACGGCATCAAATGGGCTGGCGGCTCGTTCGCGCTGCTGCCGCGCGAGCAGGTCCGCGCGTTCAGCGACATCGCCCACGAGCACGACGCCTATGTCTCCTCGGGCGGCTGGATCGAGACGGTCCTGCGCTACGGGCCCGATGCCGTCGACGCGTACCTGAAGGAGGCCAAGGAGGCCGGCTTCGACGTGATCGAGATCTCCACCGGTTTCATCATGCTCCCCACCTCCGGCCTGCTGCGGCTGGTGGAGAAGGTCACCAAGGCGGGCCTGAAGGCCAAGCCCGAACTCGGCATCCAGATCGGCTCCGGCGGTGACTCCACGGAAGCGGAACTCGCGGCGGAGGGGAAGAAGGACATCGGCGATCTGATCGACCGGGCGCAGAAGGCGCTCGACGCCGGTGCCGAGATCATCATGATCGAATCCGAGGGCATCACGGAGAACGTCGTGGAGTGGAACACCGGGGCCGCGGCGTCCATCATCAACGGCGTGGGCCTGGAGAACGTGATGTTCGAGGCGGCCGACCCCCTGGTGTTCGAGTGGTACGTGAAGAACTATGGCAACGAGGTGAACCTCTTCGTCGACCACTCGCAGGTGCTGCAGCTGGAGGGGCTGCGGCAGAACATCTGGGGCAATAAGAGCACCTGGGGCCGGATCATCAACCCGGCCTGAGGAGCGCTCCTCGCCGGTGAGGCCGGCGGGCAGCCCAGGTAGGCCGCCGATGCCTGCGGGCGGCGCCCGTGACGAGGGCCGGAACACCCGTGTTCCCGCTCTGTCACGGGCGTCTTCCATGCCCTGGTGGCCGTTATCCTGGACGCATGGGACGACGACCGCTGCTGGGCGGCGCCAAGCGCGAGCGGGAACGCAAGGAACGCGAGGCCGCCGAACGCCAGTGGCTCAAGCGGGTGCGACCGCCCGGAACAGGCGCCGATGCCCCTGAGCCTGCCGTGCCGGGTGACGGCTCGGGTCCGTCCGTGGGCAATCCGGGCGACCCCGGCGATCCGGTTCGGCCTGCCAGCCCTGATGGTCTTGCCGGTCATTCTGGTCCTGCTGGATCCGCCGGTCCTACCGGTCCCGGCATCGCGGACCCGAGCCGTCAGCCCGCCCAGGAGGAATCCCTGCCTCCACGCCCAGGGCAGGGACCGTCTGTATCACGCACACCGAGCCGCACATCGGCCCCGGCCCCTCCCGCGATGACGGGCGTGCCGACGGCGCCACCTGAGCCGCCACGGTCGGCCCCGGCGAAGGCAGTTCAGACAGGCTCCTCGCCCGCGCAGGGCGGGCAGCAGGAACGGCACGGAGCAGAGGCCGCGTCCGCCGCCCCGGGTCCTTGGGCGCTGGCGGATGTGCCCGCGGGCCCGCGGACTGACCCCGCTGCGCCGCCGCCCCTTCCCTCCGGCCCGCCTGGTACCCCGTCCGGGCAGTCTGGTGCCGAGACGACCCTGCCGTGGACATCATCGTCGCCGGATCCATCGAGCGGCCGGGACTCTCACGCGCAGACTCCTCCGGCAGAGCCGCCTGGCGGCCCGGGCCTGTCCTGGGTGACGGGGACCTCGGCGTTCGTGCCGGAATACGCCGCGGACGCAAGTTCAGAGGTGACAGGTGCAACGGCGCCGGATGCCGGCCCGGAACGCGCGACGGACGCAGGTTCAGAGGCGACAGGTGCATCGGCACGCGGCGCAGGTCCGGAGGCCGCCCCGGACGCCGCGATGCCCCAGCGGCGGCGGGACCGGCGCGAGGCTGAGGCGCCGAAGCGTGAGAGGCGGCGCAAGGCGAAGGGACGGAACTCCCGCCATGACGTCATGCGGGCCGGAGATGGAGACGTAGGAGCGCCGGAACACGCGCCGGAGGGCGGGAAACCGGACCGTTCGGCACGCATGGCGACGGCCGGCTGGGCGCTGCTCATCCTTGTGTGCGTGGCGGCGGCCGTCATCGCACTCGGCGGCGGACTGCGCCCTTGAAACCCCAGCGCTGAAGCCCCGCGCGAGTACAAAGCGCGAGGCACAATGCGGGAGTGTCATGCCAGGACACGACCGTCGACGGTCGTAATGCGGCGCATGATCTCGGTGCCCGGCGAAGAAGGTCGTGTCTTGTGGGCGCCAGTGCGGATCGCGCTGGTCCGCCCGGTGAAATTCCGATGCGGGGGATTCTGCTGGCTCAGCCTGCGAGCCCTGTGCGCGGGACGCTATCCCAGCTCCCGAGCGGCGGGTGAGCGCTATGACGCCGTTTCCCGCCGCTGGGCCGGTGGATGGACTGACCGCACTGTCGTGAATCACGCTGATTCAGTCGGTTCAGTCGACCAGCCGGATGTCAAAGAACTTGGCGAAGTCGTCGGGATCGTACGAAGCGGACATCGGGACCGGACCGATGTACCCGACGGTGGCCGAGCCCACACCCGGCGCGCTGCAGATGACTTCCCAGCTGATCACGGTAGGGCTTTTGGGAGGCCATATAACGTTCTGCTTCCGGCAGATGATCCCCGCCTTTGCGCGGACTTCGGCTGTCGCGGTTGCTTCGGCCTGAGGGGTACCGACCAGCCGGTCCGCGGTGCCGGAAACGTCAGTTTTCTCTGCCAGGGTGTCCACGGTGACCCGGTGCACCGATGTCCCGGACGGGAATTGCCGGTAGCTCGTCACGCTGGAGTTGTCGTTCTGCGCGGCGTATTCGTTCGCGGCTCCGCGTCCCGCGTTCATGCTCGGCGTGGAAGACGACGGGCCACGCGCCGGGCCCCAGTCGACCGGGGATTTCGGAGGCGGCTGGGTTCGCAGCCACCACCCGATCCAGCTGTATCTCATCTCTGTGGCGGCGGCGAGGGCGGCGGCGTCGGCGGCCTTCTGGGCTTTGCCGCGGGAATCGCTTGCCTGGCCGAAGATCATCAGGCCGACGCCGACCATCAGGACCACGAGAGCAAGCGAGACGACGGCCAGGGACATCTGACCGTCGTCTCGCTTGAGCGGGGATCGCATCACGGGGATCTCAAGGGGTGGGGATGATGTGCGTGAGGGACTCGATCAGCCTGCGGTCTTGCCGAAGATGCTGTCGATGACGCCCTGGATGCCGGTGCTGATCGCGTTGTTACCGCTGGTGCTGAACCAGGTGACCAGACCGGCGATGATGACGGTGATGACCACGGCGATGCCGACGTACTCGATGGTGCCCTGACCGGCCTCGCGACGCTCCTGCAGCGCGGTGGAGACGGCCTGGACGTTCTCGTCGATGCGGTTCTTCATCTTGAGCAGCTGGACCATTGTTCTACTTCCTTTACGTTTCGAAGGGGAGCTTGCGATCACCACGATGCCAGCGCCGGCCAGGCCGGACGAGGGCACCTGGGCCCATCACCAGGCCCAATCGCGGGAGTGGGCCCGCAGGCCTATGTCCGGCTCCGGAACCAGACGCTGACGGCCTCCGCTCGGGACGTCACCGCCATCTTGGCGAAGATGCGGTTGACGTGGTTCTTCACCGTTTTCTCGCTCAGGAACAGACGTTCGGCGATCTCACCATTGGCCAGGCCGTCGGCGATGAGCCCCATGACCTCGGCCTCGCGGGTACTCAGGCCGAAGGGGGAAGAACCACGCGGGGGCAGTTCGGTGACGGCGGTGACCTGGTGGGGTTCACCGGCGAGCGCCACTCCGGGTGCACCGGCGCCCTCGGGGACCGGCGCGCCACCCGGTAGCCGCGCACTGTGCTGTGCCCCTGTTCCGCCGGGGGCTTGACCGCCGGACGCGGCGAGCTGCACGGCCGGCGGAGATGCAGGAGCTGCGGCCGCAAGCCCGCTGAGCACGGCGGATGAGGCGCTGGGCGACATGAGCATGGAGCCGGCCATCACCGAGCGCAGCGCCTGGGAGAGGTATTCCACTTCCAGCTCGCTGTAGACCACATAGCCCCTGGCCCCCGCCTGGACGGCGGCGGTCACGATCTCGGCCTCCTCGCTGTGGGTGAGCATCACGACGGCACAGCCCGGAGAGATGAGGCGGGCCGCCTCGATGCCGTTCATCTCCGGCATGCGCACGTCCAGCAGGCAGACATCCGGGGACAGCTCGGCGGCCATGTCCACGGCCTGGCGGCCGTTCTCGGCGGCGCCGACGAGTTCCACATCGGGCGTGTTCGTCAGGATCTGCTCCAGGCCGAGACGGACGACGCTATTGTCATCGGCGATCAGCACGCGCAGGGGCGTCATGCGTTTCCTCCTCGGAGGCGATGGGGACTGAGAGGAGTACCCGGGTACCCGAGCCCTCCTCGGAATCAAGGGTCAGGGTGCCGCCGATCTCCTCGGCGCGCTCCCGCATGCCGGCCAGCCCGTAGTGCCCCGGCTTGCGGCGGCGCCGCAGCCGGAATCCGGCGCCGTCATCGGCGATCTCCAGACGCAGCCAGCCGCCTTCACAGCGGGCCGTGCACCTGATCTCCTCGGCGCCGGAATGCTTGGCGGCGTTCACCAGCGCTTCCTCGGCGACCTTCACCGCGGTGTAGCGCACATCCGCCGGCAGCCGGCAGCAACCGGCGGTCTCCAGGCGGACCCGGACCGGGTGGAAGGCCTGAAGCTCGGCGGCGATGTTCTCCAGCGCGCGCTCCAGCGGCGGATTGGAGGCGCTGCGCAGATCGGTCAGGAGCGTCCTGGACTCGCGGATGGCCTGCTGCGCAGATTCGCTGATGCTCCTTGCGCCCTCCGCGGGCCCGCCGGCCATCGCGAGCGCCTTCGCCTGCAGGTCGATCCCGACCAGCGTCTTCACCAGGGAATCGTGAAGCTCCCGGGCGATCCGTGAGCGTTCCTCGCCCAGGGCGGCATCGCCGGCGGCGTTCCGCACGGCTTCCATCGAGGCGTTCACCCTGTCCTGCAATGCACGCATGGAGCCGCCGACATAGGCGAGCGCGGCGAAGAGCATGAGCGCGCCGAGCACCGCCGTGGCCCCGGCGGGACCCGGCAGCGTCTCCATCACCGCCCGGTACACCTGGACGGCGGCGTAGCCGGCGCCCAGCAGCGCTGTCAGCAGCACCCGGCCCACCGCGTCGAAGAACAGCCCGATCAGCAGCGCGGTCGAGCCCAGGTAGGCCAGATAGGCTCCGTGCGCGGAGGTGCTGGCGAAGATCAGCAGCGCGACGATGATGTCCACGCCCATGATCGCCGGATGCCGGGTGATGAGCGGGGCCAGCCGATGCCATCCCAGCAGGAGGACCAGAGAGCCGAGCATGGTGGCGCCCAGCAGGATGAGCTCCAGAACGCCCGGGTGGCGGGGCCAGCTGAGCACCACCGGGTAGGCACAGAGCAGCCGGAGGATCAGCGCGATCTTCCCGCACTGCACCAGGACGTAGCCCGCCTTGGGCGGCGCGAGCCGCCTCATGGCGCGCTCCCGAACAGCTCGCCGAAGTCCAGTCCGGCGACGAAGTACATGCTCACGATGATGAGCACCATGGTGCCGGGCACCATCACGATGGTGACCACGCCGGCGATCTTGGGGGAGGCCTTCGACGCTTCCTGGCGTGCCTTCTGGGCCCGTGCCCGGCGCATGTCCAGGGCGATCTGCTCCAGCGCGTCGACCAGCGGCGACCCGAGCTCCTCCGCCTGCAGCATGGAGGTGATGAAGGCATCCATCGACGGGGACTGCGTGCGTTCCCGGAGCGCCCGGAACGCCTCGTAGCGGGAAGTGCCGACGTCCATCTGCCGCATCGCGGTGCGCATCTCCTCGGCCAGCGGTCCCTCGGTCCGTTCGGTGACCCTTTGCAGCGCACCACGGAACGAAAGGCCCGCGGAGACGGTGACGGCGAGGATGTCGAGGAAGTCCGGAAGGGCGTCCTCGATGGCCGCCTGTCGTTTGCGGCCACCTGAGATGAGCGCCAGATCGGGGACGAAGAACCCGATGGCGAGCAGCAGGAGAGGCAGATACGGTGACTGCAGCATCAGCCCCAGACCGATGGCGCCCAGACCGCAGATGAGCAGCAGCCGGGCTTTCATGGCGAAGAAGTCGCCGATGGTGGGGAACTGCGGATCCTGGGCGTACAGGACCTGGCGCGCGATGAGGTCCCGGTAGCCGGGGCCGGCCAGACCGGCAACCTCGGGCCCGAAGCGGCGTCCGAACCTGGTCAGCAGGCTTTCCCGGCGGCGGCGCTGTGCCGAGTCCTTGATCAGCGCACGGTCCTCCTGCGCCAGATGCCCCAGGGGATCGGAACGGACCAGGACGAAGCCGCGGATCGCGAAGAGCAGGATCAACGCTGCGACCAGGCCGAAGAGCAGTGCCGCCATCAGATCTTCACCCGCGTCATCCGCCCGATGAGCACCAGCCCGATCAGATAGCACACCGCGGTGAAGACCAGACCGATCTGCCCCAACACGGTGCTGGTCAGGTCGTAGAGGAGTCCCGGGGAGATCGCGTTGAGCATCAACACGATACCGACCCCGAAGCCGACCACCAGATAGCCGGTGTAGCTGGACTGCGTCATGAGGGTCTTCACCTCGCGGGCGCTCTCCTTGCGGTCCTCCAGGGCGCCCGCCATGCCGCGCAGCGCGGAGATGAGCGAGCCACCCGAGCGCTGGGAGATCACGAGCGTGCCCACCAGGACGCTGAGGTCCCGTCCGGGGACCCGCTGTTCCAGCCGCTCCAGGGCGACGTCGATGGGCGTGCCGATATTGAGCTCGTGGTTCAGCAGGGCCAGTTCCCGGCCCGCTGGATCTGACAGTTCAGTGGCCGCGATCTTCAGCGCGGTCCGGATGGACAGGCCGGCGTTCGTCGCATTGGCCAGGATGCGGGCCAGTTCCGGCAGCTGGGCCAGGAAGAGCCGGTGCTGCCGCTCCCTGAGCTTGCGCAGCACGATCAGCATGCCCCAGGCCACGCCGAAGGCGAGCGCCGCGGCGTAGAACCAGGTGATCTGCGTCAGGGCGATCAGGAAGACCAGGACGACGACGAGCAGGCCCGCCAGGGCGTATTCCACCGCGTAGACGGAGCGCAGATTCGCCTCGGTGAGCGACGTGGCCAGCCAACGGCCGAGCGGAAGGCGCTGGAAGGCACGGTCCACCGGCCGGATGACGGCGCCCCGGAAGCTGCCGCGCAGGCCACCGGACTCGGAGCGCACGATCGCGGCCTGCTCGGCGGAGCCGGCGGTGAAGAGCAGGAACCCGACCACCGCGACGACCAGCACGCCGGCCAGCAGCAGGAGGAGCAGCTCCGGGCTCATCAGGCCACTCCCGGCTGCCGGCAGGAAGCGCCGGCCTCCACGGGGATGTGCCGCGGCAGGGGGTGACCTGCCAGCCACAGCCGGTCGGCCAGAACCGCCGGGACCTCGTACTGCCGGACCCTGCCGCGTACGACGCGGTCCGGTCCCGGCGGTTCCTGCTCGAAGCGCATCAGCGGACGCAGGGTGAACTCTTCGCGCCGCTTCGAGGTCACCGTCGCGATCTCCGTCACCCGGCGTGAACCATCGGCGCCGCGGGTGAGCTGGACGATCAGGTCCACGGCGCTGTTGATCTGGTCGCGCAGCGCCTCGTACGGCACTTTCAGCTCGCTCATGCTCGCCAGGGTCTCCAGGCGGGAGACGGCGTCCTCGGTGCTGTTCGCGTGCACCGTCACGAGGGAGCCGTCATGACCGGTGTTCATGGCCTGGAGCATGTCCAGGGTCTCCCCGCCGCGGACCTCGCCGACGATGATCCGGTCCGGGCGCATGCGGAGGCTGTTGCGCACCAGGTCGCGGATCGTGACCTGGCCTTTGCCCTCGATGTTCGGCGGACGGGACTCCAGCCGGATCACATGCGGCTGCTGGAGCTGCAGCTCCGCTGAGTCCTCGATGGTGACGATGCGGTCCCGGTCGGGGATCTGCCCGGAGAGAGCGTTGAGCAGGGTCGTCTTACCGGTGCCGGTACCGCCGGAGACGACGATGTTCAGGCGCGCGCGGACGCAGGCGACCAGGAGTTCGGCGGTGGCCGCGTCGAAGCTGCCCTTGCCGACCAGATCCTGCATGGTGAACGGCGTGGGGAAGCGGCGGATGGTCAGCGCGGCGCCGTCCAGGGCGAGCGGCGGGACGATGACGTTGACGCGCTCTCCGGTGGGCAGCCGGGCGTCGACCATGGGGGAGGACTCGTCGACGCGGCGGTTGACCCCGGCGACGATCCGGTCGATCGTCTGCATCAGCTGATCGTTGCTGGAGAACCCGTACTCGAGCTTCTCCAGCTTGCCGGCGCGCTCGACGAAGATGTCGTCCGGTCCGTTGACCATGATCTCGGTGACGGACTGGTCGGCGAGCAGGGGCTCCAGGATGCCCAGGCCGAGGGCTTCGTCGACGACCCGGCGGATGATGTTCTGCCGTTCCCGGGTGGAGAGCACGGGGCCCTGGCGGGAGATGAGGTGGCTCATCACCCGTTCGAGCCGGACCCGCTGCTGGGTCGGGTCGAGCTTGGAGAGCTCGTCGAGGTCGATCTCGTCCAGCAGCAGCTTGCGGTAGTCCGCGGCGGCGCGTTCGGCGGCGCTGACCGGCTGGTTCGCGGTGGTGGCCGGCCGTGGCGCGCGCCCGTTCCCGGACGGCGCCTCGGGGGCGGGAGCGCCCTGGGTCAGGCGGTGGCTTTCGACTCTGCGGAGCAGCGGCATCAGCGGACCTCGGTCTGCGGCATCGTCGCGGAGCGGGAGACGGACATCGGCGGCATCAGCTCGGTGAGCCAGCCGATCGCGAACATGGGCACCTGGACGCGGGCCTCGCAGGTGACGTCGCTGCTCCTGTTCGTGCAGCGGACGCTGGAGCCCGCGCGCAGCGAGGAGGACAGCGCGGCCAGTCCCTCGGCCTGCCCGCTGCCGGTGGAGAGGGTCTCGGCCCGGGCGGCGTTCCGAGCGGCGGAGTTCGCCTGGCTCAGCGC
Organism: Sediminivirga luteola; assembly: GCF_014639315.1. Lineage (GTDB taxonomy): Bacteria > Actinomycetota > Actinomycetes > Actinomycetales > Brevibacteriaceae > Sediminivirga > Sediminivirga luteola. The sequence continues at coordinate 243,493 of NZ_BMFY01000005.1, forward strand.
GTGCATGGCCAGCAGACCCTGGAGCGCGATGAGCAGCATCACCAGGACGATCCCGATGGTGCCGACGAACTCGATGCTGATGGATCCGCGCTCGCGCGTGGTCCTGCGAAATGCGCTCATGGTTCCCTCACGACTCCTGCGCTGGCGGGGATCTTGATGGTGAAGTCCTCGGTGAACTTCACCAGCATGGGCGTGTCGAGGGTGACGCTCACGCGGTCGCCGCTGTGCTGGACGGACATGCCGTCCCGCCAGGCGCCGGGCGTCCGGTCCCGGGCCGCCGCCTCGGCGGATTTGCCCACGGCGGCGGCCCGGGCGCCCTCCGCCGCCGAATGCGAGGCGAACACCCAGGTGGCGCCAGTGAGCAGAAGCTGGAAGGCGATGACGGCCAGCGCCAGGAACAGCGTCACCAGCCCGACGAACTCGATGCTCGACTGACCGCGTTCACCGCCAGGTGTTCCCGCGCCGCTGAGCGCCGGGGTCTCCTCCGGCGCCGGGCCGGCCGCGGCGGCTTTGTCCTTCTTGCTCTTCTTGCTGCCGCGTGCGGGCTTGGTCCGCGTGCTGCGGCGCTTGCGGGGGCCATCGGCGAGCGACTCCGGGGGCACGATGTCCAGCTCGCGGCCGAGCTGCTGAACGCGCTGGGACCATTCCGGTCCCGCGGCGAGGGGATCGCGTCGGTTGACCGCCTGCTCCAGGGGCCGGTCCATCCGAGGGATGACCGCCCGGGCGGCGGAGAGGCCCACGATCTTCTTGGCCGCTTCGGGCTGGATGTCCGAGCGCTTGTCGACGGCGTTGAGGATGACCTGCACATGCTCGGACCGCCGGGCGCCGATGCGCTCCCACAGGGCGGTGAGGCGCCGTACCCCGCGCAGGGCCAGGACATTGGCCTGGGTGACCACGCAGACCTCGTCCGCCATTTCCGCCGCGGTGGCGTTCGCCTCGCCCATCACGGAGCCGATGTCGACGATGACGGTGTCGAAGCGGGAGCGCAGCATGCCGAGGATCTTCTTCGCGGCGGCCTCCGTGACGAGTTCGCCCCGCTCGCCCTCCTGCGGTCCGAACAGCACGGAGAAGCCGCCGGGATGCTCGAACAGCACGTCGGAGAGGAACCGCGGCGAGAGCTCGTCGACGACCGGGAGCAGATCGGTGATATCGCGTTTGCGGGGTGCGTCCAGGAGGATCGACTGGTCCGGTTTCTGCAGGTCCAGATCCACCAGCACGACGCGGCGCCCGGTGGTCCGCGCCGATTCCAGCGCCAGGTGCAGCGCCAGGGTGGACGATCCCGCACCGCCCTTGGCGGAGGCGAGGACGACCATCTTGCCCCCGGCGTCGGAGGTCTCCTCGTCGAGGGTGCGCCGCACGGCCCGCCGCAGGGAACTGCCCCAGGTGGTCGCGCTCTGGACCCGCGAGGCGACGTTCTCGAAGTTGAGCGGATACTCGATCACGCCGCGGGCGCCGCTGTCCAGGGCGGTCGCGTAGTCGCCCCGGGTGGGGTTGTCGACGACGGCGAGGACCGCGATGGCGGGGTAGCGCCCGGAGACCTCCGCCGAGAGGTCCCACATCGGCATCGGCGAGCTGGACTGGTCGATGACCAGGACGTCCGTGTCCGCCTCGCCGTACTGGGCCAGGCCGGCCAGCAGCGCCTGCGTGGAGGCGTACTGCCGTGTCACTTCCACTCCCGCGTCGGAGAGCGCCTGGCGGATCTCCCAGCCGCGCTGTTCCTCGGCGCAGCAGAGCACAGCCTTGGTCATGGTCATCCGTCCTCGTTCTCGTCGGTCTCGCCGCCGGACTCGTCACTGTCCTCGCCGCTGTCGCCGGGTACGGTCTCCTCCGGCGGGCTGTTGAAGTTGGGGCCCAGGTCCGGGTCCTGGAAGGACTTGTCGTTCTCGTCGAACGCGGTGCCGGTCTCGTTGTTGCCCGACCGGATGATGCGCATGGAGATGGCGAAGGATTCGCCGTAGGCCAGCCGGTTGGCGTCGGCCACCGAGACCGCGAAGGTCACCGGCACGACCATCGAGTCCTCGCCTCCGCCCTCGGTGGCGGCGCCGGCGGCCGCACCGGCGGGAACCGGCTGGCCGACCGAGACGACGAGGGCGTTCTCGACCAGGATGCCGGCCACGTTGTAGGGGATCTCGGCCCGGCGGTAGGAGGTGTCACCGACCTCCGGGCCGCCGCGGTCCCGGGCGAAGGAGGCGACGACGTCGACGATGTCGCCAGGCTGGACCCGGCCGTTGATGCCCATATCGCCTTCGAAGTTGACCGAGATCTCCCGCTCGCCGTCGGCGAGGGAGGAGGCCGCCTCGATCATGTCGGACTGCAGCCACGAGCCCGCCGTGATGTGGGTGGAGGCTTTCTGACCGGCCAGATCGTCCCGGTTGGTGATCATCTGGGCGTTCAGGTACTTGTCCGGGATCTCTGCGGCCTCGACCTTGTCGAAGTCGATCGCCTCGTGCACGGCGATGTCCTCGGTGGCCACGTAGACCTCCGTGGTGGGGCCCACCTCGGCGCGGACGGAGCCGACGTAGGCCACGACGCCGAGGAACACCGCGATGGCGCCGACCGCGGCGATGATCAGCGTGACCACGCCGCGCAGCTGCTTGGGATTCACGTACTTGCCTCCTGGGGCGGAGCCGGCGGCGTGCACAGCACGGCCACGGGGATATCAGCGGGAACGGGCGTCTCATCGCCGGGGTGCTTCAGCGCGACGCTCAGATCGGCCGGCGCGAGCACCAGCTGGGCGCAGCGGGGCGAACCCCACCAGCCGGGATCCGGATTGGGCCGGGCGAGGACCTGGGCGGGGCGCAGATGCCCGATCAGGGCCTCGGTGGCGGCGCCGATGCGGGATCCCGCCGGGCCCTCGTCGGAGGAGGGCGCGAGCGCGGCAACGGCGCCGGGGGAGGCCAGCGCGATCCGGTCCAGGGCCTTGCCGGGCTTCTTCGGGGAGTAGGCGTGCACGCCGCCACCGAGCTCGGCCAGGTAGGTGCCGCCGGGAATCCAGCTGCGCGCGTGGGTGAGCAGTGGCGTGCGCGGTTCGTTCATGGACACGACCGTGTCGGTGACGGTGAAGCACCGCATCTGCGACTCCAGCGCCGCCAGGGCCGGCAGCAGCCGGTGCGGAGGGAGCGTGGTCAGCAGGGGCTGGGCCATCTCCGTCAGGATCGCCGCGCCCAAGGGGCTCAGATCCGTGACGTGGAAGGCGACCAGCGTCTCTTCGCGGGCGGCCCGGGCCTGGTAGACCAGCCTGCGGTGCTCAGCGTGTTCCCGGCGCGGGCTGATCAGCACGGCCCAGGCGTCGTCGGGCAGGCCGTGCACGACCGTGAGGGCGTCCTCCAGCGTGGTGGGGACGGTTCTCACGACCGCAATGGCCGATTCTGCGCGTGTCGCCATCGGATGCGTCCTGGGTGGGGTACTTGAGGGGACAAGGGGTGCTCTCAAGACGGCGCCGTGGCCGGGCGCGGGGGAGACCCTGGGTACGGGCGCGTCCGGTGCCGATGACCGTCTCGTCGACCAATGATAACCACGTCAAGGTGACGAATGAGAATACTCGGCCGTTACCTTCGTGTTGCCGGATCGGAAACCGATCGTTACCGTGGTGCGCTACGCTGACCCACTATGGCAGCATTTCCCCCTCCCCAGAATGCCCAGTCCCCGAAAGAACCGCACGACGCCGTCGCCCCCGCCAACCCGCGGATGCGGCCCCTCCGGCGACGGTTCCTGAGCCGGCATGGCGCCCTGCCGGCGATGGTACTGGCCGGCGTACTCGCCCTGGCCGGATGCACGGGAGTGGACGCCAACGGGAACGAGGGCGCGGACGCTGACGGGCAGCCGCAGGAGACCAGCGCCCAGGCGGAGCCGGCGATCGTCGAGGAAGACGGTTTCTGGCGCGCCAACACCCTGCCGGAACCGCTGGCCGAAGCGGTCTTCACCCTCCCCTCGGCGCAGCTGGACGGCGAGGTCGCCAGCGCGCAGCTGCAGGTGCTCTCCCTGGACAGCGACGGCGAGTTCGCGCGGATGGTGCTCGCCTGGCTGCCGCCGGCCGATGGCGCCTTCCTGGGTTCCGAGCGGCTCGCCGCCCATGAGGCCATCGCCAGCGGCGTACCGTTCGTGCGGCTCGTCGACACCGAGAACGGCGAGCTGATCGAACCGCTCCGGTCCGAGCACGGCGGGAACTTCGACGCCTCGGCGGCGCCTCAGGTGCAGGAGGCCGGGGACAGTGACGCGGTCAATCGCGCCGGCTGCATCTGCTCCTACTCCGCCGGTAGCGACGAGGCCGCGGCAGGGCAGCCGGATCGGACCGAGCTGATCTTCCTCGACTTCCCCGCCCCGCAGAGCGCGGCAGTGGAGGTCTTCGCCGGGGAATGGCATGAGCCGCTTCCGGACGTGCCGGTCAGCCAGAGCCAGCCGTTCGAGTTCCCCGATGACGGGCTCTCGGGCTTCACCATGGTGGATGTGTCCAGCGACCGTCCCGGTGAGGTCTACGGCGGTGGTGCCCGGTACGCCCGCACCACTGCGCTGACGGGCCGCTCCGAGAGCCTGACCGGCGTGAGCACTGCCCGCAGCGGTGAGACGCAGGAGGTCAGCCTGCCCTCGGACGTGCTGTTCGAGTTCGATTCGGACGAACTGGACTCGGATGCGCAGCGGATCGTCGGCGAGGTGGCGCAGAAGCTCAACGCCGAGGCCGCCGGGCAGACCGTGGTGATCGAGGGGCACACGGACAACCAGGGCGCGGAGGACTACAACCAGGACCTCTCCGAGCGCCGTGCGCAGTCGGTGGCCGAGGAGATCTCCGGTCAGCTGGACGACGGCATCACAGTGGAGACCGAGGGGCACGGCATGTCCCGTCCGCTCGTGCCGAACACCGATGCCGCCGGTGAGGCGATCCCGGAGAATCAGCAGCGGAACCGCCGCGTCGGCTTCCGCTACACGGCCGTGGAAGACTCCGGCAACCAGATCGACCTCGGCTTCGAGGGGCTCGAGGAGCTTCCAGAGGCCGAGGAGACCGAGACCGCCGAGGGTGCCCAGGCGTCGTTCCTGCTAGCCGCACCCGAGGGAGACTCCTCGGGCACCGAGGTCAGGTTCGATGTCCTGGACGCCTCGTCCGACGGTGAGCACGGAACCCTCCGGGTCGCCTTCGCCGATCCTGACGGCGGGACGGCCACCGAGGTGTTCCAGGGCAACCCGCTGGAGCAGGACAGCGCCCACTTCGGCCGGAACCCCTTCGGATTCACCTCCGCACCGGGGATGAACAACATCAGCATCGTGGACGTGTCCGGGGAGACCATGTACTACCCCGTCAACGCGGGCGCCGAAGGCTGCCTGTGCACCGAGGTCGCCGGCACGGGGCGCGATCTGTTCGCCGAGGGCTCGCCGATGTTCGCCCGCTTCCAGCTGCCCGAGGCAGTGGAGGGGCCGCTGGTCCTGCGCGTGCCCGCCGCCGGGCAGTTCGAGCTTCCCGAAAGCGTGGTGCAGCAGCTCACCGGCGGCCGGTGAACGGCGTGCCGCGTCAGCCGTGCCCCAGCCGGGGCGGACGATGAGCATCCTCCGCTTCCGCGGTGCCCTCGCAGCGCTGCTGGCGACGGCGTTCCTGCTCTCCGCCTGCGGTGCCGCCGATGAGGAGAACCAGGCGGAGGGAACACGGGAGCCGGTGCCGCTGACCGCGCCCCCGGCCGATCCGCGGATGCAGGAGACGCAAGGCTTCTGGCGCGCCAGCACGCTTCCCGAGCCGCTCGCTGCCGCTGAGTTCTCCCTGCCGAGCGAGGCCGCCGGCGGTGAGAGCGCCTCGGCCCGGCTGGAGGTGCTGTCCCTGGACTCCGACGGCGAGTTCGCCCGGCTCGTGCTCGCCTGGCTGCCGCCGGTGGCCGAGCCGGCGCTGGGGGCGCAGACGCTGACGGCGCAGAGCGCCCGCGCCGGCGGGGTGCCCTGGGTCCGGCTGGTGGACACGAGGACCGCGCAGGTGCTCGAGCCGCTCCAGGGGGAGTCCGGCTCCTTCGACCACGAGGCCCCGCCGCAGGTGCGTGATGCCGCCGCGGCGGAGACCACCCGCGGCGCCTGCATCTGCTCCTACGCCCTGGGCGAGGACGCATCCCGCTCGGGGAAGCCGGAACGCACCGAGCTGATCTTCGTGGATTTCCCGGCACCGGAGGGCGGCCGGGTCGATGTGTTCGCCGGGGAGTGGCACGAGCCGCTCTCAGATGTGCCCATCAGCACGGACGAGCCCTTCATGCTGCCGGACGACGGGCTCGCGGGTTTCCGGATGCTCAGTGCCGCCGCGCGCCAGCCCTCACCGGTCTACGGCTCCGGTGCCCGTTACGCCCGCACCGAGCCGCTGAGATCCCGCACCGACCATCCCGGCGGCCTCATCGTCACCGGGCACGGCCGGGTGCGGGAGGTACACATCCCGGCGGGAGCGCTCTTCGGCCAGGACTCGTATGAACTGGACGCCGACGACGACCTCCTCGGCGGGCTGGCCGGCATCCTCGACGCGCAGGCGGCCGGCGGTACCACCGCCGTCGTCGAAGGCCACACCGCGCAGCGGAACGACCAGGACCGCGCGCTGGACCTCTCGGAGCGCCGGGCCCGCGCCCTCGCCCGGGAACTCGAATCGCGCCTCGACTCGGATCTGCCCCTGGAGGCCGAGGGGCACGGCGCCCAGGCGCCCCTCGTGCCGCACGCCGACCTCGGCGGCGCGCCGGTGGAAGAACACCGCGACCTCAACGAGCGGATGACGCTCCGCTACGTCCCGGCAGACGGCGCGGACGCCGCGGAGCTGCCCGATGCCGGCGCACCGGCGCCCCCGGAACTCCCGGAGGCGGAGGAGACCGAGACCGCTGAGGGCGCCGCGCTCTCCGTGCTCCTCCCGGTCCCGGGAGAGCCAGGCGCCGCGCCGGGCGACGAGGCGGGTGAGGATGCGGCGGAGAGCGCTGACGAGAGCGGCGGTGAGCGCGGTCATGACGACCATGACGATGACGACGAGAGCGACGACGCTGAGGACGGTCCCCGGTCGCTGCGGCTGGATGTTCAGGACGCCGAGCGCGAGGGCGATATCGTCACCGTGCGGTTGGCGTTCGCCCTGACCGGAGAGGACGAGACGGACCCGGAGGCGTTCTCCGGTCAGGACCAGCGGGGCGGGTCTTTCGGGCCGAACCTGTACGCCGCGCCCAGCCCCGCCGTGCCCGGAGCTGCGAACCTCGCGCTCACCGCAGGCGGGCAGCAGCACCGTCCCCTCGCCATCGGCGCCGCGGGCTGCCTGTGCACCGAGGTGGCCGGCACCGGGACCGCGCTGAGCACGCAACCGAGCCCGATGTTCGCCCGGTTCCGGCTGCCCGAGCGGACCGAGGGCCCGCCGGTGATCCGCATCGCCGGGACCGCGCAGTTCACGCTCCCGGAAGAGCTGACCGAACGGATCATGGAGGACTGACGACCATGGCAGAACTGAGCGGCTTCCCGGGGGGCATGCCCGTCATCCGCATCCGCGTCGGCGCGGGCACGGATCGCACGGTGGACGTGCCCTTCGCCGGCACCGCGCTACGCCGGCTCCGCGGCCTGCTCCTGGGCGGCGACCAGCTCCTGCTGCACCCCTGCACCTCGGTGCACGGCCTGGGCATGCGCCGCGCCCTGGAGGTCGCCTACATCGGGCGGGACGGCACCGTGCTGGACGTCGCGCCGCTGCGCCCCTGGACCATGCACCTGCCCCGTAAGGGCGCGGCGGCGGTCTGGGAGACCCTGCCGGGCGAGCTGACCGCGCTCGGCGTCCGCCCCGGCACCGTCCTCGGATTCGAGACGCCATGAGGCCCGGCAGCGTGATGGGTCGCGGCACCGGCGCCGTGCTCGTCCTCCTGATGGTGGCCGCCGCCCTGGTCCTGGCCACCGGCCGCGAGCTGGGACACCGGATGACCGTCGCGGTGTGCAGCGGGGCGGGGGACTGCGGCACATTCCCCGAATCGCCGCCGGTGTGCCAGTACTACGGCCGGGACCGGGTCGCGGCGCAGGAGACTTTCGCCTTCGCCCAGCAGCAGGCCGCGCCCGGAGCACGCCTGATCCAGTTCGGCGACGGCTCAGCCGAGGTCCTGGTCAGCCGGGCCGGTGCCCCCGCCGACGTCTACGGGTTCCTCCGCTACCAGGACGCGCAGCACTGGGTGCTCGACCATTCCGCGGAGCTGGGCAGCGTCGCCGACGCCGCCGCGGGGCCCTCCGGCCAGGGGATCCGGGACGGCTACCTGACGCTGCTGCGCCGGATCGGGCTGGAACACGAGAGCACGGTGGTGCCCCGCGCCGCCGCTATCGCCCTGGCCGACGACCCCCTCGGCGGCAGCATCGGCGCCTACCGGCAGAGCCCCGACGGCGAGGTCTCCGAGCTGACCGTGCTGATCCCCTTCGACGCCGCGTCCCAGCAGCTGAAGAACCTCGCCGAACGACTCGGGCTGTGGGACTTCATCGGCTACACCGTCGAGCTCGACGAGAACCGCGAGCCGGTCAAGCTGACGCTCAGCGGCCCGGCGGCCGAAGGCTGGTCCGTGGATACGCTGCGCGCCGCCACCCCCGGGGACGGGCGGTTCCTGCCGGCTGACCGGCGCGGCCCCTCGGGCCTCGCCGAGGGGCAGGTGCTGGTGCGCAGCTATTCGCTGGATCTGCGCCGACAGGCGAACGCGACGGTGTACCGGGAGGCGTTCTCCCTGGGCAGCGTGGCCTCCACCGCCGGTCCGGTGCTCAGCGCCGAGGAGGACATGGACTGGCTCGACCGCGGCGAGCTGTACGGGCGGCTGGCGGACCGCATCCGCACCGACGCCGTCTTCATCGAGGCGGCGCACGCGGTCCCGGGTATGGCCGGAGACGAGGACGTGCTGCGCCGGGCCGCCGAGGGGCTGGTCATCCGCCTGGGACCGGAGGACGCGCCGGACACCAGGATGGCCGATGCCCGCACCGCCGATCTGTCCATCGCCGAGAGCCAGCCGGAGCCGCTGCTCAGCTGTGATCTGGACGCCGCAGGGCAGGAGGGCGCATGAGACCGCACTGGCTCGCCTACTGGCCGGCGTTCCGCGCCGGGCTCCTGCTGCATCTGGCCTGGGGGACGGTGCTCCTGACCCTCGCCGTGATCTTCGGGCCGCCGCTGGCCTGGATCCTCGGCCAGCAGCCGGCCGCGGCGCTCATCGCGGTGCTGGGGCTGGCCGGACGCGCCGTCATCGGCGTGGCCAACGCCAGGCCGCTCTGGCAGCGCGCGGCCAGCGCCGGTCTGTGCCTGCGGACCACGCTGCTGGCGGCATGTGCCGGTCACCTCCTGGTGTTCGGCCCGCTGGCGCTGCTCGGCGCGGACAGCGGGGCGCTGCTGACCGCCCAGCGCGGCGCCGTGATCGTGCCCTTCGGGGCGGATCTGGCGCTGGCGCTCGCGGCCACCGCGGCCGGCACCCTCATCGGCGCCCGCGCCTCCCGGCGGAGACCCGGCCGCAGCCCCCGCCAGCGGCTGCTGCGCCGCCTGGGAACGGAGGCGAATGGGCCCAGAACTGGGTCCCGGAGCCTATGAACGCAGGTACATGACGACCCTACGCTTAGGCGCATGGCACTCCCCGAAGACTCCCCGCGGCGCATCCCCCACGAGCCGCCTGTGAGACCCGAGGCCGTCCGGTCGCGGGCGCTCCCCACCCCCCAGGGGTCCCCGGCCGGCATATCCCCGGCGACGCCTCCGGCAGCTGCCCGCCCGGCCGCTGTTCCCCCGGCAGCGACGCACCGGACCGGCGTGCGGTCGCTGCTGCGCAGTGCGCGCGGCGGCAGCGGCGAGCGCGGCGCCGGAAGCCTGGAGTACGTCGGCCTTGCGGTCGTCGTCTCGGTCATCATCGCGGGCCTGGTCGCGGTGCCCTGGATGCCGCGGGTCACTACTGGCATCCAGGGCGTGATCTGCTCGATCCTCTCGCATATGCCCGGCGGCAGCTCCTGCGCCGAGGGCGACGACGTCGCGATGACCGACGAGGACTTCGTCCCCGAGTGCACCATCGGCAGGAACACCGTCTCCCGCGACTCCTCCATCATCATCGGCCCCGGCAACGGCGGCAGCGGCGTCACCCTGATCACCGAGCAGATCGTCGGCCCGGACGGGGACGAGAGCTACGCCGTCACGGTGACGGACGACTACCACGCCGGCGCGGAGGCCGGGAAGAAAGTCGGCGAGGGCGACTACGAGGCCGGCGGCACCATCGGCGTGGACCTGCGGTACGGCAACGGCGACACCTGGTACTTCGACAACGAGGCCGACTACCTGGAGTTCAAGGAGAAAGCCGAGGAGTACTTCGGCTCCAACTGGAACTACGTGCCCGGCAGCCAGCTGTTCCGCGATCTGCCCGACGATGTGCCCCGGCCGCGGGTGAGTCATCACCAGGTGGACCTGGAGTTGTCCGCCGAGGGCAGCGCGAAGGTGAAACCACCCACCATCGGCGGTGACGAGGAGGGCGAGGGCGGCGTGCAGCTGCCGGGCGACTGGATGCCGTCGGGAAGCGCGGGCATCGAGGTCGGCGGCTCGGTGCGCATCACGACCGACCGTGGCGAGAACATGGACGATCCCTCCGACGACCGCACCCAGTACACCGTCGGCTTCGAGGTCTCCGGCGAGGCGGACATCAGCGGCGGCGGAGAGAACGCCGGGGTGAACGGCGGGTACCGGGGCAACTACACCGTCGAGACCGACGCCGACGGCAATGTCACCAAGCTGATCTTCGAGACGACGCACAACTTCGACGCCGGAGTGGGCGACGACGCGAACCAGAAGAACCAGACCGTGACCCGCACCGAGCTGGACATCACCTCCGATGAGGACCGGCGGATCGTGGAGGAATGGATGCAGGATCCGATGCAGCAGTTCCCGAACTCCGAGACCGCGATGAATCCCTCCGAGCACCCGCACGACCCGCAGCGGAACTTCGAGAACCTGCTCTACGAACAGGGCATCGTCTCCCGCAGCGAGTACGAGGGCGAGTTCGGCAGCGACGGCAGCAACTGGATCATCTACGAGGAGAGCTCGGAGTGGCTCGACGAGTCGCTCGACCAGGCCGAGCACCTGGAGCCGCCGGACGGCTCGGGCGGCTCCCGCGAGTTCGTCCCCACCGACTGCTGAAACGAGGCTCTAGGATCATGACCATGAAGCGAATGCACGCCCTGGCGGCGATCGCGGCGATCGGGCTCCTGCTGGCCGGTTGCGGGGAGGACCCGCAGGTGGCACCGGAGTCCGGAGCGGAGGAAACGGTGCAGCAGGACGAGAACGGCGCAGGTTCCACCGGTGACGAGAGCGGTGAGCAGAGCTTCGGCGCGATCACGCTGCTGGTGCCCGAGGGCTGGACGCCGATCGAGGTGACCGGTGAGATCGAACCCGGCGACTGGGCCGCGGGATTCATGGACGACGCCGAGGACCCCACGGCGTTCCTCCGGGTGATGCCGGAATCCACGGCGCCCCCGCACGCCGATGCCGCCGCCAACGAGCTGATCGCCGCCGGGCAGTTCACCGATATCTACGGCGACAGCTTCGAGGTCACGGGGCGTGAGCCGGTCGAGCTGGACGGCGCGGAAGAGGCCTATGAGGTGCGATTCCGTTACCTGGAGGGCAGCACCGAGATCCGGGGTCGATGGTGGGTGGCCGCGGACCGCCGCAGTGGTCTGGTCTCCGCCGTGGAGTACGCCGGCAAAGACGTCACGGACGAGCAGTTCGACGCCTTCGCTGAGACCATCGAGTTCGACCCGCGGCAGGCGGGCTGACGATGGACCTGGTGCGCAGCTGGGTGCTCGCCGCGGCGGTCTATCTCGCGCTGAACTTCACGCTGAGCGTGACGGTCGGCTACGGCGGCTGGACGGCACTGCTCTACGCGCTGTGTCCCTTCCTGGCGGGCATCGCCGCCAGCGCCTATCACGCCGAACGGGGCACGGGCGGCTGGGGCAGGCATCTGCTCGCCGTGCTCCCGGTTCCCCTCGGGCTGGAGGTCTACGGGGTGCTGCTTCATCTCATCCCGCGCGATCTGCGCGACTGGGGGCTGCTGCTGGGGCAGCTGGGCACTGCGACGCTGGCGACGGCGGCCGGGCTCGGCGTCGTGATGCTCACCCGCCTGCTGCTGGCCTCGCGCTCGGAGCACGAGCCGTACGCCGGCTGATGCGGCCGCTGCTGCTTGACGGCCCTCCACCACGCTGGCTGTGGCCGGTGTGCGCCGGGGTCGCGCTGATCCTGGTGGTGCTCGCCTTCGCCGTCCCCGGGGAAGGCGGGCCGGCGCGCGGGGCCTTGGCGCTCCTGGCAGCGGCGGCACCGTTCCTGACCGCCGTCGATCTGCGCGAGCGCCGGCTGCCGGATCTCATCACCCTGCCGCTTGCCGCGGGCTGCGCGCTGATCCTGCTCGTGACGGCTGCCCTCGGCGGCGAATGGTCCCGCGCGGGGCTCGCGGCGCTGTGCGCGCTGGGCGCCACCGCGTTCTTCCTGGTGCTGTTCGTGCTGGCGCCTTCCCAGATGGGCTTCGGGGACGTGAAGCTGATGCTGTCCCTCGGCCTCGTGCTGGGCTGGCAGGGACCTTTCGTCACGATCGCCGGGGTCATGCTCGGCCTGGTCTCCGCGCTGGTCTTCGGGCTCGTCGCGATGGCACTGCGGCGGGCCGGACGGCGCTCGCACCTGGCGCTGGGGCCGCATCTGATCGCCGGCGCCCTCGTGCTCGCGCTGCTGACCGCCTAGTCGCAGGAGCCGCTTGCGGCGCCCGGTGGAGGTAGCGACAGGGCCGCCGGCCGTACGCTCGGGTGAACGTCAGCCGGCGGCCCTGTCGTCATCGGGCAGGCGATCCTGCGCGCTGGCGCGTCATCTCCTCGGCGGAAGCGGCGCGTCTGGTTGCCGGTTGCGTTTCCGGCGGTGTGGCAGCGGGATCAGGCTTCGATGTCGTTGTCCTTGGTCTCCTTGGCGATGATGAGGGAGATGAGCGTCAGCAGCGCCATCGTGGACAGGTAGACGCCCACCCAGACCGGGCTGCCGCCGCCCAGCGACCACAGCCACACCGCGATGAACGGCGCGACGGCGGCGCCGAGGATCGACGACAGGTTGTAGGACATCCCGGAGCCGGTGTACCGCACTGCGGTGGGGAACAGTTCCGGCAGCAGGGCGCCCATCGGGCCGAAGGTCATGCCCATGAGCGACAGGCCGATGATGAGCCAGGCCATCACGCCGATGTGACCGGCGGCCGTGAGCGGTGCCCAGGTGAGGCCGAACAGCAGGATCGCCGTGGTGACGATGATGAGGGTCCGGCGCCGGCCGAACCGGTCTGCCCACGGCCCGGAGAGCATCGTGAACACGCCGAAGAACACCACGCCCACGATCAGCATGATCACGAAGGTGTTGTAGCTGTAGCCGAGTCCCGGGACCGCCGCATCGGCGGGGGTGCGGCCGTAGCTGAGGGAGAACGTGGTCATCAGGTAGAACAGCACGTAGGTCGCCAGCATGAAGAAGGTCCCCAGGATCACTTCGCGCCAGTGCGACTTCAGCACCGCGCCCAGGGGGAGACGGTGGATGGAGCCGGTGGTCTTGGCCTTGGAGAAGGCGTCGGACTCGACCAGGTTGAGCCGCACCCACAGGCCGACGATGACCATGACGGCGGAGAAGAGGAACGGGATCCGCCAGCCCCAGCTCAGGAACGCCTCCGAGGGCTGGGACGGGTCGTCCGAGGGCAGCAGTGCGGCGATGATCAGGAACAGGCCGTTGGCGATGATGAAGCCGAGCGGAGCGCCGAGCTGCGGGAAGGTGCCGTACCAGGCACGTTTCCCGGCGGGCGCGTTCTCGGTGGCCACCAGTGCGGCACCGGACCATTCGCCGCCGATGGCGAAGCCCTGGGCCAGCCGGAGGATCACCAGCATGGCCGCGGCGATCCATCCGATCTGCCCGTAGGTGGGCAGCAGGCCGATCAGGAAGGTGGCGATTCCCATCGTGAGCAGCGCGGCGACCAGCGTGACCTTGCGGCCGTACTTGTCGCCCATGTGACCGAAGACGATGGAGCCGAAGGGACGGGCGAGCATCGCCGCACCGAAGACCGCGAAGGACGACAGCAGCGCGGTCGTCGGGTCTTCGCTGGGGAAGAAGAGGTGCGGGAAGACCAGCACCGCGGCCGTGGCGTAGACGTAGAAGTCGTAGAACTCGATGGTGGTGCCGACGAGGCTGGCCACGAGGACGCGGGAACGGGGATTGGCGGGTTTCTGGGCGGCGGTCGCCTGTGCCGGAACGGACATGTCTTTAGGCTGCGGACTCTCTTGAGATTCGGGGCGAGGCCGCTCCGGGCTGGAGCGACTCGATGACTATACGCCTGCTCTCAAAGCTGTCCAATATCAGGACCAGTGCTGTCCGTTATTCGAGATGGCTAGCCTGCGCCGGGGCCACGTCGCTTGTGCCAGGGGCGCTGCGTGGCTCGCGCGCAGGCTTCAGTGCAGGTCCAGCGAAGGCGGGGATATGCCGGCGGCGCGGCTTCCCAGCGATCCTTGCGGAAAGGTCTCAGCCGTCCTGCTGGGGCGGGCGCAGCGGCGGCGGCATGAACTGGCCGCCGTGCTGCGGGAATCCCTGTGGCGGCATCTGCCCCGGCTGCGGGGGCAGCTGACCGGGAACCGGCCCGGGTCCCTGCTGGTGTCCCTGTGCCTGGCCGGTACGCGGACCCTGGCCGGTGCTGGCATCCTGGCGGTCCCGGCGGCTCCGTTCCCGGCTGCGGTTCTCGTCGTCGGACGTGCTCTCGCGGTCTCCAGGTCCGGCCTGGCCGTCGTGCCCGGCGGCGACGTCGGCGCTGCCGTGGCCGGTGATGATCGTATTGCGCAGTTCCTCGTACAGCGTGCCCAGGGCGCCGGGATTGGAGGGCAGGAGCAGCACGTTCGAGCGGCCGTTGCGGGCGACTTCCTGCATGGTGTCGAAGTACTGCGTCATGAGCAGCAACTGCTCGGCGGTGTTGGAGATGCCCGCTTTGCGGAGCATCTCGTACTGCTCGGCGATGCCGTGGGCGATCTCCTTGCGCTGCGCGGCTACGCCGACGCCCTGCAGGCGCTTGGACTCGGCCTCCGCCTCGGCCTGGGTGACCCGCTTGATCTTGTCCGCCTCGGCCAGCGCCTGGGCCGCCTCACGGTCGCGCTGGGCGGCGTTGATGGAGTTCATGGAGTCCCGGACCCGCTGGTCGGGGGAGATGTCGGTGACGAGGGTGTTGACGATGTTGAAGCCGTACTCTTGCATCCGCGCCGCGAGCGTGCGCTCCACGGTGGTGGCGATGTCGTCCTTGGACTCGAAGGCCTCGTCCAGGTTCAGCGTGGAGAGGGCCGAGCGGACGGTGTCGAAGACGTAGGAGCGGATCTGCGCCTCCGGGTCGGAGAGCTTGTAGTACGCATCGACGACGTTGTTCTCCCTGATCACGTACTGCACCGCGACCGGGACGGTGACGAAGACGTTGTCCTTCGTCTTGGTCTCGATGTTGACCTCTAGCTGCTGCACGCGCAGGGAGATCGGCTTGGTGATGGACTCCACGAACGGCAGCTTGCGGTTCAGGCCGGGGCTGGCCACCCGCTGGAACTTGCCGAACCGCTGGACGATCACGTTCTCCTGCGTGTGCACCGTGAAGAAGATGCTGGTGCGCAGGCCACCGAAGAGCAGCACCCCCAGCAGGAACACACCGCCGATGACGACGACGGCGATGACGAGGAACACGATCACGATGGGGTCCATGGGCCCATGGTAGGCAGACGCCACGGACAGTGACCAGGGGCCCTGTTCCCGCAACGGGCCCTCGACCCCACAGGAAGCACCCGGAGACTGAGCGCGACCGTGACCGGTGTGGCCCCTCTACGATGGAAGAGCCGTAGTCCAGCGAGAGGCCTCCGATGACCATCGATCACCACTTCTACGAGCCCAAGGACGGGCACGGCCTGCCCCACTCGCCCTTGAACGCCGTCATCGCGCCGCGCCCCATCGGCTGGATCTCCTCGCAGGACGAGCGGGGTGTGCTCAACCTGGCGCCCTACAGCTTCTTCAACGCGTTCAACTACACCCCGCCCATCATCGGCTTCGCCAGCAATGGCGCTAAGGACACGCTGGCCAACGCCGAGGCGACCGGCGAGTTCTGCTGGAACCTCGCCAGCGAGGACCTGGCCGAGCAGATGAACCTCACCTCGGCGGAGGTGCCGCCGGACGCCGACGAGTTCGCGCTGGCCGGACTCACGCCGGCCAAGTCCCGGGTGGTCCATGTACCGCATGTGGCCGAATCGAGGGCGGTCTTCGAGTGCCGCACGACGCAGATCGTTCCCTTGCTGACGGCTTCAGGTGAGGAGACGGTGACCAGCGTGGTGTTCGGCGAGGTAGTCGGGGTGCACCTGGACAAGACGCTGCTCAGGGACGGGATCTATCAGACCGCGGCGGCCAGGCCGCTGATCCGCGGGGGCGGACCCACCGCCTATTTCACCATCAGGGAAGAAGGCCGCCTGGACATGCGCCGCCCGCGCCCCGAGGACGTGCTGCCCGCCGCGGAAGACTGAGTCGTATCGCCCCGCAGGCGATTGAGCCGTGAGGCCATTGCCCCTGACGGGTCGCTGCTATCGTCTGTCCCCTTTCCGTTGATGGTGACAGACGTCCTCGTCGGCCCGACAGGGCACGGCACAGGCAGGCAGCGCTCGGCTCGCAGGCCTGTCCGATACGGTGCACAGAACGCTGTGCGGGCGCGGAACTGTGCTGGCCGACTACGCCCCGCGGAATAGTTCGTTGCGTTCGACGAAGCCGCCTCACTCGTGCCTAGGGGAGGCTGAGGGCATGGGATTGGGTGAGGATACCTACCTGCTCGGCGGTCGCGCGCTGCTGCCCGGTGGCGAGTTCGCCGCCGCCGATCTGCGCCTGCGCAACGGTGTCATTGCCGAGATCGAGCCGGGCCTGCGGCCCGCATCGGGTTCTGCGGTGGTGGAGGTGACCGGCTTCGTGATGCCGGGACTGATCGACGCGCACACGCACGTTTCCTGGGCGGGACGAGAACCGATGCCGAATACCTGGGCAGGCGTCGTGGGCCGTGCGAGAGGGAACCGCTTGCGGATGCTTGCGGCGGGCGTGACGACGATCCGTGACGTCGGCTCGCTCGACGGCGTCGCCTTCGAACCGTCCGGAGGGCCGGCTTGCTTCTGCGCGAACCAGATCGTCTGCGCGGTAGGGGGACACGGCACCGAGACCGCCGAGGCGTGGGCGGGACTTCCGAAACTTGCCCGGGAGGCCAGGGGCGCCGATGCCTTCCGTGCCGCCGTCCGGTACCAGGCCGACCGCGGCGCGCATCTGGTGAAGCTCACGCTGAATGCGGCCGAGCTGGAGGTGACGCCGGAGGAGGCCGCGGCCGCCGTTAATGAAGCGCACCGGCTCGGCCGCCGGGTGGCGTGCCACGCGTCTATCCCGGACGCCATCGACATCGCGATCGAGGCGGGGGCAGACACGATCGAGCATGGCAATGGTGCCACGCCTGCGCAGCTGCGCAGAATGGCGGCGGCGGGGATCGTGCTCGTGCCGACCGCGTGGATCTTCGAGCGGTTCCTCGACGAGGCACGCCGCGCCGACGCAGGGGCAGTGGGGGAACGCGCGTGGCCGCCGCCCGTCGAGATCTGGGAGGCGCGCGTCGCCGCCCACCGCGAGGTCGTGAGTGACGCCGTCGCGGCCGGTGTCGTGCTCGCGGCCGGCACCGATGCGATCGAGGGTTGCGACCCCGACTCGCTGGCGGATGAGATCCTGACACTGCACCGGCTGGGCCTTGAACCGATCGATGCGCTGCGGGCGGCGACTGAGGGCGGTGCGGCTGCGCTCGGTGACCCCGGTCGCGGGGCACTGCGGGAGGGAGCCGCGGCCGATGTAGTGGTATTCGAAGCGTCGCCGCGTGATGTGGTGAGGGACCGAATCCGGCCCGCGATGGTGTTCCAGGGCTACTGTGGACATGTTAAGGCGTACTTTTATGTGCAGGCCTGATCACCAGCAGGGAACGGCTCCTACTTGAACAGTTGAGAGCCTCCAATGCCGCAAAGCTGGTGTCGCTCGATCGACAGACGGATTCAAGGCAGTCCCTTCCGCAGCAAACCTCCAAGTCCTTGTCGGCGCTTGATTCGAGCGCGATGTCGGATCTCTGCGTCACACTGATTTACGATGGGCAAGAGCTTCATTGTGGTTGGAGACGGTAGCTCCATAGCTCTACCGAGAGACGGAGTTGCACCATGGCTGTGGGATACCGGTCGATTCTGAGGCTGAATAACGATGAGGATGCGGTCCGCGTTGCCAAGGAACAGTTCCGATGGAGTGACCCCCTAGATTCGGTCCAGTAGT
>NZ_BMFY01000006.1 GCF_014639315.1 Sediminivirga luteola
GCTTAAGGAGGGAGCAGGATATGGATTCTCTCCTGTACGGCGCAGGTGCGTGTCAAACGCTAACCATAGGCTTGAATTATGAGCGAAGCTGTTCCAGGTCCACTACTCCGGGGGCAGTGCCGTTGGACCTGCTGAAGACCGAACAGGAGAGGATCAGCAAGCGCCTGGCCTTCCTAGAGGAAAAGATCGAAGCTGGGGACACCAAGTACGAACAAACCCAAGCCCACCTAGACGACTGCCTGGCCCTGGCCAGGGACCGCCACGCGAGCTATACCAGCATCGACGACTCCCTGCATCGAATCGCGAACCAGGCCTTCTTCGATAAGCTCTATGCCACCGAGGCCGACACCATAGACGGAGAGCCCGGCGTGCCGTTCAGCATCATGTTTAACCCCGAGGCCCAGTCCACCGCGCTACTCGACCAGGCAGGCAGAGACCTCAGTAGGACCCAAACCGATGACATCGGCGGCTTGAACAACGAACATTGGGTGGGCCCCGTGGGGCTCGAACCCACGACCCGCGGATTAAAAGTCCGCTGCTCTACCAGCTGAGCTAGAGGCCCGGAAGCACCGGCACAGACGCGCGGTTTCCGGCATCTACAGTACCAGGCCATCGGCCTGGCGTTCGGCTAGCCGGAGACTAGCGGTTGCGCATCTGGGCGGCTGCGCACTCGCGAAAGCGGCGACCGCCCCATATGCGCATCTGAGAGAGGAGCAACCCGCCCTCGGAGGGCCTGCGGCCGTCGTCATCGCCAGCCGCCGGGGACACGCGCCGCGGCCCCCACCGGCCTCTCGCCTGACCGCTGTCAGTAGCCTGAGAAGGCCCGTCAGCGGTCGACGAGGCACTCAGGGAATCGTTGGCGAGTTCCCTGAGCCGAAGCGCCGTCAGAGCCGCCGACGTCAACGGCGGCGAAGGAGGCACCAAGTGAACACAGAACGGCTGAAACGGCTCAGTGATCTGGAGCGGCTCGTGGCGAACGACACCGCCGTCTACGTGCGGTACTCGCACGGTTGGGCGCGCGACCAGCAGAGCGGCAGCATCGACACGGAAAGCGGCCTTGAGCTCCCTGGTCTGTCCGTGAACCCGCTCAAACCGGAATCGTGGTGGACACGCCCGTGGCGCGACTGGCTCGCCCGTCAGCTCTGCCAGTACAAGCATCTGCAGGAGAAGGACCCGGATCGGTTCCCCTGGGTGCTTCGCGGTACCTGCGTCGGCCGGGGCCCGGACTGCGAGCCGCTGCTGGTGGACGTCGAGCCCGTGGCGGTTCTCTCCCCGGAACTCATCGCGGAGGCCGCGGAGGTCTACCGGACCAACTTCGCCGCAGGCGTAGGTCCGGCCGACGATGCCGGCTCCGGCGGAGAATAAGATCTGGTGGCACGCTCTCAGGAGGAGAGCGAACACCGGCGGGTGTGACATCGGGCAACGAGTACTAGCGACGACACGAAAAAGCCCAACCGCCCCACCCCGCGTGGCCTACTCCTCGCCGCCTTTCTCTTCGGCCATGAATTCGCGGGTCAGCTCACCGACATAGTCCTCACGGGTGGACATCTTGCGGATCTGGGGGACCAGCTGCTCGTCGAAGTCCTCCACCAGGG
The DNA here is from genome assembly GCF_014639315.1 of Sediminivirga luteola. Lineage (GTDB taxonomy): Bacteria > Actinomycetota > Actinomycetes > Actinomycetales > Brevibacteriaceae > Sediminivirga > Sediminivirga luteola. The sequence continues at coordinate 1,596 of NZ_BMFY01000006.1, forward strand.
AGCGCAGTTCTGCCGCCGGATCGTCCGCGCGGTCCACACGGACATCCCAGAGTGGATACCTTTCGGTGCCGACCACCGTGACCGCTCCGGACAGCGCGCCCTCCTTGTCCGCACCGGTCGATTCTCCCGCTTCGATCGCGTGCAGGAGCCGGTGAGCGAGCTCTTTCTCCGGATGCGCGTAGAACGCGTCCAGGGTGGCTTCCAGGGTCTCGCGCCCCACCAGGCGGTTGCCTTGCGCGATGGCGGTGCCACGCGCGATGTGCCCCGACCAGTCGGGGGTCTTGCTGCCCGTCCACGCGGCCGTCTGGCCGTTGCGGTCGATGAGGCCCAGCTGTCGGTACTCGCGTCCCTCGTCCCGGGAGATCACCTCGTCGAGGACCTCTTCGGCAGGCCGGCCCTCGGCGAGCAGATCGAGGCTGTCGAAGGCCAGGTACGGGTTGATGAGCGCCTGCGAGGCCGAGGCACCGGCTCCCGGGCGGGCATGGGCGACGAGTTTGCCGACCCCCAGCTGGGCGGTGAGCGCCGCCACGCCGAGCTGGCCGGTCTGAGGATCGTAGGCGCAGATCGAAAAGGTCATGTCCTGTTCCTCCCGCATAGACGGTTTCGAGCAGTCTATCGACGCCGGTCGAGGCGGCATCCGGCGGGGGCGCCGAGCGCGTGGACGACCGCGCCTCATCACGCGCCGGCCTTCATGACGTCCGGAAGGCCTCCCGCCGCTCGCAAGGACAAGAGCGTGACCGGCACTTCGGTCGTAGTCGTCTGCGCCTCGTTTCAGGAATGCCTGGCACACCCCGAACTCGCGGAGGGCGACACCGTTAACCGGGGCGGGAACGTTGCTCAGAGGGCGAGTTTCGCGCGGACTGGTTCGGCGTACGTGGACCCTGTGGTGGTGTAACCCTTGAGCGCCTGCTGCCATAGGCGGTGCGCCTGGGACGCATCTCCGGACGCGTGCGCACAGTTGCCGAGTTCCTCGTGGCACTCTGCTACGTAGCTCAGGTCGCCGAGCGACTCGGCCAAGGCGAGTGATCGCTCGAGTACGGCGCGAGCATCATCGATATGTCCGCGGCCCAGGTGGGATCTTCCCAGGGTGCGGAGCAGCTCGGATTCCGCCTGCGTGTTGGCGGCTTCGCGGGCAACGGCAAGGCCGCGTTCCGCCAGCACGGCGCTTTCCTCGAAACGGCCAAGCGCACATATGGCAGCGGAGAGGTTCGAATAGGCGGCGGCGATACCGGGTGCGAATCCTAGGGACTCCATTTCCGAAAGCGCCTGCCGAGCCTCTGCTTCGGCGTCCGCGTCGTTTCCCAGATCGTGGAGCAGCTTGGAGAGGTTGACCCGTCCGCGGGCGGCGCCGTGCTGGTCGTCACAACGATGGCTGAGGGTGATCGAACGTTGCAGGGCTTCGTGGCATTGCTGCAGGTTGCCGGTCCGCAGATGCAGCAAAGCCATGCTGTTCCACAGCTGCCCCTCGCGCCACAGATCGCTCAGGTCGGATGCCGCGGCGATCCCCTTCCGGAGTACGCGACGGGCCTGATCGACTCGTCCTTGAGCGACCAGCGCCGGACCGAGAGCATTGCACATAAGAGGCTCTTCAAGGGGCCATCCGTCACTGGTCTTATCGATGCCGGAGAGCAGAGTCTCGGCTTCGGTCACGCGACCGGTGATCACGAGCATTCCGCCGAGGTCGACACGTGCGCGCAGTTCGCCCTGGCTGTCGCCGCGCGCCCGGGCCGTGCGCAGCGCCTCGCGATGCAGCGCGATGGCGTCGTCGGTGCGACCCGCCCGATGAAAGGCGTCGCCGACCGTCTCCGCGAGGAGGTTCACCGTTGCGGGCCCGTGCTCCGGGACAACGTCGTTGTTCACGGTGAGTGCGATGTGGAGCAGCAGCTCGGCGGAGTCGGCGAAGAACGCCTCGGCGTCGTCTTGGGTGAGCGCGATGTCGTCGACGGCGGTTCGTGGCGCACGAGGAATGCTCCTTCGCGCCTGGTTGCGGATGCGGTGCGCCGCCCATGCGTAGTTGATGACGTGGCATCGTAGGCGTTCGGAGGCGGCGTGTCGTTGTGAGCCGGGATCATGTTCGAGCCCGAGGTCGGCGGCGTATACGCGGACCAGTTCGTGCATCTCCACGTGCCCGGTAGATCGCCGGGTGATCAGGCTGTGCTGTTCGAGGGCGGCAAGAGCGGCGTCGACGTGGGCTGAGCCGGGCAGGAGGTCTTGGGCGATGGCGCCGATTCCGTGTCGATCGAGGAGGCCCACCGGGTGGTCGGCGATGGCGCGTAGCAGGCGCTGTGCGGGCTGCGGCAGAGCCTGGTAGGTGAGGTCGAGGGAGCGGGTGACCGGCTCGTCCAGACGTAGGCTGTCACGGCGGGTGCGCGCAAAAGTGAGGTGCTCGGCGAGCGTCCAGTCCGGTCGCGCGGCGACCCGGGCGGCAGTGAGGCTCACTGCTAGTGGTTGGTGACCGGTGAGGTGCAACAGCGCATCGGCCGAGGCGCGTTCGCGTTCGATCGCCACGCGCCCAGCGACCGCATCCAGTAGCGCGAGGGATTCATAGGGGGCGAACAGTGGCAACTCCACTGCGTGGAATCGTCCGGCGGTGGGCCGGACGCGGCTGGTGACGATGACCGAGGCGCCGGACGGATCGGGCATGATTCCGTGCACCTGTTCCGGCGAGGCAGCGTCGTCGAGGACGAGTATCCGGCGGTTCGCTCGCAGCTTGTCGTGCATCAGTTTCGTCGCCGCTGGGGCGGAGAGGGCTTTGCTCTTCTCGCCCAGCAGCCGTAGCACCGCGCGCACGACGGCCTGGGGCTCAGCGGGCGGACCGACGGGACTGTGCCCGCGGAGATCGGCGAGGATCACCCCGGCCGCCGCGCCAGACGTGATCGCGGCGTGTGCCGCGTGGAGCGCCAGTGATGTCTTGCCTGCGCCCGGCATCGCGTGAATCCAGTGGGCGGCAGGGTGCCGGGAGAGCCGCGTGAGTTCCCGAGCACGTCCGACGAACGGTGCCGTATTCTGCGGGAGCGCGTCGGTGACGTGGACGACGGATGCTACAGCCGCACCTCGTCCGATAGATGCAAGCGCTACGCCCCACGCCTTGACCGTCGCCTCATCGCGGGTGAGCGCACGCACGATCGCCACCACGAGGTCGGTATCGAACCGCTTGCGACCCTCGCGGAAGCAGTAGTACACCGTCGCGCGTGAGATGGGGACGTCGAAACGGTCAACGTGTCGTTGCGAGGCAACCCGGCGGGCGATCTCCGCGTAGGAGGGCTCTCCCGCCTCGGCGCGCAACGTCCTTAAGCGCTCCGGAACGTCATCAAGCTCCAACGGCGGTGTGCTCATGCCGCTCCTTCCGGTCGCTCGATATCTCCCGCATGACATGAGATTCTGCCCGGTTCCACCGCCCACGGACATCCGCGCCGGTGTTTGAAGTTGTTGAAGAAGCATGCGCGCGGGTCACCGAGATCGGCAGAGTGATCACGGTACGTGGTGTGCCCGCCCATGGAGGCAGGTACTGGCCTGCAACCACATCCTGCACCGGCATCAAGGAGACCCATGAGAATACTGACCAACAGGTCGCGAGGATTGACCGCATTCGGGGCGGTTTTCGCGATCGTCGCGTTCACTTTCACAGGAACGATGCAGGCAGCCGCCGCCGGCGGTGCGCCACCGAACGCTGTCCATGAACACGCCGTCTCGGCCGCGGCGAGTGGTGGGCTGCAGGCCGGGGTGACTCCGGGGTCGGACGCGCAGGGATCGGTGCCGGAACCGATGCAGACAGGGCATTCATCCGCGAATGTTCCGCTCCGCGCAGCGGAAGAGCTGGACGCCACTGTCAGACCGGTGCCCGGGGACAGCAAGTCGAGCGGGCGGACCGCCGACGTTTTGGCAGACGAACCGCAGATCGCTATGGAGGTCGCGGAGACTTCCGAGTGGGCCATGAAGCGCGAAGGCCTCACCGTGTTCTCGTGGGGGTTCGCTCCCGGGGCGAACGTCACCGTCACGGTCGGTGGCAGCCTCCTCACGGAGGACGCGGCGAACTCCGGCGGAGAGCTGAACTTCCACTTCACCGCCGAGCTCGGTCCCGGAGAGCACGAGATCGTGTTGAGTTCATCCGAAGGTGGCAGCGCTTCGCATGCCTTCACCGTCATCGCTGACGGTGTGTTCTATGACGAAGAGTACGTCGGCAACTTCGCCCCTTCGATCCAGACCTCGCGATGGGTGGTCAGTGAGTCGGAGCTCGCTGCCGCGCCGATCGTCGTGACCGGAACCGGTTTCCCGAACTCGAGCAACCCGGTCGGCCCCGCAACGGTGGACCTTTTGCTCGACGGCGAGGTCGTCGAAACCGTCCGCACGGACATCGTCGGCGCGGTGTCAGCGGAGATCGCCGGACCCTTGGGCGTCGGTACCCACGAGGTGGCCTTGGTGAGCCCAGTGGGGGAAGCCACGAGGAGCATCGAGGTCATTCCCGGTCAGCAAGGTGCGCCTCCCGCTGCGGGTCCGTACCTTGGCGCATCGGTGCAGACCCACGCGGACGGCGTCGAGCTCGACGAGAAGGACGAACGGCCGTTCCGTTTCGACATCGACGCAGACGGCCGGATCTCCGCCGTGCAGGGAGAATACTGGTGGTTCTGCGCCGGCGGCTCGGGGTTCAAGGAGATCGCCGACACAGGGTTTCCCGCTACTCCGGTCACCGTGGACCGGCCCTTTGAGATCCAGTGGAACGACTACGTGCTGTACGGCACGGTGAACGGCGACGGCACCGCATCGGGTACCTTCTGGGACGGTATGGGCGAGTGCGGTTCGTCGATCCTCACCTGGAGCGCCGAGTTCGACGGCGAACTGCCCGAACCGGTCTACGACCCGGAAGCCACCGCGTCACCGGAGACGCTGACGGTGTCGGAGCTCACGAGCTCGGGCATCACGTTCGCCGGTGCTGGTTTCGCTCCGGGATCCGAGGTGACCCTGACGGTCGCGAGCACCGAGGTGGAGACCCGAGCCGCGGACGCGGAGGGGAACGTGTCGTTCAGGTACACGAGTGACGTACTCCGAGCTGGTTCGCACGAGGCGGTCTTGTCCTCGGTGGACGGTCAGGCATCGGTCTCGTTCACGGTCACGGAGGACGCGCCGAACCCGGGCCCGGACACCATCCCCGGTGCCCCGCCGTCGGCGGACGACCTGGATCCGGCGTTGGAAGGTGGAATCGCCGCGCCTGCGGAAGCACGTGCGGGGGAGCCGATCACGGTGACCGTCACCGGTGTGGATCCGGGCACGCAGCTAGGTCTCTGGCTGTTCCGCGACCCAGCGTATCTGGGATCCCGCACCGCGGACGAGAACGGCCGGGTCGTCGTGACGATCCCCACGGGAACCGAGCTGGGTGAGCACATGCTCGGCGCATGGGCCGCACCGGACACGCAGATCGGGTGGACCGGCATCACGATCGTCGGTGACGACAACGGTGACGACAACGGTGACGACAACGGTGACGACAACGGTGCGGGCGGCGGTGACGACAACGGTGCGGGCGGCGCTGACGGTGGCGACAATGGCGATGGTGTCGACAACGGCGGCGCCGCCGGTAGCGGTGGATCCGGGACCGACGCCGGTGGTGGCGATTCCGGCGACGGGCGGAGCGCGCACGGGGCCGAGCATGGCGACCGTGGCGGTGACCTTGCCGCAACCGGTCCGGGCGGCGTCGTGTCCCTGGCCACCATCGCGACCGTCCTCATCGTCGCCGGCACGGTTCTGCTGCTTTGGCGCCGCCGTCCGGCAGGAAACCGAGGGATGACGGAACTCTGACCCGGCGATTCCGTGTCCCGGGGTGAGTGACCGCCTTTCCTGGCGGTCATTCGCCCCGGGGCGCCGGCGCGCCGCGCGCGGTGTCCGTGCCGGGCGATACGATCATCCGGTGCCACGTGCTACTCGCCCACCGCTCCCGTTCGAGGTCTGGGCCCTCGTCGCCGGAAGCCTGGCCGTCGCCCTGGGCTACGGCGTCGTCGCGCCGGTGATCCCGCAGTACGCTCAGGCCTTCGGCGTCTCGAACTTCGCCGCCTCCGGCATCGTCAGCGCCTTTGCCCTGATGCGCGTCGCGGGCGCGCCCATCGCCGGCAGGGTGATCAACCGGTTCGGCGAACGGCGCGGCTACGCCACGGGCATCCTCATCGTGGCCATCTCCACCGGCGCCTGCGCGCTCGTGACGAACTACCCCCAGCTGCTGATCCTCCGCGGTGCCGGCGGCGTGGGCTCGGCGATGTTCAGCATCGCCGCCACCGCGCTCATCATCAAGCTCAGCCCCGAGAACGCCCGCGGACGCGTCGCCAGCCTGAACGCCGCCGGGTTCCTCCTGGGTATGCTGCTGGGGCCGGTCCTCGGCGGCATCGTGGCGGGATTCGGGCTGCGCGCCCCGTTCGTCTTCTACTTCTTCACCCTCATCGTGGCCGCCTCCGTCGTCTGGCTCGCGCTGCGGCGGTCATCACTGGCGGGCCGGGACACCCGCGGCGCCGGGGAATCGCCGCTGTCCCTGAACGAAGCGCTCCGCCTACCGTCCTACCGGGCACTGCTGACGTCGATGTTCACCTTCGGCTGGTCCTCGTTCGGCGTCCGGGTCTCGGTGCTGCCGCTGTTCATCGCCCTGACCTTCCCGGGTGACCCGAGCTGGCCCGCATGGGCGCTGGCCGCCTACGCCGCGGGCAACGCCGCGCTCATCTTCCCCGCTGGGCGCTGGGTGGACCAGGCCGGCCGCAAACCCTTGCTGGTCGTCGGCGTCGGCGCCGCCGCCCTGGGCTACTTCCTGGTGCCCCTTGCCGGATCCTTCACCTGGCTGCTCATCGTCATGGTCTTCCTCGGCGCCGGGACCGCCCTGGTGAACCCGGGGCAGCAGGCCGTACTGGCCGATATCGTCGGGCCCCGCCGCGGCGGGAACGTCGTGGCCAGCTACTCCATGGCGGGCGACATCGGCGGCGTCCTGGGGCCGCTCACCGCCGGCGCCATCGCCGATGCCGCCGGATTCGGCTGGGCCTTCGGGGTCACCGGCGGCCTGCTCGCCCTGGCCTGCCTGGCCTGGCTGGCCGCACCCGAGTCCCGGCCCCGCACCGCCCGTGAGAGAACGGAGTGACTCAGCCCAGGCCGAGCACGCTCTGGATCGGACCGGAGACGAAGTACAGGACGAACAGCACAGCCGTGACGTACATCAGCGGATGCACCTCGCGGAACTTGCCCCGCAGCACCTTGATCACCACATAGGTGATGAAGCCGGCGCCGATGCCGTTGGTGATGGAGTAGGAGAACGGCATCATCACCACGGTCATGAACGCGGGGATGGCGATCTCCACGTCCTTCCAGTCGATCCGCACGATCTGCTGCATCATCAGGAAGCCCACCAGCACCAGCGTCGCCGAGGCCGCCTCGGTCGGGATCACCGCCGCCAGCGGTGCCAGCACGATCGTGGCCAGGAACAGCACGCCGGTGACGACGTTCGCCAGACCCGTACGGGCGCCGTCGCCCACGCCGACGGTGGATTCGATGAAGCCCGAGTTCACCGAGGTGGAGGCGACGCCGCCGCCCATCGTGCCGATCGCATCGGCGACCATGATCCGCCGGGAGTAGGGGATCTCGCCGTCGGCGTCCTTGATGTTGCCGGCATTGGAGACACCGACCATCGTGCCCAGCAGATCGAAGAAGTTCGCCAGCAGCAGCGTGAAGACCACCAGCGTGGCCGCCACGACGCCGATGTTCTGCCAGGAGCCGAGCAGGTTGAACTGGCCCAGCAGGGACAGATCCGGCAGGCTGAACCAGTCCTGGTTCAGCGTCGGCGCCTCCAGGCCCCAGCCGTACGGGTTCTCCTCCCCATCCGGACCGATCCGCGGACCCACCCGGAACACCGACTCGATCGTGATGGCCAGGACGGTCGCGCCGATGATCGAGTACAGGATCGCGCCGCGCACCTTGGCGGCCCACATGACGAACAACGCGAAGAGGGCCACCAGGAAGATGAGCAGCGGCCAGCCGAAGATGAAGCCGCCGACACCCAGTTCCAGGCCCGTGCCGCCGCCGTTCTGGATGAACCCGGCGTTGATCATGCCGATGAGGGCGATGAACAGGCCGATCCCGACGCTGATGGCGATCTTCAGCGGCGAGGGCACGGCGTTGAAGATCGCCTGCCGGAAGCCGGTCAGCACCAGGATCAACAGGATGAAGCCCTCCAGGACCACCAGGCCCATCGCATCGGCCCAGGTCATGCCCGGCAGCACAACGATGCCGTAGGTGATGAAGGCCGAAAGGCCCAGCGAGGAGGACACCGCCATCGGGAACTTGCCCACGACGCCCATCAGGATCGTCAGCACGCCGGAGATGAGCGAGGTGGCTGCTGCGACGGCGGCGAGGTTCGGCGCGGCGCCGCCGCCCAGGTAGTGGCCGGTGGAGTCGGCGGAGGCGCCGATGATGAGGGGGTTGAGCACGACGATGTAGGACATCGCCAGGAACGTGGCCAAGCCGCCGCGCAGTTCGCGCCCGAACGTCGAACCGCGTTCGGTGATGTGGAAGTACCGGTCGATGGCCCCTCGCGGGGCCGTCGTCTGAGAGCTCACAAGAACCGCCTTCTCGTCGTGCATGGAACCTGGCGCCGGATCATGCACGAACGCGTGCATGGGTCCGTTGCGCGGATCGTGCGGGAATCGTGCATGGGATCCATGCCGTGCATGGGACAGCGCAGGAGGGGATCCGACTGAGCGATTCTAAAGGCGGGCGGCCAGACAGCCGAACCGGGGGTCCAGGAGGCCTCGCACGTCGCGTCTCGATGGCACGCCAAGAGGCGGGCCGTCCGCAGTCTGGGACCGGTTTGACCCGGGACCGCGCGACGGCATGTCATGAAGCATGACTCGCATCGTGCCGCTTGAAGATGACACCCTTGACGCTGCCGCCGTCGTCCAGCTGACCGCCCTGCTGGCAGAACTCGTCCGTGACGACGCTGCGCTGGGGTGGGTCGACCCTCCCGGAGTCGAGGAGATCGAGAAACTGCTCAAGCAGCTCCTGGCCCGCGAGCCCGGCGATGCCCACGCCGTCGTCGCCTTCGTCGAGGAGGAGGTGGCCGGGTTCGGCTACTGGACCCGGTATCCCCGGCCCACGCACCGTCCTCATGCTGACCTGGAGAAGCTCGCCGTAGGCACCAGGTTCGGCGGCCGGGGCCTGGGCCGGGCGCTGCTGCGCGAGCTGATCGCCGGGGCCCGCACGGCGGGCGTCGAGCAGCTGACCCTCGATTTCCGCGGAGACAACGCCCGGGCGGAGAAGCTCTATCTCAGCGAGGGCTTCCGCGAGTACGGCCGGCTACGGGAGTTCGTCGCACCGGCAGACGGCCGGCGCCTGGACAAGGTGCTGCACGTGCTCGACCTGCGCGAGGCCGGGGCACCCCACGCCTGAGGGCAGGTGGGCTCTAGCTGCCGGCGAACGCGCCAGGCTCGCGATGAGCAAGGAGGGGGTGTATTCCCGGCCGGGTTAGACTCCGCGCATGGGCAGGCCCGAAGGATTCTCCTACCAGGAGCGCAAGGACGGCAGTGTGGTGATCACCCATCACGGCCGTGTGGCCACCGTCCTGCGCGGGCGCCGAGCCGCTGATTTTCTCGCCGATGTCACAGACCTGCCTGCCACGGCTGCGGATGCGCAGGAACGCATGGCCCGTCTGACCGGAAACTACCGCCGTGGGAACGAGCGCACGTCGCGGCAGCACCCCCGCAATCAGCGCGTATGAAGTTCCTCTGGCCTGATCGCGGCCAGGAGAGCCAGGACCATCCGGTTGACCGGCACCTCGATGCCGTGCCGCTCCGCTGCGCGGATGACGGCGCCGGTAAGGGCGTCGTACTCCAGCGGCCGCCCGGCCAGGAGGTCCTGGAGCATCGACGTCGGCGCGCCCGCCGGCACGTTCTCCAGCCAGGTCAGTGCCGCGTGAGCGTCATCGGGGCCCAGCTGAGCGCCTTCAGCGCGCGCCACCTGGGCGGCCTCCAGCATGAGTTGCAACGCGATCCCGCCGACCCCCGGATCGCGGACCACGTCCACACGGCGCCCGGTGAGAGCGGTCAGCGGATTGAGGGTGATATTGGTCAGCAGCTTGGCCCACGCGACGGTGCGAAGATCTGTTTCCAGCTCCACGCGCAGCCCGCCGGCGGCGAGTTCCGGGGCCAGGTCCCGTGCGGCGTCCTCGTCCGGTAGCGCCAGGTCCCTGGTGCCGGCGTGCCGCACCAGGGCGCGACCAGGAGCCGAACGCTCCACATTCAGGTACACGATGGCCGGGACGATCTGCGCCGGCCCCGCATACGGAGCCACCCGCTCGCGGTGCTCCACGCCGTTCTGCGCCACGAGAAGCCGCACTTCCGGCCGGGCGAGAGCCCGAAGCCATGTCGCGGCAGCCTCGGTGTGATGCGCTTTGACGGCGAGCACGGCGGTGTCCGCCTCCGCTAGGTCGCCAGGGGTTTCCGCGTGCCTGACCGGCCATTGCTCGACGGCGCCGGCCTCGGTGACCTCGATCCGCTCGAACCGCGTGCCCCCGCAGACGATCACCTCGCGGCCGCCACGAGCGAACGCCGCAGCCAGCGCCAAGCCGATCGCACCGGCACCGATGACCGCCAGTGGCCGGCCTGATGCAGTGGTCCCCATGCGTGTGTCTCCTCGTCGTGCCGTCCGGGATGGTGCGGGCGTCGATGCCGTGGCGCGCCCATGCCCAGCAAGGATATCGGCCCGGACGCACCGGACCGCCGTTGCCGCACGCATAGCAGGCACCCTGGACGGTGAGGATACCGAGTCAGGTGGGGACGGGCCGGCGCGCCGGCGTCGGCCCGTCACGACACGATCTCACCGGGGAAGGTCTCGGAGAGTGACCTCGAAGCTCTCAGGATCCGGAAGCTGGCGCGCCAGCTGAGCGTGCACCGATTCGGCCCGGGGGTCGCGATCCTCCCGGAGGACGAGGTTCAGCCGGACGGGGAAGTTGCGACTCGTTTCGCGATACAGAACCCCGCGGACGCCCACGTCCCCGGCGACGTCCTCAGCCGCCAGGAGCACCTCGATCACGTCGGTCCACTCCTCAGCGCTGAGCTGCATCAGGTGCTCATTGGGAGAGTCGTATATGAAGTACATGCGGTGGTGCTGAAGCACGGCGTCCTCGGTGAGCTTCAAGGTGGGGAGGAAGCCATGCTCCTCTTCCAGCGCGGCCAGGTGCTCGCCCAGCGCCTGGGGCTCGGCTCCCTCCACGACCTCGGCGTGGAAGCTGGTGAGGTGCCCGGATGAGCAGCCCTTCAGTCGTTCCCCGAGGTCGCAGCTGGACACCGAGTAGTGCTCTTCAACCAGCAGCTCCGGATCCATATCCGAGATGAAACGATGGGCCTGCCTCTCCCCGGATGAGCAGGCCGTCAGGACAAGCAGCACGGCGCAGGCCACCCCCGCCGTAAGCACTCTCCGCATCCTGCGCACAGCACCAGCCTGCCACGCGGGGATGACGGGGAAGTGAAATCGCCGGTGGTGGGCGAGGCCACGGCACGTGCTCGCTCGGGTGGGACCGCCCGGTCCGCCTCAGGTGGTCCGCGCCGACCGCTGTTCCAGCACCTCCAGTCCGGAGATGATCAGATCCAGGCCGAAGTCGTATTCGGCGTCCACTGAATCCGGCTCCGCCCGGCCTTGCGAGCCCCCCCGGTCTTCGGACGCGACGTAGTAACCGGCCTCCATGAGCGGTTTCAGATGGGGAAAGCGCTGCGCCGTGATCACCTCACCGAGCATGTCGATCCCCTCGGCGCCGATGGCGACCTCGCCCTCTTCCCGCAGGTTCTGCTCCAGCTCCACGGATGAGGCGACATGCTGGGAGACGACCAGGATGACCCCGATCTTCTCGTCGTCGCGCAGATCCAGGCTCTGCAGCGCGGCCAGACCTAGCTCCGCGGCGCGCACAGAGTTGGGCATCAGGACTGCGATCTGCCCGCGGGGCAGTTCCAGCACCCACGGGTGCGCACGGTAGGCGGCCCGGACCGTGGCGGCCCAGGCGCGCAGCGCCTCCTGCCAGGTTCCCGGCAGTTTCAGCTTCTCCGGCCCGGCAAGCGCGGCGTCCTGCATCAGCCGCAGCAGCTCGTCCTTGCTGGAGACGTACCGGTAGAGCGACATGGTGGTGAAACCCAGCGACCTGGCTACCGCCTGCATGGTGACCGCCGCGAGGCCTTCCACGTCGGCGATCTTTATGGCAGCCTCCACGATCCGCTCATGGCTCAGCCCGCGGCTGGGTCCACGCTGCGGCACCTCATGCATGCCCCATGCGATGGCGACCGCTCGTGGCAGTCCGGTGTCTGTGGTCTCTGCCATGTTCTGCATTCTCTCATCGCCTGCACCACGCATGCCGGCACGCGACCGCGCCGCACCAACGGATGTGTACGTGATAAACAGTATGTGCCATACTCTGTTTATGCCATACACAGACGAGTGGCTCATCGAGATCGCAGGACTCTCCAAGAGCTACGGCCAACGCCACGTCCTGCAAGACCTGAACCTCGCCCTGGCGCCTGGTATCCATGCGTTACTGGGTCCCAATGGAGCGGGTAAGACAACTCTCGTCAACATCCTCTCCACGCTGATCCGATACGACGCCGGCCGGGCCAGGGTGCTCGGACTTGACCCGCAGCGGGACCGGGCGCAATTGCAGAAGCTGATCTCGCTCACCGGCCAGTACGCCGCCGTCGACGGTGCGCTCACCGGGGCGGAGAACATGCTCATGATGGGGCGGCTCTTCGGGCTCTCTCGTCGCGAGGCCAGACGACGGGCCGATGAGCTGCTGGAACGCTTTGAGCTGAGCGCGGCGGCCGGCAGGCGCGTCGCCACCTATTCCGGCGGTATGCGCCGCAAGCTGGACATCGCCGCCAGCCTGATCGCCGGTCCGCGGCTCATTTTCCTGGACGAGCCGACCACGGGTCTGGACACCAGGAGCCGGCAGGCGCTCTGGGACGAGATCAACGCGCTGGCCGCCACCGGCACCTCGATCTTCCTGACCACGCAGTACCTCGAAGAAGCCGATGTGCTCGCCGAGCAGATCATGGTCCTCCACGGCGGATCGATCATCGCCGCCGGCACCGCCCCGGAACTGAAGCAGCGCGTGGGCGGTTCGACGATCCAGCTCCATGACGAGGCCGGTCATCTTCTCCAGGAAGTTCCCACGCGTGGCTCTGCGGCCGACGTCGCCCGGGATCTGACTGCCCTCGCCCGGACCCGTCCGGAAGCCACCGTGACCGTGCGCCGTCCCACCCTTGACGAAGTGTTCCTGCAGCTCACCGGTGCGCCCGCCGGGCAGAACCAGAAAGACGAGACCCCAGCATGAGCGTCGCCACCACCGTTTCGAGAACTTCCTCACCGCGTCCGACCCCGAGCCAGGGCGCCGGATTCCTGACCGGCCTGAAAGTCTTCACCGCGCGCAGCCTCAAGCATTCCTTCCGCGACGCGGAGTCGCTGCTGATGGCCGTCATGCTGCCGCTGATGCTCATGCTGATCTTCACCTTCATCTTCGGCGAGTCCATCGCCGCGGGCCAGGGGGGCGACCGCGGCGACTACCTGGCCTATGTGCTGCCGGCCATCGCGCTCACAGCGGCCGGGTTCGGCGCCTCCTACACCGCCGTCGTGGTCTCCAACGACATGACCACCGGATTCATGAACAGGCTGCGCACCATGCCGTTCCCCTCCGTCACCGTGCTGCTAGGGCACACGGCATCGTCGATGGTGCGCAATCTGCTGGCCACCGCGGTCGTGGTCGCCGTGGCCTTCGCGCTCGGATTCCGGACCGAGGCCTCGGTGATGCAGTTCTCCGGCGCCGTCGGCCTCATCGCTCTCTGGATCCTCGTGATCACCGTGGTCTTCGCGGTCCTCGGCATGGTGGCGGGTTCCGCGGAGGCTGCCAGCGGCTACGGCTTCATCCTGCTGTTCCTGCCCTATGTCTCCTCCGGATTCGCTCCGGTGGAGACGATGCCGGGCTGGCTGCGGGGCTTCGCGGGGTATCAGCCGATGACCCCCGTCATCGACGCCTCCCGGGCGCTGCTGAACGGTCAGGCACCGGGCAGCGAGTGGTGGATCGGCGTCCTGTGGTGTGCCGGTTTCATCGCCGCGGCCGTCTGGCTCGCCGCGGCGATCTTCCCCAGGAAGGTCGCCCGCTGACTGTAAATCAGCCGGCTGCGCGCGGCGGTACGACCCCGGGAGGGGCATCGGTGCCTGCGTCGCTAGCATGGAGGACAGCGTGCGGACCGCTTGGATCGGCGCCGCGCGGAATCCGCCTGATCGTCGAAGAGGTCGCCATGGACGCTGCTGTCGCGCTCGAGTTGAAGGACGTGACGTTCCGCCGGGGAGACAAGGAGATCCTGCACGGCATCTCCTTCACTGTGAAGCGCGGCGAGCACTGGGTGATGCTCGGCCCGAACGGCGCGGGCAAGAGCACTGTCCTCGGGTTCTGCGGTGCGCTGGTCCACCCGACCTCCGGCACCGCCGATGTCCTGGGCGAGCGCCTCGGCCGGGTGGAGTTGCAAGCGCTCCGCCGGCGGATCGGCCACGTGAACCCCCGACACCCTCTACGGTCACCGCTGACTGTCACTCAGGTGGTCCTGACCGGCCTGACCGGCACTATCGAGACGCCGATGCGGTGGTCACCGTCGGCTGACGAGTTGCAGCAGGCGCACGGCGTGATCGAGACGCTCGGTCTTGGCGGCAAAGCCGCGGAGCGCTGGCCCACGCTCTCCCAGGGCGAGCGGGGCCGGACGCTGATCGCGCAGGCGCTGGTGGCCGACCCCGATCTTCTCCTCCTGGACGAGCCCTCTACGGGCCTGGACGTCGCGGCCCGCGAGCAGCTGCTGGAGACTATCGACCTCCTCAGCGAGACCCACCCGGAGCTGACCTCGGTCCTGGTGACACACCACCTCGAAGAGCTCCCGGCGAGCACCGGGCACGCCCTGCTGCTCTCCGCCGGCCGCGTGGTGGCGGCCGGAGAGGTCGGGGACGTGCTCACCAGTCAGCATGTCTCGGCAGCCTTCGGTCATCCCATCGAGGTGGAGCACCGGGACGGCAGATGGAGTGCCCGCGCCGCCCGCCGCCGCCGGGTTTCCGTCTCAGCCTGACGCCGCACGGCCATCCGCGGCCCGGTCGCTCTGCGTTCTCCGACGGCTCCCAGCCGCGGCTCGATCATCGATCTACTGAGTGTGATCACGGTCGGGCTCGCCGCTATTGACAAAATAATTTTTCAATAGGACTGTAGAAGCATGCAGGATGTCGGAATGATCAGCAATGCTGAGGCGGCCGAAGCCTCCCTGCACCCCATGCGCCGGCAGCTCTTGGCTGAACTGTCCGAACCGCGTTCGGCCACCGGGCTGGCGGCCAGGCTCGGGATGCCGCGACAGAAGGTGAACTACCACCTGCGCATCCTGGAACAGCACGGCCTGGTCGAGTTGGTCGAGGAACGCCGGCGCGGGAACTTCACCGAACGGGTCGTGCAGGCCTCGGCTGCCTCCTATGTGATCTCCCCGGGAACCCTCGGGGAGATGCAGCCCGATCCGGCCTACGCTCCGGACCGGCTCTCCGCACGCTGGCTGCTCGCGCTCGCCTCCCGCCTGGTGCGCGACGTGGGCACTCTGCTCGCGGGAGCCCGGAAGGCACGTAGGGCCGTGGCGACGTTCGCGATGGACGGGGAGATCCGCTTCATCTCCGCGGCGGACCGGGCCGCGTTCGCCGAGGAGCTCTCCGAGGCGATCACCGGCCTCGTGGCCAAGTACCACCGCGACCGGCAGCCCGGTGACGGTGAGGGCAAGCTGCACCGGCTCGTCGTCGCCGTCCACCCGGCAGTCCCGGCGGATGCCCAGCCGCCGGGCGGCCGCGGCTCCCGCCCCGGATCCCGCCACGGCCCTGGCCCGGCCGGTCGTGATCGTCCCGATCAGTGAAACCCGGCCGTTCGCGGCCACACTCACCCGCATTGGCGGCCCGCCGCCCACCACGAGGAGATTCAGATGTCCAAGGAATTCAAGATTCACAAGGAAGTCGTCCTGGAAGGGACCCCGGAACAGGTGTGGCACGCCGTCGCCACCCCGGAGGGGCAGGCCGCGTGGTCTCCCGACCCGTACGGCTCGCTGGAGGGGATGCACGTCGAGCGCCAGGAGCCGCGTCGTTTCGCCGTGCGCACCCCGGAGGCGGAGAACGGCGCCGTCCACGTCTTCGAGTACCTCGTCGAGGCCCGTGACAGCAGCACCACAGTGCTGACCTTCGTGCACAGCGGGTACCTGGGCCATGACTGGGACGCGGAGTTCGACTACGGCGAGCTCACGGGGCACGGCTGGGACATGTACCTGCACACCCTGTCCCAGTACATCAAGCACTTCGCTGGACGGCCGGCTGCGTTCGTCGTGGCCGAGGGGCCCGCCGTCTCAGCGACACCCGAGGCCTGGAAGACCCTGGAGAACGCACTCGGCGTCGAGGGGCCGGTCGAGGTCGGCCAGCATCTGCGGCTGACACCCGAAGGCCTCCCGGTGCTCGACGGGGTGGTCGACTACGCCCAGCCCGGGGCCGACTTCATCGGGCTGCGGACCGATGACGGCCTCTACCGCTTCCACGAACGCTCCGTGATGGGGCTGCCCATCGCGGTGGGGCACTACATCTATCGTGACATCGACCGCGAAGGCACCGAGAAGGCCTGGAAGGAGTGGCTGGACGGCCTGTTCGCCTGACCGCCGCCCGCGCGTCCTGGACGAGCCAGCAGGAAGGCTGGTGCTGGCGCCGCGTTCAGCGGAGGTCAGGCGCCGCAGACGCGCGCGCCGGGCGCGGGAGCCAACCTCCCGGGATCGCGCTGCCCGGGGCACTCCGCCCCTTCGCCTGCCGGTGCGAACCGTTCCTCGGGCGGCTCCGGCGAGCACTAGGATCGCCGGCTGCCGGCGGACGCCAAGCTCCCCGCGCGGTAGCATCGCGGTGAGCACCATGCCTGCCGGCCGACGCCGGCGCCGCGCCGGCACAGCCGTGAGATGACGAGGAGACGCCGATGGAGCAACGCACCCTGGGTCGTACCGGCAGGGAGGTCTCGGTGATCGGGCTGGGCACCTGGCAGCTAGGGGCCGACTGGGGCGCGGTGGACGAATCCGATGCGCTCGCGGTCCTCGACGCCGCGGCGGAGGCCGGCGTGACGTTCTTCGACACCGCCGACGTGTACGGGGACGGGCGCAGTGAGAGCCTGATCGGGCGCTGGCTCCAGTCGAATCCCGGCTGGCAGGGCACCGTGGCCACGAAGATGATCCGCCGCGCGGCCCAGCCCTCACTGGCGCACGCCACCCCGGAGAACTTCCGCGCCTGGATCGACCGGTCCAGGCGGAACCTCGGCACGGACACGCTCGACCTGGTCCAGCTGCACTGCCCCGATGACGATGTCTTCGCGTCCGACCGGGTCTTCGACGACCTGGACCGCCTCGTCGAGGAGGGGGCCATCGCAGCCTACGGCGTGAGCGTCGAGACCTGCGCGCAGGCGCTCAGCGCCATCGCCCGGCCCCATGTGGCCACGGTGCAGATCATCCTCAACGCCTTCCGGCAGAAGCCGCTGGACGAGGTGCTCCCCGCCGCGGCTCAGGCGGGGGTGGGGGTCATCGCGCGCGTCCCCCTGGCAAGCGGCCTGCTCAGCGGCCGGTACACCGCGCAGACCACGTTCGCGGAGAACGATCACCGTAGCTTCAACCGCCGCGGCGAGGCCTTCGACGTGGGGGAGACCTTCTCCGGCGTGGACTTCGCCACGGGAGTCGAGGCCGCCGCGCGGTTCGCCGAACTCGCCCGCGCGCACGGACTGGAGCCGGCGACGGCGGCATTGGCCTGGGTCGCGCAGCTGGCCGGCGTCAGCACCGTGATCCCGGGAGCGCGGAACTCAGCGCAGGCTCGGGGCAACGCGGGCGCCGCGGACGTCCCCTCACTGCCGGGCGAGTTCCTTGGCGCGGTCAGCCGGCTCTACGACGAGCAGATCCGCCCGCAGGTGCATCACCGCTGGTGATTGCCCGGCGGCAGAGCCTCCTCCGCGAGTTCTCCGGGGATCACATCGTCGTCCGTGGTGTTCCCCGGCCCGGCATCGGCCCTCTTCCGGCGGCGCAGCAGCGTCATGAGATGCTTCAGCCCGCCGACGAGGTCCCGGTCCTGCTGCGCTGAGGTGGAGTCCGCCGGATCTGGCTCCAGATAGTCCGGCAGCACGGCCGGTGCCGGTCCGAACGCCTGCCGGGAGTGCTTCACCACTGAGTTCGCCAGCGAACGGTTCGCCGCTCCGCCGATCACCGCCCCGATCCCGAACGGCATGATCTTGCCCACGACGGAGGCGCCCTGCTTGCTGGTGAACCGCCTGAGCATGGTCCGCTTGAGCTGCTTCACCAGCTTGTTCAGCACGGCGTTCGGGATCTGCGTGGCGACCATCGCGCCCCAGTGAGAGGAGACGTCGCCGCCCGGCGGGGTCTCCTGCTGCGTGCTGTACTGCCGGATCAGGCTGGTGCCGGCCTTGCCGAGCATCACCCCCATGACGAGCACGTTGGCGCGCTGCGGATCGTTCACCTGGATGCCGTGCACCTCGGCGAGCGCCTGCGCGAACAGGGCAGAGCCCTCCAGGAACCCCGCGGTCTCCGCGGTGGCCAGGACGAGCGCCGCGCCGGTGCCCACGCCGGGGACCACGGCCGTGGCGCCGACGGCCGCGCCGCCGCCGGTGGCGATCCACCGGTACTGCGACTCCAGGATCTGCACGAGTTCCTGCGGGCTGGCATCGGGGTGCCGCCGCCGGACCTGCCGCACATAGGCCAGGACGACCGGCCGCTGCACGGAGAGCAGCTTCAGCAGCGTTGACTGCGCCACCGGGTTGAGCGAGCCGTCCTTGCGCACGGCCAGACGGGAGACGGAGCTGAGATCCTTCGGCATGACGACTCTCCTCGAGGTCGCGGGCGTACGGTCCTCCCAGGGTACGGGTCGTCTCTGAGCGTCACCAGAGGACGCCGTGCCTCACGAGAAGCCCGGCTGATGTAAGGGTTCCCTCCGTCCGCTGCGCGGGCGTCGGCCCGGTGCCCTCCGCTGCCGCGTTGGTGCCCGTCCGGTCCCGTCACCAGCAGGAGTCGCCTCGCCAGGGCTGGAGGCCTAAGATGGGCGCCGATGAATGAGGCACCCAGATTCCGACGGCCGCTCGCTCTCGCCACACTGGAGGGTCTTCGCACCGACCTCGACACCGCCACCCGGGTGGAGGCCGCCCACGCCACCGCCGCGATGCTCGTCTCGCGCGGCCAGCGGGAAGCGGATGAGGAGTCCGTCCGCAGGTTCGTGCACCTGGCCGAGGAGATCGGCCTGGAAGTCATCGCGGACATGTGGGCCACGGCTCCCGCGGTCTCGCTGCCGGGTGCGCTGTGGCGGCTGTACGTCATCCGCGAGTGGATCCACTCCGCTCCCTCCCAGGTGGCCGCGGAGTTCCAGGCCGGGCAGGGCAGACTCGACGTCGACCAGGTCATCAGCGGGGTGGAGAATCCGCCCGGTCCCGACTCCGTCCGCACGGCCGCCGATGAGATCCTCGCCGGGGTCTTCACCGGAGACCTCGGCATGACGCTCCTGCGCGCCGCCGCGTTCGTCCGGATCGTGGCGCTCGGCCGCGCGGCGTTGCACCGCCGCGGGGAGGCGCAGCGCGGTCCCGAGGGCCTCCAGGCCATGGCAACGGATCTGCAGCACTGCGCGTTGGCCTGGCGCTCCGGCGATCTCGACTGAAGCTATGGGGTCCCTCGGTCGACCCGATTCCTGGTAGACGACCCCAGCTGCAACCGGGGCGACCGGCCGCAACCGGGGCCGCCGGCCGGGCGGACGTGGGCCGCCTGTCACCACTGCAGTCACCGGTGCCGCAGATCCGGGGCGTCGTGAGCAACACACTAGGGTGGAGGGGACGAGGAGGTACCCATGGCCTACCAGTTCCCCGAGCTGACCATCCCGGAACTGCGCCGCGCCGGCGGCGCCAAGTGGAGCACGTATCCCGACCTGATCGGCACGTTCGTCGCCGAATCCGATTTCGGGACCGCCCCGGCCGTCACCGACGAACTGCGTTTCCGCGTCGGCCACGCCAGTTACGGATACGTCACCGAGGCGGAACTCGGAAGAGTCCGTGAGGCCCTTGCCGGCTGGCTCGCGGACCGGCACGGCTGGCAGCTGGACCCGGCACGCATCGGCGTCCTGCCCGAGGTGATCGCCGCGCTCCAGCTGGCCATCGAGCACTTCACCGCGCCGGGTTCGCCCGTGATCCTCCCGACGCCCGGCTACATGCCGTTCCTGCAGCTTCCCGGTGACCTGGGCCGGGAACTGATTCAGGTACCGGCGATCGAAGAGGAGGGCCGGGCGATCCTCGATCTGGAGGCCATCGACCGCGCCTTCGCCGGCGGCGCCAGCCTGCTGATCCTGGTGAACCCGAACAACCCCACCGGCACCGTCTACACCCGCCAGGAGCTGCTCGCACTGGCGGAGGTGGTGGACCGGCACGGCGGACGGGTCTGGGCCGATGAGATCCACGCGCCGCTTGTCTATCCCGGCGCCGAGCATGTGCCCTACGCGGCGCTGAATGAGACCACCAGGGCGCACACCATCACCGCGACCTCCGCCTCCAAGGGCTGGAACATCCCGGGCCTGAAATGCGCGCAGGTGATCTTCACCAACGACGACGATCTGGTGCGCTGGCGCCGGATCGGCCGCTGGCCGCAGCACGCCGCGGGTTCCCTGGGGGTCTGGGCGACGACGGCGGCCTTCCGGGAGGGGCGCGACTGGCTCGATGACCTCGTCACCCACCTGGACGTCAACCGGCAGCGGCTCCGGCTGCTGGTCGCCGAGCACCTGCCGCAGGCCAGGCTCGCGGTGCCCCAGGCCACGTATCTGGGCTGGCTGGACCTGCGCGAGTACGGCATCGAGGGCAATCTCGGCCGGTACTTCCGCCAGCACGCCGGCGTCGCAGCCACCGACGGCACCCTGTGCGGCCGGGACTATCGCGGCTGGCTGCGGGTGAACTTCGCCACCCCCGGCCCGATCCTTGAGGAGACGTTCCGCCGGCTCGGCGCCGCCGTGAACGCCGCCGCCGGCTGAGGACCAGAAGTTCCTTCTTCCCGCGGGCCTGCGCACCACCCGGCGCGCAACCCCGCCGGGCGTCGTCGCTGGTCAGCTCGGGACCGGGCATGTACCGATGCGTGATCGCCCCCAGGTGGCCTAGAATGGCAGCGGCCCTGTTCGCAGGGCCGAGGGTGCCGGGCCGCTGAAGCCCCGGGCTCCACCATTTGCCGCTTCGAGCGGCCACTCGCCGAGAGGCGCTCTCGGTCCGGCACCCTTTCGAAGCTTCCTTGATGGCGGCGTCTCGCCGAGGACCAGAGAAGGTAGACGTGCGACTGCGGCGAGTCCCCCATGACGCGGTGTTCTACACCGCATTCGCCCAGCTGTCCGCCCATATCGAGAGCGCTCACCTGCGTTTGGCCGAGCTGTCCGGGGTGCCGGCGGAAGACCGCCGGGACCTGCTGGAGTCCCTGCAGGACCTGTGCGACGCCGCCGACGAGTCCACCCATCTGGTCGCCCGCCAGCTCAGGGAGAACTACGTCACGCCCCTGGACCGGGAGGACATCTACCTGCTGGCCGACGGCCTGCGGGACATCACCCACCGGCTCGCGGACATCGGCGTGGCGATGGTGCACACCCGGTTCGACGATCTGCCCCCGGGCGCCGAGGAGCTCCTGGGTATCCTGAGCGCCCAGGTGGAGGCCACCACCCGCATGACGTCCCGGCTGCACGTGCAGTTGGACCAGTGGGAGTACGCCGATACCGTCCGCGCGCTGGGCTACCGGGCGCGCACGGTGGCCCTCCGGATGAACCGCCCGCGCGCGCTCGGCCGCCAGACGGCTCCCGGGAGCCAGGTGGAACGAGCGTTCGCCCACTACCAGCTGGGGGAGCAGTTCTCCCACGCGGCGGCCGCCTTCGCCCAGGTAGCGCTCGTGATCGGGCGGATCGCGGCCAAGGAGTCCTAGGGTGGAGCTCCTGCTGGGCGGTGCCGTGCTGCTCACCCTGCTCTTCGCCTTCTGCAACGGCTTCCACGACACTTCCACCACAGTGGTCAACGCGGTGCAGAGCCGGGCGCTCACCCCGCGCTGGGCGCTGGTCGTCGTGACCCTGTTCAACTTCATCGGCGCGCTGCTGGGGCAGGGCATCGCCGACCGCATCGGATCCGGCATCGTGGAGATGCCCGAACAGGCGGCAATCGTGCTGGTCATGCTGATCTGCGCGCTGGCGGCCGCGGTGCTCTGGAACATCGTGACCTATGTGGCGGCGCTGCCGATGTCCTCCACCCACGCGCTCATCGGCGGCCTGCTCGGCTCGGGCTTCGTGTTCGGTTCGGTGGTGCATCCGGAGGTGCTGGTGACCGGCGTCATCGGCCCGCTGCTGCTCTCGCCCCTGCTGGCGTTCCTGCTGGCCCTGGTGCTGACCCGCCTGGTCTCCCGGCTGGTCTCCGCGGTGGAACCGAAGAAGCTCTTCGCCCGGACGCGTGGGGTGCAGGCGGTCTCCACCTCCGCGCTGGGACTCGCGCACGGCATCCAGGACGCGCAGAAGTCCGCCGCCGTGATGATGATCGCGCTGACCGCCTACAGCACCGGAGCCCATGCGCTCGCCGAACAGCCGCCGACCTCATGGCCGGTGCGGGTCACCATCGCCGCGGTGCTCGCCCTGGGTACGTGGTATGGCGGCTGGCGGATCACCCGGACGCTGGGGGAGAAGGTCGCGCGGATCGACCCGGTCCAGCGGGTGGTCGCGGACACCGGCTCCAACGCGTTGCTGTTCCTGGCGGCGTTCGTCTTCCGGGCGCCCATCTCGCTGACCTTCACGGTCGGCTCGGCGATCTTCGGCGCGGCGGTCGCCGGTCACCGGCCGATCCGCTTGCGGTATGCCGCCCCGGTGGTCATCTGCTGGTTGATCAGCGCCCCTGCCAGCGCCCTGCTGGCCGCAGGCATGGCCCTCGCCGCCCGCGCCGCCCTCTAGCGTCAGCGAGGCGTCAACGACGGCACAAATCCGGGCGCGTGCACTCATTCGGCGTTTCTTCACCGGGAAGTAGCGCACAACCGCGGAACCAAACCCAGCATGCCCGGCCACGAGGTGATGCCTAGGGGCCGGACATGACACGAGCGGCGCGGCACCCGCAGTGGGTGCCACGCCGCTCGTAAAGCCGGGTCGATCAGCCGAACCGACCGGACCGTCAGGGCAGCCGATCAGCCGAAGCGGCCGGAGACGTAGTTCTCGGTGTCCTTCTTCGAGGGGTTGGAGAAGATCTTGGTCGTCTCGTCGTACTCGATCAGCTTGCCGGGCTTACCGGTGCCGGCGATGTTGAAGAACGCGGTCTTCTCCGACACCCGGGCGGCCTGCTGCATGTTGTGGGTGACGATCACCACGGTGTAGGTGTCCTTGAGCTCGTTGATCAGGTCCTCGATCGCCAGAGTGGAGATCGGGTCCAGCGCGGAGCAGGGCTCATCCATCAGGATCACATCGGGCTTGACCGCGATGGTCCGGGCGATGCACAGACGCTGCTGCTGACCGCCGGACAGGCCGGAACCGGGCTTGTCCAGCCGGTCCTTGACCTCGTTCCACAGGTTCGCGCCCTTGAGCGCCTCCTCGACCACCTGGTCGGACTGGCTGCGGCTCAGCCGGGTGCCGTTGAGCTTGTATCCGGCCAGCACGTTGTCGCGGATGCTCATGGTGGGGAACGGGTTGGGGCGCTGGAACACCATGCCGACCATGGACCGGACCGTGACCGGATCCACCGCCGTGTCGTAGATGTTGTCGTCATCCAGCAGCAGCTGGCCCTCCACCCGTGCGCCGGGCAGCACCTCGTGCATGCGGTTCAGGGTCCGCAGGAACGTGGTCTTGCCGCAGCCCGAGGGGCCGATGAACGCCGTGACGGAGCGGGGCTCGATGTCGATGTTGACGCCCTCTACGGCCAGGAAGTCGCCATAGTAGACATTCAGGTCGATGGCGTTGATGCGCTTTGACATAGTGCGTCTCTCACTCTTTCGATGTCAGGCGGCTCTAGCGGCCGGTCTTCTTGGGCGCGAACACCTGCGCGATGATGCGGGCAGCCAGGTTCAGCAGCATCACGATGATGATCAGCACGAGCGCCGCGGCCCAGGCCCGCTGCTCGGACGGCTCGGTCGCCGCGGGGGCGATCGGGTTCTGGAACTGGCGGTAGATGTACACCGGCAGGGTCGCCATCCAGCCGGACACCAGGTTCCAGTTGGCGTTCACCACGAAGCCCGCGGTGACCAGGATGGGCGCAGTCTCGCCGATGACCCGCGCGATGGAGAGGGTCACACCGGAGGCGATGCCGGAGATAGCGGTGGGGATGACCACCTTGAGGATGGTGCGCCACTTGCGCACGCCCAGGGCATAGGACGCCTCGCGCAGCTCGTTGGGCACCACCCGGAGCATCTCCTCCGTGGTGCGCACGACCACCGGGATCATGAGCACCGACAGCGCGATCGCGGCGGTCAGGCCCATCGTGTACGGCCGGGCCGCCATGAGCCCGAGCGAGCTCGCGGTGGAGATGAACCACGCGGTGGCCGCGGCGGCGAACAGGCCCGCGACGATGGAGGGGATGCCGGTCATGACGTCGACGAAGAAGGTGATCGCCCGGGAGAGCCAGCTGCCCCGGGAGTACTCCACCAGGTAGATCGACGTGAGCAGGCCAATCGGCACCGAGATGACGGTGGCCGCCAGGGTGATCACGAGCGAGCCGATGATCGCGTGGCGGATGCCGCCGAGCACGTCCCCGCCGGTCTCCATGGTCTCCTGGTCGATCCGGCCGGTGATGCCGGACATGTCCGAGGCCAGGAATCCCGGTGCGAGGAGCCCGGGAAGGCCGACGGAGACCACGGACCAGATGACGGAGACCAGCGGCAGCAGGGCGATCAGGAAGGCCAGGTAGACGAGGTTCTTCCAGAAGCCGTCGATCGCCTTCCGCTTGTTGATCCGCACCCACTGCAGGATCAGCATCGCCGGCAGGTAGATGACGGGCACGAGGACCACCCAGAGCGGCATCAGGAAGCTCTCGGCGCCGAACGCCGCGCCGAGGGCCGCAGCCAGCGCGGCGGCGACGGCCACGGAGCCGGCCAGCATCGCTGCCCAGGTCCACCGGGGGAGGGTGCCCTGCGTGAGGGAGTTCTGCGCCTTGGGGGGAGGGGGCGTCGTCGTCTCTTGCGTGGGGGTGGACATCAGTTGGCTCCCGAGAATTCCTTGTTACGGCTGACGATCCAGCGCGCGATCATGTTCACGACCAGGGTGATGATGAACAGCACCAGGCCGATCGCGATGAGCTGCGCCTGGCGTTCGGAGCCGGGTCCGGCCTCCGGGAAGTTCAGTGCGATCTCCGCGGGGATCGTCTGGTTGCCGGTGGAGATCAGGGAGGCGGTCAGCGCGCCGCCGGAGAGCACCAGGGCCACCGCCATGGTCTCGCCCAGCGCGCGGCCCAGGCCCAGCATGATGCCGGAGATGATGCCGGCGCGAGCGAACGGGAAGACCGCCATCTTGATCATCTCCCAGCGGGTGGCGCCCAGCGCGAGGGCGGCCTCCTCGTGCAGCTTGGGCGTCTGGATGAAGATCTCGCGGGAGACGGAGGTGATGATCGGCAGGATCATCACGGCCAGCACGATGCCGGCGGTGAGGATGGTCCGCCCGGTGCCGGAGGGGTTGCCGGCGAACAGGGGGAACCAGCCCAGGTTCTCGTGCAGCCAGCGGTAGACCGGGACCATGGCCGGTGCCAGGAAGCTCATGCCCCAGGCGCCGTAGACCACGGAGGGGATCGCGGCGAGCAGGTCGATCACGTAGCCGATGGACCTGCTGGCCCGCGGCGGCGCGAAGTGGGAGATGAACAGCGCCACGCCGATGGCGACCGGGGCGGCCAGGCCGAGCGCGATGATGGAGGCGATGATGGTGCCGCCGACCAGAGGCATCGCGTACTGCAGGAACTGGCCGACGATGAGTCCTTCGTCCTCGCTGTAGAGCGCGCGCCCGGAGCTGCTGCTCAGGAACAGGGCGACGAAGGCCAGCAGGACGAGGATGGCGATACCTGCGGCCATCGCCAGGCCGGAGAAGAGCTTGTCGCCGAAGACTCCGCGGCGGTCGGACTGACGGAGGGTCTTCTTGCGGACCGGCCCGGAGGGCGCAGCCGGTCCGGCGGAGGGCGGTGACGTGGTCTCGTTGGCGTGCGCCACGTGGTCTCCTACATCGGTGGATGTGACATTCGCATTCGAAAACGAGTGTACGAGGCCGGACGGCGATCACGCCCGGAGCCGGCTTTGCAGCCTGCTCCGGGCGTGATTCTTCAGACTCGCACCCTGTGCGCTGTGCTCAGCTCAGCGAGGTTTCGGCGGAGGGTCTCCGCCGGGGTGTCAGCCTGCGCTGATCTGCGAGATCGCGTCCTCGGCCTCAGCACGCAGGTCCGCGGACAGCGGGGCGTTGCCAGCCGCCTCGGAAGCTGCCTGCTGGCCTTCCTCGGAGACGATGTACTCGGCGAAGGCGCGGACCAGATCGGCGGTGGCCTCATCCTCGTACTGGTTGCAGAAGATGCTGTAGGCCGCCAGGACGATCGGGTAGGCGCCGGCTTCCTCGGTGTCGCGGTCGAGTTCGACGGCCATGTTGTTCGGGGCCTGGCCCTCGACGCGCGGGGAGGAGGCGACGGCGTTGGACGCGGCATCGGCGGAGTACGGCACGTACTCGCCGCCCACGCCGACGGCCACGGACTGCAGGCCGCCGATCTGCGAGGCGTCGGCGTAGGTGATCGCGCCATCGGTGTCGGAGGTGGTGCTCACCACGCCGGAGGTCTGCTGCGCGGACTCGGCGGTGATGTCGGAAGGCCAGCCGCCGTCCGGCTCCCACTCCCAGACGTCGCCGGCAGCGGCGTGCAGGTACTCGGTGAAGTTCTCCGTGGTGCCGGAGTCGTCCGAGCGGTGCACGACGGTGATCGGGGTGGACGGCAGGTCGACGCCGTCGTTCTGCTCGGCGATCTCCGGGGCGTCCCAGGAGGTGATCTCACCGGCGAACACGCGAGCGATGGTCTCGGCGTCCATGTTCAGCTGGGTGTCGACGCCCTCGACGTTGTAGGCCACGGCGATCGGGGAGATGTAGGCCGGCACGTGGAAGGCGCCGTCCGGGCCGCAGACCTCCTTGGAGGCCTCGTACTCATCGTCGTCCATGGCGGCGTCGGAGCCGGCGAACAGGTACTCGCCGCTCAGGAAGCCCTCGCGGCCACCGCCGGAACCGACTGCGGCGTAGTTGACCTGAGCATTCGGGTGGATCTCCGCGAAGCTCTGCGTCCACTCCGTCATGGCGGTCTCCTGCGAGGAGGCGCCGCCGGCGTTGATGGTGCCGCTGAGCTCGCTGACCTCGCCGCCGTTCTCCGCGCCATTGGCCTCGGAGCCGGTGTCGGGGTTGTTGGCTCCGCCGCAGGCGGAGAGCGCGAGTGAGCTGGCGGCCAGGATGGCGACCGCAGGAGCCATACGCTTCGTCTTCAAAAGAGTGCCCTTTCCATATCGTCAGATCGGGAGGGAGTCCCGCTCGTACGCCTTCACGCTAGGGAGGCATCGTGACAAGACTGCGCTGTGAAGGTGAACGACAGATGAACTTCGCGGCCTGTTGCCAGAGGCCTGCATCACAGTATTCATGCGGGCAAGAGCAGCCTCCCGGAGCGGGGTGCCGGATGTGCCCGCGCGCTGGTTCCTGCTTCCGCCCGCGGACTAGGAGTCGATCGGACGGAAACGCTCGACCGCAGCCACCCGCGGGGTGGGGGAGAGGCGGACGTGCGCCACCAGGATCTCCCCGGGAGCGAGGTAGGGGTCCTTCCGGGGCAGGCGCTTGGCCACATGCGGCGGGGAGGCTGACTCGATCGCCCGCAGGATGGAGGGCAGCACGGGCCGGTGGGTGCATACCGCGACCGGTCTGCCGGCCTGGATCAGCTTCCCGATCAGCCGTTCCGCCCGCTCCGGTTTCTTCTTGTTGGCCTTCTCGCTGATCTCGGGTTTGAGTTTGATGGTCAGCCCGTGCGCGGCGGAATACGGCTTGAGGGTGGCGACGCAGCGCTTCCACGGGCTCGAGATCAGCTTGACCGGCCGCCACGCCGCCAGCAGCCCGGTCAGCGCGAGGGCCTGCCGGGTGCCCAGTGCCAGCAGCGGCCGCAGAGACTCGGTCTCGTGCCACTTGGAGCGCGGGAACGCCTTGCCGTGGCGGACGATAATGAGCGGCACCGTGCGCAGGCCGTCGTGCGCATGGGCCTCGGTGAGGGCGTCCAGCTGCCGCCGGTCGTCGTAACGGCTGAGCTTGCGGTAGGCCTCGCGGACGCTCATCCAGCGGGCCTCGTCGATCTCCCGCGGGTTCTCCGGCTGGGGCGCCTGCTCCCCGCGCACCTCCGCGGCCCAGTAGCTGACGTGCTTGGTGAGCTTCTTCCCGACGGGATAGCGCGCCGATGGCAGCGGGCGGCCGAGGGTGATCTGCAGTCCGGTTTCCTCGGCCACCTCGCGCACGGCGCACTCCGGCAGCGTCTCACCCGCCTCGATCTTCCCCTTCGGCCAGGACCAGTCCCGGTAGCGGGGGCGATGCACCAGCAGGACTTCCAGGGCCCCGCCGCGCTCGCGCCAGCACACCGCGCCGGCGGCGAAGACATCGGCGTCCAGGCCGGCCGACGCGCCCGCCGTGCGTACGGGCGTGGGGGTCATCCGCCTGCCCTGTGCGGTGCCGGGGCGATCCGGCGCGAATGGTGCCGGTCGATGAGCTCGCTCTGGTAGTCCCGCAGCGGGCGTCCCTGCGCGTCCTCGGACTCGTGCTGCCAGGTGCCGTCCGAGCGCATCACCCAGCGTGCGGTGGCCTCGTCGAAGGCCAGGCCGAACAGCGCCTGGACCTCCTCGATGTGCTCGGCGCTGGTGAGCCGCACCATGGCCTCGATGCGCCGGTCCAGATTGCGGTGCATCATATCGGCCGAGCCGATGTACACGATGGTGTCGCCGTCGTTGTGGAACACGAAGGCGCGTGAGTGCTCCAGGTACCGGCCCAGGATCGAGACCACTTCGATGTTCTCGCTCAGACCCGGCACGCCGGGCCTGATGGCGCAGATGCCCCGCACCAGCACCTGCACCGCGACGCCGGCCTGGGAGGCGCGGTAGAGGGCGTCGATGATCTTCTCGTCGACGATGGAGTTCGCCTTCACCTGGATCCGTGCCTCGCGCCCGGCGCGGGCGGCCTCGGTCTCCCGCTCGATCAGCTCGAGCAACCCGTCGCGCAGATCGCGGGGGGCGACCAGGAGCCGGTTGTAGGTGGAGCTCGGCGCGAAGCCGGAGAGCTGGTTGAACAGCCGGGTCAGATCGTCGCCGACGTCGTCGGTGCAGGTCAGCAGGCCGAAGTCCTCGTACAGCCGGGCCGTCTTCGGGTGATAGTTCCCGGTGCCGACGTGGCAGTAGCGGCGCAACCCGTGCGATTCCTGGCGCACCACCAGGGAGAGCTTGGCGTGGGTCTTCAGGCCGACGATGCCGTACACCACGTGGACGCCTGCGCGCTCGAGCTTGCGCGCCCAGGAGATGTTCGCCTCCTCGTCGAACCGAGCTTTGATCTCCACCACCGCCAGCACCTGCTTGCCGGCACGGGCGGCGTCGATCAGGGCGTCGATGATGGGGGAGTCCCCCGAGGTCCGGTACAGAGTCTGCTTGATCGCCAGCACCTTCGGATCGGCCGCGGCCTGTTCCAGGAACGCCTGGACGCTGGTGTTGAACGAGTCGTAGGGGTGGTGGAGCAGGATGTCGCGGCTGCGCATCGCCTCGAACACGTCCACCTGGCGGGAGGATTCCCGCTCGGAGAGGTAGCGGTTCATCCGGGGCACGGCCTTGGGATAGCGCAGATCGTCGCGGGTCACCGAGCCCAGGGTGAACAGTCCCTTCAGATCCAGCGGCGTGGGCAGCTCGTAGACCTCGCTCTCGCCGACCTCCAGTTCGCGCAGCAGGATCTGCCGCACCGTCGGATGCATCTCCGGGGTGACCTCCAGCCGCACGGCGGGACCGAAGCGGCGGCGCAGCAGTTCCTTCTCCAGGGCCTTGAGGAGGTTCTCGGCGTCGTCCTCCTCCACCTCCAGGTCCTCGTTCCGGGTGACGCGGAACGTGCTGTGGTGGATGACCTGCATGCCGGGGAAGAGCTGGTCCAGATGCGTGGCGATGATGTCCTCCAACGCCACGAAGCGGGCCGGATGCTCCTTCGAGGGGGTACGGGAGTCCCGGGTGGCGGAGACGTTCACGAACCGCGGGAGGATCTGCGGGACCTTGACCCGCGCGAAGATCTCCTTGCCGGTGTCCTCGCGCCGCAGCAGCACCCCGAGGTTCAGCGACAGCCCGGAGATGTAGGGGAACGGATGCGCCGGGTCCACGGCCAGCGGGGTCAGCACGGGGAAGACCCGCTCCCGGAAGACCTCGTCCATGTGGGCGCGCTCGTCCTCGTGCAGCGCGCCGACGTCGACGATCTGGATGCCCTCCTGTTCCAGCGCTGGCCGTACGTCGCGGACGAAGACCTCCGCGTGGCGGGTCATCAGCTCGTGGGCGCGCTCGGTGATCGCCGCGAGCACATCGCGCGGCTGCACGCCGGTCACGGTGGGCACCGCCAGGCCGGCGGCGATGCGCCGCTTGAGCCCGGCGACGCGGACCATGAAGAACTCGTCCAGATTCGAGGCGAAGATCGCCAGGAAGTTCGCCCGCTCCAGCAGCGGCAGGCGGTGGTCCTCGGCGAGCTCGAGCACGCGCTCGTTGAACGCCAGCCAGCTCAGCTCCCGGTCGACGAACCGGTCGTGCGGCAGCGGGGGCAGAGCGGGCGGCTGAGGGGAATGGGGCTGGGTCACGGTCATATCGTCTTCCTCTCCGGCCTGCGGGGCGGGGGCCGGCTGGGGATCGGCGGGGGAGAAACTGATGTGCCGCACGGCCACGGAGAAGCCGAGCGACTCGTAGAGACGGAGGGCGGCCAGATTGTCGCTTTCGACGTACAGCTCTACCAGATCCGCGCCCCGCTCCGACAGGTGCGCCAGGCCGGCCTGGGTGAGCAGGCGGCCCAGTCCCATGCCGTGCACGGCGGGGTCCACGCCCACGACGTAGACCTCGCCGACGAGCTTTCCCTCGCGCTGGCTGAGCTTGGTCCGGTGGAAACCGAGGATCCGCGAGGGGCGCTCCTTCTCGTAGGCCAGGAAGAAACCCTCAGGGTCGAACCCGGGCTGCCGGGCCTCCGCGCGGAAGTCCTCCAGCCGCTGCCCGCCCTGTTCGGGATGCCAGTGGAAGGCGGCGTTGTTGACCCGCAGCCATTCCTCCTCGTCCTGGCCGGGGCGGAAGGTGCGCAGCCCGATGCCGGGGACCGGTTCCGGGGGAGGGAACACCGGCCGGGGCCCGGTCTGCATCTGGAGCAGTTCCCGGGCGCGGGCCATCCCCGCAGAATCAGCTAGCGCGGTGGCTGCCGGGAAGTCCCCGTGGGACCAGAACCAGGAGTGCACGCCCAGCTGTTCCTGGTCGGCGAGGATCCGCTCGAACAGCGCGCGTCCATAGCCGCGCCCGCGGGCGCCGGGAAGCACCGCGAACTCGGTGCTCCACCGGGAGCCCAGCAACGCCGCCACACCGGCGGCCACCGGCGTGGGCGCGTCGCCCGGCCGCAACGGCGCCTCGGCCAGCCACACCTCGGCCCGCCCGGACCTCGCCGCCTCCAGGAGTCCGTCCGAGACGGGCGGGATGCCGTCGAGCCGGGCGATCTCCTCCAGCAGGGAGAGCGCGCGGCGCAGCCGGGGAAGGTCCTCGTCGGCGTAGCCGGCGGCGGCGATGGTGAGCTCGTCCATTCGTGGTGTCCTCACTCGTTCTCACCGCCGTCATCGCCGGCGTCGTCGCCATCCTCGGCGTGGGCGGCTTCGGGAGCGAAGCGGTA
This sequence comes from Sediminivirga luteola, assembly GCF_014639315.1. Lineage (GTDB taxonomy): Bacteria > Actinomycetota > Actinomycetes > Actinomycetales > Brevibacteriaceae > Sediminivirga > Sediminivirga luteola. The sequence continues at coordinate 33,546 of NZ_BMFY01000006.1, forward strand.
GCCGACGTTGCGGACCGTGCCGATGCTCTTCTCGAAATCCGCGCCGAGTTTCGCCCGCAACCGGCGCACGTGGACGTCCACCGTGCGCGTGCCGCCGTAGTAGTCATAGCCCCAGACGTCCTGCAGCAGCTGAGCACGCGTGAACACGCGGCCCGGGTGCTCGGCGAGGAACTTCAGCAGCTCGAACTCCTTGTAGGTGAGGTCCAGCGGGCGTCCGCCGATGCGGACCGTGTAGCTCGCCTCGTCGATGGTCAGCGCCCCGACCGTGAGAGGCTGGGCGATCTCGTCCTCCGGCGCGTCACGGCTGGTGAGCAGACGCAGGCGGGCTTCGATCTCCGCAGGCCCGGCGGTGGCCAGGACGACGTCGCCGGCGCGCCAGTCGGCGGAGGCGGCGGCCATCCCGCCTTCACTGAGCGTGATCAGCAGGGGTACCTCGATGCCAACGGTCGTGAGCCGTTCGTGGGCGATGGCGGCGGCGCCCAGATCCCGCGTGGCGTCCAGGATCACGACGTCGCAGTCCGGCGCGCGCAGCAGCTCCTGGGTGCTGAGCCGGCAACGGTGGAGTTCGTGATGGAGGAATGTCAGAGCCGCCAGGGCGTGGTCGGAATCGGGTTCACCGGTGGGCGATACCAATAGAACTCTCACGCACTGGCCTCGCTTTCTCCTCTGCCGGGCGTCATTTTACCCGGACGGGACGCCGCAGTGGCATCGGTTGTGCGGCCCGGCCGCGTCATGGTGCACGATTGTTAGATGATGTGGTTCCGCGTCCTGGTCACCGCCGTGCTGGCGATCGCGCTCAGCCTTGCCATCTACGCGGGCCCGCTGCCGTTCGCGCTGGCGACCGCGGGAGTGGTGATCGTACTTGCCTACGGCTGGCCCAGGCTCACCGACTCGCCCCAGCCCCGGCTGACCTCGCTGATGCTGTTCCTGACCGGCATGGCGGGACTGGTCTCGGTGTGGTTCAGCGACCACATCACGCCGCTGGTGTGGCTCGCGCCGGTCGCCGGGGGCGCGCTGCTGTGGACCTTCATCCAGCATCTGGCCCGCGGCATCGACGCCTCCCACGCGGTGGCGAACGTCTCGGCTCAGATCGCCGGCGCGGTCATCGTGCTGTGCGTCGGCACCCTGCTGGCGGCCCTCCTGGTCCCCGGTGACCGCACCATCATCCTGGTGGGCCTGGTCAGCCTGACCGCCGCGCTGGCCGCCATCGCCCTGCCGTGGCCGGCGCTCTACACGACGCCGCTGGCGCTGGGCGTCGCGGTGCTGGCGGGCATGGCTACCGGCGCGGTCGCGGGTGAGGGCGCGGCCGGCTGGCTGGTCAGCGGCGTGCTGGGCGCGGTCCTCTCTGCTCTCGTGGTCGCCGTGGACCTGCTGCTGGGGCAAGTGGCGCGCAGCCGCTATCAGGGACCGGAGGACGCCGATGAGGCCAGCCAGGGGCACGGCGCCTCCGACCGGCTGCTGACGAAGACGCTCACCAAGACCCGGCGGCTCGGCGTGCAGCTGGCACTGGGCGCGGCCCCGGTCGCGCTCTCCGGCGTGGTGATCTACATGGCTGAGCGCGTGGTCGTCTTCGGTTAGACTTGCGAATTATGCATGACGAATACCTCGCTCTGGAGATCTTCTTCACCAGCCTCCTGGTGCTGTCGGTCCTCGCCATCGGCGCCATCTCCGGCCTGGTGGTCTACCGTCTCTACAAGCCCAAGCGCTGACCGGCCCCCAAGGCTGAAGCCCGATGCCGATAGAACTCGACGCCTCGGTTCATCCTGAGCTCGTCCCGCTGTCCTGGCTGATCGGTTCCTGGGAGGGTGCCGGCGTGGTCGGTTATCCGGGGATGGAGAACCGGCAGTTCGGCCAGCGGGTCGATTTTACCGTGCCCAAGGGCGGCAACTATCTGCAGTATTCCGCCCAGTCCTGGCTCCTCGACGGCGAGGGCCAGCTGGAGGACACGCTCGCCCTGGAGACCGGCATCTGGCAGCTCGTGCGCAAGCGCGGCGAGGCGGACCCGGGCCCGGGCATGATCCCGCCCTCCGGCCCCGGGGAATACCGGACCGCCGAGCAGATCGAGACGCTCCGCAACGACGAGGGCAAGTTCGAGGTCGAGGTCTCCCTGGTCCACCCGCACGGCGTCCTGGAACTGTATGCGGGCACCGTCGACGCCGCGCAGATCCACCTGGCGACCGACGTCGTCGCCCGGACCACCACCGCCAAGGAGTACAAGGCGTCCACCCGGATGTACGGGCTGGTCAAAGGCGATCTGCTGTGGGCCTGGGACATGGCGGCCCTGGGCCACAGCCTGGCCTCTCACGCCTCCGCGCAGCTGAAGAAGGTGGCCTGATCCCGATGGAATGGCCGGGCTACCCCACCGCGGTGATCGGGGAGGCCCCGCGGCCGCAGGTGCCGCTCCACTTCGGCCGGCCCCTTCCCGAGCAGCGCCTTTTCGCCGAGGGAGCACCGGCCGTCGCCTCGCACTACGGCGTCATCGTCCTCACCGGACCGGACCGGCTCAGCTGGCTGCACTCGCTCAGCACTCAGGACCTCACCGCTCTGCCGCCGGGGGAGAGCACCGAGACGCTCATCCTCAGCCCGCACGGGCACATCGAGCACTGGTTCCATCTGGTCGACGACGGCGAGGCCACTTGGCTGTCCGGTCCGGCCGATCCGGCGCCTGCCATCGCGTTCCTCGAATCCATGCGGTTCATGATGCGCGTGGAGATCGCCGATGCGACGGCCCAGTGGGCCGTGCTGCTCTCCACCCGGGAGCTCGGCCCCCAGTGGCGGCCCGGCACGGTGTGGACCGACCCCTGGCCGGGCGTGAGCGCCGGCGGCGCGAGCTACACGCTGCCCGGTGCCGAGCACCCCGGCGCCGGATACCGGCGCTATGAGACCCTCGTCCCGCGCGAACTGCTGGCGGAGGTGGCCAGGACCGGGCTGCTGGACGGGCAGCCGGTCGAGTTCGCCGGCTACGACGCCGCAGAGGCGCTGCGGATCGAGGCCTGGCGGCCGTCGCCCGAGGCCGAGGTGGATCACCGGACCCTGGTCGGGGAGATCGACGCGCTGCGCACCGCGGTCCACCTGAACAAGGGCTGCTACCGGGGTCAGGAGGCCGTCGCGCGGGTGCACAACCTGGGACAGCCTCCGCGCCGCCTGGTGTTCCTCCACCTGGACGGCTCCGGCCATACGCTGCCGCCTGCCGGCACTGAGATCACGGCGACGGTGCGCGGCAGCCGCCGTGCGGTCGGCCAGGTGACCTCCTCGGCCATCCACTACGAACTGGGGCCGGTGGCGCTGGGACTGATCAAGCGCTCGGTCGCCCCGGACGAGGAGCTCCGGCTGGTGCTCGACGACGGCGAGGAGATCGCCGCGGCCCAGGAGGAGATCGTCGCGCACGAGCGGGAGCGCGGCGTGGCAGCCCCGCCGCGCAACCGGGACCTGTTCCGCCGCTAGCGCCTCTAGGCGGAGGCTCGTCTGCACGGTGGAGCTCTTAGCCGGACCGGCTCGTCGTCGATGTGCCTGGAGTGGGTGCGGCCAGGCTTCAGGCGCGGTACGGAATGCGGAATCCGTCGGGTGCTGGCGGCCTGTCCGGCGGTTCCGGTAAAGCACCGATTCGCTGCTGCGAGATCCGCATGTCCGTAGGCCAGGACGGACATGACAAAGAAGCCTGCATGGGCATAACCTCGACAGTATGAGCACACTTGAAGCGGGCGGACCCGCGCTGACCCAGGAACGCAAGATCGTCACCGCCATCCCCGGCCCCAAGTCCCAGGAGCTGGAGGCCCGCCGGAAGGCCAGCGTGGCAGCCGGCGTGGGATCCAGCCACCCCACCTACATCGTCGCCGCCGGCGGTGGCATCCTGAAGGACATCGACGGGAACCAGTTCATCGACCTGGCCACCGGCATCGGCGTGACCGGCGTGGGCAATGCCAATCCGCGGATCGCGCAGCGGGCCACCGAGCAGCTGAACGCCTTCACCCACACCTGCTTCATGGTCAACCCGTATGAGAGCTACGTCGAGGTCGCCGAGGCGCTCAACCGCCTCACTCCCGGCAGCTTCGAGAAGCGCACCGCCCTGTTCAACTCCGGCGCCGAAGCCGTGGAGAACGCCGTCAAGATCGCCCGCAAGTACACCGGCCGCAACGCCGTCGTCGTCTTCGACCACGCCTATCACGGCCGGACCAACCTCACGATGGCGATGACCGCCAAGAACGCCCCGTACAAGGACGGCTTCGGCCCCTTCGCCGGCGAGGTCTACCGCGTCCCCGCCTCCTACCCGTACCGGGACAACGAGGCCGCCGGCACCAAGGTCAGCGGACCGGAGGCGGCCAAGCGCGCCATCACCATCATCGACAAGCAGATCGGCGCGCACAATGTGGCCGCCATCGTGATCGAGCCCATCCAGGGCGAGGGCGGGTTCATCGTCCCGGCCGAGGGCTTCCTCCCGGAGGTCGTGGAGTACGCGCGCCAGCAGGGCATCGTCTTCATCGCCGACGAGGTGCAGTCCGGTTTCGCCCGGACCGGCAAGATGTTCGCCTCCGAGCATGAGGGCATCGAGCCGGATCTGGTGACCATCGCCAAGGGCGTCGCGGGCGGTCTGCCGCTGTCCGCCGTCACCGGCCGCGCCGAGATCATGGACGCCACGCACGGCGGCGGACTCGGCGGCACCTACGGCGGCAACCCCACCGCCTGCCAGGCGGCGCTCGGCGCGATCGAGGCCGTGGAACAGGACGGCCTGGTGGAGCGGGCGGTGCGTATCGGGGAGATCCTGCACGAGCGCTTCAGCGAACTGCAGGGCCGGTACAACCAGATCGGCGATGTCCGCGGACGCGGCGCTATGTTCGCCGTCGAACTCGTCCAGGGCGACAGCACCGAGCCGAACCCCGAGCTGGCCAAGGCCGTCGCCGCGCACGCCGCGCAGAACGGCGTCGTGGCTCTGGTGACCGGTACCTACGGCAATGTGCTGCGTTTCCTGCCGCCGCTCGTCATCGGTGAGGACCTGCTGAACGAGGCCCTCGACGTGCTGGCCGAGGGCTTCGCGGAGGCGCTCAGCTAAGGCCGCTGCGTCGCGGAGGGGCCCCGGGGCTGCGGGTTGCCGCTCCCGGGCCCTTGAGGCGAGCATCCACCTCGGCTCCGGCGCACACGGTCTCTGCACGATCACTGAGATGCCCGTCTCCGGGCCGGCTGACCCGCGTTCATCCGCGGTCTGGTGGGCGCCCGGAGGCGGGCGTCAGGTTTATGTTGTCGCCGCGCTCTTATGTCGTCGCTCTCCAGGCCCGGGCGGCGACGACATAAGAGCGCGCCGGCGATCTACGGGCAGCGGGCACGCGGGAATGGCGGTGCGGGACCCGGCGTTGTCCCTATTCGCCGGGTGTGCCGGTGCCCTGGCGCGCATGCCCGTGCGGGCACAGGCATCCCCGCCAGAGGTAGCGCTTCAGACAGGAGAATCCCCACGATGCAGTTGTCCGTCCTGGACCTCGTTCCGGTGCGCACCGGCCAGTCCCACGCGCAGGCACTCGCCGCGGCCGTGCGGCTGGCGCGCGTCGCCGACCGGACGGGATTCCGCCGTTACTGGACCGCCGAGCACCACAACTTCAGCGCCGTCGGGGCCACCGTCCCCTCGCTCATCCTGATGCACGTCGGCCAGGGCACCGAGCGGATCCGGCTGGGCTCCGGCGGCGTCATGCTGCCCAATTCGACGGCACTGGACGTGGCGGAGCAGTTCACGCTGCTGGACGCCGCCTTCCCCGGCCGGATCGACCTGGGTCTGGGCCGGGCCCCGGGCACCGACCCGTTCACCGCCTACGCCCTGCGCGGCGGTCGCGGCAATGAGGCGGTCGAGGCCTTCCCCGAGCAGGTCATGGACATCGTCCGCCTGTTCGGCGAGGACGGTCTGGAGCTCAGCCTGGGCGCCCGCAGGCATGTGCTGCGGCCTGGCCCCGGCGGTACCGTGCCGGTGCCGGTGTGGCTCCTGGGCAGCTCGGGGTACTCCGCGCAGCTGGCGGGCTCACTGGGATTGCGCTACGTCTTCGCGCACCACTTCAGCGGCACCGGCACCGCGACGGCGCTGCAGCTGTACCGCGACGCGTTCCAGGCCCGCCCGGACGCCGGACGTCTTGGCACGCCGGAAGCGCCCGAGGCGTTCATCAGCGCCAATGTCGTGGTCGCCGAGACGCAGCAGGAGGCGGAGGAACTGGCGGAACCCCATGCCCTGGCGATGGCGCTGCTGCGCAGCAGCACGCCGATGCAGGCCGGAGCCCTCGTCGGCGCCGATGTCCGCTCCCGCATCACACCGGAGCTGCGGGATCTGATGTCCCATCTGACCGATCCGTGGATCGTCGGCACCCCCGCGCAGGCCGCCGGACGCCTCACAGCGCTGGCGGCCGAACACGGCGTCGAGGAGATCATGGTGCACCCGGTGGCCGGCGGCCGGGAGTCCGACCCGATGGACGCGTACCCGGCACGGGAACGCACCCTGGAACTGCTGGCGGCGGAACTCGGCATGTCCTGAGCGTCTTCGGCAATCGCGCCGGTACCGATGCGGCGTCACATGGCGAGGCTCGTGCCCGCGGGGGATGAGCGCAGCCGACTGCTCGGCCTCGACCCGACCACGGCGATGCCCGTGCCCGCGGGGCCTAGCTGCGTCATCCAGGGAGCTGGCATCTCACGGTGGCATGCCCGCGGTGACGGCGGAGCCCTGCCTGCAGGGCCGGGGCCGGTCAGTCCTGTTGCAGCCGCAGCTGCCGGGCGGTCTCATCGGCGCGCTCGGTGATGAGGCGCCGCAGCGCGGTGGGAGCGGCCGGGTGCTCTTCGAGCCATCCGCGCGCCAGCTGGAGGACACGGCCCGGGTCACCGGACCACCAGGGGTAGAGACCGGCGACCAGCCGCCGTCCCATCTCCATCGACCGGGCTGACCACAGCTGCTCGAGCTGGTCGAAGAACTGCACGGCGTAGGGCTCCAGCAGATGCCGGCCGCCGGGCGCGGACCACCCGGTCAGCAGCGCGGAGAGCGTGTCGTTGCTCAGTTCGCCGTCCTCCAGGACGGTCTCGAGCACGCGCGCCTTCACGATCGGCAGCGGCACCGCGGCTTCGAGTTGCTTGGCCTTCAGCCGTCCCGTCGCCGTGGCGTCGGAGGCCCACTCCAGGGCGATCTCCTCGCCGTCGGCCAGCCCCAGTCCCACCAGGGCCTCCAGCGCGTCCCAGCGCAGTTCGTGGTCCACCGCGACACCGGAGAACTCGTGCATCGCGCTGTGCGCGGACAGATCGTCCCCGAGCCGGAGCGCCAGTACGGCCGAGGCGACCTCCACCGCAGCCCGTTCCGCATCGGTGGGGGAGAGGTCGCCGTCGCGCAGCCTGCTCGTGCTGCGGGCGGCCAGGGCCGTGAGCAGCCGCATCCCGTCAAGCTGCTGGTCGGACCCGTCCGGGGCCGTCAGCACCGCCTCGATGGCGCCGCCGATGAGGACGCTGACGATCTCCTGGCGTTCGGCTGGCCGCCCGGCCGGCAGGTACAGGTCCAGGGCGCTCAGGACGTTCGCCCGCAGCGCCGCGGTCAGGCCGGGGTCGTCCTCGCCGGCGTAGTGGTCGGCGACGATGCCCAGGTAGCGGCGAGGGGAGAGCTCGCCATCGCGCAGCTGGGACCACAGCACGGACCACAGCAGACCGCGTGTCATGGGCGAACCGGCCGAGGAGAGCCGCGCGGCGACGGCGTGCGCGGAATGCTCGTCCAGGCCCACCTTCGCGTAGCTGTGATCCTCGTCGTTGAGCAGGATCAGCGCCGGCTGGCTGCGGCCCACCAGCTGATCCACCGGCGTCTCGGGCCCGGCGACGTCGACCTCCAGCAGTTCCGTGCGCTGCAGGCGGCCGGTCGACCGCTGCTCCTCGTAGACGCCGATGCCGATCCGGTGCGGCCGCATGGGGCCGGGCCGGCCGGTCTCCGGGGCGATGGAGGTTTGCTCGATCACGGCCGACTCGATCACGCCGTCGCGGGCGGTGATCCGCGGGGTGAGCCGGGAGATCCCGGTGGTGCTCAGCCAGGCCTCGGCCCACTCGTCCAGCTTCCGGTGCGGTGCCGCCTCGGCCAGGCAGGTGAGGAAGTCGCCCAGGGTGGTGTTCTCCCAGGCGTGCCGGGAGAAGTACCGGCGGATGCCCTCGAAGAACGCCTCGCGGCCCACATAGGACACCAGCTGCTTGAGCACGGAGGCGCCCTTGGCGTAGGTGATCCCGTCGAAGTTCAGCGTGGCCGCCTGCACATCGGGGACATCGGCGACGATGGGATGCGTCGTGGGCAGCTGATCCTGCTTGTACGCCCAGGCCTTGCGGCGCGTGGCGAAGGAGACCCAGGCACCGCGGAACTCGGTGGCCTCCGCGCAGGCGAGCGAGCCCATATAGTCCGCGAAGGACTCCTTCAGCCACAGATCGTCCCACCAGCGCATCGTCACCAGATTGCCGAACCACATATGGGCCATCTCGTGCAGGATGGTGGTGGCCCGGCCCTCGCGGCGGCTGCGGGTCACCGCGTCCCGGAACAGGTAGTCGTCCGTGAACGTCACCAGGCCGGGGTTCTCCATCGCGCCGATGTTGAACTCCGGGACGAACGCCTGATCGTACTTCCCCCAGGGGTAGGGCACGCCGAACTCCCGGTGGAAGAAGTCCAGCCCCTGCTTGGTGACGGTGAAGATCTCCGCCGCATCGGCCGCCTCCCGCTGGGACTGCCGGACCAGCAGCCCGAGCGGGACCCGCAGATCCCCGGCGCTCCACTCGTCCTCTTCCAGGTGGTACTCGCCGGCCAGGACGCAGGCGATGTAACTGCTCATCCGCTCGGTGCGCCGGAACACCGTGGTGAGGTGCCCATCGGCGGCCGGGACGGTCTTCTTGGCGGGGGCGTTGGAGCGCACCAGCCAGTCCTCTGGCGCGGTGACGCTGAACCGGAAACGCGCCTTCAGATCCGGCTGGTCGAAGTTCGCGAAGACGCGATGGGCGTCCGCCGGCTCGAAGTGGGTGTACAGGTACCAGCGCGAGTCCGCCGGGTCCCGGAACCGGTGCAGTCCTTCGCCGGTGCGGGAGTACGCCACCCGGCCGGCGATGCGCACCGAGTTCTGCCCGGCGACCAGACCCGGGAGCCGGACCCGGCCGGGCAGGACGACCTCGGCCGGGTCCACCCGGGCTCCGTTGATCTCCACCTCGGTGACCTCCTCGGCGCGGAAGTCGATGAAGGTCTCCCCGGCGCGCTCGGCGGTGAAGTCCACCGTGGTCTCCGAGCGGAAATCCTCGGCGGCGTCCGCCGCGCCGCTCAGATCGAGGTGGACGCGGTACCCGGAGACCCGGATGAGGTGGCGCCTGGCACGGGCCTCGCTGCGGGAGAGCACGGTGGTGGCGATGTTCTCTTCTGTCGTCACGGTGATAGTCGCTTCGGGAGTCGAATAGGGAGCGCGTGCTCCGCGCCGGGCCAGGCCCGCGGGCCGGACGGCACAGCGGCACGCCAGTCACGCCCATGCTATGCGATCCAGCTTTCAGGTCGACCTGTGCCGGCGGACGGGCACCTGCGCGGGGGTATGCGGGCAACCGCGCCAGAGACCGGGGGCGATGAGGGCGGGAGGCGGAGGGCTGGAGGCAAAGCGCGGCAACGGTGTGGCGCTGGCCCAAGGCCGGGGACGGTGACGGCGGGGGCTGGCCCGGGGTCTGGCAGAGTAGAGGGCGTGAAGTCCCGGCACCTCGGCAGCACGATCCGCCAGCACACCCTGACCGTGGCGGAGAACCGTCTCCGCATGGGCGTCCGGCGTGCCCGGGTGAACTTCTTCCAGATCGCCCAGGCGAGTGTCGCCGCGGTCTTCGCCTACTGGTTCGCGCAGCAGGTGCTGGGGCATCAGTTCCCTTTCCTGGCGGCCGTGGCGGCCACCGTCGGCGTGGGCGTCACCACAGACAAGCGGGTCCGGCGCGCCCTGGAGTTCGGCATCGGCGCCACCCTGGGCGTGCTCCTGGGCGAGGTGCTCATCCACCTGTTCGGCGTGGGCCTGTGGCAGATGCTCGCCATCATGCTGGTCTCCTTCCTGATCGGGTACGTCCTCAACGGCGGCCAGCTGTTCGTCACGCAGATGGGCATCCAGGCGATCATCGTCGTCTCGATGCCCGCCGAGTTCTCCTCCGGGCCGTTCTCCCGGACCTCCGATGCGCTGGTGGGGGCGGCCACGGCTCTGCTGCTGGCATGCCTGATCCCGTGGGACCCGCGGCGAGAGCCCCGTAACCGGGCGTCCGCGCTGCTGCGGGAGATCGCCGAGCTGCTGGACGAGCTCGGCGACGCGATCCGGCGCGGAGACACGGAAGCCGCCTCCCGCGCGCTCAGCCGGGCCCGGGACACGCAGGCGATGGTGGACTCCTGGCGTTCGGCGCTGCGGATCTCCCAGGAGGCGGCCCGGATCAATCCCTCCAGCCGCCGGCACGCCGCGGAGATCTCCCGCCTGGCCCGCGCCTGTGAATACGGCGACCGGGCGATGCGGCTGGTGCGGGTGATCGCCCGGCGGGCCGCGGACGCCACCGCGCACGGCCTGGCCCGGCCGGCGCTGGGCGAGGTCGTCGCGGAGCTGGCGCAGGGGGCCCGCCGCCTGAACGACGCGCTGGTCCGCGGGGAGTCCCGGGAGGCGGCTCAGGAACAGCTCACCGCCGCCGCGAAGCTGCTCGATCCGGTGGAGCTCATCGGCAAGGACATCCAGGGCGACACCCTCGTGCTGCTGCTGCGACCTCTGGCGGTCGATCTGCTGCAGGCCTCCGGTATGCCGCTGGGCTCCGCGGAGGACGTCCTGCCGGAGCTGCCACCGGAGGAGCCGCCTGGCAAGCCCGGGCAGCCCGGCGAACCGGACCAGTCCCCCTAGGCGGGCCGGCACGCTCGCCCCGCCCGGATATGGTCGAAATGGCCGGGTCGGCCGTGAACTGCCGAGCAACCTGGCCGTGTCGAGTGAACCAGACGCAGCAAACCCGCCGGGCCCGGGCATCGTCGCTGTCCGGCGATTGTCAGCCCGATTCGATAGCCTTGCGCTATGCACACTCTGGCCAGCCTGCAGAATTGGCTCTACCTGCTCATGTTCACCGCCATCTTCGCGGTGAACGTGGTGGCGCTCGTCGAGGCGCTGCGGTACCCGGCGGAGAACTATCAGGCCGCGGACAAGCGCACCAAACGATTCTGGGGTCTGATCCTCGGGGCGTGCACGTTGGTCGCGTTCATCTCGGTCCCGATCACCACCGGAGCCCGCGTTCCGGCGCTGCTGTCCTTCGGCACTCTGGTCGGGGCGGGCATCTTCTGGTTCGACGTGCGCCCGGCCATCCGCGCCGTCGACCGCCGGCTCCGCAAGCGCGATGACCTCTGGTGAGCCGGGGCGCCGTCCGCCCTGGTCTGGGACCGGCGTGACCGGCGTGACCGGCGGACCCGGTGCGGAGGACGGCTGGCTGCTGCGCCGCGGTACCGGCGAGCCAGTGACCTTGTACGCGCACGGATTCGGCGGCAGCATCACCGACACCCGCCCCTTCGCCCGCGGAATCGACGGTTCCTCCGCGTTCCTGCATTTCCGCGGTCACGGCGGGCGCCCCTCACCCGGCCCCCGTTGGGATTACGCGGGCCTGGCGGCGGAACTTGACGAGGCGCTGATCAGAGCCGGAGCCACGCGAGCCCTGGGCGTGTCCATGGGCGCCGGGGCGCTCGCCCGCCTGCTGGCAGGTCGCGCGCCGGCGATGCCGTCCCGGGCCGCGGAGGCGCCCAGCGGCCCGGCAGCCGCGAATCCGCCAGGTGCGGGGGAGCTGGCCGGTGCGCCTCCGGACGGTGCTGCATCAGCGAGTAAGGACGGAGCCGGGCGGCTGCAGAAGGCGGCCCTTGTGCTCCCGGCCGTGCTGGACCGGCCCAGCGAGGCCGCGCGCCGGCGCGGTGATGTGCTCCGCGCCGCGGTGGAGCGCGGGGACGCTCCGGGGCTGGCCGAGCTGCTCCTGGAGCAGGAACCGGAAGAGGTCCGTGCCAATCCGCAGGCTCGCGCCTGGATCGAGGCCCGGGCGTCGGCGCTCGTCGGGACGGATCAGCGGGACGGCCTCTCGCTGCTTCAGGAGGCAGCGCTGCCGGACCGTGAGGCGCTGCGCGCGGTGGACATTCCCGTCCTCGTGCTGACCCATGAGGACGATCCCGCACATCCGGTGGACGTGGCCCGCGCCTACGCCGAGGCGATCCCCGGCGCCGAGCTCCACATCCTTCCGCCCGGCAGCATCCTCTGGCTGGGCCGTGACCGCATCCGCGACATCCTCACCGGGTTCTTCAATGACTGAGCGCGACATCGCCCCCGATCGTTCCGAGCAGCACCGGCTGCCGGATCCCGGCAGCGACCACAGGGACGAGACCGCGGAGACCGCGCCCGATCCCCGCCGCAGCGCCAGGAGCGAGGCCGCAGGTGCGGGAGAGACCGCACGCACGACGGAGAACGGAACCGTGGCGCAGGACGGAACGGTATCGGAGACCGCCCGCACCGCGGAGGCCGGCTCCACTGGGCACCAGCCGGCGACCTCAGCCGGGGCGAACGATGCGGCGGCGAAGCAGGAGCCCGCACGAAGCGTCGTGCCCGCGGCTGCGCAGGCCGCGCCCCGTCCCGTCTTGGGCGGTCAGCTGCCCGCCGTGCTCCTGGCCGTCGTCGCAGCCGGCGTGTACTGCCTCTTCAACGTCCTGCAGTGGCGGCTGCTGCGTTCCCCGTCGTGGGATCTGGGGATCTTCACGCAGCTGGCCAAGGCGTACGCGGAGTTCTCCGCGCCCATCGTCCCGATCAAGGGAGAGGGCTTCAACCTCCTGGGCGATCACTTCCACCCGATCCTGGTGCTGCTCGCCCCGGCGTACGCCATCGCGCCCTCCGGGCTGACTCTGCTGATCGTCCAGTCGCTGCTGTTCGCCCTCTCCGCCGGCGTGGTGGCCGGGACCGCCTCGACGCTGCTGGGACAACGCCGGGGCCTGCTGATCGGCGGGGCATATGCCGCCAGCTGGGGCCTGCAGTCCGCGATCTCCTCGCAGTTCCACGAGATCGCCTTCGGCGTCCCGCTGCTGGCGATCTCCCTGGCCGCCGTGCTGCTGCGCCGATGGCGCTGGGCACTGATCTCCGGCGGCCTGCTCGTCTTCGTCAAAGAGGATCTGGGTGCCACCGTGTTCATGCTGGGCCTGGTCCTGGCCTGGTACCGCGGAGAGGCGGACCGGCCCCGCCAGTGGCCGGCGGGCATCGGCGCCCGGCTGAAGGCCCTGATCGGCTCACTGCACCCCTCCGGTCTATGGCTGGCGGCATGGGGGCTGGGCTGGATGCTGCTGAGCGTCCTGGTGATCCTCCCGCTGCTGAACCCCGAAGGTCAGTTCGCCTACGGCGGCAGGCTCCAGCTCTCCGAGATCCTCGCCAACCCGCTGCTCGGGCTCGGGCTGCTGCTGAGCCCCTCGGAGAAGGTCTTCACCCTGTTCATGCTGCTCCTGACCGGGGCGCTGGTGTGGGTGCGCTCGGTGTTCGCGCTGATCGCCATCCCCACCATCCTCTGGCGGTTCTGGTCGGCGCTGGACTTCTACTGGACCACCGACTGGCATTATTCGGCGATCCTCATGCCCGTCGTGTTCCTGGCACTCGTGGATGTGCTGCACCGGAGGGACAGGAAGAACCGCCAGGATGCCGATGCCGGCAGGCTGGCGCCCGCGCGCTTCTCCTTCACGGCCGCGTCGCCCGCGGCGGCTGCCCTGGTGGCCCTGGCCGTCTTCCCCCAGTACGCGCTGGCGGACCTGTTCCAGCCCGAGACCTGGGCCGGCCCCGGCCAGGAGCGTGTCGCCGGGGCGCAGGAAGTCCTGGAGACAGTGCCCGATGGCGCCACCGTGGCGACCGATATCTCGCTGATGGCCTATCTGGTGCCGGACCACACCGTGTACTGGCTGGGCAACGAGGACAATCCCGCTGCTGACTACGTCGTCATCGACCGGGCCGCCAACATCTGGGGCGGCACGCCCCCGGAGGCCGCTCCCCACGCCGAGCAGAAGTTCCCCGGGGAGAGTTACACCCTCGTCCTGGACTCCGGCGGATACCAGGTGGCACGGCGCGAAGGCTGAACCCGCAGTGGAACGTCCAACCGCGAGCACTGTGAGCACCGTGGGAAAACGCGGTCCCACGTGGCGTAATGTGGGGGGCGTGCGAGTCGCGATGCTCTCCCTCCACACCAACCCGTTGCAACAGCCCGGGCAGGGCGACGCAGGCGGGCTCAATGTGTATGTCCTCAACCTGGGCCGGGAACTCGCGCGCATCGGCTGTCAGGTGGACATCTTCACGGCGGACCCCTCGACGGCGGGTAGCGGCACCGTCCGCGCCCCGTTCGGCGAACCCGGGCTGTGCGTGCACCAGATCGACCTGCCGGACGGGGAAGCGCTGGACAAGGGCCGGCTGGCAGAGCGGATTCCCGAACTGGCCGCCCGCATCGGCGCCCATCCCGCCTGCGCCGCCGCCGACATCCTGCACGCCCACTACTGGATCTCCGCCGCCGTGGCCAGGCGGATCGCCGCGCCGCGGGACGTCCCGGTGGTCTCCACCATGCACACCCTGGGCGCCGTCAAGAACGAGGCGGTCGGCTATCAGCTGGAACCGCAGGCACGGATCGACGCCGAACGCCGCATCGCCGCCGGCGTCGACCTGCTGATCGCCAACGCCGGCCGGGACCGGCAGGATCATCTCAGGCATCTCGGGGCGCCGGCGCGTCGGGTTCAGGTGATCCGCCCCGGCGTGGACACCTCCGTGTTCCGGCCTCGCGCTCAAGCCGCCGCCCGTGAGCGCCTCGGGCTCAGCGGCAGGGACCTCATCGCGCTCTACGTCGGCCGGCTGCAGCACGTGAAGGGGCCCGATATCGCCATCGGCGCCCTGGCGGGTCTTGCCCGGCTCAACCCGGCGCTGGCTGAGCGTACCTCGCTGACGGTCGTGGGGGAGTCCAGCGGTGAACGGAGCGCTCTCAGCCGGGCCCGCGAACTGGCCGGACGGCTGGGCGTGGGGCAGCGGGTGGACTTCGTCCCGCCGGCGCCGGCCGAGGAACTGGCGCAGTGGTACGCCGCCGCCGATGTGCTGCTCGTGCCCTCCCGGAGTGAATCGTTCGGGCTGGTGGCGCTGGAAGCGGCGGCCAGCGGGCTGCCGGTGCTGGCGTCTGCGGTGGGCGGGCTGAGCGAGGCGGTCACGGCCTCGGCCGGCGTCCTGATGCACAGCGGCGACACCGGCGTCTGGGCTCGTGAACTCGAGCTGCTCCTGCTCGATCCCGACCGCCGGTCGGAAATGGGCGTCCGCGCCGCGCGAGAAGCCGCCGGGCAGACCTGGCGCCGCGCCGCAGAGCAGACCGTCGCGGCGTACCGCCGGGTGCTCGCCGGTGAGCGCCTCTCCGTTCCGGACGACGAGGCGCTGCTGTGCGGGACCGCCCAGGGTGCGGCCGGCGGCAGCGCTGCCACGGCGCAGGCACGCTCACGCGAACGATCATGGGCCAGTTAGGATCATGGGCCAGTTAGACGGGGCTGGGCCCGGCGCGGTGGATCGTGCGTACAAGATCGCCGCGGACTGGGCTGCCGAGCAGGAACTCGACTGCGAGCCCTCCGGGCAGCACAGCCTGGTCGTGACGCTGCCGGGGGAGCGCCGGCTCCGCACCGCGGTGTCCCTGCGCTTCACCCGCAACGGGATGAGCGCGCAGGCCTTCGTGCTGCGTGCCCCGGACGAGAACGAGGCACAGGTGCACGCCTGGCTGTTGCGTCGCAACGGACGCCTCGGCACGCCCGCGTTCATGATCGACGCACACGGCGATGTGTTCCTCACCGCCGATCTGCCGCTGGAAGCCGTGACTCTGGAGACGGTGGACGCCCTCATGACCCGCTTCGCCCTCGCCGCCGACGAGTCGTTCAACGAACTGCTGGCCCTCGGCTTCCGGACGAGCATCCTGCGCGAATGGGACTGGCGCCGTGCCCGCGGCGAATCCACCGCGAACCTGGCGGCCTTCGAACCGCTCATCCGCCGCGAGCGCGAGGACGAAGCGTAAAGGACCACGCGCACGCAGCGTCAACGGACCGGGCAGCCGGTGAGCGGGCTTGGCGTCCCGGGCTCTGAAAGGCTGGAACGGCTGGAGAAACCCACGGCTGCTATGAATTCCCACTGCTGATCTGCGGGGGATTTTCGAAACGACCGGGGCTTTTCGGGTACCCGTTCACAGCCAAGGTGTGTCGGCGTCTGCCGCCCGTCCTGGCTTGCCGGATCTACCCGGTCGCCTGGCCGGGTGCCGAGTTATCCCGAACAGGTCAGGTTGCCCGTGAATCCACGATCACCCTGGCCTGTTCGGGATCACAAGCACAACGATCGGCCGTGGGAGGAACACGGCGCCGGGGAAGCGGACGGCGGGAACGACGGGCTCGGTGCGCTGCGCACGAGAAGGTGCGCCGCGCACGAGGACACGGGCCACGCCTTGCGTGCGAGAAGGTGCGCCGCGCACGAGGACACGGGCCACGCCTTGCGTGCGAGAAGGTGCGCCGCGCACGAGGACACGGGCCACGCCTTGCGTGCGAGAATATCCGCATGACGACCTACAACCTGGTGCTGCTCCGCCACGGCGAGAGCGAATGGAACAAGAAGAACCTCTTCACCGGCTGGGTGGACGTCCCGCTCACCGACGCCGGGCGGGCCGAGGCCGCCAAGGCCGGGAGGCTGCTGAGCGAGCGCGGGCTGCTGCCGGACGTGCTGCACACCTCCCTGCTGCGCCGCGCCATCATCACCGCCAATATCGCCCTGGAGGAGGCCGGCCACTCGTGGATCCCGGTCAAGCGGTCCTGGCGGCTGAACGAGCGGCACTACGGCGCGCTGCAGGGGAAGAACAAGAAGGAAACGCTGGAGGAGTTCGGCGAGGAGCAGTTCATGCTGTGGCGCCGGTCCTTCGACACCCCGCCGCCCGCGCTGGAGGACACCAGCGAGTGGTCGCAGGCCGGCGATGCCCGCTACGCGAACCTGATGGAGGCGCTGCCGCGCACCGAGTGCCTCAAGGACGTCATCGACCGTCTGCTGCCGTACTGGTACGACGAGATCATCCCCGACCTGCAAGCCGGCAAGACCGTCCTGGTGGCCGCGCACGGTAATTCCATCCGCGCCCTGGTCAAGCACCTGGACGGGATCAGCGACGCCGACATCGCGGGGCTGAACATCCCCACCGGGGTCCCGCTGCTCTATCAGCTGGACGCCGCGACGCTCGCGCCGACGACGCCCGGCGGCGAGTACCTGGACCCGGACGCCGCTGCCGAGGCCATCGCTCAGGTCGCCAATCAGGGACGCTGACGCCCTTGTCCCGGCGGGTGCCGGAGCCGCCGAGGCTGTCGGCCCGCTCGGGCCGCCGGGACTCCGGTAGGTGCGCGGGCGCCCGTGGCGCCGCGATCCGGGCCGCGCCTGTCGCGCCCCGCATGTGAAGCGCCAGGGGCCTCCTCGCGAGGGCCGTACAAGAGGAGAGACCCGCACGCGGCGCGTGCGGGTCTCTCTCATGACGGGACATGCGCCGTGAGTCCACGGCTGCGTGTTGTGCCCCGCTCATCTACGCGCGGCTCATCGGCGTGCGACTGGCGCTCGCGCCCATCGCCGCTCACCGCCGGATTCAGGACCTGAGCGTCCCGGCCCGGAACTGCTGCCTGTTCGGGACCTGAGCCTCCCGGCTCAGGGCTGCTGCGCCTCGCGGTGGTCCCAGTTGCCGGTCAGCAGGAACTCCACTTTCTGCGCGATCGACTCGGCGTGATCGCCGAACCGCTCGTAGTAACGCGAGAGCAGCGTGATATCGGCGATCGTGGAGGACTTCAGGCCATGCTCCTCGGCGATCTTGTTGAACACCGCCAGATGCAGATTGTCCAGCTCTTCGTCAATGGCTGCGATGTTCGGGACCTCGCTCAGCCCAGGGTGGGAGAGCAGTTGCTGAGTGGCGTTGGCGATGCGCTCGGAGGACCGGGCCATGCCCTCGAAGATCCCCAGGAAGCTCCCCGGGATGACCTGCTCCGGGTACCGGATACGGGCTTGCTGCGCGATGTGCCGCGCCAGATCGCCCATCCGCTCGATGGAGGCGGACATGCGCAGCGCGGAGACCACGACGCGCAGATCCCCGGCGACCGGCGCCTGCGTGGCCAGGATGTCGATCGCGTTCTGGTCCAGCTCGGTCTGCAGATTGTCGATGGCGACATCGGCATCGATGACCTGTTCGGCGAGGTCGATATCGGCGGTGAGGATCGCCTTGTTGGCAAGGCTGATGGCCTGGGTGACGAGTTCCGACATCTGCACCAGCTGATCGGCGAGGTGATCGAGCTCATTGCGGAAGGCTTCGCGCACTGTACGGTCCTTTCTGGGCAGGGAATGCCGCAAGACGCCCGGCCGGACGTCCCCAGCAACGCTCTCACCGGGCCGTGGCGGCAAAATGACGCGGGAGTGAACATCCGGCGAACCGACGGCCCTGGCTACCAGCCTAGCCCGGTACGGCCCCGATGAAGGAATATCCTGGGCGAGTGGATATCGTCCTTGTCGCCGTCGTCTCCGGAGCCATCGGCCTCAGCCTCGGGCTGGTGGCCGTCTATGCGCTCCGGATGAGCGCCCGCAACAGGATGAGTGACGACATGCACTCCGAGCACGAGCTTCCCGAGGGGATCTCCGAGGTGCTGGCCGTGCTCTCCCCGGCGGCCATCGTCGTGGATGCCGGGGACGATGTCGTCAAAGCGTCCCCGGCCGCCTACACCTTCGGTCTGATCAAGGGGAACGGCCTCGCCTCCGAGGAACTGCAGCGGACCGTGGCTCGGGTCCGCTCCCGGGGGCTGATCCAGGAGTTGGAACTGGAACAGCCACGCGGTCCCAGGTCCCCGGGCCGCCGCTACCTGCGGGCCCGCGTCGCGCCGCTCGGACCGGCCTATGTCCTGGTGCTGTGCGAGGATCTGACCGAGGCCCGGCACCTGGAAGAGGTGCGCCGCGACTTCGTGGCCAACGTCTCGCACGAGCTCAAGACCCCCATCGGCGCGATCGGCCTGCTGGCGGAGGCGGTCTCGGACAGCGCCGACGACCCGGAGGCCGTGCAGCGGTTCGCGGCACGGCTGGAACGGGAGTCCGGCCGGCTGTCGCAGCTGATCCAGGAGATCATCGACCTCTCCCGCGTGCAGAACCACGAGAAGCACGAGCAGGAGGCGCTCATCGACGTCCGCGACATCGTCGGGGAGGCCGCCGACCGGGCCCGGATCGCGGCGGAGGCCAAGAACATCCGCATCTCCATCGCCGCCGAGCGTCCCGCCTGGGTGTACGGCAACCGGGACCTGCTGGTGCAGGCGGTGCGGAACCTGATCGACAACGCCATCAACTACTCGGGTGCGGACACGCAGGTGGGCGTGGGCATCCGCGTGGTGGACGACACCGTCGCCATCGCCGTCAAGGACGAGGGTATCGGGCTGAGCAAAGCCGATGCGGCGCGGGTCTTCGAGCGCTTCTACCGGGTGGACCCGGCGCGGTCCCGGATGACGGGCGGGACGGGGCTGGGCCTGAGCATCGTCAAGCACGTGGTGGCCACGCACGGGGGCGAAGTCCGGGTCTGGAGTCAGCTCGGTCACGGATCGACGTTTACCATCGAACTACCGGCTGCGGAGACGGACGAGGATTCCGAGGACGCCACCGATGCCGGGGCGGTGCGGCCGGAGGCCGATCCGGCCGCGCAAGGACCAGAAGAGCCAGAAACGCTCAGCGGCGACGCCGCATCCGGCGCCTCCGGTGTTCCGGGGCCGGACGAACGAGAGGGAAGACTGACACGGTGACCAAGATTCTCCTGGTTGAGGACGAAGACTCGATCTCCGATCCGCTCGCGTACCTGCTGGGCAAGGAAGGCTACGAGGTGACGGTGGCCGCCGACGGCAACCGTGCCCTGGACGAGTTCGATCGGGGCGGGGCCGATCTGGTCCTGCTGGACCTCATGCTGCCGGGGGTCTCCGGCACCGAGGTCTGCCGGCAGCTGCGGACGAAGTCCAGCGTGCCGATCATCATGCTCACGGCGAAGGACTCCGAGATCGACAAGGTCGTCGGACTGGAACTGGGTGCCGACGACTACGTCACCAAGCCGTACTCCTCCCGCGAGCTGCTGGCCCGGATCCGTGCCGTGATGCGCCGCAACGTGGAGCCCGAGGTCCAGGATGAAGGCGTGCTGGAGGCCGGTGGCGTGCGGGTGGACGTGGATCGGCACGTGGCGACGGTCCGCGGCGAGGAGGTCTCGCTGCCGCTGAAGGAGTTCGAGCTCCTGGAGATCCTGGTGCGCAACGCCGGTCGCGTGATGACCCGGGGCCAGCTCATCGACCGGGTCTGGGGCCAGGACTACGTCGGGGACACCAAGACGCTGGACGTGCACATCAAGCGGCTGCGCGCCAAGGTCGAAGAGGTCCCGTCCTCACCGAAGCTGCTGGTCACCGTCCGTGGCCTGGGGTACAAGTTCGAAGCCTGAGCGCACTGCGGCCGTCCTGGTATCCGGCGCCCGGCGGGCGGGAAGACGACGTACTGCCAGAACACCACCGTATTGCCAGGACACCACCGTCTACGGTGTGGTTTCGGCAAGAAGCGTGTGTTCTGTGAGTCTTCCGCGCAGCTATGGCGGAGAGCAGCGACCGGCGGCTCCCGATGTCCAGCGAACCTCCGGTTCCTCCCCGGCATGCGGAAGCCAGGGGGAGGTCTCGCTGGAGGGACAGGCATGCGAAAGCCCCGCAGGGGACAGACATGCGGAAGCCAGGGGAAGTCCCGTTGGAGGGACAGGCATGCGGAAGCCAGGGGAAGTCCCGTTGGAGGGACAGGCATGCGGAAGCCAGGGGAAGTCCCGTTGGAGGGACAGGCATGCGGAAGCCAGGGGAAGTCCCGTTGGAGGGACAGGCATGCGGAAGCCCCGCAGGAAAGAGATCCTGCGGGGCTTTCGTACGCCTCGCTGCCGCGTGACCGCAGCGGGGCCCTGATGTCGGTGATCGCCGATGCCGGTGATCGCCGGCGGCGATCAGTGGCCGCCGGGCTCCTCGCCCTCCGGGTAGACCCGCTGCGCGGGAGTGGGGATGGGAGCGCCGCCGGGAACGTAGTCGGCGTAGGCCTCGTGCGCCGGCCCGATCACCTGGGTGTGGGTCTCGACGGTCTCGGAGCCCACGGACACCGTCACGTCGATCAGAGTGCCGGAGTCCTGCCCGAGCTGCTCGATGATGGCTTCCTCGGCACCGTCGTCGGGGTTCTGCCGGTAGACCTCGCCGGCCTCCAGCGGCTGGACGAACTCCTCGCCGGCGATGGTCAGGCTCAGCGTCTGGGGGGAATCGCCGTTGTTGATCGCCACGTAGAGCACCTGGGCCGGCTCGCTGGCCTCGGTGCCGACCACCTTCAGGGAACGGACGTCGACGTCGCCCACGCTCACCGAGGCGCCGTCGCCTGCGGCGTAGCGGTGCAGGGTCTGCTGGGGGGAGATGAGGGCCGCGCATCCGCTCAACGGGACGATGAGCGCGGCCGCGAGGGCGGCGATGCTCGTGCGAGTCAGCCGGTTCACTGTACAGGCTCCTTGGCGTTGGGGGCTGGGAGGCGTCGGCGCGGGTGTGCCCGCGAAGCGTGGCCTCCAAGGACGATCCACACAGCATCTTAACGGGTTTTTTGACGTTTCGTAGAACCGCGGAGGCGCCGCTGGCCGCTCCCCGGATGGAGGGTAAAACAACCGACCCTACCGGCGTGAGGCCCCGGAATCCTGGAGGCGCGCGGGGCGCACCATGCTAGAATGATGGGAGCGAAAGGGGTACAGAGGAATATGAGCTTTCAAGTCGGCGACACCGTTGTTTATCCCCATCACGGGGCGGCCCGCGTGCAGGAAGTCAAGACGCGGACCATCAAAGGCGAAGAGAAGCTCTACCTGAAGCTCCAGGTGGCGCACGGCGATCTGACGATCGAGGTTCCCGCCGACAACTGCGATCTCGTGGGCGTGCGCGATGTGGTGAACCAGGAAGGCCTGGACGAGGTGTTCAACGTCCTCCGCGCCGAGTTCACCGAGGAGCCCACCAACTGGTCCCGTCGCTACAAGGCGAACCTGGAGAAGCTGCAGTCCGGAGACGTCATCAAGGTCGCCGAGGTCGTGCGTGATCTCTGGCGCCGTGATCAGGACCGGGGTCTGTCCGCCGGCGAGAAGCGCATGCTGTCCCAGGCGCGCCAGATCCTGGTGTCCGAACTCGCCCTCGCCGAGAAGAAGGAAGAGGTCGAGGCCGAGGCCCTGCTGGACGAAGTCCTCGCCTCCTGACACCGCCCGTGCGACCGTGACCGCCCGTGCTCGACCCTGTTGAGCTGCGCATCGCGGAAGCGCTGCAGATCGATCCGAGAGCAAGCTGGCGCCGCATCGCGCGCGCTCTCGGGGAGCATGAACGGCTGATCGCCCGCCGGGGTACCGCATTGCTGGCCTCTGGCCGCGTCGTGGTGGCCGGAGTGCGTGCGCGCGGTACGGGAATCTTGCTGCGCGCCGCCTGCCATCCCGGGGCGAGGCTCGCCGCCGTGGAAGCCCTCGCGGCCCGGCGCGACGCCACCTTCAGCTATGTGCTCTCCGGCGCCTACGACGTCGCCGCGGAGATCTGGCGACGGCCGGCGCCGGGCCAGAGCCCCTACACCTTGGACGTCTCCATCACCCCGGGGCTGGCGCGCGCGGAGACCTTGCCCATCCTGCGGTACTTCCGCACCATCCGCGGCTGGCGCCTGGGAGTGCTCAGCCAGAGCGAGTCATCGGCGCTGAGCGGAGGCCCGGCCGATGCGTTCCCCGAGGTGTCCGTGCCGGAATCCGGCTCTGCCGTGGATCAGGCCATCATGGACGCGCTCACGGCCGACGCCCGGATGAGCGCCGAGGAACTCGCCCGCCGCGCCGGGGTCTCGGAGTCCACCGTGCGCCGTCGGCTCGACGTTTTGCGGGAGACCAATCAGCTGAGCCTGCGCGCGATCGTCGAGCCGGCGCAGGCCGGTCTGCACACCGAGGCGCTGCTCTGGCTGAGCACCGCGCCCCACCTGGTCGGTGAGGTCGGGCGCGCCATCGCCGCCGACGGCCGGGCCAGGTACGTGGCCGCCGTGGCCGGCAGCTGCCAGATCGTCGCGGACATCACGGTGGGCGAGCCGCACGAACTCTACACCTATCTGACCGAGAGCAGCTGGGCCGCCCAGATCCACTCGATGGACATCTCCCTGGTGGCCGGCGCGCGCAAACGCGGCGGTCAGCTCTTGAGGATGCCCGGTTTCTCCGACGGCCAGCCGGTCGCCTCGTCGTAACGGCGGGCCCACCGCAGCAGCGCCGGATCCGAGCCGTGGGGCCCGGCCAGCTGGACCCCGGTCGGCAAGCCGGACGCACTGAAGCCGGCGGGCATTGCCAGCACCGGCAGCCCCGTGGCGGAGAGCAGGCAGGCGGCGCGCATCCAGTCCAGGTAGGTCTCGCAGGGTACTCCCGCCACCTCGGCCGGGTAGCGCAGCGAGGCGTCGAACGGCAGCACCTGCGAGCCGGGAGCCAGCAGCAGGTCGTAGCCGGAGAAGAAGTCCCGCACCGCCTCCTGGAGCGCGGCGTACAGTTCGTTGGCACGGATCAGCCGCGCCGCGTCGAGGCGCAGACCCTCCTCTACGTTCCAGATCACCTCGGGTTTGATGCGGTCCCGGTGCTGCTCCACCAGCGGGCCCAGGGTGGTGGCGAAGTCGAAGGCGCGGGTGACGTGGAAGACCTCGTCGGCGCCGGAGAAGTCGATCGTTGCCTCCTCCACCGAGGCACCCAGGCCGGCGAGGGTCTCGGCCGCCCGGTCCACCGCCGCGAGCATCTCCGGGTCCACCGGCACGCCCTGGCCGAAGTCTTTGGTCACCGCGATCCGCACCCCCGAAAGCGACTCCGCCGGGCGCGCGCCGAACTCCTCCGCATCCAGGGCACGCACGGACGGCAGTTCGGGCACCGGACCTGACACCGCCCGCATGAAGAGCTCCAGATCGGCGACGGTACGGGCCATCGGCCCACCGCGCGCCAGCCACGCCTGCGGGTTCTGCGGCGGGAACGTGGGAATCACGCCATAGGAGGGCCGGAAGCCGTAGACATTGCAGAACGACGCCGGGATCCGCAGCGAGCCGCCCATGTCCGAGCCATCGCCCAGCGGCTGGATGCGGCTGGCGATGGCCGCTGCCACCCCGCCGGAGGAGCCGCCGGCGCTGACACCGGTGTCATAGGGGTTCACGGTGGTGCCGAAGACCTCGTTGAACGTGTGGGAACCGGCGGCGAACTCCGGGATGTTGCTCTTGCCGGTGGCGACCACGCCGGCGCGGCGCAGCCGCGCGATCAGCCGGTCGTCAGCGTCGGGAACATGCTCGGCGAAGATCGGAGATCCCTGGGTCGACCGCATCCCGGCCACCATGTGGCTGTCCTTGTGCGTCATCGGCAGCCCGTGCAGCGGGCCGAGCGGCCCGGTCGCGGGGAGCGCCTCGTCGGCGTCCCGGGCGGCCTGCAGGGCGCGCTCGGGATCCAGGGTCACGATGGCGTTCAGAGCGGGGTTCACCGCCTCGATCTGTTCCAGGTGCGCCTGCGTGAGCTCCCGCGAGCTCAGCTCACCCGCGGTCATCCGGCCGACCAGCTCCGTCGCGGTCATCTCCAGCAGTTCGTTCACGATCTCCTCCGGCGTCCAGCGTTCAGGGGCGAGCGCGCCGGGCCGGGCACGGGGTCCGCGCCGGCGTCACTGTGATCCACGCCATTCTTCCTTCTCGGGTCCTCGCCGCGCCGGGACTGGCGGAATCAGACCGCACCCGTGTCCGATTCCGTCTCCGCTTGCATGCGCCGGGACGCATCCCCTTAAGTGGTACTCACGGCCTCTCGATGGTGAGCTACATCACATCGGCGGGCCGTCGATGCGTATTCAGGACCGGAAGGACCCCGGAATGGACCCTGCAACCTCCACCGACATCTGGGCGGTGGCCCAATCACCCCTGCTGTGGATATGCGCCCTGCTGGTGTTCGCCGTCATCGGCGTCCAGTCGTGGATCTACGTCCGCGCGGCCAAGCGCGCGGGCGAAGGCATCGGGATGAGCACCGAGGACCTCAGCCGCGCGTTCCGCTCCGGAGCGGTCGCCTCCATCGGCCCATCTCTGGCCGTGCTCCTGGTCGCCATCGCGCTGCTGACCCTGTTCGGCACGCCCGCGGTCCTCATCCGCATCGGTCTGATCGGTTCCGCCGCCACGGAGACCGCCTCGGCGACGGTGGCCGCCGGAACCATGGGCGCGAGCCTGGGCGGGGAGGGCTGGACGCAGCAGGTCTTCGTGGTGGCGTTCACCGCGATGTGCATCTCCGGCGGCGCCTGGCTGGTGGGCACCCTCATCCTCACCCCCATCCTCAAGCGCGGCGGCAGCACCCTGCAGAAGGTCAACCCTGCCGCGATGGCGCTCATCCCCGGCGCCGCACTGCTGGGAGCCTTCGCCATCCTGACGATGAACGAACTGCCGAAATCCGGCGTCCACGTCGTCGCGGTGCTGGTCTCGGCCGCCGCGATGGCGGTCATGCTCTTCATCGCCGAACGGTTCAAGGCCAACTGGCTCAAGGAATGGGCGCTGGGCATCGCCATCATGGTCGCCCTCGCCGTGAGCTACTTCGCCCACAACGGCGCCTGACGCCGGCCCCCCTTCCACGGATACATGAGGAAAAGAGGATCCGCATGACCGCGCGTACTGCCGATACGGCAATGGCCGCCTTCGAGCACACCACCGCACGCTGGGGCCGGCTGACGATGATCGCCGTCCTGGTGATCTCCATCGCCGCGCCCGCGAGCCTGATCATCTTCGGCGACTTCGGCATCACCGTCAATCAGATCGTCACCGCCTATCTCGCCGTGGCCGCCGTCTACCTGGTGTTCGCCGTGGTGGAACCGGTCACGTACTTCCCGATCGTCGGCCAGGCCGGCATGTACCAGGTCTTCCTGATCGGGAACATCGCCAACAAGCTGCTGCCGGCGGCCATCGTCGCCCAGAACCGCCTCAACGTGAAACCCGGCACCCGGCAGGGGGACCTGGCCGCGGTGATGGCGATCTGCGGGGCGGCGATGGTGCACGTGACCTCGCTGCTGGTGTTCGTCGGCTTCTTCGGCACCTGGCTGCTGAGCATCGTGCCGGCGGAGATCACGGAGATCGCCCAGCTGTACATCCTGCCTGCCATCCTCGGGGCCGTCGTGGTGCAGGCAGCCGTCACCGTCAAGCAGATCCGCAGCACGGTCATCGCCGTCGCGGCGGCGGCGTTCGTGATCTACGTGCTGCTGCGGGTCGCGCCCGTCCTGGAGAACTTCTACGTCGCCATCGGCGTGCTCATCACCATTCTCGGCTCCTGGTTCCTGCGCAAGAAGACCGTCACCCCGGACCCGGAGACCGGCGCGCCGCAGGGCGGCTGAGACGATCAGATCCGCACCGTACGTCCATTGCACGCTCACCGCATCGGCGTCCTCGCTCACCGCGGACGCCGGGAAAGGAACACGCCGATGACTGACACCCTGACCGCCTTCGCCCTCAGCGACGAGGAGCGCGCGAGGGCGCACGAGCTCTACAAGGCCTTCCACGCCGATCCGGAGCTCAGCATGCAGGAGCACCGCACGCAGGAGCGGATCGAAGGCGTGCTCGACGAACTCGGGATCGAGCACTTCCGCTGCGGCGGCACCGGCGTGGTCGGCCTGATCCGCAACGGGGAGGGGCCCGTCGTGGGGTTCCGCGCCGACACGGACGGGCTGCCGATCGAGGAGGCAACCGGCCTGGACTACGCCTCCACCGCCCGCGGCACGCTGGAGGACGGCACCGATGTCCCGGTCATGCACGGCTGCGGCCACGACACCCACATCACCTCGCTGCTCACCGCCGTCCGGGTCCTGCTGCGGGAGAAGGACCGCTGGGCGGGCACCGTCGTGCTGATCTTCCAGCCCGGCGAGGAGACCTCCGCCGGTGCCCGCGCGATGGTGGACGACGGCCTGTGGGACAAGGCGCCGCGTCCCGAGGTCATCCTCGGACAGCATGTCTGGCCCGGTCAGGCCGGCACCGTCTCGCTGACCCGCGGCACCGCGATGGCGATGGCGGATTCCCTGCGGGTGACCGTCAGAGGCAAGCAGTCGCACGGCTCGCAGCCGCAGAACTCGATCGATCCGATCGTGCTGGCATCGGCCATGGTGCAGCGGCTGCAGACAGTCGTCTCGCGGGAACTGAGCCCGCTGGACTCGGCGGTCGTCACCGTGGGCACCTTCCACGCCGGGCTGAAGGAGAACATCATCCCGGACAAGGCGGAGTTCACGCTGAACATCCGCAGCCTGACCCCGGAGGTCCGCGCCCAGGTGCTCGCCGCGGTGCAGCGGATCATCACCGGGGAGGCGCAGGTGGCCGGGGCGCCGGAGCCCGTGGTCGAGAAGATCTACGACTTCCCGGCGAACGTGAACGACGACGCCGCCACCGAGCGGGTGTTCACGGCACTGCGCGCCGGCCTGGGCGAGGCGAACGTGGAGGAGATGCCGCCCAAGATGGGCTCGGAGGACTTCGGCTGGCTCGGCGAGGCCATCGGCGTGCCCACGGTGTACTGGTTCTTCGGCGGATACGACGCCGAGCGGCTCGCCTCCGGTGACGTCCCGGTGAACCATTCGCCGTACTTCGGCCCGGTGATCGAGCCGACGCTCACCACGGGGACGAACGCGGTGCTGGCCGGTCTGCTGGAGTGGATCGGCAAGTGACCCGCAGGGCGGTCCGGGGTCTCCCGGGCCGCCCTGTTCCGCTCCCTCCGGCTGGCCGGGCCGCTTGACGCCGCCCTCGGGCGCGGTGCGTGTCCCGAGTCTGTTCCCGGACGCGCGGCAGTGCACGCCGCTGTGCGATCACGGGACCGGCCCGGTGATGAGCCGCGCTGGACCGGTCACCGGTGACCGGGATCGCGCGGCATCGCGCGGGAGGGGACCTGGTGCGCGGACCTAGTGCTCGGGGCTGGGGTGGGCAGGAGGCTTAAAGCAGAGCGGCAGGCGGTGCAGGACGACATCGTGCCCGGGCGTATGCCAGACGGTGACCGGCGCATCGACGGCGGGCGGGGCCGCCTCCGGCGGCAGCGGCAGGCGCAGCGCAGGAGCGGTGCTGAACGGCGTGTACCGTGCGGTGCCGGAGGCGTCGGTGTACGCCACCTGGCCGCCGGCGATGACCATCCGGTCGTGCTTGTCCCAGCGGATGTCGAGCGCGGTGAGCCGTCCGCGGGCCCGGTGCGGGGACGCCGCGAGCCTCCGGTAGGCCGCTCCCCAGCGGCGAGTCCGCGCTGCTGCCGTGGCGCGGGCGGAGACGAAACAGAGGATTGCGGTGAGCAGCGCGGCTCCTGCGGCCGGCGCCCAGAGAGGCCAGCTTCCGCCGAGGAACACCACGAGCACTGCCGCCAGCGCCAGGACCACGGTCAGCCCGGCCAGCAGACGCGGCGCGCCCGCCGCCAGCACGGGTGAGGCGGCGTGGCGCCGCCGGGCGGCTTCCTGCGCGTCCCCGGCGACCGGCGGCCGGCCCAGCTCCGCGGCTTCGAGAACGCATTCGGTGTGCACGATGGCATCGGCCGCTCGCGTGTCCGTCACTCCTGGCCTCCTCGGTGCGTGAATGGACCACCCTACCGGCTCCCGGCCGTGCCCACCGGCGCCGGCGGTCCGGCGCTCGCCGTCCAGCGTGCTCCCCGGCCGCGCGCGAGAGGCTCCGGCCGGCGCATACGGTCCACTGCGGCCGCTGACAGCCTCCCTGCCGCGCGACGGACCCCGGACCTGCCGCCCGCGACGGGCCCCGGACCCGGCCGCCGGCGCCGGGGCCTGCAGGCGGCCGGGTGCAGCAGGAACCACGGTCTCAAGGCAGCTTGCATCAGGTGCTGGAAGGGGGCGCCGGCCGGTCCGCACTGCACGTGCCCCGCGTCACATCCGCGCCGTCGGAGGCAGTACCCTGAATGAGGACTTAAGCCGGACGGACGAAAGACTGGGACACTCATGAACGGTGCGGAGACACTGCTCGCCACGCTGGAACACAACGGAGTGGAGGTGTGCTTCGCGAATCCGGGCACCTCGGAGATGCACTTCGTGGCGGCCCTGGAGACGAGCACGCGGATCAGGGGAGTCCTCGGGCTCTTCGAGGGCGTCGTCACCGGTGCCGCCGACGGGTACGCCCGGATGAGCGGGAACCCCGCAGTCACGCTGCTGCATCTGGGCCCCGGCCTGGCCAACGGGCTCTCGAACCTCCACAATGCGCTGCGCGCAGGATCGCCCATCGTCAACGTCATCGGCGATCACGCCTCCTACCATCGCGATCTCGATGCCCCGCTGACCTCGGACATCGAAGGCACCGCCCGCCCGTTCAGCCACTGGGTGCGCACCACCTCCGGTGAGGAATCGCTCGGGGTGGACGCCGCGGAGGCGGTCACCATCGCCCGGCGCGGCAAGATCGCCTCGCTCATCCTCCCGGCCGATGCGGCCTGGAACCCGGTCGCCTCCGGCGCTCCGCTCGTCGCGGCTCAGGCCCCGGCCGGCGGTGTCGCGCAGACGGCGGCCGCCGAGGCCTCCGCGCGGGTGCTGCGCGAAGGCGGGCCGCGCACCGCGCTGCTCTTCGGCGGGCGCGCAGCCACGGCGGAAGCCCTGGCGCTCGCGGCCGGCATCGCCGCCGCCACCGGGGCCGAGGTCCTCACCAACACGCATCTGGGCCGGATTCCCCGCGGTGCCGGTCGGCACGCCGCCAAGAAGGTGCCGTACCCGATCAAGGACTCCCTCCCGCTGTTCGAGCGTTTCGATTCCCTCGTGCTCATCGGCGCCAAGCCGCCGGTGGCGTTCTTCGCCTACCCGGACAGGCCGAGCCGGCTGACGCCTCCTGGCACGCGGTTCGTGGAACTCAGCGGGCCGGGCCGCGACGCCGATGCCCTGCCGAGCCTCCAGGCCCTCTACGAGGCCGTCGGTGCCGCCCCGGCCCCGGCCACCGAACTGGCGCTGCCTCAGCGGCCGACCGGTTCCATCACCCCGGAGAAGCTCGGCGCGTTCCTGGGGCACGGCATTCCCGAGGACGCCATCGTCGTCGACGAGTCCCTCACCACGGGATGGCGGTTCTACCCCGAGACGGTGGGCTCGCGGCCGCACGACTGGCTGGCGGGCACGGGCGGGTCGATCGGCTATGCGATGCCGGTGGCGGCCGGTGCGGCGATCGCCTCGCCGGGCCGCAAGGTCATCACCTTGGAGAGTGACGGCTCCGGCATGTACATGCCTCAGGCGCTGTGGACCCAGGCGCGTGAGGGCCTCGACGTCGTCACGCTGATCCTGGCCAACCGCAAGTACCAGATCCTCCGCAACGAGATGAGCAACGTCGGCGTCCCCGAGGTCGGTCCGAAGGCCGGAGCACTGCTGGACCTGGACCGGCCCGAGATCGACTGGGTGTCCATCGCCCGCGGCATGGGCGTGCAGGCCAGCCGCGCCGAGACCATGGACGAGCTGGGAAAGGCGTTCGACGCCGCGGTGGCCGGGGAAGGCCCGGCACTCATCGAGGTCGTGCTCTAGCGGTCTCCGCGTGCGGACGCAGATGCCCGCCTAAGGCGCCGGTGCCTGCCCGTGCTCCCGGTGGAGCTATCACCGGGAGCTGCGTGACGCGACTCGCTGGCGTCGGCGGCGGTCACGCCCGAGTGGGTACCGCCTGGTGCTGCGTGAAGCGGCTGTTTCGCGGATGTTCACGTGCCGTCCGTTGACCCGGCCGGCCTGACCAGGCAGTATTCCCGTCAATGAGCACTTCTGCGACGCCCGGTCGTGCTGCGGGCGACGGCCCGCCCGGCACGGCCGGCGAGGTCTTCACGGTATTCCTCCGCCTGGGTCTGACGTCCTTTGGCGGACCCGTCGCGCACCTGGGCTACTTCCGCGAGGCCTTCGTCGTCCGCCGCGGCTGGCTGAGCGACCGGGCCTACGCCGATCTGGTGGCGCTGTGCCAGTTCCTGCCCGGCCCGGCCTCCAGCCAGGTCGGCATGGCGATCGGCTTGCAGCGGGCAGGCATCGGCGGCCTCCTGGCTGCATGGGCGGCTTTCACGCTGCCCTCGGCGATCCTGCTGCTGGCCTTCGCCTACGGCGTCATGTCCTTCGGCGAGACGGCGGGGTCCGGCTGGCTGCAGGGCCTGAAGGCCGTCGCGGTGGCCGTGGTGGCGCAGGCGGTGCTCGGTATGGCCAGGACGTTGGCGCCGGATGCGCGGCGGGCGACGCTCGCCGCCGCGGCGGTGATCGCGGTGCTCCTGATCCCGCACGCGCTCACCCAGATCGGCGTGATCGTGGTGACGGGACTGCTCGGTCTCCTCTGGCTGGGCCGCTCTGGTGAGCGTGCGGCCACGCCGACGGACGTCAGCGACCCGCCCGGGCGGATGCCGGCAGGTGCGTCAGTGCGGTCCGATGCCTTTCCGGTGCGGATCGGGCGCAGGGCGGCAGCGACCTGCCTGGCGTTGTTCGCGGCACTGCTGGCCGGGCTTCCGCTGCTGGCTTCGGCTACAGGCGAGGCGACGCTCAGGCTCGCGGACACCTTCTATCGCGCGGGTTCGCTCGTGTTCGGCGGTGGCCACGTCGTCCTGCCCCTGCTGCAGGCCGAGACCGTTCCGACGGGGATGGTCGCGGACGATGCCTTCCTGGCCGGTTACGGTGCCGCGCAGGCGGTGCCGGGCCCTCTGTTCACTTTCGCCGCCTATCTGGGAGCGGTGGACACACTGGGGCCCGGGGGAGTGCTGGGCGCGGCCCTCGCTCTGCTGGCGATCTTCCTGCCGGCGGCGCTGCTGGTGGTCGGTGCGCTGCCGTTCTGGGAGCGGCTGCGTCATTCCCCGGCGGCACAGCACGCCCTGTCCGGCGTGGGCGCGGGCGTCGTCGGGATCCTCGCCGCGGCGCTGTACGATCCCGTCTTCACCCAGGGCATCACCTCGGTGGCCGCGCTGGCATTCGCGGTGGCGGCGTTCGTGGTCCTGACGAAGTGGAACGCGCCACCTTGGGCGGTGGTCATCGGCGCCGCGCTCCTGGGGTCCTTCCTGCTGTAAGCCGTGCCCTGGCGCGCGGCCGGCTCATAGCTCCGCGGTGGTGCGCTGTTTCCGCGTGAGGGCACGCGGAAACAGCACGCGGTGGCGGGAACCAACGTTCATCAGAACAGTGCGGGCTGGGTGGCCGACGGCGTGGCGGGCATCGGTGCCTGCTGTGCGGGGCTGCGCTGCCAGCGGTCCTCCTGGGCTGCCACGCCCGTGGGACGGACGAATCCGTGCCTGCGCCGCAGATGGTCCACGCGCGCTCCGAGCCATTCGCGGTAGTCCTTGGGCGCGTAGGCGCCGCGGCCGTACAGTTCCAGATAGCGTGGCAGCAGCGCCGGGTGTTCACGGCGGAGCCACGCCAGGAACCATTCCCGGGCGCCGGGGCGCAGGTGCAGCGCTCCGGCGGAGACCCATCGGGCGCCGGCGGCCTTGATCCCGGCGAACAACTCGTCCAGATGCTCCACCGAGTCAGTCAGCCACGGCAGCACGGGCATCGCCAGCACGGTGCAGTCCAGGCCTGCCTCGGCGATGCTGCGGATCAGTGCCAGCCGCGCCGCCGGCCGCGGGGTGCCGGGCTCGACGCTCTGCTGCAGATCGTCGTCGGCGAACGCGAGCGACACCCCTACCTCCACCGGGACGGGGGCCTCGGCCAGCAGCGGCAGGTCGCGCTTGAGCAGCGGCCCCTTGGTGAGGATGGAGAACGGCGTGCCCGAATCCGCCAGGGCGCCGATGATGCCCGGCATGAGCTGGTAGCGGCCCTCGGCTCGCATATACGGATCGGAGTTGGTGCCCAGTGCCACGTGCTCGTGCCGCCACGAGGGGCGGGCCAGTTCCGCCCGCAGCACCTCGGCGATGTTCGTCTTCACGACGATCTGCGTGTCGAAGTCCCGCCCCGCATTCAGGTCCAGGTACTCGTGCGTCTTCCGCGCGAAGCAGTAGACACATCGGTGGAGGCAGCCGCGGGTGGGGTTGACGGTCCAGGCGAAGGGCATGCTGGACTGGCCCGGCACCTTGTTGAGCGCGCTCTTGCACAGCACCTCGTGGAACGTCACGCCCTCGAACTCCGGCGGGCGCACGCTGCGGATCAGCCCCTTGATCGGGACCAGTGCCGCGTCGTCGTCGATCTTCTGCTGCTGCCACCGCATGACAGCTATTCGAACACACTTTCGAACTCCTGTCACGCGAGGGCCAGCGCCTGTCCGGTCCCCGCGTCGACGGCGAAGCACCCGATCGCCGGCGAGCCACCCGCCTGGGCGGCGAAACACCTGAAACGGCCAGATTGATCGTGAATTCGCGATCAACCTGGCCGTGGGGTCAACCGGCGCCGGGCAGCCCTGGGCCAGCCGTCGGGGGTGACGCCCGGCGGCCCCGCCCGGATGCGCTTCCCGGTGCGGTGAGGGCGCGCGGCCACCGCCGGGGGCGGCGCGGGACCGGCCACCGCCGGGGGCGGCGCGGTTACAGCAAGTTCGGCTCGCCTGGATCGGCCACCTCGGGGGAGAAGCCGTAGCGGACCGCGATCTCCTCGATCTCACCGGATTCGCGCAGCTCGGTCAGCACCTCGTCGATGGCCTGCCCGAGCGATTCGTTGTCCAGGTGCGTGGGGAAGTTGGTCTGCCCCACGTCGACGGTCGAGGCGATGCGCTCGTCGGGCTGGATCGGCTGGATCTCCGCGCCCTCCACCGGCCGCAGTTCCAGCTGCGTGATGGCGGCGCCGTAACCGAGCACGGCGGCGTCGATGCGCCCCACCTGCAGATCGGCGAACACCGAGTCGACGTTCTGATAGATGTTCAGGTTGTCGCCCATGATCGCCTGCAGGTCCTCCACCGCGACCAGGCCCTGGCCGATGCCGACGCGGACCTCCATCAGGTCGTCGACGTTGTCGATGCCCTCGGTGGAGACGATCGACAGCGGCGAGGTGATCACCGGCTCGGAGAGCCGGACCACCTCGGCGCGTTCCGCGGTGCGGTACCAGGACCCCAGGGTGGTGTCTGCGCGGCCGGTGGAGACCGAGGTGATCATGGCGGCCGAATCGCCCTGGACGATCTCGATCTCCAGGCACTCCAGCTCCGCGAACCGGCTCAGGATCTCGCCCTCCACGCCGGTGAGCGTCTCGCCCTCCAGCATGGAGAACGGCGGGTACTCGTACTGGGCGACCGTGAGGGCGCCTTCGCGGATGGTCTCGATGTCCGGGTGCTGCGGGGTGCAGTCCTCGGCCACTGAGCCGGCTGCCTGGGCGCCCGGCTCGTCCCCGGGTGCCGGGGCCTCGTCGTTGCACGCGGTGAGCGCCAGTCCGGCGGCGGCCAGCGCGGTGGCGACTTTCCAGTGGGCTTTCCTCATGATGTCTCCTGGCGGATCGGACGGTTGTGGGCGGTGCGGTGCGGAGCCCGCGGCGCATCACACGCCGGCGGGGGTCTTGGTGGTCACGCGCTTGCGGATGGAGGTGCGGCGCGCGTTCTTGGTGGGGCTGCCGAGGTTCTTCTCCAGGTACCCGGTCAGGATCGCCCCGGGCAGGGTGATGGAGAGGTAGAGCACGGCGGCGGCCACGTAGACGGACATGTACTGGAAGTTGATCGATCCGGAGAGATAGGCGTGGTGCATGATCTCCGAGACGGTGATCACGGTGGCCAGCGAGGTGGCCTGGAAGATCGTGATCGTCAGGTTCACCAGCGGCGGGATCGAGATGCGCGCCGCCTGCGGGACGATGATGAACCGGTAGGTGTCTGCACGGCTGAGCGAGACCGCGGCCGCGGCCTCGAACTGGCCGCGCGGCACGGAGGCCAGGCCGGCGCGGATCATCTCGGTGGAATAGGCCGCCGCGGAATAGGTCAGCGCCGCGATCGCCGAGGGCATCGGGTCCAGCAGCACTCCCACCTGGGGAAGCCCCTGGTAGGCGATGTACATCAGCACCAGGATGGGCAGGCCGCGGCCCACCTCCACGATCACGACGGCGGTGTAGCGCACCGCGCGCAGCGGCGCCTCCGTCATGAGCGCCAGGAAGAAGCCGAGGACGTAGCCCACGGAGCAGGCGATGACCGTGATGACGATGGCGGTCCACAGGCCTGGCAGGAGGTTCGGGATGTGGGCCGGCCAGTCGTAGAGCCAGCTGAAATCACTCATACGACGGCGTACCTCCTCGTGATGCGGGCGTGGACGTACCGGGAGAGCGCGCCGACCGGCAGGCTCAGGGCCAGGTAGATCAGGCCGGCGAAGGCGAACATCACCAGCCCGTTCCCGTAGTTCTGCGTCATCAGCCCGGCGCGGAACACCAGATCCGCCACGCCGATGGTGGACACCAGCGCCGAGTCCTTCAGCAGGCCGATCACCTGGGTGGCGACGGAGGGGCTGACCGCCCGGAACAACTGGGGCGCGATGATGTCGCGGGCGGTCGCGGACCGGTCCAGGCTCAGGGCGTGCGCGGCCTCCCACTGCCCGGCCGGGATGGCCTGCATGCCGCCGCGGTAGATCTCGGCCATATTGGCGGTGGCGATCATCCCGAGGGTGAGCATGGCCGAGGTGATGGGATCCAGGACGATGCCGATCTGGGTCACCCCGAAGAACGCGATGAACAGCCATACCAGCGTCGGGACGCCGCGGACGATGTGCACGAAGGCGTGGTAGAGGCCGCGCAGGGCGGTGAATCTGCTGCGCGCCATCAGCAGCAGCGGGACGGCGAGCACGATGCCGATGATCGCCGCGCCGAAGGTGAGCATGACGGTCATCCCCGTGCCGAAGGCGATGTACCGCAGCGGTTCGATCCAGTAGTCCATCGTCGTGCCGTCCCCTACCGTCCGAGGACGGCCGAGAGGAACTGCTTCGTACGCTGGTGCTCCGGATCGGACATGATCTTGTCCGGTTCGCCCTGCTCGATGACGGCGCCGTCGACCATGACGACGATCTGGTTCGACACGTGCCGGGCGAACTCCATCTCGTGCGTGACGACCAGCATCGTCATCTTGTCCGCGGCCAGTTCCCGCATGACGGTGAGGATCTCGGCACCGATCTCTGGGTCGAGCCCGGAGGTCGGCTCGTCGAAGAGCATCAGGTCCGGGTCCATCGCCAGGGCTCGCGCGATGGCGATGCGCTGCTGCTGGCCGCCGGAGCACTGGCCCGGGTAGGAGCCGGCCTTGTCGGCCAGCCCGACGCGTTCGAGCTGCGCCATCGCCCGGTCCTCGGCCTCCTTCCGGCTGCGGCCCAGGACGCGCATCTGCGCCAGGGCCACGTTCTTCAGGGCGGTCAGGTGCGGGAAGAGGTTGAACGCCTGGAACACCATCCCGGTGTGCCGGCGCACCGCCTGGATCTCGGACCGGCGGGGTTCGGCGCCGCCGAACTGCAGGGCGTCGTCGCCGATCCTCAGGCGCCCGGAGTCCGGGACCTCCAGGAGGTTGAGGCACCGGATGAAGCTGGACTTCCCGGCGCCGGAGGGCCCGATGATGGAGGTCACCTCGCCCTGGGGCACCGACAGGGAGACCTCGTCCACGGCGCGATGCTCGCCGAAGGTCTTGGTGAGCGACTCGGCGGTCAGATACGGAGCGTTCATGGCGGCCTGGTTCTCGCTTTGCAGACGGGCACGGGACATTGAGGGCACGGACACGGGTGCCTCCTTAGAGTTCCTTGAAGGTGCGGTCGAAGAAGTTCAGCCAGTTCTCGCCCATCAGCAGCGCGACCTCCCGGTCGTCGAAGCCGCGAGCACGCAGTGCCTGTTCGGCATTGGGGAAGTCGGCGGGGGAGGCGAACCAGTCGAGCTTGGGGGCCTTGCCGGGATTGGCCTTGGAGCCGGCCCCGTACTGCGTCTCGCGGGCCCAGCGGCCCTGGCGCATCCAGGAGACGTACTCCATGCCGCCGGTCTGGTCGAAGTCCGTGCCGATGCCCACATGCTCGATCCCGATCCGGTCGA
The DNA here is from genome assembly GCF_014639315.1 of Sediminivirga luteola. Lineage (GTDB taxonomy): Bacteria > Actinomycetota > Actinomycetes > Actinomycetales > Brevibacteriaceae > Sediminivirga > Sediminivirga luteola. The sequence continues at coordinate 70,456 of NZ_BMFY01000006.1, forward strand.
CGGTCCAGGCCACCATCTCCGACCATTTCTCAGCCGTGGTGTGCTCGCCGACGATGTTCCGGTAGACGGACAGGCCGATGACGCCGCCGTTGTCCTTCAGCGCGTCGAGCACCTCATCGGGTTTGTTCCGCGGATGCGGCGCCCAGCTGTGCGGGTTCGAGTGCGTGATGGCCACCGGCTCGGCGGAGTGCCGGATGGCGTCCAGGGTGGTGGTGTTGCCGACGTGGGAGAGGTCGACGACCATGCCGCAGCGGTTCATCTCCCGCACCACGTACTTCCCGTAGCGGGACAGGCCGGAGTCGTGCGGCTCGTAGCAGGAGCCGCCGATGTCGGACTGGATGTTGTAGGTCAGCTGGCCCACGCGGGTGCCCATCCGGGCGAACAGCTCGACGTATCCGAGCCTGCCCTGCAGGAAGGAGACGTTCTGGAAGCCCAGCACGATGGCGCAGCGGCCGGAGTCCGCGATCCGGCGGATGTCGCCGGCGGTATAGGCGATCTCGACCAGGTCCGCGTTGTCCTCGGCCATGTGGCGCCATTTCACCAGCTGGTCCATCGACTCGGTCGCGTCCTCCCAGAAGCCCACCGTGGTGACGACGCAGCCGACTTCTCCCGCGGCGATCTGATCCAGCGCGGGGCGGTGGTCGGGCGTTTCGCGTTCCAGGGGGCTGCACAGCAGGCTGTCGACGTAGATCACGGGTTCTCCTTGTCGCGGGATGGTCTGGGGTCGATGCGGTCTGGGCCGGTGGGTCGAGCTGTTCGGGTGGGCGGTCGGCCGGTCAGGCCGGATCGCATGGGCAGGTCAGGGTGCGGCGACTGAGCTGAAGTGCTCGGCGTTCTGGTTGTCGGCGTCGTCCGGATCGGCCAGGTCGAGCAGTTCCTCCTCCGAGAACTGCTTGGTCAGTTCCTGACCCGGCTGCAGGACGTCCTTGACGGTGGCGCCGGTGTGCTGCCGGGAGATCGGGGTGTCCGGGTAGAGGCCGGCGTTGGCGCGGTAGTAGACGTTCCAGAACGACTGCGCCGGGATCGCCAGGCCGTCGTGCATGAACTGCGCCATCTCCTGCCAGTACCGGGCCGATGTCGCGGCACGGTCGGCGGCCGGCGCCACCGTGCCGCTGAGGACCTCGCCGGTCTCCCGGGCGCCCTCGCCGGCTTCCGGTACGTCCAGGTGCAGGCCGTAGCGGGCCAGGCCGAGGCGCAGCCCGGCCAGCGCGTGGTCGGTGCGCACCCCTGCGATCCGGAAGGCGGCGCCGGTCCGGCCGTGGGCGCCGAGGAGGTTGATCAGCACGTGCCCGGTGGCCAGGAGGCTCTGGCCGTGGTTGTCCACCAGGAGGGTGCCGTCCTCCGTGCGCCAGGAGGGCGCACGCCAGGGGGCCGCGGCGCCGGTCTGGCCGTCGATGGCGGCGGCGAGGAGGTTTCCGAAGGCATCGGCGGCCGCCGGGGACCCCAGCAGAGCGGTGATGTAGAAATCCCGTGCCCCGTGCCAGGAGCCCTCCGGGACCCGCAGCGCCTGGTACGCACGTCCGGCCATGAGCCGGGCCTCGCGGAACTTGATGGTGATGGATGCGCCCGGCTCGACCCGGGGCGCGGTGATCGCCGACTCCTTCGGCGCGAGCGAGACCCCGGACGCCGGGACGGTGTCGTCGCGGCCGCCGGAGGGCTTCATCCGGCCGGTACCGGGGGAGTCGTCCAGCACGGCGGCGGCCGAACGGTAGGACCACCACCAGCCGGAGGGGTCGGCATCGGCGAGCTCGTCCCGGAACGGGGCGCCCTCGAAGATCAGCCCGCGGATGGTGCGGCCCAGGTAGTCCTCGGTGCGGTCCAGGCCGTGGATGAAGGAGTTCATCAGCCGTACCAGCCAGACCGGCACGAAGTCCGCGTCGTGCGGATCGGCGTGCGGGGCGGCGTAGGGCTTGTCCGCGAGAGCGACGACCAGCCGCGCGATGTGCTCCAGCTCGGGACGCTCTGCCAGCAGGGCGCCCACCGGCGCGGCCTCCTCCGCTTCCTGGAGGGCTGCCCGCAGCCGCCGGACGCCCACTGGATAGCTGGGGATGAGCTCATGGGCGCCGGGGATCTCCTCGCGCGGACCGGAGCGGGGTTCCTCGGCGGCGCGTGACTGGTACCAGACGCGGTCCCGGGCGGCATCGTCGTTGAGCGGGATGCTCAGCGCCCATGCGTAGCGGCTCTCGATGAGCTCGCGCAGCTGCGCGGCCGGGAGGGCAGGGTCCAGGTCCAGGTGCTCGTCGAAGGTCAGGCGCTCCTGGACGAGGCGGTCGCAGTGGTCGGGGATGAGCTCGAGCAGCAGCGCGTTGAAGGAGTGCACGGCCTCGCGGGTGACGGTGCGGCGCAGCCGCCGGTGCACGGCCGCCAGCGGGGTCTCGCCGTGGTGCCGGACGATCTCGCCGCGCCGGGCGGCCCGGACGAAGGCGCGGATGCGCCGCAGATCGGCCGCGATCTCCTTGCTGCCGCTGAACACGCGGTATGCGGTGTCATCCAGTGCCCGGTAGCGGATGGTGCGGTCCAGCAGGCGCTCCAGGGTCTCGAAATGCGCCGCGGTCCCCAGCGCGGGGTCGTTCAGGGCGTGCCGCACGGCGTCGACGTAGGCGGAGATGTACGCGTCGATCAGGACGGGACGGTTGTAGACGAACATCACCAGGCCGAGCGCCGAGCCGTTGCCGACGCCGATGAACTGCTTGACGGCCGGGTCCAGCCGCACGGCCGTGTCCGGTGCGTCGATGCGGGCGAGCTCTTCGACGACGTCCACCGCCAGCTCCCGCATCAGATAGGCGGCGAGCATCTGCGCGAAGTAGGAGGTCTTGAGCGGATGTCCCTCGGGGATGGCCGGGAACGAGGTGGTGCCGAAGGTGCCGTTGCCGTCCAGGCCGGTGTTGCGCATCAGATAGCCGACCTTCTTGACCTCCACCGCATTGGGCTGCACGCCGCGGGCGAGCGACTCGCGGACATGGCGGAAGATGCGCAGGCTCTGATTGGAGCGGAACCACACCAGGGTGCCCTCGGGTGCGCGTCCCTCGTAGAGCTTGGGGATCTCCTCCTCCGTGACGCGTACCTGCTCGGCGGTGGCGACGCCGTCCACGAGGGAGCCGATCATGTCCCAGCTGGTGCCGATGATGCGTGAGGTGCGGTTCCCGCCGGCCGGTTCGCGCAGATAGGCCAGGAAAGTGAGCGGGCCCTGAGGTGTGGTGATGGAGTAGCGGGCGTGCCCGTTGCCCCGGGCATCGAGTTCGAGGACTTCCTGTTCGATCCGCCAGCCATCGCGCACCATCCGGGCGATGAAGCTGCGGGAGGCGGACAGGCGGGTGGGCTGGAGCGCCCCGAGCGCGCGGGGGTCCATCAGGTCATCCGGGTCGAGGAGGTCGTCGAAGGTGCTGTTCATCGTCGGGAGCGTCCTTTGAGCTGCGTGTTAAAGTATGTTTGACAGTAGTCAATTAGAGCTTGAATGTGATCAAGCTAACACAATGGGTTTGAACGAGTCGAGGGTTATTTTTCGCCGGCTGCCCGGCGGGACGGGAGACGCGCATGGCCCCTTTGCAGACGGTCACCAAGACCATCGCTGTCCTGGAAGCGCTGCTGAAAGTGGATCAGGACCGGGTCGGGGTCACCGAGATCGCCGAGGAACTGGGCTGGTCGCGGGCCGCGACGCATCAGTACCTCTCCAGCCTCGCCGCGGCCGGATGGCTGCAGCAGGACGCCAGCCGGAAGTACGTCCTGACTTCACAGGCGGCGATCTTTGGCCGGTTCGCGGTGCGGCACGCGGGAGTGCCGCCGGAGCTTCCGCCGGTCATGCGGGAACTGGTGCAGGAGCTCAGCGAACCGATCTCCTTCGCGGTGGTGAGCGGCGCCGAGGCCGTCATCGTCGAGCGCCAGGAACCTCAGCGGCCCTTCGCGATTCATCGGGACGCGGAACGGCACCTGTCCCTGCACACCTCCGCATCGGGGCTGGTGCTGCTGGCATTCGACGCCCATCTGGAGTACCGGGGGAGCGAAGACGAACTCGGCGCCAGCCTGGAGGCGGTGCGCGCGCAGGGCCACTGCCACCGGCATTCGAAGTGGATGGGCGATGTGGTCGACGCGGTCGCGGTGCCGATCATGGCCCGCGGCAACTGCCTGGGCGCGCTGAGCGTCATCGCGCCGGAGAAGCGGATGGACGTCCCGCGCGCCATCGAAGCCCTCACCGCGGCGCGGGCCCGCGTCGAAGAGGCGATCACCACCCGGGTCGGGACAGTCCGCGCGGGGCGGCTCGGGTGAGCGGCCTGGGCTGGGCGCCGGATAGTCTCGTCCCGGTAGCGATCGATCGACCGGGCCGAGTGGGAAGGGGCGTCCGTGGCGACGGGACTGAGTAGGCGGCAGATGTACCTCGCCTGCGGGATCACCGCGGCGGCCGGTTTCGTCGACGGCGTGGGGTTCATCCATCTGGGCGGGTACTTCGTCTCCTTCATGTCGGGGAACTCCACCCGTGCCGGCGCCGATCTGGCCGGTGGTGATCTGCTCGGCTGGGCCAAGGCGCTCGGCCTCGTTCTGTCCTTCGTCACCGGCGTAGTCGCCGCGTCCCTTCTCACGGCGCGGCGGGAGCCGGCAGGGGCGCATATCGTCACCCCGCAGCTGCGGGCCATCTGGCTCTCGGTGGCGGTTCTCGGTGTCGCCGCGGTGTGCGGGCTCTTCCCGGTGCTGCACGTGGCCGTGGCGCCCCTGATTGCCGCGGCGATGGGCGCGGTGAACGCCACCTTCACTCGCGGTGGCGAGGTCAGCGTGGGTTTGACCTATATGACCGGGGCGCTGGTGAAAGCCGGGCAGCATCTCGCGGCGGCGCTGCGCGGGAAGCAGGGGACCGGCTGGTTGCGCTATGCCGCGCTGTGGTGCGCCATCGCGGCGGGCTCGGCAGCCGGCGCGGCGGCGTATCTCCTGGCCGGCCTCGCCGCCCTGTGGCTCGCCGTGCTCGCGCTGGCCGGTTGCGCCGCCGTGGTGCAGCTGCGCCGCGGACGCGCTGGCTGAGCCACCTCAGGCGCCGCCGCCGATGCCTACGGCCGGCCGGAGACGGGTGTGACGTCCGACTGGGTCTCTGCGAGGGTGCGCGTGGCGACTTCCGCTCTGACGGCAGGCGCCAGGCCTTTTGCGGCAGCTGCCGTCCGCCGTGCCGGATGCGGTTCTTCACGCAGTGTTCACCTCGATGTGACATTTCGTCCCAGAACTACTCCTAATCTGGACGTAACGTCCAAGAGTCTGGAGCGGGGTGCTCCTGACCGGCAGTGAAGGAGCACGGTGTCCCGCAATATCCTCGTCTTCGACTTCGACGGCACCGTCGCCCTTGGCGAGGGGCCGGTGACGGCATACGCCGAGGAGATCGCCGCGCGGGCCGGCAATCGTCTCCTTCCCGCGCTGACCGAGGGACTCGGCGCCCCCGACGACGCGCTCGACGCCTACGACCTGATCGCGCGCAGGTCCCGCGAGGCCGGAGTCGGCGATGCCGTGCTCTCCGCCGCCTACCGCGCCAGCCGGGACCGTCTGGCGGCCGGCGCATGCCGCGTCTTCCCGCCCCGCGGACTGGCGGAGTTCCTGGCCGGCGTGGGGACGAAGGCCCGCCGCGTCCTGGCCACCAATGCCCCGCTCACGGGTATCCCGCAGGCGCTCGAGCAGCTGGGCCTGCAGAAGGCCTTCGACGAGATCCGCACCGATCTGGGTAAACCCGAGGGACTGGCCGCCCTCCTGGATGATCTGCCCGCGCACAGCCGGGTGCTCAGCATCGGCGATGTGTGGCACAACGACCTCGCCCCCGCCCGCGAGCGCGGCCATGCCACGGCGCTCGTGGGTCACGGCTCGGCACCATCGGAAGCGATGCCCGATATGCAGGCCGGCACCGTCGCCGGTCTCTACGGCTCCATCGAGCAGTGGCTCCGCCAGGAATCCGCCTCCGCGCCACCCGTGCGCCAGGAACCCACCACCGCACGATGACCGCCGACGAACGTCCATCGACCAATCGACGACCCCGCCACGCCATCCCACGAAGGAGCATCATGTACCCCATCCGCCGCATCGCCGGCCTCACCGCCATGAGCTCGGCCCTCGCCCTCGCGTTCGCCGGCTGCGCCCCCGCCGCCGGGGACGGTGACGCCTCCGGAGGCGAACGGCCCGATCAGCTGACCCTCGCCCTCGTGCCCTCCCAGGACCAGGACGGCCTGGTCGAGACCGCCACGCCGATCACCGACCACCTGACTGAGGCGCTCGGCATCGAGGTCAACGGCGTCGTCTCCCGCGACTATCAGGCAGCGGTCGAGGCAATGGGCGCGGGCCAGGCGCAGATCGGTTTCCTGCCCTCCCTCCAGCTCTGGCAGGCCCACGACATGTACGGCGCCGAGGTCGTGCTGCAGACCGAGCGCGACGGCAACATCACCTATCCGGCCCAGTTCATGACCAACGACCCGGACGCCTACTGTGACGACGAGCCCGTCGAGCGGGACGGCAAGCTGTTCTGCAATGGCGCCGATGCGATGCAGGGGCCGGCGGGTCTGGATGCCATCGATCGGGTCGCCGGGGCACGCGTCTCCGTCCTCGGCCCGGGCTCCCCGGCCGGGTACATCTATCCGATCCTCGCCCTCCAGGAAGCCGGTGTGGACACCGACGCCGATATCCAGCAAGTGCCCGTGACCACCAACGACGCCTCCGTTTTGGCGGTCTACAACGGCGATGCCGAGGTCGGCTTCAGCTTCTGGGACGCACGCGACATCATCGGCGATGTGCCGGACCTCGGTCAGGAAGTCGTCGTGTTCGCCCTGACCGAGGAGATCCCGAACGACGGCGTCGCCGTCTCCGGTGATCTGACGCCGGAGCTGCAGCAGGAAATCACCGATGCCCTGCTGGATTTCTCTGCGACCGACGAGGGCCGGGAGGCGCTCGAGAGCGTCTACAGCATCACCGCCCTGGCTCCGGCCGACCCTGATTCGCTCGACGTGGTCGCCCGCGCTGCCGAAGCGCTCGGACTCGGCTGAGATGACCTCGGGCGCGAACGGTTCCGCCGCTGTGCCAGCGGCGGAACCGTGGGGCATCGAACTCAAGGACGTCACCGTACGGTACCCCGATGGCACGCTCGGGCTGAATGGCGTCACGTTAAGCATCGCCCCGGGTGAAATGGTCGCGATCGTTGGCCTCTCTGGCTCCGGCAAGAGCACGCTGATCCGAGCGATCAACGGCTTGGTGCCGGTCACTGCCGGTGAGATCGCCGTCGGCGGTCACCGGGTGGAAGACGCCGGCGCCCGCGCGCTGCGGCGGCTGCGCGGCGAGATCGGCATGATCTTCCAGAGCTTCAACCTGGCCGGCCGCACCTCCGTGCAGAACAACGTCCTGGTGGGCCGGCTCGCGCATACCCCCGCCTGGCGCACGCTGCTGGGCTGGTACCGCCCGCGCGACCTGGATCTGGCGCACCGTGCACTGGCCCGGGTCGGCATGCTGGAAAAACTGTACAACCGTGCCGATGCGCTCTCTGGTGGTCAGCAGCAGCGGGTGGCGATCGCCCGGGCGCTGGCACAGGAACCGCGCGTCCTGCTGGCCGACGAACCCGTCGCGAGCCTGGACCCGCCCACGGCGCACACGGTCATGCGGGACCTCTCCGCGATCAACCGCGACCTGGGGATCACCGTGCTGGTGAACCTGCACGCGCTGGACCTGGCCCGCCGCTACGGCGTGCGCCTGATCGGCATGCGCGCCGGCACGGTGGTTTACGACGGCGCCGCCACCGGGGCCGGCGACGATGTCTTCGAGCAGATCTACGACCGGCCGATCCGCGCTGAGGACCGGGTTGCCAGTATCACCGGCGAGATCGGCCGGGACGCGTCCACGGGAGAGCCGGAATGAGCACGACTGCCGGGATCGTGCTGCCGCCGAGACCCTCCGGGCGCTGGCGACGCTGGGCAGGAGCGGCCCTGGTCGCGGCGATTACCCTGGTCACCCTGCTCCCGGGCATCGGGATCGGATTCGAGCTGACGTCCCTGCTGGAGAACTGGCGCAACGGCGCTGAACGCATCGGTCGGCTGCTGGTCCCGGACTGGAGCTTCTTCCCGCGCACCGTCCGGCCTCTTCTGGAGACCCTGCAGATGGCGGTGATCGCCACCGCGGTGGGCGCCGGATTGTCACTGCCGCTGAGCTTCTGGGCCGCGCGCACCACCAATCCGGGCGCGGTCGGCCGCGGCATCGTGCGGGCAGTGCTCAACACGGTCCGGGCGGTGCCGGACCTGCTGTACGCCGCGATCCTGGTGGCCATGGTCGGCGTCGGCGCGCTGCCGGGCATCCTGGCCCTCGTCCTGTTCAGCGTCGGCATCATCGTCAAGCTCGTCTCCGAGGCGGTGGAGGCCACCCCGACCGGTGCGCTTGAGGCCGGCCGGGCCGCAGGGGGCAGCCAGGCGCAGGTGATCCACGCTCTCGCGCTTCCGGACGCCTGGCCGCCGTTCGTGAACCAGACCCTCTACATGCTCGAGCTCAATGTTCGCGCTGCTGCCGTGCTGGGGCTCGTCGGCGCCGGCGGCATCGGACTGCTGATCGACCAGGTCCGCAGTTTCTATCGCTACGACCAGATCGCGCTCATCATCGTGGAGCTCGTGGTCATCATCATCGTCATCGAGGCGGTCAGCGGCTGGGCGCGCCGGAGGCTGGTATGAGCACGGTCCGGTACGAGACGGCCGCGCTCTTGCTGCCGCCGGCACCCGCCCGCTGGCCGCGACGCCTTCTTGCCGCGGGCCTCACCGGCCTCGTCGTCCTCGCCTTCTGGTCCGCGGCCGTTCCCTGGGAGCGCCTGGCCGATCTGCCCGGGGAGTTCCTGCGCTACCTGTGGCTCATGTTCTCGCAGCCCAACTGGGAGAAGCTGCCCGACGCCATGCTGCAGACGTGGCGCAGCATCGCCATGGCCTGGGTCGGCACGGTGCTGGGCGTCATCGTCGCCACGCCCCTGTCCTTCCTGGCCGCCGGCGGCCTCGGCCCGCTGTGGCTGCGTGCCCCGCTCCGGGGACTGTTCGCCGTCATCAGGGCCGTCCCGGAGATCATCATCGCCATCATCATCCTCTCCGTGACCGGCCTGACACCGCTCACCGGAGCCCTGGCCCTGGCCGTCGGTGGCGTGGGGACGCTGGGCAAGTGGGGCTACGAGGCGATCGAGTCCGCACCCACGGGCGCGGCACAGGCAGCGCGCGCCGCCGGCGGCGGCACAGCGCAGATCGTGCGCTGGGGCGTGTGGCCCCAGGTCTCGGCGGACTTCCTGTCCTTCTGGCTCTACCGCTTCGAGATCAACGTCCGCGCCTCCGCCGTACTGGGGCTCATCGGGGTGGGCGGCATCGGCGATATGCTGGCCAGCTACACCCAGTACCGGGACTGGCCGACGGTCGGTGTGCTGCTGATCGTCGTGGTCATCGCTACGATGACGATCGACGCGCTCTCCTCCCGCGTCCGCCGCCGCCTGACCGAAGGAGCCCGCCGCCGTGCCTGAGGAACGCGCCCAGAACGCCGGGCCCTCTACCCGGATCGCCACGCGGCGCAATGCGCTCGGTGCCACGGACCTGAGGATCGCCGATCTGCTGCTCGAGCGCCCGGCGGACGTGGTCGAGATGACCGCGCAGCAACTCGCCGACGCCGCCGGCGTTGCGCGCAGCAGCGTGGTGCGGCTGTGCCAGGCACTCGGCTACCGCGGGTTCCCCCAGCTCCGGGTCTCCCTGGCCACCGAGCTGGCACAGCGCTTCCCCGACGAGCCGCAGGAGCCGGAACCCGGCGAGGGGGCGCTGGCGGCCATGCGGCGCAGCATCGCCGGAACCGGCCGGCTGCTGCCGGAACTGACGGCGATGCTGGACCGGGAGCAGGTCGAGGCGGCCGTCGGCGCGATCGCCGGCGCCCGGCGCATGCTCGTCCTGGCCACCGGCCTGTCGAGCCCGCTGGGGATGGATCTGGCCATGCGCCTGACCGCGCAGGGCCGCCCGGCCGAGTACGTGCATGACGGACTCGCCCAGCAGATCGCTGCGCAGGGTCTCCAGGCCGGCGATTGCGCGGTCGCCGTGAGCGCCAGCGGCGCCAGCAGGCCCACAGTGGCGGCAGCCCGAGCGGCGGCCGATGCCGGAGCCGCGGTGGTCTCGGTGACGTCCTTCCAGGGGTCTCCACTGGGGCAGATCAGCACCCACGGTCTCATCGTCGCCGGGGCCGGGAGTTTCCGGGATGAACTGGAGCAGACCTCCCGGGTTCCTCATGCGGTGTTCCTCGAGGCACTCGTCCGCGCCGTGGTGGAACGCCGTGGCGGCGCCTGGACCCGCGCGAGGGTCTTCGACGCGCTGGGCGAGCACCTGGTCGACGACGCCGACTAGTGACGCCGACTGGTGCGGCGCGGCCGGATGCGCCGGCGGGCCCGGGACGGGGCCCGCCGCGTGTCCGTCCGTGCCGGCAGCCCGTCCGGCACGTAGCCTGGAGGCACTGTGAGACTGCCACCTAAACCCGCCGCCGTCCTGGCCAGTGCCGCCGCGGCCGCACTGCTCGCCGGGGTGGCGGCCTGCCAGCAGGACACCGCCCTGCGGGTCGAGTTCGCACAGGAACCGCGCGGCGTGATGACCGCCGATGACCCTGTCCGCGCCGCGCTCGCGGCCAGTTACGCCGGCTTCGATCTTGCCGAGGCCGCGCTGCTGTTGCCGGCCGGGGCGTCCGGGGAGCAGACCGTGGAGTTCGCCCGGGTCGCCGAGGAAGCCCGGCTTCCCCTGCTGATCGACGGCGCCCCCGATGGCGACGCCGCGGAGGACAGCCACCCGGATGATGCGGGGAGCACCGCGCCGGGTACCGCCGCCGAGGAACTCGAGCGGCTGGGGACGACGACGCTCATCGTCCCCGAGGGGACCGAGGACGGCGCCTGGCCCGGGGGCTTCGAGATCGTCGGAGTGGACCCGGCTGACCTCGCCCTGCCCGTGCTCGACATCGGACCAGGCAGTGCGCCCGTCCATCTGCTACTCGACCCGCTAGGCGCCCCCGCGGCGGATCAACCTGACGGCAGCGCATCCGGCACGGAGGGCGAGAACGGCGAGGCCGTCGCCGTGACGGTGGCACGGGCGAACGTCCTGGCCGCGGGCGGGCAGGACGCCGAACTGCCCGGTGGTGACCCTCGCCGCGACGGCGGCACCGTCGCGACGGCCAAAGAACTCGAAGACCGCAGCGTCGTCGCCATCGGCCCGTCCTTCGGTGCGCCGGAACAGCTCCAGAACCGCCTCACCACCGCGGCGACCGTCCCGGAGCTCCCCGGCGGCGGGCAGCTGGCCTTCCCCTCCCGCCGGATGGTCGCCGCCTACGGCTCGCCCGGGGTGCCCTCACTCGGCGTGCTCGGAGAGCAGGACGTCGATGAAGCCATCGCCTTAGTCCAGGACTACGCCCGGGACTACCAGCAGTACAGTGACGAGCCGGTCGTGCCCGCATTCGAGATCATCGCCACGGTCGCCTCGGCCGTCGCGGGTCCGGACGGGAACTACTCCACCGAGATCGACCCGGAGACCCTGCGCCCGTGGGTGGACGCCGCCGGGGAGGCGGGCGTGTACGTGGTGCTCGACCTGCAGCCCGGCACCACCGATTTCCGCACCCAGGCCATGCTGTACGAGGACCTGCTGCGCGAACCGCATGTCGGCCTGGCGCTCGATCCGGAATGGCGGCTGGAGGACGGCCAGCGGCACATGGAGCAGATCGGCTCCGTCAGCGCAGAGGAGATCAACCAGACCGCCGACTGGCTGGCGAACCTGGTCCGGGAGCACGAGCTGCCGCAGAAGGTGTTCATCCTGCACCAGTTCACCCTCAGCATGATCACCGAACGCCAGGACGTCGACGCCTCGCACGAGGAACTTGCCGTCACGCTGCACGCCGACGGCAACGGCAGTCCCGGGGCGAAGATGGAGACCTGGAACCGTCTGCAGGAGGATCTCCCGGACGGTATCTGGATGGCCTGGAAGAACTTCATCGACGAGGACGATCCGACGTTCACGCCGGAGCAGACCTACGAGGTCGAGCCGAGGCCCTGGTTCGTGTCCTATCAGTGAGCGTCGCCCCGGCGATGAGGGGCCGGACGTCCCCGCGAGGGTGATGTGCCGCCGGGCGGTGCGTCTGGGCGGAAAGCCGCCCCGATGAGCGCGGGCATCGGGCCTGGCTGCGCCGGGAAGGCGCCGCGGCGGCGACACGCGGGCTGGCGTGCCCGGGAAATGCCACTACGTAGCGCTCGGATGTGGTATGCGTATAAACCCGTAGGTGCGGCTCTATCCCCGGTGCATGGCCGCGCTCTACACTCCTGGAGGGTGCGTGCGGCGCGTGGGTCCGCGCCCGAGGGGCGGAGGGCACATGGCGGCACCGGAGGTCACGGGGCGTGATGCGGAACGTGCGCGCCTCCTCAACGCGATCTACGCCACCGATCCGCGCAACCCGGCGTGGTGCCTCATCGAAGGCGCTCCCGGCTCCGGCAAGACCACGCTTCTGCGCGAGGCCTCGCGCCGGGCTGCCGAAGCGGGCTTCCTCGTCCGGGAGCTGACCGCCCTCCCCGGCGGCGGGACCCCTGCCAGGCGCGCGGCCACGCTGCTGCGGGACCCGCGGCCGCTGTGCCTCGTCGCCGACGATCTGCACACCATGAAACCGGAGCAGTCGCGTCTCGTGGCCGCGCTGCTCGAGGCGCACCGCGCCGGCTGGCCCGGCTCGCGCGCTTTCCTGCTCCTGGCATCGGCCGGCCCCTCTCCCGACGAGACGACGATGGCGCTGCGCACGCACGCGGATGCCGCCGGCACGCGGCTCGTCATCACCGGGCTCCCTCTGGCGTCACTCGCCCGCGTGCTGCGCGATCACGGCCGCCCGGCAGAGGACGAGGAGCTGGAAGCCCTGCATGAGCGTTCCGGTGGCAACCCCGGCCTCGCGCTCGCGGAGATCGGGTTGCGCAGTGACCCCGAACCGGGGATCGTCGCGATGCTGGACGGCCTGGCCGAGCTCCAGCGGGCGATGGTGGAGACCTTGGCGCTGGCGCGTGACCGGAAGACGCCGTGCGCCGTCGCCGAGATGGCCTCCGGGCTGCTGGGGCGGCCCCGCCCCAGCACGGCGGAGGTCGAGGCGATCGTCGAGGTGTTGCGTCCGCTGCTGGACGGCGACGGCGAGGATCTGCGGCTCGCCTCCGGCCGGTGGCGCGAGGTGATCCGTTCCAGGATGAGCGATGACCGCCGCGTGCGGCTGCACCAGCTGATGGCAGAGCGGACCTCCGGTCTGACCCGGGCCCGTCATCTCGTCGCCGCTGCAGGACCGGGCCCCGATCAGGCACTCGCCGCGGACCTCGAAGCGCAGGCGCACGCCGCGCTCCAGGACGGCGACTACGCCGGTGCCTGTGATCACCTGCTGCTGGCGATCAGCGTCAGCGCCCGGCCGGATCTGCCCCGCCGCGTCGCCCACGCCAGCTACCTGATGGCGATCTCGGAGCGGCCCGCCGTCATCGGCGAGCTCATTCCGTGGATCGGGGTCTTCGGCGATTCACCGATGGCGGACTTCATGCGGGCGGGCATCGCCTTCTTCCAGGGCCATCTGGGAGAGGCCCGCAGGCGGCTCACCGTCCTGCTGAAGCGCAGTGCCAGCACCGTTGCGCCGGCCGCCGGCGACGCTGTGCCGGCCGCTCACGACACCGTGCCGGTCGCCGATGACGGTGGCACGGACGGCACGGACGGCACGGACGGTGGGCATCGCGCCACGGCCCCGGGCAGCCTGAACGACCAGAACACCCCTGCGGGCCCGGCCTGTGAGCACAGCCCGGACGGCGCGGATCCGCTGCTGCGATGGCGCATGCTGCTGCTGATGGCCGTCGTGGAGAGCGCCGACGGGGATGAGCCGGCGGCCTTCCGGTTCACCCAGGAGGCGATGAGCCTGAACGTGGTGCCCGGCAATCCGGTGGACGCGGCCCTGGACCGGGTCCTCACCATGCAATGGGCGTACGCGCTGTGGGGCGCCGGGCGCCTGACCGAGGCCTTCGCCGTCCTGGACGGGTTCCTGCGCACGGACACCGGGACCGCCGAGCATGTGGACGGTCGTTTCCTGCGCGGTTATGCCCGCTTCTACGCCGGCCGGACCGCCGAGGCCCTGGCCGACATGCGCCGTGCCGCAGATGCGCCGCGCAGGTTCCTCGCCCCGGCCCCGCTCCAGCGCGGCACGGCGGAACAGGCCATCGTCGAGTTCCATACCGGCCGCTGGGGCGATGCCGTGCTGCGGGCGCAGAGCGTGCTGGACATGGCCCGCGCCAGCCGTGATTGGCGCGGCGTGGCCAGTTCGCACGCCGTGCTGGGCATGGCCGCGGCAGCCCATGCCGACGAGTCCGGCGCGGTGGAGCACCTCGACTGGCTCACGCATCACATGTCGACCGCCAGCCTGCTCCCGCGCGTCAACGCGGTGAGCGCCCTGGCATGGGTCGCCCGGCTGGCCTCGGACCCCGAGCACGTGCTCGACGTCATCGGCAGGCTGAGCACGAGCGCCCTGGTGGCACTGACGGATACCGTCGGGCTCGTGGCGTGGCGGGCCCTGGAGATCGAGGCGCTGATCGATCTCGGCAGGACGGCGGAGGCGGAGCGGCGGTTGCAGGAGTTCTCCGCCCGCCTCCGCACCCATCCCGGCGCGCCCCTTCCGCATGGCCACCCGGCTGCGCTCCGCGGCGCGCTGGCACTGGCCCGCGACGACCCCGCCGCGGCCCGCTCCGCCTACGAGGCCGCCGCCGGCCTCTCCGCGGAGTTCCCCTACGCCCAGGCCCGCGCGCTGCACAGCCTGGGGCGCGCCGACCGTGTGCTGGGGGACCACCCCGGGGCCGACGCTGCTCTGCGCCGTGCCAGGGACATCTTCGCGCGGCTGGGCGCCGTCCCGGAGCTGACCGCGGTGGAGAGCCGGCTGCTCTCCGTCAGCGGCAGGTACGCCACCCTCACCCCGCGCGAACGCGACTTCGCGTATCTGATCTCCCAGGGCCGCACCAACAGGGACATCGCCGCCGAGCTGTTCGTCTCGGTGAAGACCGTCGAGTACCACGTGTCCAACATCCTCACCAAGCTCGGCCTGCACTCCCGGCGCGATCTCTGGACGGCCGCCGCCGTGACCGCCCAGAGAGTCACTCCGCCCGGTCCGGTGTCTCATCCCCGGGCCCGTCCTGCCCGGCCCGCAGGTCCTCGATCTCCTCAGCGGTGAGCGGCGCCCACGGCGATCCGTCGGGGTCCACCGCGGTCACTTCAGGGCTGTCGCCCTGCGTCCACCACTTGGCCTCGTACGGCGTCCCGCCGAAGAGTATCCGGCTGCCTTTCTCGTAGATCTCCGTACCCGACCACTCGGGGTACACCCCGGCCGGGAGGGTGGGCGCCGCAGCCGGCTTCTCACCGGGGAGCACCGGTCCGACCAGCTGCCACGGGGTGTCCCACAGATCCAGCACGGGGTCATCCGGAAGTTCGCCACGGGTCCACCATTTAGCCTGGTACACATTGCCGCGCCAGACCACCTTGGTGCCCTGCAGATAGGCGGCGTGCTCGGACCAGATCGGATAGGGGCTGGTGGCCGGATCGTCGACGACCGGGGTCGCGGCTTCCGGGTCCGGGCTGGTGACGCCGTCGGCCGCCTCGGCCGCCCGGCCGGTGAAACCGTCGGCGAGCAGCGCGGCGAAGGTCTGCTCACCCTGGTCGATGCCGCTGCAGGCGTCGGAGACGCGCCTGACGTCCGGGTAGTTCGGCCCGCAGGTCAGGTCGCGGTTGAGCGACCACATGGACATCCGTCCCAGGCCGGTGCGCACGGCGAAGGCGTTGAGCTTCTCGGCGGCATCGAGGTCGAAGATCTCCCCGGGCACGTCGTTCTGCCCGATCATCGGCGTCGCGCCGATCTTGCCCCACAGCGCGGCCTCGCCCAGCGGGGTGCCCTGGCGTTCGTAGAGGATGCCGAGCTGCCGGTGGGTGGAGCGCAGAGCCTCGGTCGAGGCGTCCAGCATCGACAGCGAGCCGCGCGATTCGCCGTAGTTCATCGTCATCACGTTCACCCCGGCCAGATCGGTGCCGGAGGCCAGCATCGCGGTCACCAGGTCGGTGCCCTCCGTGGTCAGGCCCGCCGGCGTGACCGGCAGCGTCAGCCAGACCGCCAGCGGCTTGCCGGCCGCGCGGCGCTCGGCCTGCAAGGCGGCGATCGCCTCGGCACGCAGCTGGACGCTCGCGGCGTCGGACAGGGCCGGTCCCTCGATGTCCAGATCGATCGTGTCGAGATCGTACCGGTCGACCACCTCGCGGTAGGCGGCCGTGAGCTCCTCGGCCGAGTCGCAGACGGTCGCCAGCTCGTGGTTGATGGCGCCGCCGAAGGACACCACGACGCCGGCGCCCTGCTCCCGGATCCGTGCGATGCGCCGGTCCAGGTCCAGCGCTGTGGCCGCCTCGTCCAATCCGTGCACGGTGCCCCAGGTGGGCACGCACGAATCCGCTCCGCCGGCGACGATGAAGGACAGGACGACGTCATGCGCCCGTTCCGCGGGAGCCGCCGGGGTCTCCTCGGCCAGCGGCTCGCCCTCCCGTGCGGTGAGCTGCCGCGCGGCGGCGCCGGCTTCGAAGGCGTACCGCGGCGTCGCCGTGACATCGACATAACCGGCGAACCACCGCGGGCTCTGCCCTCCGGCACGGGCTTCGTACATGCGGACTCCCAGGAATGAGACGGACACCAGCGCGGCCAGCATCAGCGCGGCCAGCACGATCCGCACGACCGACAACCGCGTGGACCGGCGGCTGCCGGCCGGGATGAAAGCGGGGATGCTCATCGTTCTCCTCCTGCTGAGATGGTGTCGTGCGTGGTCCCACCCGGCACGGCGGCCGGGACCGGGCCCGCGGCCTGCAGGGCGGGCGCGGAGGACTCGCCGAGCGGCCGGTAGCGCACCGTGCCCTCGTCCAGCACCAAGCGCCAGTCCAGTTCCGCGGGCCCCGCCTGCGTTGCTTTGTCCCGGTGCCGCCGGCGCCGGGAGACGTCCACGTAGAACCAGGCCCGCCAGCCCAGCGCGGTGTCCACCACCGCGTTCCACACGCCGATGTAGGCCAGGAACGCCCATCCGCCCCAGAAGGCGTTGAATGCGGCGAAGGCGGCATTGCCCCAGTTCTGCTGCAGCACGTCACGCCACAGCGTCAGCAGCGAGAACGCCACGATGAGCACGGGCGCGACGGCGTAGAGCCAGGGAGCCGCCGTCCGGTCCTTCACCTTGGGCGTGCGCGCGAACGGGATCTTCTCGCCGGTGAGTGCCTGCTGCAGCGATTTGAGCACTCCGGCCAGGTTGACCGGCAGCAGGATCAGGTTGAAGCCGTAGATCCGGAAGATGTCGGTGAACCGGTATCCGCAGGCGCGCAGGTCGGCGCCCATCGTGAGGAAGTACGGCAGCGCGGCGGCGAGGATCAGCGGGCTCAGGAGTCTGCTGTCGTAGGGATACGCCAGCAAGAAGATCAGCCCGACGCTCGCCCAGGCGATCGAGGCCATGTAGTTCACCCGCAGCAGGATCTCCAGCACCGGGACACTCTCTCCGCGCCGGCGCCGGTGGTGCAGCTGGCGCCACAGTTTGGGCAGGATGAGCAGACCGCCGTTCGCCCAGCGCCGTCGTTGCACCACGAGGGAGCCGAAGTCCGGCGGAGTGGCGCTGTAGCTGAGCCGTTCCGGGTAGTTCGTCAGCGTCCAGCCGTGGATGCCCAGGTCGATGCTGGATTCGGTGTCCTCGATCACGGTGCGGTCCTGGACGAAGCGCTGGACGAACACCCCGTCCTCCCAGCCGCGTTCGGCGATGTCTTCCAGGGCCGCGGTGCGGATCACGGCATTGGCCCCGACCCAGAACGTGGCCCCCGAATGCGTCATCCCCTGATGCAGCAGGTGCTGGATGTCCGTCGTGGCACCGGCCAGGCGCTCGATCCGGCTGCCTGCGCCGCGGAACGAGGAGTACGGCGTCTGCGCCACCGCGATGCGCTCGTTCCCGGGGCTCTGCAGGAGGTGGACCAGGCGGAGGCAGTACTCCGGAAGGAGCAGGGAGTCCGCATCCAGGGTGAGCACGAAATCGGCTCGCGGCACCACCAGATCGGCCGGCTCGTCCGGTGACGCCGGCACCAGCAGCCTGCCGCCGGCGGTGTCCTCGATCCGGTAGGAACCGCCGAGCAGGCCCAGATAGGCGTTCAGGTTCATCGCCTTGTTCGCCTCATGGGACAGGGAGGCGTACTGCTTCCGCTCGAAGGAGGCCAGCCGCGCGCTGAAGGTTCGGGCGAGCCGGTGATGCAGCTGCCTCATCCGTTCCGGATCCGGGAGCTCCTGATCGTCGGCGGCCAGGCCCAGCGCCGTGGCGGTCATGTCCAGTCCGGCGGCCAGGCGGCCGATGACCTGATCGGCGAAGAACTCGTCCACGTGGTCCGTCCGCGGCTCACAGGCGGCCATCCGGCGCAGCCACCGGGCTGCCCAGGCGTAGTGCGCCGCCAGGGTGCGCACCTGCGCCTCGGTGACCTGGGGTTCTTCGGCCAGGGCCATCTCGAACACCACGAGGGCGTCTCCGAGACGTGTGCGAGGCTCGTCCAGCGCCCGCTCGATCTCGGCCGGGATGTCCCGGGTGCGGGCCAGCCGCGCCTCGACCTCCGCTGCATCCGGCTCGGGCGGATCGTCGATGAGCAGGACCACCGTCAGGTCCGGGTACTCCTGCAGTGCGGCCGACCACAGCGTCTGCCGGACCACGGCCGGCTCCTCCGCGTAGGAGGGGACGAGTACCGTCATCGGCGGCTGGTGCTGTGCGAAATGGACGTCCAGTTCCTTCCGCGGAACCCGCCGGTGGCTGCGGAAGCGCAGCAGCGAACCGTGCCGCGCGAAGAGATACATCAGCGCGGAGAACGTGAGCATGGTGACGACCAGGAGGTACGAGCCGGCTTCCATCGTGAAGCGGAAGCTCTGCGCTCCGTTGTCCAGGAACTGGCGCAGCACGGTGGTGACGACGTAGGCGGCCCAGGACAGGATCGTCACCACGATGGCGAGCCGGCTCATCGCGATCCTGCGGGAGCTGGGACGAGGATGCTCGACGGGCAGCGGAGTGCTGCTGCGCTCGGCTCCCCACTGCCGCCTGCGCGTGCGCGGCGGCCGGTCGGCCGGCCGCTGAGGGGCCTGGCCGTTGACTGCTTCGGAAGTGGTCACTGCGATTTCCCAACGTGTTCGGTGCCGGCGCCGTGGTCGGCGGCCGGGGCATTGCGCTAGCGAATCTAGGTGCGGGCCTGTCGGGGGACCCTGGGGCCGGACCCTAGGTGTCGCCGGGAGCTCCCCACCTGCCCGTGAACGGCGCGGACGGCGCCGCGGATACTAGGGGGACTCCCTAGGGGTCACCGGCGTGGGCGCACCCGGCAGCGGGCACTGGACCTCGGGTGCGGGCGCACCTGGAAACGAGCGCTGAACCCTGGGGCGGGCGTACCTGGTGCGGGCACTGAGGTCACATCGGATCAGCAGAACCACATCAGGACACCGGCGGACCACCGGAGCTTCGGCAGGCGGCCTTGGTAGTAGGGTCAGGACAGATTCCGAACCGACCCCGTTGCCAGGAGCGCCCGTGAAACCCGCCGATATCGAGAAGCTCGTCACCCTGTCCAGGCCCTCGCTCGCCCCCGACGGTTCCTTCGCCGTGGTCGCCTCCTCCCGGCCAGACCTGCGTGCCAACCGGAACGTGGGGCAGCTGTGGCGGATCGAGCTGAGGAGCCCCGGCGAAGGAGCCGGCTCGGAGCCCGCTGCCCCGGCGGTTCCGCCCGGGGCACCCGCTGACCGGCCGGGCGCGGACGGGACCGGTGTCCGGCGGCTGACCCGCGGCATCGCCGATGCCTCCCCGCGGCTCTCCCCGGACGGGTCGCTGATCGCGTTCCTGCGTCCCGACGGCAGGGGCCGCCCCCAGCTGCACCTGGTGGAGGCGGCCGGGGGCGAGCCGCTGGCGCTGACGGACCAGCCGCTGGGCGTCGGGGAGTTCACCTGGTCGCCGGACGGCACGCGCCTGGCGTTCCTGGCGCGCGTACCCGAACCGGGACGCTACGGCACCGTCGAGGGGCTCGGCGCCGAGGCCGAATCACCGCGCCGGATCACCGGCATCCGATGGCATGCCAATGGCCTCGGCTACAGCCTGGACCGGCCCGCGCACGTGTTCCTCGTCGACGTGCCGGACCCGGGCTGCGAACCGTCGTACCCTGCCGCCCCCGCGCCTGCCCGCCCGGACGCGCCGGCCACGTCCACGCCGGACGCTGCGCTGCCCTCGCCCCGGGCCCTCACCACCGGCGGCGCCGAGCACTCCTCCCTCGCCTTCACCGCTGACGGACAGCACGTCCTGACCGCCCGTCAGGAGTTCGAGCGGCACGCCCGGGATCTGCGCTCCCAGCTGATCGCCCTCCCGGTCCCCGCGCCCGGCGCCGACGCCGCCGCCGGGGAGTCGGTCGTGCTCGGCCGGGACGCGGGTCTGAGCATCGAGGAGATCGCGGTCGCCGATGACGGCGCGATCGTCCTGCGCGCCCACCAGCCCGGTCCGTCGGGACGTGACTTCGTCGCCCCGGACGTGGCGCTGTGGCTGCTGGCGGACCTCGGTGCCGAGCCGCGCCGGCTGAACGATCCCGAGCACCTGGATGCGGGCACGCCGGGCGGCCCCGTGCTGCCGGCGGACGATGACGTGCTCGTCCCGGTACTCAGCCGCGGGCGGATTCACCTCATGCGGATCACCCGCGACGGCGTAGTCCGGACGGTCCTCGGCGGCGATGTGGAGGTCACCGGCGCCGATGGCGTCCGCACCGCTTCCGGCGTCCGCGTCCTGGCCTCGGCGGCGACCCCGGAATCCGCGGGCGAGCTGCTGTTGCTGGACCTCCCGGCAGCTGCTCCGGAACCCGGAGAAGGCGCTGCCGGCGATGCGCCGGAACCCGGCGGGGCCGCGGCGGCGACGGCCGGCTCCGGCATCGCCGACGCCCGGACCTCAACCGGCGAGGAACGGGCGAGGGTGCTCACCGACTTCGGCGCCGCGCTGCGCCAGAGCGGCGTGGTCGCCCCGCGGGAGCTCGTCGTCGACGGCCGTGACGGCTATCCCGTGCACGGCTGGCTGGCGATGCCGGAGGGCGAGGGGTCCCATCCGGTCATCCTGATGATCCACGGCGGGCCGTACCACGCCTACGGCATCCACGTCTTCGACGAGGTCCAGACCCTGGTGGGCGCCGGGTACGCCGTGGCCTACTGCAACCCGCGCGGCTCGGCCGGATACGGCCGGGCGCACGGGCGCAGTATCCGGCAGGCCATGGGCACGGTCGACTATCACGATGTCCTCGATTTCCTGGACGGGGCGCTGGACGCCGAGCCGCGGCTGGACCGCGGCCGCCAGGGCATCATGGGCGGGTCCTACGGCGGGTACCTCACCGCCTGGACGATCGCGCACGAGCACCGCTTCGCCGGCGCCATCGTCGAGCGCGGCTTCCTGGACCCGGCGAGTTTCCAGGGAACCAGCGACATCGGATCATTCTTCGGCGACGAGTACGTCGGCACCGACCCGGCGGACATCGCCCGGCAGAGCCCCTTCGCGGTGGCGCATCAGGTGCGCACGCCCACCCTGGTGATGCATTCCGAGCTGGATTTCCGCTGCCCGCTGGAACAGGCCACCCGCTACTACACGGCGCTCAAACGCGCCGCCGTGGAGACGGAGCTGCTCGTCTTCCCGGGGGAGGACCATGAACTGACCCGGTCGGGGCAGCCGCGGCACCGGCTGGAGCGTTTCGAAGCCGTCCTGGACTGGTGGGAGCGCTATCTCCGCTGAGGGCATCATCGCAGGTGAGCATATGCGCATGCGTGCATGAATCAGCAAGCTCCCCTGCTCGTTCACCGATAGTTCACCTGTTCTCTTAGCTTTCTCTTACCTTCTGTAATCGAGAGTCAATATCGGCTCGATGGGGTGGGAAGGCCGGCCTCTCCGGGCCGGCGACACCCCCACTCGAGAACGAAGGAAAGAGCGCAGATGAGCTTCTCACGTTCGGTCCGCCGGTGCCTGGGCGCCGGCGCCGCGCTGGCGGTGACCGGTACCGCGGTCATCGCCGCCCCCGCGCTGGCTGACACCGCCGAGCCGCGCAACATCATCGTGATGATCGGTGACGGCATGGGCTACAACCACGTCGACGCGTCGAGCCTCTACCAGCACGGGCAGAGCAACTGGCAGGCCGAGGTGGATCCCGCGACGGGCGCCATCGAGTACGCCGGCTCCTACGGCGAGAACCCCAGCCAGGTGTACGAGCACTACGACGTGCAGCTCGGCATGTCGCACCACTCCCTCGACTCGCCGGTCTACGACGGCGAGGCCGCCTGGGCCGAGTTCGACTGGGCGAAGCAGAATCCCACCGACTCGGCGGCCTCCGGGACGGCGCTGGCCACCGGCGTGAAGACCCATAACGGCTATCTGGGCGTCGACGCCGACCAGCAGCCGGTGGAGAACGTCGCCGAATACGCCGCCCAGACCGGTCGCGCCACCGGTGTGGTCTCCTCGGTGCCGTTCGGCCACGCCACCCCCGCCTCCTGGGGGTCGCACGTGGCCAGCCGCGGCGCCAACCACGAGATCGCCCAGCAGATGATCGACGGCTCGCTGGACGTGGTCATCGGCGCCGGCCACCCGTTCTACGACGATGACGCCCAGCCGCGCGACCCCGAGTGGATCTGGCTGAGCGAAGAGCAGTACACGGCGCTGGAGACGGGGGAGACCGGTTACGCCTTCGTCGACGATTCCGCCGGCCTGGAAGCCGTCGCCAGCGGCGCGGAGGTGCCCGAGCGGCTCTTCGGCCTGGCTCCCGTCGCCGAGACGCTGCAGTACAACCGCACGAGCCTCGCGGAGGCGGAGCCCCGCCGCGACGCCGGCCGGGTGGACGGCGAGCCCATCACGGGCGACGCGCCGCTGCCGTTCGAGACCCAGCTCAACGACGTGCCCAGCCTCTCGGAGCTCAGCAGCGCCGCGCTCAATGTGCTGTCCCAGAACGACGAGGGCTTCTTCACGATGATCGAGGGCGGGGCGATCGACTGGGCGGGTCACGCCAACGCGACCACCGGAAACCTCGAGGAGATGATCGACTTCAACGACGCCGTCGAGACGGTGCACGCCTGGGTCGAGGAGAACTCCAGCTGGGACGAGACCCTGCTGATCGTCACCGCCGATCACGAGACCGGTTACCTGTACGGCCCCGGTGACGGCACCAGCTGGACCACCATGACCGGTGAGCAGGGGCAGCTGCCCGTCGACGGCTGGTACTCCGGGGACCACACCAACCACCTGGTGCCGTTCTTCGCCCACGGCGCCGGCGCGGACACCATCCCCGGCTACGTCCGTGGCACCGACCCGGTGCGCGGGGATTACATCGACAACACCGATGTTGCCCTGCTGGCCTTCGATCTGTGGGCCGCCGACGAGCCGACCGAGCCGTCACCGGAGCCCACGACGGAACCGACCGCGGAGCCCACCACGGACCCGACCGCTCAGCCCACCACGGACCCGACGGCAGAGCCCACCACCGAGCCGCAGCCCGGCGGCGGGCCCGGACCGGGCGATGAGAAGCCCGCCGGACCGGACGACAACGCCTCCGCGCCCGGCAGCCTGCCCCGCACCGGTAGCGAGTTCGCCGGTGCCGCGCTGGCCGCGCTCGCGCTCATCGCCCTGGGCGGCGGCGCCCTCTACCTGGCCCGCCGCAAGCGTCAGGTCTGAGCCGTTCCGCCCGGCCCGGCGCACCTGCGTCGATTCCGGGGTTGTGGGTGGATCCGGGTGGTTGCAACAACAACCACCCGGATCCACCCCGGAAACGGTGCACAACCCCGGAACTATCCCGCTCGCAGGAGCGTCTCGCCGCATTGGTCTAGACCCCTGCCATTCACCGGTAGTTCATCACCGGTTCCGCTTCTCCCCATAGCGTGTCCGAGGCTGACCGCGCGCCGTGCGGGCGCGCGCCTTTCAGACATGAGGAGTACACGAGTGACCCGAATGAGGACGCGCGTCGCTGCCGGCGCCGTGGCCGCCATCGGCGCCCTGCTGGCAAGCAGCGGAGTAGCCGGCATGGCGATGGCCAGTGAAGCACCGGGGGAGCTGCCCCCGATCGCGGTCAACGAGGTGGAGACCGACGAGGACTGGATCGAGATCACCAACACCGGAGACCAGCCGGTCGACGTGTCCGGCTGGGTGGTCAAGGACGACAACGACACCCGTACGCTCGCCTTCCCCGAAGGATCCGTGGTGGAGCCCGGCGGGTTCCTGTCGATCCTCACCGGCGAGGGCGATGCCGGTTTCGGCCTGGGTGCCAATGACGAGGCCCGCATCTTCCTGCCCGACGGGGCGACCCTCGTCGACGAGTTCGCCTGGACGGGGCATCCCGCCACCAGTTACGGCCGCTGCCCCGACGGCACCGGCGAATTCGTCGTCACCGCCGAGCCGACCCGCGACGCGGCCAACGCCTGCGCCGCGCCGGTGGCCGAATCGCTCGTGCTGAACGAGATCTCCACCGCCGAGGACTGGGTGGAGCTGGGCAGCACCGCCACCGTCCCCGTCGATGCCTCCGGCCTGATCCTCGCTGCCGCCGACGGCTCGTGGAGCCAGAGCCTGCCGGCCGGTTCCGAGCTGGCCGCCGAAGGCCACTACGTCCTGGACGCCGAACTGCCCGGCTCCGGCGGGGTGCGCCTGCTGGAAGCCGATGGTGAGACCGTCATCGACGCCTTCGACTGGACCGAGGCCGCCGAGACCAGCTACGGCCGCTGCACCGACCGGTTCGGTGAATTCTCCGTGACCGCGGCGGCGACCCGCGGCACGGCC
Source organism: Sediminivirga luteola (assembly GCF_014639315.1). GTDB lineage: Bacteria > Actinomycetota > Actinomycetes > Actinomycetales > Brevibacteriaceae > Sediminivirga > Sediminivirga luteola. The sequence goes on from NZ_BMFY01000006.1 coordinate 95,264, forward strand.
AACGACTGCGCACCGCCGGCGGCCGCTGAGGCGCTCGTCATCAACGAGGTTGAGTCCAACAACGACGACACCGACTGGGTGGAGCTGTTCCACATCGGCGACGAGCCGGTGGACATCAGCGGATACATCTTCCGCGATGACAACGACAACCGCGGCTACACGCTGCCGGAAGGCTCCATCGTCGAGCCCGGCGACTTCTTCGTCATCGATCAGGCGCAGGGCGTGCGGCCCGGGTTCGACTTCGGCCTGGGAGCCAATGACGAGGTCCGGTTGTTCGCGCCCGACGGCGCCACCCTGATCGTCGAGTACAGCTGGACCGAGCACGCCGCCGTCACCTACGGCCGCTGCCCCGACGGCACCGGAGAGATGCAGGACACCACCGTCTCCACCAAGGGCGGCCCGAACGACTGCTCCACCCCGCTGCGGATCAACGAGGTCGACGGCAAGGACGGCGGCTTCACCGAGCTGATCAACGTCGGCGTCGAGGACGTCGACGCCGGCGGCATGACGCTGCGCACCGCAGCCGGCCAGGAGACGGCCCTGAGCGGTACCCTCGCCCCCGAGGAGTACCTGGTGGTCGAGGAACTGGCATTCCAGGACGCCGATGGGATCGCGCTCCTGGAGGCCGATGGGAACGAGATCGACTCCTACGACTGGACCGGGCACGCTCAGACCAGCTACGGTCGCTGCCCCGACGGGCGCGGCGAGTTCGAGGTGACGGCCGAGGCGACCCCCGGTGCGGGCAATCTCTGCGAGGGCGTCACTCCGGTCTCACCCTGGCCCGGCGGCGAGGAGGTCGTGATCCTGGACGAGGAGGACGACTTCGAGGGCGATCTGAGCGGTCTGATCTACGAGCCCGGTGAGAACGGCGAACTGGGCACGATCTGGGCCGTGGAGAACGGCAACAGCCTGCTGTTCAAGATCCTTCCCGACGGGAACGGCGGCTGGAGCCCGGACGTCGACGAGGAGTGGGCCGGCGGCCTGACCCTGCGGTACCCCGATGGCACCGGGGCGCCCGACTCCGAGGGCGTCACCCTCACCGACGCCGGTGCGGCCGGCGGCGTGTACGTCGGCACCGAGCGCAACAACGCCGAGAGCTCCGTGAGCCGCCCGTCCGTGCTGCGCTATGACATCTCCGACACCAGCGGCGAGCTGGTGGCGACGGATGAGTGGAACCTGGCCGAGGACTTCCCGAACCTGGGCGCCAATCTGGGCATCGAGGGCATCACCTGGATCCCGGACAGCTGGCTGACCGGGCAGGGCTTCCTGGACGAGTCCACCGGTGCCGCCTACGACCCGGCCGCCTACTCCGGTCACGGCGGGGGACTGTTCTTCGTCGGATTCGAGGGCACAGCGGCGGTCTACGCCTACGCGCTGTTCGACGACGGTTCCTTCCACCGCGTGGCGGAGATCCAGAGCTCCTTCGACATCGTCGCCGAGGTCCAGTTCGACCGGGACCGCGATGTCCTGTGGGTCATCTGCGACGACACCTGCCAGGGCCGCACCGCCACCTTCGAGGTGGACGAGGCCGGCGTCTTCGCCGAGACCGCCGTCTACGCCCGCCCCGCGGGCATGCCGGACCTGAACAACGAGGGCTTCACCTTCCTGGACGCGTCCCAGTGCGTCGACGGCCGGGTGCAGACCTTCTACTCGGATGACAACGACACGGACGGCTTCTCGCTGCGTTCGGGCACGCTGAACTGCGCACTGCAGGCCGATCCGGACCCGAGCGATCCGGATCCGAGCGATCCGGGTGCGGACCCGGAGCCGGGGCCGACCGAGCCGGGTGCGGACCCCGAGCCGACCCAGCCGGGCACTGAGCCGAACGAGCCGGGTGCCGATCCGGGCGACGCGGCTCAGCCGGGCGGCGGTTCCGGGCAGCAGCCGAGCGGATCGGACGACCGCGCCTCGGGTGGCGGCACCCTGCCGCGCACGGGCGCGGAGTTCGCCGGCCTGGCGCTCCTGGCGCTGGCGCTCATGGGCGCCGGCACCGCTGCGCTGCGGACGGCGCGCCGCCAGAACGGTCAGTGAGACCGGGCGGCCGTCGGGCCTGAGCCACACCACGCGCCCTCCGGTGCCGGGAACCCCTGTACCGGAGGGCGCGCGGCGTTCACGGGGGACGTGCCGTCACAGCGTGACGTGCCGTAGACGCCCGGGGATCGGGAGCTGCACTGCGGCGTCACCGCTTCGTAGGACAGCTCCCTAGCGACAAAACACCCTGTAAGTGACAGGACACCACCGTAGACGGTGGTGTCCTGTCACTTACAGGGTGTTCTACGATGCAACGCCACCCGGACGTGGGCTCAAGCAGTGTCCGGCCGTGAGCTTAGGCGGTGCCGCGGGTGGAGGACCGGGGGATGACCGCGCCTTCGATCAGGGTGCCCTGGAGTTCGGCGGCGCGCGGGTCGTCGCGCGTGACGGCGTCCAGCAGGGTGACCGCGGCGCGGGCCAGGGCAGAGGGCCGCATGTCCAGCGCCGTGATCCCGGCCGAGCGGGTGTGCTCGGAGTCCGAGGCGGCGGCGATCTCCACGTCCTCCGGAACGCGCAGGCCCCGTTCACGCAGTGCGCGCATGATGCCGGCGGCGTGCCGCCCGGTCAGGCAGTACACCGCCTCGGGCGCGTCCCCGGCCCAGAGCCTCGCCGCCGCCTCCCGGCCGCCGTCTTCGCCCGCGGCCTCCGGCACCCTGAGCAGCACCGGCTCGATGCCGTTCTCCGCGCACCAGGAGTGATACGCCTCGATGGCGTCGAGGTTCCAGGAGTTCTCATCGGTGCCGGCCACGAAGGCGATCCGCTCGGCTCCGCCGGAGGCCAGGGTGCGCAGCATCCGGAGAGTATCGCCGGTGTCGTCCGTGGCGACCCAGGGGATGCGCTCGGAGCGCTGCGGATCGCGCCCGACCGTCACCATCGGCAGATCACGTTCCAGCAGCATCGTGACGATGGGATCGTCGATGACCGGGTCCGTGACGATGTAACCGTCGAGGGACAGGGCGAGGGGCGAATGCGGGCTCCGGGTCAGATCCGGTACCAGCATCAGGCTCAGTCCGAGGTCGGCGGCGGCGTGGGCGGCAGCGCCCGAGAGGCGGGTGAAGTAGTCCACGCCGGAGGGAAGGTAGTCGCCGAGGGCGTCCAGTGGACGGATCACCAGGCCCAGCGCTCCCATGCGTGACTCGCGCAGCGCCCGGGCCACCACATCGGCGCGGTAGCCCAGCTCGGCCGCAGCCTTGCGCACCCGCTCGCGCGTGGCCGGGCTCAGCGTGCCCTTGTCGTTGAGGGCGTGGGAGACGGCCGTGATGGACACGCCGGCGCGCTGGGCGACATCGCGGATGGTCACGCCGGAGCGCCTGGGCATAGGCCACCGTCCTCCCATAGTCCTGATCCGTGCCGGTCCGTCCAGGCTAGCCCAGGTCCAGACTGAGGGTAAATCGTTTTGTAACAGTTGTGTTTCAGTCTTGTATAAAACGTTTTATCACAGTAGCCTCGTCGCAACGTGGCATACATCACAGCACAGGAGCACAGCCATGAACGTACGACAATCCTGCACCGCTGCGGCGGGCATCCTGGCCCTCACCCTGACCGGTTGCGGCGGCGGGGGAGCGGAGCCCGCCGCCCAGGCCGAGGTCGAGCCAGGCTACCTCGCGGTCGCCGATGACACCGCCACCGCCGAGGGGCCGGTCACCGTCCAGGTGGACTACGACTCCCAGGAGGACGGCGGCCTGGACCCGCAGCTGGCCACCACGGCCCGCTCCTGGTCCCTCTTCGGCCTGGTCTACGAGACCCTCGTGACGGTCGATGCGGAGTTCGGCTTCCAGCCCGGCCTCGCCACCTCCTGGGAGCAGCCGGACGAGACCACGTACATCTTCACCATCGACACCTCCGCGCAGTTCTCCAATGGACGTGCCCTCACCGTCGACGATGTCGCGGGCACCCTGGAGCGGCTGAAAGACGGCGTGGGGGTCTGGGCCGGCCAGATCGGACCGGTGGACTCGGTCGAGACGCTTGACGATACCAGGGTCCAGGTCAACCTCAGCGAGCCCTACACCCCCTTCCTGGCGGCGCTGGCAAACTCGCCGGCCGGCATCCTGCCGATGGAGGAGATCGAGTCCGGGCAGGTGGACATCGCCACCGAGATGCTGGGCACCGGGCCCTTCGTGATGGAGAGCCACCGCCAGGACCAGAACTGGGTATTCAGCCGCCACGACGGCTACCGTCACGCCGGGGACGTGCTGATCACCGAGCTGCGGGTGGACATCGTCGGCGAGGACGCCACCCGGCAGGCTGCCCTCCGGGAGGGCAGCACGGCGCTGGCCAACTTCTCCAATGTGGACGCCCTGTCGCTGCTGGCGAACTCCGGGGCCACCATGTACAGCCAGCAGCAGAGCGACTTCTACTACATCCTCATCAACGGGCTGCGCGAGGATTCTCCGCTCAACGATCAGGACCTCCGCTTCGCCCTCAACGCCGCGATCGACCGCCAGGCGCTCTCCAACTCCGCGCTGGCCGGGGAGAGCGCGCCCACCGGCGTGACGCCGTCCAACCTCCCCGGCGCCTGCGATCCCGCCGATCTTCCCTCGGCCGGCGTGGGCGCCGAGGGCGCCGCCGGGCTGATCGAGGCCAGCGGCTACGACGGTGAGCCGCTGGATCTGCTGGTGTACAACTCCGAGCCCGTGCTCGGCCAGATGGCGCAGGTCATCCAGCAGCAGCTGGAGGCCGCCGGCGTCACGGTGAACATCGAACAGCTGGACACCGCGGCGTACTACGAGCGCACCCACTCCACCGTGCCCGGGAACTTCGACATGGCGCTCGGCTGGTACGCCGGCTACGGCGACCCGGCCATGGTGACCCGCTGGTGGAACCCCGACATCGCCGGATTCAGCGCCGCCTTCGCCGGCAGCCATGAGGACCTCAACGGGCTCATCGACCAGGCCGCAGCGGAGTCCGAGCCGGCGGCGCGTGAACAGGTCTTCACCGAGCTGTGCCACACCGTCGACGAGTACTCCGAGATGGTCCCCCTGGTACACCGCCCCGGCATCGTCGGCCTCAACCCCGATCTGCTCACCATGGACCTCGCCGCGAACGAGGGCTACGGCGACTTCCTGCGATACCTGCCCACCGCGCGGCCGGTGAGCGCCGGATGAGCCCGGGATCGGCGCGGCCGGCACGGGAAAGCGGGGGCGACTAGCCGATGCGCGCCGTCCTCCGCTGGACGCTCACCCGCCTGCTGATCATGGCAGTGACGCTGCTGGGAACGTCCGTCGTGATCTTCTTCGCGGTACGGCAGATGCCCGGCGGTTACGAGAGCGTCGTCTTAGGCCCGCTCGCCTCCGAGGAGCAGCGGCAGGCCGCGGCTGAACGCTACGGCCTGGACCAGCCCGTCCTGGTGCAGTACTGGCACTGGGTCACCGGCGCGGTGCAGGGCGACTTCGGGATCTCCCTGGTCAGCCAGGTCCCGGTCATCCAGGAACTCGCCCTGCGCCTGCCGGTCACCGTCACCCTGGCGCTCATGGCGCTCAGCGCCGCGGTCCTCATCGGCGTCCCGCTGGGCGTGCTGACCGGTCTGCGGAGCACCTCGCGCTCCGGCGGCGCCCTGGGCCGCACGGTGGCAGGGCTGGGCATCAGCGTGCCGGAGTTCGTGCTCGGCTCCGTCGCCCTCTTCGTCGTCTCCAGTGTCGCCTCGTGTTTCTCCGTCGGCAATCTGGCCAGCCTCAGCGGCGAGCCGGCCACGCTGGTGCGCGCCCTGGTGCTGCCGGCAGCTGTGCTGGGCCTGTACTGCCTGGCGGCGACGGCGCGCACCACCCGCGATGCGGTGATGAACGTCCTGGTGGAACCGCACGTCACGGCCGCCGTGGCACGCGGTGAGACCCCCGGGCACATCGTGCGCCATCATGTGCTGCGCAACGCCTCGGTCCCGGTGCTCACCCTGCTGGGCACGATCACCGCGTACCTGCTCGGCGGCGCCGTCATCGTGGAGACCGTGTTCAACATCCCGGGTGTGGGCTCCTATATGGTCACCGGCCTGGGCCGCCACGACTACGCCGTGGTCCAGGCGACCGTGCTGCTGGCCGCCGTCGCGTTCATCGTCATCAACACCGTCCTGGACATCGCGGCCTCCCTGGTGGACCCGCGTGTGGCTGCGGCAGGAGGCCGCCGATGAGAAGACTCGACCTCGCCGTCCTCCGGCGCCGTCCCGGTGCCTCGCGAGACCCGCTCATGGTGGCGGCCGGCATCGTCCTGGGGCTGCTGTGCCTGCTGGCGCTCGTGGCGGCGCTGGTGCCGTTCGCCGGCAGCCCGACCGAGATCAGCGGCCCGCGGCTGTCCCCGCCCAGCTGGGAGTACCCGCTGGGCACCGACTCCCTCGGCCGTTCGCTGCTGCCCCGCCTGCTGGAGGGCATCGGCGTGACCCTGGTCGTCTCGGCCACCGCGGTGCTCATCACGGCGGTGCTGAGCACCGCCATCGGGATCGTCGCCGGCTACGCCGGCGGCTGGCTGCGCGAGACCGTGATGCGCGTGGTTGACGTGCTCTACGCCTTCCCCGCGATCATCCTGGCGATCCTGGTCGCGGCCGTGCTCGGCGCCGGCCGGGTGGCGACCGTCTCGGCGATCGTCCTGGTCACCGTGCCGCTCATGGTGCGGATGATCGCCGCGCAGGCCGCCACCGTGGCGCACCGGGACTTCGTCACCTCGGCGCGGATCTCCGGCGTGCGGTTGCCGGTCATCCTCTACCGGCACATCCTCAGCGGCGTCGGCGGCACCCTCGCCGTGCAGGGCACCTATGCGCTCAGCGTCGGCATCCTGGTCGAGGGCGGCCTGAGCTTCCTCGGCCAGGGCGTGCAGCTGCCGCAATCCTCGCTGGGCCTGCTCGTGCAGGAAGGCGCCGTGTACATGGTCGCCGCTCCCTGGCTGCTGTTCGCCCCGGCCGCCGTCCTGGTGGCCTCCATCCTGTCCATTACCGTCATCGGCGACACCCTCCGGGACCGCCTGGAACCCCGGGAAGTGAGGAGCCTGGCATGACTGCTGGCACCGCCGGTACTGCCGGCGAGAAGGACGGCGTCATCGTCTCCGTCACCGGCCTGGCCGCCGCCTATCGCGTCCGCGGTGAGGACAGCCCGGCCCTGGCGGGCGTCGACCTGCGCGTCGATGCCGGTGAGCGGCTGGGCATCGTGGGGGAGTCCGGCTCCGGCAAGACGACCCTGGCCCTGGCGCTCGGCGGTATGCTGCCGCGCAGCTGCCACCTCTCGGCCGGACGGATCGAGAGCTGTGGCACCACGGTGCGCGGTGCCGGCGGCGAGACCGCCGACGCGGCTCAGCTGCGCGCCCTGCGACGGGAGCGGATCGCCTTCATCGCGCAGGACCCCGCCGCCTCGCTCGACCCGACCATGCGCATCGGCCGGCAGTTCTCCCTGGCGATGCGGGCCCAGGGGACGCCGATGACGGACGCCGCCATCGACGAGGCCCTCGCCGCCGTGCGGATCGAGCGCCCGGACGAAGTGCGCCGGCTCTACCCGCACCAGATCTCCGGCGGCATGGCTCAGCGGGTGGCCATCGCCATGGCCGTGGCCAGGCGGCCGCAGCTGCTCATCGCCGACGAGCCGACTGCCGCGCTCGACGCCGAGGTGCGCACCGAAGTGCTCGGCCTGATCGTCCGTCTCGCGGAGGAACACCGCATCACCCTGCTGTGGGTCAGCCACGACATCCCGGCCGTGCGCCGTTGGTGCACCCGTGCGGTCGTGATGAACGAGGGCCGCATCGTGGAGGAGGGGCCCGTGGGAACCGTCCTGGTGGAGCCGGAGCACGCCTACACCCGGCAGCTGGTGAACGCGCTGCGGGCCGAGGGAACGGAAGGAGACGGCCGATGAGGGCCGAGGAGCCCGCCGGCACGGCAGGTGCCGAGGCAGTCCTGGACATGCGCGGCGTCGGAGTCGCCCTCGGTCAAGGCCGGCGGCGACGCACGGTGCTGCATGACGTCACCCTGCGGATCGAACCCGGCCGCACCATGGGCCTGATCGGCTCATCCGGTTCGGGAAAGACGACCGCGGGGCGGATCGCGCTGGGGCTGCTGCGCCCGGACACCGGCACCGTGACCGTCTCCGGGATGCCCTACAGCAGATTCCGCCGGGAGCACGCCGGCAAGGTGCAGGCGGTGCTGCAGAGCCCGCAATGGTCGTTCAACCCGCGCCGCCGGCTGGGCGATTCCATCACGGAGCCGCTCGGGGTCGTGGCGCGCACCCCGCACGGCCCGGGCCGGATCGACCGGGAGGCGCGCCGCGAACTCTGCCTCACGATGCTCCGCCAGGTCGGGCTCGATCCGGCCCACGCCGGGCGCTACCCCCACGAGCTCTCCGGCGGGCAGCGGCAGCGCGCCGCCATCGCCCGCGCGCTGATCACAGGACCGGAGTTCGTGGTGTTCGACGAGGCGGTCAGCGCCCTGGACGTCGCCGTCCAGCAGAAGGTCCTGCGGCTGATCCGGCAGCTGCAGGAGACGCACGGATTCGGCGCGCTGTTCATCTCCCACGACCTCGCCGCCACCCGCATCGCCTCCGACCGCATCGCGGTGATGCTGGCCGGGGAGATCGTGGAGGAGGGCAGTCCCGCCGATGTGCTCGACAACCCCGGACATCCCTACACCCGACGACTCCTGGAGACGCTATGACCGAGTACCAGACCGTGTCCTCGCCGGCCGAGGACGCCCCGTTCGGCCCGCCCCGCCTGATTCCCGAGCCTGCGTTCGGCGGCCCCGGCAACGACGATGTCGCCCGCGCCCCGGTGCGAAGCACCGGCCGCGCGCTGCTGGAGTACGACTTCCCGGGTGTGCTCGTCGGCTCCGCCCACTACGAGGAGGGACCCACCGGCGCGACCGTGATCCACGTCCCGGCCGGCGCGCGCACCGCCACCGATCCGCGCGGCGGGGCCGTCGGGCTCAGCGGCGCCTACTCGTTCAACCACGCCATCTGCCTGGCCGGCGGTTCCGTCTACGGCCTCGCCGCCGGCGCCGGGGTCTCCGACGAGCTGCTGGCCCGGAAGGGGAACTCGACCGCCTTCGCCGATCTGGCGGAGGTCTCCTCGGCGATCATCTACGACTTCTCCGCCCGTGACACCGCCGTCGCCCCGGACGCCGCACTGGGCCGGGCCGCGGTGCGCTGGGCCGAGGAGGGCACCGTCCCGCTGGGCCTGGCCGGGGCCGGCATCCGGGCCTCCGCCGGGAAGGTCGACTGGAGCCGCGCCGAACTGACCGGGCAGGGTGCCGCCTTCCGCCGGATCGGGGACATCCGCATGCTCGCGGTGGTGGTGCCCAACCCGGTGGGCGTCATCGTCGACCGGTCCGGGCGCATCGTGCGCGGCAACTACGACGCCGCGCAGGACGTGCGCCGCCATCCGGCGCTGGACTTCGAGCGCGCGCTGGCCGCCGGCATCCCGGTGCCGGTCCAGCCGGGCAACACCACCATCGGCGCCCTGATCACGAATGTGAAGCTGAGCGATATCGAACTCAACCAGCTCTGCCTCCAGGTGCACAGCTCCATGCACCGCGGGATCCAGCCGTTCCACACCTCCATGGACGGGGACACGCTCTTCACCCTCACCACCGACGAGGTGGACCTGCCGGCGCCGGACCCGTCCGTGGGACGGCTGTCGGTGAGCAGCGCGGGGCTGGGCGCGCTGGCCTCCGAGGTGATGTGGGACGCGATCCTGGAAGCCGCGCGCTGATGCACACCTACCGGGACTACCGGCCGCCCTCGGGGGAGGCCGTCGTCGACCTGGTGCGGCGGAACCCGTTCGCGGTCATCGCCAGCTCCCGGAGCGGCGCTGCGCCCCTGGCGACGCACACCCCGGTGGTGCTGCCGCCGGGCAGCCCCGTGCGGGAGAGCTTCGTCGGGCACCGGCTCTGGGGGCACATCGGGCGGGAGAACCCGCATTGGCGCCTGTTCGCGGAGCAGCCGGAGGCGCTGCTGGTGTTCTCCTCCTCCCACGCCTACGTCTCGCCCAGCAACTACCGGTTCGAGCCGGCCGCGCCGACGCTGAACTACGCGGCCGTGCACCTGACCGGGCGGCTGCGGATCGTGCAGGACGAGGAGGAATCGCTGGCCGTGGTGGAGCAGACGGTGCGAGCCCTCGAGGCGCTCCGGCCCGCCCAGTGGTCGATGGACCGCTCGCGGGGACTGTTCCGCAAGATCATCGGCGGTGTGGTCTCCTTCCACGTCGAGGTGACGAGCGAGCAGGCCATGTTCAAGCTCAGCCAGGACATGCCCGCGGAGGTGCATGAGCGGGTCGCGGAGGACCTGGAGTCACCGGGCTGCCCGCACGCCGACGTCGCCGGCCTGATGCGCGCGACGGGCGTGCACGCCCCGCCTACGGAGACGACGGACCATTCAGATGAGGAGAGGCATGACGGCTGAGGCCGGAACCACGATGAGACTGGCGGAGCACCACAGCACCAGCGCGCACCCGGGTGAACGCGGCGAGCGGCTGGGCCTGGCGCACCGGGACGAGATCAGGAGCACGGTCGCGCTGTACCGGGCCTTCTACCGGGAGCTGGGCATCCCGGTAGAACAGGAGACGAGCATCGCCGCGGCCTGTCATGCCGCGCTCGCCGGCTGGTATCCCGTGCTGGCGGAGGAGATCGGGGCTGTGGCGGCCGCCGCAGGCCTGGAACCCGCCGCGCTGATGGCGGTGACCGCCCGGACCGAGATCCTGGCGATCGCCAACCCGCAGCGGGAGGGGGAGTGCTCCACGGCCGTGCTGCTGCCACCGGACCGGGGCGGCGCCACGGCGGCACCGGAGACCATACAGACCTGGGATTGGCACGAGAGCCTGGTCCCGGCGGCGCTGCTCTGGGAGTACCCCTCGGTTCAGGGGCTGCGGGTGAAGACCTTCACCGAATTCGGCGCGCCGGCCAAGATCGGCGTCAACGACGCGGGCCTGGGCGTGCACTTCAACATCCTCCATCACCGTGCCGATCACGGCCGCGGCGGCGTCCCGGTGCATGCCGTCGCCAGGCGGATCCTGGACGAGGCGCGCACCGTAGGGGAAGCGGTGGCCATCGCGAGATCGGCCGAGGTGAGCGCATCCACCGTCATCACGGTGGTCACCTCGGAGCCCGGCGCCGTCAGCATCGAGATCTGCCCGGCGGGAGTGGCCGAGGTGCACGCCGGCCAGCCCGGCGGTGTGCCAGCGGCCGCGGACGCCGGGAGCGGGGCGGCTGTGCTGCTGCACACCAACCACTTCCTCGATCCGGGCCTGGCGGCCGGGGAGCACACGCCCGATGCCTCCACCACCTACGCGCGGCTGGAGCATCTGCGCGCCCGCGCCGGTGAACTCGCTGGTCAGGACGCCGTGAGGCGGGCGCAGGCGATGTGCGGTCCGGCCGGGGACGCGGCGCCGATCTGCTTCCAGCCCGACCGCGCGCTGCCGCCGCAGGAGCAGTGGACCACCCTGCTGACGGTGTCCCTCGATCTGGGCGGCTACGGCCTGGAATACGCCGCCGGCAGCCCCGCCGTCATGGCTCGCGGGGCTGAGCGGTTCTGAAGCGTCTCCCGGCGAGCCCGCGGTCAGGAGGCGCCGCGGCTCCTGGGATGCTGGGACCGCATCCGCGCCCGTAGTGCTGGCAGACCTGTGCCCGGGTGCCGCCGCGACGCCCGGCTGGCGCCGCGGGCCGGGACTACTCAGGCTGACAAAACACCTCCGTAGTGACAGAACACCACCGTCTACGGGGGTGTTCTGTCACTTACGGGTTGTTCTCCGATGCCGCCCCGGGCGGAACCGCTAGGCCAGTTCGCGGCGCAGCACCTTCCCGACGTTGCTCTTGGGCAGCTCCTCGCGGAACTCGATGGAACGGGGGCGCTTGTATCCGGCCAGCTGCTCGCGCAGATGCGTCATGAGTTCCTCGGCGGTGAGGCTCTCATCCCGGCGGACCACGAAGAGCTTCGGCGCCTCGCCGGAACGCTCATCGGGCACGCCGGTCACCCCGGCCTCCGCGACCTTCGGGTGGAGCATGGCGGCGTCCTCGATCTCCCCGGGATAGACGTTGAAGCCGGAGACGACGATGATCTCCTTCTTCCGGTCCACGATCGTGAGGAAGCCGTCGGCGTCGGCCGTGGCGATGTCCCCGGTGAGCAGCCAGCCCGCGGCGTCGAGCACCTCCGCGGTCTCCTCGGGCCGGTTCCAGTAGCCGCGCATCACCTGCGGGCCGCGGACCGCCAGCTCGCCCTTCTCCCCGGCGGGAACCGGCTGGCCGTCCTCACCGCGCACCTGCACCTCCGTGGAAGGCAGCGGGACGCCGATGGTGCCCGGCCGCGGCGGCATGTGGACGGGGTTCACGCTGACGACGGGTGAGGCCTCGGTGAGGCCGTAGCCCTCCACGATGTCCTTCCCGGTGACGTCTTTCCAGCGGGCGGCGACGCTCGTGCGGACGGCCATCCCGCCGGCCACCGTGATCGCCAGCCGGGAGAAGTCCAGCGCGCGGAAGTCCTCGTTCTCCAGCAGCGCCGCCGCCAGGGTGTTCACCAGGATGATGCCCTCCGGCGGGCCTTTGCGCAGGGTCTTCACGAAGGCGGGGATGTCCCGCGGGTTGGTGATGAGCACGTTGTGCGCGCCGAAGCGGAAGAACCCCAGGCAGTTCACCGTCAGGGAGAACACGTGGTAGAGCGGCAGCGCGGCGATGATCCGCGGGGACGCACCGGGGAGGATGCTGGGCATCAGCCGGATGAACTGCTCCTCGTTGGCGATCAGATTGGCGTGGGTGAGCACCGCGGCCTTCGGCCCTCCGGTGGTGCCTCCGGTGTACTGCAGGAACGCGGTGTCCTCCGGCGCGATCTCCGGCGGGGCGAAAGCCCTCCGGCTGCCGGCAGCCATCGCCTGCCGGAACGGGATCACCGGGTCGATCCCGTGCCCGGGCACCATCTTCTTGACGTGCTTGAGCAGGGCGTTGACCGCGAGCCGTTTGGGCGTGGGCATCAGATCGGCGACCTCGGTCAGGATGACGTGCTCCACGGAGGACCCGGGCAGCGCCTGCTCGATCCGGTCGGCGAAGTTCGCCAGGGCCAGCAGCGCCCGTGGCTCGGCGTCCGCCAGTACCCGGCTCATCTCCGCGGAGGTGTAGAGCGGATTGGCGTTGACGACGACGAGGCCGGCTTTGAGAGCGGCGAACATCGCCACCGGGTACTGCAGCACATTGGGCATCTGGAGGACGATCCGGTCGCCCTTGACCAGCCCGAGCTCGTGCTGCAGGAACGAGGCGAAGCGATCGCTGAGCTCGTCGACCTCGGTGAAGCTCAGCTCGGTGCCCAGATTGGAGAAGGCGGGGCGCGGCCCGTGCGTCGCCGCCGTGGCCCGGACCATCTCGCCGATGGAGGCGAACGGCGCCGGCGGGATCTGCGCGCTGACTCCCGGCGGGTAGAAACGGTGCCAGGGCTGGTCCTGCTCGGTGCTCACTGGGGGTCCTTCCTCTTGACGGCGTCCACCCTCTTGACGGCCTCTGTGCCGTGCCGCACGTGTTGTCGGACATGTGCCCTCGTCCGCCGGGCAGACGCCCGTCGCGCGCCATCGCCGCCGGGTTTCGGGGAACGCGGACCCACGCTAGCACGCGCGCGTGTACGCGGTGCGGATTCCAGCACCCGGCCCTGCACCCGGGCGCCGGACCGCCCGCCCGCCCGCGTCGTCCCGGTGAGCGAGCGCGAGCCGTTTCCCCCGGGCGGCGCATCGGTGCGTAGGCTTGGGACAGACCACGGTTCGGCCATCGTGTGTGGCAGCAGTTACTATGACGTCATACTAAATCTGCCTGCCGCACCCGGGCACGGCCACGCGACACAGGAGCGAGATGAGCACGAAGACGACGACGTCGAAGGACAGCCGCTGGCGGCCCCTGATCTGGATCCTCCCGGCCAGCGTGATCCTGCTGGGCCTGGCCGTGCTGGGCGCTCAGTGGCTGCGCGGCATGGACGGCGTTCAGGCGTGGATGGAGCGTTATCCCGGTGCCACGCCGCTGCCGGAGGCCTCGCCCGAGGGCTTCCCCGCCTGGCTTGGGTGGCAGCACTTCCTCAACGCTTTCCTGATGGTGCTGATCATCCGCACCGGCTGGCTGGTGCGCACGACCGCCCGGCCCAAGGCGAACTGGACCAGGAACAACAAGGGCCCGATCAAGACCAAGCGGCCGCCGAAGAAGATCAGCATGGATCTGTGGCTGCACTACGTCCTGGACGTGCTGTGGATCCTCAACGGCGTGATCTTCGTGATCCTGCTGATCGTCAGCGGCCGCTGGGTGCGCGTGGTGCCCACCAGCTGGGAGGTCTTCCCCAATGCCGCCTCCGCCGCGCTGCAGTACCTTTCCCTGAACTGGCCGCACGAGGACAGCTGGGTCAACTACAACAGCCTGCAGGTGCTGACGTACTTCGTCGTGATCTTCATCGCCTCGCCGCTGGCCGCGATCACCGGCCTGCGGATGTCGAACATCTGGCCGGAGCAGGCCAAGCGGCTGAACAAGGCGTACCCGGTCGAACTGGCGCGGGCCATCCACTTCCCCGTGATGCTCTTCTTCGTGCTGTTCATCGTCGTGCACGTCACGCTCGTCTTCACCACGGGCGCGCTGCAGAACCTCAACTACATGTACGCCGCGCAGAACTCCGCCAGTTCCTGGCTGGGCTTCTGGATGTTCGCCGCTTCACTCGTGGTGATGGTGGCCGGCTGGTTCCTCTCCCGCCCGATCTTCACCTCGCCGATCGCGAACACCTTCGGCCGCGTCTCACGCTAGTCCAGCAGCCCCTCGCGCAGTGCGTGCAGCACGGCGTTGGTCCGGTCACGGGCGCCGAGCTTCACCAGGACCGCGGAGATGTGGTTCTTCACGGTGCCCTCGGCCAGATGCACCAGGGAGGCGATCTGCCGGTTGGAGTAGCCCTCGGCCACGAGCCGGAGCACCTCGCGTTCGCGTTCGGTGAGCGCCTGCGTCCTGGTGCCCTCGATCCCGGCCGGCTGCGGGCCCTGGCGGAGGGCCCGCAGCAGCCGGTCGGTGATGGACGGTGCGATCAGCGTGCCGCCGGCGGCCAGCGTGCGCACCGCGCGGGAGAGCTGCTCGACGGTGACGTCCTTGAGCAGATAGCCGCGGGCACCGTGGCGCAGCGCCTGCAGCACCAGCTCGTCGTCGTCGAAGGTGGTCAGCACCAGCACGGGCAGGTCTGCCCCGCCGGTGCCGCGTTCGGCCAGTCGCTCCAGGAGCCAGAGGCCGTCGTATCGGGGCATCCGCAGATCCAGCAGCACCACGTCCGGTGGCCCGGCGCCGGGTGAGGGCGGGTTCTGCGCAGGTCCGGCGGCGTGGTGTTCAAGCGCCGCCAGCGCCTCGGCCCCGTCCGCGGCCTCGCCGACGACCGCGATCCCGCCCAGCTCCAGCAGCGTGCGGATGCCCTGGCGGACCAGGGTCTGGTCATCCACCACGAGCACGCGCACCTGCGGCTGGCCCGGTGGCTGGCTCATCGGCGGGGTGCCGGGTGAGTCATTCATCGGCGGCGCCCTTTCCGGCCGCCGGCCGGAGGGCTCGGCCGGAGGGTCCGCGCGGTGGCCCCGTGCTTTCGGCGACGGGCAGAACGACCTCGACGGTGAAGAACGGGGACGGGCGGACCGTCAGCGTCCCGCCGAGCGGCTCGAGGCGTTCGCGCAATCCGGTGAGTCCGTGGCCCTCGACGATCCGGCCGGGTGCCAGGCCGTCGTTGACGCAGACCATTCTCAGTTCGCCGGCGTCCTGCTCGAGGCGGATGGAGAGCTCATGCGCCTCGGCGTGCTTCACGGTGTTCGTGATGACCTCCTGAGCCGCGCGCACCAGCGTCTGCACCTGTTGCTCATCGGCGTCGACCCGGGGCGGGACCTCGACGAAGATGTCCAGGGAGGGCACCGCGGCCGCCAGGCGCTCCAGGTGCGCCTGCAGATGGCCGGGGCCGGTCGCTCGTAGTTCGCCCACGGTGGCGCGCACATCGGCCAGCAGTTCCTTCGCCACCCCCGCGGCGCGATCGATATGGGCGCGGACGTCCTCGGTGCCCCCGCCGGTCATCCGGTGCGCCTTGTACCCGGCGGCCTCCAGCTCCAGGTTCAGCACGGTGAGCTGGTGGCCCATGGCGTCGTGCAGCTCCCGGGAGATCCGCAGCCGCTCAGCCGTCTTGGCCGAGCTCTCCAACAGCACCGAGGCCGCCTCCAGCTCCACGTTCTTCTGCTCCAGCTCGGCCCGCAGCCCCGACTCCCGATGGAGGGCGTAGGTGCTGAACATCGAGGCCAGATGGATGATCGCGTAGAAGGCGGTGACGGCCAGGTACTCCATCGGTGCCACGTGGTGGGCCACCAGGTGGACGAGCACCACCGCGCAGTTCAGCGCGATGACCCCCAGCACCACGGGCATCGGCAGGATGTAACTGCCCGCGGCGGCCACCACGACCAGCAGCACCACGATCATCCCCTGATTGGGCATGGTCAGGAGCAGCGTCCAGGAACTGAGGACCGCGCCCGTATAGGCCAGCCGGTGCCACGGGGCGGTCAGCAGGCCGCTGGTGGCCAGGAAGGTCGCGAAAAGGCAGCCGATGAGCAGAGCGGCCCACAGCCAGCGCGGAATGTAGGGAGCCTGCCCCACGATGAGCATCAGCAGACCCACGCCGAGGCTGAGCACCAGGATCGCGATGCCGGAGAACTCCTCCCACCGTCGCCGGTGCGGCCCGGCCACGGCCTGAGCACGATCGCGCCCCGATGCCCGCTGATCCTCCATGGCACCCCAGCCTACTGAGTGCCGCCCGGGCGTCAGAGGTGCCGAAAGTCATGGCCGCTCTCATGACCGGCGGCACAGGCGCGCCCGGGCGGGCGAGGGAAAGCTGGAGGGCATGACAGAGAAACCTCAGCCACCGGCCATCGAGGCCCGGCATCTGGTCAAGCGGTACAAGCACAAGACCGCGGTGGACGGGATCAGCCTCCGGGTGGCCCGCGGCGAGACCTTCGGCATCCTGGGCACCAACGGGGCCGGCAAGACCACCACCGTGGAGATGATCGCCGGGTTGCGCAAGCCCACCGAGGGCTCGGTGCGCATCCTGGGCCTGGACCCCTTCACCGAGCGGGCGAAGGTCCGGCAGATCCTCGGGGTCCAGTTGCAGGGGGCCTACCTGCACGGTTCGCTGACCGCGCGGGAACTGGTCGACCTCTACCGCGGCTTCTATCCGGACCCGCTGGACGCCGATGAGGCACTGACGATGGTGGAGCTGACGGACAAGGCGAGGACGAAGTTCGACGATCTCTCCGGCGGGCAGATGCAGCGGCTTTCCATCGCGCTGGCGCTGATCGGCCGGCCGCAGGTGGTGATCCTGGACGAGCTGACCACCGGACTCGATCCCCGCGCGCGCCGCCGCGTGTGGGCCACCATCGAGTCGCTGTCCGAGCAGACGGTGATCCTGATCAGCCACGCCATGGATGAGGTGGAGCGGCTCTGCGACCGGGTGGCGCTCATCGACGCCGGACGCGTCCTCGCGCACGGCACACCGGGGCAGCTCAGGGAACAGGCGGGCGCTGTGACGCTGGAGGACGCCTTCGTGGCTCTCACCGGCAAGGACATTCAGGGCGATGAGGAAGAGGACTGATGATGAGTGAGGCCGTACATGCCCGCAGGCCGGGCCCGCGGGCATGGCTGAAGCTGATCCAGGCCGAGGCGAAGATGGTCACGAGGGACACCGCGGGGCTGATCGTGCCGCTCGGGCTGCCGCTGCTGATCCTGGTGATGCAGGGCATCTCCTTCGAGGACCTCGGCGTGGAGGTCGCCGAGGGGGTGACGGCGTTCAGCGTGTTCCTGCTGCCGGTGGTCGTGACCATGGTCGTCGCGACGATCGCGGTGATCAACATGCCCAGCTTCCTGGCGACCTATCGGAAGACCAAGCTGCTGCGCCGGCTGGCGGTGACGCCGGCATCGCCGGCCATGGTGCTGGTGGCGCAGATGGCAGTCAGCTTCATCCAGGTGCTGCTGGGCATCGGCATCGCCTTCGGCGTGGCGATGGTCTTCTTCGACGCGGACCTCCCGCGGTCCCCGCTGGTCGCAGCGGCGGTCCTGCTGGCCTGCTGCGCGGCGATGTACGGCGTCGGCATGATCGTGGCGTCCATCTCGCCGACGCCGAACTCCTCGGTGGCGATCGGGCTGATCGCCTTCTTCGGTATCGCCGCCCTGGGCGGGATGTTCGGCCCGGCGGAGAACCTCCCGGAGCCGTTGCAGACGATTGGCTCCTGGCTGCCCTTCGGCGCCTCGGTGGATGCCTTGCAGCACGCCTGGGCCGGCGAGCCGGTGGACCCGAAGAACTGGCTCGTGCTCGGAGCCACCGCGGCACTAGGCGCGGGAGTGGCCGCGGCCCTGTTCCGGTGGGAATGAGGGGCTCGGCGTCTCACCGGGCGTCAACCCGGGCAGAACACGGGACGGCGGCGCTCACGGCCCCGTGAGTCAGGAGACCTCGGCTGTGACGTCCTGCTGTTCTGCCGCGATCCGGTCCCGGCGACGGCACCAGGCGGCGAAGATCGCCCCGGCCATGTTCTGCCACACGGAGAACACGGCCCCGGGAAGGGCCGAGAGGGGATTCATGTACTGTGCCGCGAGCCCGGCAGCCAGCCCGGACTGCTGCATGGCGATCTCGATGGCGATGGTGCGCCGCCGGCTGATGGACTGGCGGGTGACGATCCCGATGCCGTAGCCCAGCAGCAGCGCGAGCGTGTTGTGGAGGATCACCGCGCCGAAGACCAGCAGGCCCGCCTCGAGCACGAGGTCCGCGCTGCCGGCGACCACGATGGCCACCACGGCGGCGATCGCCAGGGTCGCCAGCCACGGCAGCACGGGCATCGCGATCTTGACGACCTTCGGGAACAGCAGCCGGACGATCAGGCCTCCCAGCACCGGCACCAGCACCACCTGCACGATCGACATCGCCATGCCGGCGGCATCGACCGGCAGGTACTGACCGGCCAGCCACAGGGTCAGCAGGGGCGTGGCGACCGGGGCGAGGATGGTGGAGACCGAGGTCGCGGTGACTGAGAGCGCCACATCGCCGCGGGCCAGATACGCCACCACGTTCGACGCCGTCCCGCCGGGCACGGAGCCGACCAGGATGACTCCGGCGGCCAGTTCCGGCGGCAGCTGCATGATCCAGCAGACCAGCACCGCGACCAGCGGCATCAGGATGTACTGGGCGGCGACCACGAGGAAGACGGGAACCGGCTTCTTGGCCACGAGGGCGAAGTCCACGGGCTTGAGCGTCAGCCCCATGATGAACATGATCACGCCCAGGCCGGGGTTGATCAGGTGGCCGGTCCCGCTGAGCGGTTCGGCCAGGACGTAGCCGAGCACGCCGCCGGCCAGGACGAGGATCGGGAAGATGAGCACCGCCCGGTAGCTGTTCCGGGCCTGCTGCGCCGTCTCGCGAGGCTCCGTTGCCTGCGTGGATGTCATCGGTTCCTGCCTTGCTCGGTTGTGTGCGGTCGTGTTCGGTTGTGCGCGGTTCTCGTCTCCCGGAGGCAAGCGCATTCACGGCGTGGCGGCGCGCAGCGGGACCGGCGTGCGGCCACGGCTGGGCGCCGCCGCGCAGATGCCCGGCGCGACGCCGGGGCGTTTCAGGCGGAGGGCGCCGTCGCGTCTTCTTCCTGCTGCAGCAGCGCGCGGTCGCGGCGGCGGCACCAGGCGGCGAAGAGCGCGCCGGACATGTTCTGCCAGAGCGAGAACACCGCACCGGGAAGCGCCGCGAGCGGGTTCATGTAGGTCGCGGCCAGGCCCGCGGCCAGGCCGGAGTTCTGCATGCCGATCTCGACCGCCATCGTGCGGCGGATGGAAAGCGGCTGCTTGAGCGCGATCCCCACCCCGTAGCCGAGCACCAAGCCGAGTCCGTTGTGCAGTACGACGGCGGCGAACACCAGCAGGCCAGCCTCGATGACGCGGTCCGCGCTGCCGGAGACCACGAACGCCACGACGGCGGAGATGGTCAGCACCGAGAGCCAGGGCAGCACGGGCAGGGCCTGCTTGACCAGCTTCGGCAGCAGTAACCGGACCACCAGGCCGCCGATGACCGGCAGGAGCACGATCTGCACGATCGACATCGCCATGCCGGCGGCATCGACCGGCAGGTACTGACCGGCCAGCCACAGCGTCAGCAGCGGCGTGGCCAGCGGCGCCAGGATCGTGGACACGGAGGTCATGGCCACAGACAGGGCGACATCGCCCCGGGCCAGGTACGCCACCACGTTCGAGGCGGTGCCGCCGGGAGCACAGCCGAGCAGGATGACGCCGGCGGCGATCTCCCCGGGAAGCTGGAGGATCCAGCAGACGAGCACGGCCGCCAGCGGCATGATGACGTACTGGGCGATCACCACCAGGATCACCGGCAAGGGCCGCTTGACGACCAGGGCGAAATCGACCGGCTGCAGGGTCAGGCCCATGGTGAACATGATGATTCCCAGGAGCGGATTGACCAGGAAAGCGCCTTCGCTGACCGGACCGGCGAAGAAGTACCCGACGATCGCGCCGAGCAGGATCAGGATGGGGAAGACCAGAACGGCGCGGTAGCTGTTGCGTGCTTCCTGCGGGGTCTCCGCTTTCGCGCGCGTGGCCGTGGACTCAGGACTCATGGACGTGTGCCTCGTCTTTCAGTGTGCGAGCGGCCCGGGCGTGCACGGCCTCATTGCCGTTGGTGTGTGCTCCTGCCGTGCCGGTGCCGCCGCCTGCCCTCCGATGGGCAGGCATACGCCCCCACGATAATGCGGGAATCGCGTCTTCGAACCGGATTCCGGCGCATTTCTCACGATACGGAATCACTTTGGCGTCCGAGGTTTCCCCTCCGCGTCAAGCCGGCATGCCGGAAAGGTCCGCCGCGATCTCCCGGCGGCAGACCGGTTGCGCCGGAGCGCAGCGCAGGACGGAGCCTCCGTGAACTCGCGAGGCCGGCGGCCATGCGCAGCGGGTTGCTGCGGGGCTCACCGCCGCTGCCCGTCACGAACGGCGCGCCGCGGCGGGCGCCACCGGGGGGCGGAATCTGTACCGCTCAGGCGCTACGAGGGTGCCGGAGCCAGCAGTTCGCGCACGATGACGGTCGCCGCCCGCCGGCCTGCCCGGTTGGCGCCGACGGTGGAGGCCGAGGGTCCGTAGCCGATGAGGAACAGCCGGGGCTCGTCCACGGCGCGGGTCTCGTCGACGCGGATGCCTCCACCCGGCACGCGCAGGCCCAGCGGCGCCAGATGGTCCAGCGCGGGCCGGAACCCCGTGGCCCACAGGATCGCCTGAGCCGGCTCGAAGGCGCCATCGGGCATCCGCACGCCGTCCGGTTCGATCCGGCTGAACATGGGGTGCCGGACGAGCGCGCCGCGCGCCTGCGCCGCCCGTGCCCACGGCGTCCAGAACAGCCCGGTGGCCTTCACGACGCTTTCCGGGGTGAGCCCCTGCCGGGTGCGCTCGGCGATGCGGTTGATCACGGCGATCCGCCGCGGCTCGTCGAAGGGTTCCTCGCTGAATACCGGTTCGCGCCGCGTCACCCAGAGCGTTTCCGTCACCCGCGAGATCTCGTCCAGGAGCTGAATCGCGGAGACCCCGCCGCCGACGATCACCACACGCCGGCCCTCGAATTCCGCGGCCGAGGCGTACTGCGCCACGTGGAGTTGCCGGCCCCGGAAGGTCTCCTGCC
This sequence comes from Sediminivirga luteola, assembly GCF_014639315.1. Lineage (GTDB taxonomy): Bacteria > Actinomycetota > Actinomycetes > Actinomycetales > Brevibacteriaceae > Sediminivirga > Sediminivirga luteola. The sequence goes on from NZ_BMFY01000006.1 coordinate 116,911, forward strand.
CCGGATAACGCGGCCAGAACGGCTTGCTCCAGGTGCCGGTGGCGTTCACCACGGCACGGGCGGCGAACACCCCGTGGTCGGACTCCACCAGCAACCGGCCGGGCTCCTGCCCGGGTGCGCGGCCTTCGCCCCCTTCCGCCGCAGGTGCTGCGGACCCAGCGGGACGATCAGCGGACCCAGCGGGACGACCGGCGCGCTTGCCGGCGCGCCGGACCGCGTGCACCCGGACGGGCCGGCGGACGGCCAGTTCGAACTGCTCCTCGAAGGCGGCGAAGTACTCCGGCAGCACCTGGCGGCTGGGGCTGCGCGGATCCGGTTCCGGCTGGTGCATGCCCGGCAGGTCGTGGATGCCGTTGACGCTGGCCATCGTGAGGGACGGCCACCGGTGCTGCCAGGCGCCGCCCGGGCCCGCCTCGGCGTCGAGCACCACGAAGGTGCCCCGGCCGGTAGCCGAGCGCAGCGGGACCAGGCCGCGGCGGCGCAGGTGATACGCCGCTGAGAGCCCGGCCTGCCCCGCGCCGATCACCACCACATCGACCGCGGCCGCCGCCTCAGCCACCGCATCGACGGCCCCATCGCTCACAGCGTCGACCGCCTCTGTCGTCCCGGTGCCGGCGGGCGCCACTGCGGCGTTCTGCATGCCTCCATCGTTCCAGATCTGCCGCATCCCGGCGCGGTTCCTTGTTCTCCTTGTTTCGCGAGGCCCCGCTGGCCGCCATGCGCCGGTAGGCTGTGCCAGTGGAGAGGAGCAGACGATGAGACTCAACCGGGCCTGGGGGATGGGACTCCTCGCCCTGGCCGTCGGCGCGGCGGGGTACCGGCTGCTTCCGGGCAGGCACCCCAGCGGGCGCTACTTCGACGATGAACGCGTCGTGGAGCTGCTGCGCGCCGCCGAGAAGTCCAACCGCGCGGCCATCACCGCCGCGCTGGAGGCCGGAGCGGATCTCGATGCGGTGGGCAACGACGCAGACCCGCGCCGCACCGGCATCTCCCCGCTGCATTACGCCGTCGAGTTCTCCTCGCCGGAGGCGGTGCGGCTGCTGCTGGAAGCCGGCGCGGACCCGCGCGCGCAGAGTCAGGAGCTCAACGGCGGTTTCTGCGTGCCGGCCTACGCCGTGCTGCGGGACGCCACGGAGAACCTCGCGGTCCTGCTCGAGCACGATCCTTCCCTGGCCGATGCCCCGTTCCGCAGCTTCGGCAATCTGCTGCATGGCGCTGTCCTCCACGACCGCGCCGCCGCGCTGCGTCTGCTGATCGACGCGGGTGCCGAGCTGGACAGCGCCGATCCGGCCACCGGGCGGACTCCGCTGCACACCGCCGCCAATGTCCGCAACGTCGGGGCGTGCCTGACGCTGGTGCGGGCGGGCGCCGATGCCGGTGCCCGCGACATCCACGGCCGCACCTTCCTGCCGGTGCTGTTCCGCAACGACGAACGCTCCAGCGCGGAGTTCCTGCGCGTACGCGAGGAACTCGTCCGCGAGCTCCAGCGGCGCCGCTTCCCGGTGGAGACCGGTCTCTGAACCGCGTGACCCCCTCCGCGCCGCCCGCCGGCCAGACCTCACCGTCGCCGTCGTCCTCGTCCGAGCGCGCCGGCGATCTGCTGGCCATCAGCGATCTGCACACCCGGTACGGCGCCAACCGCCGCATCGCCGAGGACCTGCGCCCGGCACGTCCGGGGGACTGGCTCATCGTCGCCGGCGACGTCGCCGACCGGTTCGACGACGTGGTGCGCACGCTGGCCGGCCTGCGGGAGCGCTTCGACCGGGTCCTGTGGGTACCCGGGAACCACGAGCTGTGGACGCTGCCGGGCGATCCGGTGCGCGAACGCGGCGCCGCCCGGTACGAGCGCTTCGTCGCGGCGCTGCGCGATGCGGGGGTCACCACGCCCGAGGACCCCTATCCGGTCTGGGACGGCGGCGAGGGCAGGTACCTCGTCGCGCCGCTCTTCCTGCTCTACGACTACACCTTCCTCCCGCCGGGCGCCGGCACGAAAGACGAGGCGATCGCCGCTGCGCGCCGGGCGCGGGCAGCGTGCTCCGATGAGATCTATCTCCATCCGGACCCGTACCCGAGCCGGGAGGCATGGTCTCGCGCGCGGGTGGAGGCGACCCGTCAGCGGCTGGACGCCGCGGCCGCCGATGCCGGGGTCCGCACCGTCCTGGTGAACCACTATCCGCTCGTCCGCCGGCCGACCAGGAGGCTGTGGGCGCAGGAGTTCGCCCTCTGGTGCGGGACCGAGGCGACCGCCGACTGGCCCGCGCGATACCGGGCAGAGGCCGTCGTCTACGGCCATCTGCACATCCCAGTGACCGAGCGCATCGACGGCGTCCGGCACATCGAGGCCTCCCTCGGCTATCCGCGCCAGTGGGAGCGCCGCGCGTGGCTCGACGGCGACCTGCCCCGCGGGGTCGTGCGCGTGCTGAGGGGCTGAACCGCGGTGCCGCCGCGCGCCGCCGGTACTGTCATCAGCGCCGTCAGCGCCATCCGTGGAGGCGGAGGAGGAACCGTGACACCGCCGCGGCGACGTGTGACACAGATAACAAAATGGCAGCGATTACCGCAGGACGCCCTGCACGCTCCCCGCGGTGTCCGTGCCCGCTGTTAGGCTCGCGCACAGATTCAGGCAATGACGCCCGATCGGGACGATGCCGTCCCACCACCAGGAAAGGGTCACCCCCGTGAATGCAGTGGTTCTCATGTTCGTAGGCCTGGCGATCATCCTCGCCGGCTATTTCGTCTATTCCCGCTATCTGGCCAAGAAGGTCTATCGCCTCAGCGCCACCCACCGCACCCCTGCCCATGAGTTCAAGGACGGGGTCGACTACATCCCGACCAACAAGTTCGTCCTCTGGGGACACCATTTCACCTCGGTCGCAGGCGCGGCGCCCATCGTCGGTCCCGCCGTCGCGATCATCTGGGGCTGGGGCCCGGCCTTCCTGTGGGTCACCCTCGGCACCGTGTTCTTCGCCGGCATGCACGATCTCGGTGCGCTCTGGGCCTCCGCACGCAATAAGGGCCAGTCGATCGGCACCCTCTCCGGCCGCTACATCGGACCGCGCGGACGCAATCTGTTCCTGGCGATCATGTTCCTGCTCCTGGTCATGGTCAACGCCGTGTTCGCCGTGGTCATCTCCGGTCTCCTGGTCAGCCAGCCCAGCGCCGTCATCCCCACCTGGGGCGCGATCGTCGTGGCGCTGCTGATCGGCCAGGCCATCTACAAGCTGCGCTGGAACCTGGCTGTGGTCTCCATCGCCGGCGTGGTCGCGCTCTACGGCCTCATCCTGCTGGGCGACCGCTTCCCGATCGTGCTGCCGGAGACGATCATGGGCCTGTCGGCCAGCGCGTTCTGGATCATCGTGCTGTTCATCTACGCCGGCATCGCCTCGCTCATGCCGGTGTGGATGCTGCTGCAGCCGCGTGACTACATCAACGGCCTGCAGCTGTTCATCGGCCTGGGCCTGCTGTACGCGGCCATCCTCCTCTCGGCGCCGACGATGGTGGCCCCGATGATCAACCAGAACACCCCGCCGGACACCCCCGGCATCGTGCCGCTGCTGTTCGTCACCATCGCCTGCGGCGCGATCTCCGGTTTCCACGGCATGGTCTCCTCCGGTACGTCCTCCAAGCAGCTGGACAAGGAGACCGACGCCCGCTTCGTCGGGTACTTCGGCGCGGTCGGCGAAGGCCTCCTGGCGCTCGTCACGCTGCTGGTCGTCTCCGCCGGGTTCCAGACCCTCGCCGACTGGGAAGAGGTCTACCACGCCTTCAACGAGGGTGGCGCGGGCGCATTCGTCGCCGCCGGCGGGACCGTCCTCTCCAACGGCCTGGCCATCCCCGAATCGCTGTCCGCGACCGTCCTGGCCACCATGGCGGTGCTGTTCGCCGCCACCACGATGGATACCAGCGTCCGGCTGCAGCGGTACATCATCTCCGAGATCGGCGAGCTCATGGGCCTCAAGCTCAAGCCGCTCATCGCCACCGTGCTGGTGCTGCTCTTCGGCCTGGGCCTCGCCTTCGGCGCCGATCCGAGCGGCGAGGGCGGCATGATCATCTGGCCGCTGTTCGGCACCACCAACCAGCTGCTGGCCGCTCTCACGCTGTCCATCATCACCGTCATCCTGGTGCGCAAGCGCCGGCCGTTCCTGCCGGTGCTGCTGCCGCTCATGTTCGTGCTCGTCATGTCGGTCTCGGCGCTGGTGGTGCAGCTGGGCACCTTCTACGGTCAGGGCAACTGGCTGCTGCTGGGCATGGGCATCGTGATCCTGATCGCGGCGATCTGGGTGATCATCGAGGCCGCCGTGACGCTCAACCGGGTCCGGAATCAGCCCCCGGAACCGGAGGACGAGGATGTCGCCGTCGCGGCGCAGGCGGGTGCGGATGGCCGCTGACGGCCTGCTGCGGCGGATATCCGACGGCCTCGGAGAGTTCTACGCGGCCCCCTACCGGCGCACGCTCGCGCGCGCCAAGCGGGACCAGGACGATCTGTTCACCATGCTGGTGCTCTCCGAGGCCCTCGGCGTGCCGAACCCGGCGTCGCATTACACGCTGGAACTGCTGCCGGTCGTCTACGAGGAATTCCACGACTGGCACCGGCGGATGGGAATGGACCGCTCCCCGCTGGATGAGGTGGCATGCTGCTAGAGCTGGCCCGCCGCCGGCGGGTGCTGTTCCTCGGCGGCAAGGGCGGCGTGGGCAAGACGACGGTGGCCTCCACCGTCGCCCTTGCCCGTGCCCGGGAGGGCGGCCGGGTGCTGTTGGTCTCCACTGATCCGGCCCACAATCTGGGCCATCTCTGGCAACAGCGCATCGGCGGACGTGCGGTGCGGCTGCGGGAGAACCTGGACGCCCTCGAACTGGATCCCGAACAGGCCAGCAGGGAGCATCTGGCATCCGTTGAGGAGAATCTGCGGTCGTTCATGCCGGAGCACCTGCACCGGGAGATCGGGCGGCACATCGAACTGGCGCGGCATGCCCCCGGCGCCCATGAGGCGGCGGTCCTGGAGCGGATCGCGCAGCTGATCGCCGACGGGTCCCGGGACTATGACCTGGTCGTCTTCGACACGGCGCCCTCAGGCCACACGGCGCGGCTGATGGTGCTGCCGGAGGCGATGGCCGCCTGGACCGGCGGCCTGCTGCGCAACCGGGCCCGCTCCGAACGCCTGGGCGCCGCGCTGGGGGCGCTGGGAGGCGATGCGAAAGCCGCGCGGGACGCGCGCATCCGCGCCGTGCTCGACGACCGGCGGGCGCGGCTGACGGCGCTGCGCGAGACGCTGCGGGATCACGAGCACACGTCCTTCGTCATCGTGCTCACCCCGGAACGGATGCCGGCCCAGGAGAGCGTCGAGCTGGCCGCGCAGCTCCGTCAGGCGGGCATGGGCATCGGCGCCCTGGTGTGCAACCGGCGCACGCCCGCTGGAGCGGACGGGCTCCTGGCTGGCCGGCACGAGATCGAGACGGGCATCCTGGCGCAGCTCACGGCCGCCCTGCCCGGCGTGCCGCTGACCGAACTGCCGATGCTGCCGGGGGAGTTGCACGGCGCGCATGCCCTGGACCGGTTCGCCGCCCGTCTCGCTTCGCTGTAACGGCGCCCTGCCATCCACGTGAGCTGCCTCCCCGGTGCTCTGCCTCCCCGGCGTTCTGCCTCTCCGGGCGTTCGCCTCGCCTCCCCGGGGTCGCCGTCCCCTCCGGGCGCTGGTTCCGCCTTCCCGGGGCCGCCGTCCTTGTGTTCACCCTGCTACCGGTGCTCTGTCGCCCTCCGGGGGCGCTGCTCCTGTAGTGCTCGTTCCGCGCCGGCGTCCTGCGGTCCTGGTGCTTGCCCCTGCCGCCCCAGTGCCCTGCCGGCTTGCTTGGTGCTCGCCCTGCCGCGCCGGCGCTCGTCCTGCACCGGTCGTGAGCTGTCCCGTATCGCCCGGGACCGGTCAATGCTGCGGGCCCGGCTGGCGTTGCGGGCCCGGGCGGCGCGGGAGGTGCCTACCGCCGTCGGCGTCAGAGCCGGGCGGTAGGATCGGAGGCGTTCGCGTTGTTCGCGTCACATTTTGTCGGCATGAACGGACGAGACGTCATGCCCGGAACTGAAAGGCCGCACTGTGACAGTCGCCCCGACCGAGAACACCCAGGCCCCGGCCGCTCCCGCCGACCGGGACGAGCTGCGACGCCGGATCGACGTGCTGGGCATCGAAGCCCAGCTGACGTCCGACGAGCTTGCCGTCCGTGACACCGCTCGCCGCTTCGTCGACGAGCGCATCCGCCCGAACATCGCCCAGTGGTACGAGGACGCCCGCTTCCCGGTGGAGATCGTCCCCGAACTCGGTCGCCTCGGGCTGCTGGGCATGCACCTGGACGGGTACGGCTGCCCGGGACGCAGTGCCGTGGAGTACGGCCTGGTGGGCATGGAGCTGGAAGCCGGGGACTCCGGCCTGAGGACGTTCGTCTCGGTGCAGGGCTCGCTCGCGATGAGCGCCATCCACAAGTTCGGCAGCGAGGAGCAGAAGCAGCAGTACCTTCCCGGCATGGCGCGTGGCGAGATCATCGGCTGCTTCGGCCTGACCGAGCCCAAGGCGGGTTCCGACCCGGCGGGGATGGTCACCTACGCCCGCCGTGACGGCGACCACTGGATCATCAGCGGTGAGAAGCGGTGGATCGGCCTGGCGTCCATCGCGCAGCTGGCGATCATCTGGGCCAAGACCGACGAGGGTCTGCGCGGGTTCATCGTGCCCACCGACACCCCAGGCTTCACCGCGCGGGTGCTGGAGCCGAAGCTGTCGATGCGCGCCTCCGTCCAGTGCGAGATCGAGCTCGACGAGGTCCGGATCCCGGATTCGCTGCGGCTGCCGGAGGCCACCGGGTACCGGGGTCCGTTCTCCTGCCTGAACGAGGCCCGGTACGGCATCATGTGGGGTGCCCTCGGTGCGGCGCGGGACTGCCTGGAAGAGGTCCTGGCGTACACCTCCGAGCGCCGCCAGTTCGGCACCCCCATCGCCGCGTTCCAGCTGACCCAGCGCCGCCTGGTGGAGATGCAGCTTGAACTGCAGAAGGGTCTGCTCGTGGCGCTGCACACCGGTCGGCTCAAGGACGCCGGCACCCTGGACCCGGTCCAGATCTCGGTGGGCAAGCTGAACAACGTCCGTGCCGCCATCGAGATCGCCCGCGATGCCCGCGCCATGCTCGGCGGCAACGGCATCACCCTGGACTACTCGCCGCTGCGGCACGCCAACAACCTCGAATCGGTGCGCACCTATGAGGGCACCGACGAGGTTCACACGCTGATCCTCGGCCGCGCGCTGACCGGTCACGCCGCTTTCAGCTGACGACGCTGTCCGGGGCCAGGACGGCGCTTCGCGGCGGTGACCGGTCACGCCGCGTGCGGCTGACCCTCTCCGCCGTGCGCGGCCGGGCCACAACGAGCTACCCTCGACAGGTGGACCGAGAGCGCGACATGTCACAGACCCCCGCATCGACGGCCGGAAAGCCCGCTGGCCAGGGCACCGGCACCCCTGCGCCGGGCGCCCGGCCCGGTGGCCCCGGTACCGGCGGTGCCGCTATGGGCGGAGGGGACCGCGGGCCGGCCGCGACTGCGGGCCAGGGTCGTAGTGGGGAACAGGGCCGTGCCGCGGAGCCTGGACAGGCCGAGGAGATCGTGCTCACGCTCTCCTGCATGGACACGATCGGCATCGTGCACGCGGTCAGCGGATTCCTGGTGGCGCACCGGCTCAACATCGTCAACAGCCAGCAGTTCGACGACCCCGGCAGCGGACGCTTCTTCCTGCGGGTGCAGGCCCGCGCCGAACGCCCGGTGGACGTGCTGGCACTGCGTTCGGCGTTCCAGGCGCTCGCGGACAACTACGGCATGGACTGGAACCTCTCTGACGCCGATGAGCGCATGCGCCTGCTCATCATGGTCTCCAAGTTCGACCACTGCCTGAACGACCTGCTGTACCGGATCCGCACCGGGGCGCTGCGGGTCGAGGTGCCGGTCATCGTCTCCAACCATCCGGACCTGGCGCCGCTGGCCGAGGCCGAGGGGATCCCGTTCGTGCACATCCCGGTCACCGCCGAGACGAAGCCGCAGGCGGAGGTACGGGTGCGGGAGATCGTCGACGAGTACCGGATCGATCTGGTGGTGCTGGCCAGGTACATGCAGATCCTCTCCGATGAGCTCTGCGCCGATCTGGCCGGGCGGGCGATCAACATCCACCACTCGTTCCTGCCCGGTTTCAAGGGCGCACGGCCCTACCACCAGGCGTTCGAACGCGGAGTGAAGCTCGTCGGGGCGACGGCGCACTACGTCACGGCGGACCTTGACGAGGGACCGATCATCGAGCAGGAGGTGTTCCGCGTGAATCACGCGCACAGCGCCGAGGACCTCGCGCTGGCCGGACGGGACGCCGAATGCGCTGCGCTGGCCCGGGCGGTGCGCTGGCATTCGGAACGCCGTGTGCTGCTCAACGGCGCCCGCACGGTGGTCTTCACCGACTGAGGTCCCGGGGCGCTCCGGCGAAGACGCGCGCATAGCGGCCGGCGGCTGAAGGGCTACCCTGGAAGAACCTGCACGACGAGGAGGACGACCATGCCCGCCAACCCGCCCAAGGATCCCGGCCTCGCCCTGGTGCTGACCATCATCGGGTTCTTCTTCATCGCCGGGCTGCAGTACTTCTACATCGGGAAGTATCTCAAGGGGTTCCTGTTCCTGATCACGCTCGGCTTCCTGTACATCGGCACGATCATCTCGCTGTTCACCATCACGGGGGAGACCCGGCGCCGCAACGTCCTCGAAGGGTACCGCTGACCCGGACGAGTCTCCCTATGTCGTTGCTGCGCCCGTAGATCGTCACTCTCCAGGCCCGGGCGACGACGATATAAGAGCGCGACGACGATGTAAGAGCGCAGTGACGAGCTAACAACCTCGCCAGGCGCGCGACGAGGTGACGACATGCACGGGTGACGACGCAGCTCATTAAGGGGGTCTGCCGGCCCGCGCGCACGCCGGGGGCCCGAGCTCAGCAACGACGCGCACGGCCCAATAGACGAGCTCACTCGAAAGGCGAGGAAGCGCCGTTCAGCGGCCGAGAAGCCGTCTCAGGTATGCGGCACTGTCGAGGTGGCTCCATAGGACGCGGTGAACCGTCCATCCTTCGTAGCGCAACGCCAGTTCGCGCCGCTTCTCCGCGGCGATGGCCTTTTCGGGGTCTGTGCCCGGTGCGACATACTTGCCGATGCCGTCGCACTCCAGGCCCTCTTTCGCCTCTTCGTCGCCTGAAGATGGTCCCTGGCGGAAGCTCATGTACCCGGCTGAGCATGCCTGCTCGGATAAGCAGGGCGTTCTTCTCCCACGGGCGCATCTGAGCCGAGCGTTGCTTGAGCGTTGGGGAGGACGCCAGAGCTGCGACGGGGTTGTGGTCAAGGATCCCGCAGGTATCGAACACGAGATACCAGCCGGTTCGGATTCGCCGCAGGCAGCACCTTCGCGCCGCGGCGTCGATGGCGTGCTCGCTCATGCCCAGGTGGCGGAGTTCGTTTCGCGAGACTACTGTCGGCTGCTCGTGCATGCCCTTTACGTTCGCTTACCGCGACGGTGGCGCGCGACCCTTGGCCACTGGCTGTGGATAACGCTGGCGGGTTTGCCATTGCGCCCGGAGCGAAGAATGGCCAGGCGGACGAGCCTCCTTACGTCGTCGCTGCGCGCTTATATCGTCGTCGCCCGGGCCTGGAGAGTGGCGACGTAAGAGCGCAGTGACGACGTAAGGGCGCGTAACGACAGCGCGGCGCGTTCAGCCGCCGAGGCTGCCGATGACGATGTCCCACTCGCGGATGGTGCGCTCGGCGATGACACCCTCGGTCCAGAACGGGTCCTGATCGAGCAGCCGCGTGACTTCCTCGGCGTCTGCGGCGTTCATGATGACGAGGGCGCTCGGCGGGGTGCCGGGGTGCGGGCCCGATACGATGAGCTTGCCCTGCTCGTGCAGCGAGCGCAGATAGTCACGGTGCGCCGGACGATGCTCGTCCCGCTTCGCTTCGTCGTCGATGTAGTCGTAGATGACGGAGAAGGTGGCCACGGTGCGTTCCTCCTGGTGATGGGTTGCGCCGCCCCATGCGGGCGGCGCGGATGCGCTCTCATCCTCGCACAGCTCTGCCTCCACCCCCGGAACCAGGCGTGCGCGGCTACGTGCGCATCGCGTGGCCCGGCGGGGCAGTGCGGCCGGGCCGGCTAAGGCAGCTCGGGGACCCCGCCGGGCTCGCGGCTAGCCTCGTGAGCCGGTGGCCCCACGATGCCGTGGGAACGCGAAGGCGCCCGCGGCGCTCAATGGCCACGGGCGCCTTCCGGTGCGTACCGCGCGTATATGCGCGAGAATCGTCCGTCCGGAGGTGGCGATCAGATCTTGGTGGAGGCCTCGGTGAGGACGCTGCGCAGGATCTGCTCGATCTGGTCGAACTCGCTCTGACCGATGGTCAGCGGCGGAGCGAGCTGGATGACCGGGTCGCCGCGGTCGTCGGCGCGGCAGTACAGCCCGGCGTCGAAGAGCGCATTGGAGAGGAAGCCCTTGAGCAGTCGCTCGGACTCCTCGTCGTTGAAGGTCTCCTTGGTGGCCTTGTCCTTGACCAGCTCGATGCCGTAGAAGTACCCCTCGCCACGGACATCGCCGACGATGGGCAGGTCCAGCAGCTTCTCCAGCGTGGAGCGGAAGGCGCCGGCGTTGTCGTGCACCCGGTCGACCAGCTTCTCCTGCTCGAAGATGTCCAGGTTCGCCAGAGCGATCGCGCAGGCCACCGGGTGCCCGCCGAAGGTGTAACCGTGGTAGAAGGTCTCGCCGCCCTTGCCGAAGGGCTCGAAGAGCTTCTCCGAGGCGATCATCGCACCCAGCGGCGCATAACCGGAGGTGATGCCCTTGGCGCAGGTGATGATGTCCGGGGTGTAGCCGAAGTCCTTGCAGGCGAAGATCTCGCCCACCCGGCCGAAGGCGCAGATGACCTCGTCGGAGACCAGCAGGACGTCGTACTCGTCGCAGATCTCGCGCACGCGCTCGAAGTATCCGGGCGGCGGCGGGAAGCAGCCGCCGGAGTTCTGCACCGGCTCCAGGAAGACCGCGGCCACGGAATCCGCGCCTTCGAACTCGATCGCCTCGGCGATGCGGTCGGCGGCCCAGCGGCCGAACGCCTTCTCATCGCCCGAGAACTGTTCGGGCGCGCGGTAGAAGTTGGTGTTGGGCACCTTGCGGGCACCGGGCACCAGCGGGGCGAACTGGTTGCGCAGACCCGGCAGCGAGGTCACCGAGAGCGCCCCGTGCGGGGTGCCGTGGTACGCGGTGGCGCGGGAGATCACCTTGTGCTTGCCGGGCTTGCCCTTGGCGAGGAAGTAGTTCTTGGCCAGCTTGAGCGCCGACTCCACGGAGTCGCCGCCGCCGGAGGTGAAGAACACGCGGTTCAGATCGCCCGGGGCGTATCCGGCGAGCCGGTCGGCCAGCTCGATGGCGCTCGGGTGGGCGTAGGACCACAGCGGGAAGAAGTCCAGCTTCTTCGTCTGCTCGTACGCGACCTTCGCCAGTTCCTCCCGGCCGTGGCCCACCTGGACCACGAACAGACCGGCAAGGCCGTCGATGTACTCCTTGCCCTTGTCGTCGTAGATCAGGTGGCCCTCGCCGCGGGTGATGACGGGCACCTGCCCGCCGTCGACGAGTTCCTTGTGGTTGGACATGTGCAGCCACAAGTGGTCGCGAGCCTGCTGCTGCAGGGTCTCGGATGCGATATCCGCCATGGTTATCTGGTCCCCCAGTCGTATTTCTGCTTGCGAAGCGATAGGTACATGAAGGTCTCCGTGCTGACGACCCCGTCGATCGATCTGATCCGGTCGTTGATCAGGTGGAACAGGTCCGAGTCTGACTCGCACACCGCCTCGACGATGAGGTCGAATCCGCCGGCCGTGATCACCACGTAGTCGACCTCGTCAATCGCGGTCAGCTGGTCGGCGACGACGCTGACGTCCCCGGCGACCTTCACTCCGAGCATTGCCTGACGCGAGAATCCCAGTTGCAGCGGGTCGGTGACCGCTACGATCTGGATGGCTCCGCTGTCGACCAGTCTCCCGACGCGTTGCCGCACCGCGGCCTCGGACAGTCCGACTGCCTTGCCGATGGAGGCGTAACTGCGGCGGCCGTCCTCCTGCAGCTGCTCGATGATGCGCTTGGCGAGGTAGTCCAGTTGCAGAGGCCCGCCCCCGCGTTCCGCTCGGGATTTCTGGCTCACAGAGGGCTCCTTCGTTCTCGCGACCTTATCGTGACGTCTACCACCTTCTATTGAATCCGTAGATTGTGCCCAGCGCAAGAACTGATTCCGAAGTCCCTACCGGGGGAAACCGGCTGAGACTGGGCGCTGATGTTCATCATAGCTGTCCGGGCTGCGGATTCAAGCAGTACCCCGGTGACCATTGCACTGATTTCGTTTCAAGTCGGTAAACAACTCATGGATGCCGTTGTATCGTGATCGCTATCACTGTTTAATGAGGGCACTCGCCCGTGCGCACACGCCGCAGGGGCGAGTGTGACGAGACAGGCGCGGCCACGCGCACCGAGGAAGGCCGCGGCCGTAACGCCCGGTAAGGGCACCGGCCGGTACGGCAGAGCAGAACAGCGCCAGAGGGCGGGAAGTGAGAGATCGTGCAGTTCATCAACGGGGAGCTGATCGCCGGTTCCGGCGAGCAGATCGAGGTCATCAATCCGGCCACCGCGGAGGTGACCGGCACACTGACCGCCGCTGAGCCCGCTGACGTCGATGCTGCCGTGCAGGCGGCCAAGAACGCCTTCCCCGCCTGGTCCCGGCTGACCCCGGGTGAACGCAGCGACCTGATGCTGGCCTGGGCGCAGGCGCTGCGAGACCAGGCAGACGAACTCGCCGCCACCGAATCCCGCGAGACCGGGAAGAGCATCCGCCTGGCCACCGGCTTCGACGTGCCAGGATCCATCGACAACACCGTGTTCTTCGCCGGCGCGGCCCGTCACCTGCAGGGGCTCTCCGCTGGGGAATACTGGCCCGGTGCGACGTCGATGATCCGCCGTGAGCCGATCGGCGTCATCGGCTCCATCGCGCCCTGGAACTACCCGCTGCAGATGGCCGCCTGGAAGATCCTGCCCGCGGTCGCCGCCGGCAACGCCATCGTGCTCAAGCCTAGCGAGCTCACCCCCTCCACCACCCTCGCCTTCGCCCGGGCCGCCTCCGAGGCCGGCATCCCGCCGGGCGTGATCAACGTCGTCAACGGCTACGGCCGGGTCACCGGAGAAGCGCTCGTCGGCCATCCTGACGTGGCCATGACCTCCTTCACCGGCTCCACCGCCGTGGGCCGCCGCATCATGGAGATCGCCGCCGGCACCGGCAAGCGGGTCCACCTGGAACTCGGCGGCAAGGCGCCCTTCGTCGTGTTCGACGACGCCGATGTCGAGGCCGCCGCCCGCGGCGCCATCGCCGGATCGCTCATCAACGGCGGACAGGACTGCACCGCCGCCACCCGCGCCTATGTGCACCGCTCCCTCTTCGGCGAGTTCACCGAGCGGGTGGCCGCTCTGATGGAGCAGATCGTCATCGGCGATCCCAGCGACGAGGACACTGACCTCGGCTCGCTCATCTCGGTGGCCCACCGGGACCGCGTGGCCGGGTTCGTTGAGCGGGCGCAGGCCTCCGGCGCGCGCGTGCTCACCGGCGGAGAGGCACCCCAGGACGTGCCGGCAGGCTCGGCGTTCTACCGTCCCACCCTCATCGTCGGTGCCGAGCAGGACAGCGAGGTCGTCCAGCAGGAGATCTTCGGCCCGGTCCTGGTCGCGCTGCCCTTCGAGACGGACGACGAGGCGATCGCCCTGGCCAACGACACCCCGTACGGCCTGGCCGCCAGCGCCTGGACCTCCTCGGTGAACCGCTCCATGCGCGCCGCCGAGGAGATCGCCGCCGGGACCGTCTGGATCAACGAGCACATCCCGATCATGTCCGAGATGCCCCACGGCGGATACAAGTCCTCCGGGTTCGGCAAGGACATGTCCGCCTACTCCCTGGAGGAGTACACGAACATCAAGCACGTCCTCATCGACCGGAGCCCCGGCTCCACCCGCGACTGGCACGACGCGGTCTTCCGGGACCGCGGCTGAGCCGCGCGGGCGCCGGCCGCCCCTCCCGTCTTCACCAGGTCCTCACCACGAAGGAGCACATGATGTCCACCCGGAAACCCCTCCCGAAAGATCCGCTCATCCGCTCGCTGGTCGCCGCCCAGCTGGCATCCCGGCGGATGTCCCGGCGCTCGCTCATGACCGGCATCGGCGCCGCCGGCATGCTGGGCGCCCTCGCCGCCTGCGGTACCTCCGGCACCGGCACCAGCAGCGAAGGCCTCAGCCCGGCCGAGGACCTCTCGGAGCAGGAGAAGCAGCTCTTCTGGGCCAACTGGACCCTGTACCTGGACTACGACGACTCCACCAGGACCTACCCCAGCCTGGAGCGCTTCCAGGAGCAGACCGGCATCGAGGTCACCTACGCCGAGGACATCAACGGCAACGAGACGTACTACGGCACGATCCAGTCCCAGCTGAACGCCGGCCAGGACTTCGGCCAGGACATCGTGACCTTCACCGACTGGATGGCCGCGCGGCTGATCAGCCAGGGCGTGGTGCAGGAACTCGACCACGCGAACATCCCCAATCTGCAGAACCTGCTGCCGAACCTCCTCGACGTGGAGTTCGACCCGGGCCGTCAGCGCTCGGTCACCTGGCAGTCGGGCATGGCCGGCATCGCCTGGAACAAGGAGGAACTGCCCGACGGGCTGCACTCGGTCTCAGACCTGTGGAACACGCCGGAGCTGCGCGGACGGGTCACGGTGCTCGACGAGATGCGCGACACCATGGGCCTGCTGATGCTGGACGAGGGCGTGGACATCACGAGCTTCACCGCCGAGGACTTCGAGAACGCCATCGACGTCCTGGCCGAGAACATCACCAGCGGGCAGATCCGCCAGGTCCGCGGCAACGACTACAAGGAGGACCTCGTCTCCGGCGATGCGCTCGCCGCGATCTGCTGGTCCGGCGACATCACCCAGCTGAACTTCGAGGAGGGCGACCGCTGGGAGTTCGTCATCCCCGAGGCCGGCGGCACGCTCTGGTCGGACAACCTCCTGGTGCCGATGGGCGCCACCCACAAGACCAACGCCGAGACCCTGATGAACTACTACCTCGATCCCGAGGTGGCCGCCGAGGTCGCCGCCTATGTGAACTTCGTCTGCCCCGTGGTCGGGGCGAAGGAGGCCATGGAACAGGTCGACCCCGAACTCGTGGACGACCCGCTGATCTTCCCCTCCGACGAGGACCTGCAGCACGTCTCCGTGTTCCGCGCCCTGGAAGCGGACGAGGAGAGCGAGTTCATCGACCTGTTCCAGCGGACGATCGGAAACTGACGCGGCCATGACGAATACGGTTAATGCGGCGGACACCGGCGGCGCGACCGGTGCGGGCGCCCCGGCCGGCGGCGCGGATCTGAGGCTGGAGTCCATCACCAAGCGCTTCGGCGACTACCTCGCCGTGGACGACCTGGACCTGCGCGTCCCGGCCGGCCGGTTCTTCGCGCTGCTGGGACCCTCCGGCTGCGGGAAGACCACGACGCTGCGGATGATCGCGGGCCTGGAGCATCCCACCCGGGGCCGGATCCTCATCGGCGATGAGGACGTCACCGCCACCCGGGCGCATCAGCGGAACGTCAACACGGTCTTCCAGAACTACGCGCTGTTCCCGCATCTGAGCATCCTGGAGAACGTCGCCTTCGGCCTGCGGCGCAGGAGAGTCGCCGACGCCGAGGCGAGGGCGCGCGAGGCCCTGGCGCTGGTCGAGCTGGACCATCTGTCCGCCCGGCGGCCCGCCCAGCTCTCCGGCGGGCAGCAGCAGCGCGTCGCCTTGGCCCGGGCGGTGGTCAACCGGCCGCATGTGCTGCTGCTCGACGAGCCGCTCGGCGCGCTGGACATGAAACTGCGCCGGCAGATGCAGACCGAGCTGAAGACCATCCAGCACGAGGTCGGCCTGACCTTCATCCACGTCACCCACGATCAGGAGGAGGCCATGACCATGGCCGACACGGTCGCGGTGATGAACGCCGGCCGGATCGAGCAGATCGGCCCGCCCGAGGAGCTCTACGACCTGCCCCGCACCGCCTTCGTGGCGAACTTCCTGGGCAAATCGAACCTGTTCACCGCACAGGTCAGCGGCAGCACGGGGGACTGGCTGGAACTGGGCTTCGGCCCGCATCTGACACGGCTTCCCGCCGCCCGTGCCGTGCAGTCGAACGGCCAGGTCATCGCCGGGATCCGACCGGAGAAGATCGTCGCCGTCCGGCCCGGCGAGCCCGGACCGGGGGAGCACGGCTGGACAAAGGTCTCCGGCGGCAGGGTCCTGAGCACCTCCTACACGGGTGTCTCCACCGAGTACACCGTCGACGTTCCCGGTGCCGGGGAGTTCGAGGTCTTCTCGCAGAACCTCCGCAGCGAGGTGTTCGCCGAGGGTGCCGAGGTGGACCTGTGGTGGGACGAGCGGAACGTCTTCGGTCTCCCCGGGGACTCCGACACCGAAGCGGGGGTCGAGGAGGTCTGATGAGCGCACGGGCCACTGATGACGCTGATGACGCTGCCAGCGCTGCCGACGCGGCCGGCCCCGCGGGCTCTGCCGGTGCGGTGGGCACCACCACGGCGGGCCCAGCGGGGAAGCCGGGCGGGAACGCCCAGGAGCGCAGCCCGGAGGAACTGAGGGAACACCGGCGACGCGGCCGGGTGGGGATGATGCTGGTGGTCCCCGGCCTGCTCTTCGCGGTGGCGTTCTTCGCCGTGCCGGTCTTCTCGCTGCTGGCGATGTCGCTCTACACCCGCCCCGAGGGCGCGGCCATAGGGGTGTACGAGCCGGGGCTGGAGTTCGGCACCTACGCCGAGGTCCTGTCGCTGTACTGGGAGGCGTTCCTCCGGTCCTTCGGGTTCGCGCTGATCGCCACCATCGCGGCGCTGCTGATCGGGTACCCGATGGCGTACCTGGTGGCGGTGCGGCTGCGCGGCAAGCCGCTGCTGCAGGGCCTGCTGCTGGTCCTGATCATCGCGCCGTTCTTCTCCAGCTTCATTCTGCGCACCCAGTCCTGGCGCCTGATCCTCTCCGATGAGGGGGTCGTCGTCGGGTTCCTGAAGGCCGTGGCGATCCTGCCCGAGGACGGCCGGCTCACCGCCACCGCCTTCGCGGTGGTCTGCGGCCTGACCTACAACTTCCTGCCGTTCATGACGCTGCCGATCTACGCCAATCTGGAGCGGATGGACCTGCGGCTGATCGAGGCCGGCGGTGACCTGTACGCCTCGCCGTTCGAGACGTTCCGGAAGGTGACGCTGCCGCTGTCGATGCCGGGCGTGCTGGCCGGCACCCTGCTGACCTTCATCCCCGCCAGCGGCGACTACGTCAATGCGGTCCTGCTGGGCAACAACCAGAACACGACGATGATCGGGCAGGTCATCGACTCCCGGTTCTTCCGCGCGGTGGACTACCCGCAGGCCTCCGCGCTGTCCTTCGTGCTGATGTTCGCCATCCTGATCCTGGTGACGCTGTACGTCCGCCGGTTCGGTACGAAGGAGCTGGTATGAGGAAGTTCGATCTCAGCCGGTGGTTCATCCCGGTCTTTGGCGGGCTGGCGTTCGTCTACCTGCTCGTCCCCATCGCGTACATCTTCGTCTTCTCGTTCAACGACGCGGGCCGGACGAACCTGTCCTGGCGCGGGTTCACGCTCTCCAACTGGCAGAACCCCTGCGGTGCGCCGCAGGTCTGCGAGGCCTTCGTCAACTCGCTCCAGGTGGGCGTCATCGCGACCGTCGTCGCGACGGTGCTGGGCACCCTGCTGGCATTCGGGCTGGAACGGTACCGATTCCGGTTCTCCGGGACGGCGAACATCCTGGTGTTCCTCCCGCTGGCCACTCCCGAGGTGGTGCTGGGCGCCTCGTTGCTGTCCCAGTTCCTCAACCTGGGCGTCGAGCTGGGCATGACGACGACGATCATCTCGCACATCATGTTCTGCATGTCCTTCGTGGTGGTGACCATCCGCGCCCGGATCGCCTCGCTCGACCCGAAGCTGGAGGAGGCCGCCGCGGACCTCTACGCCTCGGGGCCGATGACCTTCTGGAAGGTCACGTTCCCGCTACTGGTGCCCGGTATCGTCGCGGCGGCCCTGCTGAGCTTCGCGATGAGCTTCGACGACTTCATCGTGGCGAACTTCAACTCCGGCCCCTTCACGACGTTCCCGCAGTTCATCTACGTGGCCGCGACGCGCGGCATCCCGGCGGAGGCGAACGTCATCGGCTCGGGGATGTTCCTGGCCGCGATCGCCCTCGTGCTCGGCGCCCAGCTGTGGCGGTACTGGCGCGGCAAGCGGGTGAGCGCGGTCGGCTGAGCGGAGCGTTCAGCCGGTGCCCGGGTGGTTCGCGCCGGCGCTACGGCGATGGCGCCTGCGCCGTGGCGGCAGCGCGATCCTCCGGCGCTGGACATGCCGGGGAGGCCGGGCGCCGATGAGCGTGAGGGCGTTGCTGACGGCCACCAGGCCGATGCCGGTCCAGGCCAGGGCCGGCAGGTGCTGGTGCAGGGCGACGGCACCGATGAGCGCGGCGAACACCGGGTGCAGAGACATGCCCAGGCCGAACACCACCGGGCTGATCCGGCGCAGCACGATCAGGTCCAGCGTGTACGGCACGGCCGAGGCGAACAGCCCGGCTGCGGCGGCGAAGAGATAGGCCTCCACGGGTGGGCGCTCCTGCCAGATGATGATCGCCGCGACCGGCAGCAGGCCCACGGCCGAGAGCGTCATCGCCACCGCCGTGCCCTGGACCCCGGGCACCAGCCTGCCCACGGCGCGGTTGGCCATGATGTACCCGGCCCAGGAGGCGCTGGCCAGCACGGCCAGCCCCAGGCCGATCAGGTCGCTGGAGGGACCGGGCCGGGTGAGCAGTACGATCCCGGCCAGCGCCAGCGTCGCGCAGACCGCATCGCGCCACCGCCGGGAGGACAGCAGTGCCACCGCGAGCGGGCCGAGGAACTCGATGGTGACGGCGGTGCCCAGGCCGACCCGCTCCACCGCGGCGTAGAGCGAGGAGTTCATGCTGGCGAAGAGCACCGCCAGCAGCACGATGGGCGGCCACTGCTCCCGGGTGAGCCGATGCACCCGGGGCCGGGTGAGGACCAGCAGCACGAGAGCCGCGACGATCTGCCGGGCGGCCACGACGCCGAGCGGCCCGAGCGTGCCGAAGGCCAGGGAACCGGTGGCCGCGCCAGACTGGGTGCTCAGGGCGCTCACGGAGATCACCGCCAGGCCGCGGGCCGGGCGCTCGGGATGGGTCATGTCTCGCATTGTGCGCCGTGACGCGACACCGCGCATAATGCGCGCCACGCCCGAGGTATACGCTTCAGGTATGGATTGGGAGCTGCGTCACATCCGCTGCCTGATCGCCATCGCGGAGACCGGCACGCTCACCGACGCGGGTCTTGCCCTCGGTCTCTCCCAGGCGCAGGTCTCCCGGACGCTACGCGCCCTGGAGGCGGCCTGGGGCGTCGTGCTGGTGCGCCGGCAGGCGCGCGAAGCGGTGCTCACCGAGGAGGGACAGGCAGCCGTCGTGCGCGGGCGGCATCTGCTGGAGATCGCCGGGCGCCTCGATGCGCAGATGAGCGGCCAGCGCAGCCTGCGGCTCGGCTACGCCTGGGCTGCGGCCGGCCGGCACACGGTGGCGCTGCAGCGGGGCTGGGATCGCGAGCAGCCCGGGATCGACCTGGCCCTGGTCCGGGTCAACGGCGCCAGTGCCGGCCTGGCCGAGGGCCTGGTGGACGCGGCGCTGGTGCGCACCGCTCCCGATGCCCGGCGGTACGAATCCGTGCCGGTGGGAGTGGAACGTCGCGTGGCCGCCTTCGCGGCGGACGATCCCTGGGCCTCGCGGAGCAGGGTGCGGATGAAGGACTTCGCCGGACGCAGGCTCCTGGTGGACACCCGCGCCGGGACCACCAACCTGCAGCTCTGGCCGGCCGGCGCAGGCCCGGCGGGCGTTCTGGAAGTGGCCGACATCGACGGCTGGCTCGATGCGCTCGCGGCCGGCCGCGCCGTCGGGATCAGCTCCGAGGCCACCGCCCAGCAGCACCGCAGGCAGGGCGTGCGCTACCGGGTGATCGCCGATGCGCCACCGCTCCAGGTGCGGCTCGCCTGGCACCGGGGCGAGGCCGTGCCCGGGCTGGAGGCGCTATGCGGACTGCTCCGGCGGCTCTACGGCTGGAGCGGCTACGACGCCTGAGGACGGGTGTGCGGGCTTGGCGGGTGCGCGACGCTTGGCGGACGCGCGGGACTGACGGGTGTGCGGGCCTGGCGGGCCCTGCGGCAGTGCCCGTTCGCCTGTTCGCGGCGAGCCCTCCCGCACGTGACAGGACAACCTGTAAGTGCCAGAACAACACCGTAGACGGTGGTGTTCTGGCACTACGGTGTTGTTTGGCGGGCTCGCGGGGGCGGGGTGCGCGGGACCGGGGCGAAGCGATCCGGGGGAGGTCTAGAAGTCCCGGCTCTTGCCGCCACGCAACCAGACGACCTCGGTGCCGGTGAGGTTCCCGATCTGACGGCCGAGCAGCTCACGGCCGCGATCCGAGAGCAGCTCGTCGTGGATCGGGACGCTGTGCGCCGGCACGCCCAGGGCGCGGACGAACTCCACGTGCTCCTTCATCGCCGCCCAGGGGCCCATGATCGGCAGAGCGAGGACGTCCACGCCCTCCGGGACGGCCTCCAGGGAGTCTCCCGGGTGGAAGAAGACCGGCTCTTCCGGGGCGTCCGGCACCCGCACGACGTAGCCGAGGTTGTGGATGCGCGGGATGTCCTGGTGGATGATCGCGTGGTCGCCGCCGACGGCTTCGATCTCCAGACCGCCGATGTGCATCCGGTCGCCCGGCGCGACGGACCGCGCCCCCGGCAGTTCGACGGTCTCATGGACGTCGTCGGCCGTGAAAACGCTCGCGTGGGGATTGTTCAGCAGCAGGGTGGAGGCGCGCTCGGGATCGACGTGGTCGAGGTGCTGATGCGTGATGAGCACCCCGTCGAGGCGCTGGGCATCGTGCCATTCGGAGGAGAACGACCCCGGATCGATCAGGATCCGGGTCTCGGCGGCTTCTACCAGTACGCATGCGTGTCCCAGATGTGTGATCCGCATGCCGCCATGCTCTCACAGACGCCTTTCGTCCCGATAGGGGAGGGCGGCGTCTGTCTCAGGCGGTCACCGACGACGGTGTCCGTGCCGCTGTATAGGGTGGGGCACATGACTGACGCGGTCGTCCCCGATACCCATGGCGCCGGCGCCGCCCCCGACCCGTACGATCCCTGGCTGTGGCTGGAGGACATCCACGGCGAGGAAGCGCTCTCCTGGGTGCGCGAGCAGAACGCGCGCACCGAGGCGCTCCTGCACGGTGGCGCGGCCGGTGCGGAGCACGAGTCGCTGCGCGCGGAACTCCTGGAGGTGCTGGACTCCCCGGAGAAGATCCCGGGGGTGAGCAAGCGCGGCGACTGGTATGTCAACTTCTGGCGGGACGCGGAGCATCCGCGCGGCGTGTGGCGGCGTACCACCTGGGAGGAGTACCGCAGCGGGTCTCCCCGCTGGGAGGTCCTGCTGGACGTGGACGCCCTGGCCGCCGAGGAAGGCGTCGACTGGGTCTTCGCGGGCACGGCCTATCTGCGCCCCGGCTTCTCCCGCGTCCTGGTGAAGCTGTCCCCGGATGGCGGTGACGCCGGGCAGTGGCGGGAGTTCGACTTCGAATCCGCTCGCTGGGTGGAGAACGGCTTCCGGCTGCCGACGGCGAAGTCGAGCGTCTCCTGGGTGGACCGGGACGAGATCCTGGTGAGCACCATCGCCGGGGAGGACGACGCCACCGAATCCACCTATCCCCGCCGGGTGCGGCGACTCCGCCGCGGGCAGGAGCTCCAGGACGCGGAGATCGTCCACGAGGTCGAGACCTCGCACCTGATGGCCGGCGCCGGCTACGACTGGACGCCGGGGTTCGAGCGCACCGTGGCGGTGGACGTCATCGACTTCCATAGCTCCCGTAGCTACGTCAGCCAGGGCCCGCCCCGCGGGAAACCCCAGTGGCAGCGCATCGAGGTGCCCGAGCACGTCGAGGTGGGACTGCATCGCGAATGGCTCGTCCTCTCCCCGCAGCTGGAATGGGAGCACCATGGCCGGGCGTACGCCCCCGGTTCCCTCGTGATCGGCCGGCTGGAGGACTTCCAGCGTGACGGCACCGGTCTGCGGGCCGTGTTCGAGCCGGATGAGCGGACCAGCCTGGCCGGGATCAGCTGGACCAGGAACTACCTCGTGCTGAACCTCCTGCGGGACGTCGCGAGCGTCGTCGAGATCGCCGAGCCGGCCCGAGGGTTCGCCCGGCATGAGGCCGATCTCGGTCTGCCCCTCCAGGATCTCTCGGTGGGCGCGGTGGACGCCCACGAATC
Organism: Sediminivirga luteola; assembly: GCF_014639315.1. Taxonomy (GTDB): domain Bacteria; phylum Actinomycetota; class Actinomycetes; order Actinomycetales; family Brevibacteriaceae; genus Sediminivirga; species Sediminivirga luteola. Next base: position 139,399 of record NZ_BMFY01000006.1, read on the forward strand.
GGACGACGTCTGGATCACGACGACGGGCTTCCTCACCCCGACCACGCTGCTGCGCGGCCGCATCATCGCGGGCGACGCCGGCACGGGCGGGGCACAGACCGGCGACGCCGCCCCCCGGATCGAGGCGGAGGAGATCCGCAGGGGACCGGAATTCTTCGACGCCTCCACGCACCAGGTGGAACAGCACTTCGCCACATCGGATGACGGCACCCAGGTCCCCTACTTCCTGGTGGCGCCGGTTCAGATGCCGCTCGACGGCGCCAATCCCACCCTGCTGACGGGATACGGCGGCTTCCTCGTCTCCCGCCTGCCCGGCTACAGCGGCACCATCGGCCGCGGCTGGCTCCAGCGCGCCGACGACCGCGGCCGCCTGGGAGTCTATGTCCTGGCCAATATCCGCGGCGGCGGGGAGTACGGTCCGCGCTGGCACCGCGCGGCGCTGCGGGAGAAACGCCCCCGGGCCTACGAGGACTTCGCCGCGGTCGCCCGGGACCTCGTCGCACGAGGCATCACCAGCCCGGAATACCTGACCGCGCACGGCGGCAGCAACGGCGGGCTCCTGATGGGCAATATGCTCACCCGCTACCCGGACCTGTTCGCTGCGCTGTCGTGCGGCGTCCCGCTGCTGGACATGCGCCGGTACACCAAGCTGTCCGCGGGCGCCTCCTGGATCGCCGAGTACGGGGATCCGGACGACCCGGACGACTGGGAGTTCATCCGCGGATTCTCGCCCTACCACCAGGTGCGTCCCGGCCGGGACTACCCGCCGATCCTGCTGTGGACCGCCACCAGCGACGACCGGGTCGGCCCCGTTCAGGCGCGGAAGATGGCAGCCCGGCTGGCCGAGCTGGGCTATGCGCAGGCGTACTTCCACGAGGAGCTCGACGGCGGCCACGCAGGTGCCTCCGACAACGCTCAGGCGGCGGCACTGCAGGCGCGCTGGCTGTTGTTCCTGCGGCACCAGCTGGGGCGGCCGCGGAACTCCAGAGGAGCGACCGAGGACCCATGATCGAGTTCGAGCGGGCTGGGAAGACCTACCCGGACGGCACGGTCGCCGTCGGGGAGTTCAGCCTGCGCATCCCCTCGCACACCACGACCGTGCTGCTGGGCTCCTCCGGCTGCGGCAAGACGACCCTGCTGCGGATGGTCAACCGGATGGTCGACCCCACCTCCGGCCGGGTGCTGATCGACGGCGAGGACGTGGCCCAGGAGGCGCCCGTCGCGCTGCGCCGCCGGATCGGTTACGTGATGCAGAACTCCGGTCTGCTCCCGCATCGCCGCGTGATCGACAACATCGCCACCGTGCCACGGCTGACCGGGATGCCCCGCGGCGCCGCCCACGAGCGTGCCCGCGAGCTGATGCGCACCGTGGGACTGGACTCCGGGCTCGCCCGCCGCTACCCGGGCCAGCTCTCCGGCGGGCAGCAGCAGCGCGTCGGCGTCGCCCGGGCGCTGGCGAGCGATCCGAACATCCTCCTGATGGACGAACCCTTTGGCGCGGTGGACCCGCTCGTGCGGATGGAGCTGCAACGCGAGCTCCGGCGGCTGCAGACCCAGCTGCGCAAGACCATTCTCTTCGTCACCCACGACATCGACGAGGCGCTGGCCCTCGGTGATCAGATCGTGGTCCTGCAGCCCGGCGGGCAGATCGCCCAGGCCGGCACGCCGGAGGAGATCGTCGCGGCTCCGGCAAACGACTTCGTCGCGCGGTTCCTCGGCCTGGACGCCGGGCGGCGCAGCCTGCGGGCCCGGCCCCAGCCCGGTGGAGGGTGGCTCGTCTCTGACGCCGGCGGCCGGCCGCTGGGCGTTCTGCCGGACGACCCCGCCCGCGAGGGACCGGGCTGAGACCGGTGGACTGGGTCATGGCCAATGCCGGCCACATCCTGGGGCTGACCGGCGCGCACCTGCAGCTGAGCCTGCCCGCGATCGCCGCCGCCTTCCTGCTCTCCCTGCCGCTGGCCAGGCTGGCGAACCGGCTGCGCCCGGCCCGGGCCCTGATCCTCGGCGGCACCGGCCTGCTGTACGCCGTGCCCTCGCTGCCGCTGTTCATCGTCCTCCCGGTGCTCATCGGCACGGGCGTGCGCGACACGCTCAACGTCATCGTGGCGCTCACGCTCTTCGGCCTGGCCCTCATGGTCCGCTCCGCCGCCGATGCCCTCGACGCGGTCGACGAGGACACGCGCCTGGCCGCCACCGCGCTGGGGCATTCGTCCCGCGGGCGGTTCTGGACTGTGGAACTCCCGCTGGCAGGGCCCGCGCTGCTGGCCGGCCTGCGAGTCGTATCAGTGAGCACCATCAGCCTGGTCAGCGTCTCCGCCGTCCTGGGCGTGCAGAGCCTGGGATCGCTGTTCACCGACGGCTTCCAGCGCGGCATCGTCGCCGCCGTCGCCGCGGGAATCGCCATGACGGTCCTGCTGGCACTGCTGCTGGATCTGCTCCTGGTCCTCCTGGGCCGCCTCCTCATGCCCTGGAGCCGGCGATGAACCACCTGAGCGCGGCCGTGGACTGGCTGCTGGACGCGCAGACCTGGACCGGTCCCGGGCAGCTCGGCGCGCGGGCCACCGAGCACCTGGGATACACCGCGGTGGCGGTGCTCATCGCCGCCGTGATCGCCCTTCCCGCCGGCCTGGCGATCGGACACACCGGACGGGGCCGCGCTGCGGCGGTGCTCAGCAGCGGAGCGGTGCGCGCGCTGCCGACCCTCGGACTCCTCACCCTGGCCGCGCTCGCCGCCGGGGTCGGCCTGGTCGCACCGCTCATCGCCCTCGTGGTCCTGGCGGTGCCCTCGATCCTGGCCGGCGCCTACGCCGGGGTGGAGTCGGTGGACCGCGCCACCGTGGACGCCGCCCGGGCCCAGGGGATGAACGCCTGGCAGGTCCTGTGGCGCGTCGAGGTGCCCCTGGGGCTCCCGATCGTCATCGGCGGCCTGCGCCTGGCCGTGCTCCAGGTCACCGCCACGGCGACGCTCGCGGCGTATGTGGGCGCCGGGGGCCTGGGCAGGCCCCTGTTCCTGGGCCTGCGCACCTATGACTACCCGATGATGCTAGGCGCCTCCCTGGTGGTCATCCTGCTCGCGATCCTCCTGGACGCCTGCTTCGAAGTCGTCCAGCGCCTCCTGTCCTACGCGCCCGGACTGGCCCGGACCGGCCGCCTGCGGGAGGCCCGATGAGGACAGCCGATGAGGAGGACCGCACGACGGCCGGCGAGCGGCGGCACGACGAACCCCGGAGACGGCAGCCGGCTCCGGTGCTCCCCGCCCCGAACGGGAGAACCCCCGGAGCCGCTCACCCGGCGACACGATCATCCACGCAACGACAACGCAAAGGACCAGCCATGACGATTCGAAAGCCCACACACGCGCTGCTGGCCGCCGCGGCCGTCCCGCTGCTGGCCCTGACCGCCTGCGGCAGCGACGATCCGCTCGGCCCCGCCGACACCGATGAGGGCGCCATCATCGTCGGCTCTCAGCTGTACTACTCCAATACGATCATCGCCGAAGCATACGCCCAGCGACTCGAGGCCGGCGGCTACGAGGTCCAGCGCGAGTTCGAGATCGGCCAGCGTGAGGTCTACATGCCCGAGCTGGAGCAGGGCGCCATCGACGTGTTCCCCGAGTACAGCGGCAATCTCCTGCAGTACCTGGACCCGGAATCCGAGGCGTCGAGCGCCGACGAGATCCAGCAGGCCCTGGCCGAGGCTCTGCCGGAGGGGCTCGTGCCGCTTGCGCCCGCCGAGGCCACCGATCAGGACAGCTACGTCGTCACCAGCGAGTTCGCCCAGGAGCACGATCTGCGCAGCGTCGAGGATCTGGCCGGCGTCGACGAGGACCTGCGCATCGCGGCGAACTCCGAGTTCGAGACCCGCCCGTACGGACCCGGCGGCCTGCGTGAGGTGTACGGCGTGGAGGTCACGCTCCTGCCGGTGGAAGACTCGGGCGGGCCGCTGACCCTCCGGGCGCTCCTGGACGGCGATGTGCAGATCGCGGATATCTACTCGGCCGATCCTGCCATCGAGGCGAACGACCTGGTCGTGCTGGAGGACCCTCAGCACCTCGTCCTCCCGCAGAACGTCGTGCCGGTGGTGTCCGAGGACCTCAGCGACGATGTGGCCGCCCTGATCGAAGAGGTCAATGCGGCGCTCACCCAGGAGCAGCTGCTCGCCCTCAACGCCCGCAGCGTGGAGGAACAGGCCGCCCCGGAGACCATCGCCGGCGACTGGCTGGCCGAACAGGGCCTCGCCTGAGAACCCGCCCGCCAGCTGGCCAGGTGACCGGCGCTGGGCCGGGACGCTCAGGCTGAGCGCTGCCAGCGGCCGCGCACCAGCACCGGGACCCGCCAGAGCGCATCGGTGGCCGTGATGAACAGCTCGCGCCCGTCACGGCCACCGAAGCACAGGTTCGCCGCAGTCGCCGGCAGCAGCACCTTCGCCAGCGTCCGGGTGCCGTCGCCGGAGAATACATGGACCCCGTCGCCGGCGGAGGAGAAGATCCGTCCCTCCTCGTCCGCCCGCAGCCCGTCGGTCTTGCCGGGGGAGACCCGGAACCACTCCCGTTCCAGGGTGGCCGTTCCCGCGGGGTCCACCCGGTACGCGTAGGTCGCGGCATCGCCGGTGTCGGCCAGGAGGATGCGATCCTCGGCGACGCTTTCGATGCCGTTGGGCTTGTTGCGGTCTCGGATCGGAGCGGTGAGCTCGCCGTCGGGGGAGAGCCGGTACACGAAGTTGCCCGGCTGTTCGCGTTCGCCGCCGTAGCCTTCCTCCGGTTTGTCGATGCCGTAGGTGGGGTCCGTGAACCACAGGCTGCCGTCGGTGTGCAGGGTGACGTCATTGGGGCTGCTGAGCCGGCGGCCCTCGAAGGAGTCGGCAAGGGTGGTCCAGGACCCGTCCGCCTCCTGGCGCAGCAGCGCCCGGCGGCCGTGCGAGCACGCGATCAGGCGTCCCTCCGCGTCGATCACATGGCCGTTCTGGTGATGACTCGGATGTTCCTCCGGCTCCAGCCGCTGCTCATCGGTCCACGCCCAGGTGCGGTTGGCTCGCACATCGGAGAACACCACGCGCCGCCGGGCAGGCACGTAGACGGGGCCCTCGGTCCATACGAAGCCGCCGGCGAGCCGCTCCGGTACGGCTTCGGCGGGGAACACCGCGTCAGCCTCAGGGTCCAGCCGTTCGATGCGCGGAATGAGATCGCTCATACCTTCAGGCTATCGCCCCCGCCGGCTGACGGGCCTGCCGGCTGACGGGCCCGCCGGCTGACGGGCCTGCCGCAGTCGAATGAGCCAGCCTGGAGCCAGCCATGAACCGGTAGTGGCCCCGTGCCATGCCGGTGGAAGCACCGCGCCGGCGATAGGGTGGGAGGGTGACCAGCACTCGAACGCAGCAGGACTCCCGTACGCGTCTCGACTGGGGCGTGGTGCCGGCACTCCTCATCTGTGCCTCCGCGGTGCTGCTGTTCGGCCTCGAGAACGACTGGGGTTACCTGCCGCTGGTTGCCGGCATCGGCCTGGGGTTCCTGCACTCGAGGCTGCTGGGACGAGATCTCTTCCTGATCGGCCTGGCATTGGGCATCATCAGCACGATCTCCCTGAAGGCCGACATCTCCTGGTCCAATATGTTCGTCATGGGCAGCGTGCTGGCCCTGGCGGTGGCAGTGCCGTACGCACTCAACCGTGGTGTGTTCAAGGACCGCACGATCGTCTTCCCGCTGCGCCGGGGTCAGCCGTGGTCGGCGATGGAGAAGTGGTGGCTGGTGATCGTCGTCGTCCTGGCCTGGCTGATCCTGCCGTACTACTTCATCACCTCGGGCGTGTACACCAACTGGCCCGCGGTGGAGACGCCCAGCGAGATGACGCGGCTGTTCATCGGCGTCAACGCCGTGGGCATCTGGGACGAGCTGTTCTTCATCTGCACCGTCTTCGCGCTGTTCCGCCGCCACTTCCCGTTCTGGGTGGCCAATGTGCTCCAGAGCATCGTCTTCGTGTCGTTCCTCTGGGAGCTCGGCTATCAGGCATGGGGGCCGGCGCTGACGATCCCCTTCGCCCTCGTGCAGGCGTGGATCTTCGCCAAGACCAAATCACTGACCTACGTGATCTGCGTGCATCTGCTGTTCGACCTCTTCGTGTTCCTCACGATCGTCCACGCCCACCACGGCACCATTCCCATCTTCTGGCACTGAGCGCTCGCCCGGCGGGCGGTTCCGCCGGATCAGCCGCGGCGGCGGATGCGCGCCGGGACGGTGATCGCGTAGACGGCGAAGACCGCCACGATCAGGCCCAGCAGCGCCAGGCCGCCACCCAGGAGCGCCGGTGCGCGGTAGCCCCAGCCCAGGGCGATCACCGTGCCGCCGAGCCAGGCGCCGAGGGCATTGGCGACGTTGAGCGCCGAGTGGTTCAGCGAGGCCGCCAGCGACTGGGCGCGGGGAGCGGCGTCCATCAGCAGCGTCTGCAGGGCAGGGATCAGCATGGAGCCGCCCGTGCCCAGCACGAAGACCATCATGACGGCCAGCGCCGGCACGGGAGAGACGAAGTAGAACACGACTTTGGCGGCGGCGATGAACAGCAGGACCAGGTAGATCGTCTTGGGCACGGACCAGTCAGCCAGCCGCCCGCCGACCAGATTGCCGGCCACCATGCCCGCGCCGTAGAGCGCCAGCACCCAGGGCAGCATCCTTAAGGGAAGCCCGGTGACCTCGGTCATGATCGGGCTGATGTAGGAGTACACCGCGAAGAACCCGCCGAACCCGACGATGCCGGTCAGCATCGCCAGCCAGAGGCCGCCGGAGGCGAAGCCGCCGAGTTCCCGGCGGATGGAGGCATCCGCGTCCTTGGCCCGCGGCGGCACGAAGACCAGCACGCACAGCAGCGTCAGCGCCGCCAAGACCACCACGAACAGGAACATGACCCGCCAGCCGAACTGCTGGCCCAGGAAGGTGACGGCCGGGACGCCGACGAGGTTCGCCACCGAGAGGCCCAGCATCACCCAGGCCACGGCGCGCCCACGCATCTCCGGGCCGGCCAGATTGGCGGCCACGAGAGCGGCCACGCCGAAGTACGCGCCGTGCGGGACGCCGGAGAAGAACCTGCCCAGCAGCATCAGCCCGTACCCGTCGGCGAACCAGCACAGCAGATTCGCCACCAGCAGGCCGGCAGCCAGCCAGAGCACCAGGGTGCGGCGGGCCACGCGGGCCGCCGCGATCGTGATGACCGGAGCACCGACGACCACACCCAGCGCATACGCCGTGATCAGATGCCCGGCCTGCGGGATGGTGATGTCCAGATCCCAGGCGGCTTCCTGCAGCAGGCCCATCATGGCGAACTCGGTCACGCCGATGGCCACCCCGCCCAGGGCGAGCGAGGCCACCGCCAGGAACAGCCGGCTACCGGCGAGCCGGCTGTTCATGCTGTTTCCCGCGGGGGCGGGCTGAAGGGGCATGGTGCTCCTTGCTGCTGGGACGGGGAACGTGGAGGATAGGCGGAAGGCGCTGCACGGCTCCACCGGGGCACTGCTTGCGCGGGATCGCAGGCTGCGAGCTTCCTGGGAGGGCAGACGATCCATGCTACGGCGTCTCGCGGAGCCGCTCTGTGCAGGATAGCCTTTCCTTGTGTACAGTCGGTTCGTGCCGCTGCACGACGGCCGCACGGTACGACATTCCACGCACAGGAGCCCGATGTCCTCCACGATCGCGCCTGCGACGGCCACCGCCCCGGTCGGCGCGCCCAGCACCGCGGGCGGGATTGAACAGGCCTCGCCTCCCGGAGAGCGTGGTCGCCCGGTTCGCGGCGTGGCGCACAACAACGCCGTCCGGTCCCTGGGGCTGCTCGCCGGAGTCGCCGTGCTCGTCGTGGTGACGCTCGCCAGCGTGGCCATCGGCGCCCGCTCGATCCCGCTCGACGAGGTGCTGCGCGCCCTGCAGAGCGCACCGGTCTACGACGAGGCGATCATCGTCTGGGAGCTGCGCATCCCGCGCACGATCATGGGGCTGGCGGTGGGAGTGGCGCTCGGCGTCGCCGGGGCGCTCATCCAGGCGATGACCCGCAACCCGCTCGCCGATCCCGGCATCCTCGGGGTGAACGCCGGCGCCGCCTTCGCCGTGGCCATCGGCATCACCGTCTTTGGCGCGGGCTCGATCTCGGGATACATGTGGTTCGCCTTTGCCGGCGCGCTGGTGGTCACGGTGCTGGTGTACCTGATCGGCTCGGCCGGCTACGGGCCGGCGACCCCGGTGCGGCTGACCCTGGCCGGGGTGGCGCTGGCGGCCGTGCTCAGCGGGATCACCACCGCCATCACCCTGCTCAACCCCAATACCTTCGACCAGATGCGGTACTGGCAGGCCGGCTCCGTCGTCGGCCGTGGCCTGGAGCTGTTGTGGCCGGTGCTGCCGTTCTTCGCGCTGGGCCTGCTGTGCGCGGTGCTGGTGGCCCGGCCGCTCAACGCGGTCGCGATGGGCGACGACCTGGCCCGCTCCCTGGGCGCCAATGTCGCCGTCACCCGGGTGCTGGTCATCGTCGCCGTGACGGTCCTGGCCGGCGGCGCCACCGCGCTGGCCGGGCCGATCGGATTCGTCGGACTCATGGTCCCGCACGTCGCCCGCTGGATCGTCGGCCCGGATCAGCGATGGATCCTCGCCTACACCGTGGTGCTGGCGCCGGTGCTGCTGATCAGCGCCGATATCATCGGGCGGATCGCCGCGCCGCCGGGTGAGCTGCCGGTGGGCATCGTGACCGCGTTCGTCGGCGCGCCCGTGCTGATCCTCCTGGTGCGCCGGAAGCGGGCGAGCGGGCTGTGAGCGGCCGGTGAACGGCACCGACACCCAGGAACGGGTCCGGTTCGGCCACGGCATCGTGCCGGCGCGCCTCGGCAGCCTGTCCTTCCTGGTCTCCACCCGCGCGCTCTCGGTCTGCGCCGTCCTGATCGGGCTGTGCGCCGTGGTGGGCGTCGTGTCCCTAGCCGTGGGCCGGTACCCGCTCACCATCGCCGAGGTGCTCCAGGCGCTGGGCGGCGGCGCAGAGGGGATCCAGCGCACCGTCGTGGTCGAATGGCGTCTGCCGCGTGCGGCCGCGGCGCTGCTGTTCGGCGCCGCCCTGGGCGTCTCCGGGGCGATCTTCCAGTCACTCACCCGCAATCCACTCGGCTCCCCGGACATCATCGGCTTCGCCTCCGGGTCCTACACCGGCGCGCTCGTGGTGATCATCCTGATCGGCGGCGGGTATCTGCAGGTGGCCGCGGGCGCGCTGGTGGGCGGATGCCTGACCGCCGCGCTGGTGTACGTGCTGGCCTACCGCGGCGGTGTCCAGGGCTTCAGGCTCATCATCGTCGGCATCGCCGTGAGCGCGATGCTCTCCGCGCTCAACACGTGGATGCTCATCCGGGCTTCCCTCGAAGTGGCGCTCTCGGCGGCGGTCTGGGGCGCGGGCACGCTCAACGGCATCGGCTGGTCCCAGATGGTTCCGGCGACGGCCGTGCTGGCGGTGTTCTTCATCGCCGCGGCGTTCCTGGCGCGGCCGATGCGCCTGCTGGAGCTCGGCGACGACGCTTCCAGGGCGCTGGGGGTGCGGACCGAGCGGGCCCGGCTTTCGCTGGTCGTGCTGGGCGTGGGGTTCACCGCCACGGTCACTGCGGCAGCCGGCCCGATTTCCTTCATCTCTCTGGCGGCGCCGCAGATCGCCCGGCGGCTGACCGGTTCGGCCTCGGTCACGATGGGTGCCTCCGCGGTGATGGGCGCCTTCCTGCTGGCTGCGGCGGACTTCCTGGCACAGCACGGTTTCACCCTGTTCCTGGGACGGGAGACGACGCTGCCGGTGGGCGTGATGACCGTGAGCATCGGCGGTCTGTACCTCATCTGGCTCATCATCAGGGAAGCGAGGAAGGGCGTATGAGCGAGCAGGCTCCCGGCAGGACGGGGTCTCCGCTGGACACGGCGGAGCACGCTCCCGGCCTCACAGGTCCCGGCGCCGATCCCGGTGCCGCGCGCTTGCAGGCCAGCGGGGTGAGCCTGGGCTATGACAAGCGGATCATCGCCGAGGACCTCTCGGTGCGGATCCCCGACGGTTCCTTCACCGTGATCGTGGGCCCGAACGCCTGCGGGAAGTCCACGCTGCTGCGGGGCTTGAGCAGGCTGCTCAAGCCCGCGCAGGGTGCCGTGCTGCTGGACGGCAAGGATGTGCACTCCTACCGGGCGCGGGATTTCGCCACGCAGCTGGGACTGCTGCCGCAGAGCTCGATCGCGCCGGACGGGATCACCGTCGCCGAGCTGGTCGCCCGCGGCCGGTATCCGCATCAGAAGCTGATCCGGCAGTGGAGTCGCGAGGATGAACGCGCGGTGCTGGAGGCCATGCGCGCCACCCGGGTGGAGGAGCTCTCCGCCCGTCATCTGGATGAGCTCTCGGGCGGTCAGCGCCAGCGCGTCTGGGTCTCGATGGCGCTGGCACAGGAGACCTCGATCCTGCTGCTGGACGAGCCGACCACCTTCTTGGACGTGGCGCATCAGATCGAGCTGATGGAGCTGTTCTGGGATCTTCACGCGCAGGGGCGCACGCTGGTGGCGGTGCTGCACGATCTGAACCACGCGGCCAGATACGCCTCGCATCTGATCGTGATGAAGGACGGCACCGTCGTCACGCAGGGCGCGCCGGGAGAGATCGTGACGGCCGAACTCGTGGAGGACGTGTTCGGGCTGGCCTGCGTGGTCATCGACGACCCCGAGACCGGCACCCCGCTCGTCGTGCCGAAAGCACGCCGCCGGTAACCCGCGCGGCCCGCGTGGCAGTGGACGCCGGCGCTGTGCACAAATTCCGGGTGAGCCCACCGGGAATCAGGGCGCAACCCCGGCGGTAACGGGGCCCGGCAGCGGCAGTCGCCGGAGAGGACACGCAGCCACGTCACGAGGCAGTGGCTCGCCCGTGGTCAGGACGCGCCCAGGAGGCCCCTCTCCTCGAACGCCTGCTCCCATTCGGGGTGAGTGCGCAGGTAATGCTCTACATAGGAGCACTGCGGGACGATCGTGCGCTCCTCGTCCAGCGCGTCCTTGAAGGCGGCCTCCACCAGCAGTCCGGCGTAGCCCCGGCCGCCATGCGCGGGGTTCGTCACGGTGGTGGTGAAGACGCGGTTCTCGCCGGCATCGCGGTACGCCGCGAAGGCGATGGGCTCACCGTCGAGGAAGGCGACGTAGCGGTGCTGCTCGGCCTGGCGTTCGATCACGGGAGACTCACTCATACCGGCACAACGTTCGCCGCCAGCGATGCTATTCCTTGCGGGACCCGGCCGCACCTCAGACCGCCATGGCGGGTACGACGAGGGCCCCGACGAGCAGTACCGGACCGACGACCACCATCGACAGGCCCCAGCGCAGCAGGATCCTGGTCAGGCGCGGCCGTGCCTCCTCGGGCGCGGAGGCCACCGCGGTGGCCCCCAGGGTGGAGAAGGGCGAGACGTCGACCACCGCGGAGCATACCCCGAGTGCGGCGACGAGCGCCCAGCCGGGCAGGTCGCCGCTCGCGACGAGGGGGAGGGCCAGCGGCACGAGCGCTGCGAGGATGCCGGTCGTGGAGGCGAACGCCGAGACGAGCCCGCCGACCGCGCACAGCACGAGCGCCGCGATCACGGGTGAGCCGATGCTGCGGGCGGCCTCACCGAGCAGGTCGACGGCGCCCATGGTCTCCAGCACGCCGACGAAGGTGATGATGCCCCCGACCAGGAGAACGGTCGACCAGTCGATCTTCGCCAGCGCGGCCTTGCCGACGGCCGGATCCACCAGGATCAGGATGGAGGCGAGCCCGAAGCAGATCACGCCGATATCGGGTTCCCGGCCCGCCGCGGCGAGCGCGACCACGCTGCCGACCAGGATGATGATCGCGGTGACGGTGAGGATCTGGATGCGGGTGAAGGGAGGCAGAGCGGGTGGTGCGTCACTCCCGGCATGCGCCCCTGCCCCGCCCTGTGCGGGCCCCTCATGTGCTGTGACGCCGGGCCCGCCGTGTGCTGCCCCTTCGTGTGTTTCGACCGGGCCGACGGCGGGCGGATCGTCATCCCCTTCCCCGAAGGCAACGTCCGCGGTGGAGGCGCTGCCCCGACGCGCCTGCACGGCCGCGGTGGCCGGGACCTGCGCGGTGCGGCAGAACGACTGGCAGGAACAGGCGGTTGGAACCGACCTTGGCCAGCGCGGCGTCGATGAGCCGGTCCACGGTGCCATTGGCCTGCGCGATCGCGAAGAAATAGGTGACGCCCACGAGCAGGATCATGATGGACAGCGGGAACCCGCCCACCACATCCTCCAGGCTCATATCGCTCAGGATGAGCGCGGTGCCGGCTGCAGCGGCGAACATGAGAACTCCCAGCTGAACCCCGCGCACGGCACCCAGGGCGAACACGGCGATGAAGACGGCGATGGCGCACAGCTGCGCGAGGGTGGGATCCACGAGCATCTCCTGACGGTGGCGACGGCATTGTCTCTGTGCTGCGTCCGGTGTGAAGACGATCACAGGTGGTCAGATGCTCGCAGCAGGATGTCCGGAAGGCAAGGGGACATGCCGGAAAGATCGGCCGTGGCGGCTCGGCTCGGCGCGCAGGCCCGCACGGTCCAGGCCGCCGCCGCGTCGCCGCGACCATGGGCCCGGATGTCCGATCCGCGGACCCGGCGTCGACACGCGTGCTGCGGGTTTGTAGCGTGTGAGGTGGAAACCCCGGATATGAAGGAGATCACGTTTTGTACCGTGTGACCAACCCAGCCACCGGCGAGGTAGTCGAGGAGTTCCCGACGGCCACCGACGCCGAGATCGCCGACGCCCTCGACCGTTCGCATCGGGAGTTCGCCTCCTGGCGCACCCGTAGCGTCTCCGAGCGCGCCGCCCTCATGCACAAGGTCGCGGAGATCTACCGGGAGCGGCAGGACGAGCTCGCCCGGATCATCTCCACCGAGATGGGCAAACTGCTCAAGGAGGCCAAAGGCGAACTCGCCCTGACCGCCAACATCTACGACTACTACGCCGAGAACGCCGAAGCCTTCACTGCCGATGAGCCGGTCAAGGGCACGGACGCCGGCAAGGCCGTCATCCAGAAGCGCCCGGTCGGTTCGATCCTGGGCATCATGCCATGGAACTACCCTTACTACCAGGTGGCGCGGTTCGCGGCGCCGAACCTGGCGCTGGGGAACACGGTACTGCTCAAGCACGCTCCCAGCTGCCCGCGGTCCGCTGCGGCGATGGAGCAGATCTTCCATGACGCGGGGGTGCCCGCCGACGCCTACATCAACATCTACGCCACCAACGAGCAGGTGGAGCAGATCCTGGAGGATCCCCGCAACCAGGGCGTCTCCCTGACCGGTTCAGAGCGCGCCGGTTCCGCGGTGGCCGCCATCGCCGGCAAGAACCTGAAGAAGGTCGTACTGGAACTCGGCGGATCCGATCCGTTCGTCGTCCTGGATGCCGCCGATGTCGAGCAGATGGCCGAGACGGCGTTCCGCACCCGGCTGGGCAACACCGGCCAGGCGTGCAACTCGCCCAAGCGGATGATCGTGCACGAGGATCTGTACGAGGACTTCGTCGCCTCGATCACGGAAAAGGCGAAGAACTACACGCCGGGCGATCCGACTGAGGAGGGTACGACCCTCGCTCCGCTGTCCTCCCGCGCGGCGGCCGAGAACTTCGTCGATCAGGTCAAGGAGACGGTCTCCCAGGGCGCCACGCTGCTGGCCGGCGGCGACCTCATCGACGGGCCGGGCGCGTTCGTCCAGCCGACCGTGCTCACGGACGTCAAGCCGGGGATGCGAGCCTACAAGGAGGAGCTGTTCGGCCCGGCCATCATGGTGTTCAAGGTCTCCGACGAGGACGAGGCCGTGGCGCTGGCCAATGACACGCCGTTCGGTCTGGGCTCGGCCGTGTTCAGCACCGACCCGGAGAAGGCGCGGCGCGTGGGCGAGCAGATCGACGCCGGCATGGTGTTCATCAACGAGACCGAGGCCTCCAAGCCGCATCTGCCCTTCGGTGGCGTGAAGCGCTCCGGCATCGGCCGTGAGCTCGGGCCGCTGGCGATGGAGGAGTTCTGCAACAAGCGCCTGGTGAAGATCGCCTGAGCGCCAGCGAGGCGAAGGCCCTGGTGTTCCCTGTACGAGTCAGGGAACATCAGGGCCTTCCTGCGTGAGTGGCCGCCGGCCCACCAGCCCGATGGTGCTTCGTCCCGTTGACGCCTTGCCCCGGAGCTGACGCGGCGGCGCCGGTCAGGTGCCGGTCAGATGTCGAGTTCCTCCACCAGGGGCTGCTTCTCGGCATCGATGATCGCCTTGCGGACGTCGTCGGGCAATTCGCCGACGAGGGAGTCCGGCGTGGCGAACACGCGCAGTGAACTGGTCTGCGGCCCGGAGAAGGGGAGAGCGAAGCCCTCGAAGGGGTTCTTCTCTGCGGCCTTGTCCTTCAGCCCCTGCGCGCCGCGGCTGACCGACTGCAGCCATTCGCCGCTTTCACCGACGAGATGCTGCAGTTCGGCGGTGATACCGGCGAATCCGCTCGCCGGCGCGATGTGCACGGCGTACTGGCCCTTCTTGGTGGTGTAGACGGTGTAGACGTAGTGGTGGCCGTCGCTCTTGGCGGTCACCTTGGTCAGGAACTTGCCCTGGAAGCGCTTCTCCTTGGAGACGCCCTCGGACGAGACCTGGACGGAGACGGTGGAGAACTCGTCGGCCTCCGCCTCCTTCTTGGCGACCCAGTCGGCGAGCGCTTCCGAGATCGCGGGGGAGAGGCCGCCGCCAAGCTCTGCGGCGCGGTCGAAGAGTTCACGGTCGGAGTCGGATACGTAGATCGTCTTGTTCGCCATGCCGCAAGTGTATGTATAAATCTACGCATCCCGTCAAGGGTGCTTTGCCGATGTACGGCGATCTCCCAGGGGTGACCGCCCAGGGCCGGGCACCCGGCAGTGCGGGCTGCATTCCTGGCGCTGCCCGGGAGCCGCCGGGCGCGGGCCCGATGCGGTGTCCGGGTCTCTCGGGCGGCCACGCGGTGAGCCCCGTGGGTCTCTTCGGACACCCAGCAGTGCGGGCTGCACGGAGAACAACCGGGTAGTGACGAAGCGACGCCGTCGACGGAGGTGTTTCGTCACTACCCGGTTGTGTTGTGAAGGAGGCGTCCGCGAAGCGTTCAGCTCGGGCGCGTCTCCGGAGAGACGGTCAGGCCGGGATCAGTGACGGCCAGGTGCCCGACGGCCTCGTCGATGGCGCGCAGCACCTGCTCGTCGAGCTTCACCCCGGCGGCTTTCACGTTCGACTCGATCTGCTCCGGCCGCGAAGCGCCGACGAGCGCGGAGGCGACGTTGTCGTTGGCGAGGACCCAGGCGATGGCCAGCTGCGCCATGGTCAGGCCCAGCTCGGCGGCGATGGGCTCGAGCTTCTGCACGCCGGTGAGAATGTCGTCGTTCAGGTAACGCTTGATCGTGTTCGCGCCGCCCTTCTGGTCCGTGGCGCGCGAGCCTTCCGGCAGCGGCTGGCCCGGCTTGTACTTACCGGTCAGCACACCCTGGGCGATGGGCGACCAGACGATCTGGGAGACGCCGAGCTCGGCGCAGGCGGGGATCACCTCGGGCTCGATCACGCGCCAGAGGATGTTGTACTGCGGCTGGGAGGAGATCAGCTGGACGCCCAGCTCCTTCGCCAGCGCGTGCCCGGCGCGGATCTCGTCGGCGGTCCATTCGCTCACGCCGATGTACAGCGCCTTGCCGGCGCGGACCACATCGGCGAACGCCTGCATGGTCTCCTCCAGCGGCGTCTCGTAGTCGAAGCGATGCGCCTGGTAGAGGTCCACGTAGTCCGTCTTCAGCCGGCGCAGCGAGCCGTCGATGGACTCCAGGATGTGCTTGCGGGACAGACCCGAGTCGTTGTGCCCCTTGGGGCCGGTGGGCCAGTACACCTTGGTGAAGATCTCCAGGGACTCGCGGCGCTGACCGGCGAGCGCCTCGCCGAGGACTTCCTCGGCCTTGGTGTTGGCGTAGGTATCGGCGGTGTCGAAGGTGCTGATGCCGGCGTCCAGAGCCGCATGCACGCACCGGGTGGCGATCTCGTTCTCCACCTGCGAGCCGTGGGTGAGCCAGTTGCCGTAGGTGATCTCCGAGATCTTGAGGCCGCTGTTTCCGAGGTACCTGAACTCCATGCTGTCTCTCCTCATCGTGCGACGGGCACCGGCGCATCTCTTGCGTGCCGGAGCGGGATCGGCAGACGCCCGCGCCCGCCCGTGGCGGCGCGGCGAACCGGTCTAGGAGCAGCCTATGCTCTCCCGCTGACAACGCCCGCACCGGTGCCGCGACGTGGGTGGCGAGCTGTTCAGCGCCAGGAGCGCCAGGCCCGCACGCTCGCCGTGATCCACCGATGGTGACCGGCGGGGACGGAGGGGCCGGTGAGCACGGTCGCAGGCAGTCGAGCACGCACCCGCCGCGCTCGCAGAGGCCCGCCCCCATCCGTTCCCCGCGCGTTCTGGCCGATGGAGGACATGACATTCGTCATGGCGGCACGGTGACACCCTCATGAACCACGATGAGTCCGGGCACTGCCGTGCGCGGCGCCCGGCGGGCAGAGTGGGAGTCGTAAGCAGAACCGTAAGAAGCCCTGGCCGCGGGGACTGGGAGAATGAGCACATGAGCGAGGACGGCGTGGCGCAGGCCCCGGAGGTGCGGGTGACGCGCGGTGAGAAGCCGCCGCGCAGACTGCCGGGCATGAACGCCGGCATGAACACCGTCCGCCGCACCTTCATCTGGCCCCTGTACGGCATGCTCGTCTTCCCGATCTTCATCGTGCTGGTCAACGGTGAGCAGTTCGCCGACAGCGGGGGTCTCGGCGTTTCCGGAGTGGTGTTCGTCATCGCGGTTCAAGCCGGACTCGCCGCGGCGCCGATGCGCCGGGGTCTTCAGGGTTTCCCCTGGTTGGAACGAAACCTGCCGCCATGGTGGAGCGCGGTGCTGGCCGGCGTGATCGTCGGGGTGGGCGTCGCCGGTGCCGTCGTCGCTCTCCAGGGCCCCGCGGGGGACAACGAGCCGGAGCTGGGTCCCTCGCGGTGGCTGATGCTGCAGACCGGCTGGTTCCTCGCCTGCGCGCTGGGCGCGTACATCGGGCCGGTCATCGCTGCGGTACTGACGTTGGGAACGGTCGGTCTGTCGGTGTCCATCGGCGAGGCGGAGATGACCCTTGGCGGATTCATCGCCGTCTTCTTCGTGGTCGCCACGCCGTGGCTCGTGATCTGGTCCAGCCTCTGGTACATCGAGGTGCTCAGGAGCATCGACCGGGTGCGGCGGCAAGAATCCGTGCTCGCGGTGGCCGAGGAACGGCTGCGGATCTCCCGGGACCTGCACGATGTGCTGGGGCGCCGGTTCTCCGCCATCGCGGTCAAGAGCGAGCTCGGAGCGCAGCTGGCGCTGCGCGAGGGCGGTGAGGACTCGAAGGCGGCGACCCAGTTCCGCGAGGTCAGGCAGCTCGCCCACGATTCCCTGGCCGATATGCGCGGCCTCGTCCAGTCCTACCGCAAGACGAACCTGGAGCAGGAACTCAGCGGCGCACGCTCCCTCCTGGCCTCGGCCGGCGTCGACGTCCACCTGACCGGCAGCGCCGATGCGGTGCCGCCGGCCCACCGGGACCTGGCTGCCCGCGTGCTCCGCGAGGCCGTCACCAATGTGCTGCGGCATTCGCGCGCGGGCCAGGTGAGCATCATGATCGATCCGGCCGGATTGCGGGTGGAGAACGACGGGGTCGGCCCCTCCCCGGCGAAGGACCGCGGCGGCGGCACCGGGCTGGCGGCGTTGCGGGACCGGCTCGCCGAAGCCGGCGGCCGCCTCCGCACCGGCACCGAGGACGGCTGGTTCCGGGTGCACGCCCAGTTCGCGATGCCCCGGGAGGTCCCGGGAGAAGGAACCGCGGGACGATGACGGCTCACAGGGAGGACGACACGATGATGACCACGGTGCTGGTGGACGACGAGCATCTGATCCGGTCCGCCATGGCGGCGATGCTCGGGCTCAACGACGATATCGAGGTGCTCGGCGAAGCAGCCGACGGCGCCCAGGCGATCGAGCTGATCGGCCGGCTGGCGGCCGCGGAGAAGCGTCCCGATGTGGTGCTGCTGGACCTGCAGATGCCAGGTCTGGACGGCATCGAGACGGCGGAACGGCTCATCGGCGACTATGCCGGCATCGGCCTGGTGATCGTCACCAGCCACGGGCGGCCCGGTTACCTCAAACGTGCGCTGGAGGTCGGGGTGCGCGGCTTCGTGCCCAAGACCGCCTCCGCGGAGAAACTGGCCGAGGTGGTGCGCCAGGTGGCGTCGGGCGGACGCTATGTGGACCCGGAGCTGGCGGCGGAGGCGCTCGCGGCCGGGGAGAGCCCCCTGACTCCGCGGGAGGCGGATGTGCTGGAGTTCTCCGCCGATGGGGCCAGCATCGAGGAGATCGCCGTCCGGGCCTCGCTTTCCCCGGGGACCACGCGCAACTACCTGTCATCGGCCAGCATGAAGCTCGGTGCCGCCAACCGGCACGAGGCGCTGGCCATCGCCAAGCGCCACGGCTGGATCTGAACGCACGTTCGGAGAATCCCCAGCACCCGCCTGAAGAACCGGTACGTGGCCCGTAGACTGGCGCCATGACCAGCAAAGGCGCGCAGCAGTCATCGTCGTCTCTGTCCGTCGACCAGCGGATCGCCGCAGCCGTCACCCCGGCGCCGATCACCGACATCGGCGCACGGCTGGGCCTGGAGCCGCAGGATCTGATCCCCTACGGCCACGACAAGGCCAAGGTCGCATACCCGGCACTGGCCGCGGCGCGCAAGCGCTTCGACGCGGGCGACCGAGGGCGGCTCGTGCTGGTGACCGCCATGAGCCCCACTCCCGCCGGCGAGGGCAAGACCACCACGACCGTCGGGCTGGCCGATGCCTTCGCTGGCCTCTCCCGGAACCGGGACTCCCGGATTCCCGGGGCCCGGGTGTCCATCGCGCTACGCGAGCCCAGCCTGGGACCGGTCTTCGGGATGAAGGGCGGGGCGGCCGGCGGCGGGCACGCGCAGGTGGTCCCAATGGAGGACATCAACCTGCACTTCACCGGCGACTTCTCCGCCATCGGCCTGGCCAACAATCTGCTGGCGGCGATGCTGGACAACTCCCTGCATCAGGGCAATCCGCTGCGCATCGATCCCCGGCGCATCCGCCTGTCCCGCGCCATCGACATGAACGACCGGGTGCTGCGCCAGACTGTCGCGGGCCTGGGCGGACCCGGTAACGGGCAGCCGCGGGAGGACGGCTGGCAGATCGTCGTCGCCAGCGAGGTGATGGCGATCTTCTGCCTGGCGACCTCGATTTCCGAACTGCGGGAGCGGCTGGGACGCATCGTCGTCGCGGAGGACTACGACCGCCGGCCGGTCACCGCCGCCGATCTGGGCGCGGCGGGTGCGATGACCGCTCTGCTGCGGGACGCGCTGCAGCCCAATCTGGTCCAGAGCCTGGAGCAGACCCCCGCCTTCGTCCACGGCGGGCCGTTCGCCAATATCGCCCACGGCTGCAACTCCGCGATCGCCACGACGACCGCCCTGGCACTGAGCGACCTCGTGGTCACCGAGGCCGGCTTCGGGGCGGATCTGGGGGCGGAGAAGTTCCTGGACATCAAGGCACGAGCGGCCGGCATCTGGCCCGACGCCGCCGTGCTGGTGGCGACGCTGCGGGCCATCCGTCATCACGGCGGCCTGGCGAACGTGCTGCGGCACGCGGAGAACCTGCGCGATGTCTTCGGGCTGGCCCCGGTGGTGTGCCTGAACCGGTTCCCGGACGACTCGGACGAGGAGATGCGCGCCGTCATCGCAGAACTTGGCGAGGCCGGGGTCGTCGCGGTGGAGGCCCGCCACTGGGCCGAAGGCGGCAGCGGGGCCACCACGCTCGCAGAGGCCGTCCTCGATGCGATGGACGGCTCCGCGCCGGCGCCCCGCCACGCCTACGACCTGGACCAGGGACTGGCGGAGAAGATCGAGGCCGTGGCGAGCCGGATCTACCGTGCCGGCCGGGTCGAGTTCTCCCCGGCGGCGCGCCGCGAGCTCGACAGGCTGGCCGAGGCGGGCCATGACGGCTTGCCGGTGTGCATGGCCAAGACACAGTACTCCTTCTCCGGTGACGCGGCGCTGCGCGGCGCGCCGGAAGGCCACGTGCTGGAAGTGCGTTCGGTCCGGCTGGCAGCCGGGGCCGGGTTCGTCGTGGTGCAGTGCGGCGACATCATGACGATGCCGGGCCTGCCGAAGGAACCGGCCGCGCTGAGCATCGACGTCGACGAGGAAGGGCGGATCACCGGACTGTTCTGACTGCGGCCGTAGTCCGGCGCGTGCCCGGGAGTTCCGGCGTGTCCCGGGGGGCATGGGAGCGGACGCCTCCGCCGACCCAGCGGGACGCGGTGAATATCGTTGTCCCGCCGGTACGTCGCCACTCCCCAGACCTGGGCAACGACGATACAAGCGCGCAGTGGCGACGTAAGCGCGATGCCGGTTCCTGAAGGGGGATAAGCGCGCGGAACCGCCACCTATAGATGCGGCGGCGCCGGCGAGGATGACCTCGCCGGCGCCGCCGGATCAGGAATCGCGAAGGGACGGACTCAGAACGCCGGGATGACGGCGCCGTCGGCCCAGGTCTCCTCGATGAACTGGCGGACCTCCTCGGAGTGCAGCAGCTCGTCGAGCGTCACGATCGCCTCGTTGGTCTCGTCGCCGGCCCGGACCGCCAGGAAGTTGGCGTAGGGGTTGTCCTCGCCGGATTCCACCAGCAGGCCGTCCTCGGTCGGGGACAGGCCCGCCTCGATGGCGTAGTTGCCATTGATGACGGAGGCGTCGACATCGTCCAGCGTGCGCGCCAGCGAGGCGGCGTCGGCCTCGATGAACTCCAGGTTCTTCGGGTTGTCCACCACATCGCCGACGGTGGCCGAGACGACGTCGACGGAGTCGTCGAGCGTGATCAGACCGGCTTCGGCCAGCAGGTCCAGTGCACGGCCCTGGTTGGAGGGATCGTTGTTGATGCCGATCTGGGCGCCGCCCGGCAGGTCGGCGACATCGTCGTACTCGTTGGAGTACAGCGCGAAGGGTTCGATGTGCACGCCGTCGAAGTGCGCCAGCTCGTAGCCCTGGCTCTCCGACTCAGACTCGAAGTAGGGCAGGTGCTGGAAGTAGTTCGCGTCCAGCTCGCCGTCCACCAGCGCGCGGTTCGGCAGCGCGTAGTCGTCGTAGCTGACGATCTCCAGGCTGAGTCCGGCCTCCTCGGCCAGGTTCTCGTTGACGAACTCCAGGATGGTTCCGTGCGGTACCGGGGAGACGCCAACGGTCAGCGTGGTGACTCCTTCCTCGCTCTCCTGCCCGACTTCGGCGTCGGAGCCGCCGCCCGCGCCGCAGCCGGCCAGGAACAGCGCCGAGGCGGCAGTAGCGGCGGAAAGGGTGATCAAGCGTCGCATTCTTACCTGCTTTCTTGTTTCTCTTGCTTGACGTAGTTGTCTTCGCAGCCACCGCGGCGGGACAGGCGTCGCTGCCGGCCGCGGGTGCTGCTCAGCGGTGGTCGATCTTCCGCACGACCGTGTCGCCGATCCACTGCACGAGCGCCACCAGGGCGACCAGCAGCACGATGCAGGCGACCATCGTGTCGCTCTGGTACCGGCGGTAGCCGTAGTCGATGGCCAGGGCGCCCAGGCCGCCGCCGCCGATGGTGCCGGCCATGGCGGTGTAGCTGATCAGCGTCACGACCGTGACGGTCAGAGCCCCGACGATACCGGGGAGGGCCTCCCGGATGAGTACGTGATACGTAATATGACCTTTTGAGGCGCCCATCATCTGCACCGCCTCGACCTTGCCGGAGTCCACCTCGCGCAGCGCGTTCTGCACCAGCCGCGCGAAGAACGGGATCGCGCCCACGGCGAGCGGCACGACGGTCGCCTGCCAGCCCAGGGCGCTGCCCACGACGAACCGGGTGAACGGGATCAGCGCGATCATCAGGATGATGAACGGGATCGAGCGGCCGAAATCCACGATCAGGCTGATGACGCGGTAGACCGGCGCCGCCGGGGTCAGGCCCTTGGGGCTGACGCTGTGCAGCAGCACGCCCAGGGGGAGGCCGAAGGCCGCCACCGCGAGCGTCGTGAAGACCATCATCAGGAGGGTCTCGGCGGTCGCGTCCCACAGCCGTCCGTGGAAGACGGGGTTGTCCAGGAACATCTCACCTGAGGCGAGGATCATCGGGCGCCCCCTTCCTGTCCGTCACGGCCGTCGTGCGCCTCGTTGTCCTCCTGGCGGGCGGCGTCCTCGCGCTGCACCGTCGCGGCGGTGGTCAGCTCGGCGTGCACGCCGGCCTCACGGAGCACGGCGGCCATCCGCTCGGCCTCGTCCCGGTCGCCGGGGGTGAAGTGCAGCCGGCCCACCTGGCGGCCCTGGATGGTCTCGATGGTGCCGGCGGCGACCTGCGCGCTGAAGCCGTGCCGGCCCAGCAGCGCGAACAGCTCGCCGACGTCGGCGAGC
This sequence comes from Sediminivirga luteola, assembly GCF_014639315.1. Classification (GTDB taxonomy): domain Bacteria; phylum Actinomycetota; class Actinomycetes; order Actinomycetales; family Brevibacteriaceae; genus Sediminivirga; species Sediminivirga luteola. Next base: position 161,876 of record NZ_BMFY01000006.1, read on the forward strand.
CCGCCCTCCGCCGCGACGAGCGCCTCGACGATGGTGGCATCGGCCTGCAGGTGCGCGGTCGGCGGCAGGGAGATGAGCTCCTTGGACAGCGGCGAACCGGTGTCCTGGATGACCTCCAGCAGCGGCCCCGAGCGCTCGATGCGTCCCTCGCTCAGCAGTGACACGGAGTCGCAGATCTCCCGGACGACGGACATCTCATGGGTGATGATCACGACCGTGATGCCCAGCCGGTCCCGCAGCGAGCGGATGAGCGAGAGGATCTGGCGGGTGGTCGCCGAGTCCAGCGCGGAGGTCGGCTCATCGCACAGCAGTACGCGCGGTTCGGCGGCCAGGGCACGGGCGATGCCGACGCGCTGCTTCTGGCCTCCGGAGAGCTGGGCGGGATAGTTCTTGCGCCGGTCGCTCAGGCCCACCAGCTCCAGGAGCTCGTCGACCCGGCGCTTCCGCTCGGCGGCCGGGACCCCGGCGACTTCCAGGGGATGAGCGATGTTCTTCTCGGCTGTGCGGGAATCGAGCAGGTTCACGTGCTGGAAGACCATGCCGATCTTCCGCCGCGCCTTCATCAGGGCGGCGCCGCGGGCGGTGCCCAGGTTCACGCCGTCGATGGTGATCTCACCGCTCGTGGCCGGGTCCAGGCCGGTCAGGCAGCGGATGAGGGTGGACTTCCCGGCGCCGGAGCGGCCCACGATGCCGTGGATCTCGCCGGCGCCGATGGACAGGTCCACCGAGTCGAGCGCGGTCACCCCGCCGGGGTACACCTTGCTCACCGCGCGCAGTTCGATCATGTGAAACTCCCAGTGGACGGATGAGGCGAGGAAAGCCGGCACGGCTGTTCGCGCGCGGCGCTGAGCGGGCACAGCCACATCAACTCTGGCAGGAAGAGGGGAGCGAAGTGAAAGCGAGACCGTCATTGTGACGTTTTATGACGCGCGAAGTGGCGAAGATCACGCCCGGAGGCTAGGCGTTCCCCGCCCCGGCCAGACGTGCCCGCCGTGCCGTCCCGGCGGGCGCTCAGACCAGGGTCTCCCGCCAGGCGGCGTCCAGGGAGGCGAACTCGCCGCCGGCGCCGACCAGCTCGGCGGGCGTCCCGTCCTCGACGATCCTGCCGCGTTTCATCACCAGCACGCGGTCGGCGATCGCGACGGTGGAGAGGCGATGGGCGATGATGAGCGCGGTCCGGCCCGCCAGGACCCGCTCCAGGGCTGCCTGGACGAGGCGCTCACCGGGGATGTCGAGGCTCGCGGTTGCCTCGTCGAGCACGATCACATCCGGATCGGCCAGGAACACCCGCGCGAAGGCCACCAGTTGCCGCTGACCGGAGGACAGGCGCCCGCCGCGGCGTTTCACATCGGTCTCATACCCCTGCGGAAGGGACTCGACGAAATCGTGCAGGCCGACCGCCTGAGCGGCGCGGACCACCTCGGCCATGCCGGCGTCCGGATTCCCGATCCGGATGTTGTCGGCCACCGAGCCGCTGAACAGGTAGCTCTCCTGCGTGACCATGACGATGCGGCGGCGCAGCACGCGGTCGGGCAGATCGCGCAGGTCCGTGCCGTCGAGCGTGATGCGGCCCTCTGCCGGGTCGTAGAACCGGCAGAGCAGCTTTGCCAGCGTGGACTTGCCCGCGCCCGTGGCGCCGACCATCGCGACCGTCTGCCCGGCTGGCACATGAAGGGAGAACGCGGGCAGGACCTCCGCGCCGGAGGCGGAGTACCGGAACGAGACGTCCTCGAACCGGACCTCGCCGCGAAGGCTCTCTCCGCGGGACTCACCGCGAGGGGAAGCCTCATCGCCTTCTCCCCGGCCAGCGGAGCCGGGCCGGTCTTCGGGGACGTTGCCCGTCTGGTCCTCAGGTGCGGCGTCCGCCTGGTCCCCGGTACCGCCGGCCGGGGAGACCGGCTCGGGGACGTCGGGCCGGGCGGAGAGCACTTCGGCGATCTTCTCCAGTGCCGCGGCGGCGGACTGATAGGCGTTGAAGGCCTGCACCAGTTCGTCCAGCGGCGCGTAGAAGCGGCGCAGTGACAGCAGGAACGCCGCGAGCACGCCGACCTCGGTGTCACCCCCGATCACCAGCCAGCCGCCGAGCAGCACGATGACCGCCAGGGAGAGGTTGCCGATCAGCCGGGTGCCGCCGGTGTACCAGGCCATGCCCTGCAGCGCCTCGGTGTTCGCCTGGCAGTAGGCCGCGTCCTCCTCGTCCAGCCGTTCCAGTCCGCGCTGTTCGCGGCGGAACGCCTGGACCGCGCGGATGCCGCCCATCGTCTCCACCACGTGCACGATCACCCGAGCGATCGTCGTCCGCGTCGCGCGGTAGGCTGCCCGCTGACGGCGGTTCGCCCAGATGGTCAGGAAGGTGAGCGGCACGAAGCCGGCGAACACCACCAGCGCCAGCAACGGATCGAGCCATACCAGCATGACCGCGATGGCCACCATCGTCACCAGCGCCATCACGGACTGGATGAGCGCTCCGGCCATGAACTGCTGCACGGATTCCATGTCCGAGGCCTGGCGGGAGACCAGCCGGCCGGAGGTGGACCGCTCGTGGTAGCCGATGCTCAGCCGTTGCACGTGCCGGAACAACCGCGTGCGCAGGGCGAACATCATCCGCTGGACCAGCGCGGCGTTGAGCCGGATCCCCAGGAACGTCCCCAGCGAGACCAGCACGGCCACCGCCAGGAAGCCCGCGGTGGCGCCGACGAGCGGCCCCGGATCGCCGTCGGCGGCGCGCGGCAGCCCGGTGTCCAGGGCCATCGCCACGAAGAGCGGGATGCCCGCCGCCAGGACGGAGGTGGAGACGGTGACGGCGGCGACGAGCGCCAGGCGTGCGCGGTGCGGGCGGATCAGGTCCCCCAGCAGGCGGCGCGCCGGCTGGCTCAGCTGTGCGGGAGCGCCCTCGGGCGGCGCGGTGCCCATCCTCATGGCGTGCTCCCGGCGCTGACGGCGTCGTCGCCCTGGCGGAGTTCACGCGCGCCCATCAGGCTGCGGTACGCCGGGCTGCGGCGCAGCAGCTCGGCATGGGGCGCGCAGTCCACGATGCGGCCGCCCTCCAGGACGGCGACCCGATCGGCCAGTGCGGCGGTGGAGGGCCGGTGCGCGATCACCAGCGCGGTGGACTGCCGGAGGCGTTCCCGCAGGCGTTCCTGGACCCGTTCCTCGGTGGTGACGTCCACCGCCGAGAGCGGGTCGTCCAGCACCAGGACCCTCGGCCGGCCCAGGATCGCGCGGGCCAGGGAGAGCCGCTGCCGCTGCCCGCCGGACAGGGACAGGCCCTGCTCGCCGATGAGGGTGTCGAGTCCTTCGGGCAGCTCGCGCACGAAGGCGGCGGCCTGGGCGATCTCCAGGGCCGCCCAGACCTCATCGTCGCCGGCTTCCGGGGAGCCCAGAGCGACGTTCTCCCGCACCGAGGCGGAGAACAGGATGGGTTCGTCGAAGGCGACGGCGACGTGCCGGCGCAGGGTCTCCAGCGGCAGGTCGCGGACGTCGGTGCCGTCCAGCAGGACGGCACCGGCCGTGACATCGTGCAGACGCGGCAGCAGCGCGGCCACCGCGGTCTTCCCCGTGCCGGTCGCGCCGACCAGCGCCGTGGTGGTGCCGGGTTCGAGGACGAGGCTGAATCCGGCGAGGGTGTCCGCCGCCGCATCGGGGAAGCGGAAGCGGACGTCGCGGAACTCCACGCGTGCCGGGGCATCGGTCGCCGGCAGGGAGGAGGGGGAGGCGGGGTCGGTGATGTCGATGGGAGTGTCCACCACCTCCCAGTGGCGGATCGCCGCGGTGGCGGAGCGGTAGGCGTCCGAGAGCAGGAAGCCCAGCATCTCGATGGGCATCCGCAGGAACATCATGACGGTGATCGCGGCGACCAGGGCGCCGGGCGTCATCGTGCCGTGCACGATCTGCCAGGTCCCGTAGCCGAGGCTGACGCCGATCGCGAGGAACGGCAGCAGGATCAGCGCGATGTTCAGCCAGGCGTCGAGCCGGGCGCGTTCCAGTTCGGTGGACCAGAGCCGGCGCGCCTGAGCCGCATAGCGAGCGGTGATGGTCTCCCCGCGGCCGAAGGCCTTGATGATCCGGATGCCCTGCACGGACTCCTCGACCAGAGTGGTCAGTTCCCCGTTCTGATCCTGCACGGCGCGCGAGATCAGCTGGAACCGGCGCTGTAGCCAGGTGCAGATGACGACGGTCGGCACGGCGCACAGCAGGGTGATAAGCGCGATGACCGGGGAGTACACCGCGAGGATGATCAGGCCGACCACGATGTTCAGCGGTGTCACCAGGAGGAACGGCGCGCCGAAGGAGACGAACCGGCGCAGCTGTGAGAGGTCCTGGACGGCGCGGGAGAGCAGCTGGCCGGACTCCCAGGAATCATGCCGGGCGACCGCCATCCGCTGCAGATGCGCGTAGAGCCGCCGCCGCCAGGCGATCTCCAGCCGGGAGGACACCGGCGCGGCGAGCATGCGCCGGGTCAGGAGCGCCGCGGCCTCCAGCAGTCCGATCGCGGTCACCGCCGCCACCGGCAGCCACAGGCCGGCGTAGTCACCGTGGGCGATGGGACCGTCGATGGCCCAGCCGACGAAGACGGGAATGATGAGGGAGATGACCGTCGCGACCGCTGTCAGGACGAGGACGGCGGTGTAGGCGCCCCGGTACGGACGCAGATCGGGCAGGAGTCTCAGCAGGGGGCGCAGCATACGCGTCTCATGCTACTCCCGGGCGCGGACACCGCCGGTGGCGGCTCAGCGTGCGCGCAGCCGCCGGACGGTGCCGGCCACCGCCTGATACGTGCGCACCACGGGTTTCGGCGCGCGCAGGCGTGCCTCGGCGCGGAGCATCCGGAAGCGGGAGGCCCGCAGCCGCGAGCCGAGCGGTGCCAGCCTGCCGGCACGGGAGTCGGCGGCCAGCCGTTCCAGTTCGGCGAACAACGGCTCGGGCTGCTGATGGAAGTAGTTGTCCTCCAGCCAGCGGGTGTGCGGGAACGGGATCCGGCCGGCGGCGAGCTCGGCCAGGCTCAGTTCCATGCCCGAGCCGCGGAAGGCCAGCGTCAGCAGTTCCTCGTTCATCCCGAACTCGCTGATGATCCCGGTCGGCAGCCCGGCGTCGATGGACTCCAGGGCGGCCGTGGAGGAGACGGTGACGAGGGCGGCGTCGGCGGTCAGGTAGTCCGAGAGGGGACCGGCGGCGACCTCGAGCCGGCCGGCGGGGATCTCGCCGCGGCGTTCGAGCTCGGCCAGCAGCACCGGATAGGCGTATTCCTCATGGTGGGTCTGCTGCTCACCGGCCAGCGCCCGCACCTTGACGATCACGCGGTGCCCGGGGAAGGCCGCAGCGTACCCGGCCAGGGCCTTCAGGATGGCTTCGCGCTGGGCGCGCTCGGCCGGCACTTTCGCCTGCGGAGCGAAGACGAGGCAGCGCCGCTCCTCGTCCTGGCTGCGACGGCGCGGCGGCTCAGTGGAGCGCAGCAGGGGAAGGCGGTTGACCAGGATCCGGGTGGGCAGGTCCAGTTGCCGGCAGATTTCCTGATAGGCGGCCTGCTCGGCGTAGGAGTGCGCGATGAAGGCGTCGCCGAGGGCGCGGAACCGCATGCCCTTCTCCCGGGCGGGCAGGCCCACGCCGGGCAACCCGGAGATCAGGGCCGGACGGCGCGGCAGCGTCGCCGCCGCGGCGAAGACGCGCTCTACCACGGGCCCGGTGGCGGCGCCCACCACCACATCGGGACCGCCGTCGCCGAGGGCCCGGAGCGCCGCGGGGAACTCGGCGAAGGACAGCAGGCGGACGTCGCCGGGGCCGAAGGCTGAACCGGCCAGCGCGGCCTCGATCTGAGCGGCGGAGGGGAGGATCGGATTGTGCAGCAGCCACAGCTGGCCCCGCTGCAGGCCGTGCGCGGAGGCGGGACCTTCGGTGCCGCTGCCGGAGAGGAGCCGGGCCGCCCATTTGAGATACGACTCGCTGTCGGAGACCGAGACGATCGTCGGGGGCGGAGTGAGCATGGGGCGATTCTAATCTGCTTCAGACGGCCCGGTCAGATTCAGTGACCTGCGCCACAGGGGCGCGCGGCGATGCGCCGTGGCGCGCCGCCCCGCGGCGAACTGGATGCGCCGTGCGACGGACCCCGGACCCTCAGGCGCGCAGGCCGCCGTTGTTCTCCGTGAACGAGTTCAGGTAGCTGCGCTCGGCAGCGGGGACCTGGGGCAGCCACCAGGAGTCCGGGATGGGGCGGGGGTGGAGGGTCACGCCAGCGGCCCGCAGCAGCAGGCCCAGGGACTGCAGCGCCGATGTCGGCAGGCAGTAGACGTGCTGGCCGCTGCTCAGGCCCCGCAGCCTCAGCTCCACTGGCAGGCCGGTCTCCTCGACGGTGATGGCCGGGTGCGCGCGGAGCTCGTCCAGCAGGCCGGTGTGGGTGCGGCGGTGCGGGAAGTAGCGGGTGGGGGCGATCTTCGCGATCGACAGCACCCATTCCCGGTAGCGGTCCGCCGGGATGAGCCGGTCGGCGACCATGGCCGAGCCGATCACGATGTTCGGCTCCGGGAACTCCTCCGTGACCGGCAGCGACGCCAGCCACGGGAAGGCATGGGTGATGATCCGGGCCCCCGCTTCCTCAAGCGCGCGGGCGTGCTCGGGGGCCAGCGTCATCGCGGTGAAGAGGCTCAGCCGGCCGCGCCCGGCCGCGCGCAGGAGCTGCTGGCGTGCGCGTGCCCCCAGGAGCTGCCGTCCCAGGTGGAACGCCGCGCTGTCCCGGACGAGTGGCTGCCAGCCAGGCTCGGCGAGCCGGCGCACCGCGGCCCGGGTGATGAGGCCGTCGTCGAGGAGCACGAGGCGGGTGTCGCCGGTGCCGGCGAGCATATCCCGCTGGATCTGCCCGGAGAACACGTCGCCGATGCCGAAAGCCGCGATGCGCCGGTCTCGCAGGGGATGCCTGCCCGGCTCCGGCCGGTCGATGCTGAAGCCCTCGGGGAGGGGGACCCCCTCGAACGCGGTGAGGAACTCGGCCATGCCGGCGCCGACGAGCCGCGGCCACGCGCGGGTGCGGGCGCCCAGCTGCCCGGCGGCGTGCGCTTCGATGGCGCTGAGCAGTTGCAGCGGCGACTCCACCCAGGCGACCGCCTCGCCCTGGCCGGAGCCGGGCGGGGTGGTCACCGGCGGGCTCCGGCCTGGAGCGCCTCGGCCAGGCGGGCGGCGGAGAAACGTCCGAGGCGGGCGGCCACCCGCACCGCATCGGGGACGCGTCTGCCTCCCTGCGGCACCGGGAGACCGACCTTCGCCAGCCGTCTGCGCTTGAAGTAGCGCGCCAGCAGCTCCGGGGTCGCGGTGGCGACGGTGGTCCGCACGCGCGGTTCCAGATCCGCCAGATGCCCGGCCTGCATGCAGTACGCGATGGCGTCGACGAGGTCCTGCAGCGGCGGTCCCGCCGGCTTGTCGTCGACGGACCAGAGCCGGTCGACGATGCTCAGCGGCACCCGGTTGGAGTTGCCGTACGGCGCCAGAGCCTGCAGCATCCGGCCCGTCCCGACCGCCACGGCCGGCGTGCCGAACATGGTGGCCCCGGTGGCCAGCGCAGTGGAGAAGCAGGAGAGCAGCAGCTCCGGTTTCAGCGCGGCGATCGCGATCTCGGCGATGGCGGGGGAGTCCAGCACCAGGAAATCCACGCCGGCGGCGCCGGCCGCCTCGCGCAGCGGCGCCAGCATGCCCGGGGGCGCGGCAGGATGCGGTTTGAACACCACCCGCTCCATCCCGCGCTCGGCGGCGACGGCGATCATCCGCTCGTGCAGCGCGGTCTCCTCATCGGGCCCGATCAGTTCGAGGGAGCTGAGGTACTGGCCCAGGATCAGAGCCGTCCGGGGCTGGGCGGGAGGGATCCGGAAGTCATGCGCCCCGGCGAGCTCGTCGACCACCGCACGCACCGCGTCGAGCGGGATGGGCCGGTATTCCGGGGCGGCCTCGTGCAGCAGGCGCGGGGTCAGCCCGGGCACCAGCGGCGCATAGTCCACCGAGGCGATTCGCTGCTGCATGCTCAAGGGCAGCCGGCTGCGGGTGGGCCCGTAGCTCATCAGGCCGTCGGCGTAGACGCGCAGGGAGGCGGTGTCGAAGATCCGGGCCAGGGCGATGGCGGGGTTGACCTGCGGGGACTCGAGGATGAGTTCCAGCTCGGCCTCGCCCAGGTCCCATTCCCGGCGCAGCAGGCGCTGCATCATCGGCAGCAGGCCGTTCTGCGGGGAGAACGTGTGCGGGTGCAGCGGGTCGATCGCCTCGTTGAGGTCGATCACCCGGTCGAAACGACGCAGCAGCGGCGCGATGCCCTCAGCCTGCTGCAACGGGGTGGCGAGTTCCAGTACCACGGCGCTGCTGCAGCTGAGCAGGATGCGCTCATCGGTCTCCTGCGGATCGCCGTAGAGGCCGGCGTCGATCGCCGCGGCCAGGAACGCGGCCTCCAGATAGCTGGAAGCCAGGAAGAGCTGCTTCCTGCCCGTGCCTCCGGTGCCTGCGGTGCTTCCGGTGCCTGCGGTGCTTTCCTGGGCTCGCGTGACGCTCACGCCAGTGCCTCCTTCAGGTAGCGGGGCGCGCCGCGCAGCCCCTCCAGGGCCGGCATGAGCAGCAGCTGGCGGCGCGGGTCCAGCAGGCCGAACTGGGCCCGGAGGATCTCCTGGGGCACGGCGGCCGTGGTGGCCCGTGCCCGCTCCAGCAGGGTGCGCCGCAGTCCCGGGACCATCTGCTTGGAGCGTTCGAGCTGGTGAGCGAGGATCGCCAGCCAGTTGCGGGTCGCTTTGGGCAGGAACAGCGCGGCGTCCCGGTCGGCGTGCACCAACCGGAAGACCTCGGCGAAGGCGTCGATGAACCACAGCTGGCGCTCGTCGACGATCTGCGTCAGTGATCCGGCGACCTGGCGGCGGTAGCAGATGCCGGGGGCGTCGACCACCGCGAAGGATTCCGCGTTCAGGTGCAGGTTCCAGATCCACGGGCGGTCCTCCGCGGTCATGTACCCCTCGGGGAAGCGCAGCAGGCCGGAGCCGTCCAGCAGCCGGCGGTGGAACGCGCCGGCCCAGGCGAACGGGTAGTCCACCATGGTGCTCTGATCGGTGGGGAGCACACCCTTGCGCGGGTCGAGCGCCCGGCCGCGGACCGCCATCGGCGCCTTGGTCAGATCACGTCGGTCCCCGGTCACCTGGATGTGGTCGGTGCGCACGAAGTCCACCCCGAGATCCCGTACCGCCCGGCTGACGACGGCCAGATGGCCGGGCCGCAGCCAGTCGTCGCCGTCGAGGAAGGCGATGACATCCGCGCTGGCGGCCGCCATGCCCTGGTTGCGCGCGCTGGCCAGACCCACCGGGCGCTCATTGCGCAGCACCGTGAACCGCGGGAAGCGGGCGGCCTGCTGCTCGAGCACCTCCTGGGTGCGGTCGCTGGACCCGTCGTCCACGAACACCACATCCATCCGGCCGGGCTCGTCGAACTGCTTCGCGAGCGTGGCGAACATGGTGCTCAGGTACGGGGACGCGTCCTTGGCAGGGATGACGACGGAGATCTCGGGGTGGCTCATCGGGAGTGTCTTCAGCCCACCTTGCGCAGCGAGGCCACCTTGGCCTCCTCGCCCGGCATGACGCGCTTGTTGCCGTCGCCCAGGGCTTCCTCCAGGATCCGGATGTCCCGCACCAGGCGGTGGAAGCCGTGCGGCTCCAGGGACGCGGCCTGATCGGAGCCCCACATGGTGCGGTCCAGGGTGATGTGACGTTCGACGGTCACCGCGCCCAGTGCGACGGCGGCCAGGGAGATCTGCAGGCCGGTCTCGTGGCCCGAGTAGCCCACCGGGACCTGGTAGCGGTCCTTGAGGGTCTGGATGGCGCGCAGGTTCGCCTCCTCGGGGGGCAGCGGGTAGGTGGAGGTGGAGTGCATCAGCACGAGGTTCTCGGTGCCGACGGTCTCCACGGCCTTGTCGATCTGCTCCAGGGTGGACATGCCGGTGGAGAGCAGGATCGGCTTCTTGGTCTCGGCGACTGCCTTCAGCAGCTCCAGATCGGTGACGCTGGCTGAGGCGATCTTGTGGACCGGCACGTCGAAGCGCTCCAGGAACCCGACGCTGGGCACGTCCCAGGGGGAGGCGAACCACTGCACGCCGGCCTCGGCGGCGTAGCGCGCGATCTCGGTGTACTCGGCCTCCTCGAACTCCACCCGGTACTTGTACTCCAGGTAGGTCATCTCGCCCCAGGGGGTCTGGCGCAGCTTGGACTTCTGGTGCTCCGGGGTGGAGATGTCCGGGGTGCGCTTCTGGAACTTGACTGCCTGCGCGCCGGCGCTCTTGGCCACGTCGATCAGCTTCTTGGCGTTCTCGACATCGCCGTTGTGGTTGATGCCGATCTCACCGATCACGTAGACCGGGTGGCCGTCGCCGACCTCGTGTTCGCCGATGCGGACTGCACTGGTGTCGTTCGTCATGATCTTCGCTTTCTTCTCTTGGGTGCTGGGCTCGGCAGCTGCGAGCAGCTGGGCGATCCTCAGGTCAACGGGTGAGTCGATCTCCACTGCGTCCTCGGGACGGACCTCCTCGACCGCGATCCGGCCGAAGAAGCGGTGCCCGGCTTCGACGAAGCCTTGCGTGCGCATGCAGTAGAACGCCCCGGTCTCCCGGAACTGGGGCTCTCGGTCCTGCCGGCGGGGACGATGATGGGCGTCGTGGCCGATGGCGACCGCGAATCCCTCCTCGTCCCTGCCCCACAGGAAGCCGTGGTCCTCTGCCGCGGAGAAGACGACATCGGCCTCCCCGGCGGCCACCCGGCCCACGGCCCGGTCCAGGGCCGCGGCGTCGATGAACGGCGAGGTGCACTGCAGGAACACGGTCACATCGCGGTGGGGGAGCTGCTCCAGGGCGTGCAGCAGGGCCGATTCGGAGGTGGCGGTGTCCCCGGCGATGGTGCCGGGACGGTCCACCACGACGGCGCCGTGACGCCGGGCCTCCGCGGCGATCTCCGGGTGGTCGGTGCTGACGGCGACTTCCGCGATCCGGGTGGTGGCCCGGGCGGCGCGGATGGTGCGGCCCAGCAGGCTCACGCCGCCGACCAGTTTCAGGTTCTTCAGCGGAACGCCCTTGGAGCCTCCCCGGGCCGGGATGACCGCGAGGGCGGCTTGTGTTTCTGGCATGGGCTCCAGACTAACCCGGACGCCTGAGAAGTCGGTAAACGTCAGGTGTCGTGTCGGCGTCCACATGGCCGCCGGCGTGACGGGCTCTGCGGCCGGCGTTCGCGTTGCGAGAGGCTCTGCGGTCGCAGGCCGGCGCCGGTCAGATCCAGGACGGCAGCCACATCCGCGCCCGCCAGGAGTCCATCGGGATCCACTCCGCGACGTGCAGCGGCCAGAACCAGAAGAACACGGCGACCGCGACCGCCAGGAAGGCGCCCACCGCCAGCCGCCGGGCGGCGAGACCTGCGGGCAGCGCCCGGCCCGGCGGGGCATCGGCGGGAGCCCGCCCCCACAGCAGGCCGAGGGCGTAGACCACAGCAAGGACCACGAAGGGGAGCATCACGATCGTGTAGAAGGTGAAGATGGTGCGGTCGGCGTAGCTGAACCAGGGGAGCCAGGTGGCCGCCAGCCCGGCCAGGATGGCTCCGGCGCGCCAGTCGCGGTGGGCGATCCACGCCACCAGGCACAGCAGGACCGCCGCCGCGCCGGCCCACCAGATGACGGGGTTGCCCACCGAGGTGATCGCCGCGGCGCAGGTGTCGGCGGCGCACTGCGCGCCCTCGTCGTCGCGGCGGAAGTAGAACGAGGTGGGCCGCCACTGCACGATCCAGCCCCAGGGGTGGGACATGTACGGGTGCTCGCTCTCCACGCCGACGTGGAAGCGGTAGGCCTGCCAGTGGTGATACGCCAGGGACACCAGCCAGTCCGGCAGCACGTCCCACCAGCCGGAGTGCTCGGCGGCCCACTGCCGGTTGTAGGCGCCGCGGCTGCTGATCCACCCGGCCCAGGTGGACAGGTACACCACGAAGGCGATGGGCACCAGCGTGAAGAACGACGGCACGATGTCCCGGCGGACGGTGCTGCGCAGCGGCGTGCGGGCCCCGGCGCGCCGCCGCATGCCGAGCGTCCAGAGCACGGCGGCGAGGCCGAACGCCGCGAGCGGGTAGACGCCGGACCACTTGGTGCCCAGCGCCAGGCCGAAGCACACGCCCGCCACCAGCAGCCACGGCCGGAAACCCACTGGACCGTCCGGGCCGCCGGGTCTGGCGGCGAGCGCCGCGATCCGCGCGCCGGTGCGGTCCCGGTCGATCAGCACGGCGCCGAAACCGGCCAGGATCCAGAACATCAGGAAGATGTCCAGCAGGCTCGTGCGCGAGTGCACCAGATGCGAGCCGTCGACGGCCAGCAGCACCGCGGCGGCGGTGCCCAGGAACGTGGAGGAGAACAGGCGCCGGGCGATGAGGCCGATCATCAGGATCGAGACGGCGCCGACGAGCGCCGCGGTGAACCGCCAGCCGAAGGCGGAGTCGTGCCCGAACAGCTGCAGACCCAGCGCGATCAGCCACTTCCCTGCGGGCGGATGCACCACGAAGCCCGGATCCGTGCGCAGCATGCTGGCATCGCCCTGGTTGAAGGCGTCGTCCGAGCCTTCGGGCCACTGCCGTTCGTAGCCGGACTGCAGCAGGGAGTAGGCGTCCTTGACGTAATAGGTCTCGTCGAACACGAGGGTGCCCGGCTCGCCGAGCCGCCAGAACCGCATCACGCCGCCGGCGACGGCCACCGCCAGGGGGAGCAGCCAGCCGAGAATCCGCCGATGCGTCACGAGGGCTGAGGCCAGCCGCGCCGCCGGACCGGGGGAGGGCGCCGAGGCGGGGCTGGGCGTGCCGTGTTGCAGCTCCGAGACATGGGTCACGGGCCTTAGTCTACGAGCGGGTGAGGCGGTAACGTGGGCTTCCGACGAGGATCACGGTCGCAAGAGACGAGCAGACGAGCTTCAGGAGACGGCAGCCATGTCCACCAATCCCGAGTACGGAGACCAGCCAGGGTCGCAGCCGGCGCCGCAGGATCCCTACAGCTCCTACGGCGGCCAGAGCGCCTACGACGCCCAGGGCGGGCAGGGCGGATACGGCGGGCAGGACACCACCGCCTACGGCAGCGGCTACCCGGCTCAGCCGTCCTATGCCCAGACCAACTACGGGCAGGACTCCATGGCTTACGGGCAGGGCGCCCAGCCCGGCTACGGCCAGCCCGCCTATGACTACAACCAGGGCTACGCCGTGCAGCCGCGGACCAATACGATGGCGACCCTGTCGCTCATCATGTCGCTGGTGGGCCTGATCACCGGCATCACCGCGGTGCTCGGCATCATCTTCGGCCACATCGGGCGCAAGCAGATCCGCGAGACCGGTGAGGGCGGCGACGGCATGGCGCTGGCCGGCCTCATCGTCGGCTACGTCATCTGCGGCCTGTGGGTGCTGGGCATCCTGGCGTACATCGCGCTGGTGGTCTTCATGTTCGGCGCCGCGGGCATGGCGGGAGCGTTCTGACGCCGGTGCCCTCGGGTGCCCGGGAGGAGGGCGCGGCCGCCTCGGGGGAGGGTGGCCGGCTCATCCTCCTGGGCACGCCCATCGGCAACATCGCCGACGCCTCCCCGCGGCTGACGGCCACGCTGGCGTCCCTCGACGAGGACGATCTGATCGCCGCCGAGGACACCCGCGTGCTGCGGAAGCTGGCCACGGCGCTCGGGGTGGAGCTGCGGGCCCGGCTGCTCAGCGCTCACGAGCACAACGAGGCGTCCCGCGCCGGGGAGATCCTGCAGCGGCTCCGCGAGGGCCGCACCGTGGCCCTGGTGACCGACGCGGGCATGCCCGCGATCTCCGATCCCGGCTTCCGGATCGTCCAGCACTGCGCCGAAGCCGGCGTCCCGGTCATCGCCGTGCCCGGTCCTTCCGCGGTGCCCACCGCGCTCGCGCTGTCCGGCCTGCCGAGCGACCGGTTCTGCTTCGAGGGCTTCCCGCCGCGCAAGCCCGGCGAGCTGCGCGCCGCGCTCGACGCCCTGGCCCGGGAGCCGAGGACCCTGGTGTTCTTCGAGTCGCCGCACCGCATCGCCGCGACGCTGGCGGCGATGGCCCAGGCGTTCGGGTCCGGGCGCCGGGCCTCGGTCAGCCGCGAACTGACCAAGACCTGGGAGGAGACCCGCCGCGGCACGCTCGCCGATCTGGCCGCGCACGCGCAGACGGAAGGCTTCCGCGGCGAGCTGACCGTGGTCGTGGCCGGGGCGTCTGAGGAGACTCCCGAGGCCGGGGCCCGCGAGGCCGAGCACGCGAGCGAGGTGCTGCGCCTGGCGGGCATGGGACTGCGGCTCAAGGACGCTGCCGGCTATCTGGCCGAGCGGGAGGGCCTGAGCCGCCGCGAGCTGTACCAGGCGGCGCTGCGGGCCCGTGAGGGGTCCCCGGACTGAGCCGCCGGGTGCCGGGCCGGCGGGCTAAGCTAGTCGCATCATGAGCGCCTTCTACATCACGACCGCGATCGCCTACCCCAACGGCACCCCGCACATCGGTCACGCCTACGAGTACATCGCCGCCGACGCCTTCGCGCGGTTCAAGCGGCTGGACGGCTACGACGTCCGGTTCCTCACCGGCACCGACGAGCACGGCCTGAAGATGCAGCAGACCGCTCAGAAGGAGGGCATCACCCCGCGGGAACTGGCCGACCGGAACGCGGCCGGCTTCAAGCGGCTGCAGGACGCCCTGGGCAGCTCCTATGACCGGTTCATCCGCACCACCGATGCGGACCACTACGAGGCGAGCCAGGAGCTCTGGCGTCGCATGGCCGATGCCGGCGACATCTATCTGGGCTCCTATTCGGGTTGGTACTCGGTCCGCGACGAGGCGTACTTCGCCGAGGACGAGACCGAGGTGGACGCCGAGGGCGTCCGCCGGGCCGTCTCCACCGGCGCCGAGGTGACCTGGACCGAGGAGGAGTCGTATTTCTTCCGGCTCTCGGCCTACCAGGACCGGCTGCTGAAGCTCTACGAGGAGCATCCCGGGTTCATCGGCCCCGACGTCCGCCGCAATGAGATCGCCAGCTTCGTGGCTCAGGGGCTCAAGGACCTGTCCATCTCCCGGGCGACCTTCGACTGGGGCGTACCGGTCCCCGGCGACGAACGCCACGTCATGTACGTCTGGGTGGATGCGCTGACGAACTACCTCACCGGCATCGGGTTCCCGCACGATGAGGCCAGCGTAGCGAAGTACTGGCCCGCGGACGTGCACATCATCGGCAAGGACATCGCCCGCTTCCACGCCGTGTACTGGCCGGCGTTCCTGATGTCCGCGGGGCTGGACGTGCCCACCCGGGTCCACGCGCACGGCTTCCTGTTCAACAAGGGCGCCAAGATGTCCAAGTCGGTCGGCAATGTGGTGGACCCGTTCGAGCTCGTCGACGAGTACGGTCTCGACACCCTCCGGTTCTTCCTGCTGCGAGAGATCTCCTACGGCCAGGACGGCTCCTACTCGCACGAGGCGATCGTCACCCGCCGCAACGCGGACCTGGCCAATGAGTACGGCAACCTGGCGCAGCGTTCGCTGAGCATGGTGGCCAAGAACCTCGGCGGCATCGTCCCGGAGCCCGGCGCGTACACCGCCGAGGACGAGGAACTGCTGGCGCTGGCCGACGGTCTCGTCGACCGGATGCGCCCGGAGATGGACCGGCAGAACGTGCACCTGGCCCTGGAGGCCGCCTGGCAGGTGCTCAGCCGGACCAACCGGTACTTCTCCGCGCAGGAGCCCTGGGTGCTGCGCAAGACCGATCCGGCCAGGATGGGCACGGTGCTCTACGTGACCCTGGAGGTGCTGCGGATCGTCACGCTGCTGGTGCAGCCGGTCATCCCCGGCTCGGCCGCCGCGATCCTCGACCAGCTCGGTGTGCCCGGGGACGGCAGGGACTTCTCCGCCCTGCCCGAACGCCTCGCGGCCGGCACCCGGCTGCCGGCGCCGGCGCCCGTCTTCCCCAAGTACGAGGCATGAGCAGGGCCAAGGGGGAGCTGCCGCCGGTCCCGGAGCCGCTGCCGCATCCGGTGGCCGACACGCACACCCATCTCGACATCTCCACGGGGGCGCGGCTGCCGCTCGCCGAGAAGGACCTGCCACCGGAGTATGAGGCCGAGCAGGACGCCGATGCCCCCGCGCTGCCGGACGTGGACGAGTTCCGCTCCCGGGCCCTGGCCTCCGGGGTGACCCGCGCGGTGCAGATCGGCTGCGAGCTGCCCTCGGCTCGCTGGACCGCGCAGCTGGTGGCGGGTGATGACAGCGGCTGGCTCGTCGGCGGCGGTGCGCTGCACCCGAACGAGGCGCCCCGGCTGGCTGCGGCGGGACTGCTGGAGGACGCGCTGAGCGAGATCGACCGGCTCGTCGCCGGCCCGCGGATGCGCGTGGTGGGGGAGACCGGCCTGGACTACTTCCGCACCGGTGACGAGGGCCGGCCGGCCCAGGAGGAGTCGTTCCGGGCGCATATCGAGATCGCCAAGCGCCGCGGGCTCGCCCTGCAGATCCACGACCGGGAGGCCCACGCCGATGTGCTCCGCGTCCTGGACGACGCCGGGGCGCCCGACCGCGTCATCCTGCACTGCTTCTCCGGCGACGCGGCGTTCGCCGCCGAGTGCGCCGCGCGGGGGTTCTACATGAGCTTCGCCGGGAACATCACCTTCAAGAACGCCGAGCCGCTCCGGCAGGCGCTGCGCGAGGTGCCGGACGAACTGCTGCTGCTGGAGACCGATGCGCCGTTTCTGACCCCGGTGCCGTACCGCGGCGCTCCCGGCGGCTCGTATCTGACCGCGCTCACCGCACGGGCGGCGGCGGCGGTCCGGGGTGAGGAGCTGGAGGCGCTGTGCCGTAGGGCGTGGCACAACGCCGAGACCGCCATCGGCGGCTGGTGACGGCGTTTCCATTACAGTATTGCCGCATTGATAACGAAGCGGTTACACTGAAACGCGTTTGGACGTCCACGCCGTCATCCAGCCCCCGTGCACCGCAGACCAGCGGTGTCGGGACGCCGTACGGCACGAACGTCTCCCATGACCGTATACGTCTTCCCCGCAGATCCGATTGGAACCACCCTTGCCAGCAATCCTGAGGAACCGCAAGGTCCAGATCGCCGGACAGGCCGTCGTCATCACCGCCCTCCTGGGCGGCACCGCGGCCTTCGTCGGACTCAACAAGCCCGTCACGGTGACGGTGGACGGCGAGGCGCAGCAGGTGCGCTCCTTCGGCCACGACGTCGCCGATGTGCTCGACTCGCAGGGCATCGAGGTCTCCGGGGCCGATGAGGTGCAGCCCGCTCTGAGCACGCCGATCGAGCGCGGATCCGAGATCGTGGTGAACACGGAGAAGGACGTGCAGGTCGTCCTGGACGGACGCCACCTGGAGGAGACCACCTACGGCAACACGGTGGCGCAGGCGCTCGCGGATCTGGGCATCGACGCACGCGGCGCGGACCTCTCGCTGCCGGTCGACGCCCCGGTGGAATCCGGCGAGACCGTGATCGAGGTGGCCACCGACAAGGCCATCCAGGTGCTCGCCGACGGTGAGGCGCACCCGGTCGAGGGCACCACCGTGACGGTGAGCGAGGCGCTCACCGCCGCCGGCGTCGAGGTGGGCGAGGACGACATCGTCTCCGCTCCGCTGAACGCCCACGTCGTCGACGGCCAGAAGGTCCGCGTGCTCCGGGTGGTCGAAGAGACCGTCACGGAGGACGAGGAGATCGACTACGAGACCGAGACCAAGGACAGCGACGACCTCTACAAGGGCGAGACCCGCGTGGAGACCGAGGGCAAGAAGGGCAGCAAGAAGGTCACCTACGACGTCCGCAAGGTGGACGGCAAGGAGACCCGCAAGGAGAAGCTCGAAGAAGAGGTGACCGAGGAGCCGGTCACCCGCGTGGTCCTGGAAGGCACCAAGGAGCGCTCCTCGTCCGGCTCGGGAAGCTCGTCCGGGTCCAGCGGCGGCGGCAACACCGGCCGTGAGGCGCCCTCCGTGGAGGACAACAGCGTCTGGGACCGCCTCGCGCAGTGCGAGTCCGGCGGCAACTGGTCCATCAACACCGGAAACGGCTTCTACGGCGGGCTGCAGTTCATGAAGCAGACCTGGGACGCGATGGGCGGTGGGCAGTACGCCGAGTACCCGCACCAGGCGACCCGCGAGCAGCAGATCGACATCGGCAAGAAGCTGCAGCGCCAGGCCGGCTGGGGCCAGTGGCCCTCCTGCTCCCGCCAGCTGGGTCTGCGCTGAGCGGCTGAAGCCGGCACCGCCGCTGAGCGCGCGCCGGCCTGCGCGCTGCGGCCCGGAAGGCCTCCGCGGGCAGATGCCCGCGGGCTATGATCCAGCGCGCATGAGACCGGTCCCCGTTACCCAGGGGCCGGTCTCATGGCGTTACGGGGACGGTCGCGGAGAATCCGCCCGCCGGGCGGCGGTCGGCTCGCTCGGGCGGGAAGCCGTGCTCAGTCGAACCAGGCGTCCGGCCGGCTCATGGAAAACTCATGGAGATCAGCTCGCGCGTGCGGGAGGGGTTCGTCTCATTCGATCCCTGTCATTCACCCCTGTGATCCCCTGCACTGGCAGGGGAGACGGATCTGCTGGCCCGCTGGTTGTGCGGCCATGATCGCTGGGGGCTGCCCCGCGTGCCGGGGCGACGCTAACTGGGACGAGCGGAGGATCATGGGCACCGCGGGCAGGGGGGGGCGAGGGGGAAGTGCACACGCGCGCCTCGGTATGGTGAGGGACACGTACGATCGCCGACGACGCACCGGAGGTGCAGTCATGACACGTACCGCCCGCCCCGCTCCCGCCCACGTGCAGAACCCCTTGCCGCGCGCCACCGCCCTGGAAACCGCTCAGGTGCTGCGCGACGTGCAGGCGCCGATGATCGCCAAGGGCCCCATCATCCGCCGGCCGCGCGTGGTCGGCGTGATCGAGCGCTTCGGCCTGGAAGGCCGCGCCGTCGCCCGCATGCAGGCGCTCTCGGACCGCTACGGCAGCGGCCCCCTCATGCTCGCGGTTCCCGGCCGTGATATAGCCCTGGTCCTCGATCCCGAGCATGTGCACCGGGTGCTCGCCGAGACCCCGGAGCCGTTCGCACCGGGTGAGATGCTCAAGCGGAACGCCCTGAAGCACTTCGAGCCGGAGGTCGCGCTCGTCTCGCATGGTACCGAGCGTGCCCAGCGCAGGCGCCTGAACGAGCAGGTGCTCGATGACGGCCACCCGGTGCACCGCATGGCCGGGGACTTCCTGCCGGTGGTCGAACAGGAGGCCGTCGCCCTGCTGGAGACTGCGGACAGGGCCGGCAGTGTACTGGCGTGGGACGAGTTCAAAGCGGCCTGGTACCGGGTGGTGCGCCGCGTCGTCCTCGGGGACTCCGCTGCCGACGACACCGAGCTGACCGATCTGATGGAGAAGCTGCGCGCGGATGGCAACTGGGCGTTCTTCAAGCCGGTCGACACCCGTGCCCGCGCCGAGCTGCACTCGCGGCTCCAGGCGGCGCTCGACCGCGCCGAGCCGGGCAGCCTGGCCGCGTTCATGGCGCGCGCCGACGCCGGTCCCGACGACTCCCCGATCAACCAGATCCCGCAGTGGCTGTTCGCCTTCGACCCGGCGGGGATGGCGACGTTCCGGGCGCTGGCGCTGCTGGCCGCCCACCCGGAGCGGATGGCGCAGGCTCGCCGGGAGGTGGCCGCTCGGGCCTCTGAGAGCGTCTCCGAGCAGGCCACCGGCCAAGCCTCCGGGCCCTCCGGCGGCGCTGCCGGCCGAGCCGCGGGATCCTCCGGCACCGCGCCGCTGAAACCCCTGGGCCTGCTGCGGGCCACGGTGCTGGAGTCGCTGCGGCTGTGGGCCACCACGCCGATGCTGCTGCGCCAGACCACCAGGGAGGTCGGCTTCGATCACGGTGTCCTGCCGGCCGGTGCCACTGTGCTGATCTTCGCGCCGTTCTTCCACCGCGACGACCGCCATGTCGAGGTCGCGCACCGCTTCGCCCCCGAGCTGTGGGATCCGGATCGGACGGCCGAGGCCGGGGCGCCCGTCGGCTGGCCCCTCGTGCCGTTCAGCGCCGGGCCCGGCATCTGCCCCGGCCGGCACCTGGTCCTGCTGCTGACCAGTTCGTTCCTGGCCCGCCTCATCGGGGACCGCGAGATCGCGGTGGCCTCGCACCGGCTCGATCCCGAGCACCTGCCCTCGCTGCTGAGCAACTTCGCACTGGAGTTCCGGCTCAGCTGAAGCGGGCGGCGCGCAGGCCGGGGGCGGGTTAGTCCCGGGGTGGTGCGCAAATTCCGCGTGAGCTCACGCGGAAATAGTGCACAAGGCCGGACGTAACAGCGGCGCTGGGTCGGCTGCCCACGGAAGGCCTCCGCTGCTGACGGCTGTGCCTGTGGCTGCGCCGGTGCGAGGCGCCGCCGGAGCCTCGATGCAACCGTTCATGACGCGCTCCTGGCACTCAAGTTGACCGAGTGCTAAGCGCGTTCTAAAGTCGAATTGGCAGTCGCTATGCGCGAGTGCTAAAGACCTGGAAGGGATCCGCTGTTCGCACACCCGCGACGGCGAGCGGCCGGGGAACTCCAGACCAGCATCGAGATTCTCTA
The DNA here is from genome assembly GCF_014639315.1 of Sediminivirga luteola. GTDB lineage: Bacteria > Actinomycetota > Actinomycetes > Actinomycetales > Brevibacteriaceae > Sediminivirga > Sediminivirga luteola. Next base: position 182,445 of record NZ_BMFY01000006.1, read on the forward strand.
CCCAAGAAAGGGAGTGTCCGAATTGTCGGTCTCCATCAAGCCTCTTGAAGATCGGATTGTCATCCGCCAGGTCGAAGCCGAGCAGACCACCGCTTCCGGCCTCGTCATCCCCGACACCGCCAAGGAGAAGCCGCAGGAGGGCGAGGTCGTCGCCGTCGGCCCGGGTCGCATCGACGACAAGGGCAACCGCGTGCCGCTCGATGTGAACGTGGGCGACAAGGTCATCTACTCCAAGTACGGCGGCACCGAGGTGAAGTACGGCGGCGAGGAGTACCTCGTGCTCTCCGCCCGCGACGTGCTCGCAGTCATCGCCTGATCAGGCGCACTCGAACCTAGGACTGGAGAGAGTCAATGCCGAAGACACTGGAGTTCAACGACGACGCTCGCAAGGCGCTGGAGCGCGGCGTTGACGTGCTGGCCGACACCGTCAAGGTGACGCTCGGCCCACGCGGGCGCAATGTCGTGCTCGACAAGAAGTGGGGCGCGCCGACGATCACCAACGACGGCGTCACCATCGCCCGCGAGGTGGAGCTCGAGGATCCGTATGAGAACCTCGGCGCCCAGCTCGCCAAGGAAGTCGCCATCAAGACGAACGACGTCGCCGGCGACGGCACCACCACCGCCACCGTGCTGGCTCAGGCGCTGGTCCACGAGGGCCTGCGCAATGTGGCCGCCGGGGCCGCACCCGGCCAGCTGAAGGCCGGTATCGAGGCCGCTGTGGAGGCCGTCGAGGAGCGCCTGAAGGAGATCGCCCGCGATGTGGACGGCTCCAAGGAGATCGCCTTCGTCGCGGCCCTGTCCGCCCAGTCGCAGGAGATCGGCGAGCTGATCGCCGAGGCCTTCGAGAAGGTCGGCAAGGACGGCGTCATCACGATCGACGAGTCGCAGGCCGCCTCGGTGGAGCTGGAGTTCACCGAGGGCATGCAGTTCGACAAGGGCTACCTGTCCCCGTACTTCATCACTGATGCGGACCGCCAGGAAGCCCTGCTCACCGATCCGTACATCCTGATCAACCAGGGCAAGATCTCGGCCATCCAGGACCTGCTCCCGATCCTGGAGAAGGTCCAGCAGGCCGGCAAGCCGCTGCTGATCGTCGCCGAGGACGTCGAGGGCGAAGCGCTGTCCACCCTCGTGGTGAACAAGATGCGCGGCATCCTCAACGTCGCCGCCGTCAAGGCTCCCGGCTTCGGCGACCGCCGCAAGGCGATCCTGGAGGATCTGGCGATCCTGACCGGCGGCACCGTGGTCACCACCGACCTCGGCATCAAGCTGGATCAGATCGGCCTGGAGGAGCTCGGCAGCGCCCGCTCCGTGCGCGTGACCAAGGACACCACCACCATCGTCGACGGCTCCGGTTCCGAGTCGGACGTCGCCGGCCGGGTGGCGCAGATCCGCGCGGAGATCGAGCACACCGATTCCGACTGGGATCGGGAGAAGCTGCAGGAGCGCCTGGCGAAGCTGGCCGGCGGCGTGGCCGTCATCAAGGTCGGCGCCGCTACCGAGGTGGAGCTCAAGGAGCGCAAGCACCGCGTGGAGGACGCCGTGTCCGCCACTCGTGCCGCCATCGAAGAGGGCATCGTGCCCGGCGGTGGCTCGGCGCTGGTGCAGGCCGGCAAGGTCCTGGACGAGAAGGACCTCGGCCTGTCCGGCGACGCCGCTACCGGTGCTGCCATCGTCCGCCGGAGCATTCGCGAGCCGCTGCGCTGGATCGCGGAGAACGCCGGCCAGGACGGCTACGTGGTGGTCTCCAAGGTGGAGGAGCTCACCGACGGTCAGGGCTACAACGCCGCTTCGGACACCTACGGCGATCTGATCGCCGACGGTGTCATCGACCCGGTCAAGGTGACCCGTTCGGCGCTGCGCAACGCGGCCTCGATCGCGGCACTGGTGCTGACCACCGAGACCCTCGTGGTCGAGAAGGTCGACGACGAGGACGAGGACTGACCTCCTCGTGAGTCGACGGTGGCGGATGAACAGCCCTGCTGGGGCGGTTTCGTCCGGTAACGCCTGACAGGAGCGCCAGAACCGGCCCGCACAGGATGACTGTGCGGGCCGGTTCTTCTTGCGCGTGGACTCCCGCGGCTGCTTTTATGGCGCGTGTGATGGCGTCGTGTCCTCAGGCGGGCAGAGATGGACGGTGCGGTCGGCGATGCTGCTGGCCCAGTGCAGGTCGTGGGTGGCGACCAGCACCGTGCCGCCCGCGCCGGTGAAGTCGTTCAGCAGTGTGTTCAGCCGCTGCATGCCTGCCAGGTCCCGGCCGAGTGTCGGCTCGTCCAGGAGCAGCGCTGCGGGTTCGAGCAGCAGCGCGGAGGCGATCACGAGGTCCTTGCGCCGGGCGGGGGAGAGGTCGTAGGGATGCGTGGCGGCATCGTGTTGGAGGTCCAGCCGTTCCATGATGCCGTCCACCTGTTCGTGCCGGCGTGCCCGCAGGCGTGTGCGCTCCGTTCGGCGATGCCTGGCAAGCGGCACGGCGCCTTCCAGTTCCGCGCGCGCCGATGCCGCCGAAAGCTGCATACCGGGGTCCTGGCCCACCCAGGCCAGATGGCGGGCACGCGCATGGAGCGGCAGCGCGCCCAGCTCCGTGCCGGCACGATCGATGATGCTTCCGGCGACGTCGTCGACGGGTCTCTTGCCGCGCCGGCGACCCCGGGTGAGTCCACCCGTCCTGCGCCGGCCGGAGGCGGGGATGTCCTCGGGCGAGGTCCCCGGGCGGTCTGCCGGACGGTCTGCCGGGCGGTCTGCCGGACCGAGCAGCCCGGCCAGAGCTGCCAGCAGCGTGGACTTCCCGGACCCGTTCGCGCCCAGCAGCGCCGTGGTGGTCCCGGCGAGGAGATCGAGGTCCACGCCGTCGATGACGGTTCTGCCGCCGCGCCGCACCCGCAGTCCGCGGACGCGCAACAGGAGATCCTGCCCGGTGCCTTCTTCCCCGCCGTCACGTCCGGGCGCCTGTACGCCGGGCAGCCGGGAGGTGTCGTGGACGCAGGAGGAGCTTCCGGCCCGGAAAGGAGCGTCTTGTGGAGCAGAATGGGCTGAGCCCGGTACCGGACCTGCCGCCGGCCTGGTATCCCAGACCCCGTAGCGGCTGAGCAGGGCAGGCTGGGCAGTCACGTTCCCGGTGCCGGTCAGACGGCCCCGGTCCAGGAGCAGCACGTGGTCGCAGGCGGCGCTGAGCTCATCGTGCTGATGGCCGGTCAGCAGTACCGCACCGCCGGCCTGGCGGTGCGCGTCCAGAGCGCGGAGCAGATGCGCGCGCGCCCGGGCATCGAGGGCCAGGCCCGGCTGGTCCAGGATCACCAGGGGCGGGGCGAGCACCAGCAGCCCGGCCAGCGCCGTCAGCTGGCGTTCCCCGCCGGAGAGCGTGCTGACGTCCCGTCCGGCCAGATGCGCGATGCTGAGGGCGCTCATCGCTTGCCCGACGGCTCCCGGCAGGCTGTCCCGGAGCATGCCGGTGAGCCGAGCTGGCAGGGAGACCTCTTCCGCGGCGGATCTGCTCAGCCCGGTCAGCTGCGCCTCGGGATCGTCGCCAAGGAGCGCGGCGCGGGCGTTCCTGTTCACGGTGCCGCTGTGCTCCCCGCGGTCGCTCAGGAGCCCCGCGGCCAGCCGCGCGAGCGTCGACGTCCCGGAACCCTGAGGCCCCAGCACCGCGATGCCCTCGCCCGGCCGGATGACCAGGTCGATGTCCCTCAGCGCCGCGGCGTCTGCGTCCCGGTAGCGGAAGCCTGCCTTCTGCAGCGTCAGTAGCGGGATGGGGTTGCCTGGCTCAGCGCGGATGCTCCGGCTACCGGGGCCAGCCGGCGGCAGGCCTGTGGCGTTCATGGGTGCTCACTCCCGGCCGCCAGGGCGGGGATCAGGTCACTTGCCGCGGGAAGTGGCAGCCAGCCGCCGATGGAGGCCGCGACCACGGCGAGGGAGAGGGCCGGCAGTGCCCAGCGCAGCGTCCGCTGCAGCCGTCCATCCGGATAGCGCCGCCAGGGCGCCGGCCGGCGGGCTGTGCCGAAGCCGCGCTGGACGAGGGCGTCGTGCCGCTGATCCAGATCGGTCAGGGAGGATAGCAGGAGCCCCGCGGCGATGCCGCCCAGAAGCCGCAGCCGCACGCCGAGCCGTCTGGTGTCATGGCCGCGCGCCGCGCGGGCGGCGAGCGTGTCACCGAGTCGCTGCCGCAGTCGCGGCACCATTCCCACCGCGGCGGCGCAGACGTATGCCAGGCCGAGCGGCAGCCGCAGGACGATCAGCGCGTCGAAGACGCGGCCGGCATCGGCGCTCAGGGCGAAGACCAGGCAGACGGAGACCATCGCCGCGACCCGCAGCCACAGCTGGGCGGCCACCGCGGCGCCCTCCGCCGTCAGCCGTGCCGGACCCCATGACCACAGGACCTCGGCGGGGCCCGGGTAGAACAGCCCCTGGACCACGCCGACGACCAGCAGCATGGGACCGGCGAGGACAAGCATGCCCAGGAGCCAGCTGCGAAGTCTCACCCGCGGCGAGCAGAGGGCGGCCGCGGCGGAGAGCAACAGCACCGCCGCCGGCATCAGCGGGGAGGCCACCCCGTAGACGAGCAGCATCGCGCAGGCCAGCAGCACGAGAGCCGTGGCCGGATGCAGGAGACCGGGTTCCTCCGGCTCCGGGACGACTATCGCGACCGTCCCGGAACCTGGGAGCCCGGAGCCGGCGGTCAGGGCAGGTCCTCCCCGGAACGGGTACCAGCGCCGGCGGACCGTCCGGGGACCTTCGGCGGGAGGGAGTGAGCCGTGAACGCGAACCGGCTGCGCAGACGCTGGGGCACGGCACGGAAGGCGAGGAAGGCCACCGCGAAGACGATCGCCTTGTCGATGATGTCCGAGGGGATGGCCTGCAGGGTCGTGGCGGCGAGCATCGAGGCGCCGGCGGCCTGGAACGCCGCGACCACGCCGCCGGTGCCGACCCCCAGACCGCCGCCGAAGACATAGGCGGCGACCGGCGCGCCGAGCAGACCAGCGGGAATGCCGGCCACGCCTCCGGCCAGGATGGCCGTCCAGAGGCGGCGGAATGCTCCGGCGCGGGCTGCCCAGCCGGCGGCCGCGCCGATGAACGCCGCACCGGCGGAGAACGGGATGAGGCTCGGGTTGATGGTGACGCCCCAGATGAGGTTCGTCAGGACGCCGGTGAGGGCACCGGCCGCGGGACCGGCCAGGACGCCGATGAGCACGGTGCCGAGGGAGTCGAGGTAGAGCGGGATGGGGGTGAGCGTGCCGACGATCTGGCCGATGACGACGTTGAGCGCGATCATGACCGGCAGCAGTGCCAGCACAGTGGCGGGGATGCGGGGCAGCGCCCCGGCGGCGATCAGGAGCGCGCCGGCCAGATAGCCGGCCATGACGGCGAGGGTGGTGTGGCCGAGGTCGGCGCCCAGGGTGGCCGGCTGGGTGGCGAGGATCCACAGGTAGGTGCCGGCGATGACGAGAGCCCCGGCGGCGATGAGCAGGGTGGACCACAGCGGCGCTGCGGGAGGTGTGGCTGCGGGGCCCGCCGGAGCGGCGGACCCCTGTCCAGATGCGGGATCGTTGCTGGTCATGAGGTGTCCTTCGGGGCGAGATGGATGGATGGTGGCAGTGCGGTCGGCGCGGGTGTCAGCGCCCGGCCTCAGCCGTGCTGACGGTAGGTGGGCTCGTGCCGCTTGAGTGTGTTCACCACCGCGTAGGTGACCGGCAGCAGCAGGAACTCGACGGCGCACTTGTACACGAAGCCGAAGAGCACATAGCTGATGAAGTCCGCGCCGGGGATGATCCCCGCGAACGCGACGGTGCAGAAGATGAGGGTGTCCAGGAACTGGCCCGCCACGGTGGAGCCGGACAGGCGCGCCCAGAGGTGGCGTTCGCCGAAGCGGCGTTTGATGCGCACGATGATGAACGAGTTCAGCAGCTGGCCGACCAGGAACCCGGCCACGCTGGCCAGCAGGATCCGGGGGTAGAAGCCCAGGACCGCCTCGAAGGCCGCTTGATGCTCATAGCCGGGGCCGGGTGGGGCGATCATCACGGCGTAGAAGGTCAGCGCGGCGACGATCTGCACGCCGAAGCCGACCAGGATGGCCTTGCGGGCGGCGGCGAAGCCGTAGATCTCGCTGATGACGCCGCCGGCGATGTAGGCCAGGGGGAAGAGGAACGCGCCGCCGTCGGTGACGATCGGACCGAAGGAGATCACCTTGGTCGCGGAGATGTTCGAGACGAGGAAGAAGGCGACCAGGAGGGCCATCAGGATCGCGTAGAAGCGGCCCTGGGAGGAGGCGAAGAGAGCCTCGCCTGCCGAGGGGCGGCGGGCCTCAGAGCCGGTGCCGGCGACCGGGGCTCCGGCCGGGGAACCGGCTGGAGCGGGCCGGTCCGTGGCGGTCGCGGTCGCTGTGGTGCCGGCTGCGGCGCGGCTGCCGGTGCTGCCGGGGTTGCCGCGCTCTCCGGGCGGTCCGGGCGCAGCATCGTGGTGCCGGGTGGTTTCGCTGGTGTCCGCGGGGCCCGCCGGGCTGGCGGACCCCTGCCCAGATGCGGGATCGGCGCTGGTCATGATGTCGGTCCTCTCATCAGTACGGTCTGCAGGTGCTCCAGGAAGCCGCCGGCGTCGATGCGCCGGATCACTTCCGCGTTGGGCGTCCGGTTCCAGCGGCCGAGCCAGTCGGCCACGGTCTCGCCGCGGGTCAGGGTGCCGTGGAGCTCGACGTCGATGGCGACGCGTGCGGTCTCTGCCCAGGGGATTATCCCGTCTGCGCCGCGGTCAGGCGAATCGTCGGCGGTCCCGTCGTCGGCGGTCCCGCGGCCTGCCGCGTGCGCCCGCGCCCAGCCGATAGCGGCGGCCAGCACGTACGGATCGTGGATATGCGCCAGATAGCCGTGGCCGTCTGATTCGTGGAACTCGAAGTAGAACCTCAGTGCCGCAGCGAGCTGTTCCAGCCAGTGCTGCCACCGGTCGTCGCGCGGTCCGGGCTCGCGGACCGCGTTTCCGGCCGCGTCGTGCCCGGTGCCGTCCCCGAGGATCGCGTCGAGCCGTTCCGGGGTCATCACGACGGCTTCCGTGGCCTCGAGCGGCCCGATGACCGGCAGGCTGTCCGCCCGGCCGAAAGCGGCGAAGACGCGGGCCGCGGCCTCGGGATCGCAGCTGATGTTCCACTCGGTGGTCGGCCGGGTGTTCCCGCGGTAGTTGAACGCGCCGCCCATCACGAAGAGCCGCCGGATGAGCGCGGGCAGGCGCGGTTCGATCTCCAGGGCGAGCGCCAGGTTCGTGGCCGGTCCCAGCAGGACGCCGACGAGTTCACCCGGATGGGCTCGGGCGGCCTCCACCCAGGCGCGGGCGGCGTCGCGGGCATCGGGCACGGCGTCCTGCGGCAGGACCGCGTAGCCGGTTCCGGTGTCCCCGTGCGTGTCCTCGGCATACTCCGCCTCGCCGGAGAGCGGCAGGTCCGCGCCCGGATGCACCGGGACGTCGGCGCGGCCGGCCAGGGCGAGCCAGCCGAGCGCGTTGCGGACCACCTGCCCGGTGGGCACGTTCCCGCCGCTGGCGGCCACTCCGGTGATCAGCACGTCCTCCTGGCAGAGGGCGTAGCCGAGGGCGATGGCATCGTCGATGCCGGGGTCGCAGTCGATGAAGAGCGGGATCATGCTCCCCATTCTGCCGGTAGGCACGGACAGGCGGCCTCAGCCGCTCCAGGCCGCGAGGCATCGGGCCATGACGCGGAAGGGCAGGCTCTGAGCATTCCGACCGCCGGCCTGGTCCACCGTCCCGGCGAGATCCACGCCGAGTTCCGGGCAGGAGAAGAGCCAGCTGCCGGTGGCACCGGAGTGTCCCACGAGGGTGACCGCGCGCAGCCGGCCCGCCACCGGGATCACGGTCCGGAAGATCATCGTGCCCATGCCATATCGCAGCACGGGGATGTTCCGCAGCCGGTTGCGCCGTTCGGTCAGCAGGGCCGCTGTGCGGGTGCTGCGGAAGAGATCACCGCGGCGCAGCGCGCGCTGAAAACGCAGGAGATCCCCGGTGGTGCTGATCAGATCGTTGCTGGAGGCGATCAGGGAACCGAGATTCACGGGATGACGTCCGGCGCAGATGGTGGTGGGAGGCGGTGCCGGATCGTCGCCCGTGAGATGCGGGCCGGCCGCGCCGTGCCCGGGTGCGGCGCCGTGCCGTGGAGCTGGACTGTGCCCGGGGTGCCAGGTGTGGTGCAGTCCGGCCGGTCCGGTGATCCGTTCGGCCAGCAGCCCGGCGAAGTCCTGTCCCGTCACGGTCTCCAGGATGCGGATCAGCAACTGGAAACCGGTGTCCGAATAGCGTGCTTTCTGGCGGGACGCGGAAAGGTCCTGCGGGGCGAAGTGCCCTCGCTGCTGCTCGCGGGTCGTCCTGATCATGTCCTCGAAACTCCAGGACGTGTCCTGGCCGGCGGCGAGCCGGGAGTAGAGGCTCGGGCCGTCGCTACGACGCTCGAAATGATCCGGCAGCCCGGAGGTGTGCGTGGCCAGGTGCCGCACCGTGACGGCGGGCGTGTGATCGGTTCCCCGCAGGGTGTGCAGCCCGGTGGTGACGTCCGGCGGCAGTACGCCGGTGATCGGAGCTGCCAGATCGACCTCGCCGCGCTCGTGCGCCTGCAGCAGCAGAGTCACGATGAATCGCTTGGTGACGGAGGCGATGAAGAAGGGGCGGCCCGGATCCGGAGGCCCCGCCTCATCGGCGGCACCTGCGGCGGCGGACCACCGGAGGCTCCCGTCGGCACTGGCGACGGCCACCGTCGCGTGGTGCAGGCGCTGCCCTCCCCGGCGCGCGATGAGCTTTTGCAGCACACGTTGCAGTCGTGCCTGCGCGTCCGGCCGGGCGGTGTTGTCGCCGGCGGGGACCACGAGCGGCGGCCTGTCCATGACGCTCCCTTCCTCACTAGATGTATGCGATATGTCTATTAGACATATCTATGAGAGTCAAGCCGCTAGGATTGCACCTGTGGCACATGTGATTCTGGGGCTCCTCCTGATCGCTCCGCGGAGCTTGTACGACCTGATCAAGGACTTCGAGGCCGGGGTGGGTCTCTTCTACAGCGCGAGCGCGGGGAGCATCAAGCGTGCCCTGGATGGACTCCTGCGGGAAGGGCGGATCGAGGTCGCGAGCACCGAGCGCTCCGGGCGAGGCCGCAAGACCTACCGCGTCACCGACTCCGGCAGGGAGGAGTTCCGCAGCTGGATGACCGGGGACGTGACCGGCACGGATCTGGAAACTGCGGCCCTCGCGCGGCTGCACTTCCTCGGCTTGCTGGAAGCGGGAGAACGGCCGCTCGTGCTGCGCCGCATCCAGGCGCGCTATGCCGCCGATCTCGCGCGTCTCACCGCCCTGGAGGAAGAACTCAGCACGGCGGAGGTGCCGCCGGAGTTCCACGACATCGCGGCATACCAGCAGGCGACTCTCGACTACGGCATCGCCACGCTCCGCTTCGCGCTGGACTGGTTCCAGCGTATTCCCGGCAGTGCCGAGCCGGCAGAACAGGCGCGAGAGAACCCAAGGGACTGAACCTGCCGACGCACCCAGACGCTGTCCTGCTGTTCAGGCAGCCGGGAAATGAGGGAGGGTCTTCCGGGGTGCCCGTGGCCGGCTGCTAGCCTCCGCCCATGAAGGCCTATGGGATCGATCCGCGGCTCTACACCACCGAACTCCATCATGTCCGGTACCGCGTCAACTTCTGGGACAAGAACATGGCTTCCGATGAATGGGAGCTGGACGAGTCCGACGTCGATGAAGTCCTGGCATGGGTGGAGGACAACGCCAAGGGCCGGACGTACAGTGTGTGGGCGGTGGTGCCGGACGGCAACCGCACGTCGCCGATGATGGTTCGCCGAAGACCCGGCCTAACGCGTGCGGTGGCGCCCTGCAGCGTGTTCCGGCCGCCGGGCGAGCGCGTCCAGCCGGGCCTGCCACGTCACCCGGCGGCCGCTCAGATCCGGTGCGAGCGCCACGGGCTCGGACTGATCGGCGGCCCGCCCGTCCGTCCCGGCGTCGGCCACCCAGCCGGTCACCGTCTGCAGACCGCGCAGCGCGCTCATGCACCACGCCTCAGCGCCGTGCAGATCCGCGGGACGCACGCGCTCGTGGATCACCGGGATGCCGTCCTCGACGGCGAACCCCTCCATCAGAGCGCGAGTGACCGAGGGAAGCACGGGACCTGCCGGCACGCCCAGATAGAGCCTGCCCCGGGCATCGTCCCGCCACCACACCAGCGCGCTGTAGGCGCCCTCCAGGACGCAGCCCTCCGCATCGAGCAGCACCGCTTCATCGGCGCCGTGCTCCTGCGCCCGGGCCCGCAGCCGGCCCAGCGGCGCCAGGTCGGGGCCTTTGGTCTCCGGATGCCGCCGCGGATCCGGTCCGGGCACGCTCCACAGCGAAACGGCGCCACTCGTCGCCTCCGGTGCCGGCCGGAGATCCCACCGCAGGCGCTCATCGGCGCCCCAGTCGCAGACGATCCGGGGGAACCAGCGTCCCCGGCTGGGGAACCGTGCCGGAAGCCAGGCCAGGAACGCCGCGAGTTCCTCATCGGCAGGGTCGCCGGGGTGCGTGCGCAGTGCCCGCACCCCGGCGGAGAACCGCGCCAGATGATGTTCCAGGCCCCGGACCCGGCCGTCCTCGATCAGCCACGAGTCCTGCACCGGGCCGGGGCCATCGGCGTGCGTCCCGGCGCCCGGCCGCGGATCATGGAGCGCTCGCGTCTGGCCGCCCGGCCGTGGGTCCTTGGCCGGCGCCGGGCCCTTACCTGCAGCCCGCGCGCTCCGCTCCGGCCCGTCCTGCCCAGGCGCGCTCATCGCGGCGCGCCGGGCTCCTCGGCCGGGACGTCCTCGGGTGAGCCGTCCGAGGAGCCGGATACGCTCGGATCCGCAGGCCGATCCTCCGTTCCGGCCGCGCCAGATTCGTGAACATCCCCGGAGGAGGGGCGAACCAGCTCGTGCACGCCGGAGATGATCTCGGAGGGACGGAACGGGTACTTGGCGATCTCGCTGTCATCGGAGATGCCCGTGAGCACCAGGATGGTGTGCAGGCCCGCCTCGATGCCGGCGATGACGTCGGTGTCCATCCGGTCGCCGATCATCGCCGTGGTCTCCGAGTGGGCGCCGATGCGGTTGAGCGCCGAGCGGAACATCATCGGGTTCGGCTTGCCCACCACGTAGGGGTGCCGGCCGGTCGCCTTGGTGATCAGCGCGGTGATCGCGCCGGTGGCCGGCAGCACGCCGTCCTGGCTGGGGCCGGTGGCGTCCGGGTTCGTCGCGATGAATCGCGAACCGCCCAGGATCAGCCGGATCGCCTTCGTGATCGCCTCGAAGGAGTAGTTGCGGGTCTCACCCACCACGACATACTCCGGGTCGCTCTCAGTCATGATGAAGCCGGCCTCGTGCAGTGCCGTGGTGATGCCGGCCTCGCCGACGACGAACGCGGAGGCACCGGGGCTCTGCCGGGCCAGGAAGTCCGCCGTGGCCAGAGCCGAGGTCCAGATGCGCTCCTCGGGCACCACCAGCCCCGAGGCTCGCAGCCTGGCGGAGAGATCGCGCGCGGTAAAGATCGAGTTGTTCGTCAGCACCAGATAGGGCGCGTCCTCGCGGCGCCATTGCTCCAGCAGTTCGGCGGCGCCGGGTAGCGCATGGTTCTCACGGACGAGGACGCCGTCCATATCGGTGAGCCAGCTGGTGATATGACTGCGATCCATCGCAACCTGCCTCTCGGTGTGGGGAAGGACCTGATCTCTCCTTCAGTTTATGTGCCCGGGGCTTGGCTGCCCGGCTGCCCGCCGAGCAGCGCTCCGGCGACCGATCCGGCTTTCAGCAGCATCTCCCGGTACTCCGCGTTCGGATCGGAGCCGAGCACGATCGCACCGCCGCTGCCGATGCGCAGCAGGCCGTTCTGCCGGACCGCGGTGCGGATCACGATGCTCAGGTCGGCGGCGCCGTCGAAACCGAGCCAGCCGAGGGCGCCGGAGTAGATGCCCCGTGGGCCTGTCTCGAGGCGGTCGATGATCTCGCAGGTGCGTTCCTTGGGTGCGCCGGTCATGGAGCCGCCCGGGAAGCAGGCGCGGACCGCGTCCAGGGCGTTCAGGCCAGGCCGGAGCAGGCCGCGGACGGTGGAGTAGAGCTGGTGCACATGCGGGAGCGTCTGCACCGCCATCAGGTCGGGGACTTCGACGCTGCCGCTGCGGCTGACCCGGCCCAGATCGTTGCGCACCAGGTCCACGATCATGAGGTTCTCCGCCGTCGTCTTGGGATCCTGGCGCAGGGCGTCCCGCAGCCGGGCGTCCTCCGCGGGATCGGCGACGCGCGGCGCGGTGCCTTTGATGGGCCGGGACTCGGCGCATCCGCCGGCGTCCACCCGCAGGAACCGCTCGGGGGAGGAGGAGAACACGGTGAGCCCGTCCGGAAGCTGCAGGAACGCCGCGTAGGCCGCCGGGTTCGTCTCCCGCAGCGCCAGGTACTCGTCCAGTTCCCGGGCGCGATCCGCCGGTGCCGGGCTGGGGGCGGTGAGGGTGGTGGTCAGGCAGATCTCGTAGCTCTCACCGGCGACGAGTTCGCGCTGGGCCGCCCGTACCGCGGCTTCATAGTCCGCGCGGGGCCGGGTCAGATCGGCCAGCCGCCGATGCTGGGGCTGGGGCCGGGGTTGGAGCTGGTGTGGGGGCTGGGGCTGGAGCTGGTGCGGGGGCTGGTTCTGGTGCTTGTGCTGGGGCTGTGGCTGCTGGCCGGATCGTGCCTCGTCCGCTGACGAGGCTGGGGTCATGCCGCCCGGACCGGGCGCATGCGATGCCGCGGAGCCGGCGGGGGCGGAAGCGCTCACGGGAGCCGGGATGCTCACGGCGCTCGCGGAGCCGGGAGGGCTCGCCGTCGTGGCAGCCAGTCGTCGCCGTGCGGCATCCAGCCAGCTTTCCGCGGCCTCCGGCGTCAGACCGCCAAGCGGTCCGGCGAGGGCGACCAGGGTGAGCGTGCCCGCAGCGTGGTCCAGCACGGCGAATCGGTCGCTGCGCAGCCAGACGGCGTCCGGATGCGGAGAGCGCTGCCGTGTGGCCAGCCCGAACTCCGCACCGAGCTCGTAGCCGAAGTAGCCCAGGTAGCCGCCGCGGAACGGGCCGGGGATGCGGTCGGCGCCGGCGACATCGACGGCGAGCCGGGCGGCGAGCAGTCCGAGGAGATCATCGCGGTCACGGAGGTCACTGAGGTCGCTGTGGTCACTGTGGTCGCTGGTGTCACCGTGGTCGCGGTGGTCACCGCCGGCGTTGAGGTCATCGCTGCTACCGTCGCCGGCCACGTGGTGGACGACTAGGTCCGGCTCCGGGGGGTGCTTCGTGAGGCTGTCGGGCCCGCAGAAATAGGAGTACCGGCCACCGGACCAGGCGGCCTCACCCGCGCCATCCGCTTGAGGCGCGCCGCCCGCTTGAGGCGCACCACTGGGTTGAGGGGCGCCTCCCGGCCTGGCCGCATCGCTCGCCTCCTTTGCCGACTCATCCGCGCTGGATACCTTGCCCGTCTTGCTTGCCTTGGAAGCATCCGGCACCTGTGCGTCCGGCCCGCGACTGTCCGGTCCTTGGGCGTCCGGTCCCTGAATACCCGGTCCTGGGATGCCCGCTTCTTCGGCGGCCGGTCCTTGAGCGTCTGCGGCGGCGGTGCCCGGCCCGTGGGCGTCGGCAGCGGCGGAGTCCAGCCAGATCCGCAGGTTCGGATCGGGAAAGAGCGCCTCCAGCACCGCGGCGGGATCAGGCGGGGCGTCGACGGTGCGTAAATGGGCCCGCAGCACCGGCCTCGTCGGAGGTGCCGGAGGTGTCCGTGGTGAAACGGGGCCAGTGCCTGTACCGTCTGCCGGTGTGGCCGGTGTGGCCGGTGTGGCCGGTGTGGCCGGTGTGGCCGGTGTGGCCGGTGTGGCCGGTACGGCCGGCGTGGTCGGTGTGGCCGATGTGGCCGGACCGCGATGAGGCAACGCCACCGATGCGACCCGCTCCCGCGGATGCGCCGCGGCGAGGGTGAGGAAGTTCCGGATCAGGACGTCCCCGTGCTCGGTGAGGATGGACTCGGGATGGAACTGCACGCCCCAGTGCGGTCGCGCGCGGTGCCGGAAGGCCATCACCTCGCCGTCTTCCGCGACCGCCTGCAGCTCCAGGGCCGGGGGCAGCGGACCGCCGATGCTGAGCGAGTGATAGCGGACGACCCGCATGGAGCCGATGCCGGCGAACAGGTCGGCGCCGGGTTCGATCCGCAGATCCGAGAGGTGCCCATGACGGGGCGCGCCGGCCGGTCCCAGCCGCCCGCCCGCCGCAGCGCCCAGTGCCTGATGACCCAGGCAGACACCCAGAACGGGCAGATCGTGCGCGGCCAGAAGCGCGGTGCACCCGCCGATGTCCGCCGCCCGCGCGGGGGTGCCCGGCCCGGGACCGATGACCGCCGCGTCGAAGTCCTCCGTCCGGAGGGTGCCCCATTCCGGCGCGTCATTGCGCAGCACCATGGGCGGATGCCCGCTCACCACGCTGATCAGCTGGAAGAGGTTGTAGGTGTACGAGTCGTGGTTGTCCGCCAGCAGAATCCGCGGAACGGGGGCCGGGCCGGGCCAGTGGATCGCGGAGACGGAGGAGCTGGGCATCCCATGAGTGTAGCCAGCGCGTTGATCTGCTGCCTGGCATACGGTGCGGGCGGCGTGATCACGGTCCCGGTGCCGCCTTCCATGACCAATGGCACTGTCACTCCGGACGGTGCGCATGCTGGACTGAGCCTGGATGCCGGGGTCTGCGGCTCAGCCGTGGGTGGCGACGGCGGGGAGGCCGGGACACGTCACACAGGAGGGGAGGGGACCGCAGTGGCTGAGACGGGTTACTGGGCGGGGGCGGCCGGGGCGGTGCTCTTCGTGCTGGTCTTCCTCGTCGACGGGGGCACCCGGCCGGGTTACTCGCCTATCCGGCATCCCGTCAGCGCGCTGGCCCTCGGCCGGCGGGGATGGATCCAGAGCGCGAACTTCGTGGTGACCGGCATGGCCGTGACAGCCGGCGCCATCACGATGGCGACATCGGGCCAGGCTGTGCTCCTAGGCGCGGCGGTAGCGGTCTTCGGTCTGGGACTGGTGGCGTCCGGGATCTTCCGGATGGACCCGATGCGCGGGTATCCGCCCGGCACGCCGGAGAAGGACCCTGCCGTTTTCTCCGCCCGGCACCGGATGCACGATCTGGCCGGTGCCGTCGTGTTCCTGGCGCTTCCGGCCGCCGCGGCGGTAGCGGCCTTCATGCTGCCCGGACTGGCGTGGCGCCTGGGTTCGGGACTGCTCGCAGTCGGGCTCCTGATCGGCTTCGGTCTGTTCGGTACCGCCTGGGAGGAAGACTCGCCGCGGACGGGGGCCCTGCAGCGCGCGCTCATCGTGCCCGGCTGGCTGTGGCTGGCCGGCGTCTTCGTGCAGTACGCGCGCGCCTGAGGGATGGCTTTGGCGCGGCCCCTGCACCCCGACGCCACGGTGGCAGTACGCGCGCCTGAGGGATGGCTGCGGCGATAAGGGCAGCGCCTGGCTAGCATGGTCGTCATGCCCGTCTCCCCGCTCGCGCCCCGCGAGGGAATCTCCGCGTCCCGCCTCCGGGCGCCGGTCGCGCTGCCCATCGGCGGCCTGCGGGTGGGGGAGTGGCTGGCGCAGGAGATCCCCTGGTCCAGTCCGGAGCAGCGCGAGCGACTGGCACGTGAGGGCGGTTTGTGCGATCAGGCCGGCCGGCCGGCGCGGCTGAGCGATCCGGTGATCGCCGGGGAGTTCTACTGGTTCCATCGGGAGGTGCCGCCGGAGCCCCGGGTGCCGTTCGAGATCGAGGTGGTGCACGAGGACCGGGATCTACTGGTGGTGGACAAGCCGCACTTCCTGGCGAGCACGCCCAATGGCCGGTTCGTCCGCGAATGCGCCGTGACCCGGCTGCGGGTGGACCGCGACGAGCCGGAACTGGTGGCCATCCACCGGCTGGACCGGATTACCGCAGGGCTGCTGGTGCTCTCGCGGCGCCGGGAGACGCGCGGCACCTACCAGCGGCTGTTCCAGGACCGCAGGATCACCAAGACTTACCGGGCCATCGCCGGCTACCGTCCTGACCTGCCGTTGCCCTTGTGCCGCAGCTCCCGGCTGCAGAAGACACCGGGAACCCGACCCGTCGTGGAAGTGCCGGGACCGGCGAACGCGCACACGGAGATCGCCCTGCTGCGACGGCTGCCGGGCGGCTCCGGGCCGGATGAGCCGGGGACCGAACGGGCGGAGTACAGGCTGATGCCGCACACCGGCAAGACGCACCAGCTGAGGGTGCACCTGAACGCGCTAGGCATCCCGATCGCCGGCGATCCGCTCTACCCGGTGGACCGGCACGAGGAACCCGAGGACTACTCCTCGCCGTTGCAGCTGCTGGCCGAGGAACTCGCCTTCACCGATCCGCTCACGGGCCGGCCCCGGCGGTTCCGGTCAGGACTGCGGTTGGGCGCCGCGACGTAACTCCACGGCCACGGTCTCACCCCAGATGACGAGCGTTCACTCCAGATAGGGAGCGCAGGCCTCGGCGAGGGCATCGGTGGCGAGGTCGCCCTCGCTGGAGGACAGGGCATCGGCGGTCGCCTGGATGGCCCACCATACGGCGGGGCTGCCGGCCCAGGTCAGCCGCAGCTCTTCCCGCGTACCGGGCTCGTCCACCAGCTGATAGACGGCGCCGTTGACCCGGTCCTCGGCGCGGTCCTGAGTGCAGCGCTCCTCATCGGAGGGCGTCTGCGGGGTGAGCTCCTCGATCTCCTCGCCGTCGACGGTGCTGAGCACGAACGCCGCCGAGGCCAGCTGCTCCACCTCGAACGTGCCGGTGATCTGGTAGAACACGTCGTTGAACGCGGTGACCTGGCCTTCGTCCACGGTGATGGAGACGCTGTCGGGTGTCCCGGAGGTGAGGGTCACCGTGCCGTCTCCCTCGGCCGGGGGCTGGTAGTTGTGCATCGTGGCGTGCAGGTAGACCTCGTCACCGGCGCCTGCCGCTTCCTCCAGCAACTGCCACAGCGGATCCCCGTCCCTGGGACCGCCGATGGTGGCGTCGACGAACTGGAGCTCCGGGGCGCCCTCGGGGATCTCGACCTCGGCGGGAGTCTCCTCCGGAAGGGGCTCTGACGGGGTGGGGCGGCCCTGGTCCGGACGTTCGCCCTCGGCGGCCTGACAACCGGTAAGAGTCAGCGCGCCGGCGAGCGCGGCGGCTAGGAGGAGGTGGCGGCTGTGCATCACGCTGGGCATCACACGGGACCTTCGCATCATGGGGGAAGACATGGCTGCTTCCGAGTCTAGGGCAGCGATTCCCACCGGCCACGGATTTCTTGCCCCGCGGCGCGGGGTGCGGGCCTATGCGAGGGCGCCGGGTTGTCACTCAGGGATCCTCGGGTGAGAAGCGGCGCGTGCCATCGGCGAGTTCCCACGGCTGGCGGGCGGCATTGTGGACCGCTCGGTTCATGCCTCACCTGTGAAGCTGAGCTGCCGTGTGCCGGCATGTGGTTCCTTATGGCGCGTAGAGCTGTAGGGGTTCGAGCCGTCCTCGAAGGGCAAGCCAGCCCCGTCCCGGCGGTCCGGCCAGCGGTGGCAGATCACGGCGGCCGATGAGCTCGCCATCGGCGCCGGAGCGGGTCCCGAGCAGCAGGACGGGACCGCGGGCGCGCAGCTGCCCGGCCAGGGAGGAGAACCCCGCCCCGAGCGCGGAGGAGACCAGCATCAGATCAGGCACCTCACCCTGGGTGCGCAGCCGGGCTGTGAGGGCGTGCTCGAGTTCCCTCGGCTGGACGTCGTAGTCGTCGGCGACGATGAGGGAGCCCGGCGGCAGATCCGCCAGCCGCGCGGTGAACCCGGGCAGCGGGAGCGCCCCGGGCAGATCACCGCCGAGGACCGCCATCCGGTCCCCTCGCCCGAACGCCCTCAGCGCCCGCCGCAGCACCGTGCTGCGACCGGTGCCGGGATGCCCGGCCACGAGCAGGCACGATCCGTGCACCGCTGGTTCGTAGTCGAAACGTTCGGCGCGATCCCCGCCGATCCCCAGCGGAAGGCGGACTCTGCCATACGGTGCGGCCATGCCGCCTCCCGGTGACTCAGGGTCGTCCGGCCGGTGTGCATGCTCGTCCGATGGTGCCAGGACCGATACCGGCAGCGGCCGGAACACGGGGAGGTCCGGGAACGGACGGGCGAGCTCCGATCTGCTTCCGGCAGTCGTCACGATCTGCACCTCCTGACGGCTCCGGGCGCCCTCGGCGTCAGTCCCCAGGAACAGCGCCCGGCCTGGCGGCATCCGCTCCGGGACCTCCGCGGCGGGAACCCCCAGCAGGACGGCGTCCTGGGGATCGGCCATCCGGAGGATGATCCGGTCCGGGATCGCCCCGGCCACGGCCGCGCTGGCAAGCCGGCGTTCCCCGGTCAGCAGCAGCCGCACGCCGAGGCCGGGCGCCGCCCGGGCCAGCGCCAGGACACGCTCGGTCCACTGACCCGGGCCGGAATCGAGCACCGTGAAAGACTCCCAGCCGTCGATGACGATGAGCATCGGCCCTGTTGAGTCCGCACTGTCCGCACCGCGAGGGCCACTGCGGCCGGCCCGGCGCCGCGCCACCTCGCCGGCGAGAGCGTCCAGCATCCGGCCGATCCGCCAGGGATCCTCCGCGGTGCACCAGCCGAGGACATGCGGCGCCTCAGCCAGGTCCGCCAGCTGCCGCCCGGGATCGATCAGATACGTCGCGGTGCCCGGCAGGGACCGCACGATGGTGCGGATCAGGCCGCTGCGGCCGCTGCGGGCAGCCCCGAGGGCGAGCAGATGGTCGGCCGCGTCGGTCTCCAGGGTGAGGGCGCGCCGGCGCTGCCGGGCCGGATCGTCGGCCACGGCGAAAGGCGTCTGCCCGCGCTGATCGGTGGGCAGCAGCCCGGTGGCTTCCCCGTCGTGGATGCGTTCCGGCAGCGGCGGAAGCCAGATCGGCGCGGCACGGTGGCCTCCAGCGGCCCGGTGGAAGGCGCCGGCGTCGAACGCGGTGGCGGCGTCTGCTGCGACACGGCGCACTGTGCCGGGACGGAACTCCTGCGGGGCCAGTTCCCGCACCAGGACCTCGTCCGCGCCGGGGTGCGCGGGGGGATCGAGCAGCGCGGCGTGAAACGACGTTTCCGGGGCACCGTCGCTGCGCAGGAAGCCGCGGCCCGGGGCGCTGGCGGGAATGCGGACGGCGGCGTCGGATTCGAGGACGTCGAGGGAGTCGTTGCGGTCGCGGACCCGCAGCGCGATGCGCAGGCTGAGATTGGCGCGCATGTCCTGGGTGACGATTCCCGCCGGGCGCTGCGTCGCCAGCACCAGGTGCATCCCGAGGGACCGGCCCAGGGCGGCCAGGGAGACGAGCCCGTCGACGAGTCGTGGGAGCGCGAGAGCCAGCGCGCGGTACTCGTCGACGACGATCAGGAGCCGGGGCATCGGTTCGGGCGCCCGCCGGTTGTAGGTGTCGATGTCGTGGGCGCCGGCCTGAGCCAGGAGGCGTTCGCGGCGCTGGAGCTCGGCCGTCAGAGCGCTCAGGGCGCGCGAGGTCTCGTGCGCATCGAGGTCGGTGACGAGACCGGAGACGTGCGGGAGATCCTTGCAGCGGGAGAAGGCCGCCCCGCCCTTGTAGTCGATCAGCAGGACGCTCAGGTGCCGCGGTGAGTTGACCGCGCAAAGAGACACCACGAGCGTCTCCAGCAGCTGAGACTTCCCGCTTCCCGTGGTGCCGCCGATGAGCGCGTGTGGTCCCTGCGCGGCCAGATCGACCGTGCAGGTCCCGGAGTGGCCTGTGCCCAGCGGGAAGCGGGTCGTGCCGCCGGCCGCCCAGCGGCGGCGCAGGCTGTCCTCGTCGAGTGGCAGCATCGAGCCCAGGGCCACCGCGCCGGGCGGCCGCGGGTCGGTGCGACCGGGGAGCGCGGCCCGGGCGAGCATGCGCGCGTGGAAGGCCGCGACGGGGGCTTGCAGCGGCAGGAACGGGATGGAGTGCTTCTGGCCCGGGCGTCGCAGGGTCGTCTCGCCCGGTCCGCAGGTCACGGTGACCGGGGCGACGCCCGGCTCTGCGTGTCTCGGCTTGGCAGGAGCGGGGCGAACGGTGCCCCCGTCCGCCGCGGTGAGGAGCACTCGGAGGCCGTGGGCGTCCGCCGTGGTGCTGATGTTCAGCAGAGGAGGTACGGGGCGCTCCGGCGGGATCGCCGTGGTGGTCGCCGCGCGCGCCGGCACGTCATCGTGAAGCGCATGAACGGCGACGTCAGGAAGGGCACGGGATGCGTCCGGGGATGTCTCCGGGTCGGGGGAGCCCTCCTGGAGGTGCCCCGTGCCGCGCTCCAGCCTGATGGTCACGCCGGCGGGTAGACCTGGAAGAACGCCGCGGAGAAGAGCACGCACCCGGTCCGCCGGGCCGTGGATGAGAAGGGGCGCCGTGCGCAGGTCGTGGCCGATGCCGCCTGGCGGCAGGGACGGTTCGTTCTCCCCTTCGGGACCGGTGAGCACGAGGGGGCCGCGGTCGTCGCCGATGCCGAGCCAGAGCCGCAGCTCGCCGTCGTCAGGCGGGCCGTGTCCGAACGATTCCTCCAGGGCGGCCGTGCGCGCAGCCGCGATGCCGGCCGCGATGTGCTCGGCTTCGGTCAGGCGTCCGGCGCGCTCGCTACGCCACTGCCGGGTGGCCGCCGCCGTCCGCCGTCGCACGCGGCGGCGCTCGGCCCACCAGCTCGCCAGTCCGGTCAGCGGGGACATCAGACAGAAGAGCATGAACGTCCAGCTCTGCGTGACCGCGACCATGATCCCGGCGGCCACGAGTGGCGCGAGCATGCCCAGCAACCCCAGAGGCCGGGCGCGTTCCGGCTCGGGAGCGGCAGGGAGTTCGATGACCGCTGTGCCGGCGGGCTGCCTGGCTGCCTCGCCCTGGTAGAGACCGACCACGGATCCGCCCAGGACGAAGTGCTCGCCGACCGTCAACGAGCGCGGCGTCTGACCCTCCTGGTGCAGGACGAGCCGGGAGGGCCCGACCTCCAGCTCGGCGCCGCGGCGGGCCAGGTGCGGGTCCGCCAGGGTGATATCGCATGACGGATCGCGGCCGATGCTCCAGCGTCCTGGCCGTAGGGCGTACCGCCAGCCGGCGTCCGGCCCGGCGAGGCAGCTGAGCCGCAAGGCGGTATCTCCTGTGTTCCCGGTGTTCGCCGTGCTCGCTGTGGCCTCCGTGTTCCCTGCAGATGGTGCTGCGGCGGGACGGTCGCGCGGTCCGAACGCCAGCGGCGCGGTGACCCGGGCGAGGAACCGATGCCACGGTTCGCCGGGCGCGGAGCCGAAGACCAGCGGGGAGCCGAACCGCTCGCTGAGCACTTCGGCCACCCGCGCTGCCGGTTCATCGGCATCGGCCGTCACCTCCGCGCGGCGAGGACCGGTGGCGGTGAGGATGAGGACATGGGCGCTGGATCTCGGCACGGTCACTCCAGCCGCAGCCCGCCACGGACGGAGGAGTGAGCCCGAACCTCGACGCCTCCGGGCAGAAACGGGCTCAGCAGTACGGGACGGACCGTCGCGCTGAGCGCGATCCGGGCGGACCGGCCATCGGGACTCCCGCTGGCGGGCTCCAGATGCAGCTCGTCGAAACGGTGGGGCGCAGCGCGCTCAAGGTAGTCGTGTGCGGCGCGCCGCACGCCCTCGTCGCTCAGGCGCACGCCCGGGGCGTCTCCGTACGCGGGCGCGAACGAGTCGGCCGCGCTCAGCGCTGCGGAGTCGGCCAGCGCGAAAAGCTTCCGCTGCGCTAGGTACAGGTCCGTGACACTCACTCCGGTGACGATCAGCGCCAGCGCGATCACGGATAGACCGATCGCCAGCGGAGTGACGGACCCTGAGTCGGCCCATATCCGGTCGCGGCGAGCCGCCGCGAGGCGCCTGGCGGGGGATGCGCGCCTGGCACCGGCGAGCGCGAGCAGGCGCCTTCCGGCCAGCCCGCGGATGGCGGGGGACGTGCCGGACCGTCGTTTCATCTGCTTCCTCCTTCCGGTCGTTCAGCTCCGCTTCCGATCTTTCAGCCGCGGGCCAGGCGCGGTGCGCGGAACTCAGTCCTGCGGCGCCACCACATCGGCGTGTGAGGCGCTGAGCGCGATGATGCCCACGCCGGCGTCGGCGAGGAACCAGGGAACGCCCGGCAGGACCACCTCCGTGGTGACCTGGACGGTGATCAGGCTCCCGCCTGCCTCGCAGGGGCCTTCGCACTCCCACGCGATGGTCGCCTGGTCCGGTTCGAGCCCGAAGTCCTGCATTGCCAGGCCGGTCATCGTCTCCGTCCTGGCGGGATCGGCGCCGGGTCTCGTGCTGAGCTCCCGGGAGACCGCCGAGGCGGCGGCATCGGCGGCGTACAGGCCGGCCTGCAGCTCCGCCAGGGCCAGTGTCAGGTACAGCAGGGGCAGCAGCAGGACCAGCGTGCCGAAGGTGTACTCCACCAGCCCGCTGCCCTCGTCGGGGACGGGAGATCCCGCTCGTGAGCTGGTCATGGCGGGGGCTCGGCGTCTGAACGGACGTCCTCCACGAGCGCCCGGCCGCGCAGCTGAAGCGTCTCCGGTGGTCCGAGCAGTCCCGCCAAGGGGACGGGAGCCCGGACGGTGACCTCGACGACCTCCACGCCGGCGGCGGTGACGATGCGGGCTTCGATGTCCCGGGCGTATCCTTCGTGCAGCGCGGTGGCGATCAGCTCCGCCGTCCGCCGCTCGCCCTCTTCCAGGGAGCGGTCTCCCATGGCGGCCAGGCGGGCGCCGGCGGCGGCCGAATCGATGAGCGTGTTCCGCACATGCAGAGCCAGCGCGAGCTGCGCCACGACGAGGAACACCAGGACGAGCATCGCTGAGAGCAGTGCGAACTCGGCTACCGCAGAGCCGCGGTCACTGTCCCGCGCGGCGTACCCGGTCGAGGGCATCCTGGAACATCTCCGTGAACGCGGTCCCGGCCAGCGCCCAGAGCGTGACGACCAAGCCGGCGGTCATGATCGTGATCAGCACCCAGCCGGGCACGTCCCCGCGGTCGGAATCCCGTTCGCCGCGGAGCCGGCCGGCCGCCAGCGTGCATGCGGTGGCCAGGATCAGATGGAGACGCGCGGGCAGTCCGGCTGCCCGCCTCAGAGGGGAGGGGGTCATGGAGATTCCTTTCTTCTAGGGCAGGTGCTCCGCCGGGAAGCTGCCGGCGGAAGCGTGGTCGGGGACACGAACCTCATGGTCCTGGTGGTGGGCGGGGACGGCGGGAGAGCGCAGTGCGGTGAGCTGGCAGTGGTCACAGTCTCAGCAGGGTGAAGGAGGGGAAGATGGCGAACAGCACGGTCACCGGGAGCACGAAGAGCACGACGGGTACCAGCATCCCGACCTCCTTCCGCCCGCCCTGTTCCATGAGCTCGCGGCGGCTGGCCTCCCGGACGTCCGCGGCCTGCGCGCGCAGCACCTCCGCAAGGGGCGATCCCCGGCTGAGCGCCACCGCGATGCCGTCGACGAACTGGGTGATCACATCCATATCGAGCCTCCTGGCCAGCGCATCGAGGGCGTCTGAGAGCGAGGAGCCGGTGCGGGCGCGACCGAGAGCGCTGCGCAGTTCCGCCGCGAGTTCACCCGAGCTGGTGCTGGCGACGCGTTCCAGGGCTGCCGTCGTGCTCTCCCCGGCGGAGACGGACAGCGCCAGGAGTTCTGCGATGGTCGGGAACTCGGCCAGGATGCGGGCTTCGCGTTTGCGGATGCGGGAACTGAGCCGCCAGTCTGCGAGGAGGTAGCCCGCTCCGCCGCCGGCAGCCAGGAGGAGGGCGTACAGGCCGGGTAGGAACCCGCGGTGGGCGCCGATGACGAAGGCCAGTATCGTTCCCGCCCCGAGACCGGCCACGGTGAGGACGAGCTGCCCGGCACGATACTGCTCCACCGAGTGCCCGGGCCCCAGTCGCTCGATTCGCCGGGCCAGGGCGGGGCTGGAACCGAGTCGTCCGGCCAGCCACTCGGCGGACCGCTGCCAGTGCCGCCCCAGCAGCCCGTTCAGGCCACCGCGCCCGGCCGGTGCGCCGAGCAGACCTGAGGGCGGCGTGGCCGGCGTGACATACGGTCCGATCCGGTCGGCCAGCGTGCGGCGCCGCAACGGCGGCGTCGCCAGGAGGGTGCCCCAGAGCGCGAGTCCCAGCACGGCGCCGAGGATGAGGGCGAGCGGTTCGGGATTCATCGCAGCACCCGCGGTTCTTCGGGCAGGCGGCCGATCCTTCGCATCAGCCAGTACGCGCACACGGAGACGAGCAGCCCGGTCAGCAGCATCGTCGCTCCTGCCGCGGAGCTGTAGGCGGCCGCGTTCTCCGGGCGCAAGCTGAGCATTGCCAGGACCACCCAGGGAGCGGCGACAGCGAGCCGGGCACCGACGACGGTCCACTGTTGGCGGGCCTGCAGTTCCGCCCGCACCCTGTTCTCGGCGCGGACGAACTCGGCCAGAGCGCGCAGCACCACGCCGACTTCGGTACCGCCGACGTGCCGCGTGAGGACGAGCGCCTCGGCGACCCGGTCTGCCACGGGATCGGCGCAGTGCTCCTTGAGCGCACGCATCGAGGCGGCGAAGTTCCCCGTGCCGCGGTACTGCCGGGTGAAGTACGCGAAGTGCTCCCGCAGTTCCTCCGGCCCGCGCTCGGCCAGGGCCATGACGGCCTCCGGCAGCGACAGCCCGGCCCGGATGCCCGATGCCAGGTGGTCGATGGCCTCGGGCCACTGTTCCCGGGCCTCCCGCTGACGGCTACGCGCCCGCTGGCGGATGAGTAATGCCGGGGCGGCCGCGGCGAAGCACGCGAAGCAGGCCGCCGGCGCCCAGGAGCCGGTGAAGGCGAAAGCGGTGGCGAAGATCAGCAGCGCCAGCCCTGCGCTGGATGCTGCCAGCACGGAGATCCGGGCGCCGGGCAGCCCCGCGCGGTGTAAGGTCTCCCGGATCTGCCGGTCCAGCCGGGATTGCCGCCGCCGGCGGGGCGGATCGTCCCAGCAGGACCACCAGAGCAGGAAGACGCCCAGCCCGGTGAACAGGCCCAGCAGCGCCGCGCTCTCGGTGAAGTCCAGGCCCGTCATCCGCCCAGCTCCTCGTGCAGGGACAGGCCGGCACGGGCGAAGCGTTCACCCAGATGGCTCATGCCGGCGCCGCGCACCAGCGTGCCGCGGCGGCTGAGGAAGATCTCCTCGGTTTCGACCACCGTGCCTTCGGCGGCTCCCGGCACGGCGACGATCTCGGTGACCTTGCGAGCGCCGTCGGCCTCCCGCGCGCAGTGCACCACCAGGTCGATGCTGGCCGCGACGGTGGGCACCACGAAGCCGGAGGAGATGTTCTGCCCGGCCAGGAGCGGGAGCGTCGTCAGCTTTCCGATTGCGGCACGGGCCGAATTCGCATGGAGCGTCCCCATGCCGGGCAGGCCGGCGTTGAGTGCCAGCAGGAGATCCAAGGCCTCCGCCGCGCGGACCTCCCCGATGAGGATCCGGTCGGGCCGCATCCGCAGCGCCTCTTTCACCAGGGTGCGCAGCGTGACTTCCCCGGTGCCTTCCAGCGAGGGCTGCCTGCACTGCATCGCCACCCAGTCCCGGCTGGGCAGGTTCAGCTCGAAGACTTCCTCGCAGCTGATGACGCGCTCACGCGCCGGGATCGCTGAGGCGAGGGTGTTCAGCAGCGTGGTCTTGCCGGCCTGGGTGGCTCCGGAGACCACGATGTTCGCTCCGGCGACGACTGCCGCGCGCAGGAACCGCGCGGCCTGCGGGCTCAGCGTGCCGGTGGCGGCGAGAGCGTCGAGGGAGCGGGGCCGGGCGATGAACTTGCGGATGTTCACGCTCGGGTGCCGTCGCGTGATGTCCGGGAGCACCACGTGCACCCGGGAGCCGTCCGGGAGGGCCGCATCGGCGAACGGCTGTGAGAGGTCAGCACGGCGGCCGGAACTCTCCAGGAGCTGCTCGATGAGGTCCGTGATCTGCTGCTCCGTCAGCACCACGGTGGTCAGTTCCGAGACGCCGGCGCGGCTGACGAACACGGCGCCCGGGCCGTTGATCCAGACCTCCTCGACGTCATCGGCGTCCAGGAATTCCTGCAGCGGACCGAAGCCGGCGAGCGCGTCGAGCACCTGCTTGCGGGCCAGATCCGGGTCCGGGAGGACGGGAAGGTCCGAGCGCAGCGAGCGCATCTCGTAGTCGGCGATGACCGCGTCGACGAGTTCACGTGTGCGGAGTCGATCGCGGCGCGGGTTCAGGCCGCGGCGGCGGACGAGCTCGCGGACCTCTTCGTTGATGACATCCAGGGCTGCCATGGGGATCCTCGGGGGAGGCGGCGGCTTAGGGGTGGGCCGCCGTTCGGGGTTAAGGGGATGAACGGGGTGTGAACAACCTACGACGAAACCGGTGCCCAGGTAAACAGCTCGAACTGGACTGTGGATAGCCGTGGACAGGCCGGATATCTCAGGCGCACACTGTGTCCACACCTGCCCGGAAGACGTCTGCGGCAGAGCAACGAACGAGCGAGGAGAAGGAGGCGAGACCGCCGGCGCGGGTACCGGAGAAGAAGAAGAGGAGACCGCTGGCGCGGGTACAGGAGAAGGAGGGGGAACCGCCGGCGCGGGTACAGGTACAAACGCGAGGAGAAGCGCGGGAAGACGCGCGAGGAGAGGCTACAGGGGCAAGCGCAAGCGGCGAGGCACGACACGCAGCACGACGCGTAGCGCAGTGCACGCCACATGCTCGTCACGTGGGCGTAACACCCTCGACATCGCCGACCGGCACGCTTGAGTCCAACGCCGGCGAGCCGGGAGGCGGCAGCCGGGGCCTGCCTACCGGGCGCGGGCGCTGGACGGAGAACGCCGGCACCGCACGGGACGGTCCGGCCCAGGCCCACGAAAGCCCAGGAATGCCCACGAATGCCCAGGAAGGCACGGCCAGCACAAGCACGGGACGGTCCGGCACAGGCAGCGGAAGGGGGAGGAGGGACGATGCTCGAACACGTCGATCCGTTCATCGGCACCGCGCCCACCGAGCTGCCCCCGGCGCAGGGGCTGGCCGCGAGCTGGTGGTGGCCCAAGGCGCAGATCGGCAACACCCATCCGGGTGCGGCGTATCCCCTCGGGATGGTTTCCGCCTGCGCGTATTCGGGCGCGTACCCCACCGGCTACGGACGCTGGGACCTCGCCACGGAGGGCCTGCCGCCCCAGATCCGGGATGAGGACGTCGCCAGCGGCTTCACCCACTTCCAGCAGTCCGGCACCGGCGCCATCCGCAAGTACTACAACTACTTCCGGGTGACTCCCCTGACCGAGCCGCTCGACGCCCTCGGGCGGGAGTTCCCGCTGATCGGCGAGGAGGCCTCCCCGGGCCGCTATCAGGCGACGCTGGGCAATGACGTCCGCTGCGAGCTGACCGCAGGGCCCAAGAGCGTGATCCACCGCTACACCTTTCCCCGGCACCGCGATGCCCGGCTGGTCATCGACTGCTCCATGGGCGGGCTGCAGATTCCCTTCGGGGAGACCGTTCCGGTGGCCGCCAGCCTGGAACTCGTCGCGCCTGGGGTTGCCCGCGGGCACATCGTGGTGGAGGGCATGCCGCTGGCGGTGCACATCGAGTGCCGCACGCCGGGCTGGCGTCAGCTGCTGTGGTACGACCGCCGCCTCATGCCGGGCGGCTCGCGGCTGGACTTCGACGCGATCCGCCCCACCACGCTGCGGCCCTTCGGGTTCATGTGGGCCGGGCCCTCCTCGCCGGAGGAACCCATCGAGCTGGCCATCGGGTTCTCGCTGCGCGGCACCGCTCAGGCCGAACGGAACCTGCACGCCGATGCCGGCCCCGGCGCCGCCGGCCGCTTCACCCGCCGCCTGTCCGCCACCGAGGACGCCTGGCGCAGCCACCTGGGCGCCCTCAGCATCGACACCGGCAACGCGGACCGGCAGACCGTATTCTCCACGGCGTTCTACCACTCCCTGGTGAAACCGGCCTACGCCGCCGATGAGAACCCGTTCTCATCCCGGCCCGGCCCCTACGTGTTCGACCTGTGCACCATGTGGGACATCTACCGCACCCAGCTCCCTCTGCTCACGGCGCTGTTCCCCCAGCGAGCGGTGGAACTGGCCAACTCGCTCATCACGGTGAGCGAGGAGGAGGGCAACTTCCCCATCGGGTACCGGATGGCCCGCGGCGCTGACCGGTTCGCCCTGCAGGGCTCCGCGCTGGCGCACACCCTGTTCGCGGACCTGGACGCGCTGCGGCTGCCGGGCATCGACTGGGAGCTGGCCCTGGTGCACATGCACGCGGACCTGCGTCGCGGGCTGGGGGAGGATTTCCTGCGCTCTGGCCTGGTCCATCCCGTCACCCACACGCTCGACCTGGCCCTGGGATATCACTGCACGGCACGCATCGCCCGCCGCCACCGGGACCGGGTGCTGGCTGAGCACATGGACCTGCTCGCGGAGCAGTGGCGCAGCGCCTTCGACCCGGAGACCGGTCTGGTCGTGGACTCCACCTTCTACGAGGGCGGCAAATGGAACTACTCGTTCCGCCTGCTGCACGATATGCGCGCCCGCATCGGCCTGGCTGGCGGCGATGAGGCGTTCATCGGCCTGCTCGACAGGTTCTTCGGTTATGGCCAGCCGCCGGTCGTGCAACCGGGACTGGCGCCGGACCGGGACGAGCTGGTCGCCGGCTATGCGCTGCACCGGTTCGAGGGACTGAACAACGAACCGGACATGGACGCCCCCTGGGGCTATCACTACGCGGGCCGGCCGGATCGCACCGCCGAGGTGGTGCACGCGATCGTGGAGAACCAGTTCGGCACGGGCCCGGGCGGGCTGCCCGGCAACGACGATTCCGGGGGACTGTCCTCCTGGTACGTCTGGGCGTCGATGGGCCTGTTCCCGGTCGCGGGTCAGGGAACGGTGCTGCTCTCGCCGCCGTCGTTCCGGGAGGCGTCGATGCGCGTCGGCGGCGGGGGTGAGCTGCGGATCACGACGAGCGGCTTCCGCGAGCCCGCGCCCGGCGGTCCGGCGCAGTACGTGCAGTCGGCGCGTTTCGACGGGCATCCCCTTGACCGGGCCTGGATCACCACCAGGACCCTGTTCCGCGGCGGGCACCTCCATCTGGAGCTCGGCCCGGAGCCTGCATCGTGGGGCGCCGGGCACCGCCCGCCGTCCCGCACCCACACGGCAGAAACAGTAAGGAGCGAGCCATGAAGGACCTCTCACGCCGCCTGGTGATCGTCGTCCGCGCCGATCCCGTCATCTGCGGCCATTCGGGTGAAGCTCGCAATCTCGCCGAGGCGGCGCTGAGCCGTGGCTTCGACGAGGTACGCATCCTCTCCTGGCCGCTGGAGCTGCTCGAGCGGGCGGGTCTGCCGCTGAAGCCCTATGACACGATCCTTCCCTACAGCCCCGGGATCACCGTCGAGCGGCCCGAGCCGGTGGGGGACTACAAGATCGTCGACGGCCGCTACACCAGCGGGATGATCGGCCGGCTGATCGAGCTGTTCACCGACGGCGTGCCGACGGTGTGCATGTCGCTGTACCTGAGCCCGCACACCCTCTGCGTGGCCGAGGCGGCTCAGGCGGCACGCCGCACGGGACTGCCGGTGGACCTCATCACCATCGCCGAGGCGGTGGGCTCGGACGTCACCAATGTGGTCCGGGCCGCGGTGGAGGAAGGCAGGTTCGGGGCAGCGGCACAGGTGCTCACGGCGTATCTGAGCCAGGACGTGCCCGTGGCGGTCTCCGAGTACACCAAGGAGACCATCGTCGCCGAGGCGGAAGCGGTGGACCGGCGTCACGGTACGCGGTTCGCCGAGGAGTGCCGCGAGCGGATCGGCATCTCGTACCCCGCGATCGACACCGCCGGGTATCTGGAGCGCGATCCGGCGGCGACCGCGCAGGTCCTCGGCAAGTACGGCCTCACTGAAGGCGGGTATGTGCTGTCCCTGTCCCGGCTGATGCCGGCCAAGGGGATCGACGATCTGATCGACGGCTTCGCCTGCAGCCAGCTCGCCCGGGACAAGGAACTCGTCATCGTGGGCCGGGGTCCCAGCGAGCAGGCATTGCGGGAGCACGCGCAGGCCTCGCCGGCTGCGGCGCGGATCCGGTTCCTCACGGGTGTGGACGATGCGGAGAAGCCGCACATCATGGGAAACTCCGCCGCCTACGTGCTGGCTACCAAGCCACTGCCGGAGTTCACCGAGACGTTCGGCATCACCTTGACGGAGTCCATGCTGGCCGGCGGCGGCCCGGTCATCACCACCGACGTCGGCGGCACGCTGGAGGCGGTGGGGGACACCGCCGTCATGATCGAACCCGGCAGCCCCGCCTCGATCGCCGCCGCCCTCGACCGGGCCCTGTCGATGCCGGAGGCCGAGCGCGCCGCGCTGGCGGCACGTGCTCGTGATCACGCGCTGCAGTTCGACCGGATGGCGGTCTTCGACGCGCTCATGTCCAGGCTCGCTCTGGCCGCGGCCTGAACCGGGCTGGTCCTCGGGCGGGCCTGCCGAGGCGACGCCGGCCAGGTGGCGCGCCGGCGTCGGCCGGGGTGCCTGCGGTGCGCCACCGAGGCCCGATCCGGCCTCATTCCGTCCATACGGGAACGCCGCGCACCATGGGACGCCACCGGGCGGCAGGGCTGCGTGCCCTGCCGCCCACCGGCGTGCTTGGCGGGCTTCGGTCATGACGTTCTGGGGATTTCACTCACAACGCCGGCGGTGCTGTGCGCCCGGCGCAGGACTTCCCCCTTGTCCGGATCCACGCACCGGTCTATGATCAAGTATCTAAGATCAAATATCTTAAATCTGGTCAAGGAGGACCATGCCTGAGAGCATCTCTGTCGGCACGCATGTGCAGTCGGCTCCGCTGATGATGACCCGCGAGCGCATGCGCTGGTACTGCGACGCCCTGGAAACCGCAGCCCGCCAGGACGGTCAGTTCGTGATCGCCGAACCCACCATTCATACGGACGATGCCTATGCCAAAGCGCAGGGACTCCCGGGCATCATCGCTGACGGGATGCTGTCCACGAACTACATCTCCAGCCTCCTCTACCGCCATTTCGGCGTTGGGTATCTCTCCTCCGGAGAACTCGTGACCAAGTTCATCCGGCCGGTCTACGAGGACGATGTGGTGCAAGCACATGCCCAGGTCACAGCAGTCGATGACGAGGTGATCGCGCTCGAGGTCTGGGTAGACACCGCCGATGGCCAGAAAGTCACCGTGGGTACGGCCAAAGCTCCGCGCACGGCGGCACGGGGCGAGGAGGCCGCATGAGCACCGGCAGGTACGTATCCGATCTGGAAGTGGGCGACACCCTTCGCCCGGTCACCTACGAGATGACCCCGTTCATCGTCCGGGAGTATTGCCATGGCGTGGGCGAGACGGCTGAGGAGTTCCACCGGCCGCTTGAGCCGTTCGGGCAGCAGCTCGTGCCGCCGACGCTGACGCATATCGACAAGATCCGCCTGATCAAGGAGAACTGCCCGGAGGGTCCCGGCCCGCACGCGCGGATCCACTATCAGTTCCACTCGCGGCATCACAAGCTCATTCCCGTCGGTACCAGGCTCACAGCGCGCGGAGAGGTCGCCCGCCGCTATGAGAAGAAGGGGCGCACGTACCTGGTCATGGAGATCACCGTCGTGGAGGAGAGCACCGGGGACCTGGTCATGACCTACTCCGACACCGCGATCCTCAACTTCAGCCCGGCGGCATCGTGAGCGCGCCGGCGCAGGAGAACCTGCTCTCCGGGATCAGGGTCGTCGATTTCACGCACATCTTCGCCGGACCGCTGTGCACGCAGACGCTCGGGGACATGGGCGCTGAGGTGATCAAGATCGAACGTCGCGAGACAGGCGACGCCGCCCGCCGTTACGGGCAGGCCGCGGGCGAGGACGATATGAGCGGGCCGTTCCTCGCTCTGAACCGCAATAAGAAGAGCATCACTATCGATATGGCCTCCGACGAAGGCCGGCAGATCGCCAAACGGCTGATTCTGAGCGCGGACGTCGTCGTCCAGAACTTCAGGCTCGGCCTGATGGAACGGTGGGGACTGGACTACGAGACACTCGCCGCCGAGAAGCCCTCGCTCGTGTACTGCTCGCTCAACGGATTCGGGCACGAGGGTGCGCTGGCGCACAAGGCCGCCAACGATCTGGTCATCCAGGGGTACAGCGGCCTGATGAGTTTCACCGGCGAACCCGGTGGCGACCCGGTGCGGTGCGGCACCGCCATCGCGGACTTCTCCGCCGGCCTGTACGCCGCCATCGGCGTCCTGGGCGCGTTGCAGCACCGGGAGCGCACGGGCGAAGGGCAGCACGTCCGGACCTCGATGCTCGAGAGCCAAGTAAGTCTTCTCAACTACTTCTTCGCGGAGTACTGGCTCAAGGGGATCGTGCCGAAGCCGCTCGGCACGGCCAACCGGCTCGGCATCCCCAACCAGGCGTTCCGTACCGCCGACGGGTGGATCGTCATCTCGGTGGCGAACGAGTCCATGTGGCAACGCTGCTGTGCGGGTCTGGGCGCACCCGAACTCGCGTTCGATCCCCGCTTCGCCACCCTTCCGGATCGCTACGAGAACACCGCGGCGCTCCAGGCCGCCGTCGGGGAGCTCACCGCATCGCGGACCACGCGTGAATGCCTGGACGGCCTCGAGGAACACGGTGTCTCATGCGCTCCGCTGAACTCGCTCGACGAGGTCGCAGAGGACCGGCAGCTCGAAGAACTCGGGGCTTTCCTCGACGTGCCGCGCGGCGACGGCGGCCAAGCGAAGGTCGTCGCCACCCCACTGCACTATTCGAGGACACCGCTGTCCGTACGGCATGGAGTGCCGGCGCTCGGCCAGGACACCGATGCGGTGCTGCGCGACCTCGGCTACGAGGAGGAACAGATCGAAGCGTTCCGCCGGGCACGCACCGTCTGAACGACGGGTACACGCGCCGTCTAAACGACGGCCTCACACAAGACAACGCAGAACGGTCAGAGGGCTTTCAAAGGAGAGAGACGAGATGATCCAGAGGTCATACGGGAAAAGCGCCGCGCTCACCGCGGGCATGGCGGCGCTCGCCCTGGTCGCCGGCTGTGGCGGGCAGGCCTCCGACGAGCGCGATCCGGGTGCCGGTGGCGACGAGATCCAGTCGATCGAAGAAGCCGCCATCGAAGAAGGGCAGCTGACGCTCTATGCCTCGGCTGGTGAGAGCCAGATCGAGGCGATGGCGGAGAAATTCATGGACGACTACCCCGAGATCTCGGTCGATTACTTCCGGGCGGCGGGCACTGCCCTGTTCAACAGGTTCGCCACCGAGGCGGAGTCGGGTTCGGTCACCGCCGATGTCTTCATGCCCACCGTGCAGCCGTCGTTCGTGGAAGAGAACGCCGAATGGTTCGTGGAGCTGGGGCCGGACGAAGTGCCGGCTCTGGCCGAATGGCCCGAGGAGTTCCAGGACGAATACACCTTCGAGATCGCGGTGGAAGAGGTCGTGGCGATCTACAACACGGAGACCGTCCAATCCGCTCCCGCCAGCTGGGAAGACGTCCTGGACGAGCAGTATCAGGGCCGTATCGTCCTGGTCGATCCCGAGTCGTCACCCGGCTACATGTCCTGGTACTCCATCATGCAGGACCGCTTCGGCGACGAGTTCCTCACCGGGCTGGCCGAGCTGGACCCGGTATGGGTCGATACCGGCGCCGTGGGGGCACAGCAAGTGGCCGCCGGAAGCCATGACATCAGCCTTCCCAACTACCCCTCGCACGCCGTGGCGCTCATCGGCCAGGGCGCGCCCATCGAGATGGTGACCGATCTCGATCCGACCCAGGGCATCACCACGAGCGTGGCCCTGACCGCGAACGCCCCCAATCCGAATGCCGCGAAGCTTTTCGCCAACTGGCTCACCACGCAGAGCGCCTACGAGGCCGTCTGCGCCGACGGGGTGTACTCCGCGACCGTCGAAGGCACTGACTGCCTGCCGCTGGCGAGCAACTTCGTCGAGCCAGTCTGGGAGGTTCCCGGTGAACGCCAGGAAGAGATCGTCGAGCTGCTGGGCCGGTGAGCCGATGCCAGCGCCGACAGGTCCCTCCGCCCTCGTAGCCGGAGGGAGACGACCATGACCGTAACGAGTAGAGCCGAAGGACAGGC
Source organism: Sediminivirga luteola (assembly GCF_014639315.1). GTDB lineage: Bacteria > Actinomycetota > Actinomycetes > Actinomycetales > Brevibacteriaceae > Sediminivirga > Sediminivirga luteola. Next base: position 216,537 of record NZ_BMFY01000006.1, read on the forward strand.
GATGGCGGAACCGCAGGAGGGTGCGCCACACCGGGTCGAGATCCGCGGACTGAGCAAGTCGTTCCGCAGACGGTCGGGTGCAGGCACCATCAAACCGATCGATGACATCACGCTCAGCATCCAGGACGGGGAGTTCCTCGTGCTGCTGGGCCCGAGCGGGTGCGGGAAGACGACTCTGCTGCGCAGTATCGCGGGGCTGGAGCGCCCGGACGAGGGGTCGATCAGCATCGACGGCACGACGGTGTACGACTCGGGCCGCGGGATCTTCCTGCCGCCGAACCGGCGGCCGATCAGCATGATCTTCCAGTCCTATGCGCTGTGGCCGCATATGACGATCTTCAAGAATGTGGCGTACCCGCTCAGGTCGCGCAAGAGCACCCGGCGACTGGGCCACGCTGAGATCGCCGCCCGCGTGGAGCAGGCGCTGGCGAAGGTCGGCCTAGTCGGCCTGGGCGATCAGTACCCCGGCCAGCTGAGCGGCGGCCAGCAGCAGCGCGTGGCACTCGCGCGTGCGCTGGTCTCCGAAGCACAGGTCCTCCTCTTCGACGAGCCGCTGTCCAATGTGGATGCCAAGGTGCGCGAGGAGCTCCGGGCGCAGCTGGTGGAGATGCAGCGTGAACTGGGATTCACCGCGATCTACGTGACGCACGATCAGGCGGAGGCGATGGAGCTTGCCGACCGGATCGCGGTGCTGAACTCCGGGCGGATCGAACAGCTGGATCCGCCACGCCGGGTCTATCAGCGCCCGCAGAGCAGGTACGTCGCCGAGTTCATCGGATCGGCGAATCTGGTCGCCGGAGTCGTGCGTTCACTGGATGAGCGTGCCGTGGTGGACACGGCGCTCGGCAGCTTCGTGATCGAGGATTACACGGAGCACTGGACCGGCGACACGCCCCTCGGGACGGGGGACTCCGTGACCCTCATGTTCCGGCCCGAGGACTGTCTGGTGGATCCGGGACCGGACTCGCGTTCGAACATGTGGGACGTGGAGCTGGTCCGTACCAGCTTCACCGGAGTCCAGCAGCATCTGCTGGTGCACAGCGGCGACGAACGACTCATCGTCCTGACCACCAACGACGCGCAGTACCCGGAGGGCGCCAAGCTGCGCCTCGGCGTCGAACGGCACAAGCTCCACCTGCTGCCGCCGGTGCCGGCCGAGAGCGGTGCCGCATGAGCATCGACGCGCCGCCACGGCCCGCGCCGCCGGCACCTCCTCCAGGCCCGGCACCCGGACGTGATTCGGGGCGCCGACAGGGGACCGTGGTCAGGGTCGCTGTCCTGATCATCGCCGCCGCCCTGATCGTTCTGCTGGTCTACCCGATCGGCCGCATGGTCATCCGGGCGCTGTTCCCCGAAGGCGGTCTCGATGCCGGGGCGTTCGCACGAGTCGTCTCACAGCCCTGGTTCTGGCCGGTGCTGCAGGACACTTTCGTGGTGGTCGGTACGTCCTCGGTCCTCGCCCTGCTGATCGCCTCTGTCCTGGCATGGCTCAATGAGAGGACTGACGCCGGCCTGGGCTGGCTCGGCACGTTCATGCCGCTGCTTCCGCTGCTCATGCCTCCCATCGCCACCGCTGCGGGCTGGGTCTTCCTCGCCTCCCCGGAGGTCGGCTTCATCAATGGAGTCCTGGCCTATCTGCCCGGGAACCTCTCGGTCAACGTCCTCACGATTCCGGGCCTCATCTTCGTCTACACCTTGGAACTCGTGCCGTTCGCGTACATCCCCATTTCCGGGGCACTGCGCAACCTGGACCCATCCCTGGAGGAAGCTTCCCGCGTGAGCGGCGCGGGCGTGATCAAAACCATCTTCCGCGTCTCCCTCCCCGCCGTCTCCCAGGCGATGACCTCCGCGTTCTTCTTGCTGATCGTGGCCGGTTTCGCACTGTACTCGGCCCCGGTCGTGGTGGGGACGAACGCCGGGATCGACATCCTCTCGGTGCGCATCGTGCGGCTGATGCAGTTCACCTACCCGGCGGATCTGCAGTCCGCGACGGTGCTGGCGACTATTCTGCTCGTCGTCGTCCTGGCCGCCTGGCTGCTGCAGAACGTCGTGACCAGCCGGGGCAGGTACGCGATGATCAGCGGCCGGGGCAGCCAGGTCAAGATCCCGCTGGGACGGTGGCGGCACGTCTTCCGCACCGGCACCATCATCTACCTCCTCCTCACCACGCTCCTGCCGCTGCTGGCCGTCGTCATCGTCGCCTTCCAGCCGTTCTGGACGCCCGTCATCGACCCGTCCATGTTCACCATGGAGCACTTCGAGCGGGTCCTGAACCGGCGGAACTCCGTCCGCGCGCTGCAGACCAGCGTCATGCTGGGCCTCGTCGGCGGTGCGATCGCCGTGGCCATCTGCGTCCTGATCAACATCGCCAAACGGCGCACGTCGTTCGGCTCCATCCTCGGTCCGCGCCTGGCGCGGGTGGTGGACGGGATCATGCGCCTGCCGGCGGCATTCAGCGCGATCGTCATCGCCCTGGGCTTCATCGTGGCGTTCAGCGGACCTCCGTTCAACCTCAACGGGACCGCGGCCATCCTGCTCCTGTGCTACCTGGTGAACTTCATGCCGCAGGCGTCCACCACTGTCGGCAACGCGATGTCGCAGGTGGGCAACGATCTGACTGAGGCGTCGTACATGTCGCACGCGAGCGAACGCAGGACCATCGGCCAGGTCACCGTCCCCCTTGCCATTCCCGGACTGCTGAGCGCCTGGGCGCTTCTGTTCGTGCTGTTCGCCGGAGAGGTGGCCGCCTCCACGATGCTGGCCGGGGCGCAGACACCGGTGATCGGATTCGTGCTCGTGGAGATCTGGGAGAACGGCACCGTCGGCCCGATGGCGGCGTTCGCCACGGTCGTCACCCTGATCACCTCCTCGGCAGTGCTCCTGCTGGTGCTGCTAGGACGGCAGAGGTACCGACGCCGATGACCGCCGGCGAGCACACACAAGGGCAGCGAACGCCCTTTCGAGGAGACCGCGCCGCGCGCGGCATCACGATTCTCATCACATGAGCGATAGGAGAGGCCATGTCGAGCCTGTACTTTGAAGACCTTTCCCCGGGCCAGAGCTTCACCAGCAACAGCAGGACGGTGACCGAGGCCGACGTCGTCGGGTTCGCCGGACTCAGCGGTGATTTCAACCCCATCCACATGGACACCGAGTCCACCAAGGACGGGATGTACGGGCAGCGCGTCGCCCACGGGATCCTGGGGATCTCGATCGCGACCGGACTGCTCGACCGGATGGGCCTGTTCAAGGAGTCCATGGCGGCGATGCTCAGCATCGACGAGTGGCGCTTCGTCAAGCCGATCTTCATCGGGGACACGATTCGGCTCCAGGTGGACATCGAGTCCACCAGGCTGACCAGCAGCGGCCGCACGGGCGTGGTTCGCCGGCGAATGCAGCTGAGCAAGCAGGACGGCAGCCTCGTCCAGGAGGGCATCATCACCGTCCTGGTGAAGTGCCGCAGCACGCAGACGGCGCCGACGGGTTCCCGGGAGGGTTCCCTGACATGAGTGCGGCGACGACCGGCACCGAAGCCGAGGCCCAGACGCCGCCGGGGCTGCTCACGGCCAAGACTGTCGTGATCACCGGCGCTGGCAGGGGGATCGGACGTGACATGGCTAGGGCGATGGCGCTCAGCGGCGCCACCGTCGTGGTCGCCGACGTCGATCTTGGCAGCGCGCAGGAGACCGCCGGCCTGCTCCCCGGGACAGGACACCTCGGCGTCGCGTGCGACGTCACCAGCGAGGAGTCCGTTTCCGCCTTGGCCGATGCGGCGACAGAGGCGGCCGGCGGGATCGACGTCTGGGTCAACAACGCGGGCATCACACGTGACCGGGTGATGCGGAAGATGAGCGTGGAGGACTTCACCGCGGTCCTGCAGGTGCATGTGCTCGGAGCGTGGCTGGGCACCCGGGCGGCGAGTGCGCGGATGCGCGAGCGGGGCGGTGGGTCGATCGTGAACATGTCGTCCATCTCCGGCAAGGTGGGCAATCCGGGCCAGACCAACTACAGCGCCGCAAAGGCCGGCATCGTCGGGCTGACGAAAGCAGCAGCCAAGGAGGTCGCCCGGCACGGTGTCCGGGTCAACGCGATCCAGCCCGGCCTCATCGATACCGATATGACCAGGGCCATGCCGCCGGACGTGCTGCAGGAGAAGATCGGCGAGGTCCCGCTCGGGCGGATCGGCACTGTGCGCGACGTCGCCCACGCTGCCCTGTTCCTCGCCTCGGACCTGTCCGCGTATATCACCGGCACGGTCATCGAGGTCAGCGGCGGCCGGCACATTTGAGGCCGGGGAAGGAGAATCGTGGGAGAGCGGATACTGGTCACCGGGGCGGCGGGCATGCTCGGCTCGCACATCGTGGACCGGCTGGCGGCCGAGGGACACCGGGTGATCGCCGTGGACCGGCGGCCGCCGGATCCGGGCTACAGCTATCGCAGCGACGCACGGGTGGAGCCGGTGGTCGGTGACGTGACGGACGTCGGGGCGTTGAGTGAGCTGATCCACCGGGCAGACGCCGTGGTGCATGTCGCGGCCATCCTTGCGCACGCGGATGGCGACTCTCCGGCGCCGCTGATGGCGGTGAACGTCGCCGCGACCCATGCGATCTTCGAGGAGTGCGCCCGGCGCAGCGTCCGCGTGGTCTACGCCTCCTCGGGTTCCGTGTACGGCGCCAGCCGGCCCGCGGTGAACGGGCGGCCGCCGGCACCGTTCGTCGAGGCCGATGCGCCGGGCGATCTTGGTTTCTACGGGCTGAGCAAGCACGTGAATGAGCTCTATGCGGACGTGTTCGCGCGGGAGCAAGGCCTGCGTGCAGTCGGATTGCGGCTCGGCACGCTCTTCGGAGCCAGGCTGCGGATGGGACTCACCAGCAGGTTCCTCCTCTCCGTCCTTGCCGACGCGGAAGAAGGGCGGATCCCCGAGGTCAGCGAGGACCCGGACCACGGCCGCGAGTGGGTGCACGTCGCCGATGCGGCCGAATGCTTCGTCCGCGCTCTGCGCCTGGAGGGGCCCGCCGGCGCGATCAACGTCGGTACCGGACATCCCCAGCGCCTGGAGGACGTGCTGATGACGCTGTTACGCCTTGCCGGAGCACCCGAAGAGATCCGCTGGAGCACGGGCAGTCCACGCGGAGGCTTCTCCGCGGCCCGCTCCTACGACCCGGCTCTGGCCAGGCGCGTGCTGGGGTTCGCTCCGGATCCGGATCCGACCGCGGGCCTGAGGAGCTTTCTCGCGTGGCACAGGAGCGGCGCGGCTGACAGGAAAGGAGCACGATCATGAACGCCACGTGTTTCCGGGTTCAGACACCCGAACCGGGTGTTGCCGTGGTCACCTTCGACAGACCGCCGGTAAACGCGCAGAACCGCACGTCCCGCGAAGAGCTCATCCACCTGCTGGACGCGCTGTCCGAAGACGACTCGGTCCGGGCGATCGTCCTGACCGGGGCCGGCAGAGTGTTCTCCGCCGGGGCGGACATCAAGGAACGCGTCGGCATGAGCACGGCACACGGCGAGTACCGCCGGCACAACCGCGTGACGCGGGAATTCTTCTACTCCGTCACCGACTGCGCCAAGCCGGTCATCTGCGCACTGAACGGCCCGGCGATAGGCGCCGGGTACGCCTTGGCCGCAGGCTGTGACATCATCATCGCCGCGGAGGACGCGTGGGTGCAGATGCCGGAGATCGACCGCGGCCTGATGGGCGGTGCGAAGTTCCTGGAACAGCACCTTCCGCGATCGGTCTCGCGCCTGTTGTTCTTCACCGGAAGGAGATTCCCCGCAGCCGAGCTCTTCCGGCACGGGATGGTCGCTGATGTGCTGCCCGGGGACGTGCTGATGGCAGAGGCGCTGACGGTCGCCCGGGAGATCGCGGCCAAGGACCCCCACGCCGTGCAGACGGCCAAGGAGACGTTCAATGCGGCGGCGCTCATGCCGCTGCGCGAGGGTTATCAGTACGAGCAGTCGGTCACTCACCGGCTCGCCGGATCTGCCTACGCCCAGGAGGCGCAGCGCGCCTTCGTGGAGAAGAGGACGTCGAACCGTGGGTCGTAAAGTCTACGCCGAGCGGTTCGGCGGGCCTGAGGTGCTCCGGATCAGGACCGAGCAACCCGTGCGCCCCGCACCGGGTGAGGTCAGCGTCCGTGCGGTCTGTGCCGGGCTGAACCCGGTCGACTGGAAGATCTTCGCCGGCGGCGCCATCGCCGAGCGTTTTGGGGTCCGGCCGCCGTTCGGCAACGGCAACGATTTCTCCGGGGTGATCGATGCGGTCGGAGAGGACGTCTCCGGCTGGGCCCCCGGGGACCGGGTATACGGCGGCGCCCGGTTCCACGCTCAGGCGGACCAGATCATCATCGGTGATCTGTCCGCCCTGAACCGGATGCCTGCGGGGCTCAGCCACGCTCAGGCCGCGGCACTGGACATCGCCGGGCGCACCGCGCTGGCCGGGGTCGGCGCACTGGAGCTCGGTTCTGACGATACGGTCCTGATCAGCGCCGCGGCAGGAGGGGTCGGCCTGATCGCCTCTCAGCTGGCGGGCCGGAGCGGGGCACGCGTACTCGGTACCGCGAGCCCGCGCAACCATGCTCTGCTACGGTCGCTCGGGGTCGAGCCGGTCGACTACCGGGGAGACCTGCACGCCGCCGTCCGGGCGGCGGCACCGGAAGGTCTCACCGCGGTGCTGGACTGCCAGGGAGAGGAAACGCTCCGTCTTGCCTTCGCCCTTGGCGTCCCTCCCCATCGCATCAACTCGGTGGCGGACCGGGACACGGCCGAGCGCCTCGGTGCGATCTCCATCGGGCGGGCGACCCTGCCCACCTCGGCCGTGACCCAGGTCGGCGATCTGCTGGCCGCGGGCGATCTGCATCTGCCGATCACCGAATACGGACTGGACGACGTCGTCGAGGCCTATCACACGCTCAAGGCAGGACACGTCCGCGGAAAGATCGTGCTGCGGTTGTCGGAGGAGCCGACCGGATGAGCGCGGGGGAGCAGACCCGTTCTCGGCCGATACGGAATGAGGCGGGCACATCGTGAGCTGGCTCCCGGAAAGCGAGCGGCCTACGACAGGCCCGCTCGCCGGCGTGCGAGTGGTCGAACTGGCACGAATCATCGCCGGTCCGCTCGCCGGTCTCTATCTGGCGGACATGGGCGCGGAGGTGCTCAAAATCGAACGGCCAGGCGGCGATGAGATGCGGCACTACGGACCCGAGCGGTGGGACGGCACAGGGAGTACCTTCCTGGCTCTCAACCGCAATAAGCGCAGTCTCGTCCTGGACCTGAACCGGCCGGAGGCACGTGAGCGGCTGCTGGAGATCGTCTCCGGGGCTGATGTTCTCGTCGAGAGCTACCGGCCGGGCGTCCTGGAGCGCTGGAATCTGACCTTCGAGGAACTGCGGGCTGTGAACCCCCACCTCGTGATGTGCTCGATCACGGGTTTCGGTGATGTGGGACCGGCGGCATCCCTCGGCGCCAACAACCTCATCGCGGAGGCTTTCGGCGGCAGCCTGTCGGTGGGGTTGCCGGAAACCGAGCACATGCTCACCGGCGCCCCCGCTACCGATTTCTTCACGGGGACCTCCGCGGCGCTCGCGGTCGTCGCGCAGTTGACGGTACCCCGCCGGGACCGCCGCGCGGTGCACGTCCGGACCTCCCTGCTGGAGTCGCAAGCACTCATGATGAGTGGCTACATCGTCGGCTATCTGGCGACCGGGAACGACCCGGACAGGACGACCGGACTGCCTTTCACGGTGCCGAATCAAGTCTTCGAGACGGCCGACGGCAGGATTGTCCTGGCGGCGAACAGCGAGAGCATGTGGCGGCGTTTGTGCCTCGCCGTAGGACGCGAGGAGTGGCTCGACCGCTCCGATTACCAGACCAATGCACTGCGCATGGAGCGGCAGGACGAGATCATCGCGGAACTGGGCCGCATCCTCGCCGGCCGTCCCCGTGCAGGCTGGCTCACCGCCTTCCAGCGCGCGCAGGTGACGGCCGCGCCGGTGAACTCCGTCGCGGAGCTGCTGGACCATCCGCAGTTCGCGGCTCTGGGCCTGCTTCAGCCCTCACCGGAGGGATACCCGCCTGGGACCGCAGGGGTGCGCCTGCCGTTCACGTTCGACGGCGGCCTTCCGGCACCGGGACGGCGTCGTCCGGCGCCGCGTCTCGACGAGGCCGGCGACGAGACCAGCGGGGACAGGCAGCCGTGACGACCAGAACGGACGCAGCGGCCGTGCTCGGGCGAGCGGCCGCCAGCACGCGGGCCGGGCGTCTGCCGGAGAAGGTACGCGATCACACGGCCCTGCTGTTCATCGATGTCCTGGCCAGCATGGCGGTCGGAAGCGGTCGCCATGCACATGAACGCACGCGGGAGCTGTTCCTGTCGGCGCCGGGCGGGACCGGGCCGGCAACCGTGCTCGGCCGGGTAGAGGGAGCATCGGCGGCGGAGGCAATCGTCCTCAACGCCACCCTGCCGACCGTCTATCAGCTGGACGAAGGTCATCGCGTGTCACGCGGTCATCCAGCCATTCACATCGTGCCGACTGCTCTGGCGACGGCCGAGGCTGGTGGCGCCGGCGTGCCACAGCTGCTTGCGGCGGTGGCCGCCGGCTACGAGGTGGCCGCCCGGGTGGGCATGGCCTTGGGAGGAACCGTCCCGGAGATACATCCGCACGGGAACTGGGGCGCGATCGGCGCGGCCGTCGCTGCGGCGCATCTGATGGCCGATGGCGAGGAGAAAACACTCGTCAACGCGATCGATATCGCCGCGGGCTTGGTCGGCTATCACGATCGCCGTCCGGCGCGAGAGGGCGCGGGAACCCACCATCTTTGGGCTGCGGTTGGCGCCCACACCGGTTTCCTAGCCGCGACGGCGGCCGTCGCCGGCATGACCGGAGTGCCGGCAACGCTCGAAACCGCGGTGCTGCCTCGCGCCGGAGCGGCGCCGCAACCGGATCTCCTGCATGCCGGCCGTACCGTGGACGGGGAGTGGGCGCGGTGGACGATCCTGGAGAACTACGTCAAGTTCTGGCCGGCATGCGCCCATACGCACACGGCGATCGGGGCCACTCTCGAGCTGCTGCGGAAGGAGAACGTCAGCGCCGGCGACATCGAGTCGATCGACATCACGACGTTCCGCGCCGCAGCCGTATTGGACGATCCGGCGCCGCGCACGGAACTGGCCGCCCGGTTCAGCATCCCGGCCGTGGTCGCGGCGGCGATCCTGGACCAGTCCTTCGGCCTGGAGTCGATCTCGGAGGCTCGTCTGAAGGATCCGGCATGGCGCGCTCTGGCAGGCCGTGTCAGCGTGCAGCACGATCCGGTGCACGACGAGGGCTACCCTGACCGGGGCCGGCCGCTGGTCATGCGCGTCCGGCTCGGGGACGGCAGGGTACTACGGCACCACGCTTTGCGTTCTCATGGAGACCCGGAGTCGCCGGCATCGGCGGACGAAGTTCAGGGCAAGGCCCGGCGGCTCTTCGCGCACCGCTTCGGCTCAGCTGCCGCCGCCAGGATCATGGCCGAAGCCACCGGCTTCGCCGAGGCCACCGACCTCACCGGCCTGGTTGAGGCGCTACGCGCGGCGGCACGGACGGGACGATGAGGTATCAGCTCTTCTTCCAGAATCCCACGGAGTCGAGCATCCGCACCGCTTGTTCGCCGGTGTGCTTGAAGTGCTCGGCGACGGCTTCAGCGGCCGTCCGGGAGTCACCCGAGCGGATCGCTTCGACGATCTGGTCATGCTCCTTGAACGCCTGCTCCCGGAACTCCCACTCGTTGTTCGTTGTGAAGAACTGCGAGGGCATGTTGTCGGAGAGCATGCGCAGCACCGAGATCAGCCGTCGTGACCCTCCGGCCCGGTTGATGAGCTGATGAAAACGGTAGTTGAGGGAATCGTGCTCGTGCGGGTCCATGCTGTCCCGCATCGCGGCTGCCGTCTTGGTGAGTTCTTCGACGACTCCAGCATCCGGGTTCGTCGCGATGCGTGCTGCGGCCACTCCGCTGATGAGCCCGTACATGGTGAAGTGGTCGATGATGTCCTTTGCCTCCAGCTCCGCCACGAACGAGCCTCTCCGGGCGATGTTGTGCACCATCCCTTCGGCTTCCAGGGTGATGAGAGCTTCTCTGATCGGAAGCCGGCTCACTCCGAGCGCCTCGGCGAGCTTGTCCTGGTCCAGCCGTTCCCCGGGGTGGACCTGACCGGAGAAGATGAGGTCGCGGATGTATCGTGCGGCTTCCTGTTTGAGGGTTACACGGCCTCGTGGGGGGACGGGGCGCGGGTCGTCGGGCATAGGGGAGTCCTCCATTCGTCTGTCCCGCCAAGACGCGGTCTGAGCCGGCCGGCGGGCATAAGGCGGCCTGCATTATCTCTGATCAAATATCATTCCACACCCGTCCCGGCCAGTGGGTGACTCAGCGCCTATTGCAGTGTTGATCAAGTATCTAATATACTTGATCAACAAAGGTGGGGCGGATGATCCCAACGACTGCGAGGATGCAGATGGTCAACGTGACGGTGTTGGACGACTACCAGCGAGTCGCGCGTGAGTTCGGGCCCTGGGGACGCCTTGCAGACCAGGTCAACCTCCGTGTGATCACCCGGCACCTCACCGCCGACGAAGTCGTGGAGGCTGCCGATGACGCAGACGCGTTATTTGTCATGCGAGAGCAGACGCCGCTCTCGGCGGCTCTCCTGAATCGCCTGCCGCGTCTCGGTCTCATCGTCACCAAAGGAATGTGGAACCGCGCCATCGACGTGGATGCGGCGACGCGCCTGGGCATCACCGTGACCGGGACGACATCGAGTAGCGCAGCGACAGCCGAGCTGACCTGGGCCCTGATCCTGAATGTCGCGCGGCGGGTCAGTGAAGGCGACCGGGGGATGCGCGGCGGTGAATGGTCCCCTGTCCTCGGCCGCGAACTGGAGGGCCGTACCCTTGGCGTGGTCGGACTGGGTGCCGTGGGCGGCAGGGTCGCGCGCATCGGCGGGGCGTTCGGCATGGATGTCGTGGCGTGGAGTCAGCACATGACGGCAGACCGTGCGGCAGATGCCGGTGCTCGCGCGGTGAGCAAGGAAGAGCTGTTCCGGCATGCCGATATCGTCACCCTCCACGTACAGCTCAGCTCGCGTACCCGGGGTCTGGTCGGTGCGGCGGAACTGGCGTCGATGCGGGAGACCGCCTATCTCATCAACACCGCGCGCGGTGGCCTCGTCGACGAGACCGCTTTGATTGACGCGCTGCGCGCAGGGCGCCTTGCAGGCGCGGGGCTCGATGTGTACAGCCGGGAGCCGTTGCCCGCCGACCACCCTTTCAGGGCACTGGGCAATGCGGTGCTGACCCCGCACCTCGGCTATCTCACGGAAGAAGGCTATCGCCGGCATTTCAAAGAGGGAGTCGAGAATCTCGCGCAGTGGCTGCGCGGACAGCCTGTGCGGGTGATCGGGACGCCCTCCGGGGTGGTCGCTCGCAGGCCTTCTCACCAGGCGCGCTCGCTCTGACCGAGAAGCAATCGCACTCCTTCAGTTCACTCGACGAATAGGGATTTCATGGCAGACGCATATGTGTACGACGCGATTCGCACGCCCTTCGGCAAGCTTGGCGGGGGGCTCGCCGGTCATCGGCCCGACGACCTCGCCGCTCATGTGATCGGCCGCCTTGTTGATCGTGCCCCCGGCCTGGATCCCGCACGCGTGGACGAGATCATCTTCGGCAACGCCAACGGCGCCGGTGAGGAGAACCGGAACCTTGCACGGATGGCAGGTCTTCTGGCGGGCCTGCCGGTGTCCGTACCCGGCACCACGGTGAATCGGCTGTGCGGCTCGTCCCTGGATGCCGCCATCATCGCTTCCCGGCAGATTCGTGCTGGAGACGCCGATCTTGTGCTGGTCGGAGGAGCGGAGTCCATGTCGCGCGCCCCCTGGGTGGTCGCGAAGACCGAACGTCCGTATTCGTCGGGGAACCTTGAGACGTACAACACCGCCTTGGGCTGGCGGCTGGTCAATCCCACGATGCCGGCGGAATGGACGGTGAGCCTGGGAGAGGCCACCGAACAGCTGCGGGAACGGTACGAGATCTCTCGGGAGAGGCAGGACGCCTTCGCGGTGCAGTCGCACCGGAACGCCGCTGCGGCCTGGGAAGCGGGACACTACGCGCAGCTCGTGGTGGATGTCCCCGAACGCCGGGGAGTGAAGGCGCTGACCAGTGACGAAACGGTCAGGCCCGGCACCACGGCCGAGGTGCTGGCTGGCCTGCGAACGGTTTTCCGGGAGGGGGCCTCCGGAACGATCACGGCCGGCAACGCCTCGCCGATGAACGACGGTGCGGCGGGGGCCTGGCTCGGCAGCGAGAAAGCCGCCGAGATTCTTGGCAAGAGCCCGCTTGCTCGCATCGCAGGCACCGGGACCGCGGCCAATGAACCGCAGTACTTCGGCTACGCGCCGGTCGAGGCCGCGGAGCGAGCATTGGCGAAAGCAGGAGTGGCGTGGCGCGACATCGCCGCTGTCGAGCTGAACGAAGCCTTCGCTGCACAGTCGCTGGCGTGTCTCGATGCATGGGACATCGACCCGGCCATCGTCAATGCCTGGGGCGGTGCCATCGCGATAGGGCATCCGCTCGGCGCTTCCGGGCTGCGGGTCCTGGGTACCCTCGTCCGGCGTCTCCAGCACAGTGGCGAGCGCTATGGCCTCGCCGCGGTCTGCATCGGGGTGGGACAGGGGCTTGCCGTCGTGGTGGAGAACACCGGGGTGTGACTGGCTCGACCGTGCGCAGCGTGGCGCACGGGAGCCTCCGTGGCGACATCTGTCGTCCTGACAACGGAAAGGAACAGATATGAATGTCTCACGTGCCGTCATCGGCGTGTGCGCTGCCTCATTGAGCGTTGCCCTCTTGTCCTCCTGTGGTTCAGCCGAACCGGGGGAGGGGGACGCCGACGAGGTGACGACCGATCTCGTCGAAGCGGCGATCCAGGAGGGGCAGCTCACGATCTACGCCAGTACCGGAGAAAGCCAGATCGAGGCGATCGTCGAAGGCTTCAGGGAGGCTTACCCGGAGATATCGACCGAGTACTTCCGCGCGGCCGGTACCGCGCTCTTCAACAGGTTCGCGAGTGAAGCAGAGGCCGGTGCCGTCATGGCCGACGTCTTCATGCCCAACGTCCAGCCGTCCTTCGTCCAGGACAACTCCGAGTGGTTCTCGGAGCTCACACCGGAGCTGGTGCCGAACTCAGAAGCCTGGCCCGAGGAGTTCCGCACCGATCACACGGTGCAAGTGACAGTGGAATCCATCCTGCTGGTCTACAACACCGAGACCGTGGACCAGCCGCCCACGACCTGGCCGGATGTGCTTGACGAACGGTACCGCGGACGAGTGGTCCTCGTGGATCCGAATGCATCACCGGGGTACATGTCGTGGTACTCGGTGATCCGGGACCAGTTCGGAGACGAGTTCCTGGAGGCGCTGGCCGATCTCGACCCCATGTGGGTGGACACTGCTGCGGTCGGAGCGCAACAGGTCGCCACCGGCGGGAGCGATCTCGCCTTCCCGAACTACCCCTCGCAGACGGCCAGTCTGCAGGCATCGGGCGCTCCCATCGAGACCGTGACCGATCTTGATCCGACCCAGGGGATCACGACCGATGTGGCCATCACCGCCGATGCGCCCAATCCCCATGCGGCCCGGCTCTTCGTCGACTGGCTGATCAGCGAGGAGGGCTACGACGTCATGTGTGAGGACCCGGTCTTCTCCGCCACCGTCGAGGTCGAGGCCGATTGCGTCGAGCTGGCCAGCAACCACGTCTCTCCCCGCTGGGAGATTCCCGATGACGAGCAGCAGGAGATCCTCTCCCTCCTGGGCAGATGACTGCCTGCGGTGCGCCACCGAGGCCCGATCCGGCCTCATTCCGTCCATACGGGAACGCCGCGCACCATGGGACGTCACCGGGCGGCAGGGTTGCGTGCCCTGCCGCCCACCGGCGTGCTTGGCGGGCTTCGGTCATGACGTTCTGGAACCCGGTGCGCCTCGGTTGCGGGACGCCACGGGCCCCGCAACCGATGCCGTAAGCTGGGGAATCACCATGGCATCCATTGATTTTGCTTCCGAGATCTCTGCTCTGCGCTCGACGTTCACCTCCATCCGGAAGGTGTCCAACGTCGATGAGCTTCGCAGCGAAGTGGCCGAACTCACCGAGGCCGCGGCGGCCCCGGACCTGTGGGACAACCCCGACGAGGCGCAGAAGATCACCTCACGCCTGTCCCACAAGCAGTCCACCCTGGAGCGGCTGGAGAAGTTCGAGGAGCGGATCGACGACGTCGAGCTGCTGATCGAGATGTCCCAGGACGAGGACGACGCGGATTCCCTGGCCGAGGCGGTCAAAGAGGTGGAGAAGCTCCGCGAGCAGCTCTCCGCCCTGGAGATCTCCACCCTGCTCTCCGGTCCCTACGACGAGCGGGCCGCGGTGCTCACCATCCGCGCCGGCGCAGGCGGCGACGATGCCACCGACTGGGCTCAGATGCTCACTCGCATGTACATCCGCTGGGCGGAGAACAAGGGGTACAGCGTGGACGAGCTGGACACCTCCTATGCGGAGGGCGCCGGCATCAAGTCCGCCACCGTCCAGATCAACGCGCCCTATGCCTACGGCACGCTCTCGGTGGAGGCGGGCACGCACCGGCTGGTCCGGATCAGCCCCTTCGACAACCAGGGCCGCCGCCAGACGTCCTTCGCCGCGGTGGAGGTGGTTCCTCTGATCGAGACCACCGACCACATCGAGATCGACGAGAACGATCTGCGCATCGACGTGTTCCGTTCCTCGGGACCCGGCGGCCAGTCGGTCAACACGACCGACTCCGCCGTGCGGATCACGCACGTGCCGACCGGCATCGTGGTGAGCATGCAGAACGAGAAGTCCCAGATCCAGAACCGCGCCGCGGCGATGCGCGTGCTGCAGTCCCGGCTGCTGGAACGCAAACGGCAGGAAGAGGACGCCGAGAAGAAGAGCCTCGCCGGAGATATCAAGGCCTCCTGGGGCGACCAGATGCGCTCCTACGTCACGCACCCGTACCAGATGGTCAAGGACCTGCGCACCGAGTACGAGGTGAACAATCCCGACGCCGTTTTCAACGGCGACATCGACGGCTTCCTCGAGGCCGGTATCCGGTGGCGCAAGGAGCAGGAGCAGCAGGCCGCCGCGCAGTGAGCGGGCTGCCCCGGCGGCGACACGCCAGTGGTGCGGGAAAACCGGCCCCTGGGAGGGTACGAAACCTACAGTGAAGTGGGCCCTCAGTCGTCTACCTTCATGTGAGCCGTGATTACTTTCGAGCAGGTCACCAAGACCTATGACCGCAAGGCGAAACCTGCGCTGCGCGACGTCTCCCTGAAGGCGGAGCGCGGCGAGTTCGTCTTCCTCGTCGGTCCCTCCGGTTCCGGGAAGTCCACCTTCATCCGCCTGATCCTGCGCGAGGAGACCGCCACGGCCGGACGCATCCTGGTGGCCGGGCAGGACGTATCACGCATCCCGACGTGGAAAGTCCCCCATCTGCGCCGCAATGTCGGCACCGTCTTCCAGGACTTCCGGCTGCTGCCGAACAAGACCGTCTTCGACAACGTCGCCTTCGCCCTGCAGGTGATCGGAAAGTCCCGGGCCGTGGTGAAGGACAAGGTCCCCGAGGTCCTGGCCACCGTCGGCCTGCAGGGCAAGGAGCGGCGGCTGCCGCACGAGCTCTCCGGCGGCGAGCAGCAGCGGGTGGCGATCGCCCGTGCCGTGGTGAACCGGCCGGGCATCCTGCTGGCCGATGAGCCCACCGGAAACCTCGACCCCGAGACCAGCCTGGAGATCATGGCGCTGCTGGAGCGGATCAACCGGGGCGGGACCACTGTGATGATGGCCACGCACGACGACGAGATCGTCAACGCCATGAAGAAGCGGGTGGTGGAACTCTCCGAGGGCCGTGTCGTCCGCGACGAGGCCACCGGCACGTACCGGGTGAGCAGCCGATGAGGGTGCAGTTCGTCCTCTCCGAGATCGCCACCGGCCTGCGCCGCAACTTCTCGATGGTGCTCTCGGTCATCCTGGTGACCTTCGTGTCCCTGACCTTCGTCGGCGCGGCGATGCTGATGCAGATGCAGATCTCCTCCATGAAGGACTACTGGTACGACCGGGTCGAGGTCGCGGTCTTCCTGTGCCCGCCGGATTCGGAATCGCCCAACTGCGCCACCGGCGAGGTCACCGACGAGCAGATCCAGGAGATCCGCGACCAGCTGGAGTCCCCCGAACTGGCCGCCTATGTGGACGAGGTGTACTTCGAGGACAAGGAGACCGCGCACCGGCTGTTCGAGGAACAGTTCGCGGACACGTCCCTGGCCGGGACCATCCCGGTGGAGCAGATGTCCCAGTCCTTCCGGGTCAGCCTGATCGATCCCGAGCAGTACGAGATCATCAACGAGTACTTCTCCACCACGCCCGGGGTCGAGGAGGTCGTGGACCAGAACCGGCTCCTGGACCAGCTCTTCTCCATCATCAACATCGCCACCGTGATCGCCATCGGCATCGCCGTGCTGATGCTCGTCTGCGCCGTGCTGCTGATCGGCACCACCATCCGCCTCTCGGCACAGTCCAGACGCCGTGAGACCGGCATCATGCGCCTGGTGGGCGCATCGAACACGCTGATCCAGCTGCCGTTCGTGCTGGAGGGCGTCGTGGCCGCCACGATCGGCGCGTTACTGGCCGGTGGTACCCTGGCAGCCATCGTGCAGTTCTTCATCGGCGGCTGGCTGCAGCCCCGGGTACCCACCTTCACGCTGGTGGGCCTGGGCGATGTGGTGGCCATCGGCGTCGGTCTCGTCGTCATCGGTGTCCTGATGGCTGTCATCTCTTCCCTGCTGACACTGCGAAGGTATCTGAAGGTATGACCGCGCGAACTCTTCCCCGAGCGCTGCTGACCGTCCTGCTGGCGGCCGTCATGATCGCCACGATGCCCCCGAGCCTGGCCCACGCCGATCCGCGCCAGCAAAAGGCACGCGTCGACGAGCGGGTGGAGGAGCTGACCCGCGAGCACGCCGATCTGGATCGGGAGCTGGCCCGCACCATCGCCGAGCGCGATGCCGCGCAGGAAGCGCTGCCCGATGCCGAGCAGGCCCTGGCCGACGCCCAGGACGAGCTGGCCGATGCCGAGGCCCGCGATGCGGAACTCGCCTCCCGCTTGACCTCTGCGGAGAACGCCCAGTCCGATCTGCAGCGGGAGGTGGAGGAAGGCGAGGAGGAGCTTGAGCGGACCCAGACCTCCATGACCAGGATCGCCCGGCAGGCGTACCAGAATTCGGGGGTCACCTCGGAGATGGCGCTGTTCCTGTCCCTCGCGGAGAGCGGCAACGGCGCCACCGGGATGGCGCGGGTGGACTCGGCCGTGCGCAGCCAGCAGCGCGCCATCGGACGACTGGACCAGCAGCGTTCCGTCAACCAGAACAACGAGGCCAAGCTGCAGGCGATCAGCGAGGAGATCGCGGATCTGAAGGAGCAGGCCGCGGAGGTCGTCGCGGAGAAGGAGGCGGCGCAGGCTGAAGCCGCCGCGCGGCAGGCCGAGCTCGAAGACCTGATCGACACCAGCGAGCGGGCTTCGCGGGAGATCGAGGAGAACAAGGCCTCCACGCAGCGCGCGCTGGATGAGCAGCGCGAGGAGCAGGACCGCCTGGCCAAGGAGATCGAGGAGCTGATCCGCAAGGAAGAGGAGGAGGCCCGCAAGCGCGGGGAGGCTCCCAGCGGCGGCTCGTCCGGACTGCAGAACCCGGCGCCAGGGTATCCGGTGACCTCGCCGTTCGGATACCGGGTGCATCCGATCACCGGTACCCGGCGGCTGCACACCGGCATGGACTACGGCGTGCCCTGCGGCACCCCGCTGCGGGCGGCCGCCTCGGGAACGGTGCTGTCCTCCGGCTGGGCCGGCGGTTATGGCTATCGCGTCGTGATCAGCCACGGCAGGATGGATGGCGCGCAGATCGCCACGACGTACAGTCACAACTCCAGCCTGCGCGTACGCGCCGGGCAGCGGGTGAATCAGGGCGACATCATCTCCATCTCCGGTACCACCGGCGCGTCGACCGGCTGCCACTTGCACTTCGAGGTGATGCGCAATGGCACCTACGTCAATCCCGCCCCGTACGTCTGACGCCAGCAGGCTTAAGGTACGCGTGCCTTAAGCCGGCGGTAGACTGGTGCGGTTGCAAAGACGGGAGGTGAGAGAGGATGCGCGAGAACGGCAAACAGCTGATCGCGAGCAATCGCCGCGCCCGGCACGACTATCACCTCGATCAGGATTTCGAAGCAGGGCTCGTGCTGACCGGCACGGAGGTGAAATCGCTGCGGGAGGGACGGGCGTCCCTGACGGAGGCCTACATCACCGTGGACCACGGCGAGGCGTGGCTGGAGAACGCCTATATCCCGGAGTACCTGCAGGGCACCTGGACGAACCACTCCGCCAGGCGCAAGCGCAAGCTGCTGTTGCACCGGCAGGAGATCGTCCGGCTGAGCACCAAGCTCAAGGAGTCCGGGCGCACTGCGGTGCCGCTGGAGCTCTACTTCCTGAACGGCAAGGTCAAGCTCGGTTTCGCCCTGGCCCGCGGTAAGCGGGAATGGGACAAGCGGCAGACCCTGCGCGAACGCCAGGACAACCGCGAGGCGGAGCGCGCCATGGCCCGGTACCGGCGCCGCTGACCCGCTGGACGGGCGCATTGACGGCCTCGTTCTCATCGCCACGGCGAGAGGACGGGGCCGTTTGCTGTTCGCCGTCTGCTGTGACGCCGGCTTCGCCGCCGGGCCAGGTATATGAGTCCAGCCATTGACCGGAACGGAACCCACTGACTATGTTCAGGTGTAATTCAGGTCACTTGGATGTCCGAGTGAGCCAGCGCTTTCAAAGGAGAAAGCATGATGATCCGCCATACCCCTGCCCCTGCGCTTTCTGCGCTCGCCACGGCTGCCCTCGTTCTCACGGCCTGCGGTGGAGGAGACGCAAGCACGTCAGAAGGCCCTGCCGGTTGTGAGGACGTGACGTTGCGGTTGTCCCACCAATGGCCGGAGGTCACCGGAGACGAGGGCGACTTCCGCTCGGTGCTCGCGCAGCGTTTCGCCGATGAGGTCGCCGAAGCGACCGGCGATCAGGTGACCGTCCAGATCTTCGCCAACAGCACCCTGGTCGGTTCGACCGAGCAGTACGACGCGATGCAGAACGGCTCCATCGACCTCTCCGTGTTCCCGCTCGACTACGCGTCGGGCAGAGTTCCGCAGTGGAGTGTGACACTCATGCCGGGCCTGGTGCGCAGCCACGAGCAGGCGCAGGCCTGGGAGACCGCGCCGATCGGTGAGGCGCTGCTGGAGAACCTGGACGAGAACGGCGTGCACCTGCTCACCTGGGTGTGGAACGCCGGCGGCATCGGTTCCAAGGGCGATCCCATCGTCCGGCCCTCTGACGTGCCGCCGGGCACCACGATCCGGGCGGCCGGTGCCTACGTGGAGTACATGCTGGAAGCGGCTGGCGCGGGCATCTCCAGCCTGCCCAGTAACGAGATCTACACGGCCATGCAGACCGGAGTGCTCGACGCGGCCGTCACCTCGACCGGTTCGTTCGCCTCTTACAACCTCCAGGAGCAGGTGGCAAGTTACACCTCCCCGACGGAGAACACCTTCTGGTTCATGTTCGAACCGCTCATCATCTCCGCGGCCGCCTATGACGGCCTCTGCGCCGAGCACCAGCAGGCGCTCGACCAGGTCGGCGCTGATCTGCAGCAGTACGCATACGATGCGTCCGAAGAAGACGATGCCAGGGTGGAACAGCTTTTCGCTGAGGCAGGCGTGGAGGTCGTCACGATGGACGACGCGGCGTTCGACGAGTGGCTGGAGCTGGCGCAGGATCAGTGGGACGCCTACGCCGCCGATGTGGACGGTGGCCAGGAGCTGCTGGAGCTCGCTCAGCAGGTGGAGTGAGCGATGCGTTCACTTCTGACCTTCCGGTGGGCCGGGGTGCTCGCGGAGGCAACCGGCTATCTCTCCGCCGCAGCTCTGCTCGCGGCCACCGGTGTGACGCTCCACGCCGTTATCACCCGGTATTTCCTCGGTTTGCCGACGGTCTGGCAGATGGAGGTGACCATCTACCTGATGATGATCGTCGCCTTCGTCGGGGCCGCCTACGGTTTGAAACACCACGCCCACGTCGGGGTGGATCTCGTGGTGGAGCAGTTCCGGCCCCGTGGCAGGCTCGTCCTGCGCACGATCACGGCGGTGCTGTGCCTCGCCGTCGTCCTGGTGGTGCTCTGGACCTCCTTCCAGCTGTGGCATGAGGCGTACGAGGGCGGGTTCCGTTCCTCCACTGCATGGCGAGCGCCTCTCGCGGTCGTGTATACGATCCTGCCGATCGGCATGTTCCTGGTGGCGTTGCAGTACATCGCGATGATCATCGAGGCGGTTCTGGGACTGGCGGGGAAAGTGCCGCTGAGCCAGGTGGCGCTGATGGGTGCTTCGAACGAGGCCGCGGCGATCGAGCGTGAGGCGATGGGAGCGCCTGACGCAGGCGGAAAAGCTACCGACGGCGCTGGCGGGGGCCTTGGCATCGACGACGAAGGGGACCGGAGATGAGTTCCCTGACGCAAGGCGCCATCATCCTCGTGATCGCGATGGTGCTGTTCCTCAGCGGCATGCCCATCGCCTTCGCGCTGGCGATCACGGCCATCATTTCCGTGCTGTTGTTCCTGGGCACGGCCCAGTTCGACCTGTTCGGCATGATGGTGTTCGATTCCCTCAACGACTTCGGTCTCCTGGCGATTCCGCTGTTCGTGCTGATGGGAAACCTCTTCGGTGGTTCGACCGCGAGCCGGCAACTGTTCGAGGCGGGGGAGGCATGGCTGTCACGGGTGAAGGGCGGCCTGGCCATGAGTAGCGTTCTGGCGTCCTCCGTGTTCGCCGCACTGACAGGCTCGAGCCCGGCCACCGCGGCGGCCATCGGGCGCGTGGCGGTGCCGGAGATGGCACAGCGCGGCTACTCCTCCCGGATCGCCACCGGCGCGATCGCCGCCGGCGGCACGCTGGGGATCCTGATCCCGCCCAGTGTCACGTTGATCCTGTACGGGATCGCCGCCGAGCAGTCCATCGGCCAGCTCTTCGCCGGAGGCATCGTCCCGGGCATCGTCATCACCGTCATGTTTTGCGTGTGGATCTTCATCGCCTCGCGGTTGGAGGAGCGGCGCTCGCGCCGCCCGGACGCGCTCCCGCTGCATGGCGTGAAGGAATACGTCGCCAAGCACTACACCTGGCCCGAACGCTTCGTCAGCCTGGCCAAGGTGCTGCCCTTCGGTCTGCTGGTCTTCGCCGTGTTGTTCGTCCTCTACCGCGGGATCGCGACGCCCAGCGAGGCCGCCGCCGTCGGCGTGGTCCTGGTGATGGCCCTGATCGGCATCGGATACCGCGGATTGCGGGGCAGGGATCTCATCAAAGTGCTCCTGGAGACCACCAACCAGAGCACGATGATCCTGATGATCACCGCCTTCTCCGCGGTCATCGCCGTCGTACTCAGCTTCCTGCGAGTGCCTCAGGACCTCGCGGCGCTGGTGACGGAGATGGAGGTCAATCGCTGGGTCGTGATGATCGTCATCAACGTGGTGCTGCTAGTGATGGGATTGTTCCTGCCACCGGTGTCGATCGTGGTCATGGTCACGCCGGTGCTGCTGCCGATGATCATCGCCCTCGGGTTCGATCCGATCTGGTTCGGTGTCATCGTCACCATCAACATGGAGATGGGTCTGATCACCCCGCCGGTCGGATTGAATCTTTTCGTGCTCAAGGGGATCGCGCCGCACGTCCCGCTCAAGGAGATCCTCATCGGCGCCACCCCGTATGTGGGAGTGCTCGCCGTGGCGATTCTGCTGTTCTCCGTCTTTCCGCAGGGCATCACCTGGCTACCGCAGTTGCTGTACGGCGGAGGCTGAAGGCAGAGCCACTCGCCTGCCCCAAACCGCACGGATGAGGAAGCCCCCAGCGTGAAAGCCGCTCCGCGATCTGCCATGAGAATCTGAAACAGCGGTGGGAACTCGGTCAGGGCACGAAAAAGCCCGGCCTCGCATGAACTGCGAGGCCGGGCTTCATTCGAACAGTGGAGATGGCGGGAATCGAACCCGCGTCCGCGAGCGCATTATCGGGTCTTCTCCGGGTGCAGTCTGAGGTGACGTTTCTTAGGTCCCGATGCTCGTTCAGACACGTCATCGACGGACGGAGTCAGGAAAAATGTTCCCGGACGTTCCCCTGACAGGAACGCCGAGCAGTGGCTTCCTAGCTGACGTCAGGAACCGGGGCGGAAGCGACCCCGGGCTGACGGACTGCTACTCGAGCTTAGGCTGCGAGAGCGAAGTCAGTGCGCTTAGATTCAGCACTTATTTTTTTGCAGAGAACGTTAACGAGATGACTCTGCCTTCTCGACCCGCTTCTCCCGACGCAGCGACCCACGTCGAAACCGATCATCCCCATGTGTAGTTACCAATCCCGGCCCGCGAAGGCCTGGATCACCCAGCATAGCGCTGACAGCATCCACAACGCCACTCCGCGCTGGGCTATTCCCGCCGGGAGATCCGGCAGTCCGGCGGTGTCATCCGTCCGGCGGGCGTCGCCGGCGCGCCATTCGCCCTTACCGCGGATCTGCGAGGGGCGCGCGTGGCATGATCGAGCAGTTCGCCCTCCGCCTCGCGCACGGCATGCACCGGCCAGCATCGTCAGGACCTTCTACCGGCCGGCCGCCGGAGGCGCGGGCGGGATGGAAAGCAGTGCCTGTCTGCACCCTGCCGGCCTTTGGCCGCGAAGGCTCGCTGCATAGCATGGGGATATGGAGGGCACACCCCAGCAGCAGGCCACGCCGGATCACGACGACGCCGTGCCGTGGGCGTGGCAGCCCGGGGAGGTGCTCGCGGCGCTGGGCTCCGACGCCGGGGGACTCGCCGGCGATACTGCGGCTGCCCGGCTCTCGCAGCACGGCCCCAACCGGCTTCCGCCCCCCGAGCGCGACCCGCTCTGGCGCCGGATACTCGTCCACTTCGACGATGTCCTGATCTACATCCTCCTCGTGGCGGCCGCGCTGAAGGCCGTTCTGGCCGAGTGGGTCGACTTCACCGTCATCCTGCTGGTGGCGCTCGTCAACGGCGCGATCGGGTTCATCCAGGAAGGTCGCGCGGAGAAGGCGCTGGAGGGCATCCGCGATCTGCTCTCCGCCCGTGCCGAGGTCCGGCGCGACGGCGCGTGGACGGTCGTCGACGCCGACCAGCTGGTTCCCGGGGACGTGATCCGCGTGCGTGCCGGTGACCGGGTGCCCGCCGATGCGCGGCTGCTGGAATCGAGCGAGCTGCGGGTGGAGGAATCGGCCCTGACGGGGGAGTCCGTCGCGGCGACCAAGCACACCCGGCCGGTGGGTGCCGATGCCGCCCTCGGCGACCGTTCCAGCATGGTCTTCTCTGGCACGCTCGTCGCCAGCGGCCAGGCGATCGCCGTTGTCACCGCCACTGGCAGCCGCACGCAGATCGGCCGGATCCAGACCATGATCGCCGAGGTGGAGGGCCTTCAGACGCCGCTGACCCGGCAGCTGGCCCGGTTCGGCAAGACCATCGCGATCGCCATCGCGGTCATGGCCCTCGTGATGGCCGTCATCGGCCGCGCCGTCCACGACTTCGACCTGCCCGACCTGATCTCCGCGGCCATCGGCTTCTCCGTGGCAGCGGTACCGGAGGGGCTGCCGGCGCTGGTCACCATCACCCTGGCGCTGGGCGTGCAGCAGATGGCCCGCCGGCGCGCCATCACCCGCAAGCTCCCGGCGGTGGAGACGCTCGGCTCGGTCAGCACCATCTGCTCCGACAAGACCGGCACCCTGACGAAGAACGAGATGACGGTGCGTGCCGTGCATACCGCAACGGGCGCGTTCGAGGTCACCGGGACGGGGTACGCGCCCGAAGGAGATCTCGTTCCGGCGACCGCGTCTGTCGCCGGGCACGGCGCACCGGATGGGGGCCCGAAGCAGGATGCGGCACTGGACGCGGTGACCACCGTGATGATGCTCTGCAACGACGCGCGGATCGTCCAGGCCGAGGGCACCGGCCGGTGGCGGCTCGTCGGCGAGCCCACCGAGGGAGCGCTGCGCTCCCTCGGGATGAAGGCCGGCGTCGAGCCCGCCGGCTGGCGCCGGCTCGCCGTCCTGCCGTTCTCCTCCGAGACCAAGTACATGGCCACCCTCGACGAGCGCCTCAACCAGGAAAGCGCGGGCACCGGCCACGACGCTCCCGCCGGGACCAGGTTCATCCACCTGAAGGGCGCCCCCGACCGGGTGCTCGAGCGTTGCTCAGCCCAGACCGGCCCGGACGGGCGCCCGGTTCCGCTGGACCACGCGTTCTGGGAGGCGCGGATCGAAGAACTCAGCGCCCGCGGCCTCCGGGTGCTCGCCGCCGCGCGGACACCCGTCGCCTCAGCCAGCGCGACCGCGGGGGAGGCAGCGACAATCGGGCACGCGGACGTCCAGGAAGGACTGGAGCTGTGCGGCGTCGTCGGCATCGTCGATCCGCCCCGCCCGGAGGCCATCGACGCCATCGCCCAGTGCCGCCGCGCCGGCGTCCGGGTGAAGATGATCACAGGCGACCACGCCGGCACCGCCGCGGCCATCGCCCGGGAAATGGGCATCCTCGACGCCGCCCGGCAGCGTCCGGCTCCCGCCCCCTCCGGCCGCGGCATGGCCCCCTCCGGTCACGGCACGGCGGAGGCCCCGGCCGTCGCACCCGAGGTGATCACCGGTGCGGAGCTGGAGGAGATGAGCACGGAGGCGCTGCGGGCCATGGTGCGCGAGGTGGACGTCTTCGCCCGGACCAGCCCAGAGCACAAGATCCGGATCGTCTCCGCGCTGCAGTCCCACGGCGAGGTCGTCGCCATGACCGGGGACGGGGTGAACGACGCCCCGGCACTCACCCAGGCCGATGTCGGCGTCGCCATGGGCATCAAGGGCACGGAGGCCACCAAGGAGGCCGCGGAGATCGTCCTGGCCGACGACAACTTCGCCACCATCGAACGAGCGGTGGAGGAAGGCCGGCGGATCTACGACAACATCCGCAAATCGGTGCTGTTCCTGCTGCCCACCAACGGCGCCCAGTCCCTCGTGATCCTCGTTGCGGTGCTGCTGGGCCTGCAACTGCCGCTTGAGCCGGTGCAGGTGCTGTGGATCAACATGGTCACCGCCGTGACCCTCTCGCTCGCGCTGGCGTACGAACCGGCCGAGCCCGATGTGATGAACCGGCCGCCACGCGATCCGCGGGCAGGTCTGCTCACCGGCAGTTACATCCGGCGGATCGCGATCGTCTCGCTGCTGATCGGCGGTGCCACGCTGGGTGCCTTCTACGGCCTGCTCGCCCGGGGTGTGCCCCTCGACCGGGCGGAGACCACCGCGGTGACGCTGCTGGCGTTCGCGCAGCTGGCGTACCTGTTCAACTGCCGCCGGCTGGACCAGTCCAGCCTGAGCCCGGCGATGTTCCGCGGCAACCGGGCGGTGTGGGTCTCGGCGGCCGCACTGCTGGTCCTGCAGTCGATCTTCGTCTACGCGCCGTTCATGCACCTCTGGTTCGGTTCCGCTCCGATCGGCGCGGCCGAGTGGGGTGTGGTCCTGGTGCTGTCCGTGGTGGTGTTCCTGCTCACCGAGCTGGGCAAATGGGTCGACCGCCGATGGCTGCTCGCCCGGGGCATCTGAGCGGAGGGCTTCCCGCCGGCTGACATGACCGAGCCGGCGCTACCGCCACCGGGGCGCCGGGAGGCCGCATGGCGTCACCACGGACGTTCCGCCCGCCCGCTGCCGCCGCCCTGCTGCCGGGAGTGCTCGTCCTCGCGGAACTGCTCGCGCGCCGCGTCCCGGTTCCGCTGCTGCAGTTCGGCCTGACCGTCCTCGTCCTCCGGATTTGCCTCCTCGCCCTGCTCGGGATCCTCGTCGCTCTCCGCCTGCTTCTCGGCGAGCCGTTCGGCGGCCTCGTCCAGCTCGCCGGCTTCCTCGCCGTCGCTGCAGTGCTCGGGCGCTTCCTCGATCAGCGTGAGCGCTTCCTGGTAGAGCGCATCGCCGGCCTCGGGATCCTGGTCCGCGTGGGCGGCGTCGCCGAGCGCTTCGAGCACATAGGCGAGATTGACGATGATGGGGCACTCATCGGCCGGCGGACTCAGCCGGAGCGCCTGTTCCAGTTCGCCGCGCGCCTCGTCCAATTCTCCGGACGCCGCTCGTGCCGTGCCGGCGTTGTAGTAGCCCTTGTGCCGTTCCAGGACGGCAAGGCGTTTCTGCCACTGCGCCGTGGCGGCGGAGCTGCCGTACTCGCCGTCCTCGTACTGCCGCGCGGCGGCTGCGCCCAGTCCCCAGACGGTCAGCGCGTAGCCACCCGCCAGGGCACAGACCGCCACGAGGGCCCATATCAGCCGTCCCCAGCCGCCGCTCATGACGCTGCCCGTTCCGCTCGCCGCAGGATGCGCAGACGCGCCGCCACGAGCAGCGCATCGGCGGTCAGTACCGCCAGCAGCCCGGCCAGCGGCAGCCAGTGCATCTCGGTCCGCCGTTCCCGTCCGTCCGGCACGGCGAGCTGAGTCAGCGCCAGGCCGGCGGCGACCTCGCCGATGGCGGTGCCCGGCTCCCGCATCGTGCTCGCCACCCCGAGCTCTGCCGCGATCGCATCGAGCGTGCCGGGGTCCGGGACCGACACGGCGGGCTCGCCGGTGGCCGGGTCACGGATCAGCTCCTCCGCGGCGGAGGGGAAGGGATCGTTCCGCGGCATGGTGGCGCCCCCGGCGGATCCGTAACCGAAGACCGCGCCGCCGTGCACCAGCTCGGCAGCCTCGCCGAAACCGGCAACGGGCTCGTGCGCGGTCGCCTCCCCATCGCCGAAGTAGAACACCAGCCGGGCGGCGTCCGGGTGCCGGTCACCGGCAGCCTCCAGGCGCTCGCGCAGGTACCCGGCCGCCGCCCAGGGGGAGGACCCTCGGGAGTAGAGCGCGTACTCCGGTTCCATCAGTTCCAGCGCTGAGGCCAGGGCAGTCGTGTCGGTGCTCAGCGGCATCCGGGTGACCGCTTCGGTGTCGAAGGTGATGAGGCTGTACCGGGCGCCGGGCAGTTCGCGCACGAGGGCGTCGATGTCGGCTCTCACCCCGTCCAGGCGCGCCTCGCCGTCCCAGTCGGTGGCTCCCATGGAGGCGGTGGTGTCCACCAGGAGGAAGACATCGGCGTCGCTGGCGAGTTCCTCGCCCGGCTCGCCGGGAACGCCGGGCCGCAGCATCGCCGCCGTCAGCAGCAGGACCGCCGCCAGGCGCAGTGCCCAGCTGAGCCGCCGGCCGGGCTGCGGGCCGGTGACCAGCAGCCACACGCAGCCGGCGACGGCCAGCGCGGCGCCGAGCAGGATGAGGGCGACGGGGATCTGCGGATCGAAGGTCACAGCCGTGCCCTCCACAGCAGTACGAGCGCCACCGGCAGCGCGAACGCAGCGATCCCCAGTGCGAGGCCGGGACGGTCGTGCACCGTCTGGCGCGGCGGCGCATCGACGCGCCCGGCCTCCCGCGCCTGGATGCGTTCGACCACCCTCTCCGGCGTGCCGGCGTCCGGTTCGAAGAACTCCCCGCCGGTCAGTTCCGCCGCCTCCTGCAGGTCCGCCATGCTGACGCCGCGCGCATAGAACGTCTCCACGCCCAGGGCGTAGACGTGGATGTCCTGCGCCGCAGCCATCCGCGCGGCCTCCGGCACCGTGAAGATCTGCTCGTTCGCGATGTCGTGGATGTCGTTGTCAGTGGCCAGGACGATCGAGCGGGACCGGTCTTCCTCAGCACGGTCGAAGCCCCGCACGCAGGAGGCCAGGCCGTCGCCGACGAGGGAGCCGCCCTCGCCTCCCGTGGTCGCCGTGAAGTAGTGCGTGCCCCGGTATCCGTAGCTGGCGAAGCCCAGGCGGGCCTCGTCGAGCAGCTCGCGGGCCATCTCGTAGTCGTCCGTGAGGGGAAACGCCATGACGGACGTCGAGTTGAACATCATCAGACCGATGCGCGCCCCCTCGAAGCGGTCCAGCATCTCCAGATAGGCGTCGATGATGCCCACATTCGCCTCCACCATCGAGCCCGAGGCGTCCAGGCACAACAGCACGTCCCGGCGTTCCTGGCTCTCCTCGACGGTCTCCACCGCGACCGGCCGGGACAGGCCCAGTAGCGTTGCGGCGGTGGTGAGGCCGAGCGCGGCCAGGGCGGCGGCACCGGCCAGCAGGCTCCGGCGCAGCGCCCGCCGGTATCCCGGCAGCGCAGTCAGGCGCCAGCCATGGGCGACGGGCTGTCCGCGTGGCCGGTGGCGGGCCAGGAACCAGGCCGCGGCGACCAGAGCGAGGCAGGGCAGGGCCAGGAGCAGCAGGTGCGGCCACATCAGGTCCACCGGGCCACCGCCCTCCGGCTGGCCTCGAAGGCGCGTTGCAGGTCCGCCGTGCCGTCCGGGTGCACGGTGCTCCAGGCCTCGCCAGAGAACTCGAGCCGGTAGAGGTCGCCGATGATCCCCGCCACCGGCCGTGTCCGCGGGGACGCGTTCAGCTCAGCCAGCGTCAGGCGGTCCGCCGGTGCGCCCAGATGAGCCGCCGCCTCAGCCCGGACCAGCGCCGAGAGATGCTGCGCCGCCTCCCGGGGCGGGATCCGCGCGGTCCGCCAGTCGTGTTCGAGCCGGTCGATCCGGGCCAGGGGGTGTCTCCGCGGCGCCGGTACCGGCGGGACCGGCGCGTGCCTCTCGTCCTGGGCGGGGCGGAGCCGGCCGAGCAGCGGCACGGCGGCCAGCAGCACCGCTGCGAGGAGGAGCAGCAGTGCCAGCGCCGCCCACCAGCCGTTGAACGTCATGGGCGGCAGCAGCGCCAGCGGGCCTGTGAGCGGGTTCCCGCCGGGGAGC
Organism: Sediminivirga luteola; assembly: GCF_014639315.1. Classification (GTDB taxonomy): domain Bacteria; phylum Actinomycetota; class Actinomycetes; order Actinomycetales; family Brevibacteriaceae; genus Sediminivirga; species Sediminivirga luteola. The sequence goes on from NZ_BMFY01000006.1 coordinate 245,458, forward strand.
TCGGGGCCCGGCACGTGAGTTCCCGCCGGCACGCGTATTCCTGCCAGCCGGTTCATGTCCGTCGCCCCGCGGACCCGGTGCGCGGTGTGCCCGGCGCATGCGGGCTGGTGGCCCCGGAGGCTGGCGCGGCCGCCGTGGCCGGCGCAGGGAGGCCGCGCAACAGCCGGTGCAGCGCCGCAGGCACGTCCACGGCATGGTTCACCCGCGCCTGCGGTATGCCGTGGCGCCGCAGCAGTCGCGCTCGTCCGGCCAGGCGCGCCGCCTCGGCCGCCCGGTACTCGTGCGCCAGGCGGCCGGGCAGGGCCGGCGTCTGCAGGCCCTCGCCGGCCAGGACGTCGACGAGCGGAGCCGCACGGCCGTCGCCGGGCAGAGCCTCGGTGAGATCGGCATCCGCCAGATCGAGCCACAGCATCTCGTGCCTGTGGCGCAACCCGGGCAGCAGGCGCCGTGCCTCCTCCGGGAGCGGGCCGTCGTCGGCGATCACCAGGACCAGCATCCGGGGCACGCGCATCGCCGCCAGGGTCCGCAGCGGTGCGGCCGGGCCGCCGGGCTCGGCCGCAGGGGAGTGCAGCGTCTGCAGCAGGGACTCAAGGTGCCCGTCTGCGCGGCCGGGGCGGGAGACGCGGCTGCGTCCACCGGACCCCGAGACCAGCAGCACGTCGTCGCCGTGGCGGGCCGCGACGACCGCCAGCATCCCGGCCGCCAGGACCGCCGTGTCACGCTTCTGGGTGCCCGCCGGGCCGAGCGCGCTCAGCTCCGCGCCGTTGCCGGCGACGATCGCCAGGCGCATCCGCCGCTGCGCCGTGCGACGCCGGACGAGAGGCTCGGGGTGCCGGGCGGAGGCACGCCAGTCGATGTCGCGGACCTCGTCGCCGGGCAGGTAGGGGCGCAGGTCGTCGAAGTCGGGACTGCGCCCGTGGAACACGCTCGCGTAGTCTCCCTCGAGGAGGTCGTTGCTCAGTCGTCGGCGGCGCCGCGTCAGCAGCGCCAGCTGCGCGCGCACCCGGGGGAGCAGACGGGGCACGGGGTCTCCTCTCTGTGCGCTCTGTGCGCGGGGCGCTGCGTCACCGCCCCGCGCGGTCAGGGCGTGGGGACTGTCGTCAGGAGGGCATCGACGACGGTGTCCGTCGTGAGTCCGTCCGCATCGGCTTCGAATCCCAGGACGATGCGGTGCCGCAGCACCCGGTGCGCGATGGCCTTGACGTCCTCCGGGATGGCGAAGGCGCGGCCGCGCACGAGGGCCAGTGCCCGCGCGCCGGCGGTCATCGCGATCGAGGCACGGGGGCTGGCGCCGCAGTCGATGGCGGCGGCGAGCGCCGGGTGCAGCACGCCGTGCGGATGCCGGGTGACCTGGACGAGCCGGACCAGGTAGTCGGTGAGTGCCGGGTCGATGTACACCGACCGGGCGCAGTCGACCAGCCGCTTCACGTCGTCGCGGCTGATCCTGGCCTGCGGGGCGGGGGAGTCGAAGACACCGGCGTCCACCCGGCGCAGGATCTCCTTCTCCTCCTCGGGACTCGGGTAGTCCAGGACCTCTTTGAACATGAACCGGTCCAGCTGCGCCTCGGGGAGGCGGTAGGTGCCCTCATGCTCCAGCGGGTTCTGGGTGGCGAGCACCAGGAAAGGCCTGGGAAGCTCGAACCGTTCGCCGCCGATGGTCACCTGCTTCTCCTGCATCGCCTCGAGCATGGCGCTCTGGGTCTTGGCCCCGGCCCGGTTGATCTCGTCCAGGAGGACGATATTGGCGTGCACCGGTCCGAGCCGGGTGCTGAAGGCCGCTGCGCGGGCGTCGTAGACCTGAGAGCCGATGATGTCACTGGGCATCAGATCGGGCGTGCACTGGATCCGGGAGAACGTCCCGTCGATGGCCTCGGCGAGAGTGGCGGCGGCGGTGGTCTTGGCCAGGCCGGGGGCGCTCTCCAGCAGGATGTGACCGCCGGTGAGGAGCGCCAGGAGGAGTGACTCGCGCAACTGCCGCTGTCCGACGACGCGTGCCTCCAGATGGGCTCCGGCGGCCGCGATGATCTCTCCGGCGTGGTCGATGTCCGCGGCTTCGGCCGGTGCCCTGAGTCTCTTCACGCCCGGGTCCTCCCTGATGTTCGGCTGCGTTTCGGCTGCGTCGGAGATGCTCGAGAAGAGCGCCTTCTCAGTCCCCGTCGTGCCCTGTGCGGGGAAGGTTCCGGGCTGCGGGGGCGTTCTCTTTGATGGAGTCCACGCTAGTCGAGCGGTTCCGGCGCGGCCATGGTGTGACAGGGCTGGCACAGCATCGGCGCCGATGCCTCCGGTGGAGACACCGGCACCGGGCCGGGTGCGACACGCCGAAGGGGCGACACACGGAGAGATTGTTCTGTGCACGGCTGTGGATATCCCGCGCCGGGCGGTGGACGGCGCCCGGGTGTATCCACCGGCGCTCGGCCGGCACCCGCACGGGCACGCCGAAAGGAGGACGGCGAGGGATGGGGACAAGGTACATGGATGTGATTCACAGGGCTGTGGAGGACGCCCGACACGTGACGCGACACACCTGGAGCTCCTTGAAAATCACACCGGTGTAACACATCATGTAGTCAGTACAGATTCGAGCGAACACTACATATAGTGGTTCGACCCCGGGGGCCAGCGCTTCCCGACTCCCCGTCGATCCGCGCGGATCCTTCTGGATTCCCTGATTCCCCGCCATGGAAGCAGCAGCAGAAAGGCAGCTCATGATCACCGTTTACACCAAGCCGTCGTGCGTCCAGTGCAACGCCACCTTCCGTCTGCTCGACTCCAAGGGACTGCAGTACCGCAAGGTCGATCTGAGCGAAGACCCGAACGCTCTCGATATGGTCCGTGCGATGGGCTACATGCAGGCGCCCGTCGTCGTGACCGAGGACGACCACTGGTCCGGTTTCCGCCCGGACAAGATCGCCGCTCTCGCCGGCGAGGGCGGCGCGGCAGCGGTCGTGGCATGACCCGCTGAAGACCGGATCGCGAGGGGCACGATGACCGTCGTCTACTACTCGAGCAGCTCCAACTACACCCACGCGTTCGCGCAGAAGCTCCGGGCCGCCGGTCAGCACTGCGTGCGCTTGCCGCTCCTGACGAAGGACGACACCCTCCTGATGGAGGAGCCGTTCGTGCTCATCACCCCCACCTACGGGGCGGGGCCGCGCCGGGGCGCGGTGCCCAAGCAGGTGATCAAGTTCCTCAATGTCCCGCAGAACCGCGAGCTGCTCTGCGGTGTGATCGGGGCCGGCAATACCAATTTCGGCGAGACCTACTGCCAGGCGGCGCACATCGTCGCCCAGAAGTGCCAGGTCCCGCTGCTCTACCGGTTCGAGCTCCTGGGGCTGCCGGAAGACGTCCGCAACGTGAACGAAGGACTGAATCGACTGTGGAAACAAAAGCTCCAGCGCAGGGCCTGAACGAGGCCATCGTGCGCGAGGAAACCGATCTGGACTACCACGCGCTCAACGCCATGCTCAATCTGTATGACGCCGAGGGGCGCATCCAGTTCGAGCGTGACCGTCAGGCGGCCCGCCAGTACTTCCTCCAGCACGTCAACAAGAACACCGTCTTCTTCCACGACCTGGACGAGAAGCTCGATTACCTGGTCGCCAACGACTACTACGAGCGGGAAGTGCTGGAGCAGTACTCCCGCGAGTTCATCCACGCGCTGAGCAAGCGCGCCTACGGCAGGAAGTTCCGGTTCCAGACCTTCCTGGGCGCCTTCAAGTTCTACACCTCCTATGCGCTCAAGACCTTCGACGGCAAGCGCTACCTGGAGCGGTTCGAGGACCGCGTGTGCATGGTCGCGATGTTCCTGGCACGCGGCGATGAGGACCTGGCGACGAAGCTGGTCGACGAGATCATCTCCGGCCGTTTCCAGCCGGCGACTCCCACCTTCCTCAATGCCGGCAAGAAGCAGCGTGGCGAGCTGGTCTCCTGCTTCCTGCTGCGCATCGAGGACAATATGGAGTCCATCGGCCGCTCCATCAACTCCGCCCTGCAGCTGTCCAAGCGCGGCGGCGGCGTGGCCTTCGCGCTGACCAACATCCGCGAGGCGGGCGCCCCGATCAAGAAGATCGAGAACCAGTCCTCCGGCGTCATCCCGATCATGAAGCTGCTGGAGGACTCGTTCTCCTACGCCAACCAGCTCGGGGCACGCCAGGGCGCGGGCGCCGTCTACCTGCACGCGCATCACCCGGACATCTACCGGTTCCTGGACACCAAGCGTGAGAACGCGGACGAGAAGATCCGCATCAAGACGCTCTCGCTGGGCGTGGTCATCCCGGACATCACCTTCGAGCTGGCCAAGCGCAACGAGGACATGTACCTGTTCTCCCCGTACGACGTGGAGCAGGTCTACGGCATCCCGTTCTCGGACGTCAACGTCTCCGAGAAGTACTACGAGATGGTCGACGACGCCCGGATCCGCAAGTCCAAGATCAACGCCCGCGAGTTCTTCCAGACCCTCGCGGAGATCCAGTTCGAGTCCGGCTACCCGTACATCATGTTCGAGGACACCGTGAACCGGGCGAACCCGGTGGACGGCAAGATCATCATGTCTAACCTGTGCTCCGAGATCCTCCAGGTCTCCGAGCCCAGCGAGTACGATGAGGATCTCGGCTACGCCAGTGTCGGCAAGGACATCTCCTGCAACCTCGGCTCGCTCAACATCGCCCTGACGATGGACGGCGGCGACCTGGCCGGGACCGTGGAGACGGCGATCCGCGGCCTGACCGCCGTGTCCGAGGCCAGCGCCATCGACTCCGTGCCGTCCATCCGCCGGGGCAACGACATGTCCCACGCGATCGGCCTGGGGCAGATGAACCTGCACGGCTACCTGGCGCGGGAGCGGATCCACTACGGCTCCGAAGAAGGCCTGGACTTCACCAACATCTACTTCTACACGGTGCTGTTCCACTGCCTGCGCGCCTCAAATCTGCTGGCGCAGGAGCGCGGCCAGGCCTTCGCGGGCTTCGAGAAGTCCAAGTACGCCTCCGGGGAGTTCTTCGACAAGTACACCGAGACGGTGTGGGCGCCCAAGACGGACCGCGTGGCACAGCTGTTCGCCGATGCCGGTATCCAGATCCCGGGCCAGCAGGACTGGCGGGAGCTGAAGGCCAAGGTCATGGCGCACGGCATCTACAATCAGAACCTGCAGGCGGTGCCGCCGACCGGCTCGATCTCCTACATCAACAACTCGACGTCGTCGATCCACCCGGTGGCCTCGAAGATCGAGATCCGCAAGGAAGGCAAGATCGGGCGGGTGTACTACCCGGCGCCGTTCATGACGAACGAGAACCTGGAGTACTACCAGGATGCCTACGAGATCGGCTACGAGAAGATCATCGACACCTACGCCGAGGCGACGCAGCACGTCGACCAGGGCCTGTCGCTGACGCTGTTCTTCCGTGACACGGCCACCACCCGTGACATCAACAAGGCACAGATCTACGCCTGGAAGAAGGGCATCAAGACGATCTACTACGTCCGGCTCCGTCAGCTCGCGCTCCAGGGGACCGAGGTCGAGGGCTGCGTGTCCTGCATGCTCTGAGCGAGCACGCGGCTCAAGGAGATTCATCAGTTCCCACGCACGGTCTTGAAGGAGAGAAGTGGCAGAGAAAGTCAAGCTGATCAGTCATGTCGACGCGATCAACTGGAACCGCATCGAGGACCCGGTCGATGACGAGGTCTGGGACCGGCTGACGGCGAATTTCTGGCTGCCGGAGAAGGTGCCGCTGAGCAACGACGTTCCGTCCTGGAACACGCTCACGCCGGAGGAGAAGCAGCTCACCATGCGGGTCTTCACCGGCCTGACGCTGCTGGACACCGTGCAGGGCACGGTGGGCGCGGTGAGCCTGATCCCGGATTCGCTCACCCCGCACGAGGAGGCGGTGTATACCAACATCGCCTTCATGGAGTCGGTGCACGCGAAGTCCTATTCGTCGATCTTCTCCACGCTGAGCTCCACTAAGGAGATCGACGACGCCTTCCGCTGGTCCACCGAAAACCAGAACCTGCAGCGCAAGGCGGACATCGTGCTGTCCTACTACCGGGGTGACTCGCCGCTGAAGCGGAAGGTCGCCTCGACGCTGCTGGAGTCGTTCCTGTTCTACTCCGGCTTCTACCTGCCGATGTACTGGTCCAGCCACGCCAAGCTGACCAACACCGCGGATCTGATCCGGCTCATCATCCGGGACGAGGCGGTGCACGGGTACTACATCGGCTACAAGTACCAGAAGGGCCTGGAGCGGGTGGATGAGGCCACCCGTGAGGAGCTCAAGGCGTACACCTTCGATCTGCTCTTCGAGCTGTATGAGAACGAGGTGCAGTACACCCACGACCTTTATGACTCGGTGGGCCTGAGCGAGGACGTCAAGAAGTTCCTGCACTACAACGCGAATAAGGCGCTCATGAACCTCGGCTATGAGCCGATGTTCCCCAAGGACGTCACGGACGTGAACCCGGCGATCCTGTCCGCGCTGTCCCCGAACGCCGACGAGAACCACGACTTCTTCTCCGGTTCGGGTTCCTCGTATGTGATCGGCAAGGCCGTGAACACCGAAGACGACGACTGGGACTTCTAAGACCCCAGAGCTTGCTCGAGGCCCGAAAGGGCTGACGGGAGGCCCGGACCTGCAGGTTTCTGCAGGTCCGGGCCTCTTTTCGTGCCTCCATCCGAAGGACAGAGGAGAGCACAGATGAACATCAGTATCCGTTCGGTATGGCACGGGGGTGGCACGAGCGCACCTTCCAGCCAAGCGCGGGGTGGCTCGAAGCCCGAAATTTGGGGGCTGCGTGCCACCAGCTGCGTGCCACAGCGTGCCATTGGGCTCGCGTCGAGGTCCGTAAAAGGCCAGGTGAGAGGCCGGTTTGAAGGGACTGCGCGACCTAGTGGCACGGAGTGGCACGACGGTCCGCGTGAGTCCATTCGCGGCACCTGGAGGGCACGATGAGCACCACGAAGAAGCGTGAGACGGCGCCGAAGCGCGAGACCTGGGGGAGCCTTCGGAAGCTCCCGTCAGGACGGTGGCAGGCGCGCTACCCGGCCCCAGACGGGCAGATGCACTCGGCCCGCACGGAGGACGACAAGCCGTTGACGTTCCTCACCAAGACCGACGCTCGCACGTGGCTCGCCAGCGTGCACACGAAGATCGCGCAGGGAGAATGGGAGCCACCCTCGGTCGTCGCGGCTCGGCGTCGAGCGGAAGCGGAAGCCGAGGAAGCGAGTGGAGTGACCCCCTAGATTC
>NZ_BMFY01000007.1 GCF_014639315.1 Sediminivirga luteola
CTATCGGTGCGGCAGTCCCCCAGGACTGGATCATTCAACCCGACCGGAGTCGCCTTGCCCCTTTGGTTCGTCAGCCCAAATGGCTTCCTGGCAGACACCACATCGCCGAGGAGAGGCTCCGACTCTCCGTCAACTCTGTGCGCCCTCACCTTGTCCAGAATCCGCACGCCCTCGTTGCGACGCACGAGCACGTCATAGGCGTCAAGCATCCGAAGTGCGGGTTCGCCGATAGCCTCGTCTCCGATCTTGGTGGTGACCTCGCACGGTCCCTCATGGTCTCGACTCCACAACCAGTACGACACGCCGCCTCGAATCTTCACGCCAGGAAAGACGTCGTACAGCTGCGGATAGTCGATGAGTTTCGCAAAGCGGTGGTCGGCGAGCATCCGATCCCGGAAATCGTCCAGACCCTTCCCGCCCGAGAACCATCGCGACGGGGTGATCATCACGGCATAGCGAGGGTCGAGCGCGAGTGCCTTCTCGACGAAGAGATTGTAGATGGGCGTGGCCGACGCGCCGCCACCACCGCCTCCATCCCCCAACTGATAGGGCGGGTTGCCGATGATGACGTCGAACTGCATGTTGTCTCCGAACAGCTCGGCGATCCGAGCTCTGATGTCGTCGGTATGGATGAATGCGTAGGCGTGAGTTTCCAAGTCGTCACCGCGTGCGTAGCTGCCTTCGCTAGCACCGCAGTAGGTGCACTTGCGGTTGGTATAGACGGCCATCTCTTCGCGCGTAAGCGGATCAACCCGAAACTCGCGTTTGCCACCGCCCCAGGCGTGGTCCGTGCGATCGAACCAGATGTTGCCGTCCTCGGTCGTGAACGACCTGGCGATCGAGTGCGGGCCGTTGGCGAACTTCGAGCAATAGACACTCCGGCGAGCCAGCAGTGCAGTGAGCTGTGTGATCCCGATGCCGAAAACCTGACGGGTGAGGATGTGATCGACGCGCTGGGCGAGGTCAGGGAACGTCAGGATCAGTCCGTCGGTGAGGCGGCGAGTGATCTCGCGAAGGAAGACCCCCGACTTGGTGAAAGGATCGAGGAACGTGACATCGGGGTTGGTCCAGATGTCGGCGCCGTCGTTGGCGTCTGCCCACGCGGCGGCAAGCGTGTCGAGCATCTGGTTCGCGAACTCCGGCGGGGTGAAGACCTCATCGTTGGAGAGGTTCGCGATGCACGTCAACACATCCGGGTTGTGCCCTCGGAGGGTGAAAGGTGCAAGGGTCACGCGGCGGCCTCGGCGATCTGACTGACGGTCATCGTCGGGTAAGTCTGCGCGGGGACGAACAGGTCCTCGTCATCGAGCTCGCCGAATAGGGTTCCCTCGTACGAGGCGCGCTGAGTGAGGTCGTCGTAGCGAAAGTCGCGCCTCTGGAACTTGCCTTTGCCGAGGTAGCCCCACTCAGGAAAGGTGATCGGCTGGCCGCTTGGCACGGTCATGGTCAAGGCATCGCCCTGGACGATGTTCACGGCGAGAACCGCGCGGGCCGCTCGCGCCCACTGGTCATCGTTGCCGATACCCAAGAATGTGTTGAACACCTCGGCGAGATTGTGGCGGCACTCTTCGGCGTTGTCTGCGAGAAGTTCGATACCGTAGGTGCACATGAGCGCGAACAATGCGTAGTGGCGCTTCTCGAACTCGCTCTTGCCGTGCCGAAGCTCGACCGTGGCGAGCTTGCGAGCCAGGACGGGGATGAGGAAGTTGCCCGAGCCGCAGGCGGGTTCGAGTACGCGGGAGTCGATCCGCTCAGACTCGTGCTTAACGAGGTCGAGCATGTCCTCGACCATCCACGCCGGCGTGAACACCTCGCCGTGGTCCGCAACGCGTTGCTTGGACTTCACCAAGCGCTGGGCGTCTTTCAGGTTCATCTTCCCCCCTCCCCGTGCTCGTCGTTGTCATGAGCGTAGGAGCGTCCACCGACACCGGGATGGGCTACGTGGAGCTCTTGGTCACTGGCCGCCGCACCCGCGCGCACCCAGTCGTCTATCTCGCTGGCTTGGAACTTCCAGAGGCGTCCGACCTTGTGGGCGGGCATGGCCTTCTCGGCGATCCAGGTGTAGACGGTGTCTTTGGTGACCCCGAGGTGGGCGGCGATGTCGTCTGCGGACAGCCACGGCTCAGCCACGTTGGTCCTCCCTCGCTCAATGGCCCAGGCAGGCCAACACCCACGATGATACCGGCTGAGGTACGGCTTGAGTTGGGTTTCTCCGGGCGTGGCCGAACGAGACGGGTTTCGAGAGTGGCCGCTGCGTTCTGCCGATCAGCGTGGGATGCGCACCTTGAGCCAGGCGGTCACCGTGTTCCGCCAGCGGTCCAGATCGCTGTTCCAGCAGAGGGTGTGGCCGGCATCGAAGGTCTCAAGCTCAACGAGGTCCGGGCGAGCGTCTCGGAGTGCTTGTGAGAGCCGGATCGGCACGGAGTCGTCTCGGGTGCCGTGGAGGATCAGGGTCGGCGTGTTGTGCTCTACGGCTCGGGATGTCCAGTCGAAGGTGGGAAGTGGGATGCGTCCTGGCAGGCCGACTGTGCGTGCCAGTGGGTCGAGGGTGAGCCACGGGATCGCGAGGTGCCCGGCTGCTGCAGGCCATCCGCTGCGGGCGCAGTTGGACTTGATGACTTCGGTCCAGTTGAGGACTGGGGAGTCGAGTACGAGCGCGGCGATCAGTCCCGGATGTCGCGGGTGGTCGGCGAGCTGGAGAGCGACAGCGGCACCCATCGACCAGCCGAAGATCACGACCTGTTCGGCTCCTCGTCGGACGGCGTACCCGATGGCCTCGTCAACGTCGCTCGTCTCTGCGTAGCCGAAGGTCGTCCGGCCGGTGCCAACTCGCGGCCCTTCTGCTGTGTTGCGGTAGCTGACGACGAGGGAGGTGTAGCCGAGTTCGGTTGCGGCGAGGACGCCGCGGAGGGTGCCGGCGCGGGTGCTGCCGAGGCCGTGGATGTGGATGGCCCAGGTCGCGAGGTCGCCGTCGATGCGCCAGGCCGGGCATGGTCCTGCGGGGTCGTGATGGTGATGTCGCGTGTGTGGAGTCCGGCGTCGGCTGGGGTGGCGTAGTAGATGCCGCTCCAGGAGGCGCAATCGCCGGTCTTCGGAGTGAAACCCGATGTGGTGCCCGTGATCCTGCGAGCGACGCGGGTGGGTCCTCGATCGACGGTATCTGTGGCGAGCTGCGCCCAGCCGCCGTGCTCGAACCAGAGATTGTAGATGCCTGGCGCGGCGGCCTGGTCGGTGCGGTCGAGCACGATCAGGTCGCCGTCGTCGGTGTACTCGACGCCTCGAACGGTGAGGTCGAACATTCGTGGGCCGACGGGTGCGGTGAGCCGCCGCGCGATGGCCCACCCGACCCCGGCAACCGCTGCCGCCGCGGCCCCAGCGCCGAGAGCGATGCGGCCTATCACGACTCCCGCTCCTCGACGTAGGGAACGGGCGAGGTCGTCGCGAGGGCACTGTCGCTTCCGACGAGGTGGCTCTCGGCGCGTTCGAGCAGGTCGCGGTCGTCGGTGCTGATGTCGAAGGTGATGCGAGGGTCGATCATCGCGTCGCGGATTTCGACGATCACTCGGTGGAGGTGCCCTTCGGGGTCTTCGCTACTGGCGGCGAGGGGGTCGGCCTGGCTCAGCCCGGGCCGTGCGCGCGTCGCCTGGTGCCAAAGCGACTCCAGCTGCGCTGTGAGGGCGACGGTCTGCCTCTGCCGGGCGCGGTGCTGAGCGCGACGGACGGCAGGCTGGATCGCGAACCCGGCACAGAGGAACACGAAGGTCAGGACGGAGAGCGGATCGTAGGCGGACTGGATAGTGTGCATGAGGTCGAGGTGGCCCGTGGCGTGGGCAACGTCCATGACGATCACGGCGAGGCAGAGCGCGACGCCGAACGCCGACCCCAGGCTCAACAGTGCCGCGGGGAGGTGCTGGATGCCGGTGTTGTGCCGGTACTGCCTTATGGCGAGGACGAGCATCGCCACGACAATGACGAGGCAGTAGGTGAAGTTGATGATCGAGTAGACCGCCGCCGCTGGCTGTGCGCCGAGGTCGATCATAAATCGTGTGGTAGTGGTGCCGCGGTCGATGAGCAGGAACGATGCGGTGATCGCGAGCAGCGCGACGAGCAGGACGGGGATGCTGACGGCGGCTCGGACGAGCCTGGGCCGGTACTCGCCGGTCTTCATGACGCCGCGGCCGAGGAAGAACAGCCCGGTCATCAGGAGCGCGTCCGCGATCAGGGTGGCGAGGTTGGTGCCACCGAGCAGTCGATCGACGGCGCTGTAGGCGGCATCCACGTTGAGCGTCATCGCGATGGCGATGGTGAGGGCGGCGTAGGTGATGCTTCGGTCGGTGCGTTTGCGTCGGAAGATGAGCAGGCTCGCCACGAGCGCCCACATGAGCGTTGCGACGAGCGTCTGGATCATCCGAATATCTCCGAGTATCTGGACTCTGCGAACACCGACCCTCGGATGCCGGCGGCGAGCCGGTCGGCGAGGGACTCGGCGGCGATCTCGGTTTCGCTGTCGAGGTCTTGCCGCCTGAGCAGGCGACCTCTGGTGTACGGCGGGATGTTGGGCAGCAGTACCTCCCCGACTGCACAGCCGTCGCCTTCGCCGTGGCCAAGGATCATGTGGGCGAGCTCGTGGAGCACGAACTGCTGGCGATGCAGCGCGGAGTCGCTGCGGGCGTGAAGCACGACGTCTTCGGCATCGGTGGAGAGCCAGAGCGCGCAGAGGCCGTCGTGGGTGTCGAGGTCTGCGAGTTCGACGACGCGGAGCCTACGGTGCCGCCGGTCTTGGACGGTGTGGAGGAGATCGTCAAGGGCGAAGGTATTGCCGAGCTCAAGGCCCGCGACGGCCGCCGATACGGTCTGTTCGATCTTCACGGTTCGCCCCTTCTCTGTAGGGAGCAGGGACCGGTGGCGGCTCCATCGTGCGGTACCGGTCAGTGCTCGGGCATGTGTGTCATTTCCTCGTCCAGGAACTTGGTGATGGCGTGGAGTGCTTTCGGCGAGATATCGCCGAGGGTGCGGGCAGCGTAGGACTTCACCTTCGCGGCACGCATGGACCGAACCAGGTCGAGCTGCGCAGAGACCTTCTCGGGAGTGGCAGCACCGTCCTCGCCGAGCAGGAACGCGGCGTCCACGTCGAAGAACTCCGCGAGCCCTTCGAAGACGGCGGGGTCTTGGACGTAGCGGTGGCCGTTGACCATGTACGTCCAGCGCGACCGCGACAGGTTGGTGCCTCGTTCTTGGAGGTAGCCGGCGATCTGCGAGTAGGTCGGCTCCGTGCCGGACTCGGCGACGGCGACATCCATCAGGAGCCGCAGACGTTTGGCGAGGTCTTCGGCCGCAGCCTGGCTCTCGTCTTCGGTCATGACGGTGACCCCCTTCCCTTCGCAACGGGCAAGGCATCGATGTAGTCCACCCAGAAGGTGGTTGTGCATGCTCAACCGTACTCGTTGAGCATGCACAAATCAAGGCTTGCGCATGCTCAACGGTCAGTGTTAGAACAGGACTCCGGGGCATTTTGAGCATGCTCAATGTTGCGTCCCGGTCTCGGCTCGGGCTGCCTCAAGGAGGTGAACGATGTCCAGCTCACGGTCTGGGCGCGGGTGTTCGCGCCTACCTGCCAGGTGTACCGCCGCGCGCAGCCGCGTCGCGGCCCGCCGAAGAGGAGGCCGGAGCATGGCATCGAACGAGGACGCCCGCGCGGCGCGAGAGGCGAAGCTCGACGAGCTGCACGAGAAGCTGACCGGCGCGGTCGAGTCGCTGGTCTCGGGTGACGACTGGCGCCAGGCGCTCGCCTTCGCGGCGCGGTTCCGGTCGCGGTCGTTCAACAACACGATGCTGATCTGGGTGCAGCACGAAGCCGCGTTCGAGGCAGGCCGCGTGCCCGAACCCTTCCCCACCCTGGTTGCCGGGTACCGGCAGTGGCAGGGGCTCGGTCGGCAGGTGATGAAGGGCCAGCCGGGCTACATGATCTTCGCGCCCGTGACGGGCCGGTTCGCCACCGCGACCCCTGCCGATGCGGGCTCGTGGCGGCGGCTCGGGCCGAGGGAGACGCCGAAGGCCGGCGAGGTGGTGCGCTCGCGGATGGTCGGAGCCCGGCCGGCCTACGTGTGGGATGCCTCCCAGACCGACGGAGAACCATTGCCAGTTCCGCCCGCTCCGACGCTGCTGGAAGGCGAAGCACCCTCGGGGCTGTGGGACGGGCTGGCCGGGCAGATTCGCGGCGCGGGGTTCGAGGTGCTGCGGGTGCCACACGAGGGGATGATCTCCGGCGCGAACGGCATGACCGACTATGAGGAGCGCACGGTAGCGGTGCGGGAGAACATGGACCCTGCTGCGCAGGTCAAGACGCTCGCGCACGAGCTGGCGCACGTGCTGATGCACGATCCCGACGACGAGGAAGCACGTCAGCATCGCGGCATCCGCGAGGTCGAAGCCGAGTCCGTCGCGCTGATGATCGGTGCCGCGCACGGCATGGACACCACCGGGTACACGATCCCGTACGTCTCGACCTGGGCCGCCCGCGTGGACGGCCAAGAGCCCGTCCAGGTGGTGCAGTCCACCGGCGAGCGGGTGCGGAAGACCGCGCTGGCGATCCTCGACCAGCTCGACACGCTCCAGGTCGGCGACGGCACCCCGCCCGGACTCGAACGCGACGCTCCCAGTCCGCGCACCTCCCGTACGGCTGCGAACTCGGTGGAGACCGATCGTCCGCGTGCTGCGTCGGCGCCAGCGCTGGCAGGGCGGAGGCTGTGATGCCCGAAGCATTCGATGTCCTGGCGGCGCTCATTCGCGTGGATCGTTCACCGAGCCTGGGGCTCGCGGCGCGGAGCCTCGCGGCGGCTGGCGTGCCCGTGTTTCCGTGCGTCGTCGAGGGGAAGCGTCCGCTGACCCGCCGTGGGTTCCTCGATGCGAGCAGCGACCCGGAACAGGTTGCCGCGTGGTGGTCGCGCACACCGAACGCGAACATCGGCATCCCGACCGGCGCTCCATCCGGCGTTGTCGTCGTCGATGTCGATGTCCACGGCCCCCACGACGGCCGCGCGGCGTTCCAGCGCGCCACCGACGCGGGGCTCGTCGATGGCGCGGGTCTGCTCGTGCGCACACCCACCGGAGGCGCGCACGTGTACTTCCCGGCGACCCCGGGCCGCGAGCAGCGGTCGTGGCAGGCAGCCACCGCGGGCGTCGACTTCCGGGGCGACGGCGGCTACATCATCGCTCCTCCCTCCCGGCGAATCATCGACGGCAGTGTGTGCCGCTACGAGGTCGCGGACATCGCCGCGCACTCGGTCGGTCATGTGGACGCGGCCCGTCTGCGGGACTTCCTCGACCCGCGCCCCGTCGCTCCACTACGCGCCAGCAGCGGCTCGATGGATGAGGATGCTGAGCGGTTGGCGACGTGGGTCGCTGGGCGGGGTGAGGGCGAGCGGAACTGAGGCCTGTTCTGGGCTGCCTGCCGCCTCGCAGAGAACGGCGTCTCGCCCGCCGAGGCGCTCGATGCGCTGGGTGCTGCGGCACAGTCGGCGGGTCTGGGTGATCGCGAGATCACCACGACCGTGCGCTCCGCCTACCGAGCCACCCAGCCCGCATCCGAAGTGACGCCCGGCGGCCGGAGCCAGAGCGCGGGTCGGTGGTTCGGTCGCTCGGCGAGCCCACCGTCCGCAGCCTTGGGGAGGGCTGGGCTGTGAGGCGTGAATCGGGAGGGCGGCGCTGGGCCGCGATGACGGCGGTCGCGGGGACGGTGTTCATCGCCGCCGGGGCGTTCTGGCTGTCGTTCACGTCGTTGGCCGATCTGGCTGCTCGCTCCGGGATCGGGGCTGGGCAGGCGTGGGCGTGGCCGCTGATCGTGGACGGCATCATCGTCGTCGCCACGGTTGCCGTCGTCGCGCTCGCCGGGCAGCGCTCGGCCTGGTATCCGTGGGCGCTGCTGGTAGGCGGCGCGCTCGTGTCGGTGACGGCGAACGCCATTCATGCTGTCGTCGCCGCGGACGCCGACGTGCCAAGGATGCTCGCGGCCTCGGTCGCCGCGGTGCCGCCCGTCGTGCTGCTGGCCATCACGCACCTGACCGTGATTCTCACCCGCACCACCGACCCCCATGCGGAACCCGCCACTGCCGACTCGTTCTCGACGAACACCGCGGATTCGATGCCTGCGCTGCCGCCTGGCGAGATGGAGGCCAACCGTCGCGATGAGGGTGTGGCGGATCGGCGGGCGCTGGGGTGGGAGCTGCGCGAGGCGGGCTGGTCGAACAAGCGGATCGCCCGCGAACTCGGGGTGCATCCGTCGACGGTGGGCCGCTGGTTCGCCGTCGCGCACCTCACTGACACCACTGACACCGCCGACGAGCGGGAGGAGACGATCCCATGAACACCACTGAGAACCCCCAGCGCAACGATTCCGCGAGGCCCGATCCCGCACGGCTGGTGCCCGAGGAGCCGCGGGAGCGCCCCGAGTCGGTCGAAGTGATGAGTACGCCGGAGGCGGTGCGGGCCGCGCCGGTCGCCCGCGACGACAAGCGGCACGCGCTCGTTCGTGGGCGAGGCGTGGAGTGGGTGCGCCCCACTGACTTGATCGCCCGGCACTCGGCGCACGCGGCCGGGCGGGGTCTCGACTTCCAGGCCGAGCTGGCACGCCGCACCCGCACCCCGCTCGGTGCAGGTGTTCGTCGTCTCGGGGATCGCGCCCGGCGGTTGCCGCCGATCTCGGCGTTCGGGTGCAGCACCGCACCTGCCTCGCAGGTGTCCCGCTCCGGGGTCTCGATGAGTTGACGGTGGTGACAGGTCATGGCTGCGACGGCATCGGCATGCAGGACGCGCTCGTGGGAGCGAGTGCGCACCTGCCTGCCAGGAGGTGCCGACACCATGACCAGACCAACCAGCACCAGCACCGAGCAGACGGCCGACGGGGCTGAGGACTTCACCACCGGCGAGGGCCTGCGTGCCCTGCTCAATCGCCTCGCCGAGGGCGGCGAGGATGCCTGGGTTCACGACCCGGTGGCCCGCGACCTGATGGAGTTCGCCGCCGACAAGTACCGCGCGCTCGCGAGGAAACACAGGCTCGACACCTGGGAAGCGGTGACGGCGGCGTTCGACGCGATGCAGTACCGCTCGACCCGTGAAGCCAACGATCCGTGGGCGATCATCACCCACGCCGTGCGGATCACCTGCGTCTACGAGGAACGCGCTCAAGGTCTGCTCTGCTCGGTGCACCAGGCCCGCCGCGCCCACGTCTCGGCGTTCCACGACCCTGAACGATTCTCCGAACGCGACACCGCGCTGGCCGACTACCATCCCGCGTTCCACACCACCGACCTTCGTCCCAGCGACCTCGAACCGGAACCGCGCGACAGTCTCGGGTCAGCGCAAGCGTGCATGTCCGCTGGATCGGCGGCCGAGGACGCCATCGCGATGCTGTGCCTGCTCGACTGGCCGACCGACACGGCGCGTGCCGCTGTCGAGCACGTCTGCGGGGCGTTGATGAAGGCTGGCACCCGCCAGTCCGCCTACGAGGCACTGCGCCGCGATCGGCACGCGCGGGCACTGCTCGACCTGCCGCGCCGCTCCTGGGCCGCGCTGCTGAAGGCGCTGCTCGGGAACCCGCACCCGGCTTACGTGGCCACCAGCAGCGGTCGCGGCATCCTGCTCCGGCTGCTGCTGGGCGAAACGCTCGACCTGCTGCTCCGCGACGACGATCTGATCCTTGCGCTCGCACTGGCCGCTCCGAGTGGTGGAGGCGGTGAGTCGTCGTGATCGAGCCACAGATCGGCAGCATCCAGCTCGACCGCACCGTCGAGTCGATCCTCGTCGGCACCCGGCACCGCGCCGACCTCGGCGACATCGACGCCTTGGCCGCGTCCATCGAGCGCGACGGGCTGCTGCAACCTCTCACGATCACCATCGATGGCGTGCTGGTGTGCGGGGCACGACGGCTCGCCGCGATCAAGATGCTCGGCTGGCGCACCGTCAACGTGTGGGTTCGCAGCGGTCTGTCTGACCGGCTCGGGCAGCTCCTCGCCGAGCAGGACGATAACATGCTGCACAAGCCCTACACACAGCTCGAAGCCGCCGGCCTGTACCGCGAGATCAAGCAGGTCATGGCCGAAGACGCCGCCCGCCGGAAGTCCGCCACGCAGTTCAGCAGCGAGAACCAGCCGGGGAACGACGGTGGTGCAAACTTTGCACCACCGTCGAGCGGGCCACTCGGGAAGACCCGGGAGCAAGCGGCGGCGATGATTCCCGGCGGTGCGTCACACACGACGCTGGAGAAGATCGGCTACCTCGAAGACATCGCCAACAACCCCGCTCAGCCCGAGACGTTGCGCGCCGAGGCCGCCGCCGGACTGGAAAGGATCGAGGCCGGTGACCCGGTGCATCCGATCTACCAAACGATCCGCGACGCCGATACCACCGCGCGGGAGCGGCGCGAGGCCGAGCTGCACGCCCGCGCCGAAGCAGCCGTGGCCCAGGCGAAGTCGATCAAGAAGGGCAAGCGCACCCCACCTCGGTCCCTTCCGGTCGTCACCGACGAAGGGCAGCCCGTCCGCTACCCGGTCCGGGCGTTCATCCAGACCTGGGGCGAGCTGACGAACTGGTGGACCCACTACGACACCGACACCCTCGCCGCCGAACTGACCGACGAGCAGTTCGAGAACTTCCTCGCCACCACCGACGGCACCGTCCGGTTCGCCGACGCACTCCGCGTCGCCCGCGAAGGCACGGCGGAGCCGCCACGCCTCCGCGCGCTCTGACCGCCGGCGTGGGTGCGGGGTGCGCACCTGCTCGGCATGAGCCCTGCATCCACTGACACCCGGAACCGCCGCCGACTCGTCACCCTCATCGCCGCCGGTATCGTCCTGCTGCTCCTCACGGGGGTCGGCGTCTACGGACTCCTGACTGGCCCACGCAACAGCACCAGCACCGATCCCGACCCGGAGCCCGGCCCGGTCACCACGGCACCGCCGACCGTGGAACCGAGCACGCCGCGACCGCCGGGGGTTCCTGCGGTTCCGCGCTCAGCCGATCCCGAGGCATTCGCTCGGGGCGTCGCGTCAACGCTGTTCGCCTGGGACACGGCTTCGGGGCTGTGGCCGCTGGACTACACCTCGGCGATCCTCACGGTCGGTGACCCCAGCGGAGACGAACAGGCCGGGCTGGCCTCCGACGTGGCCGCGTACCTGCCGACCCGCGACGCCTGGATCGAGCTGCGGCAGTATGCCACCCGCCAGCACCTCACCATCGACACCGCGTACGTCCCCGCCGCCTGGGCCGACGCGGTAGCGCAGGCCCAGCCGGGGCAGCTCGCGGCAGGGACGACGGCCGTAACGATCGAGGGCACCCGCCACCGTGCCGGAGTCTGGAACGGCCAACCGGTCACCAGCGAGCATCCGGTCGCGTTCACCGTGTTCGTCGTCTGCGCACCGACCTACCCGACCTGCCACCTGCTGCGGCTGTCTCAACTCGACAACCCGCTGCGCTGAAGAGGTTGGCGTCGTGTTCCGCAAAGCCGCCATCGCAGCCCTGGCGCTGCTGCTCTTCGCCCCCGCCGCCGCACTCCTCGGCATCGGGGTGCTGATGAACCCCGCTGCCGCCTACTGCGCCACCCCTGCCGGTACCGCGAACCTCGGCCCGATCCCGGACTCGCTCACCGTGACCACCACGAACGGCGAGACCTTCACCCTGAATCGTCAACAGCTCACGCACGCGGCAACGATCATCACCGTCGGCAACGGCATCACCGACGTGGGCCGCCCGGGAATCAAGATCGCGCTGATGGCCGCGCTCACCGAGTCCACACTGCGGATGCTCACCAACACCGGCGCATACCCTGAGTCGGCGAACTACCCGAACGACGGCAACGGCGGCGACCACGACTCCCTCGGCCTGTTCCAGATGCGCCCCCAATCAGGATGGGGCACCGTCGCAGAGTTGATGGACCCGCAGTACCAGGCCCGAGCGTTCTTCGGCGGGCCGACCGGACCGAACTACCCCTCGCCACGCGGCCTGCTCGACATCCCCGGCTGGCAACAGATGGACCCCGGCGAAGCCGCCCAAGCCGTCGAGGTCTCCGCCTACCCCGACCGCTACCGCAACTACGCGCCCGTCGCCGACAGCATCCTCGCCGCCCTCACCAACGGCGGCAGCACTCCGGTTGGCGTGGGTGGCCCGGCGGTCTCGTCGTCGCGGGTGGTATTCCCACTGCCCGAGGGCACCTGGGTGCTGTCCTCGCCGTTCGGGATGCGGGTGCACCCGATCACGGGCGAACGAAAGATACACACCGGCACCGACTTCGCCGCACCCGACGGCACGCCGATCCTCGCCGCCGCGGACGGCACCGTCACCATCGCCGAGTTCTCCGGCGGGTACGGCGGCCTCATCGTCATCGAGCACACCATCGCCGGCAAGACCGTCGCGACCGCTTACGCACACATGTGGCAAAGCGGCATCCACGTCCGTCCCGGCGATCGGGTGAGCGCCGGGCAGCACATCGGCGATGTCGGCTCCTCGGGCATGAGCACCGGCGCACATCTGCACTTCGAGGTCCGGCCCGGCGGCACGAACGGTGAGGCAATCGACGCCGCCGCCTGGCTCAACGAGCACGGTGCCGCGAACCTGCCGACGGCGACCAGCGGATCACCCGCTGCCTGCAACAACGCCACTGCGGGGACGCCGGTCGGTGTCGATGGAGACCCCGACCGGCTCGTCGACGATCCCACCAGCTCGGGCAAGATCACCGCCCGCCTGCTCCACCTCTACCAGCAGACCCTCGCCACGTTCCCCGACACCGGCTGGGGCTGCTACTCACCGCGCCCCGGCACCAAGTCCGAGCATCCCCTCGGCAGGGCGTGCGACATCACCTTCGGCAACCGCATCGGCCAGCGACCCAACCCAGAACAGCTCGACGCCGGCTGGAAGGTCACCAACTGGATGAAGGACAACGCCGACGTGCTCGGCGTCGAGTACCTGATCTGGCAAGGCCAAATCTGGTCCCTCGCCCGCGACTCCGACGGCTGGCGACCGTACAACGGCGGAGGCATGCACGACCCCGCCTCCATCACCGGAGGCCACTACGACCACCTCCACGTCACAGTCAAGGTGGGGTGATCGGCGATGGGTGTCTTCCCCGACTTCGACGGGCTCGGCGGTATCGGAGACCTCCGCGCCGTGGTCGGCGCGCTCCTGACGTTAGTCCTGATCGTCGCCGTCCTCATGCTGATCGTCTCGGCGATCGTCTGGGCCATCGCAACGGCCCACGGCAACTACGCCACCGCCAGCAAGGGACGAATCGGAGTCCTCGTCGCCGTCGGTGCCGCCGTCCTCGCCGGAGGCGGCGTCGCCTGGATGAACTGGCTCCTCAACCTCGGCCAACAGCTCTGACACCGAACACCTCTGAGCCCGTTGATGCCCACGTCCTCACCGGCGTGGGCATTGCTATTCCGTCGCCGAGGGGTCACGGGTGCACCTGTGGCGTGTACCCCGTCTGCGAGTTCGTGGGCGGGCCGCCCGTCGCTAAGGAGTCCTACCGTGTTCGATCTGCTCGCCAACGTCATGTCCGCGCCGTTGCTGGTGCCGATGGACATCAACATTGACCCCAACACCGACGGCCTGCCGGGGATCAACCAGTTGCGAACCATCGTCGGCGCGGTGATGACCATCGGCCTGATCCTGTCCGTGCTCGCGCTGATTGTGTCCGCGATCGTGTGGGGCTTCGGCGCGAACTCGTCGAACCCGCACCTCGCCTCGCGCGGGAAGATCGGCGTCCTCGTCTCCTGCGGTGCTGCGGTGATTTGCGGCGCGAGCGTGACGCTCATCAACTTCTTCTGGAACGTCGGCCAGTCCGTCTGACCCGCCCCGTCGTCGAGAGCTGGTGTTCGTGATGGGCGTGTGCGACGTTCCCGTGATCTCCTCGGTCTGCGATGCCGTCGGCGAAGGAGCTGCGTCTCTGGTCGCGGCCCCGTTCGACTGGCTCGCCCAGGCGATGGGTGCCGCCGCGGGGTGGCTGTTCGAGGCGGTCTGGTCGGTCTTCGACACCACGACGCTGGTGGATGTCACCAAGCCCGGTTACATCGCCGTCTACAACCTGTTGTTCGGTATCGCGGTCTTCGTGATGCTGATCTTCTTCTGCCTCCAACTCATTACCGGGCTGATCCGACGCGACCCCACCGCCCTCACCCGCGCCGCCCTGGGTCTGGCGAAGTCCGTCCTCGGGTCGTTCGTGGTCATCACGCTGACGGCGCTGCTGCTGGAGGTCGTTGATCAGCTGTGCATCGGGATCGTGCAGGCCGCCGGGGAAACGACCGAGTCGATGGGCGACAAGATCGCCCTGCTCGCTGCGGGGCTGGTCGGGATCAATATCGCCGCTCCCGGCGTGGGCGCGATCATCACGATCTTCATGGCCGGGCTCGCGATCACTGCCGCCGCGATCGTGTGGCTGTCCCTGCTCGTCAGGAAGGCGCTGCTGTTGGTGGCGGTCGTGTTCGCGCCGCTCGCGTTTAGCGGCGCGTCGTGGGATGCCTCGCGGGGGTGGATCGGGAAGTGGGCGATGTTCGTGGTCGCGCTGATCTGCTCCAAGCTCGTGCTCGTCGTGATGTTCCTCGTCGCGATCACCCAAGTCTCCGCACCGATCGACGCCGACCTCGCCTCGGTCAGCGACCCCATCGCGGGAATCGTGCTGATGGCGATGGCCGCATTCGCCCCGTATCTCACGTACAAGTTCATCGCGTTCGTCGGGTTCGACATGTACCACGCGATCGGCTCCGAGCAGGATGCCAAGAGCGCCCTCAACCGTCCGATCCCCGTCCCGACCAAGCCGCAAGGCGGCGGCGACCCGAAGAAGGTGCTCGACGGAGCCAGCAGTGGCGGCGGGAACGCGGGCGGAGGTTCTGGTGGAGGAAGCAGCGCCCCGCCACCGCCGAAGACCCCGGCACCGGCACACGCCGCGAGCGGCGGAGGTGCCGCCGCTGGTGGAGGGGCCGCAGCCGGCGGGGGCGGCGCAGCCGCGGCCGGTCCCGTCGCGGCAGGCGTCGTGGTCGGGGCGAGTGTCGCCAAGGGTGCCGCGACCGCCGGGCCGAAAGCCGGAACCGCGCTGGGAGCCCAGGGCGAGCACGCCGCCGACGCCGCCGCGCAGACACCGCCACCTCCCGCAGCCTCGCCTGCGGCACCGCCGTCGAGCCCGGCACCACGACCGCCGAGCACCGACCCGTCACCGCCACCGAAGCAGCCCCCGCCGCCCGCGCCACGCCCACCGAAGGAGTAGACGATGAGCAGCACGAACCACGACCGTCCCACCGCGGGCGAACTCGTGCCGGTGAAGTTCTCCCGCCTCACCCGCCGCGGTGTCCTCCTCGGTCTGTCGCTGACCCAGCTCATCACGCTCGCCATCGGCGGAGCCACACTCATCGGCGCGTTCTACGCCGGCGGCGGGATGCTGCTCGCCTACACCGCCCCCATCTGGGTACTCGCCGCCGCACTGACCTGGATACCCATCGCGGGCCGGCCCATCGTGGAATGGCTACCCATCGCCTGCTGGTGGCTGTGGCGCACCACCGGCGGGCAACTGCTCTACCGACACAGGATCGTCGTCCCACGCCCCGTCGGAACCCTCG
Organism: Sediminivirga luteola; assembly: GCF_014639315.1. Classification (GTDB taxonomy): domain Bacteria; phylum Actinomycetota; class Actinomycetes; order Actinomycetales; family Brevibacteriaceae; genus Sediminivirga; species Sediminivirga luteola. The sequence goes on from NZ_BMFY01000007.1 coordinate 15,597, forward strand.
CCCTGCCCGGCGACATGGCGCGACTGCGCGAATACACCGACCCCGACACCAGCGCCGGAATGATCCACGACCCCCACGCCGCAACCTTGACCGTGGTGTGCGAGGTCACCCATCCCGCGTTCGTGCTCCTCGACCCCGGCGAACAGGAACGCCGCGTCAGCTCCTGGGGTCGCGTCCTGGCCACCGTCTGCCGCTCCGGGCGGATCGCGACGCTACAAGTCCTCGAACGCACCCTCCCAGACTCCGGCACCGGACTCGCCGAATGGTGGGCCACCCACGGCACCCCGGACGGCTCGTGGGCGGCCGACACCTACGCAGAACTCATCGACCGCGCCGGCCCAGCCGGCGAACGGCACGCCACCACACTCTCGCTATCACTGGACATGAAGACCAGTGCGCGGCAGATCAGGACCGCGGGCGGCGGGATTCGTGGTGCTGCCGCCGTGCTGCGGCAGGAGATGAACACGCTCGTCGCCGCGCTCCGCTCCGCCGACCTCTCGCCGTCGGGATGGCTGACGCCGGGGCAGATCGCGGTGATGCTGCGCTCCGCCTACGACCCCGCTATCGCCGCCACGCTGGAACGCCACGGCAGGCTCGGCCAATCCCTTGCGACCGCAGGGCCGGTCGCGGTCACCGAGACTTGGGGCAAGCTCCGCACCGACTCCGCCCACCACGCAGTGCTCTGGGTCAGCGAGTGGCCCAGGTCGCTCGTCTATCCGGGATTCCTGTCGCCGGTGCTGCTGTCCACCGGCATCCAGCGGTCGTTCTCGCTGATCTGCACCCCCATGCGTTCCGACGCCGCTGCTCGCGACATCCGCAAGAAGAAGGTCGAGCACATCTCCGACCAGGCCCAGCGCGCGAAGATCGGCCAGATCGAAGACGCCTCACAGACCGCCGAGTACCACGACGTGCTCCAGCAAGAAGCCGACCTCACCGCCGGACACGGCATCCTCCGCTACACCGGCCTCATCGCCGTCTCCGCACCCACCGTCGAAGAACTCGACGCCGCCGTCGCCGCCATCGAGCAAGCCGCGATCCAGGCATCTTGTGAGACCCGGCTGCTCGTCGGCCAGCAAGCCGCCGCCTTCACCGCCGCTGCGCTCCCGCTCTGCCGGAGGGTCTGACGGGTCTTACGTGCCTCGCAGTGTGAAGCCCGTACCAAACGACTACGCGCTGTCCCTCGTGCGGTCGGCGATTGACCTTGGAGCGTCGACCTGCCGCGGACGAACGAGAACATACTCGCCGTCAGGGGTCATGCTCTCGCGCAGCAGCTCAACGACGCGCACGAGCGTCGCATCGTCAATCGTCGGTCCGTCCAGAGCGGCGCGGACCGCGTCTTCCAACTCGCTTGGAAGCACCTCGTCGTCGATGCGGACATTGGCGAGCATTGATCGCGCGCGAGCTGCGTATTGGTCCGCCAGCAACGCTGAAAGAAGAATCGCCTGGTACTGCTCCGCCGTCATGCTCTGTGGGCTGCGCGCCAGCTCTTCCGACGGTGGCTCATTATGCTCGGCGAGCGGACCTTCAAGGTACGCAGTAGGAACCTCATCTACCTTGCCGACTTCGACAGAGAACGTCTGCCGTGGCGGTCGAGTTGTGGCCCACTTCCACAGTCTTGAGACACCGAGGACCGCGGCGTCCACCGCAACATCAACTCCACGTTCAATGTAGGGCGCTAACGCCTCCATGATTGCGTCGCCGACTTGGTACCGGAACTCCTGACCGGGCGAAGGGCGCGCTGGTACCAAGGGTCCGCGCGACCGCACGATCTCGTCGATGTCGGCTGGGCGAGACTCAGTAGGACCGAGCAGGTTCTTGGTGTCGTCGTCACGGAGCAGGTCCCGTTCATACCCACGGGTCGCCCGCGACTCGGAACGGTGGGTTCCCTCGCGACGCCGCACCCAACGCAGCTCTTCGTCGTCGTTCATGCCTCACCTCCTCGGTGGTCGAAGTTTACCGGCGTCGAGCGCGGTGGGCTGGAGGAATGAGAAGCCCCTTGCTGCTGAATGCCTCAAATGATCTGCGGGTGCACGGGGGCGCACCTCGTGGGTGACATGACCTACCGATGGAGGCCACCATGCCCACGTTCTTCGATTCGACCGCGGATGCAGCGGAGGCATCCGAAGCCTTGCGCGGACTCGCGCACCCGAGCCGGGGGTTCGATCAGCCCGCCGAGATGTACGGGGTGATCGGTGATCTGTCCTCGGGGATGCGCTCGCTGCGGCAGGCACTCGATCAGATCGCCGATGTTCACGAGCGCAAGGTCGCGCACGCCTTCAATGACGCCGGAAGCCACGAGGCAGGAGTGCGTGACGCCCTCGCTGCTGCGGAGGAACTGCGTCAGGCGGCGAACCTCGTCGACCGGGCGTATGACCGGCTCGCGGAAGGGTTCATCGCCGCCGGGCGGATCGCCTGGCACCCTGAGCCCGCCGTCGAGGAGGCCGCGCCGTCTCGGTGGGTCAGTGTGGTGTTCCTTCAGGGCGAGGAGGCGGACCGGCCGTTGCGCATCCTCGGCGAGCTGGGGCATGTCGATGCGGTGGACTTCCTCGCGCAGTGGGACTACGGCGACGAGACCACGCAGGCCGCGCTGGAGAACGGGTACGTCTACGACGAGCCCGGCGAGGGCACCAACGACCAGGTGGCGCTCTCGGGCGACTACGCGCTGGTCGTCAACCCGCACGTCGGCTACGTCTCGCTCCTGCGCCGCTACACCGAACCGGAAGCAGAGCCCCAGGACGCCGAACCAGTCGGAACCCCTCCGGTGCAGGCTGGGCCGGAGTTGCTGGTGTCGTACTCGTCGCCGGGTGCCACGGAGCGGGCCGATGTGCCGACGGCGAAGCGGGATGGGTCGTGGTTCGAGCCGGCCAAGATCACGGCTGTCAAGCAGGCGCGAGGGCTGGTGCTGTGACCGAGGATCGCGCGCGGCTGCACACCGCAGTTCTGGTAGCGCCGTCGAAGGAGCGGCGGAAGCTCCGGAAGCAGCGCCGCAAGGCAGAGGCCCGGCTCCACGCCGAGCAGCGTCGGGCCGCGCTCGCCGCGGCGAAGGCGAAGGCCGAGGAGGAGCGTGCCGAGCGGCGCGCCACGGTCTACCTGCCGAAGTCTGGCGAACCGGGTGCCGCGAGGCTGCGCACTCCGGGTCGGTTCCATCTGACGCGGCATCAGGACACGTCGGCGACGCTGGCGGGTGCGTATCCGTTCGTCGCCGAGGGTGGGCTCGGTGCCGATGGTGTGTTCGTCGGCCAAGACCTGTACTCGGGCGGGAGTTTCGTCTACGACCCGTGGGTGCTCTACGCGCGCGGGATCATCACCGCGCCGAACGTGGTGCTGGCCGGGATCGTCGGCTCAGGCAAGTCCTCGCTAGCCAAGTCGCTCTACACGCGGTCGCTGCCGTTCGGGCGGCGCGTGTACGTGCCCGGCGACCCGAAAGGCGAACACACCGCCGTCGCGAACGCCGTCGGCGGACGCGCCATCGTCCTCGGGCACGGGCTCAACACTCGCCTGAACCCGCTCGACGAAGGTCACCGGCCCAGCGGACTGTCGGACGCGCAGTGGGCCTCGACCGTCGCGGCGCGGCGTCGTGACCTGATCGGCGCGCTCGCGGAGACCGTGCTCGCGCGAGGCTTGTCGCCGTTGGAGCACACCGCGATCGACATCGCCCTGACCCAGACCGTGTGGGAGAACGACGTGCCGATCCTGCCGATGGTCGTCGATCACATCCTCGCCCCCAGCAAGGATGCCGACGGCAGGCTGGCCGAGGACGGCAGGCTCGTCGGCCACGCGCTACGCCGCCTCGTCGCAGGCGACCTGGCCGGGCTGTTCGACGGCCCCTCCACGGTCGCGTTTGATCCGTCATTGCCGATGATCTCCCTCGACCTCTCGCGGGTCACCGAGAACTCGACCCTCATCTCAGTCCTGATGACGTGCTCGTCAGCGTGGATGGAATCCGCACTGCTCGACCCGAACGGTGGGCAGCGGTGGGTGATCTACGACGAGGCATGGCGGCTCATGTCCCACCCGGCGCTGTTGCGGCGGATGGATGCGCACTGGCGACTCGCCAGGCACTACGGGATCGCGAACATGCTGATCTTCCACAAGCTCACCGACCTCGACAACGTGGGCGACCAAGGCTCCGCCATGCGCTCCCTGGCCAACTCGCTGCTCGCGAACGCGGAGACGCGGATCGTGTACCGGCAGGAATCCGACCAGCTCGGACCGACCGCGACCGCCCTCGGTCTGACCGGCACTGAGCAGCAACTCTTGCCGAACCTCGGCGTCGGCCAAGGCCTGTGGCGGATCAAGGCGAGGAGCTTCGTCTGCCAGCACCAGCTCCACCCCGACGAACTCGCCCTGTTCGACACCAGCAGCCGCGCCGCGGGAGGTCACCGATGAACCTCACGGGCCCGCGCCGATCCACCACGACCGACGACGATGCCACGGCTCCCGTCGAGCTGCCGCACGTCCTCGTCACCGTCGCCGACGACGGAAGCCTCGCCGCGACGGTCGATGGAACACCACTTCCGTCACCGGACGCGGGCGCGTGGACGCGAGCGACGTTCGGGCCGCTCATGGACGCCATCACCAAGGACCGCACCGTCGCCGTCCGGGTCGAAGTTCGCGAGACCGATGGAAGTGTCTTCACCGATATCCTCCGCACACGCAAGACCCGACGCGCCGTGGCCCCGCCCGAGACCCCTGTGCCAGAGACTCGTCGGAGTCGCCACGCCCGACGAGTGCCGCGCCTGGCTGAGCTCACCGCCGAGGGGTTCGTACCCGGCGAGGATGTCGCCGTCGCGACGATCGTCTCCCACACCGACGCCACCGGAACCGGCGAGGCCCACGCACTCATCGACCTCGACGACCTGCCCGACGCAAGCGCGCCCGAGGTGATCCTCCTTGGGCGCATCTCCGGCACCCTCGCGGTGCGGCGGCTGACATGAACCAGCGGCAAGCCGGGAGCATGGGCGACGAACTCACCAACGCCGCCCTCATCGGCCTGATCGGCATGTTCGGGATCGCTCTCGTCCTCCGCGCGGCCGGCAGCGTCGCCGCGCTCCTCACCAGCACGCCCCAGCCCGACGCCGGCGCAGCGGCGGGGCTCGCCGTGCTGTTCAACCCCGGCGACCCCGCGACCGCGCTCGGTGCCGACGGACTCAACCCGCTCGTCTACTGGCTCGTCAGCACGACACTGCTCGGCGGACTCGCAGCCGGGATCGTCTGGGTCTGGATCGTGCTGCGTCGACACACGCGGAAGACCGAGACCGACCCGCACCGACTCGCGGGGATCGCGACCAGCCATGAAGTCAAGACCGCAGCATCCGCGAAGGCACTGCTTCACCGTGCGGCCACGCTGCGGCCCTCCTTGGAGTCGCCGGCACCGCAGGATGTCGGCTACCTCCTGGGGGCCAGTCGTGGCACGAAAGTCTGGGCATCGGTCGAGGACTCGATCCTGCTGATCGGCCCGCCCCGCTCCGGCAAGGGATTGCACGTCGTCATCAACGCGATCCTTGACGCCCCCGGTGCGGTCGTCACCACCAGCACGAGGCCCGACAACCTCACCGCGACCCTTCGCGCTCGACGCCGCAAAGGCGGGCCGGTCGCCGTGTTCGACCCCCAACACCTCGCCGAAGGCATCCCCGCCGGACTCCGCTGGTCACCCATTCGCGGCTGCGACGATCCGCTCACCGCGATGATCCGCGCCAACGGACTCGCCGCCGCCACCGGCCTCAGCGCCGGAGGCGTCGAGTCGGGTGGGTTCTGGGAGGGAAAGACCCGCACCGCACTCCAGAGCCTGCTGCACGCCGCCGCACTCGACGGCCGCCCACCGGCCGAGCTGTTCAGGTGGACCCTCGACCCCAGCGCAGCGACCGAGGCCGTCGCCATCCTCAACTCCCACCCGAACGCGGCGATGGGTTGGGACGACTCCCTTGGTGCGATGATCGACGCCGACCCCAAGACCCGCGACAGCATCTGGCAAGGCGTCTCCCTCGCACTCGCCGCCCTCGCCGACCCGCGCGTGCTCGATGCCGTCACGCCCGGCCCGCACGAGCACTTCGACCCCGAGACCTTCCTCACCGAACAAGGCACCCTCTACCTACTCGCCACCGGGGCGGGAGCAGGAGCCTCCGCATCGCTGGTCGCGGCATTCGTCGAAGACCTCATCGAAACCGCCCGCAGGCTTGCCGCCCGCTCACCCGGAGCACGGCTCGACCCGCCGCTATTGCTCGCGCTCGATGAGATCGGGAACCTCGCACCGCTGCCATCCCTGCCGACGCTCATGGCCGAAGGCGGCGGCACCGGAATCACGACCATGCCGGTCTTGCAGTCCCTCGCCCAAGCACGCGACAGGTGGAGTGAACACCAGGCCGGCGCGATCTGGGACGCCAGCATCGTCAAGATCATCCTCGGCGGCGCATCCAACAGCCGCGATCTCCAAGACCTCTCCACCCTCATCGGTGAGCGTGACGAGTACACCGACAGCGTGACCCTTGGCGACCACGGCACCCGCTCCAACCAGCGTTCGGTCCGCCGTGTGCCGATTCTGCCGCCAGACCGCATCCGCACCCTGCCGTTCGGCACCGGCATCACGATGCTGCGCTCCGCACCGCCCATCGTCACCGATCTGCGCGCCTGGCCGACCCGGCCCGACGCCGCGCAGCTCCGCAGCGACCGCAACGAACTCGAAGCATTGCTGCGCCACCGCCCCGCGTCCTGACGACGCTTGGAAGGGCCAGCGCACTTGCCTGACAGAGCGACCACACGCAGTTGGTCGCCCGAGTTCAGGAGGAGGCCATCATGGCCATTCACACCCAGGAATCGTTGTCGGGCTTCATCGCTTCGGAGCCGTTGCTCACTGAGACGGCCAAGGGAGACGCTAGGTTCTTCGCCCGTATCGGCAAGGAGCACTTCCGCCGCGAGGACGATGGTTCGTTCACGCAGACCGAGACGACCTATCACCACCTGGTGATGTTCGGGCGTTCCGCTGAGCACGCGCACGCGAGCTTCGCCCAGGGCGACAACTTCGTCGCCGAGGGCTACACGCGGCCGGTCAACTACGAGCGCAACGGTCAGGCGATCGAGGGCGAAGAGTTCGTCGCCAAGAAGATCGGCCACGACACCGCGCGGACCCGCTACGAGGTGGACCGGACGCCGCGCAATGGAGTCGGCCGGGACGCAGCGGCGTACGACCCGACGCAGCGAGCAGCGACTGCGACGCACGCCCCGGTCAGCATGTGAGTTCGGGAGCCACAGCACCATGAACGATCAGCATGAGATGGATGAGCCGGACGTCTTCGACGGGCCGCCCCGCGTCACCAACGCGGACATGCCCGAACCGCCGCACCCCGTGAACTGGAACCTGCTGACGGCGCACGAGCTGGAGCAGGAATGGCTCGCGCTGAACCGGTGGGTTGACTGGCTGCGACGCACCTACGGCCTCACGGTCGCGGTGGTGCCGCCGTACTGGCATCACCACCCGGAGATGGTCTGGGAGCTGTCTGCGCTGCACCTGCATTGGCTTGCGGCTTACGACCCCGAGCAGAACGCATCCGCGCCGCTCGGCTGGCACCGCGACTTCGCCGACGCACGAGAGCGTCTTCGCCATTGGGTCACCGCCTGCGGGACTCGTGGAGACCGCGACCGCCCGACCCGGCAAGCTGCTTGGCCCGGTGAGGACCCAGCGCCCACGATCCAGGACTTCACCTTCGCTGACCGGGACATCGAGTTCGTCGAGTTCGTCATCGCGCAAGTCCGCAAGCGCCAGGAGGCCGAAGACGAGTTCTACGCCAACCTGGCCGGCGACGAGACTCCGTAGACCGATGAGCCGCTATGCCAAGAAGACCGACCGTCGCCCCTACGAGGAGCGGTCGTTCTCCGTCCGGGCCGTCCACCGCGAACGCGCCGACCTGCACAAGCTCGCCGAGGTTCTCATCCGGCTGACGTTGCAGGAGACCGGCGAGAGCCGCGCGGCCCGCGAGGCCGTGCGGGTGCCCGACACCTACCGGGCGGCGACGGATGGCCTGGCCGCCTCCGAAGCCGCCCGGTAGAATGAACCTTGCAAGCCTCGCGATGCGGGGTGTTGTGGCCTAAACCTCGCCGCTCGGCGAGCAACACGCACCGAGACCATCGGGTCCCGCCCTACAGCCTTCATCGGCTGCTCTCACGATCAACACCCCTCCCACCAACAGTGGGAGCGCGAGGGTCGAACCGCGTGAGAGTGAGCCCCCGATGACCACCATTGCCGATGATCCGGCTACCAGCCTCATCGACCCGCCCAACACTGCGGCTGCCGCCGTGTCGTACCTGCGGGTCTCGACCCGCGAGCAGGCAGAGAAGGGCGGGACCGACGAGGGCTTCTCGATCCCCGCCCAGCGCGAAGCGACCCGGCGTAAGGCCGAACAGCTCGGCGCCGGCATCGTCGAGGAGTTCGTCGACGCGGGAGCCTCAGCCAAGTCGTCCGACCGGCCCGAACTGATGCGGATGATCCAGTACGTCAAGACCAACAAGGTCGCGTACTGCATCGTTCACAAGGTCGACCGGCTCGCCAGGAACCGCGCCGACGACGTGAGCATCCACCTCGCACTCCAACAGTGCGGGGTCATGCTCGTGTCCGCGTCCGAGAACATCGACGAGACCCCCTCGGGGATGCTCCTGCACGGCATCATGTCCACCATCGCCGAGTTCTACTCCCGCAACCTCGCCACCGAGGTCGCCAAGGGCATGACCCAAAAGGCCATCGGCGGCGGCACGAACGGACGAGCGCCCATCGGCTATCTGAATGTCCGCAAGCGCGACGAACTCGGCCGCGAAGTCCGCACCATCGAGCTCGATCCTGAACGGGCACCGATGATCGAGTGGGCGTTCAAGGCCTACGCCTCGGGCAACTGGAGCGTCAGCCAGCTCCATGACGAACTCACCTCGCGCGGGCTGCGCAGTCTGCCCACCCCGAAGCGGCCGGCGAAGCCGCTGGCCGTGTCCACCATCCACCGGCTCCTGACCAACCCGTACTACAAAGGCGATGTCGTCTACCGAGGCACCCGCTACAAGGGCAACCACCCGGCGCTCGTGCCCGCCGAGGTCTGGTACCAGGTCCAGTCCGTGCTCACCGCGCACCAGTGCGCCGTCGAGGCAACCCAAGTCCACGGCCACTACCTCAAAGGCACCATCCACTGCGGCCAGTGCGGGTCCCGGCTCATCGTCTCCAACGCGAAGAACCGCCACGGCAACGTCTACTGCTACTTCGTGTGCTCCGGTCGGCATTCCAAGCGCACCGACTGCACGCGCCAGGCGATGCTCATCGAGGACGTCGCGAAGCTCGTCGAGGACTACTACACGCGCGTCCAGATCACGCCGGCTCAGCAGGACGCGCTCGCGGGGATGCTCCACCACGAGTTCGACCGGCTCATGGCCGCCGAAACCGAGGAACTGGAACGCCTCACCGCCAACCGCGACCGGCTCGAAGGCGAGCAGGACCGCCTCATGCAGGCGCACTACGCCGACGCGATCCCGCTCTCCGTGCTCAAGCGCGAGCAAGACCGCATCGTCGCCGAACTCGACCAGGTGACCCGCCGTATCGACGCCCACTTCGGTGACTACGCCGACGCTCGCGCCCACCTCGACGACGCGCTCGGCCTGCTCGCCAACTGCGCTGACATCTACGCCCGCTGCGACGACACCAACCGGCGGCTGTGCAACCAGGCGTTCTTCACGAAGGTCTACATCGACGAGGACAACGAGCTGCGCGTCGAGCACAACCGGCCCTTCGAGATGCTCCTCGATCCACAGGTCAACGCCAACGCCCTGACCTGGGCCGCAGACACCAACAAGACCCGAACCTCAACCAACGTTTCCGTTGGCAAGGGTTCGAGCCTTGTGCGTGGGGTGGACCTAACGGGAGCACTATCGAAACTTGCCCCGCCCCTGGTTCACATGGCCGTGGTCCACCGCACGATCCGTGTTCGGCCTGGTCCTCGCAGGTCTCGGGCGGTGCCTCGAACTCGCCAGCAGGCGACGGTCAGCGATGATGCCCTCGTCTTGGCTGAGGCGCGATACGGGAAAAACGAGACGCTGCGACAGATCGCGAAAGACATTGGCGTGAGCCGTCAGCGGCTGGCCTCGCTGCTACGTGAGCGCGGGGTCCGGTTACGCAGTATCACGCCGTCGGCTGCGGAGGTGAACGAGATGGCGCGCCGGTATGCAGAAGGCGAGTCTCTGGAGCGTGTCGGCACACGGCTGGGGTACTCCGCTGGCACCGTCCGAAACCATCTTCTCGCCGAGGGCGTCGTCATGCGCGACTCGCACGGCCGACCGCGGTGAGGCCATCGGGTCCGAGCACCCAGGCCTACGGCTATCGATATGCGGGTTTCGCGTCGACTTTGAGCCACTTCCCTGCTCGGGCGACGCTGAGCAGAGAGGGCGCCGACGCTGAGCTGTCGCGTGATGCGGTTGCTCCATCGTCTCGCCCTGTTGCCGGCGGCGCTGAGGTGCGAAGTTGGTTCAGAGCGGCTAGTTCCGGGACGTCGGTGACGGCTGTGATGGCTCGCTTGTTCAGCCATCCGTAACGGGCGATCTGTTCGGCGGCCCGCAGGACTGTGCTTCGACGTGGTGATGGGAGTTGACCGAACACGGACTCCAGCGTCGGCAACAGCTCAGTGATGACTGAGCTGGAGGCGGTGCACCACAGGGCGAGTGACCACTCCGCCTCGGCCAGGTCATCGTCGAGGACATCGAGCTGTTCGCGCCACCACTGAGCGTTGCCGCTGTTGGCCCGAGCTTGAGCGAGAAGTTCGGAGGGATGGCTGGCGCTTCCGAAGGCCGCTGAGCCGGGCTTCTTCGTGTAGGCGGGCGGGAAGGGAGATGCAGCGCCGATGATCGCGATCTCGGACGCAAGCCAGCACCGTCCAGTGTGTTCGTGTAGTGCGGCAGCGGTGTCCGCCCAGGGGAACGTGCTGCCTTTCTGCCCGGCCTTGAATGCTCGTTGCTTGGCGATCTGGGTGTACGGCGAACCTGCTCGTCTGAGCTGGTTGATCGCCTCGCTTCGGCGACGTTTCGACTTCTCATCACTGCCGACGAATCCGGTCTTGGAACTGGTGAGGAAGTCGCTCGGCGACAAGGCCGCTGCGACTTGTGCGGGCATGGACCGGGTTGATGTCACGCAAGGGCATTCACCGTCCAAGACTGCGTCAAGAAGCGCTGCTTCGAGTGAGCTTCCTGGCGTAGGGATGAGGCCCGTGCTGAGGAAGAGCTCGGCGGCGCCTTCGGACAGGTCGATGTCCTCGAACGATGCGGTGACACCCGCGCCGGCCTCGCACTCGGCACCGAGTCTGAGCCATGCGTTTTGCTGCGGTGTGCCGATGGCTGCGGCGAGCTGCCCGTACCACCATGCGCTGAATTGGCTGCGTTGGTTCAGCAACTCGCGCAGAGCGCGAACTCGCCGCTTGTTGTCGCTGTCCGCCGGGTCCTTGCTGATCAGAGTGGTGAGGCGGACCCAGGTGGGATCGGCTCCGTCCTGGTCAGGGAGGTCGGGCAACTCGGGCAGAGCGATGATGTCGCGGCGGTCGAGCGCGGATAGCAGAATTGTGATTCCGGCGTCCGAGCAGAGTGCGGTGAGGATCTTGCGTGCCTCGCGGGGGCGGCGCAGGAAGACACCGTCGGTGAGCAGTGCCCACGCGGCGAGGTAGGAGGCGGGCGAGGTGCTGTGGGCCAGCTCCTCTTCGATCCCGGCGGTCAGGGGGTAGATGCCATTGCCCTTTGCGTTGCCTCCGTAGAACCTAGCGGTGTTGAGCCAGTACGGCCGGCGCAAGAGTTCGCGCAGCACGGCCGTGCTGTCGAAGGCCGAGTTGTCCTCGCCCGCGTTGTGATAGAGGAACCGTGCGGCGAAGTACTCTCGTAGGGACAGGACTTCGAACTCGTAGGTGCCGTCGACTTTGCTGGTCAGCGCCCACAGACGGTCGCTGGCGCCCTCGAAGAGCTGGTCGACGATCGATTCACGGTTGCCGTAGGTGCGCTGGAAGTGCCGCATGGCTTCCTTGAGTTCGTCCACGCTCATGCGGCCGTTGATCTGCGATTCCTCGGTGTGGGCGTGGAGGTACCAGCCGAGGAACGGGATGATCTCGAGCAGCTCTTCCTTGTGGTCCTTCACGGCCCTGGGGTGCTTGTTCGCCTCGCGAGCCAGGAGAAGCTCGACGTACTTGTCGTAGAGATCAGTGCGTTGCGTGGGGGTGGCTGCTCCTTGCTGGTGAAGTAGGTCGAGCAGGATCGTCAGCTGCATCGGATTGCCGGCGAGTTCGTTGATGTAGGGCTCGCGGCTCTTCTCCTTGAAGCTCTTCCGCAGGGCGCGACCGTCCTTGCCTCTGATCCCGCGGACCGTGCACCACTTGCGCAGGTAGGCGTCACGCTGCTCGACGGTGAGCTGGTTGAGGGTCACGACCTCAAACAGGTCGGGTGAGGGCTCGGGCAACTCGCCGGCGCTGGGGCGCGTGGTGACGACCACTCTCGGTGGGTCGGTGTACGCCTTCCCGCGACCGACGAACTTGTCGATCTCTTTGACGATCCTGCCTCGGATGGTGGCGCTGCCGACTTCGTCGAGTCCGTCGAGCACGACGAGGCTGGGGACGCGCTCGAAGATGTCCTGGACCGTCTTCGCGCCAGCGGGGATACCGCCGCTCTCGTGCGTCAGCAGGTCGGCGAGGAAGCACTCGATCGTTGCCTGTTCACCCTTGCGCGCTTTGGCCTTGCGTTGCTTGCGGTCCTCGGAGTGGTCCCACACGTCGTTGCCGCCGAGCCAGAGCGCGTAGTCGCTCAGGTCGAGTCTGACGGGGAACCGCGGCCGCTCCAGCTCGGTTAGTGAGTCAGGTCTGTCGCTTTCGGGGATGAATGACCCGCGGTGGGTCTGGCAGAGGTATTGGCTGAGTGTCGACTTGCCCTGTCCTGGCGCGCCACGGACGAGGGTGAAGGGCGCCGATGCGCGCAGTAGGTAGGCGGCGGCACCGCCCAAAGTGGTCGGTGATTGTGCTTGCAGATGCTTGCTGGCCACGGTGTGTACGCGGTCGGCGGTGACGTCGACGAACAGGTCCACGACCTTCTCTCGGTCCACATCGGACTGGCTGAACTTGACCCGTTTGTCGTCCTCCCATTGGGCGGCGGCGACCTTGCGGATGAGGTCACGATGCGCCTTGTCCTTGCCCTCACCGACATGCTCGGCGACGAGGTATCGGACAAGGTCCCACCCCGCGAGCATCTCGGCGTAGGCCCACTTGGTCTCGGTCGGGGCGTTGTCGACCCACGGGTTGAGCGCCTCGCGCCAGATGCAGGTCATCTGTTCGTAACCGAAGTCCTTCGCGTACCCCTGGAGCTTCTTGTCCAGTCGGTCGAACGTGCCCGAGTCCTCCTTGGCCGTGCTCCCCACGTTGGTGACCAACGTGTAGTGGCGGACCCCCTGTGCAGCCAGGCGGCGCAGACTGGCTTCCTCGTTCTTTACCACCTGGTCGAGCCAGGAGACCGGGTCCTTCTCCTTGCCACTGAGCGACCACTTGACCTGATAGACGAGCACCTTCGAGACGTCGACCTTGCGCAAGCCGTCTCGGCCGCCGTCGGCCTGACGCAGGGCCATCGGGATGTAGTCGGGAAACTGGTTCGCAAGCAGAGCGCTGACGAGCTGCTGGAAGTCCTGGTCCCCGAGACGCTCGTAGAGGTAGCGATGTCGACTCTCGGGCACGGGCTGCCTCCTAGACTCCAACCCGATCGTCTCGCTGGTGCGGTCGGGAAACCTCTGTTGTGTTCTTCAATTGAACCCGACGACTCCGACAGGCTTGAGGAACTACACGCCGCATGCCGAGGTCCATGACTTTGCCCGAATCGACCCCCGTCGCAGAAGTAGGGACGGCTGCCCCGGCGGAGCGCCTGGAGCCCGTGTCCGACGAGTTGCGGACACTCACGTCCCCTCACTGCGCCTTGCGCCGTGTGAACCTGGGTCGGACTGCCCGAGTGCCTTCATGAGGGTCGGCAGATACCGCTGAACCTGCTCGCGATCGCTGTCCTTCTCGTCCTCTGTCAGGTCCTCGTAGCGGGTCGTGGCTTGTCGAGTCCATTGATCGACGAGGTCGGCCGGGATACGCAGTGACCCGTCCGGGAGTGGTTCACACTTCTTGTGCAGGTACAACTGCCAGTGGGCCCATCGTTCGTGCTCGATCGACGCGAGTTCTTCGAGGAGTTCCGGCTTTTGAAGCGCGTCGTTGATGCTAGTCATCAGATCAGGTTCTCGTTGACGAGATTCCAGTAGTGCTGACCGAGGACAGTCAACTCACACGACTTGCGCTGCATCGCGGCATGCCACATGTGTGGCGCATCAACGGGGCGAACGAGGTTGACGCGAACGTAGGCCTGCAAGACCTTGAACACAGCGGTGTGTTCTGGGTCAGGGGGAGGGATCGTGGGGTCTTTGAGCTGTTCGGTGAAGCGTTCGGGCTCGTATGAAGGGTCAAGTGGGAAGTCGTAGTCGGCAGATGGAAAGTGAGTGGTAAGCGCCTGGAGCGATGCAAGGGGGATAGGAGCCTCCGCTTTGCGAAGGGACACGAAAGTCTTGACGTTGGTCTTGAAGACGGGGCGCTGAGCCCAGGGGCCGAGCGACTGGTCGATGTGCGCGTAAACGCTTCCGGGTGTCACATCACCGACGAGGTTGGCTGCCGCGCCGTTGAGTGCGTCGACGAATAGGTTGGTGAAGACGCCCGCGCCACCTCCGGGAACTTCCAGCGCGTACTGGTTCTCAGTCGACGCCGTGAGGATGGTGACGCCGTCGTTGAGTTCGGCCATCGATCTGGTGATGGCGTCGTTACCGGCGGCGCCGCTGTGACAGCTGTCGAGGATGATGACCTTGTTGCGTGCTGGCGAAGTGTTGGCCATCGTCATGACCTCATGAAGAGCGAGTCCATCATCGCCATCTGCTGAGTCGCTGGCGCAGAGGAACCCTCCGGTGTCTTCGACGTACCCATGCCCTGCGAAGTAGAACAGTGCGATCTCGGCGTCGTCGGCGAAAACCTCACGGACGGCATCCTTGAGGTCCTTCTTGATCACCGGCTGACCGGCTCCAGTACCTGTGAGGAGCTGAGGAGTCGTAAAGTTGAGCGTGCCGTCGGCATGGCGTTCGAGCGCGGCACGAACTGAGTGGGCATCGTTGACACAGCCGCTCAGAGAACCGATGTGGTCGTAGTGATCTATACCGACGATCAGCGCCTTGCGCATGTCCGCCTCATAGCGAATCGATGAAGCTGCTGATGTTGGCGTCGGTCCACTCCACTGTGCGGATGCCCGCGATCGCCGTCCTGTCAGACTTGTAGGCCCAGATACCGAGGACGGGCTTGTCCTCCTCGGTCGCGCATTGGATCTCCCACTCCTGTCCGGTTGAAGTCAGAGAGTTCTCGCTGACGAGGACGATCACGCCGTGTGAGCGGCGGATGCGGGTGCGAACCCTGTCCTTCCAGCCGCTGTCGTAAGGCTCCTTCACCGACATGTCGATGAACTCGTAGGGCGCCCGCGGGCTCAATGACTGCCCCTTGAGGAAGTCTCGCTGGCGCTCGTCCTCGATCGCGAACGCCACGAACACTGTTTTCACGTCCGACATCGCATCTCCTTTGATGGATCAGGTTCTACTCAGCGACTCGGGCATCGTGACGCTGCTCACACGTTTCCAGTCTACCGCCGTCAACCCTGCGATGCGGGGCCAAGTCGGGGCGTGGGCCGACATGCACCAGCAACTGGCGACCCGCCTCTCCTCCGCCCAGGCCTTCCGTCACCCGCTGAACCAACGTAATCTGGGAAGTGGCGGCCTCTACCTGCTACGCCACCACCGGATGTGGTGACCGACCGGACGGCCTCGGCTGGACAGTCCTTCGACTCCTTGTCGCCGGAGACTCGGAGAGGACTGTCGTCATGTTCCGCTTGATCTGGACCGCCAGCGTCCACACTCGCTGCTTCCTACGCCGCTACATGCCCACCAACATCGTCCTGGACGCGATCCGCACACGACGAGGGCTGCGTTGGGGCGTCCCGGCGATGCTGCTCGCCCTTCCCTACCTGTATGGCGCGAGCATCGTTACGACCCTCATTGCCAACGGTGCGCCAGCATGGCTGCACTTGATGGCTCTGCTCCTGGTGTGGAACGCGATGAAGTTCATCGTCATAGGACCGGTCAGCCTGTTCCTTCTCGTCCGTGCAAGGGCTACGGAGTCCCGTGATCGACAGATCGAACGCCACACGATCGCAGCTGGCGCTCGCGCCAACTGAACCGTGCGACAGGACGGGAGGTCATGCAACAGCTCGGCGAGGCTCCCGGCTGAGCTTGCGATAACGGCCGGGACTCACGCCCACGCACTGGCGGAACAGGCGAGTTGCATGGTTACGACTCAACCACCCGACCTCGTGGGCTGCTTGCTCGACGGTCACCTCGGTTTCCCGGAGCAACCGAGCCATCTGCTCGGCTCGAAGCATCGTCAAGTACGCCAGCGGTGTCTTGCCGTAGGCGTCGACGAAGACCCGGCTCAGCTGTGCCGGTGACAGGTGCACAGTGTCGGCGAGGCGGTCGAGGGTCCACCGTTCACCAGGCGCACCGCGGAGCATCTCGACGATTTGACGCACTTCGGCACGCAGCGGGGCGAAGCCGCGGTGACGCGGGAGGCCGGGCCGGGTGGACTTCCGTTGAGACGGAGACCGGCGCGAGGCGGTGGTGCGCACGAACGGGGTCACCACGTCGAGCACCGCGAAGAGTAATGCCTGCGTCCGGTAGAACCGCTCCGGCGACGGCCCGTCGAGGCTGAGCGCGACCAGCTCGTCGAGCCAGGGCATGAGCATCCCGGCGCGGTCTTCGCCGAGCCGGAGTATCTGCGCCGGTTCGGAGTACAGCTCGTCGGCGAAGTCCTGAGCATCCCATCGGTCGGCCAGCAACGCGGCGTGCTGCCAGAACACCTGGTCGATCACGTAGTCGCGGTCCAGGTAGAGAGTGGTGACGGTGATGGAGCCTTCGGGCTCGCTTCCGCACAGAGTGCTCGCGCCGAGCGCCACGACGTCGCCGACAGTGACGGGTTTCTCGCCGAACTCGCTGAGAAGGATCGCCGAGCCGTGCCGCACGAAGATGAGCTTCACGCAGTCGTAGGCGACGGGTGCGATGGGTCGATGAATCGAGCGCGTGCGGGCGAGGATCGGGGCGAAGGACGCGCGACTATCACCGGTTGCGGTTTCCTCGATCGACGACACACGCTCGGGCTACTTGCACGTGTGCCGGTTAGGTTCGCGGTGCCGGTGTCAGCAGAGCGAACTGTGCTCCAGCGGGGTCGGCCAGCACGGCGACGCGTCCGGCTGGGATGTCGCTGGGTTCGGCGACGAGGGTCGCTCCGAGCCGTAGCGCGTTCGTCAGGACTTGGTCGGTGCCGATGGCTGGGTCGACGGTGAAGTAGACGCGCCAGTGCGCCGGACCACCGTCGTGGGCAACGATCTGGTGGCGTCCGGCCACGGGTGCCTGATGTCCGGTCGGCGTCCAGACTGCGTAGTCGTAGGTGTCTGCGTTTCCGATCTGTGTCGAGCCGAGTCCGACGAGCCGAGCGTAGAAGTCGTCGGCGACGCTGCCTCTAGGGGTCAGAAGCTCGGCCCACGCGAACGCGCCGGGGGTGTGACTGGCGAAGCGCCAGCCCGGTCGCGGCTGCCAGAGGCCGGTGATCGCGCCCGTGGGATCAGCGATGAGTGCGACTTCTCCCTGGCCGGGGACGTCTACGGGACCGTACAGAATGCGGGCATCGCTTTCGGCTGTGTGCCTCGTGGCGCGGGCGATGTCGTTCGTGGTCAGGTAGACCGTCCACGCTGCGGGCTGGTCGCCGTCTGTTTGGCGGAGCCCCGCGATCACGGCGCCGTCGAGCGTGCGAGAGTAGCGGTAGCCGGCCGGCGCCTTGTCCTCGATGCGCCTGCCGAACAGTTCGACGTAGAACTGGGCGGCTGCATCGGAGTCGGGGGTTTGGAGGTCGATGAGGTTCGGGACACCGGCGGTGGTCTCGGTCATGGGGCGGGCCTTTCGGGACTGGTAGCTGACAGGTAGGCCCGGCCGCGGGCGGAGAGTTCGTAGCCGGTGGGCAGGCTGCGGGTCAGGCCGTGCTCTTTGAGGGTGCGGATGCGGCGTTTGAGGGAGTCCTTGCCGAGCGGCAGTCCATCGACGAGCTGCCCGGCGGTGATGCCCGGCTGGCCTGCGATCCGGTTCAGCGTGGTGCGTGCCCACGGGGTGCGGGCGTCGAGGCGGTCCAGCAGGGCGTCGATGTCGGCGATATCGGAGGGCGAGAGCACTGCGTTCTCCGCGAGCGCTTCTCGGGCATCGGAGCCGACCCACGCCACAGCGATCCGCCACAGCGGGATGCTGTCGTCCCCGCGGAAGGTGGTGAGCAGCTCCTCGAGGGTGGCGTAGCCGGCGTCCCGCGCGGCAGTGGCGTCGAGCTGTTCGGGGTCGGCTCGGTCGATCGCCTCGATGCGCACGATGCCGGCCACGGTGCGGAACGTCGATCCGGGTGTCACGCGAGGCGTCGTCCAGCGGCGATAAGCGATAGCGACCTTCCCGGTGGCGACATCGTGGGCGATCCGGTTGGTGAGGATCATCGGGCTGCCCTGACGAACTCGGTGACCGGTCGTGGTGCGCGACCCAGAACCTCGGCGGTGTCGGGAAGCACGGGCGCGGCATGGCCGGCGTCGATCGTCGCGAACAGGCTGGTGAGGGTGTTGACGTAGTCGGGGTGCCACCCCAGGTCGAGCGCTGCGCGGCGAAACTCCTCCTCCGAGACCGGCTGATACTGCTCGATCGGAATCGTGGAGTCTCGACAGGCGGCGGCGAGGTCGGTGAAGGTCAGGCTCTGTGGTCCGGTCAGTGCGTACTCGCGGCCGTCGTGATCGCCGAGGAGGGCTTCGACGGCGACGGCGGCGATGTCGCGGGTGTCGATGAAGCTGACCGCGGCATCGCTGGTCGGCAGGCGCAGCAAGCCGTCGTGTGCGTCGGCGAGGGCGCGCAAGGGGCCGTCGGTCAGGTTCTGGAAGAACCAGTTCGGCCGCAGGATCGTCCAGGCCAGGTCACTGCGTTGCAGGTGCAGTTCAACGGCGCGCTGCTCGACATCGGCCGGAGCGTATTCCATGCCCAGGGCGGTCATCAGCACCACGCGCTCGGCACCTCGGCGCTGGGCGAGGTCGAGGAACTCGACCACCGCTGTCCCCAGCCCGGTGACCGAGCGGTGGCCGTCGTCGCCTCCGGGGACGATCAGGAAGACCCGGTCCACGCCCTCCAGTGCCGCCGGCCACGTTGCTGGGTCGCTCCAGTCCAGCGGGATGGCGCTGCGGCGGGACGCTGCCCGCACGTCGACGTCCCGAGATTGAAGCTGTGCCAGCGCTTCGCGGCCGACTTTCCCGCTGGAGGCGGTGACCAGGGCCGTCATGGGTTGGTCCCGAGGACGAAGGCGAGCTGGGCGAGCACCACATCGCGGTAGTCCAGATCGGCCGAGGCTCGGTGCCCTAGCACGAGGGGGTAGAGCAGGCCGTCCATTGTCGCGACCACCACGTCCACGATCGCGGTGACCGCGAACCGGGGAGAGAACGAGCCAGACTCCACCCCACGCTCCATCGCGTCTAAGAACGGTTGTCGGTACTGTTCGGCCAACGCGGCGGCGTGGGCGCGCAGCTCGGCATCGTGAGCGGCGGCGGTCCAGAACTCCATCAGCATCCGCCACGTCGGCACCGGCGTGGACAAGCCGCGGTCGACCAGCGCGACCAACTGCTGCCACGGGTCCTCGAACCCTGCGGCCAGCTCGGCCAAGGCCTCGACCTCGCCCGAGGTCGCACCTTGAAGTGCCTCGATGAGCATGTCCTCACGGGACCCGAAGTAGCCCTGCAATGTCGACACCGCGACACCCGACGCCTGCGACACGTCGGCGAACCGGGTCGCGGCATACCCACGCTCGGACAACACCTCCACGACCTGCTCCAGCACCTGTGCTCGTCTGGTCCCGCCAGCACGCCGCGTCCGCGTCAACCTATTCTCGCTCATGCTCATACCGTATCACCATACGGTATGAGCATGAGCGGTCCTGCTATCGGCCGTTGGCTCGGAGGATCGCCACCGCCGAGACGGTGGCATAGCCGCGCCATTCGAGGGCTGCGGCCTCGGAGTAGCTGGTGAAGTCCACGATCCACCCACCATCGCTCTGCTGCCCGTTCTCCAGACGATCCAGGTCAGCGACGACTGCGGCCTCGTCGACAAGGC
The DNA here is from genome assembly GCF_014639315.1 of Sediminivirga luteola. Classification (GTDB taxonomy): domain Bacteria; phylum Actinomycetota; class Actinomycetes; order Actinomycetales; family Brevibacteriaceae; genus Sediminivirga; species Sediminivirga luteola. Next base: position 35,866 of record NZ_BMFY01000007.1, read on the forward strand.
TGCGGACCGGACGTCCCGGCTCGGGCGCGAAATCGAGGAGATGGAGCGTCTCACCTGCGGCCCCTCCTTCGACCGGGATCGCACCGTCAGCAGGCACGTATTTGCCAAGGCGCTGCAGGAATTCGTGGGCTTCGGGGTGGCTGTCAGCGGCCGCATCAAGGAGCTGAAGGGCGAACGACAGGACGTAGGCGAAAGGCTTCTCGTCCATCTGGTCAATCGCGTCGAAGCAGTAGCGGGTGACCCGTGCCAGCCAGGGATGCTCGCGCGCTTTCTGAGTGTCGCGGGCGAGGCGATGAGCCTGGGCGGCGACGCCGGCAGTGATCTGCAACGACGACTCCTCCGGGTCGGACTCGACCCAGAAGGGAGCGCAGGCCGCGGGGTTGGCGATCGGCAGTGCGAACGGGAGGCCGCCGTCGGGAAGAGTCACGGAGTCGAGCCAGTCGAACAGTTGGGTCGTCGCCGATGTCGTCTCCGCACCAGCGTCACCGATCGCCTCCAGCGCGTGAAGGGCACCGGCTGGTTGGCTCTCGGGCGCGCGAAGATCGGGCTCGATGCCCCAGCTGTAGCCGCCGTCACCGTTGCGGTAGCCGTCGACCGCAGCCAGCACCGCGGCACGATCGGTCGCGGTCGTCCCTCCGGTGAGCAGGGCAAAGCGTCGTCGATCCAGTACGCGTCCGTGGGCTGCCAGGAACGATGCCGCTCGCCCGATGTCGTAACTCATGCTTCCCACGGTGTCACGGGGGATGCGCTGTGGTCTTGGACGAATCGGTCAGCCCTGAGGATGCTGCCAAACACGGTGGTCGCTTGCAGCGGTCCTTATGCGGCGAGCGCGCCGGGAGTGGTTCCGGCCAGACGTTGGGCGTCGCGGTTCAGGTGGGATTGATCGACATATCCGGCCATCGTGGCGGCCTCGGCGAGCGGGGTGCCCGATCGGGCCAGGTGGAGAGCGTACTGAAAACGGTGGATCGCGGTGAGCGTCTTCGGGCCGTACCCGAACAGCTTGTCGCTGACGCGACGCAGGGTGCGTTCCGAGAGACCGTGACGGTATGCCATGTCCGTCACGCTGAGGCCCGCCCTTGCGGTCTTGTCCAACGACTCGGCGAGTCGAAGCGCAGACGCTTCGGGCGCGGCCTTCTCCCAACGCGTGACAAGAAGGCGCTCCAGCGCCGCCGCGGGATCAGCGTGGGCGCTCTCCGTCACCATGTTCGGCACCGTGATCAGCTCACTCAGATCGAACCGCTGATCGGTCAGCTCGTGTGCGGGAATGCCCATCAGAACATGCGCGGCGCCCGGTGGCAGCCTCAACCCCCACGTCACCCCGCCGGTCTCGGACGACGAGATCATGGCGGTGGTGTCCGCGCCGGCGAACAAGAAGCGACCCTCGGACCACATGAGGTCCATGACTCCATCAGGCAGAATGCGTAGATCGCCGGGCTCGGCCTCGACTCGCCACAGCAACGCCCCGGTGCGGGGGCCACGCCGAGCTGTATAGCTGCCCATTGTCCGCACCTCCCCGCGTAGACAAGATTCTACCGTCGGCCATAGTCAGGAGTCGGTCTCAGTCGAGTTCGCGAGAACTGGCATCGGGCCACTGCGGACGAAGCGGAACCGCGGGGTGCTGTCGTTGACTCGGGTCGCGACGTCCGAGTCGTAGGCGGCAAGAGAGCCGTCTGCGGTGACGACGTGCTGGCCGTAGCGGGCGCCGACGGCGATGAGGATGGTGCCCTCGATGTCGGCCGCTGGCCAGCGGACGGGGTTGAGATGTCCGGCCACGTCGAGGAAGCCTCCTTCGGCGACTTTCGGGATCGCGCGGATGTAGCCGGAGGCATAGCAGGCCCCACCAGCTTCGACGACAAGGCGCTGGCTGATGATCCCGGAGACGATGAGCCTGCCGCCGGTGCGGACGTGGACGCCGCCGTAGGCGGCACCCAGGAGCCGGGTGGGTCCGCTGACGCGCAGGAGCGTCCGTTGGTCGTCGTAGAAGACCACCTCGTCGCCGCTGTCATGGACGCGCTCCGTCATGCTTCTTCACGCTAGCCCGTCTGGCCGGACGTTCACAGGCGGCGGCTCTGGTCGACCCGCTGCGCGTCCCTGCGCGGGATGGGCTGGGCGGAACGCTCGGCGGCGGACTGGGCGCGGCGCAGCGCGGCAGACGCTGCCCGGTACTCGTCCGACTGTTGCGCTCTGGTGATGTCCTTCGGGTTGCCCAGCGGCGCCGGCCCGATGATGTCGTAGCGGTGCCGGTACAAGGCGATGGTCGTGGCGGCGGTGAGCCAGGCATTGCGAGCGCGCAGGTTCGCGCTGGGACGCCCAATGTGCGCGGTCCAGTCCTCCCCCGCATTGATCGCATGGTGGAGAGCCTGTTGGGCGGCGGCCTCGATGAGGGCGGCTCGTTCGTTGAGTGCGGCTCGCATGTCGTTCGGGATCGGTTCGGCGGGAGTCGCGATGAGCCCGGCTGCCCGTCGCGCCCGTGTGCTCCGACCTTCCGGCAAGCGCGTCGTGGCCTGGTCGATACTCGTGGCGAGTTGGGCCGCGGGGTCGGTTGGGTCTTCGCCGGGAGTGAGGGACGGGGCCAGGGCGGTCAGGATCGCGGTGACGTCGTGGCCGGCAGCTTCGTGGCGGGCGAGTGCGCCTTCGAGGTGGTCGTAGTAGGGGCTGGTGAACACGTCATCGGCGACGTCCTCGGGGAACGGTGCGACATCGAGCAGTGCCGCCCACCGGTCGACTTGGGCTTCGCGGGCCAGGACGTCGTACTCGTCCAGCAGCGTGGACAAGGAGGCGTGACGGTCGGCCTCGAGCTTGAGTGTCTCGGTCGCCGACAACTCGGCGTCGCTGCGCGCGAGCACACGTGCCAGTTGCTCGGTCACGGTCGCGGTGTCGGGCTGGTCGAGGTGGGGTTCGACCTCGTGCGGGTCGGGCTGGACGACGTAGGCGTGATTGCTCTCGCGTCCTCGGGTGAGGGCGACGTAGAGCAGCTCCCGCGACGCCTTCTCAGGATCGATGAGTGCATGGGCGGTGTCCACGGTCGAGCCCTGAGCCCGGTGAACCGTCGAGGCGTAGCCAAGCTCCAAGTCCTCGCGCACGTATCCGGCAGGCAGCACGAGCGCCTTCCCGCGCGGAATGTCACCTTTGCCGAGCCGACGCACGGCGCAGGAGCCGTCGTCGTAGCGGTAGGTGATCTGCCAGCGGTCACCGTTCTTCACCCACGATCGCCCGGTGCTCAGGCGCCGGTCGTTGCGACGGGTGACAACGAGATCCCCAACGCCAGCGGCCGTCCCGTCGTGCAACCGCACGCCGTCGGCCTCGACGACGCCCGCCTCGATAAAGTCGGCGCGGGCGCGTTGGTTCAGCTCGGCCACCGTGTCGCCGTTGCCCGCGATCATCAACGTCGAGCGGCCCGCAGCCCGGTCTGCCCGCCAAGCGTCGTAGACGGCATCGAGCATCGCGTCGAGTTCGCCGTCGTGAAGTCGTCCGTGCGTGTCGTAGGTCTCCAGGATACCCGCGTTCCCGTGGCGTAGACCGAGGCTGGCGCTCTTCTCCCACTCGTTCGCGAAGCGGCGCACGTCGGTCAGCTCGGGCACCTTGTGGCGGTGGCGCACGAGCATCCCGAACGCTCCCCCGGTCTCGATCGCCGAGAGCTGCGCCCAGTCACCGATGAGCAGGACCTTGGCGCCGACCTCAGCGGCGTGGGTGGTGATGCGGTCCAGGGCGAGGGTCCCGGCGAGCGAGGCTTCGTCGACGAGCACGAGCTGCCCGGGCTGGAGGTTCCACCGGTCGCGGTGGTGTTCGTAGAGGAACTTAGCCGTGTTCTCGGCCCGGACGCCGAGGGAGTCTCCGAGAACTTCGGCGGCGGCCGCGGACGGGGCCAGACCGATCACGGAGTCCTTGCCGTGCGCGGCCGTCCATGCCCGGTGCAGGGCGCGCAGCGCCGTGGTCTTCCCGGCCCCGGCAGGCCCAACGAGCAGATCGAGGGTGAGTCCGGAGCCTGCGATCACGGTGATCGCCGCCGCCTGGTCCGCCGCGAGCTGGACGCCCTTGATCTTGCGTGAGATGTGCCTGGCGAGCAGCCGTCCGGACAGCTGCGGCGCGTCCGCGGTCTGGGAGTGATGAAGGAGCCGGGTTTCGGCGTCCAGGATGTCTTGGCTCGAGTACGCCACCTGATCGGCGGGCTGGAAGCGAGTCGAGCCGTCCATGCTCCGGTAGTGGTCGGGCACCGCGCGGTCATAGTCGGGTGTGAGCCGCAGGGATGCTTCCTCGGCGCGGGCGACGATCTGGTCGAGCACCGCCGTACGGTCGTCGGTCGTGGCGAACCGCACGCCCATGATCTGGCGCATCGCCTCGGCGTGCAGATTCCACCGTGTCCATGTCGCCCGCCGGTTGCCGACCTCCATCAGCACCACGGCCGCGATGTCTTGCACCTGTTCCAGGCCCACGTCGTCGGCGCGCAACCGCGCCTCCGTCGAGCCCTGCGCCAGGAGAAGTCCTGCCCAGGTCGTCGCGTCCTCACCCAGTACGACGGTTGCGCGCTCGCGCCACTCGGCGGTCAGCTCGGCCAGGGAATGCAACTCCTTGTCCGGCCGCGTCTCCAAGGTCGCTTGCTGGCGCAGCCGCGCAATCGTCGCCGCCGAGGGCTGGCGTCCATGCTCGGCGACGTACTCGGCGATGAGCCGGTTCTTGACCTGCTCGATCCCATCGGCCCCGTCGCTGGTGCCGGTGGTGCGGCGGGAGAACTCTGCGATCAGCTCGGCGGGTACGCCCTCGATCTCCCAGCCAGTGTTGCGGTCCTTCCCGCGGTCCACCGGAGCCCAGGAGACACCGAGCAGGCGAGCGGTGTGATCGGTGAGGAAGGCGTTGTACGACGCCGACATCGCGACCGTGGCGCGGTGCAGGGTGCGCGAATCCAGAGTGCGCCAACGTCCGTCTTCGCCCTGGACCTTATTCGAGACGACCACATGGGTGTGGAGCTGCGGGTCCGCCGCGCGGGAGTCGTAGTGATCGAACGCGCTGGCGATCACCCCGGCGACGGGCATCCGCGCGATCCCACCGCGCCCGACCCTGGTGGCCGCGACGCGCTCCTCCAGCATGGTCATCGTGTCGCGCAGCGCAGAGTGATGGGCCTGCGCAAGCAGCGCTTGCGTCCCGGCGTCGGCGACGCCCCACACTACGCTGAGCGACTTCGGCGGCGAGAACGTCAGATCGAAGCCTGCAACCGCGGTGCGCGGCTTCTTCGCAACCTCTTCCTCACGGATGCGCTCGATGGCTTCCTGCCGTTGCGCACCGGTCAGCGACGCATCCAGCCGCGCAACCCTCGCCGCAATCCGCTCCCGCGGGGGAAGCAGCCGCGGATACGGCGACCCGAGCTTCTTGCCGGTCACCGGATGCACGCCCTCGCCGAGCAGCCTGGCGAGGTGCTCCTCGGTCACCGTGTCGCCGTCCGCGAGCGCTGGACCCTGGCCGGTGTCGAGACTGGACAGGCCCGTGCCAAGCCACGTTCCTGGAGGACAGCCGGACTCGGTGTAGTACCGGGTCAGCGGAGTGCCCATGTCCCGGTCGCCGTCGCCCGCGGCGACTGACCTCAACAGGTATTCGTACCCGCGGCCCGACGACATCACGCGGATCGTCATCACCACGGCCGGCCCCTTCCGAGACGATCTCGGAAGGGGCCGCCTCAGCGGTCAGGTGCGCCCCGCGCGCCCGCTCTGCACCCTTGGTGCCAACCGTGTGGAGGAAATCTACGGGCCTCTGATCAAGCCAGCTGAGCGGACCACCGTCAGGTGGTCCGAAGAGTTCAGCGATGCGTCAGCAAGCAACGCTATGTACTAGCCGGCGCTGGCCCTCGCCTACAGAATGATGGTGGCGTAGAAGGTCCGCGGATCGATGTCGGCTAGCGCGAGCATGTCGTCGGACGCTGATCCCCCCGAGTGCGGCGCGGTCACTCTCGGCATCCGAAGCCGGACGGCGACGACAGGTTCTTCGTCGACCTTCTGGACGAGGGCGTAACAGATAGCGAGGACGTGCCGTCGACTCGCTTCGCCGGTGTCGCTGGTAGCGGTGATCTCACCAATGGGCGGCGTAATCGATACTCCGGCGGAGGTCAGTTCGGTGACGAGGTGGTCGGGCAGGTCGCCGCTCCACGACGACGCGGCTTGGCCGATGGTCCGGGCGACCACGTTCTGTTCTTCACGGTTCCAGGTCGGGATGTTCAGAGTGATCTTGTGCTCGTGGCCGCGTTCGGTGAGCCGAACGGTGACCTGGTTTGTCTCGATGGCCAGGTCTTCGATGGCGCGGCGGGCCAGGGCGCGGGCGCGGGGTAGGTCGCGGTCGGGTGGTCCGGTGATGAGGACGGGTTCGATCATCTTGAGCCAGGCGCGTCCCCATGCGGTGGCGCCGAACTCACGGGTCATGGGGTGGCCCCCAGATTGAGCCGCAGCACCTCATACAGCTCGTCGTCGCCGAGGGTCAGCAGGTCGGCGTCGCTGCCTGTGAGGGCTGCGTCGGCGAGTCCGCGTTTGCGGGCCTGCATGGTGGCGATGTGGTCTTCGACGGTGCCGGCGGCGCGCAGGGTGTAGACCGTGACGGGCTGGTCTTGTCCGATGCGGTGGGCGCGATCGGATGCCTGGTCCTCGACGGCGGGGTTCCACCAGCGGTCGTAGTGGATGACAGTCGTGGCGCGGGTGAGGTTGAGGCCGAACCCGGCCGCGCGCAGCGAGAGCACGAGGATGCTCGGTCCGGTGCCGTCCTGGAAGTCGCTCACGATGCGGTCGCGGCTGGTCGGGCGTAGTCCGCCATGCAGGAACGGGACCGTGATGCCGTGACGCTCGGCGAGGTCGCCGGCCAGGAGCCGGCCCATCGCGGTGTATTGGGTGAAGACCAGGCAACCGGTGCCGGTGGTCAGGGTCTCGTCGAGCATGTCGCTCACGCGGTCGAACTTGCCCGACCGCTTTGCCAGCGGCCCGTCCTGGCCGAGGACCTGGGCAGGGTGATTGCAGACCTGCTTGAGTCGGGTCAGCAATGCCAGGACGTTGGTGCGGCGGGTGGCGCCGAAGCCCAGGCCCGTGTCGAAGCTCTCGGCCAAGGCCCTGTCGTAGAGGCGGCGTTGCTCGTCTGTGATGGTGCAGGCGATGTCGATGACCTGGCGGGCCGGGAGTTCGGGCGCGACCTCGGCCTTGGTCCGTCGAAGCACCAGGTCGCGGGTGTGGGTGGCGAGCCGCTCGGCCGCGGTCGTTGAGCCGCGGCGTTGGATCGGGATCACGTAGCGGTCGCGGAAGCGACTGCGGGTGCCCAAGAAGCCGGGTCGGACGAGGTCACCGAGTGCCCACAGGTCTCCCAGCTCGTTCTCCACCGGGGTGCCGGTGATCGCCAGCCGATAGTCGGCCCGGATGGCCGTGGCGGTGCGGTAGGCGAGGGTGCGAGGGTTCTTGATCTGCTGGGCCTCATCGAACGCCACCACACCCCACGAACACTCGGTGAACCTCGCGGGGTCACGGCGCAGGCGCGCATAGGTCGTCACGGTCACGGTGCCAGACCCGGGCTCGCAGCGGTCGCCGACAATGCGTAGTCCGGGGGCGTGGCGGGTGATCTCGCGTTCCCAGTTCGTGCTCACCGAGGTCGGGCAGATCACCAGATGCGCCTCCTCAGACTTGCCGAGCATGAGGGCGAGGGTCTGGATGGTCTTGCCCAGCCCCATGTCGTCCGCCAGCACCGCGCCGCCCTCGTGACCGGTGAGCCATTGCACGCCTGCGAGCTGATAACCACGCAGCCTCGCCGCCAGCCCCGCACCGACGAGCGTGTCAGTGAGCCGCAGAGCGCTGTGGAGGTGCAGTGTGGTGGCCCCGGCGGTGTGAATGTGAGCGCCGTCGACGGCTACAGCACAGTGCGCCGCCACCGGTAGGAGCGCCGTATCGGCATCGGGGTCTCGCGCCAGGTGTGTCCAGGCCCGCAGCGAGTCACTGTCGGTCTGCGCTGGCTCACGATCACGGAGCCAGCGCCATCCCTCGTGCAGGCTCATCTCTTGGCCGGAGACGTCACGGGCCACGATCTTGTCGCCGTCAGGGATCGCCAGTCGCATCGTCGCCGTGGTGTCGGCGGGTACGCCGGAGTCGAGCGTGGCCGGGTCAGGCGTCCAGAGGAACCAGCTCGCACGCTCGGGCAGGTAGGTCAGTTGTGAATCGGCGGTCACGGACTCTCGTCCAGCAGGGCGCGGGTGTTGTGCAGGCTGGTCTCGATGAATCGTGCGATCACCTCCTGCTCGCGTGCGGTGAACCCGGCCAGGGTCGCGCGGGTCTGCGCATCCAGGCGCCCGTAACGGTCCAGCATCTGCTCACGCACCGCCGGGACGGCTTCGATCAGCACGCGGCGCCGGTCAGCGCCATCGCGGACCCGCTGCACCAGCCCGGTTTCGGTCAGCCGGTCGATCATGTGCGTGATCGCCCCGGTGGTCAGCCGCAGCCTGCGTGACAGCTCGCCGGCCGGCAGTGGTCCGTCCACGATCACTTCGTGCAGACACGCTAGATCAGAGGGACCGATGCCTGCCTCACGGGCGACCGCCTCGTTCACCGCATCGACCGCCGACAGCCACGGGGGCAGGGCGCGTGCGATCCGCTCTACCGCATCGGGCTCCGCCGGGGTCTTGCCGTCACTCGCCATCCCACCAGTGTACCTGAACTACTCATTATCTTAGTCATTCAGGTATTATGTGGGCATGCGCACTCGAACTCTTGGCCTCGTCGCGATCCTGCTGGCAGTCTTCGTCGACCTGCTCGGCGTGACGATCGTGACTGTTGCCCTGCCCTCCATCACCACCGATCTGGACGCCAGTGCCGCCCAAGCCCAAGCGGTGCTGTCCGGCTACACGCTGACCTTCGCGGTCGGGCTCATCACTGGCGCCCGGCTGGGCAGACTGCTCGGCCTACGGCGCGCGTTCGTCATCGGCGTGGTCGGCTTTACCCTCGCCTCCCTAGCCTGCGGACTCGCCGATGCCGCGTGGCTGCTCGTGGCCGCCCGCGTCATTCAAGGACTGTTCGCGGCGCTCATGGTCCCGCAGGTCCTGGCGTTCATCCAGCTCATGTACGAACCGAGCGAGCGAGCCAAGCCAATGGCCGCGTTCTCCGCTCTGCTGGGCATCGCCGCCGCCGCGGGTCCGATCCTCGGCGGCGTGCTCATCGCCCTGGACTTGTTCGGCACGAGTTGGCGGGGCGTGTTCCTGGTCAACGTGCCCATCGGCATCGCCGTCATCATCCTGGCGCTGCGGACCCTGCCGGCGGCACGCTCCGAGACTCGGGTTCAGCTCGACCTGCTCGGCCTGGTGCTCTCGGCCGCGTCCTTGTTCCTGATCCTGCGGGGGCTGGCGGGCCTGGCCGACACCGACACTCCGCTCATCGAAGCCGCCGCCATTGCCGGTGGCGCGGTGCTATTCGTGGTGTTCTTGATCCAGCAGCGCGCCAGCGACCGCCGTGGCGGTCAGCCGTTGGTGCCGTTGGCGTTGCAGCAGCGCAGCACCTTCCGGTCCGCGATGGCGGTCCAGGTGTTGTTCTTCATCCCTGTGATGGGCTTCTCCCTGGTCATGACCCAGTACGTCCAGAGCCATCTCGACTACAGCGCCCTCATGGCCGGCCTCGTCGTGCTGCCCTGGGCGATCCTCACCGGAGTCGGCGCGGGCATCGGCACCACTGCACTCCTGCCACGCCTGGGACGCCTCGTCGTCCAAATCGGCCTTCTCACCATGAGCCTGGGCATGGCGCTGGTGATCGTCGCCGTCCTTCTGGCCTCCGACCAGCCCGCCTTCGCCTCGTTCCTGCCCGGCGCCGCCATCGGCGGGCTCGGCATGGGGCTGGTCGTCGGACCGCTGACCGAGACCGCCCTGGCCCGAGTGAGTCGCGACCACGCCTCGGAGGCATCTGGCCTGTTCAACAGCGTCGGTCAACTCTCAGCCAGCTTCGGCTTCGCCACTGTCGGCAGCACCTACTTCGCCATCACGGCAACCGCAACCGGCCCCTCCGATTCCGCCTACGACCAAGCACTCAGTTTCGCGCTAGGTGTTGGCATCGCTGTCGCCCTCATCGCCACCGTGGTCGCCTTCCGCCTACCCCGGCATCACATCGCCGGCAGCACCCCGACCACAGAACCAGATGCGTATCGGTGACAGGAGCATCACGTGTCCGGGGTGCCTCTCCGATGTGACGCACGCGCGGTGCGTCACAGTCGCGCGGGGGCATCTCCATCAGGACACCGCCTGACAGTTCTCGAACGGCACAGCAGGCATCGTTCGTGAGGTGCCAGGGCGATGACAGGAGCCGCACATGCCACGGCCCCTTCTGCTGGGAGCGGGTCGGCCAACGAAGCTCTCGGTAGCGAGCCCACCGAGTTCCACCCGATCATCGCGCGAACTCGCACGATTCATAGCCCCATCGGTCCGGTCGCCTACGACTGCGTGAAGCTGATCTTTGTTCGCCACGGATCGGCGATCCTGCTCAGCGAGTTCGGCGAGAAACCGGTCAACGTCGGTGACGTCGTGGCGCTCGGCTCGAACACCCTGTGCGGAAGCGAACCCGAAGGCTTCATCACCGTCACGACCCTCTACCTCGACCGCGACTACGTCGTCGATCAGGTCTTCTGGCAACACGCCGCCCTGCTGGCAGACCGCCTCGATGCGCAGGACTTCGCCGATGAGCTGTACTCCGAGCCCGCCCAGATACTTCACCTCGGCGAAGACCGTGCCGGGATGCTGATGCCCTGGCTGGATGAGCTGGTGGCTCTCAGCCTGAATGGGCCATCACCGGATCGGTTCTACCGGATGCAGGCACTGCTGTTCGCGCTACTCGATATCGTCACGCCCTACGTCAAGACGACACCCACTCGGCGGTCTCCGACGCAACGGAAGACCACGCGAGCCGGTGTGCCGCGTCATCGTCGATTCGCTCCGCTCCGAGTCGAGGCGCGCGAAGTCGGCGAGCTGCTGCGCGATTCTCCTGCCGAGCGGTGGACGCTGGACCGGCTTGCTAGAACAGTTCATCTTTCGCGTGCGCAGTTGAGCAGGGTCTTTGTCGACGCCTACGGCATGACACCCTTGGCGTACCTGACGACGCTGAGAGCTGAGCAGATGGCACGATTGCTCCGAGAGACCGATCTGACTGTCGAGCAGGCCGCCCGCGAGGTGGGATGGTCGAGTCGCAACCACGCGGCGCGACTGTTTCGCCAGTGCGTGGGCGTCAGCCCCGGCCAATACCGGCGCGTTGCGCGGCAAGCCGCGTGAGCTGATGCTCACGATCTGCTCGTCTCCTGGTCTCGATTCCTTCACTCTCAACCGTCGGCGACGCCGGGGCGAAGGGCGGGCTGGTAGTCCGGTAGGGACTCGTCGGGTTCACCGCCGCACCTGACGGTCACTGTCCTTGTCCGTCTCGTTGTCCCGGTGGTCCCGGCGTACCTGAAGGTCATCGAGCCCGATCGGCTCGGTGCCCAGGGGATCGGGAGGAGACCACGATGACAACGAGGGCATGGGAGACAATCGCGACGGCGCATAGGGCGCTGGGGACACGTCTGGTGTTGTGAGGCCGTGCCATGTCTGCCGCCTTCGACGTCCTCGAGCAAGCCAGCCACCTGCGCCTGCCGGAAGCCGCTCGCGTCTATGCGACCGCGGGTGTGCCGGTGTTCCCGTGCGTTCCGGGTGAGAAGCGGCCCCTGACGGAGCAGGGCTTCCACGACGCCACCACCGACCTCACGCAGATCGAAGCGTGGTGGTCGCGCTGGCCGGAGGCGAACGTCGCCCTGCCCACCGGACCTGTCTCGGGCGTCGAGGTGGTCGATGTCGATGTCCACGACAGCGGTTCTGGCTACAGCGCGTGGGAGCGCGCCAGAGACGGCGGGCTGGTCGAGGGGTGGGGTGCGCTGGTGCGCACGCCGTCGGGTGGACTGCACGCCTACTACCCGGCGGGCGGGCGGGAGCAGCGTTCGTGGCAGGCCCCGAGGGCGCATGTGGACTTCCGCGGGACCGGTGGCTATGTCGTCGTCCCGCCGTCCAGGGCCAGCTTTGGCATGGATCAGGTCGGTGTCTACGAGCTGATCGCGACCACAGCCTCTGCGCCGATGCCGGTCGATGCGGTACGTCTTCGGGACTTCCTCGATCCGCGCCCGCCAGTCGCTTCGTCTTCGGTAATGCCGGTGCGTGGGGTGGACGCCGGTCGGCTGTCGCGGTGGGTGTCCGCTCTCTCTGAGGGTGAGCGAAACCAGGGTCTGTTCTGGGCGGCTTGCCGTCTGGCCGAGTCGGGCACCGCGCCGGGTGAGGCCCTGGCGGCGCTCGGGCCTGCTGCCGAGCAGGCTGGGCTCGGCTCGCGGGAGGTCTCGGCCACGATCCGCTCCGCGTTCCGCACCACCGCCCCGCACGCAGGCGGTCAGGGCTCCTCGGCGGGCAAGCAGCACGACGCTCCGCGACGCGCGTCACGGTCTGTCATTGGGCAGGTGCTCTCATGAACCCCGGATCGTCGCCGGTGGTGCGTCGTCGCGGAGGACGCCTGGCCGTGATGACCGCGGTGGCCGGGACGGTGCTGATCGCGTTGGGGGCGTTCTGGCTGTCCTTCACCGCTCTGGCCGATCTGGCCCGGCGTTCGGGCATAGAGGCGGGGCAGGCGTGGGCATGGCCGCTGATCGTGGACGGCATCATCGTCGTCGCGACCGTCTCGGTCGTCGCGCTGGCCGGACAGCGGGGTGCGTGGTATCCGTGGATGCTGCTGGCCGCTGGGGCGATCGTCTCGGTCACGGCCAATGCCCTGCACGCCATCGTCGCCGCGGATGCCGATGTGCCCGGCGTACTGGCTGCCTCGGTCGCTGCCGTGCCGCCGTTGGTGCTGTTGGCAATCACCCATCTGACCGTGATCCTCACCCGGCCCCTTCCCGAACCCGCACGCAGCGGAGTGTCCGTCGAGGACGACGCGGTGCTCCCGCGCGCGGCGGTCCGCGAGCTGGTCACTCCCGATTCGACCGAGACCGGCGCTGAGCCTGCGCCGGTGGAGCGGGACCGGCGTGAGGTCGCCGCCGAACTGCGAGATGCGGGCTGGTCGAACAAAGCCATCGCATCCCGCGTGGGAGTGCACGCGTCCACGGTGGGTCGGTGGTTCGCCGAGCCCACCTCCCTGGAGAACAGCCGCGAAGGCCAGGAGACGCGACCATGAGCGAACAGGACCGAGACGACCAGCAGGTGCCCAAACGGGCGACGCCACCGGACGGCCCTGCCCGACCGGACGTTCAGGAGTCGACGACCGAGGAGTCGAGGGCTACGGCGTCCGAGCGGACGACGGCCCGCGAGCGAGAGGTCTCCGAACTGGCTCGCCGCCGCGACCCCTCGCTGGACGGGAAGGATCCCGCCACGGCGCGTGATGCCGCCCGGTGGGATGCGCGCGGTGTGGCGTGGGTGCGCCCGACCGATCTGGTGGCGCAGTCCAGCGCCCGGTGGGCGGGCCGTGGCATCAGCTTCGAGACCGAGCTGGCCCGACGCATGCGCCGCCTTCCCCTCGAAGCGACCGCCGCGACTCGGACGGCGATCAGCGAGCGTGCGCGCCGGTTGCCGCCGTTGTCGGCGTTCGGCCGCAGCCGCGGGTCCGGCCACTCGGGGACCAGCCGGTCGGAAATCGGGTTGGGGTGACACAGGCCCATGACCACTCCCGGGAGAGCGACGAGCGAGGTTCCTGGGGAGCGCGTGCGCACCTACCGTCCAGGAGGTGCCACCACCATGACCACGACCAACGTCCCATCACGAACGGACTTCACCACCGGCGAAGGCCTGCGCGCCTTGCTGCACCGGCTCCACCAGGGTGGTCCGCGGGCATGGCGCGCCGACGCGGAAGCTGCCGCGCTGATGCACTACGCGGCGGAGAAGTACGCGCCCTTGGCTCGCAAGCACGGTCTGGATGCGTGGGAGGCGGCGTCGGCGGCGTTCGAGGCGATGCGCACCCCGGCAACAAGGCGGGCCGATGACCCGTGGGCGGTGGTCACGCGCGCGGTGCAGGTGACCTGCATCGCCGAGGAACGCGGCAACGGACTGTTGTGCTCGCCGCATCAGGCCAGGCGGGTGCAGTTCTCGGTGTTCCACGACGCGGAGCGCTTCAGCGACCGCGAGAACCCGCTGGCCGACTTCCATCCCGCGTTCCACCATCACGACCCGACCGGCACCGACCTCGCATCAGGACCGGAGCCCACGACGGAGTCGTCCACTGCGGCTTCCAGCGCGGCCGAGGACACGATCGCGCTGTTCACCATGCTCGGCTGGCCCCCACACACCGCCCGCGGCGCGATCGAGTACGTGTGCGAGCGTCTCGCCCGTGCCGGGTCCCGGCACACGGCGTTCGAGGCGCTGCGCCGCGACAAGTCTGCCCGGGCGCTGCTCGACCTGCCTGCGCCCTCGTGGCACGGGCTGCTGCGGACCGTGCTCGGCAACCCCGAACCCACCTATACGGGAACGTCGCTGGGACGGGGTGTGCTGGTGCGGTTGCTGATCGGTGAGCCGTTGCGGGTGCTGCTGCGCGATGACGACCTGGTGCTGACCATCACCGTCGCGGCCCCGAGTTCACCCTCTGGGGGCGAGGGCCGTGGGTAACCGAGACGGGCACATCGAGCTGGAACGCACCGTCGCCTCGATCATCGTCGGACGCCGGCACCGCACGGCATTCGGAGACATCGACCAGCTCGCCGTCTCCATCGACCGCGACGGGATCTTGCAACCGATCACCGTCACCCCCGACGGTGTGCTGGTGTGCGGGGCCAGGCGCCTGGCGGCGATCAAGAAACTCGGGTGGCGGACCGTGAAGGTGTGGGTGCGCGCCGGGATCACCGACCGTCTCGGGCAGCTGCTGGCTGAGCAGGACGACAACCAGCTGCACAAGCCCCTCACCCAGACCGAGCAAGCTGCGCTCTACCAGGAGCTGAAGGCGCTGATGGCCGAAGACGCCGCCAGCCGCCAAGAAGCCTCACGGTTCACCGCCGAAGGACAAAAGCCCAGGTCACACGGTGGGGCCACGGTGGCCCCACCGCCCCGCCCCGGGTCTGGGAAGACACGCGAGCAGGCCGCCCTGATGGTCACGGGCCGCAATTCCTACACGAGTCTGGAGCGCATCTCTCGACTCCAAGACCTCGCGAACGATCCAGCCCAGCCCGCGCGTGTGCGCGAGCGTGCGGCCGCCGAGCTGGAGGCTGTCGACGCTGGTGCGTCTATCACCGCGGCCGTCCAGAACACCAACGCTGAGCTGTCGTGGGCCGAGCTGGACCGGCTCGCTGCCGATGAGTCCCAGCCGGTCATGGTGCGCCGCCGCGCCGAGAGTGAGGCGGCACGGGTGCGTGAGCAGGCCGCACGCGACGCGAAGGCCGCCGAACTGGAGGCTCTCGCCAAGGAAGCCCTCGCCCGGGCCAAGGCGGCCAGCAAGAAGCGTCCTTCCCAGCGCCGCACCCCGGCGACGCCGCTGGAGGGAGTGGTGTTGCCGCCGCGGGCGTTCGTGCACGTCTGGGCCGAGCTGGGCGGCTGGTGGCACCACTACGACCCGGCACAGATCGCCGCCGAAGTGACCGATGAGGACTGGGAACGGTTCGAGGTCACCGTGGCCGGGACGATCGCGTTCGCCGAGCACGTCCGCACCCTGCGCACCCCCGAGACCGACACCGCGGACGAGGACAGCGAAGAGACCGCAACCCATCCGCGTGAGCCGATAGCCGTCTGACACGGCCGCGCGATCCTGCGCCCCTCCTGCCCTGGGTGGCGGTGTGCACCTGTGAGGCATGAACCCCTCTGACCTGACTTCCCGTCGCCGGGTGCTGATTGCCGTGATCGCCGCCGCCGTGGTGCTACTGGTGATCGTCGGCGTCGGCGCCTACGGCCTCATCCGCGGACCCCAGCCCACCGGCCCCAGCGGCGACGACGCGGTGACGCTCGCGCCCGGCCCTACCGGACCGTCCGGAACCTCGGCCACGCCTCGCCCCCTGTACGACACCACCGATGCAGAGGCGTTCGCCCGCTCCGTGGCGGTGTCGTTGTTCACCTGGGACACCACCGGCAGCCACGGACCCTCGGACTACGCCCAGGTGCTCGTCGACGTCGGCGACCCCACCGGGACCGAGACCTCCGGGCTGGCCTCTGACGTCCGCTCCTACCTCCCGGCCACCGACGCCTGGGCACAGCTACGGACGCATCAGACCAAGCAGTGGATCACCATCGAGACCGTCGAGATCCCCGACGCCTGGGCCGATGCCGAAACGCAGGCAGCCCCAGGGCAACTGCTGCCCGGCACCACCGCCTACACGATCACCGGCACCCGCCACCGGGCCGGCATCTGGGGCACCGAACCCATGCAGACCGAACGCCCGGTCTCGTTCACGGTCTTCATCGCGTGTGAGCCCTCGTTCGATGCGTGCCGGTTGCTGCGGCTCTCCCAAGTCGACAACCCCCTGCGTTGAGAGACGGGGTGATCCGGGATGCGTAAGATCCTCACCACCTTCGTTCTCGCCGCGTTTTTCCTTGGCCCCTCGGTGGTGCTGCTGGGTCTGGGGGTGCTGATGAACCCGGCCGCCCGCGCCGAGGCGATCTGCCTACCGGGCACCA
Source organism: Sediminivirga luteola (assembly GCF_014639315.1). Taxonomy (GTDB): domain Bacteria; phylum Actinomycetota; class Actinomycetes; order Actinomycetales; family Brevibacteriaceae; genus Sediminivirga; species Sediminivirga luteola. The sequence goes on from NZ_BMFY01000007.1 coordinate 52,442, forward strand.
CTCTGACGGTCGGGCCGATCCCGGACTCCCTGACTGCGACCACCCGCAACGGCGAGGCGGTCACGCTGAACCGGGCCCAGCTCACCCACGCCGCCACGATCATCACCATCGGCGGGCAGACCGAGGGCATCGACGACCGCGGCGTCGTGATCGCGCTCATGGCCGCGTTGACCGAGTCCCACCTGCGGATGCTGTCCAACACCAGCGCCTACCCGGAGTCGGGTGACTATCCCAATGACGGCAACGGGTCCGATCATGACTCGCTGGGCTTGTTCCAGATGCGCCCCGCCACCGGGTGGGGCACCGTCGCGGAGTTGATGGACCCCACCTATCAGGCGCACGCGTTCTACGGCGGACCCGAAGGCCCGAACCACCCGAGCCCGCGGGGTCTACTGGACATCCCCGGCTGGGAACAGATGGACCCCGGCGAGGCCGCCCAAGCGGTCGAGGTCTCCGCCTACCCGGATCGGTATCAGAACTACCAGCCGGTCGCTGAGACCATCCTCGCCACCCTCACACGCCCGGCAGGCGGTGGGGACTCCGGTGTAGTGCCCGAGACATCCCGGGTGCTGTTCCCGCTGCCCGAAGGGACGTGGACCAAGACATCAGACTTCGGGTGGCGCACCCACCCCATCACCGGAGAACGGTCCTTCCACACCGGCACCGACTACGCCGCCGCGGACGGCACACCGTTGTTCGCGGTCGCCGATGGCCGCGTCACCACCGCGGAGTTCTCCGGCGGATATGGCGGGCTGATCGTCATCGACCACACCGTCGCCGGGCAGCGGGTCGCCACCGCCTATGCGCACATGTGGTCCCACGGCATTCACGTCCAAGCCGGTGACACCGTGACCGCCGGACAGCACATCGGCGACGTCGGCTCCTCGGGCAACTCCACCGGACCCCACCTGCACCTCGAAGTGCGCCCCGGCGGACCAGGCGCCGAAGCCGTCGACGCCGCCGAGTGGCTCGCCGAGCATGGCGCCAGCGAACACGACGGCGGCGAGACGGCCGGACCGGGATGCGCGCCCGGCGGGGACACCGGACCGCCCACAGAGTTTCCCGGCGGCGATCCCGACGCGATGGTCGACGACCCCACCAGCGATGGGCAGATCACCGCGCGCACCGCCCACGCCCTCGAACAAGTCCGCGCCGCGTTCCCCGAATCGGCCTGGGCCTGCTACTCACCACGCCCCGGCACCGTCTCCGAACACCCGCTCGGGCGAGCCTGTGACGGCACCTTCGGCAACGCCATCGGCGAACCTGCCACCGGCCAAGCCCTCGAACTCGGCTGGGCCGTCACGAACTGGCTCCAGACCCACGCCGAGTCCCTCGGCGTGGAGTACCTGATCTGGCAGGACCAGATCTGGTCGCTCGCTCGCGCCGATGAGGGCTGGCGCCCCTACACCCGAGGCACCGATGTCACGACCAGGCACCTCGATCACGTCCACGTCACGATCCGAGAAGGGGCCTGATGAGCATGGACGTCTTCCCGGACTTCGGTGCCGTGGGCGGGGCCGATGACCTTCGCGCCGTGATCGGCGCGCTGCTGACATTCGTCCTCATCGTCGCCGTGCTCATGCTGATCGTCTGTGCCATCACCTGGGCGCTCGCCACCGCCAACGGCCACCACACCGCCGCGACCAAGGCACGCGTCGGCGCGTGGACAGCCCTCGGCGCTGCGGCGCTCGCCGGTGGTGGCATCGCGTGGGTGAACTGGCTGCTCGACCTCGGCAGTCAGCTCTGAGCCCGGCCCGTCCCATGGGGTCGGTCTCAGCCGGTCAGATCGAGACATCGATCGCACCTGTGGCGAGGAAGTAGGGCGACGTGACCGGGAGTCGCCGCGAGTGAACCATCCGGAATCGGGCGGCCTGCCACCACGGGCCGATGTCGTGGGTACCGGTCAGGAACACGACTCGGCGCCCGTCGGACCACGGGACGACCGAGGGGCCGCAGACTCCCCGTCCCATCCACGACGGGATACCGGCCACGTCGGTGTCGAGAAGCCGCTGCGGCACTGACCAGTCCGCGCGATCAGGCGACGGCCTCGTCGCCCGCATGAGCCACAGCCCCTGGCTCGGGTAGGGGGTGGTGCCGTGCAGGTTGGTGCCGCGGGCGAGCATCATCTCCCATCCTTGCGGGGTCCGGTAGACCGCGTTGTCGAAGAATCCCTCCTCGGTCGTGGCGAAGCGGCGGGCAGGCTCCCACTCGATACCATCGACGCTGTCGGCCACGTGAAGCTCAAAGTCGGGCTGCTCGCCGGGGGCGACCTCGTGCGGAGTAGCCAGGAACCACATCCGGTAACCGCTCTCGACCGCGACCACGAGTGGCTCGAGAACACTGGCCCGGCCCGGCCATCCGGCCAGCGCCGGCACGTCCCGCCGCAGCCATTCACCTCGGACCCCGCGCGTGAGGACGCCGATGGCGTACGCGCTGCCCTCGCCGTAATGCCGCGCGCTTGCGCGGCCGGCGTAGTAGATCCGCGCATCACGGCCCTTGTGAGGTGGGACGTAGCTGGGGGTGTGCATGCCGCCTGCGTCCCACGAGCCCTTGGGCGGGTCGGGGGTGATCGGGTGCCGGTCGAGCATCCATCCCGCATGTCCTGGTTCGGCGCCGACGGGTAGGCGCGCCCGATAGAGGCGGTTGCGGAAGGTGGCGGAGAACCCGCCGATGAACATCACCCAGCGGCCGTCGATTAGATGCACGTCCGGATCGCTGAGGCCGAGGACGCCTCTCGGCATCCGGGAACCGAGCATGTCCCAGATCGGCTCGGCGATGAGTGGGCTCGGCGTGAATGACATGGCGGCCTCCGTGGTGAGCGCGCTTGAGCGCGGACTCCCCTGAGTGCCAGGTAGGTCATCACCAGCGTAGCGAATCACCGGTGTGGCGATCCCAGCGATCCATGTGCCTTGCGTGACTACTGCGAAGCTCATCGGCGATCAGTCAAGCCGGGAACGAGGGTGCACCTGTCCGACGAGAACCACCTCTCGTCGAGCTTGAAGGAGCACCCCGCCGTGAACACTCTGACCCTCATCACCGAAGCCGCCGCCCTCTACGGTTCGGCGTTGCCGATGCAGATCGACATCAACCCCAACGACTCCGGCCTGCCGGGCATCGGCCAGCTGCGCACCATCGTGGGCGCGGTCATGACCGTCGGCCTGATCCTGTCCGTCCTCGCGCTGATCGTCTCGGCGATCGTCTGGGGCTTCGGCGCCAACAGCTCCAACCCCCATCTCGCCGGACGCGGGAAGGTCGGCGTCCTCGTCTCCTGCGGGGCGGCGATCATCTGCGGCGCCGCGGTCACGCTCATCAACTTCTTCTGGAACGTCGGCCAGCAGGTCTGAGCCCACCCACCAACTCGACTCTGCGTGAAGGAGTGATCTGCGGTGGGTGTGTGCGATGTCCCCATCATCTCGTCCGTGTGCGATGTGGCCGGTGAAGCCGCTGCCACCCTCGTCTCCGCCCCATTCGACTGGCTGGCCTCGGCGATGGGTGCCGCCGCGGGCTGGCTCTTCGAGGCCGTGTGGGCGGTGTTCGACACCACCACTCTGGTCGACGTCACCAGCGATGAGTACGTCGGTGTCTACAACGTCCTGTTCGGCGTCGCGATCTTCATCATGCTGATCTTCTTCTGCCTCCAGCTCATCACCGGACTCATCCGCCGCGACCCCACCGCACTGTCTCGCGCTGCGCTGGGGCTGGCGAAGTCCGTGCTCGGGTCGTTTCTGGTCATCACGATCGTGGCGCTGCTGCTGGAGATCACCGACCAGCTCACCATCGGGATCGTCCAGGCCACCGGGAACACGATGGAAGGCATGGGCGATCGCATCGCCCTGCTCGCCGCCGGACTGGTCGGCATCAACATCGCCGCCCCCGGTGTCGGAGCGATCATCACGATTTTCCTCGCCGGGCTCGCGATCAGCGCGGCAGCGATCGTCTGGTTCTCCCTGCTGGTCCGCAAAGCCCTTTTGCTGGTCGCGATCGTGTTCGCGCCCATCGCTCTGGCGGGTTCGTCGTGGGATGCGACCAAGGGTTGGTTCTCCAAGTGGGCGGCCTTCGTCCTGGCGCTGATCGTCTCCAAGTTGGTGCTCGTGGTGATCTTCCTGGTCGCGATCACCCAAGTCTCAGCACCCATCGAGGCCGACCTGGCCTCGATCAGCGACCCGATCGCCGGGATCGTGCTGATGTTCATCGCCGCGTTCGCGCCCTACATGACCTACAAGTTCATCTCCTTCGTCGGCTTCGACATGTACCACGCGATGAGCAGCGAGCAGGAGGCCAAGGGCGCGATGAACCGGCCCATCCCCACCCCGTCCAAGCCTGCCGGAGAAGGACCGAAGAAGATCCTCGACGACACCTCCGGTAACGGCGGCAAGGGCGACGGCGGTGACGGGGGTGGGGGTGGTGGGCCGACGCCGCCGAAGACCACCCCGAAGAACGCGCCAGCCACCGCCGAGGCAGGCAAGGGAGCGACCGCCGGCAAGACCGCGGGAGCCGGTGCCGGATCTGGCGGCGCCGGTGCCGCCGGTGGTGGTGCGGGTGCCGGTGCTGCGGCCGCGGGGCCGGCTGCCGCCGCGGTGGTGGCGGCGAAGGTCGCCAAGGACTCCGCGACGGCCGGTCCGAAAGCTGGTGCTGCGGTCGGCGGTCATGCCGAGGCCCAGGCAGGGGCGGCGGACCAGACGGCGAGCACCCCGCCACCGGCCACTACTCCTGCGCCGGTGCCACCAGCCCAGCAGACGAAGCCGCCCGCGCCGTCGTCGAAGCCTGTCCCACCGCCGTCCTCGAAGCCGAAGGAGTGACCCTGTGATGGCACGCAAGCACAGCGATCACGATCAACGCGACGACGGCGTGCTGACGCCGGCCAAGTTCTCCCGCCTCACCCGTCGCGGCGTTCTGCTCGGGCTGTCGTTGCCGCAGCTCATCACCCTCGGAGCTGGTGTGCTCTCGGTCGTCGGCGCTCTGTACGCCGGTGGCGGCGTCCTGCTGGTCTACACCGCCCCCGTCTGGGTGGCCTGCGCGGTGCTGACCTGGGTGCCCGTGGGTGGCAGGAAGCTGATCGAGTGGCTGCCGGTCGCCTTCCGGTGGGTCTGGCGTGTCACGGGCGGGCAGCTCTTGTATCGCCGGACGGTGGTCAAGCCGCGCCCCGCCGGAACCCTGGCACTTCCGGGTGATGCCGCGAACCTGCGGGAGTTTCTGGACCTCGAGACCGGGGCGGCGATGATCCACGACCCGCACGCGAACACCCTCACCGCCATCGTCGGGCTGTCCCACCCGGCGTTCGTGCTCCTGGACCCCGGTGAGCAGGAACGCCGCGTCACCGCCTGGGGCCGCGTCCTGGCCACCGCCTGCCGCTCCGGGCGCATCGCCCGGCTCCAGGTCACCGAACGGACCCTGCCCGACTCCGGGACCGGCCTGGCCGAATGGTGGGCCGAGCACGGCACCGACGACGGTTCGTGGACCGCAACCACCTACGGCGAGTTGATCGAGCGCGCAGGACCGGCCGGGGAACGCCACGCCACCACGCTGTCGCTGGCGTTGGACATGAAGAACAGCTCCCGGCAGATCAGGACCGCAGGCGGCGGACTACGGGGAGCCGCCGCCGTCCTGCGCCAGGAGATGACCACCCTGGTCGCCGCGCTGCGTGCTGCAGACCTCACACCATCTGAATGGCTGACGCCAGGTGAGGTGGCGGTGATCCTGCGGGGTGCCTATGACCCGGCGATCGCGGCTACCCTGGAGCGCCACGGCGAACTGGGACGCGATCTGGCCACCGCCGGACCTGTCGCCCTCACCGAAAGCTGGGACCACCTACGCTCCGACAGCGCACATCACGCGGTGCTGTGGATCTCCGAATGGCCGCGCTCGATGGTCTACCCCGGCTTCCTCGCACCGCTCCTGCTCTCGACGGGCATCCAGCGCACGTTCTCCCTGGTCTGCACCCCGATCCGCTCCGACCAAGCAGCGCGGGACATCCGCAAGAAGAAGACCGAGTACATCTCCGACGCCGCCCAACGGGCGAAGATCGGGCAGATCGAGGACGCCTCCCAGACCGCGGAGTACCAGGACGTGCTCCAGCAGGAGGCCGACCTGACCGCCGGCCACGGGGTGCTGCGGTACACCGGCCTCATCTCCGTGTCCGCACCCACCGTCGACGAGCTGGAGGCCGCAGTCTCGGCGGTCGAACAGGCCGCGATCCAAGCCTCCTGCGAGACCCGCCGCCTGGTGGGCCAACAGGCGCAGGCATTCGCGGTCGCGGCCCTGCCGCTATGCCGGAGTGTGTAGTCCCCGTCGGGAACGCGTGGTGGTCGATGATGGGGAGACCATCGACGAGACGGAGACACCTATGGCGGACCTTCCCGACCATGAAGAGCGAGCCATCCGTGACTATGTCGACAGTCAGTCCCCAGCCGACGATCGCGCAGAGCTCGTGCAAAAGGTCGGTTCGCACCGCGTGCTGGGTCATGTGCATGAGGTGTACGACGTGCACTGCACTTCAACGCGCTGGTGGGTCATGACGAACCCAACCAATCTCTACCTCCAGTCCGATTTCCCGCAGGCCGAGCAAGCCCTGATCTTCCATATCGGCCTTGGCGCATTCATGGCGGAGCGGAGCCGAGCCGAGCTTGATGAAGACGCGGAAGAGCACGTCTCCTCGTCATGGCGACGGTTTCGTCAGGCGCTCGAAGCGATGGACGAGGCTTCAGAGTCAGAGGACTTCCAAGCTGTCGGGATCAAGTGCAGGGACGCGCTCATCGCTCTTGGAAAGTCCCATATGGACGCGCCGTGGCTTGGCGAGGTTCCGGGAGCGCCGAAGGCAGCGGACTTCAAGGGTTGGGCGAGCATCTACGCTGAACGCCTCACAGATGGGCGGATGCGTAACTACCTCAAAGCTCTGGCGGACAAGACCTGGGACTTGACGGTCTGGCTCCAGCACTACAGCAATGCCACGCCTGTCGACGCTGACATCGTGCTTGAGGCTACTGCTCACCTCATCGGTACGTTTGGCAAAGTCATCCGGCGACGTGAAGCAGGAGAGCCGGAGCGGTGCCCGCGCTGCGAGTCCTACCAGTTGGCTGAGGACATTCAGCACGACGCGGAACAGCGGGGCTTCTTCGCTTCGACAGTCTGTGGCGCTTGCGGCTGGCGCTCGGATGTGGACTTCACCCCGTGGGCGGAGCATTTCGAAGGATCTGACATCGAGGGCTATCTCTCCAGTCCCGGACTCGGCATCTCGGATCGACTTCATCCCGAAGGAGATGACTCCGCCGGTTAGGGGCTGGCTGGCGAGCGTGCGCACCTGACAGACGTCAACCGTCTGTGAGAAAGGGCGCCGCTCATGCCTACGTTCGATGATCCGATCAGCGACGCCTCGGAGGCATCGGCTGCGCTGCGTGGTCTGGCCCACGCGACCCGTTCCTTCGACGACCCGGCTGACACCTATGCGCTGATCGGTGACCTGCTGGCCGGGGTGCGATCGCTGCGCCAGGTGTTCGATCAGCTCGCTGCCGCGCACCTGTCCCATCAGGCTCGTGCGCACGATGACGACGGTGTCCATGCCGCCGGTGCACGCGATGCGCAGATGGCGGCCGACGACCTGCATCAGGCCGCCGCGCTCGTGGACGGCGCCGAGGAGCGCCTGAACCGGGCGTCGCAGGCGTCGGGGCGGGTCGCGTGGCATCCCGAGCCCGAGCCCGACCACACGATCCCGGAGCCGCGGTGGGTGAGCGTGGTGTTCCTGCAGGGCTCCGAGGCCGACCCGGTACTGGAAATGATCGACCGCGACGGCACCGACACGGCCATCGACCACCTTGCCGGGTGGGACGACGGCGAGGAGACCACGCAGGCGGCACTGGAGAACGGCTACGTCTACGACACGCCTCCGTCTGGTCGGTGGGATCGCGCCGTCACCCGCGGTGACTACACGCTGACCTACGACTACCTGCACGGCCACGTCGGACTGCTGCGCGCCCACGTCCCCGAGCCCGAGTACGCCGAACCCGAGCGATCCGGCGGCGCGCACGCAGGGGCGTTCGGGGTCGGTCAGGGGTTCAGTCAGCGTCGCGCATCGCGGCCGGTCGACCAGGCCGGTGCTCCGAGGCCGGGTCGCTCTGTATCGCCCGTGCGGCATCCGGCCTCGCGACCCGAGGTGCGGGGGTTGGGCCTGTGAGCGCCGAGCGTGAGCGGCTGCACAGCACGGTGCTGGTTGGCCCCAGTGGTGAACCTCGCCGGTACCGCAAGGCCCGCCGTCGGGCGGCAGCAGCGATCGAGACGGACGCTAAACGGGTCCGGACCGCCGAGCTGAAGGCCAAGGCCGAAGCCGAGCGTGCCGAACGCCGAGCCACGACCTACCTGCCCCGGGCCGGTGAGCCCGGCGCCGCCGCGTTGCGGACACCGGGACGGTTTCGGCTGCCTCGCCATCAGGACACCTCCGCGACGTTGGCCGGGGCCTATCCGTTCTTGGCCGAGGGCGGCCTGGGCTCTGAGGGCGTGTTCGTCGGCCAGGACCTGTACTCGGGCGGCAGCTTTGTCTACGACCCGTGGGTGCTGTACCAGCGCGGCATCATCACCGCCCCCAACGTCGTGCTGGCGGGGATCGTTGGCTCAGGCAAGTCCTCGCTGGCCAAGTCCCTCTACACCCGCTCGATCCCGTTCGGGCGCCGCGTCTACGTCCCCGGTGACCCCAAGGGCGAGCACACTCCGGTCGCCGAGCTCGTCGGCGGTAAGGCGATCGTGCTCGGTCATGGGCTGGCGAACCGGCTGAACCCGCTCGATGAGGGGCACCGACCCTCGGGGGTCTCGGACCTGGAGTGGACCACCCAGGTCGCCTCCAGACGTCGTGACCTGATCGGTGCGCTGGCCGCGACCGTGCTGGAGCGGTCGCTGTCGCCGTTGGAGCACACTGCGATCGATGTCGCGCTGACCGCCGTCGTCGCGGGCAACGACGTGCCGATCCTGCCGATGGTCGTCGACCACATCCTCCAGCCCCGCGCCGACGACGACAGCGACGGGCGGCTGGCTGAGGACGGTCGGATGGTCGGCCACGCGCTGCGCAGGCTCGTGGCCGGTGACCTGCAAGGACTCTTCGACGGACCGTCCACGGTGGCGTTCGACCCGAGCTTGCCGATGATCTCACTCGACCTGTCCCGGGTGGCGGAGAACTCCACCCTCATCAGCGTGTTGATGACGTGCAGTAGCGCGTGGATGGAGTCGGCGCTGCTGGACCCGGCCGGTGGGCAGCGGTGGGTAATCTACGACGAGGCCTGGCGGCTGATGTCCCATCCCGCGTTGTTGAAGCGGATGGATGCGCAGTGGCGCCTCGCGCGGCACTACGGGATCGCGAACATGCTGATCTTCCACAAGCTCACGGACCTGGACAACGTCGGCGACTCCGGCTCGGCCATGCGCGCGCTGGCCTCCTCGCTGCTGGCCAATGCCGAGACCAGGATCATCTACCGCCAGGAGTCCGATCAGCTCGGCGTCACCGCTTCCACGCTCGCCCTGACCGGCACGGAGCAGAAGCTACTGCCCGGGCTGGGCACGGGTCAGGGGTTGTGGCGGATCAAGGACAGGTCCTTCGTCTGCCAGCACCAGCTCCATCCTGCCGAATTGGAGGCCTTCGACACTCGGCTCCGGATGACCGGGGGCCAGTCATGAGCCGCCCCCGCTACCGCCGCTCCGGCAACCCCGGTGAGCCGGACGCCGGCCGGACACAGGACCACGACAAGTCGGCGGCGCCGGTGGTGCTGCCGCATGTTCTGGTGCGGGTCGACGACGACGGCACACTCGCGGTCACCGTGGACGGTGAGCCGTTCGAGCCCGAAGAGTTCGCCCCGCCCTGGCGGCGCTCGGGCTTCGGGACGCTGATCGATGCGGTGACCGGTGACCGGCGGGTGCCGGTGCGGGTGGAGGTCCGTGAGGTCGACGGCACCGCGTTCACCGACATCATCACCGCCGCCCGACGGCGCCCCGCCCCCGAACCCGAAGGCGAGTCGGCGCCCGAGGAGGCGACGGCGGCGGTCGAACTGGTGGAGGTCACCGGTGAGGGCTTCGTGCCGGGCGAGGATGTCGCGGTCGCGGTCATCGTCGCTCACACCGACGCCACACCGGCTGGCAACGCCCGCGCGCTGATCGACGCGGCCCAGCTCGACGCCGCCCGCTTGGCCAGTGCTGGAACCGGTGAGGTGTTCCTGCTCGGCAGGGTCTCGGGTGTCCAGGTGATCGTGAGGCCGCGATGAGTGCGCCGCGGACGCCGGGGACGGGTGACGGTCTGGCGAATCTCGCGATCGGCGCCCTGATCGGACTGGCGGGACTGGCTGGGGTGCTGCGCTTGGCGGGCACGATCGCCGCGTTCCTCACAGGCGCCCCACAACCGCGAGCGGGGGTCGCAACCGGGTTCATGGTCCTGGTGCAGCCTGGCGATCCCGGCGCCGCTCTGGACGCCGAGGGGCTGAGCGCGGTGGCGTACTGGATCACCGCGGTCATGCTGCTCGTCGGTTTGGGGGTGCTGGCGTGGTGGGTGTGGGGTCAGGTCCGCGACCATGCCCGCCGGGTCGAGGTCGATCCGCGACGACTGGCGGGCACAGCGACTCGTAGTGAGGTTGCCCGCGCCGCCTCCGGGCGTGCGCTGCTGGGTCGCGCGTCGACGTTGCGGCCTTCGCTCGACAAGCCCCAGACCGGGGATGTCGGCTACCTGCTGGGGCGTTCGCGTGGCGCGAGCGTGTGGGCGAGTGTGGAGGACTCGATCCTGCTCGTCGGCCCACCTCGTTCGGGCAAGGGCCTGCACGTGGTCATCAACGCCATCCTCGATGCGCCCGGCGCCGTGGTGACCACGAGTACCCGGCCGGACAACCTCACCGCGACGTTGAAGGCGCGTGAGCGTGATGGGCGGCCGGTGGCGGTGTTCGACCCCCAGCACTTGGCTGAGGGTGTGCCGGCGGGGTTGCGGTGGTCTCCGGTGCGCGGCTGTGAGGACCCGCTGACGGCGATGATCCGCGCCACCGGTCTGGCCTCTGGCACCGGCCTGTCGGCTGGTGGTGTGGAAGGTGGCGGGTTCTGGGAAGGCAAGACCCGCGCCGCACTGCAAGCGCTCCTGCACGCCGCCGCCCTCGACGGGCGTCCGCCATCGGAGCTGTTCCGGTGGACCCTCGACCCCACCGCCGCCGCCGAGGCCGTCAGCATCCTGTCGAACTCCTCCCAGGCCGCGACCGGGTGGGCCGAGTCGTTGGAGGCGATGATCGAGGCCGACCCCCGCACCCGCGACTCGATCTGGCAAGGCGTCTCCCTGTCCCTGGCCGCGCTGGCCGACCCGCGGGTGCTCGACGCGGTGAGCCCACGGGCAGGTGAGCACTTCGACCCCCAGACCTTCCTCACCGGCTCGGGCACCCTGTATCTGCTGGCCACCGGCGCGGGGGCGGGGGCGTCGTCGGCATTGGTGGCGGCGTTCGTCGAAGACCTCGTGGAGACCGCACGGCGCATCGCGGCCCGATCGGCTGGCGCGCGGTTGGACCCGCCGCTGTTGCTGGCGCTGGATGAGATCGGCAACCTCGCACCCCTGCCGTCGCTGCCGACGTTGATGGCCGAGGGTGGCGGGACCGGGATCACCACCCTGCCCGTCCTGCAGTCCCTCGCCCAAGCGCGGGACAAATGGGGTGAGAACGCCGCGAACGCGATCTGGGACGCCGCGATCGTGAAGATCATCCTGGGTGGGGCGTCGAACTCGCGTGATCTGGCGGACTTGTCGACCTTGATCGGCGAACGCGACGAGTACACCGACTCCACCACCGTCGGCGACCACGGCTCCCGGTCGGCTCAGCGCTCGGTACGCCGGGTGGCGATCCTGCCCCCGGACCGGCTCCGGACGTTGCCGTTCGGCACCGGCATCACCATGCTCCGCTCCGCGCCCCCGATCGTGACCGACCTGCGCCCCTGGACGAGCCGCGACGACGCCACGACGTTGAAGACCGACCGGGGCGCGGTCGAAGCGCTGCTCAGAAGCGAGCGCCCGTGAACCCCCGTCACTGGCGCCAGAGCGGGTGGCACTGATGGCCGCCCGCAGGCGCACGCCCCCGCCGGGTCAGCTCGAGCTGGACCTGTGGGGACTGGACGAGAGCGCGGCCGACGGCGCAATTAGCGACGCGCCGATCGCCGATGACGACGGAGCACCGGCTACGACGAGTCAGGGAGTCGATGATGAACCACTACGCGATCCGGGTCCGGGAGCACTGGACCCTGCACGCCCCGGACCGGGTGGCGGCGCTGGAGGACCCGGAGCGGTTCTTCAGCGACCTGGGGGCGCAGATCGCCGCCGAAGTGGCGGACCTGGCAGGCAGACTGCAGCACAGTCCGGCGTTGACCGTGGAGATGAGGCGCTCTTCGGGGCAGACTTACTTGCAGGACGCATCTCGTCGGATGACGGCGCGCAGGATCGCGGAGGAGATCGTGATGAACCAGCACCTGGCCTGGGCCGGCGATCCGAGCCTGCCGCTGGATCAGGCCCGCGAGGAGTGGGAGCAGACGCGCCCGGCCGACGAGAACCTGATCGCCTGGGCCGAGCGGACGCAGGACTCCCCGTACCCGATCTACTCGACAGCGGAGCTGGAGGACAAGGCGACCGAGTGGGCGCTGCCGACCGAGTTCCTGACCGGGCTCCTGGAGGCGGAGATCCCCCGGATGTACCTGGAAGCGAACCGGGAGATTCTCGCGGAGGCCGCGACTATCCGGTTCCTGCGCGAAGTCCACTAGCACCAGTCGGCGGGCCTGCGGCGGGTGCGCAGCGGTTCGTGCCGTCCTCCCAGGACGACCTGGCCCCCTCGGGTGCGAAAGCACGGTTCGAAGCGAACGTCGCCGCGATCCGCCTCGCCCGCGCACTCACCAAGGAAGACAGGACGGCGACGGCCGAGGAGCAGCACGTGCTGGCCCGGTGGTCCTCCTGGGGTGCGATCCCGGAGGTCTTCGACAACGCCAAGTCGGAGTGGGCGGGCGAGCGTACCGAGCTGCGTGAGTTGTTGAGCGACAGCGAGTGGGATGCTGCCGCGCGGACGACGATCAACGCGCACTACACCGACCCGGCGATCGCACGGCAGATGTGGCGCGCGCTCGGCGCGCTGGGGTTGGACAGCGGGCAGGTGCTGGAGCCGGGCTCGGGGGCGGGCACGTTCATCGGACTGGCGCCCGAACAGGCCCAGGTGACCGGGGTGGAGTTGGACCCGATCACCGCGGCGATCAGCCACGGCCTCTACCCCCACGCCACGATCCGTGCCGAGTCGTTCGCTGACACCCGCCTGCCCGAGGGCCACTTCGACGCGGCGATCGGCAACGTGCCCTTCGCCAATGTCAGGCTGCATGATCCGGTGCACAACCCGACGGGTCAGTCGATGCACAACCACTTCATCCTCAAGTCCCTGCACCTGGTCAGGCCGGGCGGGCTGGTGGCGGTACTGACTTCGCACTACACGATGGATGCCCAGAACCCCGGCGCCCGCCGGGAGATGAACGCTCTGGCCGATCTGGTCGGCGCGATCCGCCTCCCCTCTGGTGCGCACCGGCGGGCTGCGGGCACCGAGGTCATCACCGACCTGCTGATCCTGCGCCGCCGCGAAGACGGCCAGCCCCCGGCCGATGACCTGTGGGAGAGGGTCACTCCGATCACCATCGACGGGCAGCGGATCAAGGTCAACGCCTACTTCGATCACCACCCGGAGCACGTCCTGGGCGATATCAGCATTGGGCAGGGCATGTACGGAGGCGACAGCCTCCTCGTCACCGGCGACCTCGACCGGCTCGACGCCGCCCTGGCCGATGCGATCGACCAGGTGACCTTCACCGCCCGCCGTGGCGGGCTGTCGATGACCGCCCGTTCCGCGGTGCAAGAGTCGCGGCGGGCGGCGTTCGTGCCCTCGCCTCCGGAGCTGTGGGACGGCAGCATCACCACCACCGAAGGTGGCGGGTTCGGCACCGTGGCCGCCGGGACCGTCGAGCCGCTACCGGTGCCCAAGTCCGCGGCGAGCGAGCTGCGCGCACTGGTCGGGCTGCGCGATACCGCGATCCGGCTGTTGACACTGGAAGCCGCGAGCGTCGACGACACCGACGACATCGCCACCGCCCGCGAGGAGCTACGCCGCGGGTATCAGAAGTACCTCGGCACCTACGGACCCTTGAACCGGTACACGCTGCGACGCACCGGCCGCACCAATGAGGCCGGGGAGGACACCTACGCGCGGATCGTGCCCACCCCGATCCGGCTCCTGCGAGGCGACCCCTTCGGGGCGCTGGTGATGGCCCTGGAACAGTTCGACGACACCAACCAGAGCGCCACCCCTGCGGCGATCATGACCCGCCGGGTGGTCGCACCGCGCGCCGAAGTCCAGGGAGTGGAGACCCCGGCCGATGCGATCGCGGTCAGCCTGGACAAGACGGGCGGGATCGACCTGGCTCTGATCGCCGACATGCTCGGTATGGGCGAGCCCGAAGCCCGCCAGGCTTTGGAGGGGCTGGTGTTCACCGACCCCGGCACCGACGACCTCATCCACGCCCCGGCCTATCTGTCCGGGGACGTCCGCACCAAACTGGATGCTGCCAAAGCCCGCGCCGCCGACGAGCCCGCGTTCGGGACGAATGTGGAGGCGCTGGCCGGGGTGCTGCCCGAGGCGCTCGGGGTCGAGGACATCACCGCCCGGCTCGGGGCGGTGTGGATCAGCGCGGAGGTCCACGAACAGTTCCTGAACGAGTTGCTGCGCACGAGCGAGGTGCGGGTGGAGAACCCGCTGCCGGGGATGTGGGAGGTCCGCGGCGGACGCCAAGGGCTGCTCGCGACCAGCGAGTGGGGCACCGAACGCCGCCCGGCACCGGACATCGCGCAGGCCGTGATGGAACAACGCACCCTGCTGGTCTACGACGAGGTCGAAGACTCAGGCGGCCGCAAACGCCAGGTCCTCAACCCGCTGGAGACCACCGCGGCACAGGAGAAGGCCGACGCGTTGGTCGAGCGGTTCGCCGAGTGGGTGTGGGAAGACCCCGAACGCGCGGCAGGCCTGGTGACCGAGTACAACCGGCGGTTCAACTCCATCGTGCTGCGCGACTACACCGGCGCTGGCGAGTACCTGTCCCTTCCCGGTCTGGCGGCGACGTTCACGCCCCGCCCGCACCAGCGGGCCGCGGTCGCACGGATGATCGCCGAACCTTCCGCGGGCCTGTTCCACGAGGTCGGGGCGGGCAAGACCGCGGAGATGATCATGGGCGCGATGGAGATGCGCCGGATGGGCCTGATCGACAAGCCCGTGGTCGTGGTCCCGAACCACATGCTGGAGCAGTTCGGCCGCGAATGGCTCCAGATCTACCCGCGGGCGCGGGTTCTTGCCGCCTCCAGCCAAGACCTGAGCGCCGAGAAGCGTCGGCTGTTCGTCGCCCGCGCGTCGGCCAACGAGTGGGACGCGGTGATCCTCACCCAGGGGGCGTTCGCGAAGATCCCGCTGCGGGCCGAGACCCAGACCGCGTACATCCAGGGGCAGGTCGATCAGGTCAAGCAGGTCCTCGACGACGCCCAGGGTGAGGACCGGATGAGCGTCAAGCGCGTCCAACGCAAGCTGCTCCAGCTGGAGAACAAGGTCAAGGCACGCGTCGACACCGGCCGGGACGCCGGGGTGTGCTTCGAGGACACCGGGATCGACTACGTGATCGTCGACGAGATGCACATGTACAAGAACCTCGCCACCGAGTCCAACATCCGCGACGCCTCCATCGAGGGCTCCGCCCGCGCCTCGGACCTGCACATGAAACTGGACTACCTGCGGTCCCAAGGCCGCGAACGCATCGTCACCGGCGCCACCGCGACCCCGATCTCCAACTCGGTGACCGAGGCGTACGTGATGCAGCGCTACCTGCGCCCCGACCTGTTGGAGGCCGCCGGGATCGGGGCATTCGATGCCTGGGCGGCGACGTTCGGACAGACCGTCACGAGCATGGAGATGGCACCGGCCGGGAGTAACACCTTCCGGATGAAGACCCGGTTCGCGAAGTTCTCCAACGTGCCCGAGATGTTGAAGATGTGGTCGATCTTCGCCGACGTAAAGACCGCCGACGACCTCGACCTGCCCACCCCCGACCTTGCCCCACGTGGCGACGGCAAACGCGCCCCGGCCACCGTCGCCGTGCAGCCGACCGTGGAGCTGGAGCAGTTCATTGAGCAGCTCGGCGCCCGGGCCGAGAAGGTTGCCAACAAGAGCGTGTCTCCGGATGAGGACAACATGCTCGTCATCTCCACCGATGGCCGCAAGGCCGCCCTCGATGTCCGCATGATCGTCCCCAACACCCCATCAGGGCCGACGAAGGTCGACGTCGCCGCCGACGCGATCCACCGGGTCTGGGAGCAGACACGCGACCACGAGTACCTCGACACCCTCACCGGACAGCCCTCACCCATCCGCGGTGGGTTGCAGCTGGTGTTCTCCGACATCGGCACCCCCAACGTCGACCGGTGGAACGCCTACGACGAACTCCACGCCCAGCTCGTCTTGCGCGGGATGCCCGGCGAGGCGATCCGGTACATGCACGAGGCGAAAACCGACACCGACAAGGCCCGACTGTTCGCCGCCGCCCGCAACGGCCACATCGCAGTCCTCATCGGCTCAACCGAGAAGATGGGCGTCGGCACCAACGTCCAGAACCGAGCCGTCGCGCTCTATCACCTGGACTGCCCCTGGCGACCGTCCGATATCGCCCAACGCGAGGGCCGCATCCTGCGGCAAGGCAATCAGAACCCCGAGGTCGCGATCGTCCGGTTCGTCACCGAACGATCCTTCGACTCCTACATGTGGCAAGGCGTCGAACGCAAAGCCACCTTCATCGCCCAGCTCATGCGCGGCCGGCTCGACACCCGCGAGATCGAGGAGATCGACTCCACAGCGTTGTCTGCCGCCGAGGCTAAGGCCATCAGCTCTGGCAACCCGCTGCTACTGGAGCACTCCACCATCCAGAACGAGGTCACCCGGCTGCGCCGCCTGGAACGGGCCTACCACCGCAACCAGTCCATGCTCGTCCACACCCGCGACCGCGCTACTGACGATGCTCGCCGCACCGAAGCCGACATCACCGCCCTACAAGCTGCGCTCCCGAGAGTGCGCGATACCTCGGGCGACGGGTTCCGCATCGACCTCGCCGAGAAGAGCTACACCTCGCGGGCCGATGCCGCCCACGCGCTGGCCGAGTGGTCACACAGCTCGGACCTGAAGTGGGCGCCGCGCTACCAGTCCCGTGACTACGGCACCATCGGATCTATCAGCGGCTTCGACATCACCGTGTCCACCCGGCCCGCGCTCGGTGGCGACCTGGTCGTGAATGTCGCGCTGGCCGGGGTACCGCGCAGCGGGTTCATCGTCACCCGCGAGGCGTTCCTCGACGGCGGCGTCGGTCTGATCCAGCGCATCGAGAACCGCGCCTCCGGCATCCCTGCCCTGCTCGACCACGCCCGCGACGACCTCGCCGAAGCCGAGCAAGCAGCCGCCGATGCCGACCAGCGCATCGGACAACCCTTCCGGCACGCCACCGCGCTGGCTCACAGCGAGGAAGACCTCGCCCGCGTCGAGACACAACTGGCCGCGATGCAAGAAGAGACCGACCAACCCTTAGAACCCCAACCAGCACCCGAAGCCGGACCGTCGTCCTCGCCGGCTGACGCGCTGACCGTCGAGGAGGTCAAGGCCCACCGACCAGCCCTCGGCGTCCGTGCCGACCGGAGCCGCACCGCGATCGCACGAGCGGCCGGGGCAGACAGCTCAGCGGTCACGATGCGGCACCGCGGTCCGGCGTTCTGAATCGGACTCCTGCGCTGAGGTCCGTCTTGTGTTCGATCTGTCGGCGCGAAGTGCTCCCGAAGTCGAGCAAGCGGCACGCTGCCCAACCTGCTCGTTCGGCGGGAGATCATTGGGGATGTGAGCGCTCGCCACCACCTCGTCCCGCAGTTCTACCTGCGGAACTTTGCCAACGGCAACCAGCAGCTCGCCCTGGTCGATCGAGCCCGACCAGACCGAGCGATCAGAAACGCGGTCCGCAAGGCATGCTCGGAAGTTGGCTTCTACCGGATCGAGACCGACGTGCTCGCCCGCGAGCAGGACCGAATCGGTCACGACCCCGAGGTGGTCGAGCACCACTTGAGTCAGTTCGAGCGCGCGGCAGCGCCCGCCATTTACAAGTTGATCCGGACCGGCCTCTCGGACTTCACCAAGGAGGACTGGTACCACCTGATCAACCACATCGCGCTCCAGACCGTTCGCGGGCATCGGTGGCGCGAGGACTTCAACGCGGCTGCCACCCATCAGATGCGGCTCCACCTGGGGCAGACCGTCACCGACGAGCAGATCCGTGCCTGGCTTCGTGAGAGCGATCGGCCGATCACCGACGAGGAAGTGAGCGCGTTCCGAGTTGAACTGTTAGGCCCGAAGGGTCCCAGATTGGTTGCGCCCGAAGCGGTGATGGTTCAGGAGAGCCTCAAACTCGCCCTGAGCGGACTTGGGGAACGCCTGGCAGACGGGATGCACTGGACCCTGATCCGCAGCGACGAGGCCCCGGTCCTGACCTCTGATGAGCCAGTCTGTTGGTGGTCGCCGGGCGATGGGCCGGTTGGATATGCGACGGCCAACGTCGTGTGGTTCCCTCTGAGCCCGCGGTTGATCCTGCAACTACGTGACCGAGACCTCGACCAGCGGGCCCTCGGCCTTCCGACGATCGACACTGCCGCCGGGAGAGATGACCTGATACGCCTCATCAACGGTCAGGTCGGAGGTCAAGCGCACCGCTGGATCATCCACCACCCCGATGACCGTCCCCTCGACCGCCTCCAACTGGCACCCCGCACGAAGTGGGGAGATCAACTCGTGAGTTCCACGCATGAAGGAAGTACGCGTCGCGAGCTCTGGTACCACCGCCGCCTGCCCGAACTGGATGACGGAGACTCCACCTCCAGGAAATGATTCGGAGTGCGGCCACGTCGACCGACATGCACCCGCACATGTATCGCCATGTCGGGTACGACCTCGTCGCCCGAGAGTTCCTTCCGTGGTCGCCTCTGTCCCGACGCAACTGGGCAGGCGTGTGGCGGTCACGCGGGTGCACCTACCAGTCGAGAGACAGTCGCGCCCACTGCGGTCTGTCGCCGACGAGGACAGGAGCAGACCGATGGCTATTCGCACGCAGCAGTCTCTGACGGGGTTCATCGCAACCGATCCGCAGCTGACTTACACCGAGAAGGGCGAAGCGCGGTTCTATGCGCGGGTCGGGCAGGAGAACTACCGGCGAGAGACCGACGGGTCGTTCACCAAGCTGGAGCCGGACTTCCACAACCTAGTGATCTACCGCGCCAGCGCCGAGCGCGCCTATGAGCGGTTCGCCAAGGGCGACAGCTTCGTCGCCGAGGGGTACGCCCACGAGTACTCCTACACCCGCGACGGCCAGCAGATCGAGGGTGAGGAGTTCGTAGCCAAGAAGATCGGCCACGACACGGCCCGCACCACCTACGAGGTCGCGCGCACCCGCCGCGAGGAGCCCACCGTCGAGCGGGCTGCCGAACGCGACGGCCCCGCCCGCAACGCCACGGCCCCTTCCGCCGCGAGCAATGCCAGCGCGAGCCGGCAGCCCGCGCTCGGCCTCTGACCCCGAGACCCGACGATGAATGAGCACACACCACCGAAGCCGCCGGACCTGGACGAGCCCGAACCTGACACCCCGCCTCCTTCTGAAAGCGGTCCGGCTGGTGGTGCGCGGGTGCTGGACGAGCCGCCGCACCCGGTGAACTGGAACCTGCTGACCGCCAAGCAGGCCGCGATCGAGTGGCGGGAGCTGAACGCCTGGGTGGACTGGCTGCGCCACGCCTACGGTCTGCCCGCCAGTGTGGTGCCGCCGTTCTGGTACCGCCACCCAGAGTTGGTGTGGGAGCTGTCGGCGCTGCACGTTCATTGGCTGTGTAGCTACGACCCCGAGCAAGACGGGTCCGCGGGGCTGGGGTGGCATCACGACTTCGCCGAAGCGAGGCTCCGGCTGCGCGACTGGGTCGCCGCGTCCGGAACGCGGGTGGACCGTGACCGGCCGACCCGTCAAGCCGTCTGGCCCGGCCAGGACGCTCCCGAGCCGGTCGAGGAGACCGTGATCGCCGACCGGGATGCGGACTTCGTGGCGTTCGTCAACGTCGACCTCGCCCGCCGTCGCGACGCCGAAGAGGCGTACTACGCCTCCCTGATCGCCCACGCCACCGACGGAGACGGTTTCGGTGAGCAGACCGGGCGCTCCGGCTCCGAGGCCGAGTAGGTGCACGGGCGATGGTGCGTTCCTATGACCGCAAGACCGACCGGGCCGGCGCGGACCGGCCGGTGCGGGTCCGGTTCGTCAGACGCGAGGAGATTGATGCCGAGAAGGTCGCCGAGGTCCTCATCCGTCTTGCTCTGCGCGCGGCCGGGGATGGCACCGCCACCGGACGGGCCGGTGAGCACCTCCGCGGTCTGCTCGAACCGCGGCGGTAGACTGGCGGGGTACGAACCACGATCACGGCGCCCACTGGCACCCGACCGTAAGCCCCACTGATGGGGTGTTCTTTTCGCATATCTGACGTGACCGCCACCCCGGCGCCCCAGCCGCCCGACCCTTGTCGGGCCTCTGAAAGGCGGTCACACCGATGACGCTCACCGACCACACCACCGGCCTGGACCTACGCGCCTTGCGCGCCCTGGCCGCCGGCACGACTCGTCGCGCCGACCACAGCGAGGAGCCGCCGGCCGACGGTCTGGTGCCGGCAGTGTCCTACCTGCGGGTCTCGACCAAGGACCAGGCCACCCGCAACGGCCTCGAAGAGGGCCTGTCCATCCCCGCCCAGCGTGATGCCGCCGCCAGGAAGGCCGAGCAGCTCGGCGCGGTCATCGTCAAGGAGTTCATCGAACCCGGCGAGTCCGCCAAGACCGCCAGGCGTCGCGCGTTGCAGGAGATGCTCGACTACCTGGCTGCGAATGCGGTGCAGTACTGCATCATCAACAAGGTCGACCGCCTCGCCCGCAACCGGCTCGACGACGCAATCATCCACGCCACCCTGCGCGGTGCCAACATCACCCTGGTCTCGGTCACCGAGAACATCGACGAGACCCCTTCCGGGATGCTGATGCACGGCATCCTGGCCTCGATGGCCGAGTTCTACTCCCTCAACCTCGCCCAAGAGGTCACCAAGGGCATGGTCCAGAAGGCCACCCTCGGCGGCACCCCCACCAAGGCCCCACTCGGCTACCTCAACGTCCGCACCACCGACGCCAAGGGCCGAGAAGTCCGCGACGTGCAGGTCGACCCCGAGCGTGCCGAGCTGATCCGGTTCGCGTTCACCGCCTACGCAGGCGGCGAGCACTCCCTCTCATCGCTGGCGCGGGAGTTGAAGACCCGCGGCCTGACCACCCGCCCCACACCGTCCCAGCCCGCCCGGCCCGTGACGACCACCGCGTTGCACAAGATCCTGACCAACCCCTACTACCAGGGCACCGTCACCTTCCGCGGCATCACCTACGACGGCGCCCACACCCCACTGGTGGATTCGGAGACCTGGCTGCGCGTGCAGACCCAGCTCGATGCGAAGAACGCCGTCGGAGAACGCCCGCAGAAGTACGACCACTACCTCAAAGGCAACCTCTACTGCTCCTGCGGCGCCAAGCTCATGATCGAACGCCCCCGCGACAAGAACGGCGAACGATACGAGTACTTCACCTGCTCCGGCCGCCGGAAGAAGACCGGCTGCACCCGCTCCGCCGTCCTCGCACCGCGAGTCGAGGACCGGATCGACCGGGACTACGGCACCAACGGCCTCACCACCGCCGAAGCCGAACAGATCGCCTCGGTGCTGCACCATGTGTTCGCCCAGCTCGAAGCCTCCAGCGACGACGAACGCAAGCTCCTCCAGACCCAGCGCGACAAGCTCGACGCCGAACGCCTCAAGCTCGTCCAGGCCCACTACGCCGACGCCATCCCCCTCGACCTGCTCAAGGCCGAACAGGACCGCATCCGCACCAGCCTGGACGCGATCACGAACCGTCTCGACGGCCTCGCGACCACCTACCGCGACGCACACGACGGGCTCGATCAGCTCCTCGGCGTCCTCACCGACCTTGGCGATCTCTACGCCCGATGCGAACCCACTGAACGCCGGATGCTCAACCGCGCCCTCTTCAAGCGCATCGTCGTCGACGAAGACGAGAACATCACGTTCTTCCCCACCGAGCCCGCAGCCACCGTCCTCGCCCACGCTCGCAGCGGTGGGACCACCGAACCCAGCCCGGACGCGAAACTGCCCCGTCATCAGACGGGGCAGGTTTCGAATTTCTCGACTTACGTGGACCTCCGTAGCAGCTTCTCAAACCCCCGGAAGCCGCTCGGATCGCTGATTTCCCGCGTCCTACGGAGATCGCCGGGTCGTCGGCCGCACACTCAGCGTGCTCAGATCGCCGATGGGCGCGGTCCGGTGCGTGAGAATTCGCGTCAGTCTCAAACCCGTTTGAGCGTCTCCAATCGAGCCGAGCTGGTCGCCGGTTACGCCGCTGGTGTGCCCGTGCGCGAGCTGGCGACACGATTCAACGTGCACCGCGGCACCGTGCGGGAGATAGCTCGGGAGGCGGGCTTGGCGGCGCGTCGCCCGGAGTTGCCCGACGCGATCCGAGTGGACGCCGCTCAGCTCTATGCGGGTGGGATGACGCTCGCTCAGGTCGCCGCGCGACTCGGAGTAAGCCATGAGGCCGTGCGCTCGGCGGTGCTCGCGTGCGGCGGGACCATCCGTGTCGGCGGTCGTCGCCGGGTCGGCGCCTGAGTTCTTCACACCTCACCGGATACCTATCGCGTCCACCACGGCCCGCTCTTTTGCGTCGTCTGCTTCGCTGGGCGAGCTGGCGCGCTCGCGACGGGCGGTGACGGACTCGCGGACACGGGCGCGGATTAGGAGCACAGCGCTGACCGGCCCGATCCAGAGCATCTTGAGCATGTTCCAGATCGCCCACAGCACTGCGAGGTGGAGCCATCCGGGTGCGCCGTCCTCGATGAGTTGGACACAGACGTTCGCGATCAGGATGTACGGGACTGCGAGCAGCATCGCGGGGATACCCCACTTCAAGCCGCGTCGGTGAGTTCGGATCGCATCCAGCAGGATGTTGGTGGGCATGTAGCGCCGCAGGAAGTAGCGGGTGTGGACGCTGACGGTCCAGATCAGACGGATCATGGTCTTCCTCTCCATCGCACAGTTAATATGACGAGGCGGTGCGTTGAAGAGTGACCCGAGGGTCTGCCGCGAGCGGCGCATTACAGAGGAGAAATCCGCCTCGAGGCCAAGTCTACGCCTCGGGCCGGACGTGAAGGAAGGGACGGGCGAACTCGCACCGAGCCCAGGCCGATCGCCCGCTGCTGGGTCGCAACTATCGGTAGGAGCTGGGCGCCTTAGACCACTTGGCGCGAGCGCGTTCCATGACCTTGCGGGCGCCGCTGTGGTTCATCCTCCAGCGGGCGACAGCGAGGCTGACGTGGTAGGCATCCGCGGCCTCCTCGTCGGTGGCGTTCGCTCGGGCGAGCCGGAAGGCTCCGTCGTTGGGGATCAGCATCTCCCCCGAGAGCCAGTCGGCTTCGGCTTCTTGGTCGCCGCCCAGCCCACACTTCCTCTCGTCGGAAAGCGAAACGCCGAACTGGTGCTCCAGGACGACGTGGGCGAGTTCGTGGCACATGGTGGTGCGCCGACGAGTCAAGGGCTGAGCATCGTTCTCCAGGATGACCACCCCGCTGCCGTTCGGGATCAGCGCCCCGGATAGTGCGCTCCCGTCCGCTCGTAGGAAGTGGTCGCGCGCCACACCATCGAGGTCGCTGAGCTGGACGACGGGGATGCCGTACTCAGACGCGAAGGCATAGGGGTCGAACGGCGCGTGCGCGTCGAGGCCGATTTCGGTTCGTAGCTCCAACGCGAGGCGCTTCGCCTCGGTCTTGAATCCTCGACGCACGAGTCATCCCTGGGCCCGTGCACGTTCGATGGTCGCGCCGATCACCTGCTGCAGGTACTTGACGTCGGTTTCGCTGAGGTCCTTCCGGGCGCGCAGGAGCGGTGCGAGCTGGGCCATGAGGTCGGGTTCGCGAGTGTCGTCGGCGTCACGTTCTCCCTCGTGCTCGAAGAAGTCCTCGGCCGGGAGTCGGAGCCAGGCGATGATCGTGGCGAAGCCATCGGTGTCTGGCTTGAGGCCGTTGCCGAGCCGGGAGAGCAAGGAGGGGCTCACGCCGATCTCACCGGCCAGTGCTCGCCAGGAGAGTTGGCGCTCTTGACGCGCGGCGTCTAGGGCGGAGTACAGCGCGGCCGTGTTGATCGTGGTTTTGGCCATACCCCCAGTGTGTCACATCTGCGACAGTCCGTCGCCTCCGACACGGAGTGTGTTAGAATTGAAACGCAGCATCGAGTCTAGAACACCGAGGAGGTGAGGAGCATGGCAGGCAAGCGAGGGCGCAGCGCGGTCACGGGTCGGTTCGTGAAGCAGTCCACGGTGAAGCGTCACCCGAAGACCACGACCAACGAGACCACCGGCAAGCGCAGCAAGAAGAAGTAGGCAACGAGCCGCACCTGCTCGACGCAGCAATGTCGGTGGCAGTAACTACGGTGATCGAACGACGAACCAACCAGGAGAACGACTATGAGTGTGACGGACGCCTTCAAGACCTTTCAGGACGTCGTGAACGCTGACATCACACACGTCCGCGAAGCGCGCGCCCGGCGCGATCTCTTCAAGAGTGCCTTCGGCACCGAGGACGATGTGGAGGAAGTCATCGCGTCCGGATCGCTCGCGCGAGGGACGCACAAGGACCCGATCCATGACGTCGATGTGATCGTCGTCTTCGATCAGGACGATCATCCTGAGTGGGGAGCGCCGGGAGGTTCCGCCGCGGACGCTCTCGATCACACGCGCGAGCGTGTCAACGCGCTGCTCGGGGCGACGAACGGCACCTACGACCACGCCGTCCGACTGGCCCGGTGGCGCAACCATGCCGTCAAGTGCTTCCTAGATGACCCTGACGATCCTGACGCTTTCACGGTTGATGCCATGCCAGCACTTCGCCGCGATGGGCGGCTCCTCATTCCTGAAGCACTCTCGGAAGACTGGGTCGCTTGCGACCCCGAGTCCCTGATCGCCGAGGTCGCGGATAGGCACGCACAGTGGAACAAGTTCGCCGGCACTGTTCGGATGCTCAAGTGGTGGGCCGCCGAGCAAGACACCAAGATCAAGTCTCTCGTCATGGAGGTCCTCGCGCTCGACTTCCTGCCGACGGACGTCAACCAGCCCGCTGCGATCAAGCAGTTCTTCGTCAGCGCCTGCTACCACATTGAGGGTGGGAACGAAGTCGCCGATCCTGCTGGGCTCTGTGGACCGATTCAGCCTGACATCGACTACTGCGAGTTCGCCGATTCCCTTGGATCTGCACGAGATAACGCGATCAAGGCCTTCCAGGCACAGGCGAACAACGACACTGCCGCTGCGATTAAGCACTGGGGTGAGGTGTTTGGGGACGACTTCCCGAAGCCTCCCGCCTCCACTGGCAACCCGGCGCCTGCGGTCGTACCAGCGGCGCCCCGACCGGTGAAGGACACTCCGCAGGGATGACTCGCGCAACAGGGCCGGATCGCGGCGCGGGCACCGCGGCGCTCAACCCCGTGCTCTGGACTGAACGTGAACCTGTGCGACTGGCGCGCGACCAAGATGAAGTCCAGGCTTTCGCGCCGTTGCTCGAATACCAGAGTCCAGCAGACGACGGCTTGCCGCACGGCGGATGGATCGGCGTGCTCCCCCGCTGGCCGTTCGAGCGGCCGCAGCCCAATGCTCTCGACGAGCTGCTCGGGGACCAGGAACTGCGGGTGCTCGTCGCCTACTCCGCGGCGCACCCGATGGTGCCGCCGACCATCTACTCCCTCGATCCGGAGCCGTCGATCTGGGAACAGACACAGTCCGCATGGCACGTAGCCCCAGGAGGATCGCTCTGTCTGCTCCAGAGCGATGGCGGCTGGCAGCCCGAAGCCAGCCTCACCGAGCTTCTGGCGAAGGCATCGGGGTGGCGAATCGAGTACGCCCTCATGAAGGCTGGAGTCATCAATGAGATGTCGGTCCATGGCATCGTCTCTGACCCCTCACACGACCACCTGATTGACCGAGCGATTCAGCGAGCAGCTCCAACACCGGACCCGACCGAGGCGGGAGACACAGATGTCTCCCCATAACCCCTACATCGTGATGCCCAGAGACGCGGTCACCAAGATCGCAGGCTCCGACCTGTCGGGCGGATCGCTGGTGCTCCGCCGCGTTCCCGCGGACGATATGTATGTCGTCCAGACCGTGGAAACCGGCAAAGACATCCGTCTTCCAGCCGAAGTCCCACGCGAGTACGCCGCGCTTCGTTCAGGCGACCCTCACCATGCCGCTCAGTGGATCAGGGTGGCACCGAACGACGCCCATCTTCACCATCTCTTCTTGTCCAGACGCCCCGATATCTCCATAGGGTTCAAAGAATTCAGGGAGCTGGTGCCGGGCGTTGGCGATCCCGGCAACCACCTTGGCGTGGTCGTCACTCACGACCCCGATCTTCCACCGGAGCTGGTGGAGGCGGGTGCCTCGGAGTTTGCGGGATGGGCTGTCCGGCGCAGCGGTGTGGAACCTCTCGCTATCGAGATAGAGCCAGAAGTTGTTGGCCTGGCACAGTTGGCTGGCAAGTGGCCGATCGAGCAGCTCGCCGCCAACAGCGTCATGGTCGTGGGCTGCGGCAGCATCGGCAGCGCCGCAGCAGAAGCGCTCGCAGGATATGGAGTCGGACGTGTGGAACTGGTCGACCCGGACCGATTCCTCTGGCACAACATGCTCCGCCACACTCTCGGCGCCGAAAGCGTCGGGCGGTTCAAGGTGGCGGCCATGAAAGATCACCTCGCCCAGCACTGGCCGCAACAGACAGTGCTTGCCCACCGACGCGACGTGGTTGCCGAGGCGCACTACATCCGGCCTATCGTCGACCGCGTCGATCTGGTGCTCTGTGCCGCAGACGGTATTGCTCCCAGGCGTGTCGTCAGCCACCTCTCCAGGCGCGCACGGAGGCCGGCGATCTTGGCGTGCGTGCTCGACAATGGCTCGATCGGAGAAGTCATCAGGCTGCGACCAACACCCCGGTTCGGATGTCTCCTCTGTCTACGGCAGCAGCTTGCAGATCAGGGAGCGATGGACGCTGAGGCGGATCAGGAGTTGGATTACGGCACCGGGCGCGTCCACCAGCCAATGACGGCTGTGCCGCCTGATCTCCGATACATCGGCACGTTCGCCGCAAAAGTAGCGATCGCGACACTGCTGGAATCGCTTCACGGTGACCACACCCAGCAGGTTCCCGGCGAACACGCCATCATCGGTCTTCGACCAGCAGGTGACCTCGCAGCCCCTTTCGACCTCAGCCAAGCCGGCGATGTTCGGTGGTCGTCCATTCCCAGACCTCGTGCATCGTGCCCGACCTGCTCGCCAGGATGACAGGTCGAAGAGAGGTGCCTCCGGTGACGATCACTGACGTCGCACTCAGCACGATCGCGCGCGAGGCGTTGCGGTCCGTCGATGGACTCGAAACTGGCGGCATCCTGCTCGGGAACGACGCGACTGATGGGATCGACATCCGACACGCCGGCGGACCTGGACCCAACGCCACCCGCGGCGAACGCACCTTTATGCGAGACCTCGACCATGCCCGGCGTCTCGCGGACTACGCCTGGTCGGAGGACCGTAGCCAGTGGATAGGCGAATGGCACACCCACCCGACCGGAGGACTCTCCCCGAGCGAGGTTGATCTCCACTCCTACATGCGCCATCTGCACGACCCCGAACTGGGGTTCGACAAGTTCGTCGCGATCATCGCTGGATTCGATTCATCGACACGAGTGGTCGTTGCAATTTGGCTCGTAGAACGGGACCGCATCTTGGCAGTGTCACCCGAGAGGCTTCCTACGGCGCCTGCTGTAAACAGCCCGCACGCCAGTGACGCGGTGAGGCACGCCACCTTCGTAACTGAAGAACACAAGGAGACGCCATGACATCCGATTCCGCCGCCCCTGACCCAGCAGACCCTGTCTTCATCTCGTACCGCCAGAAGGACGGTACTGGTGTTGCTACGGAGCTCGCCTGGCTCCTCCGGGCCGCCGGCATCCCTGTCTGGCGGGACCGAGACGATCTGCCGCCAGGCGACACCGAGGCCCGACTCAAGCAAGCGATAGCGGCCGGCATCTCCGGCGGCGTTCTCGTGACGACACCGGACGTGGTGAACAGCAGAGTCGTGAAGACGTTGGAAGCACCTCAACTCCTTGAGCTACACCGCGACCACGAAGTGTTTGCACTTGGCATCATCAACTCGGTGAAGACAGACGACGGCGGAACAGATTACGACGCTCCCGACCGGCTCCTAGAGATTCGTCCCGGCACCTTGAGCGGTGTAGATCAGCAATCCGCCGAGCGCGATGGTCTGCTGGCATTGATCCGCAGTTTGGTCTGGCACCGGATCGCGTCTCTTCGCAAGCGAATCGAGACAACCGACCAGACGTTCCACCTGAGCCTCCAGACCAGGAACACGCCACAGGTCTATGACCGAACCGGTGACGAACTGGACATCCGGCTCATGCCCTCCGATCACGAACGGCTTCCGAGCGCCGATGGGCTCCGAGACCTCAAGGACACCATCGGTCTCCTCCCCGATGCCGTGACCCGTTCCGGGGCACATCGCCTACGTGTTGCTGGAGGGGCTCATCTCTCCGTGGCCTTCGCGGTCGGGGCGGCCTTGCCTTCGTCTCGAATCGGACACATGGACGTGATCGACCAACAGGGCGCCACCTGGTCGAGCGATGGCGAAGCGCGGTTCATCACGCAAACGCAAGTGCAAATCGCAGATCAAGGCGGCGAGCCATCGGCGATCACGGCCGGCCGTCCCTCCGTAGCCGTGTATGTCGATCTCCTGCCCCAACTCAGCGACACCGCCTTCACCCGCTATATCGAAGACCATAGGCCGTTTCTCGCGGCCTGGCGTCATCTCACAAGTGCGAGCGGCACGCTCCTCGACCCCACTGATGCAGGCCTGATCGCCGCCGACGTCGCCGCGCACATCCGTGCCCTGTCGAACGACAACTCCAACGCCGAGGTGCACCTCCTGCTGCGGTGCCCGTTCCCACTTGCGCTTCTCATCGGGCGATTGACCAACACCCTGCGTGTAGTAGTCCATGAATGGGACGACTCCGACCCCATCGACGGTGAAGACTACCGCGCAAGGTACGTGCCCACCATGCGTTTACGTACGTCTGCAAGATCAGGTGTCATCGAAGATGTGCTCCTCCCGGATGCGTCTTGACTGCGCCAACCGACCTCGCGGTCGCCCGTAACACCATGTTGAGCGTCACTCTCGCGTGGAGGATTCGCTCGACGTCTAGACAACGGCGCTCCGAAGGACACGGACGTCTATGAGCTTCTCGCGCGATCCGGGCTTGCCCTACTCGGCATTCACTCAAGCGTGCCGCGCCTTCAAACCCAGCGAGCTGATCCCGGCGATCGCGCAGGCCTCGGCCTCGCTCGGCGAACCGCCGTATCCAGATGCTGTGAAACATCGGATGCCGCCGTGGGGATTGGCTGCGGCCGCGCGAGATTCGCTTCTCTACGGCAATGAGTATCGCTCAAAGGCCGTCGATGAGAAGGCGCTGCGGAAGCTGATGCACAAGTTCCAGATCGCGATGGACATCGACGATGCTGATGTGGGGTCCGAGGACTTCCTCGTCAAACTGATGACTCGGGTCACGTACGAGCAGTTCCCCTACCAGGAGTCGATGTTCGAGGAACTTGCTCGCTCCCACGCCTGGATGGTCGAGGGTCTGCCCGACGTCGAGACCCGAGTGATCACGGAGGACTCGCTGGCGGCCATGCTCGACGGAATTCCGTTCCGCGAGGCGATCGGCGCGACGTTCTTCCTCCAAGTGGGTGCCTTCCAGAACGGTGGAGCATACAAGCCTGGCTGGCTGGATCAGCCAAACTTCACTGAAGTGCTGAAGCTCTATCCGCGGACGAACATAGAGAAGATCGCCTCTCGACTCACCACGACACCCGCAGCCTTTCGGACTGCTTTCAACGACCACTCGGTCGGAACAGCCACAGCGGCCCGATTCGATTACAACCCGTTGATGGCGACGCCGTTCGTGGACATGGGCGACGGGGAGCCTGTTGCTCCAGCGACGCGTCTGATCATGCGGACGGTCACGCCGGGAGGCTTGTACTACGCCGGGATGACCAAGCACGGCAAGGCTTTCGCGGATGATCTCGGAGGCCTGTTCGAGCACTACATTGGTCGACAACTCAACCTGATCGAAGACGCGGAGGTCGAACCCGAGATTGTCTTCGGCAAGGGTGGCGGTCACAAGAGCGTTGACTGGTTTGTGATCCTGCCCAATCTGGTCATCTTAGTGGAGGTCAAGTCTCGCCGCCTCGCCCCGGCAGCACGGGCCGGCGATGCGACGCTGATGAACTCGCTCAGCGAGACCCTGGGCGGCGCACGGAAGCAGTTGACCCGGACTGTCAGCCATCTTGCTGACAGTCACCCGGCGTTCACGCACATCCCAACGGACCGCCCCATGTTGGGGTTGATCGTCACGGCGGAGCCGTTCTATACCGGGGCCGCGTACCTTCTCGACCATGACGTTGCGGTCATCCCCGGCGGGAGGCTCCCAGATGTTCCTGTAGCCGCGGCGAGCGCGCGTGAAGTCGAGTGGCTCGTGACGCACGGCAAAGACGTTGAGCCGCTGCTCCTCGCAGAGATAGCGAAGAGTGCAGGAGGTGTCGTCAGCCTGCGTGACATCGGTAAGAACGCTGATACCGAGAATCCGATTCTGCTGAACGCTTGGAATGCGTATCCCTGGCCGACCGGCGAAGGTGATGGCGATGGCGATGGCGAATCATCAGCGACGCCGTTCGGCAACGGCTGACCCTCACAATCGAATCAAGTCGACTGCAAGCTTCGGAAGTGCCGAATTGCGCCACACTTACAACGAGCGCTCGATGTCCTCGCGTCCCGGTGAATGCTGCGGTACATCGCTCGCTTGGATGATGAAGCCACGTGCTCGATCGAAAGCAGTTCGTGCACGGGCGGCGTCAATGCTCTGCGCCGTGGACTGCGGCGGCGGTCCCAGAGGTCGGGCATCCGTGACGCCGTATCTGTCGCGGTAGGCCGCAACGGTGCGCCCGTAACGTCGCCACGCAGTGGCTTGGCGCTGATCGCGGGGTGGCTCGCCAAGATGCTGCACCCACGCTTCGCCGGTCTCGCGTGCGGTGTCGAGCACGGCATCAGCGCGAGCTTCGATCATCTCGCGCCGCTCATCGAGGGCCTGCCGCATATCGTCGGTCATCGGGCCGTCCGCAGCCGGGATCAGTCCGGCGATCAGCCGCGGCGTCTTGCGAGCACGACCCGAGCCCGCCGGGCGGGCGGTGGCGCGCGCAACGCGGTAGTGCAGCACGGAGGCGATGTCGTCGGCGTCGGTGAATCCGCGCGCGGCGGCCAGGCGCGGAAACAGGGTGTCGACGTTGTGGTGGTTGGCCTCGGCGCGGCGCAGTTCGGCGGTGAGTGCGCCGAACGCCTCGGACTCGATCGCGGTGTCGGCTTGTTCGGCGGTGAGGCCGGAGGATCGGATGAGGGTGGCCCAGCGGTCTCGTTGGGCTGCGGCGGCGATGGTCTCGTACTCGGCGGCGAGCTGGGCGATCGACCCCCAGTTCTCCTGTTCGGCAGTGATGGTCTGGTGCGCGGACAACTCAGCACCCACATGCTGGAGCACCCCGAACAACACCGACCGGCCGGTGGCGTCGGGATTCTCGCCGGGATGCGGCTGGGCGTGCTCGTCGGCCCGGTCGAGCATCACGTAGGCGTGGTTGGACTGCTTGCCGCGGGTCATCGCGACGTAGAAGTTCTCCCTCGTCGTGGTCGGCTCCACCAGCACATGCGCGGTATCGACAGTGACGCCTTGCGCCCTGTGGGCGGTGACCGCGTATCCCAGATCGACGTGATCGGCCACGTAGGAGGCGGGGAGGGCAATTGAGCCGCCGAACCGGTGGCCGGTCTTGCGGATCGTGACCGAGCCGTCGTCGCGGACGCCGGTGATGGTCCAGGTGTCACCGTTGCGCACCCACGTCTTCCCGTTGCGGAGGCGGCGGTCGTTGCGGCGGGTGATGATCGTGTCCCCGACCCCAGCAGTGGTGCCGTCGTTAAGCTTGACCTCCCGACCAGGTGTCAACGTGCCGTCGAGAATCAGATCGGCACGAGCGCGCTGGTTGAGGGCGCTCACGTGGTCGCGGGTCTCGGCGACCAGCACCGACACCAAGCCTTGGTTCCGGTCGGCGCGCCAGGCGGTGTAGGCGGCGTCGGTCATCGCCTCGGCGTCGCCGTCGTGGATGCGGTCGTGGGCGAGGTAGGTGTCGATCACCTGCGTGCGACCGTGGCGCAGTGCCAGGGAGGCGATCTTCTCCCACTCGTTGGTGAACCGGTGCACGTCGACCAGCTCGGGCGCATCGTCCCGGTCACCCACGAGGAGCCCGAACGCGCCACCGGCGTCCACCGACTGGAGCTGGGCGAAGTCGCCCACCAGCAACACCTTCGCCCCGGCCCGCTCGGCCAGGTGCGTGATCCGCTCCAACGAGAGCGTGCCGGCCAGAGAGGCTTCATCGATGATGACAAGCTGACCCGCCTGGAAGTCGGTGCCGTGGACGAGGTGGTTCTGCCACCACTTCGCCGTGTTCTCCGTCGCGATTCCCAAGTCCTCGGCGAGGACCTGCGCGGCCACCGCGGACGGTGCCAGCCCGACCACGGACCCGGCACCGTGCGCCTTCTCCCACGCCCGCCGCAACGCCGACATCGCCGTCGTCTTCCCGGCGCCGGCCGGGCCGACCAGCACGTCGAGCAAGCGCCCGGAGACCGCGATGCGTGTCAGCGCCTCCGCCTGGTCGGCACCGAGCATCCGTCCCTGACGGTCGGGCTTGGTGGTGATCTTCTCGACCGTCGCCACCGACACGGTCGGCGCGGTCAGGGTGCGGGTGCGGTCGAGCAGCCGGTCCTCGGCCGCGAGGAGTTCCTCGGAGGAGAACACGGTCGAGTGCTTCGGCCGGAACACGCTGGTGCCGTCCACGCGGCGGAACACGGCTGGGCTGGTCGCCAGGTCCGGCGGTGTCAGCCGCAACGACACAGCTTCGGCGGCGTCGGCGACCATCGCGACGATCGCCTCCCGGTCCTGCATGGACGCGAAGCGCCACCCCATAGTCTGCCGGGACGCCTCGGCCATCAGGTTCCACCGCCGCCACGTCGAGCGCTTCTCACCCACCACGCCGATCACGCTCCGGCCGAGATCGGCGACCACGTCCAAAGGCACGTCGTCAGCGCGCAACAGCAACGGCTTGTCGTTGTCTGTCACCTCACGCGCCCAGGCCGTCGCGTCGGTTCCGAGCACTCCGGCGGCGCGGGTGCGCCACTCGGTGGTGAGGTCGGCAAGCGACCGGACCTTCTTCTCCGGACGCGTGGCGAGGGTGGCTTGGGCGCGGAGCTTGATGATCGTCGCCGTCGAGGGCTGGCGGCCGTGCCGGGCGACGTAGTCGGCGATCAGTCGGTCCTTCTCCACCTCGATGTGCCGCGCTCGGGTGGAGAACTCGGCTACCAGCTCCTCCGGCACGCTGCTGATCGCCCAGGCGGGATTGCGGTCCCGGCCCATGTCGCGAGCCTCCCATTCGACGCCGAAGCTGCGGGTCATGTGGTCGGCGAACACCGCCTCGTGCAGCTCCGACAGGGCGACCACCGCGGCGTGCATCGGCCGCCCATCCAAGCTCCGCCACTTCCCGTCCAGCACGGTCTGCACCTTGTTGCTGATCACGACATGGGTGTGCAGATGAGGATCACCCGAGCGGGAGTCGAAGTGATCGAACGCCGTCGCCACCAAGCCGGCGACATCGACCTGCGCAACGGCCCCGTCGCCCGCGGTTGCACCGGTGCGGGTGGCCGCAACCTCCCGCTCCATGAACGCAACCACCTCCGCAACCGCCCGATGATGCGCCTCCCCGATCAACGCCTGGGTGCCGGCGTCGGCCACCGCCCACAACGCCGAGGCCGACTTCGGGACCGAGAACGTGAAGTCGAACCCCGCCACCGCACGACGCTTCCCACGCTCGGCCTCCTCGGCCTCGATCCGCGCGACCGCCTCACCTTTCGCGCCCGGACTCAGCGATGGGTCGAGATCGGCGATCCGCGCCTCGACCCGCTCCGGAACCGACTTGTAGACCGGGAACGCGAGGCCGAGCGGGTCGCCGGTGATCGGATCACGGCCCATCCCCATCACGAGCTGAAGCTGGGCCTCCGACACCCGATCACCGACCGCGAGCTGACCCTTGCCGAGCGCGGCGACCCCAGAGCCGAGCCACTGCCCCGGTGGGGTACCTTCCTCCGCGTAGTACCGCGTCAACGGCGTCGAAAGCGACCGATCACCGTCCGCTGCCGCAACGGAGCGCAGCAGGTATTTGTACCCGTCCCCAGCACTCATCACCCGCATCGACACCGTCATGGTGACAAGGTGCGAGCTCCAGTTCACGGCAGCGGGCGGCCGACAGTTCACAGCGGAGGCGGGCGCGCGCGGCGACACCACGAGTGCCGCCGTGATCCCGTGGGCGCCCTGATTCGCAGAGGCGCTCTTTCACACCGCCGTGAGGCGGTGAGGCTAGCAAGTGGTGTTCATGGCGTCTGTCCTCGGGCTGATGGCACCAGTAACTCCGTCAACGACCGGCTCCGAGAGGGCGGCCATGAGCCGTCTGGTGTCATCCATGCCCGCCAGCAACCACAGCACTTTCGCTCGGGGACGCCGACCTCGACCCTCGTAGCGAGGCCGTCGAGGATATGCCCGTTCTCGTCGCGCACATCAGCGGCCGCGTGAAAGCTAGAGTCCGCATCCATAGACGTGGCCGCTCGGTCGCTTGGCGGCGGAGTTGGCGGTGAAGTCTCCGGACTGACGGCTGGGGTCGCTCCGGTGCAGGTCGGTTATCGGGCGAGCCGATGAAATCCCCCTCCGCCGGGCAGCGAGGCTCGCGCTGACATGCGGCGCGATTGCGAACCCCGCGCCGACTAAGCAGAGGAGACCACCAAGAGCCGCCAGGGGCGGAGGAGTTTCGCCGAGGACCACCCACGACATGACGACGACGAGCGCGGGCACGACGAGCGACGAGGTGCTCAGCACTCCCGCCGGGGTGTGAGTCAGCGCGTATCCCCAGAGAACGAAGGCGATCGCGGTGGGGAAAACGCCGAGGTACACGATGACGAGGACCGCCCCGAGCGGTGCCTCGGCTACCTGTCGGCCAAGCTCCGGGGCAAATGGCACGCACGCCAGGGCGGCGAACATGATCCCGATCACCGTCATCGTGGTCGAGTCGATGACGCGAAGAATCCGCTTCTGAGCGAGGACTGCACCGGCGTAGATCAGCGCGGCGACCACAGCCAGAACAACACCGATGATGGAGATCCTGCCGGTCGAGGTGGCGGCGGTGATGAGAGCGATGCCACCGAGTGCGACCGCAATGCCGCATAACAGACGCACGTTCAGGCCCTCACCGAAGAACAGGCCGGAGACCACCGCGACGATGAGAGGTGCAAGGTTCACCAGCATCGCGGCCGTCGCAGCGTCGAGGTCGCGTTCGGCAGCATTAAGGACGACCGTGTAGACCGCGAACCACAGAAGTCCCCATAGGCACACCGTGCACCAGGTCCGCCACGAGCGCGGCAGGCGGATCCGGGCGACGAAGGCGAACGCGAGCATGACGGCGGCGGCTGCGCTCATGCGCAACAGCGCCATCGGCCCCGGCTCAAAGTGCTCGGCGCCGGCACGGATGACGACGAATGACGAGGCCCAGAACAGCATGGTGAGTCCGCAGGCGAACCAGGGCAGCCAGCCTGGCGCGGTAGCGAGCGAGGACGAGAGGCGCGCGGAGATGTGGCTCATAGCTCTCAGCTTGGCCTCCGCGTGGATGAAAGAGAAGCGCACGTTTGAGCACAACTGTGCAGGAATTGCGTACGCTCGGGACATGCGCGATCTCCGTCAGCTTCAGTCCTTCCGTTCGACAGCGCTGTGCGGGTCGGTCCGCGCGGCCGCGGAGCGGCTGGGCTATACGCCCTCGGCCGTGAGCGCCCAGATCCGAGCCCTGGAACGCGACATCGGCTTCGATCTGTTCGTTCGCGGCGGGCGCAGACTGATCGTCAGCGAGGCCGGGTCCGAACTGGTGGCAGCGATCGACGAAGTTTTCGGCGCCGTCGCCGTGCTGGACGAGCGAATCGCCGATCTGGCTGCAGCGCGGTTGGGTTGCTTGACGATCGGCTACTTCTCCTCCGCTGGCGCCCGGTGGCTACCGGATCTCGTGGCATACCTCGAAAACACCCATCCGGCCTCCGGAGTGCGCCTCGAACTCACCGACGGCCACGTGAAGCCAGCAGGCTTCGAGGTGCAACTTGTCGTGACAGCGGAACGCGAACTCGCGACGCCCTCCGGGATGAGCAGTCGGATTCTGCTCGCGGACGACTATGTGGCCGCCGTTCCGACCGGCCACGAGTGCACTCGGCTCTCCGCGGTTTCCCTGGCGCAGTTGCGCGCTCTGCCATGGATCGACAACGAACTGCGCGACAGTAGCTGCAGACAGATGCTGATCGACGCCTGCCGGTCTGCCGGCGTTGAACCGGTGTTCCGGCATCAGGCACACGACTACGCCACAGCGCTCGACATGGTCGACCGGGGACTTGGCGCCACGGTCCTGCCGCGGCTGGGACTCCGCGGAACTCGGGAGCACGTCTCGGTAATCGAAATCCTCACCCCGCGCCCGGTCCGGTTCATCCACGTCGTCTACGTCAACAACGGACCGCTCGCGGCGATGGCCGCCGATGCCGTCCGCGCTCTCGGAGATCTCATCACCCCCGGCTGAGGCACGTTCTCCCCTGAGCTTCCAGAATTCACATTGCTGAGCCGTCTTCCATCGCATGGCCACCACCAACGTAAGCATTCGCCCGGCCAGCACCTACCTGCGCCCTGCTCGGGTTACGAGTTGAGGCTGCAGCACCAGCACCAAGTCCGGGTAAGGTTCCAGCGATCAGGACGCAGCTACGTCTGCTCCCCTACGGGGTACCTTCCTCCGCGCAATACCGCGTCAACGGAGTGGAGAGCGAGCGGTCGCCATCCGCGGCGACCACGCTACGAAGCAGATACTTGTGGCCGTCGCCGGCGCTCATCACCCGCATCGAGACCGTCATGCACGTCAGGTGCGCACTGCGCCGGTAGCCTCACGATCGTTATGCAGCGGGGCGGCGGTGGCTGGCCGCTACAGGGTCGTGCCCGTGAGCGGGCAGCTTTGCTGGCCGCCTATGGGAAGATGCGAATGTCCTGTGGACGGTCCTTCGTGGACGAGGCGTCGGTACCGACTCGGGGTGACGCCGACGGCCTCGCGGAACACCCGGGCGGCATGTCCACGGCTGTGCCATCCCACTTCACGCATCGCGGCCTCGATGGGGAGGTCGGTCTGTCGCAGGAGTCGCGTCAGGTTCTCCACCCGGATTGTTGCGAGGCAGCCCAGGGGTGTCTTGCCGTAGGTCTGGACGAATACTCGGCCGAGCTGGGACGGCGAGAGATGCACGGCTGCGGCAAGCTCGCGCAGGGTCCATCGCTTGGCTGGTGCGTCACGTAGCAGGTCGATCACGGTGCGGACCTCCTCCCGCAGCGGCGCAAGTTGTCGGATCTCCGGCGCGCCACGGCGTGTAGTGCCGCGCTGAATCGAAGGTGGTGGTGTCGGCGTCGTTGTCACGTAGGGAGCGATGACGTCGAGAACGGCGAACAGCAGCGCTTGGGCGCGGTAGAAGCGTTCCGGGGCGGGGCGGTCGAGACTGAGGGTGGTCAGCTCATCGAGCCAGGG
Organism: Sediminivirga luteola; assembly: GCF_014639315.1. Taxonomy (GTDB): domain Bacteria; phylum Actinomycetota; class Actinomycetes; order Actinomycetales; family Brevibacteriaceae; genus Sediminivirga; species Sediminivirga luteola. The sequence goes on from NZ_BMFY01000007.1 coordinate 90,424, forward strand.
CATGATCATTCCTAGCCGTTGTTTGCCGAGCCGGAGGATCTGAGCGGGTGGGCAGAACAGCTTTGCGAGGATGTCCTGCGCGGCCCAGCGATCTGTCAGGAGGTGGGCGTACTGCCAGAACACCTGGTCGGCGACGTAGCCGCGGTCGAGGTAGATCGTCGTGACGGTGACCGCGTGCTCGGGCTCGCTCCCGCATAGCGTGCTCGCACTGAGCAGGATGACGTCGCCGGCGCTCACCGGCTTCTCACCGAACTCGCTCAGCAGGATCGCCGAGCCTGACCGGACCGCGATGAGCTTCACCCTGTCGTAAGCCACCGGTGTGATCGGGGCATGGATCGTCGTGGTCCTGACGACAATCGGAGTGAGTGCCCCACCAGCAACCGTCACGGCGTGGTGCGGCGCCAGGCCGGCTCGTGCGACATTCTTCACTAGGCGGTGTGGACGGCCTGTTTACGGCGATGATCGGCGACCATCAGGCCCGGGGCGGAACATGTCGAAGCGGTGGTGTTCGTCGAGTGTGAAGTAGGTGCCTGGCCCGCCGCCGCGCAGGACCGGGTCGGCCAGCGCGGTCTGGTAGATGCCCTCGGCCAGCAGGCCGCGGTCAATATGCACGCCCACCACCTCACCGAAGACCACGCGGGTGTCGGTGAGGGTCCCGGTGGCGGTGTGGAGGGTGACGATTTGTGTGGCGCGGCATTCGAACACCGCTTGGGATTCGGCGACGTGCGGGGTGTCGATGATGCGCGACGGCGCGGGGGTCAGGCCGGCGAGGGCGAACTCGTCGACCTCCGGGGGCGCTGCCGCCGAGGTGACGTTCATCGCTTCTGCGAGTTCTCGGGTGACCAAGTTCCAGCAGAACTGTCCGGTCGCTTCGACGTTCGCAAGAGTGTCCTTCGAGCCGTTGCTGGCGAATCCGATGATCGGCGGGGTGTAGTGGAAGGCCGTGAAGAAGCTGTACGGCGCCAGATTCAACACCCCATCGACGTTCCGGCTCGATATCCAGCCGATCGGCCGAGGCGCGATGATGGCGTTGAACGGTGAGTGCGGAAGCCCAGTCCCGGATGCGGGCTCGTAGAAGTAGTAATCTCGCTCTGCCTGGACAGTCATTGACGCCCCCTCCGTCGTTACCGTGCGGCACGGTGGTCCCTGTCGTGGAAGTGACTTTCCCGGCCCGTCTGCGCGGTCCGCACCCGGCGTGGGGACACCTGGTTTCTCGTTTCGCCCCGGCGGCCCCACGCCGCGCTGCTCTTGCAGCATGGTCAGGACTGCTGATCGGACGCTCCCGGTTCGGAATCTGTCTGGTGGGCGGTGAGCTTGGGGCTGTCGGCGAGCTTGAGCCACACAACGCCGCCGATGATGACCGCCAGCCAGAACGCCTTGGTCATCGTCAGGGTCTCGTCGAAGAAGACCGGGCCCAGGAGTGCGGCACCGATGGCGCCGATGCCTGCCCAGACGGCGTAGCCGATCCCGACGTCGATGCCTTTGAGGGCGACGCTGAGGAAGAACAGGGTGAGCAGGAAGAAGACGACGGCGACGATGGACCAGACGAGGTTGGTGAATCCCTGGCTGCCGTTGACGCTGAGTGCGTAGCCGACCTCGAACCCTCCGGCCAGCAGCAGGGCGAGCCAGGGGCCCGTCTTCTTCTCGGCGGTACCCGATGCCGGGGTGTGCGTCGTGGTGGTCATGGAGTATGTCCTTTCACAGTGTTTGCGCGGGGGTGGTTCAGGCGGTGCTGGCGAGGTTGAGCCCCACGACGCCGCCGATCACGATGGCGATGCCGAGGAACTTCTTCCACGTCAGGCGCTGGCTGAGGAAGAGTGCACCGACGATGACGATCCCGACGCCGGCCAGCGAGGTCCACAGCGCGTAGCCGACGCCGACGTCGAAGGTCAACAGCGCGAGGCTGAGGAAGAAGGTGGCAATCCCTCCGCTGACCAGGGTTGCGATGGTCCACCACAGCCTGGTGAAACCCTGCGCCTTGCCGGCAGAGATGCCGACGGCGACTTCGAAGATGACGGCAATGCCGAGGTAGAGCCAGCTCATGATGGTGTTCCTTTACGTCAGTTCGTTGTGTGAGCGCCCTTGTCAGCGCCCGTGAAGTGTGTAGTTGTGGAGGTACCTGGTGAAGGGCTCTGCGCCCCGCTCAACGGGCAGGTGACGCAGGAGGCCGGCGCGCAACTCGTCGGTGATCTCCAGCGCCGGGTAGCTGCCGCGGTAGTCGAAGCCGAAGTCCGCGACCGCATCGCGGTCAACGGCGACGTGGATGGCGTCAACGCGGTGGTCGATCGCGAAGCGGTAGCACAAGCCGCAGGGCTCCCCGGTGGCCAACAACGCGGTCCCGGCCAGACTTTGAATCCCGTGCGAGACCATCGCGTCTCGCATCGCCACGATCTCGGCGTGTGCGCTCGGGTCACCGGTTTCATGCACCCGGTTGACGCCGAACTCGGAGACGACCCCGCCCTGATCCACGACGACGCCGACGAAGGGCAGACCACCGGTCGTAACGTGCGCGATGCACTCCTCGACCGCCCGCTCCATGACCGCCCGCAACCGGGCCGGCCTCACGGCTCGGGCCTCGGAGGGACGTCCTGTGCGGTGAGCTGGTCGACGACCTTCTTCAACCGGGTCGCGCTGGGCACTCCACGCAGCAGTTGGCCCTCGACAACGATGCCCGGCACCGCTTCGATCCCGACGGTGTTCACCGCATAGTCCTGATCAGCGCGCTGCCGGTCCCGGCGCTGATCGCTGTGCAGGGCCTCTTCCACTTGGGAGCGGTCCAAGCCCACCGAGAGCGCCACCTCGATGATCACGGCGTCGTGGCCGATATCGCGGTCGTCCTGGAAGAACGCTTTGAACATTGCCTCGGTGTACTCCTCGGCCTTGCCCTGTTCCTGAGCCAGCTGCAGCACCATGAACGCCTTCTCGGTGCGCGGCTGCGGAGAAATCGACGGCAAGGTGATATCGACGCCCAGACGCTCGGCCATCGGATACACCGAGGACTTCCACACCCGCGGCAGGTACTCATCCTCCGGCCGCAGAGTCGGCACCGGATCAGGCCGTAGCTCGAACGGCCGAATCCGCACTTCCACATCCCGGTCACGCTTCAACTCCTCGACCGCTCCCTCGACCAGGAAGCAGAACGGGCACACGTAGTCCACGAAGACATCGACCTGCGTACTCACCTGATGGGCTCCTTCTCGCGTTGTCATTCTTGCCGATTTACTTACATGTACATGCATGTACTACTCCAAAGGATCTGGCGGGTGCCGTGCGGATTCAGGACCCGATCACCGCTCCGACCTCATCCAGGGCGCGGCCGAGCTGCCCCGCATCAAGGTGCGGAAAGTGCAGCGACGGCCGGTCCAGCAATTCCCGAACCCGGCCCTCGTAGGGTTCCCGCACCTGGCGCAGCAGCCCCTCTCCCTGCTCAGTAATCACTGCGTACACACCGCGCCCGTCGTCCTCGCAGACATCTCGGCGAGCAAACCCCTTGGCCTCCAACCGACTGACCAGGCGGGTCGCCGAACTCTGGGTCAACCCCACGCGCTGCGCGAGGTCATTGACGCGCAGTTCCTTGTCTGACGACTGACTCACGAAGACCAGGGCGCGGAACTCCGTCAGCCCGACCCGGTGCGTGTCCGCGAGCCACTTGTCCAAACTCGCATCCACCGCCGACGCGAACGCGGCGACCTTCGACCAAGCGGCGCTGACACCGCTGCCGAGCGAAACCTCTGTTGCGTCTGTCTGCATGTGCATGCATGTACCGTATCACGACCTATCCCTGCCAGGAAACGGGCCGGTCGCCTTCACCGCGCAGGGTCGAATGCCGAGGTGCTCACCCCTGGTCGGACGCGAGCTTCTCAAGGCGAGATCAGGTACGGACTGAGCGTCCTCCCCAATACGTCAAGGCCCGCATCGGCAAGTTGCTGGCGAAGGTTCACTCCGGCGACCGCGCTCACTTGGTGATCGCCGTCTACGACCATCGTCTCATTACGCCGATCCACCGAGGATAATCCGCCGACCGCGAGGCCGACGCGTGCCACCGACACTGGCCACCCTGCACGACGCCAGTGTTCGAGTCGGCATCGAGCAATCACGACGCGACTACTTTTGCTCCCCTACGGGGTGCCCGCCTCCACGTAGTACCTCGTCAGCGGCGTCGACAGCGAACGGTCCCCATCAGCGGCGGCCACCGTGCGCAGCAGGTACTTGTAGCCATCGCCGGCACTCATCACCCGCATCGAAACCGTCACGCTGCGAGGTGCGCGCTCGCCCACATGCCAACGCCGGTCACATCGATAGAGTCACAGCATGAGAAAAGCGTCGCCCAACGATGTAGCTGCGGCCTTCACCACGGCGACGGCCGACGCACTCGCGGACTGGGAGACGATCGACGCAGCGCTTGCGTCGCAGTCGCTTAGCCTCCGCCGTCGAGCAGCCTCTGACGCCTTCCTCTCGCTAGCTGTCTCGTGGGAGTCGTTCCTCTCACGCTGGTTGGTCGCCGCAGTGAACAAGGATGCGTCGCAGGCCGTGAGGCAACTCGCAACCCGCTTGCAAGAGCACGCGGAGGAGGAGCTTCGTGTCCCTAGCTCACATCTTGCAGCGACCCTCATCACGCAGTCTCACTTCAGCCTGAATCTGGTTCGCCAGCTATTGGACCCGCAGGAGAACAACATCGTGATTCGTGAACACGGCGATCTCGATAAGTTCGCTCGGCGGTGGCTCGCCGACCCTTACCGGACGGCACTGGGTGGAATCTCCTCGTTTCAGTTCAAACCCGTGCTCGCCACCCGACTCATTCGCAACGCGCTCGCACACCAGTCTGAGTCCGCACTCAAGCGAGCGAACGATGAGCTACGGAAGAGCACAGTGCCTTTAGGCCTTCGAGTGACTGGAGATCGTCGGCTCAGCGTGGACGGATGGCGGCGCTATCTTCTTTCAATCAGCAGCACCCGCCCGAGAATCGCCGTGCTACACGACGAACTTGTGGCAGTCGCGGGTCTGCTCGTCGTTCCGTGACGCGGCTGGCCGTACCGTAGCGGCTCGATCTACCTCGACCTGCAAGACGCGTGGCAGTTCCGATGGTGGGCTGAGCGAGAGACGGATCGGGGTCGGGCCGACGGCCGGGAGTGGGCGTGCCTGGTCGTGTTGTCAGCGAGGCATCGGCGGCCGTTGATCGGGGTCGCGCACCTGGCAGGTGATCAGCCCGGCGAAGGGGTCCGCGAGGGGTTCGGGTCCGGGATCACCGAACCGCCGGAGCCCTCATGCGCAACCACTCGGTTCCACCCGAGGGCTGTCGTCTGCGGGTCGGGTCGCTGTTTTCCGGATACGGCGGCCTCGACTTCGCCGTCGAGCACGTCTTCGACGCTGAGACGATCTGGTTCTTCGAGATCGATTAGCCCTCACCCGGGTCTTCGCCCACTACTGGCCCGACGCGCCGAACCTAGGTGCCGTCACCACCATCGACTGAAACGCCGTCGAACCGGTGGAGATCCCCTGCGAAGGATTCCCCTGACAGAACGTATCCACTGCCGGCAAGCAGGCCGACCTCGCGCCCAGCACTCACTCGGGGTTCTGGTCGCACATGGGGCCGCAATCGAGGCCTTGCCCCCGGAGTTCGTGGTGATCGAGAACGGTCGTGGTCTGCTCTTCGCACCGGCAGTCCGCAACCTTCCCGGAGGCGCAACCGATTCCCGATGCAACCCCACCACCGCAGCCCCGGCGACGATGCAAGTGCGATCCTTCGCCAGGTGGAACCCGCCCCGTGGCAACTGGGAGAGGGCTCAGTCCGGGGCTGGCGGGTAGGGCACGGAGCACTTGGTGGGGTCCACCGGGGTTCAGGACTTCTGGGGGTAGGTCGATGGGTTCGCCGCCGAGCGGAGCGCACGGCGGTGAGGCGCAGCCAGACGTGTTCACGGGGTATCGCGTTGCAGGGCTGGCGCCGGAGGAGACGCCGAGCCTGAGTCGTCCGCCGCTGAGTAGGTCGGCGGTGGCGGCTTACTCGGCGAGCTTGCCGGGGTCTTCGCCGGCGAGCGGGATCACCCCGGCGCCCAGGCCGATCGGGCTGGTCCCGCGTGCGGCGGCGAGGAGCGCGAAGGGTGCGGACAGGGTGCGTTCGTGCATCTATCTATTCAGTTGGCTAGAAGTGGTTGGAAGAAGCGCGGGCACCACTAAGGAAGCGTTGCCGTAGGGGCCCGGGTGCGAATGTGGAAGTCAGGACTCAGCGACCGGGAAGGTCGCAGCGCTTGGTCTCGGATTTCAGGTCTGCGAGCACGGCGTGGAGTTCGGCGATCCGGCGTTCGGCGTCAGCGATGAGGTGGTCGGTCAGTCGCTGCCAGTCCTCGGGTGTCGGCTCATCCGGAACATCCTCCAGCACCTTGGCGATCTCCTGCACGGACAACCCAACGCGCTGGGCCACTCGGGCCACGCGAACCACGCAGGGAACCCAGGGCTGGTAGCGGCGCTGGTTGCCGGAGGTGCGCTGTGACTCGATCAGTCCTTGCCGCTCGTAGAACCTGATCGCTGAGGTTGCGGTGCCGCTGAGCTCAGCCGCCTCGCCGACCGTCAGCAACTCGGGGGCGTGAGTCTCGATGGTGGTCATGGTTCCAGCATGGCTTGACTTCAACCAATGTTCAAGTTCTAGCGTCGTGGGTATGAAGATGAATCCGCGCCAGCGTCTGGCCCTGACCACGTTGCTGCTGCCGGTAGTGGTGGTGTCGATGGATCTCACGGTGCTCTATCTCGCGGTGCCGTCGCTGAGTGAGCAGTTGCGCCCGTCGGGTTCACAACTGCTGTGGATCATGGACGCCTACGGGTTCGTCCTGGCTGCACTCTTGATCCCGGCGGGCAGGCTCGGGGATCGCATCGGACGCCGCCGCCTGCTCGTGATCGGGGCGGTGCTGTTCGGGCTCGCATCGTTGGCTGCCGCGTTTTCGACCTCAGCCGGGTGGCTGATCTTCGCTCGCGCGATGATGGGAGTCGGCGGTGCCACGCTGATGCCCTCGACGCTCGCACTCATCCGCACGACGTTCACCGACGAGCAGCAGCGTGCTAGAGCCATCGGCCTGTGGACGGCAGCGTTCGCGGCGGGCGGTGCGCTGGGGCCGGTGGTCGCAGGCGGACTGCTTGAGTTCTTCCCCTGGGGGTCGGTGTTCATCATCAATGCCCCCGTCGTGGCGCTCCTGCTGCTCGGGTTGCGGCTGTGGGTGGCGGAGTCTCGCGCCGAGGCCTCTGCGCCGTTGCCCCTCGTCGGTGCTCTGATCGGTCTCGCGTTGGTCGTCTCGGCGATGGCGTTGCTGAAGCAAGCAACCTCCGGCGGCTGGGGTGTGACCGAGTGGCTGCTGCTCGCTCTCACGCTGGCAGCGGGTGTCGGGTTCGTGTGGCATCAGCGCCGCGCACGGCATCCCCTGATCGACCGCGACCTGATCCGCGTGCCCGGCGTCAGGCTCGGACTGCTGATCGTCGCGGTCGGAATGTTCGCCCTCACCGGGCCGAACATGTCGCTGGCCCAGTACCTGCAACTCGTACTCGGCCTCTCTCCGCTGCTCGCATCACTGGCGATGATCCCGATGGCCGTGTTCGGCATCGGCGGCGCGATCCTGGCCAGCGTCCTCATCACCCGGCTATCGAAACCGCGCGTCATCGTCCTCGGGCTGGGTGCCGCAAGCCTTGGCCTATTCGGTATCGCCTTGGCCACCCCCACGCAGTCACTCGTCTTGGTGCTGCTGAGCGGTGTCGCACTGAGCGTTGGCGTGACCGCGTTTCTCTCCCTGGCCACTGACCTCACCGTCGCTGCCGCGCCGCCCGATCACGCGGGGTCGGCTTCGGCGCTCTCGGAGACCAGTTCCGAACTCGGCGCAGCGCTGAGCATCGCTGTCCTCGGCACTGCCGCCTCGGTGGTCTACCGCAACGGACTCTCGCTTCCGTCAGAGCTAAGTGCCAGCGATGCCGAGCAAGCCGGGCAGTCACTCCAGAACGCCGTCACAACTGCCGACACCCTTCCCGAAACGGTCGGGAACACGCTATTGGAGGCGGCGCAGTCGGCTTTCAACGCTGGACAGTCCACCATCACCGCCGGTGCCGCCGTCCTGCTCCTGGCGCTGGCCTGCGTCGTGATGATGACCAGCAGGGGCAGGTCTCTGAAAGACGGACAACCTCCCTCACCAGCGCCAGCGAACGCTGGCGAACGGTCTGCCGATGGCTAGTCGTTCATCCCACTCGCGGTTCAACGACCGCCCTTGACTTCAACATATGTTCAACCCTCAGTCTGGAGAAATATGACATCACCGAGACCACAGCCCACCGAGCAACAAACTGCTCCCGCACCCGCTCAGAGCCGGATCGCGGTCATCTCTTCCAGCATTCGCGACGACCGTATGAGTCCGAGCATCGCCGACTGGGTGCTGACCTCCCTGGCCGAGAATCACGGCATCGAGGTCGATCTGATCGACCTGGCTCAGATCGCACTGCCCGATGACAACCTGCTCTCCCCAGGCGGCGGACCAGCGACAGAGGTAGGCGAGCGGATCGAGGCGGCTGCTGCATTCGTCTTCGTCACCCCGGAGTACAACCACTCCTACCCGGCGTCGCTGAAGCGGCTGATCGACTGGCACTACACCCAGTGGAAGTTGAAGCCCGCCACCATCGTCGCCTACGGCGTACACGGCGGATACTCGGCGATTGAGCATCTACGCGGAGTGCTGGCCGAACTGAACATGGTCACCACCCGCCGCTGTCTCGGACTGCCCGCCCCGTGGGAGGCCGTAGACGATGCCGAGCGCTTTGCACCGAGCGAGACCGTGGCCAAGGCGCTGGAAGGTGCCCTGGCGGAACTGGCTTGGTGGGCCGACCTGCTTACCGACGCCCGCGCCCACCATCCGTTTCCCAACTGAGCGCGGCGCTATTGCCGCGATCCGAGCATTCACAGAGGAGCTTCCCCATGACCGATCAGCGGCACCAGAGTCCATCCATCTCGATCAACACGTTCACCGCTGTTGAAGGCGGCATCGACGCACTGACTGTCTTCCAGATAGCCGAAATGGAGGACATGAGAGCAGAGGCCACCGCGCACGGCTGGCTGGGCAACGAGGTCTATCGCTCAGACGACGACACCAGCCTGATCGTCCTCACCCGCTTCCGATCCGCAGAGGCTAAGGAGAACTGGGCGCAGACGGATCGCTTCCGACGGCACTTCGAAGGTCTCAAGCCACTGATCCAGAACGGCACATCAATCCCCGTGACCTTCGTCGTGGCCCATGGCCAGAATCTCTCACCCCAAGACTCGACAGATTGGCCCTGAACTCAGGGCATGTCTGCGCCCTCGACTCCGCACAGCCCGGTGTTGCTTTGAGGATGGTCGTCGGCCCACCGGTCCTAGCCGCTGCAGCCGTGGGCGGCGCCTTCGCCACCGTTGCGTTGAACGTCGGTGCCGTCGTCGGACCCATCACCGACCGCCTCGCTATCGAAGCCATCGGCGTGCGCGGCCCGGTCTTCATCAGTGCGGTCCTGGTGATTCTCACCGTCCTCCTGTGGCGCACCGTGTCAATGCTCTCGCGCCGCGGCGGGCCGGCACCAGTAGCTCGATAGCCAGTTGGTCGATCCTCGATGACCGGCGCTTCGGTACCACCACGAGCTGGGACCGTGAGGCGCGCTAGCAGCTTCGGGCACAGGCCGGACCAGCCGGGGAACAGTCAGCCGGGGCCGAGATCGTGAACGACGGCGAACCACTGCAACGGTGCCCAGAGCGGTCAGCGCTCGATGAGGCCACGTTTGCGCCCATCGTGGCACGCTCCACCACCGTTTCGTCGGCGCGGCCACCAGTCGCCTACGACTGCGTGAAGCTCATCTTCGTCCGGTACGGTTCGTCGATCCTGCTCAGCGAGTTCGGCGAGCGCCACGTCAAAGTCGGTGATGTGATCGCACTGGCTGCGAACACGCTGTGCGGGAGCGAGCCCGAGGGGTCGATCACCGTCACAACGCTCTATCTGGATCGGGACTATGTGACCGATCAGGTGTTCTGGCAGCACGCAGGGCTCTTGACCGACAGGCTCGACGCCCAAGACTTCACCGCTGAACTGTACTCCGACCCGGCGCAGATTCTCCGCCTCGGCGAGGAACGTGCTGGGATGCTCATGCCCTGGCTGGATGAACTGGTGGCTCTGAGCCTGGACGGACCATCACCGGAACGGTTCTACCGGATGCAAGCGCTGCTGTTCGCGGTCCTGGACGTGATCGCGCCCTACGTGAAGACCACCGCGGTGCGCCGCTCGCCGACCCAGCGCAGGACGGCGCACCCGAGTAGCCCGCGCCACCGTAAGTTCGTGCCCCTGCGGGAAGAGGCGCGAGAAGCCGTCGAGTTGCTGCGTGCTGATCCAGCCGGGCGGTGGACACTCCAGGGTCTGGCCGAGGCGGTGCACTTGTCGCCTTCGCAGCTCGGCCGGGTCTTCGTCGACGCTTACGGCAAGACCCCGATGACGTACCTGGTGACCATCCGCGCGGAGCAGCTCGCCCGGTTGTTGCGTGAGACCGACCTGCCGATCGAGGAGGCGATGCGACGGGTCGGCTGGTACAGCCGAGGTCACGCTGCTCGGATGTTCCGCCAAGCCGTGGGCGTCACCCCGGCCCGCTACCGCGAACTGAGCCGACAGAAGACTGCCGCCTGAGAAGGCGCGGGCGATACAGATCGCCGCAACGCCGATACAGGTATCCGCATCATCGCCGGCCTCGGCGCCCGAGACCGCTGAGGGGCTGATAGTCCGGTACGGACTCGTCGGGTTCGCCACACGCCTGACGGTCACGTCATCCGTTGTCCGTCTCGTCATTGCTGGTGATCCCGGCGCACCTGGTGGTCACCGGGGCCTGGTTCGGCCCGGTGCTCAGGGTATCGGAGGACACGACGATGGCGACAACACGGGAGCAGGCCAAAGCCGCGCGGGAGGCGAAGCTCGACGAGCTGCACGAGCGTCTGACCGGTGCGGTCGAACAGCTCGTCTCCGATGAGGACTGGGCGCGGGCGCTCGCGTTCGCGGCACGGTTCAGGGCAAGATCGTTTTCCAACACGCTGCTGATCTGGGAGCAGCACCAAGGTGCTTACGAGGCTGGGCTGGTGCCCGAGCCGTTCCCGTCGTATGTGGCCGGGTATCGGCAGTGGCAGGGCCTGGGTAGGCAGGTGCAGAAGGGCCAGTCGGGGTATCAGATTCTCGCGCCGGTCACCGGACGTTTCGCCACCGCCACCCCGGCGGATGCTGAGTCGTGGCGGCGCCTGGGCAAGGGCGAGAAGCCTCGTGCCGGTGAGGTCGTGCGCACGCGGATGGTCGGCGTCCGGCCCGCCTATGTGTGGGACGCCTCCCAGACCGCCGGCGACCCCATCCCCGAACCACCGGCACCGAAGCTGCTGGAAGGCCAGGCCCCGGCAGGGCTGTGGGACGGGCTGGCGGCGCAGGTCGAGGCAGCCGGGTTCACGGTGCTGCGAGTGCCGCACGAGGGCATGATCCACGGCGCCAACGGCATGACCGACTACACCGCGAACACGGTCGCGGTGCGGGAGAACATGGACCCGGCCGCGCAGGTCAAGACCCTCGCCCACGAACTCGGCCACGTCCTCCTCCACGGCCCCGATCAGGACGAGGCGCGGCAGCATCGCGGCATCGGGGAGGTCGAAGCCGAGTCCGTCGCGCTGATGGTCGGCGCCGCGCACGGGATGGACACCAGCGGTTACACGATCCCGTACGTCTCCACATGGGCGGCACGGGTTGATGGCAAGGAGCCGGTGGAGGTGGTCAAGGCGACCGGGGAGCGGGTCCGCAAGACCGCGCTGACGATCCTGGACCAGCTCGACACGACGCAGGTCGGTGACGGCACCCCGCCGGGTCTGGACCGAGACGCGACCCGCCGCGACGCAGCCGCGCAGGCATCGCCGGTGCCGGAGCCGGCTTCGCCGCGGCGGACGGCTCCATCGCTTGAGCCGGCCGCGCGACCCGCCGCGGTGTCGGCGGTCGTGGGGCGGGGGCTGTGATGATCGAGCACGGAGTCGTTTCCTCGGTGCTGCTGCGGATGAACGCGGCGTGGCCGCTGTCGGCCGCCGCGCGGGAGTTCGCCCGTGCGGGGGTGCCGGTCTTCCCCTGCGCACCGTGGGGGAAGCGTCCGGCCACCGGACACGGGTTCCACGACGCCACCACGGACCTGGATCAGATCGAGGCGTGGTGGCGGCAGTCGCCGGGCGCGAACATCGGGGTTCCGACCGGCGCCGCCTCGGGCGCGGTCGTGGTGGATGTCGACGTGCACGGCCCGGTCGATGGGCGGACCCGTTTCGATCGCGCCGCCCGTGCCGGGCTGGTGGAGGGGTGGGAGCTGCTGGTGCGCACTCCCACGGGCGGGATGCACGCCTACTACCCGGCCACGCCCGGCACGGAGCAGCGGTCGTGGCAGGCGGCACGTGCTGGGATCGACTTCCGCGGCGACGGTGGCTACATCGTCGTCCCGCCCTCGGTCCGCTCCATCGAGGGCACCACAGTCGCCTACGAAGTGGAAACGATCAACACCGGCCCCGCCAGCAGCACGCTGGATGCGGGAGGGCTGCGGGACTTCCTCGACCCCCGCCCCACACCGCGCCCCGCGCCCGCGGGTCTGGATCGGGGTGCCGATGTATCGCGGCTGACAGCGTGGGTCGCTGCCCGTGATGAGGGCGAGCGGAACCGTGGACTGTTCTGGGCGGCGTGCCGGCTCGCGGAGAACGGGCTACCTGCGTCGGAGGCGCTCGATGTGCTGACCGCGGCCGCCGGTCACGCCGGGCTCGCCGAGCGCGAGATCACCGCCACGGTCCGCTCCGCCTACCGCACCGTCCACCCCACCCCCGCCCGGCGCGGCGCACACGATGGGTCGTCGCCGGCGCGGGGTGAGCCGCCGCTGGCCGCGGACGGCTGGTTCGACCGCAACACCAGCACCCGCCCGTCGGCGGGGTCGTCGAGGGTGCGGGGGCTGTGATGACCACCCCGATCACGAGCAGCACGGTCGCGAGCAGGGCGGCGGGTCGCCGCTGGGCGGTGGTGACGGCGGTGTCCGGGACGGTGTTCATCGCCGCCGGCGCCTTCTGGCTGTCCTTCACCGCGTTGGCAGACCTCGCCGCCAGGTCCGGGATCGGTGCCGGGCAGGCGTGGGCGTGGCCGCTGATTGTGGATGGCATCATCGTGGTCGCCACCGTCGCCGTCGTCGCACTCGCCGGCCAGAAGACGGCGTGGTATCCGTGGGTGCTGCTGATCGGCGGCGCCGCGGTCTCGGTGACCGCCAACGCCCTCCACGCCGTGGTCGCCGCCGACGCCGACGTACCGGGCGTGCTGGCCGCCGCAGTGGCGGCGGTGCCGCCGGTGGTGCTGCTGGCGATCACCCACCTGACCGTGATCCTCACCCGACCACTCCCAACAGCCGCTGAACTCGACACGGGCGCAGTCGACCGCGAGCAGCTCGCGCCCGTGGAGCATCCGACGCAGTCGCCTGTGCCCGTCGAAGCCCCGGCGGAGAGTGCCGCAGATGGGGACAGCGCGCCAGTTGCCCCGCCACCGCCACCGCAGGGGGTCAACTCACGCCTGCGGGCCGGCGCCACGAGCTCGGATCGGCGTGAGCGTGCCGCGAGGCTGCGTGAGCAGGGGTGGTCGAACAAGCGCATCGCCCGCGACCTCGGCGTGCACCCGTCCACGGTCGGCCGCTGGTTCACGTCCGCGCACCTTCCCGACAAGCAGACCGTCGAGGAGGCGAAGACACCATGAATACCACAGACCAGGCCCGCCACCAGCATGAGCGCCGGCAGAACGCACCCGAGCCGACCAAGGACCACTCGGTCCCGGAGGAGCCGGAGAAGGCGGGGACGCCGGAGGCGGTGCAGGCCGCCAAGGTCGCCCAACGCAACCGTCCCGACAAGGCCACGATCGCGGATAGCGCGCGGCGGGCGCGGAGTGTGGAGTGGATGCGGCCCACCGACCTGCTCGCCCGCCAGTCCGCGGCGGTGGCGGGGCGGGGTATCGACTTCGAGGTCGAACTCGCCCGCCGCACCCGCAAGCTCACCAGCCGCGTCACGCGCGCCAGCGGCCGCGGTCTCGGCAAGGCTGGCAAAGCCATCAGTGAGCGGGCGCGGCGGCTGCCCGATGTTTCGGAGTTCGGCCGTAGCAGTCGGCATCAGTCGTGGGTGTCTCGTTCGGGGATCGGGCTGGGGTGACCTGAGATGCGCGCCCCCACCACAACGTCGCCGACGCTGCCGGTGGTGTGGGGACGTGCGCGCACCTCTCTGTCAGGAGGTGCCAGACCATGACCACGACCACCAACCGACACACTCCCGGCGGCACAACCGGGGAGGACTTCGCCACCAGCAACGGGCTCCGCACCCTGCTGCACCGGCTCCACGACGCCGGGCCAGGCTCGTGGAGCCATGATCCGACGGCCGCGGAGCTGATGGCCCACACCGCGACCAAGTACGAACCCCTCGCCCGCAAGCACGGCCTCGACCCGTGGGAAGCCGCCAGCGCGGCGTTCAAGGTGATGATCACCCGCGCCGCCCGCGAAGCACGCGACCCCTGGGCGGTGATCACGCACGCGGTGCGGATCACCTGCATCTTCGAAGAACGCGCCCAAGGCCTGCTCTGCTCGGTGCATCAGGCTCGTCGTCCGCACGTCTCGGCGTTCCACGATCCGGAGCGGTTCTCCGACCGGGAGAACGCGTTGATGGACTATCACCCGGCCTTCCAGATCACCGACCCCCACTACCACGCCACCGGCGACGCGGAGACGGACGCTGGCGGGGCGGGCTCCGATGATGGTGGGCGCGGTTCGGATCGGGCGTGCATGTCCGCTGGGTCGGCGGCCGAGGACGCCATCGCGCTGTTCACGCTGCTGGGCTGGGACCCGGCGACCGCCCGGGCCGGGGTCGAGCATGTCTGCGTCGCGTTGACCAAGACCGGCACCCGCCAAGCCGCCTACGAGGCGTTGCGGCGGGACAAGCACGCCCGCGCACTGCTGGACGTACCGCGTTCCTCGTGGACGGCGCTGCTGCGCGCCTTGTTGGGCAACCCGCACCCCGCCTACGCCGCTACGACCGCGGGGCGGGGTGTGCTGTTGCGGCTGCTGATCGGCGAGACCCTGCCGGTGCTGCTGCGCGATGACGACCTCATCCTGACCATCTCCCTGGCCGCACCCGGCACCCATGAGGACCCCGACGATTCTGGTGGTGGTCGGTCGTGACCGCACCGGCCGGGTACATCGAGCTGGAACGCACCGTCGACTCGATCCGGGTCGGGCGCCGACACCGGACCGCGTTCGGCAACATCGACGAACTCGCCGCCTCGATCGGCCGGGACGGGCTGTTGCAGCCCATCACCATCACCCCCGACGGAGTGCTGGTGTGCGGGGCGCGCCGGTTGGCGGCGATCAAGAAGCTCGGCTGGCGCAAGGTCAACGTCTGGGTCCGCTCGGGCATCTCCGACCGCCTCGGGCACCTGCTGGCCGAGCAGGACGACAACGTGCTCCACAAGCCGCTGACTCAGATCGAGGCGGCCGCTCTGTATCGGGAGCTGAAGACGCTGATGGCCGAGGACGCCGACCGCAGGAAGGCAGCGACCCAGTTCAGTGCCCAGAATCAACCCGGCGCTGACGGTCCCGCAAATTTTGCGGGACCGTCAGGAGCGTTGGGCGAGGCACGTCAACAGGCGGCAGCGATGATCCCCGGTGGTGCCTCGCACACGACGTTGGAGAAGATCGGCTACCTCCAGAAGATCGCCGAAGACCCTGCCCAGCCCGCCGCGCTCCGGGCACAGGTGAGCGCTGAGCTGGAGCGCATCGACGCCGGGGCTCCGGTGCATCCGATCTTTGAGGCGATCCGCGCCGCCGGCCAGAGCGCGCAGGCCGAACGTGAGACCGACCTGCATCAGCTCGCCGCCGACGCCCTCGCCCGCGCCAAGCAGACGAAGACCGGTAAGCGCCCGCTCCGGCCCCGACCGGTCACCGACGACGGCGAGCCCGCCCAGTACCCGGTGCGGGCATTCGTGCTCACCTGGGGCGAGCTGGACGGGTGGTGGAGGCACTACGACGTCGAACATCTCGCCGCTGAGCTGAGCGATGAGCAGATCGAGTTGTTTCTGACCACCGTCGAGGGAACCAGCCGCTTCGCCGAGGAACTGCGCGCCCTGCGCGACCGCGACACTGCTGACGATGAGCCGGTGCCGGCCCGCGTGCATCTGCGCGCCCTCTGACGGCCACCCTTGACCTGCCTCGGTTGGTGGTGGGAGTGCACCTGGTGGGTATGAAGACTCCCGACCTCTCCGAACCTCGTACCCGCCGCCGACTCATCGCCGCCCTCACCGCGGCGGTCATCGTCCTCGTGCTGGCCGGTGTCGGCGTTTACGGCCTGCTGGTCGGACCACCCAGCCCGGGCCGGGACGATGACGGCGGCAGCCCTGAGCCGAGTGTCACCGCGCCGTCCGATCCGGTGCCCACGACCACGCCGCGGCTGCCGGCGGTGCGGGCGTCGGACGATCCGCAGACCTTCGCCCGCAACGTCGCCACCGTGCTGTTCGAGTGGGACACCGCCAGCGGGTTCATGCCCCTGGACTACACCAGCGTGGTCCTCGATGTCGGCGACCCCACCGGCCAAGAGCAGGCGGGGCTCGCCTCGGACATCGCCTCCTACCTCCCGAGCCGGGATGCCTGGCTGGAGCTGCGGCAGTACGCCACCGCCCAGCACATCACTATCGACAACGCGTTCGTCCCCGACGCGTGGGCGGCCGCGGTAGAGCAGGCCCAGCCTGGTCAGCTTGGCGAGGGCACGGTCGCGGTCACGATCGAGGGCACCCGCCACCGCACCGGGCTGTGGAACGACGAGCAGGTGACCTCCGAGCACGCGGTGGCGTTCACGGTGTTCGTGGTCTGCGGCCCGACCTATGAGACCTGTCATCTGCTGCGGCTGTCCCAGCTCGACAACCCCCTCCGATAGGTCGGTGACGCGTTGTGTTGAAGAAGCTCGCCATCGCCGCCCTCGCACTGGTCTTCCTCGCGCCGTCGCTGGTGCTGATCGGGATCGGGGTGGTGATGAACCCCGCCCTGACGGCCACCGGCTCCTGCACCATCCCCGGCGGCTCGAACGTCACCGTCGGGGACGTCCCCGACGAACTGGAGGTCACCACCGCGAACGGTGAGACGTTCACGCTGAACCGGACCCAGCTCACCCATGCCGCGACGATCATCGAGAGCGGCAGCAGCATCGACGGGATCACCCGCGATGGGCTGGTGATCGCGCTCATGGCGGCACTGACCGAGTCCACGCTGCGGATGCTGTCCAACACCAGCGCCTACCCCGAGTCCGCGGACTATCCCAATGACGGCGACGGCTCCGACCACGACTCCCTGGGCTTGTTTCAGATGCGGCCGCAGTCCGGCTGGGGCACGGTCGCGGAGCTGATGGACCCCGTCTACCAAGCGCAGGCGTTCTTCGGCGGCCCCACCGGACCCAACCACCCCTCACCTCGGGGACTGTTGGACATTCCCGGGTGGGAGGAGATGGACAAGGGCGAGGCCGCCCAAGCCGTCGAGGTCAGCGCGTATCCGGACCGGTATCGCAACTACGAGCCGGTCGCTGAGACCATCCTGTCCACCCTCACCACCACAGCGTCCGGCACGGACGCGTCCGCCGGCGATGCTGTGGTCCCGGCTGCCCAGACGACAACGGCATCCACGTCGCGGGTGGTGTTCCCGATGCCCGAGGGCACCTGGGTGCTCACCAGCGAGTACGGCCCGCGAGTGCATCCGATCACTGGCGAGGACTCCTTCCACACCGGCACCGACTTCGCCGCACCCGACGGCACACCCCTCCTGGCTGCCGCGGACGGGACCGTGACGGTGGCGGAGTTCTCCGGCGGCTACGGCGGCCTCATCGTCATCGAACACACCATCGACGGCGACACGGTGGCCACGGCGTATGCGCACATGTGGGAACACGGCATCCACGTCGCCCCCGGTGACACCGTGACGGCTGGTCAGCACATCGGCGACACCGGCAGCTCCGGCAACAGCACGGGGCCGCATCTGCATTTCGAGGTCCGCCTCGGCGGCACGAACGGTGAGCACACCGACCCCGCCGCCTGGCTGAATGCCCACAACGCCGCCGACCTCCCCGAACCCGAAACCGGAGCGCCCAACGGCGACTGCGACACCAGCAACGGCACACCCGGCGGTGACCCGGACCCCTCGACGGCGAACCCGACCGCCTGGTCGACGATCCGACCTCGGATGGGCAGATCACCGCGCGGATGCTGCACCTCTACACCCAGACCATCGCCGCGTTCCCCGACACGAGCTGGGCCTGTTACTCACCCCGGCCCGGCACCGTCTCCGAGCACCCCCTCGGGCGCGCCTGTGACGGGACGTTCGGCAACGCCATCGGCGAACACCCCACCCCGGAGCAGCGCGAACTCGGGTGGGAGGTGACGAACTGGATGCAGGACCACGCCCAGACCCTGGGCGTGGAGTACCTGATCTGGGACGGCCTCATCTGGTCCCTGGCCCGCGATGCCGAGGGCTGGCGTCCCTACGACGGCGGCGGCATGCACGACCCCGACAGCATCACGGGCTCGCACGCCGACCACCTCCATGTCACCGTCCGGGCGGGGAGCTGAGTCGTCATGGACGTGTTCCCCAACTTCGAAGGTCTCGGTGGGATCGGTGACCTGCGTGAGGTGATCGGTGCCCTGCTCACCTTCGTGCTCATCATCGCGGTGCTGATGCTGATCATCTGCATCATCGTGTGGGCGCTGTCGACCGCGAACGGCCATCACGCCGCTGCCACCAAAGCACGTGTCGGCGCCTGGACCGCCCTGGGCGCAGCAGTCCTCGCCGGGGGTGGCGTGGCCTGGATGAACTGGCTGATCGACCTCGGCCAACAACTCTGAACACACCCCATTCGCGGACCCCTTCATGGTCCCGACTGTGTGGGGCGGGCGGTGCACCTGATCGGCGAGACCCACTGTTTCGCCGACGCCCCGAAGGAGCACCCCGCCATGACCGTCCTGAGCCTGCTCACCGAAACCACCGCCACCGCCACCGCCTTGCCGATGGTGCTGCCGGCCAACATCGACATCAACCCCAACGACTCCGGACTTCCCGGCATCAGCCAGCTCCGCACCATCGTCGGCGCCGTGATGACCATCGGGCTGATTCTGTCCGTCCTCGCGCTGATCATTTCGGCGATCGTGTGGGGCTTCGGCGCCAACTCCTCCAACCCGCACCTGGCGGGCAGGGGGAAGGTCGGCGTCCTCGTGAGCTGTGGCGCCGCCGTCATCTGCGGCGCCAGCGTCACGCTGATCAACTTCTTCTGGGACGTCGGCCAGCAGGTCTGACCCCACCCACTCGACTCTGCTTCGTGAAGGAGTGATCTGCGGTGGGTGTGTGCGATATCCCCCTTGTCTCAACTGTCTGTGACACCGCCGGCGAGGCCGCCGCCTCGCTGGTCTCCGCTCCGTTCGACTGGCTCGCCGGCGCGATGGGCGCCGCCGCCGGCTGGTTGTTCGAGGCCGTGTGGTCGGTGTTCGACACGACGACCCTGGTCGACGTCACGTCGCCGGAGTATGTGGCGGTCTACAACATCCTGTTCGGCATCGCGGTGTTCGTGATGCTGCTGTTCTTCTGCCTCCAACTCATCACCGGACTGATCCGCCGCGACCCCACCGCGCTCAGTCGTGCAGCCCTCGGCCTCGCCAAGTCTGTGCTGGGGTCGTTCGTGGTCATCACCCTGACCGCGTTGCTGTTGGAGATCGTCGATCAGCTCTGCATCGGGATCATCCAAGCCGCCGGCGAGACCACCGAGTCGATGGGCGACAAGATCACCCTGCTCGCCGCAGGGCTGGTGGGGATCAACATCGCCGCACCAGGGGTCGGCGCGATCATCACCATCTTCCTCGCCGGGCTGGCGATATCGGCCGCCACCATCGTCTGGCTCAGTCTCTTGGTCAGGAAGGCGCTGCTGCTGGTCGCGATCGTGCTCGCCCCGCTGGCGTTCTCCGGCGCCTCCTGGGATGCGACGAAGGGGTGGATCAGCAAGTGGGCGATGTTCGTCATCGCCCTGATCGTCTCCAAACTCGTCCTGGTCGTGATGTTCCTCGTTGCCATCACCCAGGTGTCGGCACCGATCGACGGCGACCTGGCCTCCGTGGCGGACCCGATCGCCGGGATCGTGCTTATGGCGATGGCCGCCTTCGCCCCCTACATGACCTACAAGTTCCTGAACTTCGTCGGGTTCGACATGTACCACGCCATCGGATCGGAGCAGGACGCCAAGAACGCCCTCAACCGCCCCGTCCCCACCCCCTCCAAGCCCGGCGGCAACGGGAACGAGCCGAAGAAGGTGCTCGACGGCGGTGACGACAAGTCCGGTGGAGGCGGGAGCGGCGGTGGGGGTGGAAAGAAGCCCCCGGAGCCGAAGAACCCGAAGCCGCAAGCATCCAGCGGCACCGCTGGCTCGGCCGGGGCCGGTGGCGGGAAGGCGGCCGCGAGCAGCGGTGCAGGTGCTGGGGCTGGGGCTGCAGCGGCGGGGCCCGCAGCAGCGGCCGTGGTGGCGGCGAAGGTCGCCAAGGACGCCGCGACCGCCGGACCCAAGGCCGGCAAGGCCCTGGGCAACCAGGGCGAGACCGCGGCCGACTCCGCCGGGCAGACCGGCAGCACCCCGCCGTCCGCGCAGGCACCCCCGTCGTCGACGCCTCAGCCCAAGGCGCCCACTGGTGGGGCGTCGGGGACGGAGGCGCGTCCGCCGAAGCAGCCCCCACCGCCGGCACCAAAGCCGACAGGGAAGGAGTGAATCCGCAATGCCCACGAAGCAGACCGAGCCCGCCACGTCGGCGGAGTTGGTGCCGGTGAAGTTCTCCCGGCTCACCCGCCGTGGCATCCTCCTGGGCCTCTCGCTGTCTCAGCTCATCACCCTCGCCACCGGCATCCTCTCCTTGGTCGGGGCCCTGTATGCCGGTGGCGGCATCCTGCTCGCCTACACCGCCCCGGTCTGGGCGATCGCCGCCGCGCTGACGTGGATACCGATTGCCGGCCGGCCCGCGGTGGAGTGGCTGCCGGTCGCGTTCTGGTGGCTCTGGCGTTCGACCGGCGGACAACTCCTGTACCGCCGTCGGGTCGTCACCCCACGCCCGGCCGGGGCGCTGGCGCTGCCCGGTGACATGGCCAGGCTGCGCGAGTACACCGACCCCGAAACAGAGGCCGGGATGATCCACGACCCCCACGCCCAGACCCTCACCGTGGTCTGCGAAGTGTCCCATCCGGCATTCGTACTCCTCGACCCCGGCGAGCAGGAACGACGAGTCACCTCCTGGGGCCGCGTCCTGGCCACAGTCTGCCGCTCCGGACGCATCGCCACGTTGCAGGTGCTAGAGCGGACGCTGCCGGACTCCGGCACCGGACTGGCCGAGTGGTGGGCCGCCCACGGCACCGCCGACGACACCTGGGCCGCGACCACCTACGCCGAGCTGATCGACCGCGCCGGACCAGCCGGCGAACGCCACGCCACCACCCTGAGCTTGTCGCTGGACATGAAGTCCTCCGCCCGGCAGATCAGAACCGCCGGCGGCGGCATCCGCGGCGCCGCCGCCGTCCTGTGCCAAGAGATGTCCACCCTCGTGGCCGCGCTCCGGTCCGCCGACCTGACACCTTCGGGATGGCTGTCACCGGGCGAGATCGCGGTGATCCTGCGCTCGGCGTATGACCCGGCGATCGCCGCCACCTTGGAACGCCACGGCGAACTCGGCCAATCCCTCGCCACCGCCGGGCCGGTCGCGGTCAACGAGTCCTGGACCCGCATCCGCACCGACTCCGCCCACCACGCCGTGCTGTGGGTCTCGGAGTGGCCCCGCTCGATGGTGTATCCGGGGTTCTTGTCCCCGGTGCTCTTGTCGACCGGCATCCAGCGGTCGTTCTCGCTGATCTGCACCCCAATGCGCTCCGACCAAGCCGCACGCGACATCCGCAAGAAGAGGGTCGAGCACATCTCCGACCAAGCTCAGCGGGCAAAGATCGGGCAGATCGAAGACGCCGCCCACACCGCCGAATACCAAGACGTGCTCCAGCAGGAAGCCGACCTCACCGCCGGCCACGGCGTCCTCAGATACACCGGCCTCATCTCTGTCTCCGCCCCGACAGTGGAAGAGCTCGAAGCGGGGGTGGCGGCGATCGAGCAGGCCGCCATTCAGGCCTCGTGCGAGACCCGGTTACTGGTGGGCCAGCAGGCCGCGGCGTTCACCGCCGCCGCACTGCCGTTGTGCCGCCGCGTCTGAGCTGACCAGCCGGGGGTGGGTGCCGGTGTGCACCTGAGGGGTGAGCCCGAACTACCGGGTTCGCCCCTCTCTGTTCGCCCATCGTCTTGGAGGCTGTGATGCCCACGTTCCACGATCCGCTCGCCGATGCGGCCGAGGCCTCCGAGGCCCTGCGGGGCCTGGCCCACGCTTCCCGCGTGTTCGATGATCCGGCGGACACGTACCGGGTGTTCGGTGACCTCGTGGCGGGGGTTCGGTCGCTGCTCCAGGTGCTCGACCAGCTCGCCAGCACCCACCTGGGTGCGCGGGATCGGGCGTTCGACGATGACGGCGACCCCACCGCGGGCGCGGCGTCCGCGCTGGCCGCGGCCGATGAGCTGCACCAGGCCGGCACGCTGCTGGATCAGGCCTATGACCGGCTCGACGCGGCGTTCTCGCACTCCGGGAGGATCGCCTGGCACCCCGAACCGGTCGTCGACCGAGACGCCGCCCGGGAACGACTGGTGGCACGCCTCGGCGGCGACCCCGCCACCACGACCGTGCAGGCCGGTTCGCTCACGTTGGCGGTGTGGACCGATGCGCCGGTGGGTGAGCATCAGCGCTACGCCTACCGGATCACCGACACCACCACCGGCGAAGCGGTGGAGGGCCGGGACCTGTTCACCGGCGCCGGCACTCCCGTCGACCCCGACCGCGCCATCCGCGACCTCGTGACCTTCCTGAGCGCCGCGGGTGAGGCTCGCCAGTACGCGATCGATCATCCCGGCAGCAGCCCTGATCACGAGGGCCTGTTCCCGGCGTGGGTGGCCGAGGCCGCCCGCACCAACGCCGACGCCCTGGCCGAGCTGAGCGAGCACGGCTCCACCGAGCGCGTCGCCGGACCGGCGCGGGTGGGGCGGCGGTGGCTGAACGTGGCCTTCCTCCAGGGGGAGGAGACCGATGCGGTGCTCGATCTGATCGACAGCGACGGCGCCGAGGCTGCCATCGGACGCCTGAGCGGGTACGACTATGGCGAGGAGACCACCCAGGCGGCCTTGGAGAACGGGTACGTCTACGACGACCAACCGCCCACCGGCAGCACCGACCGGACCGTCCAGGACGGCGGGTACGCGCTGACCTACAACCACGCGCTCGGGCATGTTGGCCTGTACCGCGAGTTCGACACACCATCAGACGCTTCGGTGCACGAGGCCGAGCAGCCACACCGGGACCCCGCACCGGCTCGGGAGACGTCGGCTGCCCGGCGCGCCGCCCTCGGCGCGGACCGCGACTGGTACGCCACCCCCTCTGGCAATTCGGCCGGTTCGGGACGGGGGCTGTCACTATGACCGGCGAGGGAGACGAGCGGGAGCGGCTGCACACCTCGGTCCTCGTCGCCCCCGCCGCCGAGCGCCGCCGCCTGCGCAGGCAACGCCGGAAGGCAGCCGCCAAACTCCTGACCGAGCAGCATGCCGCCGAGAAAGCCGCCGCGCGCGCGAAGGCCGAGGCTGAGCGCGCCGAACGCCGCGCCACCCGCTACCTACCCGCCGCTGGCGAACCCGGCCCGGCTGCGCTCAGGTCACCGGGTCGGTTCCGGCTCCCGCGCCACCAGGACACCTCGGCGACGTTGGCGGGGGCGTATCCGTTCGTCGCCGAAGGCGGGCTGGGCTCCGACGGGGTGTTCGTGGGCCAAGACCTCTACTCCGGCGGCAGCTTCGTCTACGACCCCTGGGTCTTGTACGCCCGTGGCATCATCACCGCACCCAACGTCGTGTTGGCCGGGATCGTCGGCTCCGGCAAGTCGAGTCTCGCCAAGTCCCTCTACACCCGGTCCCTGCCGTTCGGGCGCCGCGTCTACGTCCCCGGCGACCCCAAAGGCGAACACACCGCGGTCGCGAACGCGGTCGGAGGCCGGGCGATCGTCCTCGGCCACGGCCTGAACACTCGGCTCAACCCTCTCGACGAGGGCCACCGCCCCGGCGGGCTCAGTGATGAGCAGTGGAAGACGACCGTGGCCTCCCGCCGCCGGGACCTCATCGGCGCCCTGGCGGAGACCGTCCTCGCGCGCGGGTTGACGCCGTTGGAGCACACCGCCATCGACCTCGCGTTGACAGCCACGGTGCGGGAGAACGACGTGCCGATCCTGCCGATGGTCGTCGACCACATCCTCAACCCCAGCACCTCAGAGGCAGACGCCGACAGTCGATTGGCCGAGGATGGCCGGCTCGTCGGCCACGCCCTACGCAGGCTCGTCGCTGGTGACCTTCAAGGGCTCTTCGACGGACCGAGCACTGTTGCGTTCGACGCGTCGCTGCCGATGATCAGCCTCGACCTGTCGCGGGTGACGGAGAACTCCACCCTCATCTCGGTGCTGATGACGTGCTCCAGCGCGTGGATGGAGTCCGCACTGCTGGACCCGGCCGGTGGGCAGCGGTGGGTGATCTACGACGAGGCCTGGCGTCTCATGTCCCACCCGGCGCTGTTGAAGCGCATGGACGCGCACTGGCGGCTCGCTCGTCATTACGGGATCGCGAACATGCTGATCTTCCACAAGCTCTCCGACCTCGACAACGTCGGCGACCACGGCTCAGCCATGCGCTCCCTCGCCAACAGCCTGCTGGCGAACGCCGAGACGAGGATCGTGTACCGGCAGGAATCCGACCAGCTCGGACCTACCGCCACCGCCCTCGGACTGACCGGCACCGAACAGAAGCTGCTCCCCTCGCTGGGGGTCGGGCAGGGGTTGTGGCGGATCAAGGATCGCTCCTTCGTGACCCAGCACCAGCTTCACCCCGCCGAGCTGGGACTGTTCGACACCAGCTCCCGCCTCACCCAGGGGGTCATCTGATGGCATCGAAGAAGCCACGCCGCACCACCGGGCAGGACCGGGCAGAGACCCCGGTGCTGCTGCCACACGTCATCGTCACAGTCGCCGAAAACGGTGCCCTGGACGTCACCGTCGACGGCACACCGTTCCCGCCACCACAACAGGGCGCCGCGTGGACGCGCAGCACCTTCGGTGAGCTGATGGACGCGATCACTGCGGACCGGACCATCGCGGTGCGGATCGAGGTCCGCGAGGTCGACGGGTCCGTGTTCACCGACCTCATCCGCGCCCGCAAGCCCACACCGGCAGAACCCGCGGAGACCAAGCCGCAGGAACAGCGTGACAAGCACACCAAGACCAAGCAGGGGCCGGAGCTGGTGGAGGTCACCGGTGAGGGGTTCGTGCCCGGTGAGGACATCGCGGTCGCCGTCGTCGTCGCTCACACCGACGCCACCGGCACCGGCCACGCCCGCGCCCTGATCGACACCGACCGGCTCGCGCCTGTCCTGGCCGGCGGCGCCGGTGAGGTCGTGCTGCTGGGACGGGTCTCAGGCACCCTGCACATCCGGCGGTTCTCACGGTGACCGGGCAGCGGCAGACTGGGAGCATGGGCGATGAGCTGACCAATGCCGCCATCGTCACCCTGATCGGTGCCTTCGGCTTCGCGCTCGTCCTGCGCGCCGCAGGATCAGCGGCCGCGCTCCTCACCGGCACACCCCAACCCGCCTCCGGCCCTGCATCCGGGCTCAGAGTGCTGTTCAATCCCGCCGACCCCGCGACGGCGCTGGATGCGGATGGTCTGAACCCGGCTGCGTACTGGATCACTACCGCCGTCCTGCTCGGCGTGCTCGCTGCGGCGGGGATGTGGGTGTGGGTACGGCTGCGTCGCCACTCGCGCAAGGTCGAGACCGACCCGCGTCGCCTGGCCGGCACCGCCACGGCACATGAGGTCACTCAGACCGCGTCTTCGAAGGCATTGCTACGCCGCGCCGCGACGTTGCGTCCCTCGCTCGACGAGGCCGCACCGTCCGATGTGGGCTACCTGTTGGGTCGTTCGCGCGGCAGGCAGGTGTGGGCTTCGGTGGAGGACTCGATCCTGCTGATCGGCCCACCCCGCTCGGGTAAGGGCCTGCATGTGGTCATCAACGCCATCCTGGACGCGCCCGGCGCTGTCGTCACCACTTCGACGCGGCCGGACAACCTCACCGCCACCCTCCGCGCCCGCCAACGAGACGGTCGGCCGGTGGCGGTGTTCGACCCCCAGCACCTCGCAGAAGGCATCCCCGCCGGGATGCGGTGGTCACCGATCCGCGGCTGCCACGACCCCCTGACCGCGATGATCCGCGCCACCGGACTCGCCTCCGCCACCGGACTCTCCGCCGGCGGGGTGGAATCCGGCGGGTTCTGGGAAGGCAAGACCCGCACCGCCCTCCAAGCCCTCCTGCACGCCGCCGCCCTCGACCACCGCCCACCCGCGGAGCTGTTCCGCTGGACTCTCGACCCGACCGCCGCCGCCGAGGCCGTCGCCATCCTCACCAACACCACCCAGGCCGCGACCGGGTGGGCGGACTCGCTCGGGGCGATGATCGACTCAGACCCCAAGACCAGGGACTCCATCTGGCAAGGCGTGGCGCTGGCCCTCGGAGCCCTGGCCGATCCTCGCGTGCTGGATGCGGTCTCACCGGGGCCGGGTGAGGGCTTCGACCCCGAGACTTTCATCCAAGACCGCGGCACCCTCTATCTGCTCGCCACCGGCGCCGGAGCCGGCGCCTCGGCCGCTCTGGTGGCGGCGTTCGTCGAAGACCTCATCGAGACCGCCCGCCGGATCGCCGCACGCTCACCCGGCGCACGCCTCGACCCGCCGCTGCTGCTGGCACTCGATGAGATCGGCAACCTCGCCCCGTTGCCCTCCCTGCCGACGCTGATGGCCGAGGGCGGTGGCACGGGGATAACGACCCTGCCGGTGTTGCAGTCGTTGGCCCAGGCGCGGGAGAAGTGGTCCGACAACGCCGCCGGAGCCATCTGGGACGCCTCCATCGTGAAGGTCATCCTCGGCGGTGCCTCCAACTCCCGCGACCTCCAAGACCTCTCCACCCTCATCGGCGAACGCGACGAATACACCGACTCGGTGACCCTGGGCGATCACGGCACCCGCTCCAATCAGCGCTCGGTGCGCCGGGTGCCGATACTCCCGCCGGACCGGATCAGGACCCTGCCGTTCGGCACCGGGGTGACCCTGCTGCGTGCCGCATCGCCGATCGTGACCGATCTGCGTCCTTGGCCCTCGCGGTCTGATGCCGCCCAGCTCAAGGGTGACCGGGCCGAGATCGAAGCGCTGTTGCGCCGCCCTGGCTCCTGACCACGTCTGGTCGCGTGGGTGCACCTGTCTGACACGAGCGGTCCTGCACGTGGGGTCGCGTGATGTGTCAGGAGGAGAGTCAGATGGCTATCCGCACCCAGCAGTCGTTCTCGGGGTTCGTGGCGTCCGACCCGCAGCTCAGCCACACCGAGAGCGGTGATGCCCGCCTGTTCATGAAGGTCGGCAAGGAGCACTACCGGCAAGAGGACGACGGGTCGTTCACCCAGACCGAGACCACCTTCCACAACCTGGTCGCGTTCAAGGCCGCCGCCGAGCAGGGCCACGAACGTCTGGCCAAGGGTGACAAGTTCGTCGCCGAGGGGTACGTCCGCGAGCACACCTACCAGCGCGACGGGCAGAACATCGAAGGCGAGGAGTTCGTCGCCCGCCGCCTCGGCCATGACATGGCCCGCACCCGCTACGACGTCGACCGCACACCCCGCCGCACCGCACCCGAACGCGACTCCGCCGCGTTCACCGCACCCGAGCGTCGACCGGCCACCCAGTCGGCGCCGGCCGTGAGTATGTGACCGACAGGGGCTATCGACGATGAGCAAGCACACTCCCGAACCAGACGAACCCGACCACCCAGGCGACGAGCCGGACTATCTGGACGACGAGCCCGACACCGACGACCCAGCCGGTAATGTGGCTGAGCCACCGCACCCGGTGAACTGGAACCTGCTGAGCGCCGATGACCTGGAAGCCGAGTGGCTGGCGCTCAATGACTGGGTCGCCTGGCTGCGCCGCACCTACGGGCTCCCCGCGTCGGTGGTGCCGCCGTTCTGGCACCGCCACCCCGAACTCCTCTGGGAACTATCCGCGCTGCACCTGCACTGGCTGTGCGCCTACGACCCCGAACAGAACGGGTCCGCACCCAACGGCTGGCACCGCGACTTCGCCGACACCCGCAATCGGCTCCGCGAATGGGTAAGTGCTTCCGGCACCCGCCTCGACCGGGACCGGACCACCCGCCAGACCGTCTGGCCTGGCGAGGACCCCGCACCGCCGGTGGAGGAGACCGTGATCGCCGACCGGGGTGAGGACTTCGTACAGTTCGTCTTCGAGCAGGTCCAAGCCCGCCGCGAAGCCGAGGAGGCGTTCTTCCGCACCCTCGATGAACCCACCGGAGAAGTCTCATGACCCGCCCACATCGGCCCGCACGAGACGAGCGCCTGCCGGAGCGGATGCGCGACTACCGCATCGAGGCCGAACCACGGCAGAGCCCGGACCTGCACAAGCTGGTCCAACTGTTCATCGGCGTGGCCCGCGCCCGCACCCAAGATGCCCAACGCCCCGCACCATGGCCCGAGCCGGACAGTACCGGGCCTGTCGGAGGCGACGAGGTAGAATCGAGCACGCAAGAAGCCAACGGCTGAACCCGCGCGTGGTTCAGCCCGTGGTGCGCAGTCCTGTTTGGCCTTCGTGGCTTACCCAGCAGGAACCGCTGAAGCGGAACCCGCTGGGTCGTGTTTCCCCGTTACGAGTCGCACCGCACCAGCGGACCAAGTCCCGCTGGTGCTGGCCCGACCATTCGGGAAGGGAAAACACGACCCATGAGCACCACAACACAAACCCCCTCTGCCACCGAGGTTCTGGATCACATCGGGGAGACCACCACCCTGGCGGTCTCCTACCTGCGCGTCTCCACCAAGGAACAGGCGTCCAAGGGCGGACGGGATGAGGGCTTCTCCATCCCCGCCCAGCGCGAGGCGAACCTGCGCAAGGCCCAGGGGTTGAACGCGATCATCGTCGAGGAGTTCATCGACGCCGGTGAGTCCGCACGTAAGGCCGACCGGCCCGAGCTGATGCGGATGATCGAGTACGTCAAGACCCACCAGGTCGCCTACTGCATCGTCCACAAGGTCGACCGGCTCGCCCGCAACCGCGCCGACGACGTGACCATCCACCTCGCCCTCAAAGAGGCCGGCGTCATGCTCGTCTCCGCGACCGAGAACATCGACGAGACCCCCTCGGGGATGCTGCTGCACGGCATCATGTCCACCATCGCGGAGTTCTACTCCCGCAACCTCGCCGGCGAGGTCTCCAAGGGCATGAACCAGAAAGCACGGAGTGGTGGCACCAACGGCAAGGCCCCGATGGGCTACCTTAACGTCACGCGACGCGACGAACTCGGCCGTGAGGTCCGCGCTGTGGAGGTCGATCCCGACCGGGCACCGCTGGTCAAGTGGGCCTTCGAGGCCTACGCCACCGGGAACCACTCCACGATCAGCCTGCGCGAAGAACTCATCGACCGGGGCCTGACCACCGTCCCGACGCCGAAGCGGCCCTCGAAGCCGCCGGTGCTGTCCACGATCCACAAGATGCTCACCAACCCCTACTACAAGGGCAGCGTCCGCTTCCGCGGCGCCACCTACGAGGGCCTACACGAACCCCTCGTCGCCCCCGAGGTCTGGTACCGCGTCCAGGCCGTGCTCACCGCGCATCAGACCTCCGGGGAGAAGACCCAATCCCATGACCACTACCTCAAGGGCAGCCTCTACTGCGGCCAATGCGGATCACGCTTGACGTTGACCAACGCCAAGAGTCGCCGCGGCGTGATCTATCCGTACTTCATGTGCACCGGGCGGCACGCCAAGCGCACCAACTGCGAACGCAAGTCCATGTTCGTGCCAGACATCGAAGCCGCCGTCGAGGACCACTACCGGCACATGCAGATACCCGAACACGTCCTGCCAGCGCTCCGTGAGCTGGTCACCAGCGAGTTCGACCGACTCCACCAGGTCGCCAAACAAGAGGCCCAGGGGTACAAGGCCGAACGAGACGCCCTGCGCGACGAACGGCAGAAACTCATGCAGGCCCACTACGCCGGCGCAGTACCCCTCGACCTCCTAGGGACCGAGCAAGACCGCATCGCCCGTAGGCTCGCGTTCCTCGACGCCCAGCTCAACGCCGGGGACATCGAATACGAGCAAGCCAAGGCGCACCTGGATGACTGCCTCGCCCTCGCAGGCGACATGCACGCCATCTACATGAGCATCAACGACTCGCTACGGCGGATCGCCAATCAAGCCTTCTTCGACAAACTCATCGTCCACGACGACGACACCATCCACGCCGAACCCGGAGTGCCGTTCAACGTGTTCCTCGACCCGGACGTCCAGACCCTCGCCGTCCGCCGCCAAGGACAGACAGTCGAATCCGGAACTCAAACTGGTGATGTCGTTGGTTTGAACAACGACCTTCTGGTGGAGCTAAGGGGATTCGAACCCCTGACCTCTTCATTGCGAACGAAGCGCTCTACCAACTGAGCTATAGCCCCGAGAACGGATATACTCTAGCACCCGCGGGCGCACGGCCACCAATCCGTTGCTGCCGTCACCCACGGGACAAACCGCTCCGTGCCCAGGACCGCGGCCGCGGCGGCCTCGGTTGTGGCTGCTGACCCGAGTTGCAGCCGGGGCCAGCAGCCACCACTCGGGTCGCACCTTCACGCCCGGCGGGTCAGTCTCCTCACACGGCCCGCCATCGGCGCCGCGGCCGGAGCGGGCCATCAGGAC
Organism: Sediminivirga luteola; assembly: GCF_014639315.1. Taxonomy (GTDB): domain Bacteria; phylum Actinomycetota; class Actinomycetes; order Actinomycetales; family Brevibacteriaceae; genus Sediminivirga; species Sediminivirga luteola. The sequence goes on from NZ_BMFY01000007.1 coordinate 121,390, forward strand.
GGCTGGCCCACAGCACCCCGCCGACGACGAGCACGCCGCCTGCCAGCTCCAGCCAGGTCGGCTGCTGCCCCAGCACCAGCCAGGCCGCCAGAACGCCGACCACCGGCACCAGCATGGAGAACGGCGCCACCACCCCGGCCGGATGCCGGGACATCAGCCATACCCAGATCGCCGAGCCGACCACCGTGCCCAGCAGCACCGTGTACGCCAGTCCCAGCCAGGCCGGCAGCGCCTGCACCTGCCACGCGGTGCCCAGCGCCGCGCCGATGCGGCCCGGCCCCTCCACCGCGAGGGACAGGGCGAACATCGGCAGCGGCGGGACGACGCACATCCACAGCGCCAGGCTCATCGGACGGGTGGTCTGCGCTTTGCGGGACGCGAGGTTCCCCAGCGCCCAGCCGAAACCGCCCAGCACCACCAGGAAGAACGGCGCCCAGCCGTCCATGCCTCCACGGGAGGCGCCCACCAGCACGAGACCGCCGACGGCCACGCCGACGCCCAGCGCACGACGTGGCGTGAGCCTCTCGCGGAGCAGCAGCGCGCCCAGGATCACAGTGAAAGGCGCCGAGGACTGCAGCACCAGCGAGGCCAGGCCGGCGGGGAAACCAGCCGCCATGCCCAGGTAGAGGCCGAAGAACTGCAACGTGCCGAACCCCAGCCCGTAGCCGATCAGCCAGCGCAGCGGCACCTGAGGCCGGGGCACGAACAGCAGAGCCGGGACCGCCAGGACGACGAAGCGCAGACCCGCCAGGAACAGCGGCGGGAACTGCTCCAGGGAGAAGTGGATCGCCAGGAAGTTGAGGCCCCACAGAGCGGCCACGCATACTGCCAGGCCCACATGACGAATCGGCATGGAGCCAGAGTAGGCCGTGGACCGCCCGGCCACGTTCACCAGCCCGTGCCGTCCGCCCTCCCGCTTGAGCCAGAGACCTCGCCTACCCGGGTTCCCGCTACTCCTCGATCACGGGCTCGACGACGCGCGGACGCAGGTGCTCGTAGACCACGGAGGTGCGCACGTCCGCGACTTCGGCGCGTTCGGTGAGCCGGTCGATCACGAACCCGTACAGGTGATCGTTGCCGGGCACCGCGACGTGGATCAGGAAGTCCTCGCTGCCGCTCGTCACGAACAGTCCCAGTACCTCCGGCAGGCCGGCCGCCCATTCGCGGAACCGTTCGATATTGCTCCGCGTGGGCGGACGGACCCGGACCGCCACGAGCGCCTGCACCGGCCGGCCGATGCGCGCCAGGTCCACGTCCAGCCGGGCACCGGTGATGATCCCGCGGTCGCGCAGCGAGCGGGTCCGGTCCAGGGCGGTGGTCGGGGCGACGCCGACGGCCCGGGCGAGGTCGCGATTGCTGCGCCGTGCATTGCGCTGGAGTTCCCGCAGGATCGCCGTATCAAGTGCGTCAAGATGAGCCATATCAGCACTCTATCCGTATGACATACGGGTTTGCCGTACGCAGACCCAATGATGTGTAGCCTCATGGCGGACTACTCGGATCAATGACGGAAAGGCTGGAACATGAGCGAACCGGGGACAGTGGGTTTCGCGCCCGATGAGATCCGCACGGCAGAGCCCACCCGTGCGGCACGGCTGAAGTGGGTGATCGTGGTGGACGCCCAGCTGCCTGCTGGACGCGCCGCCAACGCCGCCGCGTGCGTCGCCGCGGCAACCTCGCGGGGCGTCCACGGACTGCTCGGACCGGAAGCGGTGGACGCCGCCGGCGCCAGCCATCCGGGACTGCCGTGGGCCGGGTGCACCGTCCTGGCCGCCGATACCGCGAAGCTGGGGCGAATCCGCCGCAAGGCAGCGTCGCGCGCCGGGGTGCATGTGGCGGATATGCCCGTCGATGCCCAGCTCACCCGGGTCTACGACGAATACCTGGAGCGCATGACGACGCAGGACGCGGAATCGATCGGCTACGCCGCCGTGAGCCTCGTCGGGCCCCGCGCCCAGGTGGACCGCCTCGTCGGCGGCCTGCCCCTGCTCGCCTGAGCCCGGCGCTCAGCTCTTGCGGTTGTAGATGACCATCGACACCGGGCCGAAGATCACCACCAGCACGGCGCAGTAGATCAGCACCATCAGGAGGCTGGCCGGATCGTAGACGCCGTTCATCAGCTCCCGGATGGCCGCCACCACGGTGGAGACCGGATTGACCTCGGCGAAGGCGCGCACCGGCCCGGGCATGGTCTCGGTGGGCGCGAAGATGTTCGATACGAAGGTCAGCGGCATCATGATGAACATCGACACGCCCATGGCCGCCTGCTCGGTGCGCATCAGCAGCGCCACCGTCGTCCAGACCCAGGACAGGCAGAAGCTGAACACAAGCAGCAGCAGGAACGCCGCCAGCACGCCGTTCAGACCACCCTCGGGCCGGAAACCCATCACGAAGCCGACCACCAGGATGATGACGCCGGCGATCATGTAGCGGACCTGATCCCCCAGCAGCGCGCCGACCAGCTGTGCCGGCCGCCAGGTCGGCAGCGAACGGAACCGGTCGAACACGCCCTTGGAGATGTCCCGGTTCAGCGTCAGGCCGGTGTACATCGTGATCATGACCAGGGTCTGGGCGAAGACGCCGGGAATGAGCCACTGCACATAGGCGCCGACCGCGTCACCTCCGGCTTCGGTCCCGGAGACCGCGGCACCGATCGAGCCACCGAAGACGTAGGTCATCATGACCGTCATCATGATCGGGAAGATCGTGACGTCGAAGAGCTGCTCGGGGATGTGCTTGATCTTCAGCAGCGCGCGCCAGCCGTAGGTGAGGGAGGCGGAGACCGGGCCCGAGCGCTTGGGCCGCTCCCCGGGCGCGACGAGGACCTGGGCGATCCGCTGGGCCTCGGTGGCCGGTGCGGCGGGAGTCGTCGTACTCATCGGGTTCTCACTTCCTGTTCGCGCCGGTGCCCGGCGCCGCACCGGCCGGATCAACCGGATCAACGGATTCGGCCGGGCCGCCTGCGGGTGTCTCGTCATGCTGGGGATCCGCATCCGGCTCGGCCGGCTTGCCGGTCAGAGCCAGGAATACCTCGTCCAGGCTCGGCTGCCCCAGCGCGAAGGTCTCCAGCTCGACTCCCGCCTCCTCCAGGGCGTTCAGCGCGACCGCGGCGCGGGCGTTCTCGTCCAGGCGGGTGCTCAGGGCGGCGGCGTCGGACTCACGGACGACCTCGGCGCCGATGGTACGGGCCAGGATCTCCGCCGCCTCCTCGCGCCGGCCGGCATCGGCGACCCGGACCTTCAGGGCGCCCGAACCGACCTGAGCCTTGAGCTGACCGGGTGTGCCTTCGGCGATGACCTTGCCATGGTCGATCACGGCGATCCGCCCGGCCAGCTGGTCGGCTTCCTCCAGGTACTGCGTGGTCAGCAGGATCGTGGTGCCGCCGGCCACCAGGGTTCGGATGATGTCCCACACCTGGTTGCGGCTGCGCGGGTCGATGCCTGTGGTCGGCTCGTCCAGGAACATCAGCTCCGGGGTCACGATGAGCGAGCCGGCGATGTCCAGGCGCCTGCGCATACCGCCGGAATACTTCTTGACCTGACGGTTTGCGGCATCGGTCAGGGAGAAGGCCTCAAGCAGATCCATGCCCCGCGCCCGAGCCGCCCGGGAGCTGTAACCGAGCAGCCGGCCCAGCAGCACCAGGTTCTCGATCCCGGTGAGGTCCTCGTCCAGGGAGGCGAACTGACCGGTCAGGGCGATCTTCTCGCGGATGGCCTTGGGCTCGGCGAAAACGTCATGCCCGAGCACGGTGGCCTGCCCGCCGTCGGGCCGCAGCAGGGTGGCGAGCATGCGGATGGCCGTCGTCTTGCCGGCGCCGTTGGGGCCCAGGACGCCGTAGATGCCCCCGCGCGGGATGCTCAGATCCACGCCGTCGACGGCGGTGTTGTCGCCGAACCTCTTGATCAGGCCCCTGGCTTCGATGGCCGGTTCAGGCACGAGGAGGCTCCTTCCGGGAGATGGCGGGCCGCCGGGGTCATCCGCAGCGGGAACAGCATGGAGACGAGACGATGGCGGTATGAGCATCTCGCGCCGGCACGAGAGACGGCGCTGGCACTGGCCGCTCAATGGATCACGGCACGATCGTACCCGGATGAAGGGCGCGCCCGGGTGAATTATCGCGTACGGCGTACACGACGACGGCGGCGACACCTGCACGGGTATCGCCGCCGTCGTCGCCCTCCCCGCGCCGGCCGTGGCTGCGGGACCGGCCGGCGCGGGAAGCCTCCTCATTCCCCTGAGGGCACTCGCTCCTGCCGCGTCGCCGGGTAGCGGATCTCCTCGACCATCTCCTGCACCCGCTCCGAGGGCGGCCGGGTCAGCAGGGAGACGATGATCGTCACCGCGAAGTTCACCGCCGCGCCGATCGCGCCGATGCCCTCCGGGCTGATGCCCATGATCGGATCGTTCGCCGAGGTGCCGAAGACCTCCAGCGTGTAGATCATGTAACTGCCGCTGAACACCAGCCCGGTGAGCACGCCCGCCGTGGCTCCTGCGGCGTTCGCCCGTTTCCAGAAGATCCCGAGGATCAGGATCGGGAAGAACGTCGATGCCGCCAGGCCGAAGGCGAAGGCGACCACCTGCGCCACGAACGCCGGCGGGTTGATGCCGGCCCAGATCGCCGCGCCGATGGCGACCGCCATCGCGATGCGGCCCACGAGCATCTGCTGGCGCTCCGAGGCGCCGTCCTTCTTCATCACCCGGAAGTACAGGTCGTGCGAGGCGGCGGAGGAGATCACCAGCAGCAGGCCCGCGGCGGTGGACATCGCCGCGGCCATGCCGCCGGCCGCCATCAGGCCGACGATGGGCGCCGGGAGGCCGCCGATCTCCGGGCTGGCCAGGACGAGGATGTCGTTGTTGACGATCAGGTCCGCGCCGGAGGCCGCGTTGTTCGACACCGTCTGGATGACATCGACGTTCTCGTTCACCGTGACCAGGCCGGTGGCGCCCCAGGTCTGGACCCAGTCCGGCAAGTCGTCCGGCGAGGCCCCCTGCACCCCCTGCAGCAGGTTGAGCTTGGTGAAGGCGCCCACCGCCGGAGCCGTGAGGTACAGCAAGGCGATGAACAGCAGCGCCCAGAAGGCCGAATACCGCGCGCCGCGGACCGTCTTGGTGGTGTAGAACCGGATGATCACATGGGGCAGGCCCGCGGTTCCCAGCATGAGCGAGGCCGTCACCAGGAACACGTCGAGCTGGCTGCCGCGCCCGGCGAACGCCTCGGTGAACGCGTGCAGGCCGAATTCCAGGCTGAGCGCGTCGAGCTCGGCCAGGATGGTGCCGTAGGAGATCTGCGGGATCGGGATCCCCGTCGTCTGGTACGCCACCGCGAAGGCCGGGATCAGGTACGCGATGATGAGCACCGTGTACTGCGCGACCTGCGTGTAGGTGATGCCCTTCATCCCGCCCAGCACGGCGTAGATGAAGATGACCGCGGCGCACAGCACCACGCCCCATTCCACGGTGAGGTTCAGGAAGCGGCTGAAGACGATGCCGCCGCCGGACATCTGACCGACCACATAGGTGAAGGACACCACGATCGCGGCGATGGCCGCCACGATGCGCACCGACTCGGCGTAACGGTCGCCGACGAACTCCGGCACCGTGAACTTGCCCCACTTACGCAGATAGGGCGCCAGCAGCAGGGCCAGCAGAACGTAGCCACCGGTCCAGCCCATCAGGTACACGGAGCCGTCCGAACCGAGGAAGGCGATCAGGCCGGCCATGCCGATGAAGCTCGCCGCGGACATCCAGTCCGCCGCGACGGCCGCGCCGTTCGCGATCGTCGGCACGCCCTGGCTGGCGACGTAGAACTCCTTGGTCTCCTTCACCCGCGAGCGCCACGCGATGAAGATGTAGATCGCGAACGTCAGGATGATGAAGAAGAACGTCCAGAACTGGATGTCGCTCATAGCCGCTCACCGTCCCCGCCGCGCTCGGCGACCCCGAACTCGTCGTCGATCCGGTCCATCCACAGCGCATAGACGAGGATCAGGATCACGAAGGTGTAGATGGACCCCTGCTGGGCGAACCACAGGCCCAGGGGGAACCCGAGGATCTCGATGCTGTTGAGCGGCTCGATCAGCAGGATGCCGAATCCGAAGGAGACGGTGAACCAGATCGCCAGCAGCACGACGACCATCCGGAGGTTCTTCTTCCAGTACCGCTGCCGCCAGCTGGTATCCGCGGCGGGCCCGGGCGGAGATCCGCCGGGGCCGTTCTCATGCGCCATCTCGGCCATGGACGCTCCCTTCATCGCGATTCGCCTGACGCGGCACCGTTGCCGCCAGGCACGTCCATTTCTTCAGCCTCAGGCAACCGCAGCCCGCTGCCGCCGGGCAAGGACGAACCGGCCCGGCGGCGGTTGAGCGCCGATGAGCGGCTGGCAGGGCGCCGTGAACGGCACCGGTCGCCACTCCCCCGCCGTTCACCGCCTCGGATCGGCCGTTCACCGCCCCATCCGTCCCGCTCGTGGATCCGCACCGGGACAGGACGAGACTGTGAGGCGAGTCACCTTTTAGGATCGGCGCATGGCTTCAACGGCGAAGACCCCCACGAGGAAAGACCCCGCTTCCCCGGCCGCGCCGGGTGGCGGGAGCACGACGCGAGGCGGCCGGCCCGCACCCGGCCGCTCGCGCGTGTTCCACCGCGGCAGCGTCCGGATGCTCATCGGCGCCGCACTGCTCCTGGTGGGGTCTTTTACTCCGTGGGTCATCACTCCCCTCGGCTCGATCCCGGGCCACGCCGGCCCTGGCCTGATGACCCTCAGCGCGGGATTCATCGCCATAGCCGGCGCATTCCTCCCCTACCGCCGCGTGGCCATCGCGCACTGCTTCATCGCCGGCGCCGGGACCGCCGCGCTGCTGCTCTGGCAGCTGACCCGCCTGATCCAGCTCAGCGCCGTCACCGGCACCTGGGGCTCCATGCTCCCGGGCATCGGCATGGTGCTGTGCGCCGGCGGCTCCGTGCTGCTGATCGGCGCCGGCGTGCTCCTGCTGCGCTCCCGCTGAACCGGCAGCGCACCCCGCGGGCGAGCCCTACAATGACCGCATGATCGACGGCGACGGGGGCCCGGGCGACAGCGAGGACCTGGAGACCCGCGACACCCCTGCGGAGGTGGACGCCGCCTTCCGCACGCTGCGCCGCGTCGCCGTCGGTTACTTCCTCGTCTTCCTCGGTGTCGTGGCGGCGTTCCCACTGTTGTCCTTCACCCTGGACTGGTGGTCCGAGGCCCGGGTCCTGGGCGATCTCAGCCCCGGCTTCCTCACCGCCGCCATCGGCCTCTACGCCGTCTTCGCGGTGATCGGCATGGCTGCCGCTTCCCTGTCCTCCGCCGTGGAGGCCCGGATGCTGGGCGGGCCGCGCGACCCGGAGGCTGGTCCGTGAGCGGCGCCAGCATCGTCACCCTGCTGGCGGTGCTCCTCGTCGTGGTGGGCATCTCCCTGCTCACCCGCCCCCGGCACAGCTCCACCGTGGATTTCTACCTGGCCGGGCAACGGGTGGGCGTGGCGACGAACTCCTGGGCGATCTGCGGGGACTACCTCTCCGCGGCATCCTTCCTGGGGGTGGCCGCGGCAGTCTACGTCTCCGGCCTGGACGGCGCCTGGTACGCGGTGGGGTTCGCCGCAGGGTTCATTCCCGTCCTGCTGCTGGTGGCCGCGCCCCTGCGCCGGTTCGGGGAGTTCTCCCTGGCGGACTTCCTGGGGCGGCGCCTCGGCTCCGAGCCGGTGCGGCTGGCCACCGTGGGCGTCATCCAGCTCATCATCCTCGCGTACCTGGTGCCGCAGTCCGTTGGCGGCGGCATCACCTGGGAGCTGCTCGTCGGCCAGGGCCTGCTCGGCCTGTCGCCGTACGCGACGGGCGTGCTGATCTCCACCGCCGTCGTCGCCGCCGTGGTCGCGCTGGGCGGGATGCGGGGCACCACCTGGAACCAGGCGGTGCAGTTCCTGCTGCTCCTGATGGCGCTCATCTGGCTGGCGGCGATGGTGGCCTCCGACGGGTTCCGCTATGGGGGCGCGGTCGCGGAACTGAGCCGGGAACCCCTGATGAACCCGGCCTACACGCCGGAGGGGTGGGTACTCGTGCCCGAGGTGAACCAGATCGACGCCGGGCAGCCGGCGACCTTCGGCGAGCCCGGCTCGCGGTACGGCCGGCTGGGCCAGGTGGCGCTCGTGGTGACCCTCGCGATGGGCACCGCCGGGCTGCCCCACGTGATGAACCGGTACTTCACCGCACCGACCGGCAAGGCGGCGCGCACCACCACCGTCTGGGTGCTGGCGCTCGCGGGGCTCTTCTACGCCCTGGCGGTCATGCTGGGGGCAGCGGCCCGCGCCCTGATCCCCGGTGCCGTGCGGGAGCATCCCTGGCTGGAACCCCTCACCGTGGACGGAGTGCTGAAGATCCCCGAGCACGCTCTGCCCGTGCTCGGGCGGATCTACGGCGGGGAGGCCGGCCTGGGCCTGGTGGCGGCGGCCGCCCTGATCGCCGCCATGTCCACCGTCGCGGGTCTTCTGCTGGCTTCCGCGGCCACCTGGGGCCACGATGTGTACGAGCGGCATCTGAATCCGCGGGCCACCCAGCGCCAGGCCGTCCTGGCCGGCCGGGTCACCACGCTGGTCGCCGCCGCGCTGGCCGCCGGCCTGGCGCTCGTCCTGCACCCGAACGCCTTCACCCCGGCGCTTCCGTCCCTCGTGGCGACGATGGTCACCTGGGCCTTCGCGATCGCCGGTTCCGCCCTCACGCCGGTGCTCGTCCTGGCCATCTGGTGGCGCCGCACCACCGCCGCCGGTGCCCTGGCGGGGCTGACCACCGGAACGGTGCTGGCAGTGGCGATGTTCACCGCCGGGAGCCTGCTGCCCCCGTCCGCGGGACAGGAGCTGCTGGCGACGCCGACGCTGGTGACCGCGCCGCTGGCGACGCTCGTGATCGTGCTCGTCTCGCTGCGCACCCGGCCCCCTGCGGATGTCGATTCCGCCTGGGTGCTGATGCACGGCACCGCAGCGGACCGCCGCGCGGAGCGCCTGGCGGAGCTGACCGTCGGCGCCCGGCCCGCCCTGCCCTGGCGCGCCCTGCCCTGGCGCGGCCGAACAGACCGGCAACGCACCGGGGAACCCACCCACGAGGGCCTCGGTGACCGTCGCGGCCGGGGACTGAGAGGAGACCTCCCATGAGGGGCAGCGCGATCCTGGCCGGCGTCGTGGTCCTCATCTGGACCCTCGTCTACCTGATCACCCAGCTGTTCGTGGACCCGCCGCTGGGCGTGCTGCCCACGCTGGCCGCCGGCACGCTGCTCACGGTGGCCGCGGTGCTGGGCTATCCCTCGGCGCTGCGCGGCCCGCGGGGGCGACACCGCTCAGGCGGCTCCACCGGTCACGCGGGGCACGGGGAGGACGGCGACGCTGGCAGCGGGGTGCGCTCCCTCGCCGCCGCCGGCCGCTCCGTGCCCCTGCGCTCGGGCCTCACTCCCGACGCCGCCCGCCGCACCGCGGAGCTGCTGCGGCCCATGCTCGGCGGCGACGCCATCGCCATCACCGACCGGCGCGATGTCCTCGCATTCGTCGGCCCTGGCTCCGACCACCACCGGGTGGGCCGCGCCCTGCAGACGCAGGCGACCGCGCGGGCCATCCGCAAGGGCCGGACGATCGTGGTCCGGGACCGCTCGCATCTGGGCTGCACCGCGGAGGACTGCCCGCTGCAGTCCGCCGTCGTGGCGCCGCTGGCCATCGGCACCCGGGTGGTGGGCGCGCTGGGCGTCTTCCAGGCGCGCACGCAGATCCCGCCGAAGGAACTCGTGGAGGACATGGCGAACATGCTCTCCCTGCACCTGGAGCTGGCCGAACTGGACCGCGAGCGCCGGCTGGCCACGCACGCGCGGCTGGACGCGCTACGCGCCCAGATCAACCCGCACTTCCTGTTCAACGTGCTCAATACGATCGCCTCCAAGGCCCGCACCGACCCGGAGGAGGCACGCGAGCTGCTGCTGCGCCTCTCGGACTTCTTCCGGTACGCGGTCCGGCAGGACGGCCACTTCGCGGAGTTCGCGCAGGAGTACTTCTTCGTGCGGACCTACCTGTCGCTGGAACAGGCGCGCTTCGGCGACCGGCTGCGCGTGCGGTACGACATCGACCCTCAGGTCCTCACCACGCGGGTGCCGGTGCTGACCATCCAGCCGCTGGTGGAGAACGCCGTCAAGCACGGCATCGCCGGCCAGGTCTCCGGCGGGACCGTGCGGTTGCGCGCCCGGGTGGACCCGCTGACCCGCACCACCTCGATCCGCGTCTCCGACGACGGAGCCGGCATCCCGGAGGACGTCCTGGCCCGGCTCACCGCCTTCCCGGCGGCACCGCCGGAGGACGGCACCGGCGAGGAGAGCACAGCTGAGAACGGGACGCGGATGCGCTCGGGCGGGGTGGGACTGCAGAACATCTCCCAGCGCCTGGACTCCCTGTTCGGCGACCGGTATGACCTGCGCATCTCTTCCCCGCCCGGCGGCGGCACGGTGGTGGACCTCCGGCTGCCGCTGCGGTGAGACCGCCCGTGCTTCCGGCCGCGCCTGAAAGACGCGTGTGGCACGGCCCACACGCGTCCTATACTGACCGAATGCGGCCCCGAGCCTTGATCGTCGACGATGAAGCCCCCGCCCGGGAAGAGCTGCGCTATCTGCTGGAGCAGATCGGCGAGGTGCAGGTGGTGGGCGAGGCCACGAACGGCGAGGAAGCCCTCGTCCTGCTCGGCTCCCTCGACTACGACCTGGTGCTGATGGACATCCGGATGCCGGGCCTGACCGGCCTGGAGGCGGCAGCACGGCTGCGCGAGTTGCCGCACCGGCCGAAGGTCATCTTCACCACCGCCTACCCGGATCACGCGGTGGAGGCGTTCGACCTCGCTGCAGCAGACTACCTGGTCAAACCGTTCGACGCCGAGCGCCTGCAGCGAGCGGTCCAGCGCGCCCTGGGGGCACCGGAACCCGCCGCGGCCGGGCCCCCGCCCGCGGCAGCGGACCCGGCGCCGCGCTCGGAAGGCGGACGCGAGACCGACCGCCTGGTGCGCATCCCGGTCCAGCGGGAGGGCCGCACCGTCCTGGTGGACGGCGAGGCCATCGTGTACGCCGCCGCGACCCGCGGCTACTCGTCCCTCAAACTCGCCGATGAGCGGGTCCTGGTGTCCCTGTCGCTGAACGAACTCGAACGCCGCCTGAGCGGGCACTTCTTCCGCACTCACCGCTCTTACCTGGTGAACCTGCGGCATGTGCGGGAGCTGGTGCCCGACTTCCGCGGCACGCTCGTGCTCGTGATGAACGACCGTCAGCGCAGCCGGGTCGAGGTCTCCCGCCGGCACGCCCCGCAGCTGCGCCGCCGGCTGGGTCTCTGAGCCGCGCAGCTGTCCGGCCCGCCCAGCGCCCTCCGGCGCGCTCGCCTGTCCATCCCGCTCAGCCGGGCAGCAGGCGCACGGTGTGCTCGCGGTGCTGCTCGATCGCTTCCTCGCTGTAGCACAGCGGGAACACGTCATCGGCATCCCAGACGTCCACCAGATCGGCGTAGTGCTCGCTGCGGGGATCTCCGGACTGCCCGGGGGCGTTCACGGCGCGCGAGTCGTCCCAGGACCCGACGTCGATGGCGATCCGGAACGAGGCGCCGATGTGCTGCCGGCCAGGCCTGGTTCCCGGATCGTACCCGGACAGCCCGACCGTGTCGCCGCTGCCGGGACGCGGCCGCTCGTCCAGAACCGCCCACCCGGGCGCGTCCGGCAAGCCGGCCAGCGGATGGGCGAAGCGCATGACGTGATGCCGCCCCCAGTGCCAGGCCGGTTCTTCCGGCGGGCCGAGTTCGGCGTGCAGCTGCCGGTAGGCCGCGGCGAGAGTCCCGGCCACGATGGCGCGGCCGTCATCGACGGCGAGGGCTTCCCGCAGCAGCCGCAGCACCGGGCGCGGATCTCCCAGCGCCAGCGGCGCCGGAGCCAGCTGGGCCGCGGCCTCCCGGGCTGCCGTGCCCAGCGCGGAGCTGAGCCGCCATTCCTGCAGCGCCGGCCGCAGCAGCGAGAACCACCGCTCGTACAGGATCGGCTGGGGCGCATCGGCCCGCATCCGCCCGTCCCAGGGGTGTTCCTCCCCGACCCCGAACAGCGCCAGTGCGGCCCGGGCGTCGGCGGCCTCTGGCAGGCGCTCCCAGCTGGCCGCCACGGCCCGCTCACCCGGCCCGCCCGCGGCCTCCGCCGCACGCGCTTCCGCCATGCCAGAGCCGGTACTGTCCCCTGGCGCTCCCGCTCCCGGGACGTCCGCGCCCCGGCCTTCCAGCGGGAGAAGCGCCCCCAGCGCGCCGACCGCCTCGCGTGCCGGAACGCTCAGATCGTCGTTCTGCAGCCTGACGGTGTCCGCCATCGTCCAGCGGCGCTCCGCCGTCACGGAGCCGAGGACCTCGGCGGCGCGGCGGTACCGGAACGGTGACATCCAGTCCTGCGTGATGTGCACCTGCGCCGCGCCGCCGGCCGGCTCGGGCAGGTTGTACTGATTGGCGGAGGCGAACCATCCCTCCTGCGGGTTGTGCCGGCTGGGAAGCTCGTCGCCCTGGCGGAAGCCGGACCATTCGTAGCGGCCGTCGCCGGGAACCGGCAGGGAGCCGTCCCAGCCCTCGCGGATCGGCACCAGTCCGCCGGGGATCCAGCCGAAGTCACCGGAGACATCGGCGTACACCTGGTTCTCCCCCGGGGCTCCCCAGGCCATCATCGCGTCCCGGAACTCCCGGGTGTCACGGGCACGCATGTAGCGGATGCTGCCCAGGTACGGCGCCATGCCCGGTTCCAGCCAGGCGGCGCGGACCGCGAACGCCACCCGGTTCTCCGGCTCGATCCGCACGACGGGTCCGTGGCAGGAGAACCGGAGGGTGACGGCGCGTGCGTCCTCGCCGCGCACCGGGATGTCCTCGTGGACCTCATCGAACGGGCGCCACTGGCCGCGGTAGCGGTACAGGCCAGGGGCGTCCGGGTGGAGTTCGTAGACGTAGAGGTCCTCCTGATCGATGGGGAAGATCGTCAGGCCGAAGGCCACGTTGCCGTTGTGCCCGATGGAGACGCCGGGCAGGGCCGGTTCGCCGGCGCCGATGACATCGAACTCGGGGCAGCGGAGGTGACTGATGTAGCGCAGGGACGGCAGGGACATCGCCCGATGGGGGTCGTTGGCGAGGTGCGGGCGGCCGGTCGCCGTGAGCTCGGGCCCGACCACCCAGTTGTTGCTGCCGTCCGGCTCCCGCTCACGGCCGCCGACGGGGCGTCCGGCGCCGGCCCCGAACGTCACGGGCGCGCAGGCCAGCCGGTAGTCGTCCAGCACGGCCTGATGGAAGACGCTCAGATCGAGGCCTTCGGGGACCGGGGCGGGCGGGCCGGGTTCGCGGACGGCGCGCAGATCCTCCGCCCCCGCTCCCCAGCGGTGCAGGGTGATGGCGCGCGTGAGTTCCTTCTCCACATTGCCGTACAGACCGTGGGAGCGGATGAGGCACAGGTCTTCCGGGCGCCATCTGCCCGGCGTGAAGCCGGCGGCCTGGAAATCCGGTCCGAGCAGTTCCGGGTTCTCCTCGGTCGCGGCGATCCAGGCGTTGATCCCGGCGACGAAGCAGGTGGCGATCCGCTTGGCGTCCGGGCCGTAGGAGTTCCATTCGGCTCGCATATCGCCGCGGTACCGGAACAGCCGCGCCGCCCGGTCCTGCTCGGCATACGCCGGCCCGAGTGCCTCGGAGAGGAGGCCCAGTCCCCGGCGGCGGAAGAGGTCCAGCTGGAACAGCCGGTCGCGGGCGGCGATGAAGCCCTGCGCGGTGAACACGTCCTCGGCGCTGCTGGCGCGGATGTGCGGGACGCCCCAGCGGTCGTAGACGACCTCGACCTCACCGTCGATGCCCTCCAGAGTGTGCTGTTCCCGCTCCGCTGTGCCCGTCATGCCTCATGTCCTCCCGTCGCTGTCCTTCCCGACGAATCTATCGCCGCGGGACCTGCCGGCTGTGAAGCGGGTCACCAGGACGGCGGGTCCCCTTCGGTTTCCGGGGCCGCGCCGTCGCCCGTGCTGGTCTCGTAGGCTGGGCGGCGATGCGTCCGCCGACTGGACGGCGCGAGGTCCGCCAGGCGACCGATGAGGAGAGCGCAACATGCGGAGCAAGGCCCGGTACGAACGCTGGCAGGAAGTCACCGAGTGGCCGATGGCGATCGTGTCCCTGGTTTTCCTGGGGGTCTACGGCTATGTGGTGATCGGGAATCTGCGGCCCTCGGACACGGATTGGCCGCAGCAGGTCATGAACGGAATCTGGGTGCTGTTCGCGGCACACTATGTGGTCTCGCTGTTCCTGGCCCATGAACGGCTGCGCTGGTTCCTGACGCACCTGCACGAGCTGGCGATCGGCCTGACACGCGCACCACGCCGGCACCTGGTGCCACCGCCTCAGGAGGACCCGGACACCCCTGAACCGGGTGCACGGGGGCTCTCGGTGCCCAGTGCCGGGTGCCGGGTGCCGGGGTGAAGGTTTCCACCTGCCCTGCGCCAACCGCTCAGGCCCGTACTCGGCCCGGTGCCGCGCTGTTGACCGCTTGTTTCGGTCGCTGTCCGGCGACCTTCGCCCGTAGCAGCTCCAGCAGCCGGGCGATCGCAGGAGACCCCGCTCCGGTTCTCCTGGTCCGCACGACGATGGTCCGCTCCGGCGTGGGTTCGACCAGCGTGGCGACGGCGACCTTCCCCGGGTCGGCACGAACGCTGGAGTAACTCAGGCGCGGCATCACGGTGATGCCCGCACCAGCTTCGACGAAGGCGACCGCGGCGCCGTAATCCTGGGTCTCCAGCTGGAAGATCGGCGTGAATCCCTGGGCGGCACACGCATCGAGGAGGATCCGCCGGCACGCCCCCCTGGCGATGTCGTTGTCCACCCATGCCTCACCGTAGAGCTCCTTCAGCGGCACCTCGGTACGACTGGCGAGGCGGTGCCCGGCCGGCAGGACCACCACATAGGGCTCGGTGAGGAGTTCTTCGGTGTCGTAGCCATCGCGGATCTTCTCAGAATCCGTGCCGGGAAGGTCGACGGCGATCTCGACGTCGGTATCGCTGCCGGCTCCCTGGGTCAGTTCCCACAGCCTCAGGTCCAGCCGGAGATCGGGGAACTCGCGTGACAGCGTCGCCGCCACAGCCGGGATCCACGAGGCGCCGACGGAAGCGATGTGGGTGATCACCAGGGAACCGGTGCGTCCGCCGCGAAGGTCGGCGGCGAGGCATTCGAGCCGGGTGGCCTGTTCCAGCAGCGCCTCTGCCTCGGCGGCGAACCGGCGCCCGATGGTGGTCGGCACCAGGCCGCGGCCGCGTCGCTCCAGCAGTTCCAGCCCGGTCTCCCGCTGCAGCGCGTGGAGCTGCTGGCTGACCGCCGATGGCGTGTACCCGAGGTTCGCCGCCGCGCCGTTGACCGAACCGGAGGCAAGGACGGCACGGAAGGTACGCAGGCGGGTGAGGTCCAGCATGACACCACCATAAAGCACAGCTGAACGATGGTACAGGTTTCTTCGCTTGTGCTGAACTGTCCTTCGCGGCGAAGATCGTGACGTGACCACGTCTTCATCCCAGTCCGGCAAGCCCGCCGCAGGCCCGCCCTCCGCTGCGGCATCGGTGGCGCCTGTGACGTCCAGCGCCGGGTCGTCTCGCCCGGCCGGCGCTGCCACCCGTCCGCTCCTTCCGCTGGCAGCCGTCTTGACCACGGTGCTGATGTGGGCGTCCGCCTTCGTCGTCATCCGCTGGGCGGCCCCGGACATCTCCCCCGGGCCGCTCGCGTTGCTGCGGCTTCTGGCCGGATCGGTCACCCTGACGGTCCTGGTGCTCCTCGTGCGCCGCGGGCGGCCCCGCTTGCCGCGCGGAAAGGCGCTCGTGCTCACCGGCGTCTTCGGCGTGGCCTGGTTCGCGATCTACACGGTCGCGTTCAACTGGGCGGGCCACTACCTGGACGCCGGCACCATCGCGATGATCGTGAATCTCTCGCCGCTGCTCACCGCGCTCGGCGCGGTGCTGTTCTTCAAGGAGGCGTTCTCCCGGCGTCTCTTCCTGGGAATGGGGATCTCGCTCGCCGGGATCGCGCTCATCGCCGTGGCCGGCAGCACCGGACGGCTGGCGCTGACCGGCATCCTCATCGCCTTGGCTGCGGCGTTCCTCTACACCACCGGCATGCTGGTGCAGAAGGTGGTGCTGCGAACGGTCGATCCGCTCACCGCCACCTGGCTCGGCTGCCTGGCGGGAACCCTCGCGCTGCTGCCCTTCGCGGCACAGACCGCCGCGGAATGGGAGGGCGTCTCGGCCGGCACGCTGCTGGCCGCGGTGTATATGGGCGTCGGGCCCACGGCCCTGGCGTTCTGGTGCTGGGGTTACGCGATGAATCACTTCAGCACCGGTCGCGTGGCCTCCAGCACGCTGGCGGTCCCGGCGGTGGTCATCCTCTTGTCGGCCGCCACGCTCGGTGAGATCCCGCCGCCGATGGCGATCCTGGGCGGCGGCGTCTGCCTGGCCGGCGTGGCCGTCTCCCAGTGGCGGCGGTCCCGTCCGCGGCGGAGCCACTTGCCGGCGTGACGCACCCACCCTGGGAAGCCGCGGCGTCGGACCTGTGTCAGGTGCCAGTCGCCGCGGGGGCCTGGCCGCAGGAAGCCGCAGGCGGCATGCTGGAAAGATGCGCCTCTTCGCTTCCCTTCCGCTCCCCCGCGAGGTCGCCGCTCATCTCCAGCTGGTGGCCGGTCCGCTCGCCGATGTGGGTGGATTCGCCGCGAGCCGCGGCCGGCCGGCCGTGCGCTGGGTGCCGGCAGAACAACGGCACATCACACTGGCCTTCTACGGCGAGGTCCCGGACGGCGCGGCCGGTGATCTCCTCGCGGCACTGGACCGGGAACTCACGGCTCATCCTCCGCTGCGCCTGCGAGTGCGCGGTGCGGGAGTCTTCTCCGGACGCACCCTGTGGGCCGGTGTCCAGGAGGAAAACGGGCGGCGGCACAGCAGCCCGGACAGCGCGCTCATCAGGCTCATGACCGCCTGTGAGGAGACCGGCGGCCGCATCGCGGCCGGAACCGCCGAGGGCCGCGAACGCCGCAAAGCGCATATCACCCTGGCGCGGGCACGGGACCGGCGCGCAGCCGAGCCCGTGCTGCGCAGCCACGCCTCCGCGCTCTCGGTATACGAGGGGCCCGCCTGGACCGCGGACCGGGTGCTGGTGATGCGTTCGGACCTCGGTGCCGGCAAGGGCGGCACGGCGCTGCACACCGAACTGGCATCCATCCCGCTCGGCCACGCCGGCGACCCCCGCTGACGTAGCAGTGCGCGCTCGCGGCCACGCCGGCCACACCCGCCCCGTGTGAGCCGTCCCCACGCCGGCACCGGCCCGGCAGCGCGGCGGATAAGCTGCCCTCGGCGCCCTCATCCTCCCGAGGGGCCTTTATTCAAAGGAGAATGCACTATGACCGGCATCACCGTCCTCACCGGCGGGAAGATCTTCGATGGCACCGATTTCCTCGAGGAACCCACCGATATCGTCCTCGAAGGCGACCGCATCGCCGCCATCGGTCCCGGCCTGGCTGACGATCCGCGCTACACCGGCGCGGAAACGGTGGATTGCAGCGGCCGCACCGTCCTGCCCGGCCTGGTGGACCTGCACGTCCACGTGATGGCGGAGAACCCCGGTTCGGTGCACGAGTTCGTCGAGCCGTTCTCGCTGCAGTTCTACCGCTCGGCACGCAACCTCGCGCGCACGCTGGAAGCGGGCATCACCACGGTCCGCGACGCCGGAGGCGCGGACCTGGGCACCAAGCAGGCCGTGGATCAGGGCATCGTCCGCGGTCCGCGGATGCACATCGCCGTGTCGATCATGAGCCAGACCGGCGGGCACGGCGATTTCTGGCAGCCATCCGGTGCACACGCCCCGGGCATCGGCGGCACCCACCCCGGACGTCCCTCCGGGGTCGCCGATGGGGTGGAGGAGGTACGGAAGAAGACCCGCGAGATCCTCCGCGCCGGCGCCGACCAGATCAAGATCTGCTCCACCGGCGGCGTACTCTCCCCCTCCGACGATCCGCGGCACTCGCAGTTCACGGAGGATGAGATCCGCGTCATCGTGGAGGAAGCCGCCGCGCAGGGCACCTATGTCATGGCGCACGCCCAGGGCTCGGAGGGCATCAAGAACGCCCTGCGCGCCGGGGTGCGGACCATCGAGCATGGCATCTACCTGGACGAGGAGGCGATCGAGCTGTTCCAGGAGCGCGGCGCCGTGCTGGTACCCACGCTGGCAGCGCCCCTGGCGGTCCTGGCGAAGGCCGACACCGGCGTCAGCGGTCTGCCGCCGGCCGTGGTGGCCAAGGCCCGCGCCGTGGTGGAACGCCACCGCGAATCCGTCGCCCGCGCCATCGAGGCCGGCGTGACCGTCGGCATGGGCACCGATTCCGGCGTCGGCCCGCACGGGGAGAACCTGCAGGAGCTGTCCCTGCTGGCCGATCTGGGCATGGACCTGACCGGGGCGCTGCGCTCGGCCACCTCCATCGCCGGCGCTCTGGTCGATCCGAGCGGCCGCACCGGCAGGCTTTCCGAGGGCGCCCACGCCGACGTCCTCGTCCTGGACGGCGAGCTCGGCTCCATCGCTCAGCTGGCCACCCTGCCCGCCTCGATCCGCCAGGTCTGGAAGGCCGGCGTGCTGGAGGCAGGCGAAAAGGAGGCCACCGATGCTTGAGTCACCCGTCTTCGTCGTCACCCTGATCCTGGCCCTCGTCGCCGCCGGCGAGGTCATCTCCATCCTCACCCGCGCCTACGTCCCCGCACTGCTGGTGACGTTCATGGGCTACCTCATCCTGCTGTGGACCGGCGTGCTGGATCCGACCGTGGTGCCCGGCTCCGCACTGTCGGTGGCCGGCGCTGTGCTGGTGGGCGCAGTCATCACGCATATGGGCACGTTGATCCCGGTCAGCCACATCCGCGAGCAGTACAAGGCGATCCTGATCGCCCTCGGCGGTGTCGCCGGTGCCGCGATCCTCATCCTCGGCGTCGTGACGCTCGTCTTCGACTACGGCACCGCCGTCGCCGGCGCCGGACCGGTCACCGGCGGGATCATCGCAACGCTGCTCACCACGGAGGCGCTTCAGGAACGCGGCCTGGAGACTCTGATCGTCATCCCCGCGCTCATCCTGGGCCTGCAATCCCTGATCGGGATGCCGGTGACGAACATCCTGCTGCGCCGCTACGCCATCAGGGTCCGCGACCGGCTCGCAGTCCCGCAGACCGCCTCGGCCGGCGTCTCCGGCACGGACGCCGCCAACCCCGCCGGCGGTGCGCCGGCGGCGAGCACCAGCACCGACGCGCCTCCCGCCGAAGCCGCCCCGGCGCCTGCACCCCGCCGGGCGCTGCTGCAGTTGCCGGAACGGTTCCAGGAACCGCCCATCGTGCTCTTGCTGCTCTTCGTCTCCGCCAGCATCGCGACCGTGCTGGACGAGCTGACCGGCGTCAACTACGGCATCTACTGCCTGCTGCTGGGCGTCCTGGGACAGGTCACCGGCATCCTCCCCCGGCGCAGCATGGACAAGGCCAACAGCTTCGGTTTCGGCATGATCAGCGTGGTCGTCGTGGTGCTGGCCTCGATGAGCTCGGTGACCTGGGAGGACGTCTCCCGCGCCATCGTCCCGGTGCTGGTGATCCTGCTCGTCGGCACCGGCGGCGTGATGATCGGCGGCGCGATCGTCTCCAAGCTGGTCCGCTGGCACCCGACGCTGGGCATGCCGGTGGCGCTGACCGCGCTGTACGGTTTCCCCGGCGACTATGTCCTGGTCCAGGAGGTCGCCCGCTCCGTCGGCCGGGACGAGAAGGAACAGCTGGCCATCCGCGACCAGATCCTCACGCCGATGCTGGTCGGCGGGTTCGCGACGGTGACGACCTCGTCGATCCTGGTGGCCTCCATCCTGGTCTCCACGCTGTAAGCCGCCGGCCGCCGCTCAGAACCCACGGCTGTTCTAGATTTCCACTAGATTTCCACCGCACATCGAGGGTGGTTTTTCAGAACAGTCGTGGGTTTTCCCTCGGGCTCGCCGGGCGGCGGCACGGCGATGCGGCGGGACTCCCCGCAGGGACAGCGAAGTCGGGGAAACAGCGGCGCGGTCAGCCGTGCTGGCGCAGGAAGTCCTCGGCGCCGCCGACGAGTTCGGTGTGGCCCTGCTCCAGATCGGAACGACCCACCAGGGCGGCGATCTCCGCTGCGAACTCCTCGACCGTGTACAGCTTGCCCGCGGCCTCCCGCCGGGCGTCGATGGCTCCCGGCTGAGCACGCTCCAGCAGCGTCGCGGTGATGGTGCCCTCGATCATGTCCCCGGAGACGACGGTGAGCAGGATGCCCTTCTCGTCCAGGACCGGAATGAGATCGCGCAGCGCGTCCTCGCCGGCGCGTTTGGACCGCGCCACCGGCTCATAGGCGTCCATGGTGGCCGTCTGGTTGATGAAATGCGCCTGATGGCTGGTGACGAACACGATCTGGGATCCGGCCGGCATGACCTCCAGGGCGGCCTTCACCATGTTCACCTGGGCGTCGCGGTTGAGCGTGAGCGCGTAGTCCTCGCCTCGGCCGGCCTCCATGCCGCCGGAGGCGTTGAGGATCAGCAGGTCCAGCGAGCCGAAGTGCTCCACCGCAGCATTCACCAGGGTCGCCGCGCCGCCTTCCTCGGTCAGGTCCGCGCCCACGGCCACGGCTTTCCCGCCGGCTTCCTCGATGCCGGCGACCACCTTCTGCGCGCGCGGCGCCTTCTGCCGGTAGTTCACCACGACACCCGCGCCGCGCGCGGCGATCAGCGCGGCGGTGGCCGCGCCGATGCCCCGGGAGGAGCCCGTGATCACTGCGCCCTTGCCTTCGAGATCCTTCGTCGTCATGAAAGTGCTCAGCCCCGTTCCTTGAAGTCGTCTCTGTCGTCTTCGGCGGCTTACCGGCGGCTTGTGGTGCCATGCCGGGGTCCGTCGTGCTCCAGACATCGTATGGCCTCCGCCCGCCCCGACGCCTCCCGGCGGCCGGGCTCCCCAGGTCCGGCGGTCCCGGGGTCAACCGTCCGGCCGGTAAAGTAATCCCCTATGGGACCGGGATTCGACACGAGGGACGAGGTCACGCGCGGATGAACCTGAGCGCGGCGCAATGGTCGGTCCTCGGCGGCGTCTTCCTCGGCGGCGCCACGCCCTGGCTAGAGGCCATCGTCGTCATCCCCGGCGGCATCCTCGCCGGGGCCCCGGTGACGCTCGTGATACTGGCCGGGGTGACCGGGAACCTGCTGACGGTCGGCATCGCCGCCTGGTTCGGCGCACGCATCCGAGGGTGGTGGCAGCGCTGGCGGGAGAAGCGCAGAGCCCGCTCGGGCCGCGCCGGCGACCCCGAGGCCGAGGCGAAGCGGGCCCGCCGCCGGGCACGGATCGAACGGGTGATGTCGCGCTGGGGCATGCCGGGGCTGGCCATCCTCGGCCCCATTGGCCTGGGCACGCAGGTCTCCGCCGTGGTGGCGGTGGCCGCCGGGGTCAGCGCCTGGACGAGCTTCCTGTGGGTCGGCGCCGGCACGGTCGCCTGGAGCCTCGTCGCCGCGGTCGCCACCGTGGCGGGCGTCTCCGCCTTCGCCTGAGGGCCGGTCACCCAGGGCGGACGGTTCCGGTCGGCCCGCACCCGTTGCGCGGGCTGCTCCTTCCGCGGCTCAAGGCCCGGCCGCCGCCCCTTCACCCGACGACGCCGAGGAGTATGCGTCCAGCAGCCGCAGCGTATCCGCCAGCTGTTCCTGCCAGACGGCCCGGACGATGTCGATCCGGTCATCGGCGTCCTGCAGCCGTCCCAGGTAGCCGGCCAGCCCCGCGCTTCCGGACGGAGCAGCCTCGTGCAGTGCCAGCATCCGCAGCACCACCTCGGCCTGGACGCCGTAGATGGGGATCTGGGGTCCGCGCGGGGCGGTCAGCCCGATGAAGTACAGCTTCTCCAGGCCCGCGGGCACGATCCCGGCACCGTAGCGCAGCGGCACGTCCCGGCTGCGCTGCAGCAACGACTCGTCCAGGAAGGGAAGCGCCGCACGGAAGCCCGTGGCCTACAGGATCGTGTCGTAGTCCCGGCTGCTGCCATCGGCGAAGTGCACGGTACGCCCTTCGAACCGTCGCACCGCCGGCCTGATGCCGATCCGGCCGTGCTGGACCCAGTACAGCAGCAGATCGTTGACCACGGTCCGGCCCTCCGCCAGCGTGCGGTGCCTGGGCTGGGGCATGCCGGGGTAGTGATGCCACTCGCCGATGGACACCCGGGCCAGCAGCCGCGCAATCAGGTCCTGCTCCTCCGGGGCGAACTCGGCCAGCCACGGCACCTCCTGCCGGGGCACGCCGAAGTACGCCTTGGGCTGGAAGTGCACCCCCTCGCGGACGACGACGTCCACCTCGTAGCGGTGCGCGGCGGCATCGGCGGCCAGATCGCAGCCGGAGTTCCCGGCGCCGATGACGAGCACCCGCTGCCCGTCGATGTCACCGGTGTTGCGGTAGCTCCCGGAGTGCCTCTGCGCGCCGGTGAACGTGCCGGGCACCTCGGGGATGCGCGGCTCGTGCAGATGGCCGTTGGCGACCAGCACGCCGTCGTAGCCGATCCGCTCGCCCGTGCTGAGCGTGACCATCCAGCCGGCGTCTCCCACGGCGCCGCCAGAGGGTACGGGGACCACCGATTCCACGGCCGTGCCGAAGCTGATCGCCTCCTGCAGGCCGTGCTCGCGGGCGTAGGACACGATGTAGTCCCGCACCTCGTCGCGCCGCGGGAAGTGCGGGTAGCGGGCGGGCATGGGAAAGTCCTTGAAGTGCGTCGAATCCCGTGAGGTGATCAGATGCAGGGCGTCGTAGTCGGTGTGCCAGTGCCCGCCCACCCGGTCACTCTTCTCATAGCAGTCCACCCGGTGGCCGGCCCGGCGGAGTTCGTGGAGGGCGGACAGGCCGGCGGCACCGGCGCCGATGACGCAGTAACGGCTCATTGCAGGGTTTCCTTCGGGATTCTTCCAGCGGGCGGATGGGCAGCTTGGCTAGACGGCGGTCAGGCCGCCGTCGATGGGATAGACGGCCCCCGTGACGAAGGAGGAGTCGTCGGCGAGCAGGTACGCCACCAGGGGCGCGATCTCCTCCGGACCGGCACGGCGCCCCAGCGGCGCTGCCGAGCTGGTGCCGCCGGCGGGCTCATCGTCGTTCATCGGGGTGGCGACCCCGCCGGGGCAGATGGCGTTCACCCGCACATGGGGCGCCAGTTCCGCCGCGGCCACGCGGGTCAGTGCGATCACCGCGGCTTTGGAGGCGGCGTAGGCGGCATAGCCGGGCGAACCGGTGAGCGCGGCGGTGGAGGACACGTTCACCACCGCGCCGCCGGCCTCCCGCAGGGCGGGCCCCAGATGCTTGATGCCCAGGAACGGCCCATGCACATTGACCCGCTCGTGCAGCGTCCAGGCCTCCAGGGTGGTTTCGGCAAGGGCGCTGTACCGCAGGACGCCGGCGTTGTTGACCAGCCCGTGCAGGGGCGTTCCCGTCTCGCGGAATTCGGCGGCCAGGGCGGCCCAGTCGGCCTCCCGGGTCACGTCCAGGTGCCGGTAGAGGGCATCATGGCCGGCCGCCCGGAGCCCGGCCGTGGTCTCTTCGCCCTGCTCACCCAGGACGTCGGTGAGGATCACGCGGTGGCCGCGCCCGGCGAGCAGCGTGGCGTGCGCGGCGCCCTGGCCGCGGGCTGCGCCGGTGATGACGATGGTCTGCTGTGCGGTCATATTCCGTCCTTTCCTAGCGGAGCACATCGCCGCCGGAGAGCACCACGGTCTCCCCCGTCATGAAGCCGGCCAGATCGCCATCGGCCAGCAGTGCGATCCACCGCGCCACCTCCTCCGGCTGGCCTACCCGGCCCAGCGGGATGCCGCCTGCAGCGGCTTTCATCCGGTCCGTGGCGGCGGTTCCCGGCGTGGCGATCCAGCCCGGTGCCACGCCGTTGACCCGGATGCGCGCCGGGGCGAGTTCCAGGGCCAGCGATTTGGTCAGCATCACCACCGCCGCCTTCGAGGCACCGTAGAGCAGCTGGCCGGGAGAGACCTCGAAGGCGTCGACGGAGGCGATGTTGACGACCGCGGCACCGCCGGTCAGGCGAGGGCGGCAGGCGGCGATGACGTTGAGCACGCCCAGGACGTTCACGTCGAAGATGTGGCGGTAGATCGCCTCGTCGTAGGTCTCCAGGGTGCTGGGCGGGTAGACGCCGGCGACATTGGCGACGACATCGATGCTCTCTGCCGGACCCAGCGCCGCTTCGACGGCGGCCGCCAGGATTTCCCGGGAACGGACATCGGCGGCCACCGGCGTATAGGAGCCGGCGTCGCCGGTGGCCGGCACGGCGTCGGCGCCGGCGAGGTCGATGCCGATGACGTGCCTGCCCCGGGCGAGGAATTCCCGTGCCGTAGCCAGGCCCATCCCGGAGGCCGCGCCGGTGACGATCACCGCGCCCTGCTCGTGCTGTGTCATGTCTTCCATTGCACTGTGCCGCAGGCCTCAAGGACAATGCTCACTATCAGAGAGCAGCTCAAGGCTTTTCCTTGAACGCCGTGCGCTGGGGGCCGGGGGCGCGACCGCTCCGCACGCCAGGCACAGACCCGAGAACGAGGAGGACCCGTGGCTCTTCCGACGGTGCGCCAGCTGGAGTACTTCGTCACCGCCGCCAGGGTGGGCACGCTGTCCGCCGCGGCGGCGGAGCATCACATCGCGCAGCCGAGCCTGTCGGAGCAGATCGCGGTGCTCGAGCGCACCCTCAGAGTCCCCCTCTTCACGCGCACGTCACGCCGGCTCCTGCTCACCGACGCCGGCAAGCAGCTGCTGCCGCTGGCCGAACGCGCTCTGCAGGACACCCGCGAGATCGAGCTGTGGAGCCGGCGCATCCACGATGTGGAGCACGGCACGGTCTCCTTCGGGACCTTCAGCAGCGCCCATCTGTATCTGCTCCCGCATCTGGTCCGGGACTTCCGCGCGGCGCATCCGGGCGTGCGGATCCAGGTGGCCGGCCTGAACTCCGCGGAGGTCGCCGAGGCGGTGCGCACCGGCCGCCTGGAGGCCGGGCTGGTGCAACTGCCGGTGGACGATCGCGAACTGGCGGTGACCCCTCCCGTGTTCACCGATCAGGCCGTCTACGCCGCACGCGATCCGGAGCGCACCCGGGAACCGGTGGACATCCGCACGCTGGCCGCCCGTCCGCTGGTGCTCTCCGAGGCCCGCTGGGAGTACACCGATCCGCTGCGGGCCACGCTGCTCGAACGCGCCCAGCGCGCCGGCGTCGCCCTGGAACCGGTGGTGGAGGTGGAGTTCCAGGCGCACGCCTTCGAGCTGGCGGCGCAAGGGGTGGCGGACTGCCTGGTGTCCTACCACGTGGGCCGGAGCCAGTTCACCGCCCGCGGGATGAGCTGGGCGCCGCTGGACCCGCCCCTGTACGAGCATTACGCCTTCATCACCAGGAAGGACGGGGCCATCTCCCCGGCGACGAAAGCGTTCATGGACCTCGCCCACCGGCTGCTCAGCGAGCTGGCCCGAGCACCTGCATCAGCGCATCAACCCGGATGATGCGGGCTGCCCTCGCCCAGGCCGAGAGCGCCACGGTCGTCACGCTCGACTCCGATTTCGGCAGATCCTCCGGCGTCACCTGGTCGCAGCCGGGCAGCGACGGCGGTCTGCTACGGTCACGGCGAGCTTCGGTCAGTCCGTGACCACGACGCCCCGCGCACCGATAAAAGCTGCGCCATCGAACACCTGAAGGCGGAGACGATAAGCGTGCCGCTGGCCCGTCACAGCGCAGCGCGCAGCCCGCGGCCCGGGTAGGCGTCAATGACGATGTCGCCTTCCCGCACCACGAACACGCCATCGACCAGCACATAGTCAATGCCAATCGAGGGCCGGGTGCTGTCGAGGTACGTGGTCTGGTCAGTCACCTTCTCGGGGTCGATCACCACCAGGTCGGCATCGGCGCCCACCCCCAGGTGGCCCTTGGCCCGGAACGCCTCAGTCGTGGAGTCCATCACCCGCGCGGGCAGATAGCTGCACCGCCGGAATGCCTCAAGCCACGTCCACAGGCCGTTCTCCCGCACCATCATCCGCAGGGAGCGGGCATAGGTGCCCGAGGTCCGCGGGTGGGTGGTCCCGCCCTCGGGCAGCGGCCACTCGCGGGTGTCCGTGCTGCCGTCCGGGAAGGTGACGTGCATGGCATCGGAAGCGACGATGCCGTCGGGAAAGGCCAGGGACTGCTCCAGCAGCGCGCGGTCGGCGGGGTTCTCGTCGTCGATGAACTCGACGATGCACGCCGCACCCGGATCCGTCGTCCGCACATGCCGCAGATGGGCCTCGTCCCGGATCCGCTCACCGGTGGTCACCAGCACGATGTTCCACGGCTTGAGATCCCAGGCCGGCAGACGCTCGGGGGCGAGGAAGGCCGCACCGATGCCAGTGCTGCCGGCACCGTAGGGGTAGGTCTCGACGGTGATCGAGGCCCCGCCCGTGCGCGCGTCCTCGATGGTGCCGAGGGTGCGCTCGATATGGCGCCGCGAGGTGCTGTTGACATGGCAGTGGTGCACCTGGCCGCCCAGATCCATCGCGATCTGCGCGGCCTCCAGGGTGCCGTCGATCGGCGTGGTGGGATCCGATTCCACGATCTCGCGCACATGCGTGAAGGTGGGCACGCCCGCCCGGGCGGCCAACTCGTTGACCGCCCGGTACTCGCGCGGATCCGTGCGCGGGGCGTAGCCCTGCAGGATGCCGATGCCCAGGGCGCCATCGGCCAGCTCGCTCTCCAGCCGTCCCAGCCAGGCCTGCAGCTGCGCTGGTGAGGAGTCTGCCTGCCAGGCGGGGTCGGCGATCATCGAGAGGCCGTTCACGAAGTCCGCGTCCGCTTTGCGGCCGGACAGCACCTCGGCCCGGGCCATGCCCCAGGAGGCCGAGAACCCGAAGTTGATGGGCCGGCCCTCCTTCTGGGCATTGGCATAGGCCAGCTCCACCGGCAGCAGGCCGGCCTCGAGCTCGAGCGCCGTAGTGACGCCGTCGCGGGCCTGCAGACGCTGCCCCGCTACGGAATTCACATGGCTGTGGAGGTCCACGAAGCCCGGTCCCACCACCTTGCCCGTGACATCGACGACCGCGGCCTCGGCCAGCGCCGCATCGCTCAGCAGTTCGGAGCCCACCGCGGCGATCTTCCCGTTCTCCACCAGCACATCGGCCTGGCGATCCGTCCCGGTGCCGGGATCGACGACGCGCCCGCCGCGCAGCAGTACGGTGCTCATCGTGCGCCTCCCTCCGTATGCTCGCCTGTCTCGTCCCCTGCATTCTCCTCCGTCGTGACATCGCGCCTGGGCAGGCAGCGGATGCCCACATAGGCGCAGTCACGGCCATCGACCTCCGTGAACGCGACCGAAGCCCAGGGGCTGAGATCGTCGGCCCGAGTCACGAAGTGCGCGGGAGCGCCGGCCGGCAGCAGCTCCAGGGTGTCCGGCTCGGCGTCCCCGGCGAGGACTCCGGCCTTGAGGCGCGCCTCCAGAGTGCCCTGCTCGGACTTCCGCACCTCCAGCGAGGTGCTGGCATCGGCATAGGTGCCCAGCAGGCTCTCGTCGAGGACCGCGTCCTCAGCCGGGCCCGCAGGAGCCGCCGTGCTCGGGGGCGCGGTCCCGGCGAAGACCTCCGCGAAGGCTCCATAGACCTCGGGCGCCGCGGCCGGGGCGACGCCGCCGTTGCAGAACACCACGAACACCACGCCGTCCTCCGGCAGCACCTGGAACCACGCGTTGTTGCCGATCGTCGTACCGCCGTGCCAGTACACCCGATGACCGTTCCAGTCATCGAGCATCCAGCCCAGGCCCCACTGCGGGGCCATGGTGGCGGCCGCGGGATCGAGGGTGACCTGCGGGGTGGTCATCAGCTCCACGGACTCCGCGCTCAGCAGGCGCGTTCCGCCGGGACCGGCCCCGCCGCGCAGGAACGCTCCGCCGAAGTCCAGCAGATCGTCGACGCTGCTGGTGATCAGGCCGGCAGGGCCCATCGAACGAGTGATGAGCGCGGTGGGCGCGGGCAGCCAGTCGCGCTGGCCGGGCTGGCGCACATGCCCGTACTGGAAGCGATGGCCCATCACCTCCTCGGGCAGGGTGAAGAAGCGGTCGAGGTCCAGACGCTGGCTGATGCGCGCTCGCAGGGACTCGTCCCAGGTGCGGCCGTCGAGCACTTCGATGATGCGCCCGGCGAGCACGAAGCCGGAGTTGCAGTAGGACCAGCCGGTACTGGGAGCGAACAGCGACTCCGCGGACTTCAGCGTTGCCACGTATTTCTCCAGGCAGTCGTCGCCGCGGCCGGTGTCGGTGAACAGATCGCCGTCGATGCCCGAGGTGTGGGTGACGAGGTGCCTGACCGTGATCGTGCGGGCATCGACGGAACCGAGCTCCAGATCCTGGAGGATGTCGGTCACCGGGGTGTCGAGGTCGAGCTTCCCCTCCTCCCGCAGCTGCAGGATCATCGTCGTGGTGACCACCTTGGTGATCGAACCCACCTGGCACAGCGTGCCGGGCGTGCTGAGCACCCCGGTGCGGGTGTTGCTGACACCGGTCGCGGCCGTGAAGCGCTGCTCCGCGCCGGTCACGGGGTCGATGCGCAGGACGCCGGCCACGATGCCGGGAACATGGTGACGCCGGGCGATCTCGGCGAGGAGGTTCTCCCAGGGGGCGGGGTCGAATGCGAGGGGACTGAGGTTCTCAGGCATGGATTCTCCGTTTCTCCGGAACCTGCGTCCGTAGGAGCCCTGGAGCTCCTACGGGCGCTGGTTCCGAGCGTTCGATGGGCTGCTCAGTCCTCCACGAGGATGAGCCCGGTGAACATCGTCCCGTTGGGCGTGATCATGGCGTCGAGTCCCTGACCGTAGGTGATGTCGGGCCGCATCGCGAAGGGCACGTAGTCGGCGGCGGCGTACATCGCAGACTCCGCCTGCTCCCAGCTGCCGCAGGCCTCGGCCCCGGTGAGACTGCTGGATTCGGCGACGATCTCATCGAAGTCAGGATTGGACACCCCTGCATAGTTGTTGCCCTGCGGGGGCGTCGGACCGGAGACGAAGGACGCGAGCACATTGGGCACCGAGTAGTTCGAGGCCAGCCAGATGACATCCAGCTCCGAGGAAGCCCCCTCGGTCGTGACGCGCTCGAGGAAAGCGTTCGCGTCCGTGCCGTGGTGGTTGACGCCCACCCCGATCGCCGCCCACTGCTCAGCCATCAGCTCCGCGGCCGCAGAGTTCTCCGGCCAGCGAGTGTTCCAGGCGAACTCCAGGACGAGTTCCTCGCCGTCCTTGGCCCGGATGCCGTCGGAACCCTGCACCCAGCCGGCCTCGTCGAGCATCGCCTCGGCATCGGCCACGTCCGTGGCAGGCAGGTTCGGAGTCGCGGCATCGTACTGGCAGATCTGCGGATCGAGCACCGCCAGGCGCTGAGCGCGTTCGCCCTTGCCGGCCGTCTGCACCTGCATGAGAGAGTCGAGGTCGAGCGCCTTGGTCAGGGCGACGCGCACGTCCTCATCCGCGGTGGGCTGACCCTCGGCCTGGCTGTAGGCGAAGCCGCCGGTCACCAGCCTGCTCTCGATCAGGGGATCGACCGAGGCCGCAACCCGATCCTCGTCCGGACCCTGCACCGCGGCCATGTTCAGCTCGCCGGACAGCAGCAGGTTCGCCCGGGTACTGGGATTCTCGATGATCCGGATCTGGACGTTCTTCGGCACGCCCTCGGTCGAGCCGTCCGGGCCGCCCTCGGGAGCCCAGGCGTAGTCGTCCCGGCGCTCCAGCGTGTAGTGGTCGCCGGGGACCGCCTCGGTCATCTGGTAGAGACCGGTGCCGTTGGTCGTCGAGGCGACACTGTCCGGATCGTCGAGTGCGCCCTGGCAGTAGATCGGATGGATGCCCAGCTGCGGCAGCAGGAAGGAATTGGGATTCTCCGTCGTGAGGGTGACGGTGCGGGCCGCCTCATCGTGCTCGACCTGTGCATCGGCGGGAACCACCAGGCCGACGAAGGTCGAGCCGTTGTCCGGATCGAGGATCCACCGGTAGTTGTTCGCCACCGTCTCCGCGGTCATCTCCGTGCCGTCGGAGCACATCGCCCCCTCACGGATGGTGAACTGCAACGAGGTGGGGGTCTCCTCCCAGTCCTCGGCCAGCCAGCCCTGCGCCTCACCGTTCTGGTCGAAATAGACGGGGGACTCATAGGCCCAGGGGTAGACGTAGCTGAGCGTGGCGCTGGAGTTGACGTGGCGGAAGAGGTTGCCGGGGTCCTCGTTGATGGCATAGCTGAGCGTGCCGTCGATCACCGGCTCACCGCTGCTCTCGGAGCTTCCCGCGCCGGAGCCGGAGCCACAGGCGGAGAGAGTGAGCGCGCCGGCGGCCACCAGCGCAGCAATGGAGCGTTTCGTCATCATGGTTCCCCTTGAGATTGTGCTCAGGTTGAGATTGTCCTCAGGCGGAGCGGAGGTCTTCTACTGCCGCGGCAGCGAGTGCGCCGATGGCACGGTCGAAATCGGGCGCATTGCCCGCGGGGGTGGGCAGCCGCAGGAACACGGCCACCGCATAGCGGCCGGAGTCCGGGTACTCCACGACCCCCACCTCATTGCGGACATAAGGCAGCGTTCCCGTCTTCCCGCTGGTCTTCACCGCATCGCCGGGGAACCCCGAGCGCAGACGGTGCGACCACACCTGCAGGCCCAGGATCCTCCGGGCCTCGGCGCAGGCCTCGGGGGCCAGTCCCTCGTCCTTCCACAGCATGCCCAGCAGCCGGGTGGTTTCGCGTGGAGTGGTCCGGTTGGTGCGCGCGGGATCCAGCGCCCGCGTGCGCAGCAGGGCGCCGGCGTCGTCGAAATAGCTGTCCGGCGCCTCAAGGCCCTGGGCGGCTAGATCCTCGTCGATCGTCGCGAACAGATGGGCGCAGTCGCCCTCGAGCACGGTGCCGGGCAGCCCCAGCTCCGCCATCCGGGCGTTGATGCGGTCCCAGCCCACGATGTCCATGGCGACATCGGTCGCACGGTTGTCGGAAACGCTCATCATCGACAGGCACAGGTCGCGGAAGGAGAGCGAGACGGGATCGGAGAACACGGAGATCCCGGTGGGCCCGGCCACCGCGAAGTCTTCCGCGCCGAGCTCCACCCGGCGGCGAGCGTCGAGTTCGCCTGCAGCGATCTGAGCGCAGGCCTCCACCAGCACCGGGATCTTGAAGACGCTCGCGGCGACCACCGCGGAGTCCTCCCGCAGGCCCGTCTCCACGCCCCGGTCCAGATCGATGGCATGCAGATATGCCGTGAGTCCCAGGCTGGACTCGAGCTCTGCGGCCGTGTTCTGCAGTCCCATGCCAACATCATCTGAGATGTGGCGCAGAACACGCTTCAGAGTTCAGGACAAATTCGCCCCCTCCCCTTCGTCCGCGCTGACAGTCGCCTGCCGGAGACCGGGAGGGGAACAGCCCGGGCAGCACCGTCCTTGTCGTACCGGACAAGGCGGGCGCCGAACACTGCACCAATTCCACGATGCGGTCAGGCCGGGTGACAGGACATCCTGATGACGATGACGATTGAAAGGAACACCACAGTGGGCGCGTCCGCAGATGTACTCTCCCCGCATCACCTGGCACGGGATGCCCGGTTACTGGCCCAGCACGCCTGCGCCGGTGCCGGACTCGTGATCCGCGAGGCCCACGACGCAGCGGTGTGTGACGACATCGCCGAGGTGCTGAGCGCCGTGTGGATGAAGCCCGACCACCCGATCATCGATCCTGCCCTGCTGATCGCGATGACGCACGCGGGCAATCTCAGCTTCCTGGCCGTTCGGGATGGCCGGCCCGTGGGCGCGGCGGTGGGGTTCTGTGGTCCTCCCGGGATGCCCTTCCACTCGCACATCGTGGGTCTGCTCCCGGAGTCCACCGGCCGCGGCCTCGGGCAGGCCGTCAAGCTGTATCAGCGGGCCTGGTGCCTGGAACGCGGCATCACTGTGATGACCTGGACCTTCGACCCTCTGGTGGGGCGCAATGCCTACTTCAACATCCAGCGTCTGGGAGCCCGCCCGGCCGAGTACCTGCCGGAGTTCTACGGCGCGATGAACGACTCGATCAACACCGGTCAGCTCTCCGATCGCATGTTCATGCGCTGGGAGCTCACCTCCGCGCCTCCCGCTCTGGGTGCGATACCCGCGGCGCGGGGCGCGGAAGGGGCACACGCCGCGGTCGCGGACGTCGGCGGCCGCCCCTCCGGGTACCGTGCTCCGGAGAACACCGATGCGGCCGTGACCCTGGCGGTCCCCCGGGACATCGAATACCTGCGGCGCGAGGACCCGGAGCTGGCGCACGAGTGGCGACTGCACACCCGGGCCGCCTTCGCCGAGCTGTTCGCCCAGGGCTGGACCGTCACCGGATTCACCCGCTCCAGTCAGTACGTCCTCCATCATCAGGGCTCTTGAGAAGAGGGGCCTTACGAAAGGGTAGAAGAACATGAAGCTCCTGGCAGCACGTCTCCACCACCTCGAACTGCCACTGGTCTCGCCGTTCACCACCTCCTTCATGACGCAGACGCACAAGCGGTGCTTCCTGGTCGAGATGGAGCTGGAGACCACGGACGGCACCGTGGTCACCGGCTGGGGCGAGAACGTCGCCCTCGACCGCCCCTTCTACTCCCCGGAGCACCTCGACGGCTCCGCCGAGGTGGTGGCCCGCTGGCTGGTGCCGGAGCTGGTGGCGGCCGGAGAGATCACCGCGGAGACCGTGCACCATCACCTCCGCCGGGTGATCGGCAATCCGATGGCGAAGGCCTCGGTGGAGATGGCTGTGCTCGACGCCCAGCTCCGGTCCGAGGGCAAGTCCTTCGCCTCCTATCTGGGCGCGGTCTCGAGCGCTGTGCCATCCGGCGTGTCCGTGGGCATCCAGGACTCGGTGGCCCAGACGGTGCGCGTGGTGGGAGGCTACATCGACGAGGGCTATGCGCGGATCAAGCTGAAGATCCAGCCGGGCGCGGACATCGAGCACGTCGCCGCGGTGCGCCGGGAGTTCGGCGATGAGCTGCTGTTCCAGGTGGACGCCAATGCGGCCTACACCCTGGTCGACGCCGCGCACCTGCGCCGCCTGGACGAGTACGGCCTGCTGCTGATCGAGCAGCCGCTGGGCGAAGCGGATCTGCGTCAGCACGCAGAGCTGGCCAAGCAGATGTCCACCCCGATCTGCCTGGACGAGTCGATCGACTCCGCCGAGACCGCCGCCGACGCGATCTCACTGGGCTCCGCCGCGGTGATCAACATCAAGCCCGGCCGGGTGGGCGGATACCTCGAAGCCCGCCGGATCCACGACATCGCCCGCGCCCACGGCATCGCGGTGTGGTGCGGCGGCATGCTGGAAACGGGAATCGGCCGTGCAGCGAACGCGGCACTGGCAGCACTGCCCGGCTTCACCCTGCCCGGGGACATCTCCGGCTCGGACAGGTTCTACGCCCTGGACATCACCACCGAGCCCATCCGCATGCACGACGGCGTGGTGGACGTGCCAGCCGGCCCGGGCTTCGGCATCGAGGTGGACCCGGACCGGGTCGCCGAGTTCCGCACCGCTCTCGTGGAGATCCAGCTGTGAGCCGCGCACCCGTCCTCGACGACCTCACCCGGATCGTCGATCCCCAGACCCCGGCGCTGTTCCCCGGGGGCTCGGCGCTCGTCTACGCCGCCGTCCACCACCCGGCAGAGGGCCCGGCCGTGTCCGAGCTGCGCGTGCTGAGCCTCCCGGCGTCCGAGCTCGCGGACGCGGCCCAGGAAGGTACGGAGCGCGGGCCGGAGCAGGCACGCACCCTCACCTCCGGCGACCTCGACTCGAACCCCGCAGTCTCCCCCGACGGCTCTACCGTGGTGTTCACCCGCAAGGCTGAGGGCAGGCCCGCCCTGTTCTCCATCCCCGCCGAGGGCGGGGAGCCGGTGGCACTCACCTCCGGGCTCACGGTTGCCGGGATGCCGGTGTTCTCCCCGGACGGCGAGCACATCGCCTTCACCGCGCTGGCCGACGACAGCGCCGCGGATCCCACGCCTCCCCTGGTGATCGACGGCGAGCCCGCGCACAAGGTCGACGGCCTCGGCTGGGTGGGCACCGCCCGCCTGCAGGTGTTCGTGATGCCCGCCGCGGGCGGCGAGGCCGTGCGGCTGACCGAGTCCGGCAACTGCACCGCCCCCGCCTGGTCTCCGGACGGCACCACTCTTGCCTTCGCGCACACGGATCACGATGAGCAGGGGGTGCCCTTCACCCGCAGGGTGGGACTGGTGGATCTCGCCGCACCCGGTACCTCCGTGCGCTTCCCCTTCTCCCAGACCGGCATGTTCTCCCAGACAGGCATGGGCGGGCCCCTGCTGTGGTCCCCGGACGGCGCCTGGCTGGTGGCGATCGGGGAGGCCCGCACCCCGGTGGGGATCAACCGGCTGCTGCGGCTGGACCCGGACAGCGGCGATATCACCCCGCTCACCGCCGGGCTCGACCGCAATGTGATGGGCGGCGGGCCCGGCTACCCCGGCGGCGCGCCGGCCTGGGGTGCGGACGGACGGATCTGGTTCTGCGTGCGCGAGGGCGGCCAGACCGCGCTGCGCTCCCTGGATCCCGCCGCGGAGTCCGGTGACATCCGCAGCCATGAGCTGGGCGATGGCGCTGTGATCAGTGGTCTGTCCATGGCCGGCGGCACCGCCGTGGTGCGGCTCTCGGATCCGGACCTGCAAGGCGAGATCTTCTCTCTCGACACCGCCAGCGGCGCTGTCACCCAGCTCACCCGGCACTGGGAGGAGGAGCTTCCCGAGGTGTCTTTCCTGTCGGCACGCCCGGTGAGTTTCACGATCTCCGACGGCACCCGGGTGCACGGCTGGCTGCTGCGCGACCCCGCCACCCAGGGCCCCGCACCCACGCTGCTCGACATCCACGGCGGGCCGCACAACGCCTGGACGGGAGTGGCCGACGCCGCCCACCTGTATCAGCAGGTGCTGGCGGCCCGCGGCTGGAATGTGCTCACCCTCAATCCCCGCGCCTCCGACGGCTACGGCGAGGAGTTCTTCACCGCGGCGGTGGGAGCCTGGGGCGAGGCCGATGAGCAGGACTTCCTCGAGCCCCTCGACACCCTGGCGGACCAGGGGCTGGTGGATCCGCAGAGGGTGGCGGTGACCGGCTACAGCTACGGCGGTTTCATGACCTGCTGGCTCAGCAGCCGCCACCCGGAGCGCTTCGCGGCGGCCGTGCCCGGAGGCCTGGTCTCCGAGCTCCACACCCTCGCGGCCTCCAGCGATCTGGGGCGTTACCTGCGCGATATCGAGACCGGCGCGGGCAATGCCGAACGCCTGTCGCCGGCCAGCTACGTGGACGCGGTCACCGCCCCCACCCTGGTGCTCCACGGCCAGGAGGATCAACGCTGCCCGCTGGCCCAGGGCGAGCTCTGGTACTCACGTCTGCAGGAGAACGGCGTGCCCTCGCGCATGGTCGTCTACCCCGGGGGCTCTCATCTGTTCATTCTCAACGGCCCGGTCTCTCACCGGGTCGATTACAACCAGCGGATCATCGACTGGGTGGTGGAGCACACACAGGCTTCGAGCCTCAAAGACTAGGCACGGCGGAGATCAACTCGCGGGTGTAGTCGTGCTGCGGGTTCTCCATCACGTCCAGGGTCTCGCCCACCTCCACCAGACGGCCCGCGCGCATCACGGCCACCCGGTCGCTGACGATCCGCACGACAGCCAGATTGTGGCTGATGAACAGCACTGAGAAGCCCAGTTCCTGCTGCAGGTCCCGCAAGAGATTGAGCACCGAGCCCTGCACGGACACGTCCAGCGCCGAGGTGATCTCGTCAGCGAGGATCACCGACGGCCGGGCCGCGATCGCACGCGCCACCGCAATCCGCTGCCGCTGGCCGCCGGACAGCTGGGCGGGCATGCGCTGGGCGTATTCCGCCGGCAGCGCAACCGAATCCAGCAACCCGGAGATCTCGTCTCGGCGGGCCCGCGGGGACGGCACGCTCGTGCCCTCCCTGCGGTGCGCGGCGACAAGCGCCTCATCAAGCGACTGGCCGATGGTGCGGCGCGGATCGAAACAGGACTGCGGGTCCTGGAAGACCATCTGCACCCGGCGGCGCTCCCGTGCCACGGGTCCACGGGCGCGGGAAATCTCCGTGTCCCCCAGCAGGATCCTGCCGGAAGACGGCTCGGTGAGACCCACCGCCGCGCGGGCCAGCGTGGACTTCCCGGACCCGGATTCACCCACCAGACCCAGAATCTCTCCCGGCTCCAGGCGGAGATCGACTGAGTCGACGGCGGTGAATGCCGCGGCCCCGTGACCATAGATCACAGAGACGGACTCGAAGGATAACTGCGGATTCATCGCTTCTCCTCCTGGACCAGCGGATCGGACGTTCTTTCCACGTCTCCATCCAGTCGTTCGGCATCGCCACGCATGGCGGCATCAGCGTCGCCGCGCACCACCTCGACTCCGGCGGCCCTGCCCGCAGCGCAACCATCGCCGCCGCCGGAGAAGTCCGCCTCATCCGGAATGGAGGCCATGGGCTCTCCTCGCGGAGTGGTCATGGTCGGGACGGTGTCCATCAGCGCGCGGGTGTAGGCGTGCGCCGCCCGCCCGGCACGCAGGTCTTCAGAGCTGATGTCCTCGACCAGCCTGCCCCGGTACATCACCAGGACGCGGGTGCACAGTGAGGTGACGACCGCGATGTCGTGCGAGACGAACATGATGGCGGTTCCGTCTTCCTCATTGATTCGCCTGAGCAGGGTGAGGATCTCCGCCTGGACGGTGACATCGAGCGCGGTAGTCGGTTCATCGGCGAGAATCAGCGAGGGTTTGCCCATCAACCCGGCGGCGATCATCGCGCGCTGGCGCATGCCTCCGGAATACTCGTGAGGATACTGGCCGTAGCGGCGCTCCGCGTCCGGGATGCGCACGGCTTCAAGCCGTTCGATCGCTGCCTCGCGTGCCTCCCTGCGGTTCATCCCCAGGTGCAGCAGACCTGCCTCGGCCACCTGCGAGCCCACGTGCAGGGCGGGATTGAGCGAGGACATGGGGTCCTGGAACACCATCGCCATACGCTTCCCGAAGTGATGGTCGAGGCTCGCAGGGTGGCCGCCTGCCCGCAGTGTGAGGTCCTCCCCGTCGAAACGCGCAGCGTCAGCGGACACATGCAGCGAGGGGTCCAGCAGGCCCGCCATGGACATCAGGGTGAGGCTCTTGCCGGAACCGGATTCCCCCACCACGCCCACGATCTCCCCTCGGGCTACATCGAAGGACACCCCGTCCACCAGGGTGCGTACATCATCCCTGCCGTGGGGCGCGCAGACGCGGAGGTTGCGCACGGCCAGCACCGAGTCCTCGGCGAAGGGCGCCGGGACTCCCGCCGGCTCAGTCTCGTTTTCCGCTGTCTGCGCCCGAAGCCTCCGCAGCACCCGTGAAGACAGGCTGCGATGGGTGTCCGGGGTGAGCGCCTTGCCCAGGATCTCGCCGAGCAGCACGAAGGTGAGCCCGGCAAGAATGATCGCGATACCCGGCACCAGGGCCGCTGCGGGGGTCACGAAGATCCGGCTGACGCCCTCGTTGAGCATGCGACCCCAGTCGTACTGGGGAACCTGGATGCCCAGGCCCAGGAAGGACAGGCCGGCGAAGGACACCAGCGCCCCGCCAGCAGTGATCGCGGCATTCACCAGCAGCGGGTCCCGCACATTGGGCAGCACGTGCCGCAGCACGATCTGCCATGTGGGCACTCCCAGCACGCGGGCGGCGGAGATGTAGTCGCGGCCCCAGACGGAGGCGGCGAGGTTGTGGGTGAGGCGCCCGTAGTTGGGCAGCATGGCGATGGCGATCGCCAGCGTCGCCGCCGTTCCGCTCTGTCCCAGGATGACGGAGAAGGCGATCGCCAGAAGCAGGCCGGGGAAGGCCACCCCGATGTTGATGCCGGCCACGATCCAGCGCCCGGCCCTGCCGCCAAGGATGAGCGGCAGCAGGCCCACGAGGACGCCGGAAAGCACACCGGCCACGGTCGCCATGAGAGCCATGGATACGGAGAGCTGAGTGGCAGCCAACGTGCGTAGCAGGATGTCGCGTCCGCTGCCGTCGGTGCCGAAGAGATGCTCGTCGCTGGGTGGCTGGGATATCTGGGTGGTGTCCGTCACCGCAGCCCTCTCACCCCAGATCGCTGGAGCGAAGAGGGTGAGGAACAGCAACGTGCCGCAGGCGAGAAGCGCGAGAACGCCCAGGGGCGTCCGCAAGGCGGCGAGGAGACGACGTGCCGTGGTCATGATGTGTCCAATGCGGTCCGCGGATCCAGCAGGATCAGGACGATGTCGATGATGAGGTTGATGAGCAGCACCAGGGCGCCGTAGAAGATGATGATCCCTTGCACCAGCGGGTAATCCTGGTTCTGGATCGACTCGACGATGACGCCACCCAGGCCGGGCCAGGCGAAGATGTTCTCCACCAGCACGGTGCCGGCGATCATGCTTCCGAGCAGCAGGCCAGAGATGGTGAGTGTCGAGGTCAGTAGATTGGGGAGCACGTGCTTGCCGTAGAGACGTACCGCGGGCATGCGCTTGGCGCGTGCCGTGCGGACGTAGTCCTGCTGGAGGACGGTGAGGGTCTCGGCGCGGACGATCCTGGTGAGCGATGCCGTCGGGCCCAGCGCCAGGGCGATCACCGGGAGCAGGTAGGACTCGAGGCCGGAGCGTCCGGCCACCGGCAGTATGTCCATATTCACGGCGAACAGGTAGACGAGGATGACGCCCGCGAGGAACTCGGGGATCACGGCGACGATCGCGGAGACCGACGTGAAACCCACCTCGACGCCATGCCGGCGGCCACCGCGGGTGATCGCGCCGAAGAACAGGCCCAGGCAGACCGCGAGCACGAGGGCGATGGCCACGGCGGCGAGGGCGAGTTCGAGTGTGGCTGGTGCCCGGCTGAGGATCACATCGAGGACAGGCATTCGCGAGGTGATCGATTCGCCCATGTCTCCGGTGAACAGCCCGACCCAGAAGGTGAGGTACTGCACGATCACCGGCTTGTCCAAGCCCAGCTGGATTCGGCGAGCTTCGATTACCTCGGGCGGAGCGTTCTCACCGGCGGATATGCGCGCAGGGTCACCCGGGATCAGCTGGACAAGCAGAAACGAGACCGTCACCAGTACGAACAGTGAAATCACGAAGTACATGCCGCGGCGCAGCAGATAGGAGACCCAGGGATTCTGCGCGCGGAACGCCGTGCGCCCCGGTGCGGCAGCCGGAGTTCCACCCGCCGCGGGGCTTACTGGAGTGACTGACAAACGGCCCCCTCATACCTCATCGGTCTGTCGCGGTCGTTTCAGTATCGTCAGCCGGAGAGTTCCTTGACATCGTGTGATCTGCCAGGCCTCTGATGCCCGCGTTGTACAGATGACCAAGAGGTTCGCGCGCCGTTCCCTCATTCCTGCGACGCAGGAGCACTCAGTTCCGGCGCGATCCGCAGCAGCAGCTGGGCGGCGAACCGCGCCTCGGGATCCCCAAGGTCCATGTCCCCGATCTCCGCCAGCCGTCGCAGGCGGTAGCGCAGCGTGTTGGGATGCACGTGCAGCATGTCCGCCGCCGCGGACACGTCGCCCATGCAGTCCAGCCAGGAGCGCAGGGTCTCGATGAACTGCGTGTCGTGCACCTGATCGTGCGCCCACAACCGGGCGACCGGGCCGGTGACCGTCGTCTTGCCCGCGGCGACGCGGTCGCGTAACTCCAGCAGGAGCGCCTCGACGTGCACCCGCGAGAACAAGGCCACGGAGGACTCGCTGTCACCCTGCTCCATCCGCACCCGCAGCGCCCGGCGGGCTCCTTCACGGGCGGTGAGCAGCTCCCGGGAACTGCTCACGATCGGCCCGATGCCCATCGCTAGCGGGGTGCGCCGCCCCACCCGGGCGAGGATGTCATCGGCCAGGCGCAACGCGTGGGCTTCCCCGGCTTCCATCGACTGCACGGGGAGCACACCGAAGATCGTGTCCCCCAGCAGCGCGACACAGGCAGCCGGATGTACAGCCGCCAGATGGACGACCACCGCATCGGCCACCCGCTGACGTTCGATCGCGGCATCGGCCTTCCTCGTCCTCAGCCCCAGGACTCCGGCGGCGAACACAGCGATAGGCGAATCGTCGATCCCCAAGCGCTCCAGGGCATAGTCGGCACCGTCTCCGCCTTCGAGCGCAGTGCTCAGCAGATCCGCTCGTAGCCGGCGATCCACATTCGCCCCAGCGCGCAGGCGCAGCAGGTGGAGCGCCACGACCTTGGACACATCGCGGAACACCGCCATCTGCTCGGGGCTGAAGGTCTCCGGCACCGCTGCCCAGATGGAACCCAGGATCTCGCCGCCCG
Organism: Sediminivirga luteola; assembly: GCF_014639315.1. Lineage (GTDB taxonomy): Bacteria > Actinomycetota > Actinomycetes > Actinomycetales > Brevibacteriaceae > Sediminivirga > Sediminivirga luteola. Next base: position 161,778 of record NZ_BMFY01000007.1, read on the forward strand.
CGCGCACGGCAATGGCGACACGCCCTTTGATCTCGGTGTCGTCCGAGGTGAGCTGGATGTAAACGGGCTCCTCCGAGGAATACAGTCGCTCGAAGAAGCCGGACTCCATCAGCATGCGGAGATACGGCTCCGGCACCTGACGTTCCAGAATGGTCTCGATCCGCGGGGAATCGGCCTCGTCCTGCCTGCTGGAGAAGGCGAGTACCCGCGAATTGCGGTCTTCGATGGTGACCGGTGCGTCCAGTAGGGAAGAGATCGCATTCGCCACGGCGAAAAGGTCACCGCTGGGCAGACCGTCAATGGTCTCGCTCTCGCTGGTGATCGCGGGCTCGGCCAGCAGCGAGTAGATCATGGAGCTGAGCTGTGTCCAGGAGGCTCCTCGGGTGAGCCCCAGCAAGGCGACCCCGTGGACGCCTGCGAGTTCCGCCGTCGCCGCCTCGAGTGCCACGGGTTCACGCAGGATCAGAGCGCTCGCTCCGCCTAGCGCCATCTCTCTGAGGACGCCGACGAGGTCCGGGCCCTCGCTCAGGCCTACGCCCAGCACGACCAGCCCGGGTGAGACCAGCATGTCGTCGAGAGGGTCGTACACGCTCACGCCGGTCACCCGGCGAGTGGGCTCCGGCACTTCCGCCAGGGGCGCGAGAAAGGTGGAACCCAGGTCCTCAAGCATCCGCTCCAGAGTGAGGAGCGGCCGCTGCGGAGGATCCGTGCGCGGACCGGCGGTACCGTCGTCGTGATGAGGAGAGGACACGGGAAACATCCCTGTATCTAATCAGATCCGTCCTGCTCCCTGGAACCGCGCGATTGCCATGCCACAGCGCATTTTTCCGGCGTCTTCGCGTCCCGCCACCCCATGACCGGCAAGGTCCCCTGGGCATCTTGAGAGCCGGAAGGCGCACACAGATCCTCGCGCGGGCCGGGCACCGCAGTCCGCTTGTACTACCAACTCGTGCCAGCCATGAGGGGCATGATGTCGTACCGACCGCTGGTGATATCTTCGACAGCGTCCGTCCTCCGCAGGGGGCCTCAGCGTCGAAAGGCCATCATGAACCGGTCATCCATTCAGCTCCCGCCAGGACTTCTGCCCGCCGCTGAGGCGAGGCTGGAGCAGATGATCGCCGATATCCGCACCCTGGTGGAGGTCGAGACGCCCTCCTCCGATCTGGAGGCGGTCGCGGCCGGCGCGGCAGAGGTCGCGCGGCTGATGCGGGAGCGACTGGGCGCCGGCCCGGAGACCATCGTGATCGACGGGGTGACGCACCTGCGGCTGCGGTTCGGCGACGGGCCAGCGCGGGTGGTCCTGGTCAACCACCAGGACACGGTCTGGCCGCACGGCACGCTGAACCGGCTCCCGTTCACCGCCGAGGACGGCGTGCTGCGCGGCCCCGGGGTCTTCGATATGCTCACCGGCCTGGTCATGTCCGTGCACGCGGCGGCACTCGTCGCGCAGAGCGGCCGCCCCCTGGAAGGACTGAGCATCCTGGTCACCGGTGATGAGGAAGTCGGCTCGATCACCTCACGGGATTTGATCCTCACGGAAGCTGCCGAGGCCCGCGCCGTCTACGTGATGGAGGCCGCCGCCGATGGCGCCCTGAAAGTGGCACGCAAGGGCGTGGCGATGTACCAGGTGACCGTGCACGGCCGTTCCTCCCATGCGGGACTCGACCCGGAGAAGGGCATCAACGCCGGCGTCGGCCTGGGACTGCTGCTGCCGCAGATCGCCGCTCTGTCGGACCCGCAGGCCGGTACCACCGTGACACCCACGGTGCTCTCCGGCGGGACCACCACCAATACGGTGCCGGCCGAGGCGCGGGTGCAGGTGGATTCGCGTGCCGCCTCCCGGGCGGAACAGGAGCGGGTGGACGCGGCGATCAGGGCGCTGCCGGAGCCGATCCCCGGCGCGACGGTGACTGTGACCGGCGGGATCAACCGGCCGGTGATGCCCCGCGCGGCCGCCGAAGAACTCCTGGCCGAGGCCAGGCGGGTCGCTGCGGAGCTGGGCCTGGCAGAGCCGGAGGCGGTTGAGGTCGGCGGTGCTTCCGACGGGAACTTCACCGGCGGCGCCGGCATCCCGACCCTGGACGGCCTGGGCGCCGCGGGAGCCGGCGCGCACGCGGACCACGAGCACGCGATCATCGCCGAGATCGCTCCCCGGACGGCTCTTCTGGCCGGACTCATCAGCGCCCGGCTGTAAGCCCGCCCTCGCGCGGTCCGGCCGCCTGGCGGGTGGCGCTCCGGGAGACGATGCACCCGCTCATGACCGCCGGCTGGACCGTCGCGGGCATCGACGCAGAGGGCACCTATGTGCTTGTGCCCGGCGATGGCAGAAAGCGAACATCCGAGCACAGCGGAGTGAATGAGCACAGCCCGGGCACCGGGTGAAAGAACGTTTCGCGGAATTCTTCGCGCGTTCACTAGAATCCCGCCGAAAATTATTTACCCGTAAAGACTCTCTCAACCCCGTGCGGGCGCGTTGGTGAGCGGCAGCGGATGCGCACGGGAACGATCAGAAGGATATCCGCCCAGGTCACCTGCGCCATCGAGGCGAAGATGCCATAGGAGACAGGGCTCCTCATCCGGACGCCTTCACCTGCCCCGGTGAGACCGCACGCGGATTCAGGCGCCGGTCAGTTTTCCCGGTTTTCCTGAGAATTCCCTTGACCGGAGAATCGCCCGGGCAATAGCCTTCGAATAGTCGGCGGACACCAGTGCCCACCGGCTCCACCGGCTATCCACTGCTTGACCTTTGAGAGGACACCGTTCGCATGAGCACGCCTGAAACCACTCCCACGCGCCGCCCTCGCGCTCGCACCGCCCTCGCGCTCGCACCGTCCTCGCGGCGGCGGGCGTCGTCGGCCTGGCCACCGCCCTGACCCTGACCACCGCCCAGTGGCAGGACGACGCGACAATCTCCGGTGACGTCACCACCGGTACCTTTGAAATCACGGTCGATCCGAGCGACCTCGGCTTCGACGATGACTTCGGTCCCGGCGACACCCAGAGCGGCACCTACACCCTGTTGAACGAGTCCAGCGTCGACGCCTACATCACCCTCGACATCTCCGGCTTCACCGCTACCGATGTCTGGGACCTCGAGGTGACCGCCGATGGCGAGCCTGTCTTCGAGGGCGACCCCGCCGGCGCCGGCACGACCGACCTCGCTCTCAGCACCGACTCCGTGTTCGGCCCCAACGAGTCCGCAAGCATCGGCATCTCGCTGACCCTGGTGGACCCGGAGACGGGCAGCGCACCCGAGGGCGTCACCGACACGGCGACCTTCACCTTCAACGGCACCAGCGAGATCCCCACGGACGACGGCCCGGGCCCCGTCGAGTAACGAACACGCCCGGGAGGGCCGGCGCCGCCTCGGCAGCGGCGTCGGCCCTCCCCGGGCCCGCCGGGCCGCATAAGCGCCCGGCGGCCGCTGACGGCCCGATGGGTATCCACCTTGCAGTGACCGGGAGATGATGACCACGCCTGAGCACACCACCGCGTCCGGCACGCGGCGCCGTCCGCAGCGCCGGCGTTCTGCGCTCGGCACGGCGTGGTCGGTGCTGGTGACCGTGGTCGCGGTGGTGACGATCGGCCTCACGATCGCCGCCTACACCGGGCTGCTGGGCGTCCGCGCCATCACGTCCAGCTCGATGCAGCCCACGCTGAACGCCGGCGATATGATCATCAGCCGCACGGTCCCCGCAGCCGAAGCCCAGATCGGCGATATCGCCACGCTGCAGCATCCGGACGGTCATGTGGTGACACACCGCGTGCTCGCCAATGAGCCCGATCCGGAAGGCCCGGAAGGCACCGGCCGGCTCATCACGATGCAGGGCGACGACAACGACGTCGCCGATCCGAGACCCTATCCCGCGACGGAGGTCGATGTGATGCTCATCCGGGTTCCCTACCTGGGCGGGGTCTTCCGGGCGGTGTCACAGCCGCCGGTCAGTTACATCGCCCTCGGATCGCTCGCCCTGCTCCTGGCCTCCGGGTTCATGCCGGCCCGCCGGCGCAGCACCGAAGCGCAGGAGCGTCCCACCTCATGAGACACCTCACGGAGCGCTCCCCCTCCGCACTCTCCACCAGTCCGCCCCGGAGCGGGGATGTGCACCGGCCGGACAGCAGCCCGCAGAGCCGGGCCAGCGGCATGTACATGCGCCGCGTCAGCAGCCTGCTGCGACGGCACGGTTCCGATGCCGCCAGGTCCGGTGCGCCCGGTACCGGCGGCGCGCGCCGGAACGGCACGCCGCGACTCGTCGGCGTCGGCCTGGCCGCCGGAGTGCTCAGCGCGTTCCTCCTGGCCGGCGCTCCCGCCCTCGCCGTCACCACGCCGCCTGGGCTGGAGGTCACGTACCCGGACGGCCCCGTCCGCCTGGAGACCCTCGCGCCTGGCGGCACCGTGCGCGGCTACGCGAACGTCCAGAACACGCGGCCCGATGAGGCCGCCATCGAGCTGAGCAGCGACTGGCCCGGCGCCGCCGCGGCTGACGGGCTGATCACCCTCCGCGCCCACGTGTGCACGCAGGCCTGGCAGGCCGGCGAGTGCGCCCCGGGCGCCTGGGAGGTCCCGCTGGACACGGCTCCCGCGCCGGCCGGCACGCTCGGCGCGGGGCAGAGCTGGTTCCTGCAGCTCACCGCGCAGCTGGACGCCGCGGCACCGAACGACACCCAGGACCTGCGGCTTCCCTTCACCGTCACGGTGCACGCCTCCGGCGATGGCGACGGCCCGCCCGGGGAACCTCCGGACGGCAGCGAACCGCCACCACCCGGAGGCGAGCCGCCTGCGCCGCCCGAGGCCTCGCCGCCCGGGGATCCGTTGCCGCGAACCGGCCTCGGGGTGTTCTCCCTGCTGGTGGCGGCCGCGGCGCTCATTGCCGGCGGCACCGCCCTCCTCGCCCGGATACGGCACGACGGCAGGCCCCGCTCGTAACCGGGGCACTGCACGCCACCTCCCGGGTTCCCGCACACCGCAGCGGGGAGCACGCCACAGTGGACATCCTGACCGGTCCGGCCCGGGAAACGACTCCGCCCGCCACTCACCGGCACCGTGCGGCGGTACCGGGGAGCAGCGGGCGGGCGCTACGCGGTCGTTCAGCCCAGGAACGGCCTCAGATCGGGGTAGCCGGTCGTCGCCCAAGCGCCGTCGACGATGAGATTGTCCCCGGAGATGTACGAGGCGTCGTCACTGGCGAGGAAGACGGCCGCGGCGGCGATCTCCTCCGGTTCGGCCGGGCGGCGGAAGGGGATCCGCTCGAAATACGCCTCATCCACGCCCGGAATGCTCCGCAGTCCCTGGGTCAGCGGTGTAGCCACCAGGCCCGGGGAGACCGCGTTGACGCGGATGCCGTGCTCACCCAGCTCCAGAGCCGCCTGCTTGGTGAGCATGACGGCGCCGGCTTTGGATGCGGTGTAACCGACCCCGAGGAACATGGGCACCACGGAGTTCAGCGAGGCGACGTTGACGATGGCGCCAGCTTTGCCCTCGGCGAGGAACTGGCGCGCTGCCAGCCGGGTGCCGAGGAACGCGCTGTGCAGGTTCAACCGGACGGTGAAGTCCCAGTCCTCATAGCTGATCTCGGTGAGAGAGCCCGCCCTGCTGCCCCCTGCGACGTTGAACATCAGATCGAGCGTGCCATGCTGCTCCACGGTGCGGGCCACCACGCTGGCGAAGGCGTCCTCGTCGGTGACATCGGCGCGCTCACCGCTCACCTGCGGCCCGTAAGCCCGTCCCGCCTCGGCCACCAGCTCCTCGTTGATGTCGACTGCGACGACCCGCGCACCTTCGGCGGCAAGGCGTTCGGTGATCTTCGCGCCGATCCCGGAGACACCTCCCGTGACGATCGCGACTTTGCCGGAAAAACGCTCTGTCATGGTGGTTCCCTCCTCGTGTACAGGCCGCGTCGCCTGCACCTTCAGCCTACAGTTATCGGACAGATGTTGTATAGACGCCATCGCGTCCTCAGTGCGGACGCATCGCGCCAGCACCGGGCCCTCACGCATCGGCACGATTCCGGCATCGGCAAGCGAGCCCGGACCCGAATCCGTGGTGCTGTGCCGCACCCGACGGCCCCGGCGTATCGACTGCCCCGCACGCCGGCGCGCAGGCACAGCGGCCGTAGCGCATGATGGAGGGATGGATCCGCGACAGCAGCGCACCTGGGCCCGCCTCGGAACGGCGGTGCGCACCCTCGCCTCCGCCCGCCCCATCACGGAGGTGACCGTGGCCGAACTCGCCCAGGCCGCTGGCATCTCCCGCGACACGTTCTACCGGCACGCAGCCGGCCCCGCCGATCTCCTGGCCGCGGTGCTGCGCCACGAACTGGAGGCCGCCATCGGCGCTGTCCGCCGGGAGGTCTCCCCGGAAGACCGCAGCGGTTACGTGAACGCCGCCGAGCGGGCCATGCTGGAGCACATCGCCGAGCACCGGGCGATCTACCGCAACGCAATGACGCCGCGGCTGGCGGACCCGGTGCGCGCCATGCTCCTCTCCTGGCTGGAAGAAGGCCTGTCCGAGCTGGTCGCGGAGTTCCCGGGGATGGTCCCGGCGGCGGAGGGCCTGCCGCAGGCGACCCAGAATCGCCTCGCTGTCGCCTATGCCGCTTCCGGCACCGTCGGGGCCATCGAGAGCTGGCTCGCCGGGGAGGAACAAGCCCCGGGCGCTGGCCCGCGCGACGCCGCCCGGGCCATCATCGCGGTCTCACCGGCGTGGTGGCTGCGCTGACCGGGGAAAGGACGACTGGGGCGTGTGCTCCTCGGAGCGTGCCGGCTGACGGCGCCCGTATGTCAGGCGGCGAAGCACCAGCTCGGCCGGCCCTCGGACGCCCCGGCTCTCGAGCAGGAACGCGAGGGGAAGACTGATCAGCCAGACGCCGATGGCGATGGACACGGCCACCGCCGTGCCGAGCCGTCCACCGAGACCGAACGCCCACGCTGAGAGCAGCGGCGCCAGCAGGACCGACTGCAGCAGGTAGAAGCTCAGCGAGCGTTTGCCGATGCCGGTGACGGCCCGGGACAGGATGCCGCGCGCCTGGCCCATGCGCCGGGCCAGCAAGCCGAAGGCCGCGGCGTAGCCGATGCCCCCGGCGAGTCCGCCGCCTTGAGCCAGCAGGCTGAGCATGCTCAGCGTCGCGTCGCCGCCGGGGATGACACCCAGGTACGCCAGTGCCGCGGGGATTCCGGTGAGCCACGCGATGGCGATGCCGTACCCGGCCAGCAGGCGCAGCGTCCGGGTGTGCTCCGCCGGGCGGTCGAGCAACCCGTGGCGCGCAGCCAGGACCCCGGCCAGGATGCAGAAGGGCACGAAGAAGGTGAAGAGCTGCCCCAGCAGGATGACCAGCCAGATGGCCACGCGCAGCAGCATCGCCAGGCCGTAGGGCTCGATTCCGCTCATGGAATCGCGGACCCAGTCGACGCCGAAGGCCTGCGCCTGCATGCCGCCCGTCTCCGCCGGATCCACGACCGCTTCCAGCAGGCTGAGGCCGCCCATCGCATAGACGCCGACCACCATCGTGGACATCGCCAGGCCGCCGAGTGCGACCAGCCAGTACTGGATGGTCTCGGTCCGGCGGAAGACCAAGAGCCATCCGATCAGGAGACCGAGCAGACCGTACAGACCCAGGATGTCCCCGGCGAAGAGCAGCGCGGCATGCAGCAAGCCGAAGGCGATCAGCCACCAGTGGCGTCGGCGCAGCTGCCGGCGGATGTCGGTTTCCCCGAGGCCCGCCGCCGTGCGGGACCGGCAGAACTGGACCATCCCGTAGCCGAAGAGGAAGGCGAACATCGGATAGATGCGGCCGTCGACGAAGACCACGAGCAGCGCCGCGATGACGCGGTCGCCAGGTCCCCCGTCGGTGGGATGGACCAGGTAGGCGCCACCCTCGTGACCCCACAGGTACCAGGAGACATTCGCGACGGCGATCAGCAGCAGCATCATGCCGCGCGCGAGGTCGGGGGCCAGAGCCCGGGGGACGGCGGGGGAGGGCGGGGGCGCGGACGCGACGGCCTGACTCATGGGGTCCTTACGTTGTCGGGGATACGGTCCCTGCCGTCATCGTATCGGCCCGGCCGGACAGACCGCACGCGTCGCTCCGGGCGGGAGACCCGTCGTTCTGACTCGCGCCACCCCTCCGGCCGTCGCTGCCGGCGATGCCCGAGAACGCCCCGGCGCCCGGGCCACGCCGCGGAGCCGTCGTGTCCACGAGCGCGCCCCTCCAAGAGCGCGTCCCCGCGGCGGAGCGTCTGACCAGCAGGGAAAGCCCAGCGTCTGGCCCGCAGGGAATCAGCCGAGCCGCGACCAGAACCTCAGCAGCTCGGCGGCGAGCTCCTCGGGCTGCTCCTCGGGGATGAAGTGGCCGCATTCGCCCACCGGGTGCCCGCTCAGCAGGTCCTCGCCGGACCCGGAGCCGGCCACGTACGGCCGCCACATGTCCAGGACCGAGAGGCCGCCGGCCAGTCCCTGTCCGCCCCAGAGCGCCAGCGTCGGGACCTGCACCAGCCGGCCGGCCCTCTGGTCCTGTTCGTCGAGTTCGATGTCCTCCCGGCTGGCACGGTAGTCGTCGAAGCCGGCGCGCATGGCGCCGGGCGCCTGGAAGGCACGGACATAGTCGGGGATCCTCGGTTCGAGCCGGTCCCGGCGGAGGGTCCAGCGGTTGAAGAAGTACCGCAGGTACTGCTCCTCGCGGCCGGCCGTGAGCAGTTCGGGCAGATCCGGTTGCATGTGCAGCAGCCAGTGGAAGAAGCCCTCTGCCGTGCGCATCCCGGCGGCGAACATCGCGTGGGTCGGCGCGATGTCCAGCACCGTCAGGCTCGCCAACCTGTCCGGGTGGTCCAGGGCGAACCGGTGCGCCACCCGGCCGCCGCGGTCGTGCCCGACCAGATGGGGACGCTCCACGCCGAGAGCGTCCAGGAGCTCGATGATGTCGGCGGCCATCCGGCGCTTGTCGTAACCGCCGGCAGGCTTGTCGCTCAGCCCGTAGCCGCGCAGATCCGGGGCAATGAGACGGAATTCCCCCGCCAGCAGGGGCGCCAGCTCCTCCCAGCACTGCGAGGTCTGGGGCCAGCCGTGCAGCAGGACCACGGTGCGCTCACCGCCGCCCCACTGCCGGTAGTGCATCTTCAGGGAGGGGAGAGTCATCACGTTCATGCCATGACTCTAACCGGTTGAACCGGTTAGTCAATAGACTGAGAGCATGACCGCCACCCGTACGTCCCGTGCCGCCGAGGACTGGATCTTCGACGGAGGCGCACTCGCGCTGGACTTCCTCAACACCCTGCGTGACCGCACTCGCCGGCCCCGGGAGACCCTGCACACGACGGAGGACCTCGTCGAATGGTTCGACTGTGCCCTCGCTGCCGGAGCCGTCGTACCGCCCGGAGCGGCCATCCCCGCCCAAGCGCCCCCGGGTGGTCGTTCCACTGAAGCCGCGCAGATCCCGGGGGCGGACGAGGCCCGCATCGGCGGCGGATCGGCCCGGCTGCTGGCCGAGGCGCGCCGGCTGCGCGCAGCCATCGACGCCCTGCTCTCCCCCGGCCTGCACCCGACTGCCGCCGATGCCCGCCGGATCAACCGGCGGGCCCGCGGCGCTCCGGTCCCGCGGCTGGACGAAGACCACCCTGACCGGACCGTCGCCGTGGGCTTCGGCGCGCGGGACGTGCTCGGCGCGGTCGCGGCGGACGCCATCGCGCTCGTCGCCGCCGGCGAGGCCAAGGGCGTCAAGGTATGCGCGCACGAACGCTGCGGCCTGCGCTTCCTGGATCAGTCCCGCGGCGGCCGCCGGAAATGGTGCTCGATGGAGCGCTGCGGCAACCGGGCCAAGGCCGCGCGGCATGCCGCCGGGAAGGCAACCGTGGGGTAACGAGAGCAACGAAACGGGGACCGGTCCGTGACGGGGACCCGAGCAGCCGGTGAACTCTTGCCTACCGGCCCCGCCGCGGGGCGTCACACGGCGCCGGCTGCTGGTACACCTGAGAACGTGAAGATCGCGCTGCTCGCAGAGTCGTTCTTGCCGCATATGAACGGGGTCACCAACTCCGTTCTCCAGGTGCTCCGCTGCCTGGCCGCCGATGGGCACGAGGCGCTCGTGCTGGCGCCCCGCTCCGGGGAGATCACCGCCGATCTCCACGGCGCCCGCACCACGCTGCTCCCCTCGGCCCCGCTCCCCTCGTACCCGGACGTCCGGGTGGCCCTGGCCAGCGTCCGCAAGCTGACCCGCATCATGCGCGACTTCGACCCGGACGTCGTGCACCTGGCATCCCCCTTCGTGCTGGGCTGGCAGGGTCAGCTGGCCGCGGAGTCACTCGGCACGCCCACCGTCGCGGTGTACCAGACCGATGTGATCTCCTACGCGGAGAAGTACGGCGTCCGCGGCGCGGCGCCGCTGGTGGCCGGGCACATCTCCCGGCTGCACAAGCGGGCCACCCTCAATCTGGCGCCGTCCTCGGCGTCGGAAGCGCAGCTGAACGGCCTCGGGGTGGACCGCTTGCGCCGCTGGGGCCGCGGTGTGGACGTGAACCGGTTCTCCCCGGCCCGGCGCAGCGAAGCGTGGCGCTCCCGGATCGCCCCGGGCAAGGTGCTGATCGGCTACGTCGGCCGGCTCGCCCCGGAGAAGCAGGTGGAGGATCTGCGGGCACTGCACAACATCCCGGGCGCCCAGCTGGTGATCATCGGCGACGGCCCCAGCCGGGACCTGCTCGAACGGATGCTCCCGGGCGCCGTGTTCACCGGGTTCCTGAGCGGCGACGCCCTCGCCGAGGCGATCGCGAGCCTCGACGTGTTCGTCCACCCGGGTGAGAGCGAGACGTTCTGCCAGACGATCCAGGAGTCGCTCGTCAGCGGCGTGCCGGTGGTGGCCACGGGCCGGGGCGGGCCGGTGGACCTGGTGCGCTCCAGCGTCGACGGCTGGCTCTACCGTCCCGGGGACTTGAGCGATCTGCGCTCCCGGGTCGCGGACCTGGCCGGCGACGACGCCAAACGGCGATCCTTCGCGGCGGCCGCCCGCGAGTCGGTCCGCAATCGCACCTGGGAGGCGCTCACCGCACAGTTGCTCGGGCACTACCGGGAGGCACGCACCCTGGCCCTGGCCGCGCACTGAGCGATGCCGCCACGGGGCCGGCTGGGGGCTCCGGCGGCGGACCGTGCCGATACCCCGGACGCCGATCGCCGGGCCCGTCCACGCATGCAGCGCGAACGGGCCCGGCGATCGGCGCGACGGTCCTGCCGGCGGCCTCAGAGCACCTTGGAGAGGAACTGCCGGGTCCGCTCGTGCTGCGGATCGCTGAACACCTGCGCCGGGGCGCCGTCCTCGATGATCCGCCCTCCGTCGAGCACCACGACCCGGTCGGCCACCTCCCGCGTGAAACCCATCTCATGGCTGACCACGACCATCGTCATGCCGCCGTTGGCCAGGTCCTTCATCACCGCGAGGACCTCGCCGACCATCTCCGGGTCCAGGGCGCTGGTCGGCTCGTCGAACAGCATGAGCGCCGGGCGCATCGCCAGCGATCTGGCGATGGCGACGCGCTGCTGCTGACCGCCGGACAACGACCGGGGCCGGGCCTCGGCCCAGTCGGCCAGGCCGACCTTCTCCAGCAGTTCGCGGGCATGGGCGACCGCCTCGTTCTTGTTCTCGCCCTTGACGTGGACCGGTGCATGCCAGACGTTCTCCAGCACAGTCATATGCGGGAAGAGGTTGAAGTGCTGGAAGACGAACCCGATGTCCGCACGCTGCGCGGCGAGCTCCCGGGCCGAGCAGTCCACCAGCTTGCCGCGGGAGTTGACCTTCTGCCCGATCCGCTGCCCGTTGACGTGGATCTCCCCGCCGTCGATGGGCTCGAGCATGTTCAAGGTCCGCAGGAAGGTGGTCTTGCCCGCGCCGGACGGGCCGACCAGCACCACCACCTCCCCGCGAGCGACCTCCAGGGAAACACCCGAGAGGATGACCTTGTCGCCGAATGCCTTGTGGACGTCGATCGCCTTCACGATCGACTCGCCCTGCGGGGCACCGGAACCGGACGCCCCGTCCGCCATGGTGGCGGTCTCACTCGTGTTGCTCATGGTGACGCTCCTCATGCCTTCACGGCGTCGGCGTGCTGCTGCAGCTGCTGCCGGGTCATCTTCTTGCTCCGCACCCCGAACAGCCGTTTGAAGACCGGTTCGGCCTTCGGCAGGCCGGCACGGGTGTTCAGGACGTTCTCGATCTGTGCCTGGATGAAGGTCCACACCGTGGTCAGCAGCAGGTAGTACAGCGCCACCACGATGTAGATCTCGAACACCATGAAGGTCGCCGAGCTGATGATCGTACCCACCTGGAACATCTCCGAGACGCCGATGATGGACAGGATGGAGGTCTGCTTCATCATCTGGTTGAAGGAGTTGCCCAGGGGCGGGACCATGATCCGGATCGCCTGCGGCACGATGATCCGGCGCATCGCCGCCAGGGGCGTCATGCCCAGGGACAGCGCCGCCTCGTGCTGGCCGCGTTCGACCGACTCCAGCCCGGAGCGGACGATCTCGGCGACATAGGCGCTCTCGTTGAGCATCAGGCCGACGATGGCGGCCTGCACGGCACCGCGGATGACGAGGCCGAACAGGTCGGCGTCCTCAAACCGGAAGATCCCGGCCGCGGCGAATCCGGTGTAGATGATCACCAGCTGGACCAGCAGCGGCGTGCCCCGGATCACCCAGATGTAGAGGCTGGCGAAGATCTTGAACGGCAGGAACTTGCTGCGGCCCATGAGCGCGATGATCAGCCCGACGATGAAGGCCAGCGCCATGGCCACCACCGAGATGACGATCGTGAGCATGAGCCCGTCGAGGAACTGGCGGCTAGGTGTGAACAGCGCCTGCCAGAAGAACTCCCAGTTGAAGTTCATGCGTCAGATTCCCTCCTGTCGGCTCGGATGCGTCGCGGCACGCTCAGGCATTGGCGATGTCCTGATGCTCCAGGCCCCACTCCGCGAGGATCTCCGCGTAGCGACCGCTCTCCACGGTCTCCTCGAAAGCGCCCATGAGCGCCTCGTGCACGCCTTCGACGCCCTTGAGGGTGGCCGCGCCGATCTCGATCTCGCCGAACGGCTCACCGACCAGCTGGAAGGCGCCCTCGGACTGCATCTCGAAGTAGCCGGCGAGTTCGGCGGTGTCGAGCATGGCGTCCTGCTGCCCCGCGATGACCTGCTGCAGGCCGTCGGCGGCTCGATCGGTCAGGGTGATGTCGATCCCCGGCTTGCCCTCGGCCTCGCACTCCTCCGACTTCTCCTCCAGCAGCCCGGCACCGGTGGCGCCGGTGATGCCCAGCGCCCGCACGCCGCAGAGGGTGTCGTCGTAGCCGGTGATGCCCGCCGGGTTCTCCTCCGAGACCGCGACCGCCGAACCCGAGAGCAGGTACGGCACGAAGTCCGCGATCTCCTCCCGCTCGGGCCGGATGTACAGCGATGAGATGATGACATCGCATTGCCCGCCCTGCAGCGCGGGAATCAGGCCGGAGAAGTTGAACTCCCGGAAGTCCGGTTCGAGCCCGAGGTTCTCGGCCATCGCCTCGGCGATGTCCACCTCGGCGCCCTGCGGCTCTCCCGCCTCGTCCGTGAAGATGTTCGGCGGGGTGGCGAGGTTGGCGCAGATGGTCAGTGCCCCGTCGCGGACGAGTGACAGCCCCTCCTCGGAGCCTTCCTCACCGGCGGCCCCGCCGCCGCAGGCGCCGAGCGCCGCGAGCGAGGCCAGTGCCGCGGCAGCGCCGAGCACTCGCTTCGGGGTCGTGTTCCTCAGGACAGCGTTCACAGTGGTGTTCTCCCTTAGCTCGGAGTCCGGCAGGACGTTCCTGCCAGACAAGGTGATGCGTGATGCGCGCGTCCGCGCGCTCGTGACCGGCAGGAACGTCCTGCCGGCTCACGCCGCCGTGATGCTCTGGCGCTCCAGGCCCCAGGTCTGAAGGATCTCCTCGTACTGGCCGCTTTCGACGAGTTCGTCGAACGCCTCGGACAGGGCGTCGTGCAGGCCCTCGGTGCCCTTGAGCGTGGCGGCGCCGATCTCCACCTCGCCGAACGGCTCGCCGATGGTGGTGAAGCCCTCATGCTCCATCTCGAAGTAGAGGAGCTGCTCAACGGTGTTGACGTAGGCGTCCTGCTGGCCGGCGACGATCTGGCTCAGCGCGTCGGTGCCCCGGTCCACCAGGGTGATGGTCACCGCCGGATCGCCGTTCCCCTGGCATTCCTCGCTCTTCTCGTCGAGGAGCCCGGCGCCGGTGGAGCCGGTGACCGCGATGGCGCGCACTCCGCACAGGGTGTCGTCGTAGCCGGTGATCTCCGCGGGGTTGTCATCCGGCACGGCGACCATGGTGCCGGCCATGAGGTACGGGACGAAGTCCGCGATCTCCTCGCGCTCGGGCCGGATGTAGAGCGAGGCCATGATGACATCGCACTGCCCGGCTTGCAGGGCCGGGATGATCCCGGAGAACGCGACCTCGTGCCAGGCGGGCTCCAGGCCCATGCCCTCGGCCAGCGCGGCCGCGATCTCGATCTCCACGCCCGTCTCGCTGCCGTCCTCCTCGCGGAAGGTGTTGGGCGGATTGTTGAACGTGCTGCAGACCGTCAGGGCGCCGTCGGAAATCAGTTCCGCGCTCGCCGCCTCACCGGCGTTCTCATCCGGTTCCCCGCTGGCCGTATCGCCTCCGCCGCATGCACTCAGCGCCAGCAGTGCGCCGACGGCGGTCAGCGGGCCGAGGGCGCGCACGGCCCGCGTCGTGTTCAGGACCTTCTTCATGGTGTCTTCCCCTTGCGTGTGGACGATCTGGCCGCCGATGTGCCCGGTGTGGTCCGGGTGCCTGGCACGAATCCGTCCCCGTCTGAACCCGTCCGGCTGGCCGGGCGGCACCGAGACCGGGCGGCCGCGTGCAGGCGGTGGTGTGATGCCGGTCTCAGTGGTGGCAAGTTTGACAGTTGGTCTGACCAACTGTCAATATCGCCATAAAGCCGGTTGTGCCGTGACCGGGTAACCTTCGAGAACGCACCCCTGACTCGGATCGCGCGCCCGCTCACGCATCGGCCCTGCACCGGACCCGCACGGAAGGCATCGGCGGCGGCACGCACATGCCGCCAAAGATCCATCCCGCGCGGTCGCAGGCCGGCGGACACGAGGAAGTGATACTCAATGGACTGGACATCATTGCGCCGATCGCACGCGCTCTCGGTGCCCGAGAGGTTGTCCGTCGACCTGGAACGGCTGATCCTGGAGGGCACGCTCAAGCCCGGTGACCGGCTGCCGCCCGAGCGCGAACTCGGCGAGATGCTCGGCGTCTCCCGGGTCTCCATCCGCGAGGCGCTGCACGAACTGGAGAGCCGGGGCTTCATCGACCGCAAACCCGGCCGGGGCACGATCGTGGTCTCTCCCGCTCAGCGCGGCGGCAGCGCCGGCACCGCGCTCTCCGCGCTGGTCGATGCCGCCGATCCCGGCTCGGTCGAGCTGAGCCGGATCATGGAGGTCCGCGCCGTCGTCGAGCCGCCCATCGCCGCCTTGGCCACAGCGCGCGTGACGGAGCGCGACCTGGCGCAGCTGCGGGCCCTGGTCGAGGAGATGGAGACCGAGGAGGACCTGGAACGCTACGCCGAGCTGGACCGCGCGTTCCACCAGGCCATCTCGCAGTACACGCACAATCCCCTGCTGGCCCAGCTGACCGAGCTCATCGGCGATCAGCTCGCCGTCAGCCGCCGCATCGCGCTGCAGAGCCAGGAGCGCCGCCGCTCCTCCTCGGCGGCGCACCGCCGGATCTACGAGGCCATCGCCAGCCGCGACGCCGAGGCCGCCGAGACCGAGGCCCGCGCCCACGTCGACTCCATCCTGATCGAAGCCCTGCGCGCGAAGGAGCGCGCCCGCACCGACCATCCCGCGCCGCCGGCCACCGGGCCGGACCGAGAGGAGACCGCATGACCACCACGACCGGGCCGCTCGGCGCCGTCGCCACGTCCCACTACCTGGCCACGGAGGCCGGCGCCGAGGCGCTGCGTCGCGGCGGCAACGCCATCGACGCAGGCATCGCCGCCGCAGCAGCCCTCTGCGTGGTCTATCCGAACAACGTCGCCCTGGGCGGCGATCTGGTCGCCCTCGTCCGGGACCCCCAAGGACAGGTCCGGTTCGTCAACGCCACCGGCCCGGCCCCGGCTGGCGTCTCCCTGGAGGAGATGCGCGCCAAGCACGGGAGCGCCCTGCCGGCCCGCGGCGTCGACACCATCACGGTGCCCGGCGGCATCGCGGGATGGGACACACTGGCCGGGCTCGGCGGACGATTGGACTGGCCGGCCCGGCTGGAGGCCGCACGCCGGCACGCCGAGTCCGCTCCCGTCGCCCGCTCCGTCGCCGCCGCGCTGCGCGAGGGCGAGTCGATGCTGCAGGCCGACCCGGGCGCACGCGCCATCTTCTTCCCCGACGGGGAGCCGCTGCTCGAGGGTCAGACCCTGCGGCAGCCAGCGCTGGCCCGCTCCCTGGAGCGGCTGGCCGCCCACGGCCCGGCGGAGTTCTACACCGGCGAACTCGCCGCGATGTGGCGCGCCGGCCTGCAGGCGCTGGGCAGCCGGATCTCCGAGGAGGACACCAGAGCGTATGCGCCAGTCGTCGAGGAGCCGCTGAGCGCGGACGTCTTCGGCCTGCGAGTGCACACCGGGCAGCCGAACACGCAAGGCTTCTCACTGCTGCGCACGCTCCTGGGACTGCAACGGGACCAGACACCGTTCGACGCTCCTTACGGCGCGGACGCCGGGCGGGTCGCCGCCCTCTTCCACGAGGGCAACCAGGTCCGTGGCGCGCATCTGGCCGATCCGCACGCCATGCGCCTCTCGGCGGAGGAAATGCTGACCGTGCCCGCGCCGGCGTCCGCGCCGGTCCCGACGGCCGCTACCGGGGACACCGTGGGCCTGACGGCGGTCAGCGCGGACGGCTGGGCGGTGTCCCTCGTGCAGTCCGTGTACAAGTCCTTCGGCGCCGGGATCCTCGAACCCGAGACCGGCATCCTGTTCCAGGACCGCGGCACCGCGTTCTCGCTCGACCCGGCTCATCCGGCGGCGCTCGCACCGGGCCGGCGTCCGCCCCACACGCTCATGCCGGTCCTGGCCGAGCAGGACGGCGCGCTGCGCTACGTCACCGCGACGATGGGCGGGCAGGCGCAGCCGCAGATCCACGCCCATCTGCTGCTGCGGCTCCTCGGCGGCGCCTCCCCGCTGGAGGCGACCTCGTCCCCGCGCTGGGTCGTGGACGTGCCACGCGAGAACGGAGACGTCCCGGCTATCGTCGAGGCCGATATGGACGCCCAGGCCCGCGCCGCGATCGGCGACGCCGGTTTCGCCATCACCACGGTCCCGCCGCGGGACGAGGACCTGGGTCACTCCAACGTGATCGAGATCCGTGACGGCGGCTACCGCGCCGCGAGCGATCCCCGTTCCGACGGCTCGGCAGTCGTGATCGCGTGAGAGCCCCGGTGGGCCCGCCGCCCAAGCTCTCCGCCACGGCGCTGATCCTGCTGGGGCTCGTCGCGGGGCTGCTCTCGGGGCTGTTCGGCGTCGGCGGCGGGTTCCTGATCGTGCCCATGCTGCTGATGCTGAACGTGCCGCAGCGGATCGCCGCCGGCACCTCGGTGGCGGCGATCCTTCCCACCGCCGTCGTCGGCGCTGCAGGCTACGGGGTGACCGGCAGCATCGACTGGATCGCGGGCATCCTGCTGGCCGTCGGCGTGGTGGCCGGCGCCCAGCTGGGCAGCTATCTCCTGGCGCGCATCCCGCAGCCCGTGCTGTTCTGGTCCTTCCTGGCCTTCATGGCGGCCGTGATCGTGAGCCTCTGGCTGGTGGTCCCCGACCGGGACGACACGATCGACCTGACCCCGCTGACCATCGCCGGGCTCCTGGCCGCCGGCGTCCTGGTGGGCACTCTCTCCGGTCTGCTGGGCGTCGGCGGCGGCATCATCCTGGTGCCCATCCTGATCTTCTTCTTCGGCGCGAGCGACCTGGTCGCCAAGGGCACCTCGCTGCTGATGATGGTTCCCGGGTCCGTCTCTGCGACGATCGGGAACCAGCGGCGCGGCAACGTGGACCTGCGGTACGCGCTCTACATCGGCGGCACCGCCTGCCTCGTCTCCCCGCTGGGTGTCTGGGCGGCGACGCTGATCACGCCGTTCTGGTCCAACGCGGCCTTCTCCCTCCTGCTGCTCTTCGCCGCGGTGCAGCTCGTCCTGAAGCACATCCGCAAGACCTGAGGGCTCGCCGCCCCCCCGGGACGCACGCTGAGGCCGGACGCCCGCGCCCGGGATCATGCTGGAAAGCAGTATCCCTGCTGTGGCCGACCAGGTCCGCGAGTTCCTCGGGCTGGCGACAGCACTGACGACTGAGTGCGGCTCTCGGTGAGGCCGGACGCACGAAACGACACCCGTCGCCGCAGCTACCGGGCACAGCGCATCCGCGTCCGGGACGCACGAAACGACACCCTAGTGACAAAACGACACCGTAGACGGTGTGGTTCTGTCACTAGGGTGTCGTTTTACCTGCACGGCCCAGCCGTCATGACGCCGCACGGGGCATGCCTGGGTCCGTGGCGCCGGCTCAGGTCAGGGCGTCGGACAACAGCGGGACGACGTTCTCCAGCGCGTACGGGACCGACAGGACGGTGTTCGCCGAGTACGCCAGCCGGATCGCCTCATCGTCCTCGTCGAAGACGATCGCGCGCCCGTCCTGCACGGCGGGCAGCTGTTCGAACAGAACCTGACCGGTCACATCGGAGGCAGACACGCCGATGGGGAAGACGACGATCAGGTCCGCGTCAAGGAGCCCGAGCTGCTCCTCCGGCAGGCTCACGCTGAAGCCTTCCGGGGTGAGTTCCTCGATCTGGGGTTCTGCGTGAAGCCGAGCCGCTGCATGAACATGACCCGCTCGCTCTCAGCGATGTACGCACCCCACCCGCCGGAACTGAGCGCGGCGACCGAGACGGTCTTGTCCTGGAACTCCGGATGGGCCCCGGCCGTCTCCGCGAATCGCCCCTCGAGGTCCTCCAGCAGCTGCTTGCCCTGTTCCGGCACCCCCAGGGCACTGGAGATGAGCGTCACCTGCTCGTCGATGGAGGTCAGGAACGAGTGCTTCCCCTCCGGGATGCCCACAGTGGGGGCGATCTGCGAGAGCTGGTCGTAGCGCTCCTGGTCGCCGGAGCTCTTGACGTCCAGGATCAGGTCCGGCTCCAGTGCCGCCACCGCTTCGTACGACGGTTCGAGGGTCTCGATCAGTTCCGGTGCCGAGTCGTAGAGGTCCTCGGCCCACGGCCCGACGCCGCTGCCGCCGAAGGCGAGCCAGTCCGAGGCGCCTACCGGCTGGATGCCAAGAGCCAAGGCGGTCTCGGCATCGCCCCAGCCGAGCGCGACGACGCGTTCGGGCTGCTCGTCGACCGTGACGTCGCCGAACTCGGTGGCGACGGTCACGGGGAACGCACCGGATCCCGTGTGCGCCGGCGCCGTCTCGGCTGAACCGTCGTCGGCTCCACCGCAACTGGAAAGGGCGGTGAGGAGGGCAAGTGCTGCCAGGGTGGCCAGGGGCCGGCGCTTCATCGGGTCGGGTCTCCTTCGAGGTGGGACATAAGCGAGTCCGCCGCCGGTCCTCGGCAGCGGACTAAAGCGAGCATAACCTCATCCGGGCTTTCCCAGGCTGCGGCGTCCACCGGGGTTTCGGCAACCGGCCGGACACCCCTGGCCACTGGGCGCATGGCACGCCTACGATGGAACCGCAAGGCCATTTTCGCGCCTTCCGGCGGCGGACACCGGCCCGATGACGCCCTAAGGAGCAGGACATGCCCGAGTACGACGTCAAGAACCGATCCGCCATCGTGACCGGGGCAGGCTCCGGCATCGGCGCGGAAGTCGCCAGGACCCTCGCCGCCAGCGGCGCCGCTGTGCTCGTCAGTGATCTGAATGCCGGGGCGGCCGAGGCCGTCGCCGCGGGCATCTCCGAGGACGGAGGCACCGCCGTGGCCCTGACCGGGGACGTCAGCGATCCCGCCCACGCCGAGGCCGCCGTCGAAGCCGCCCAGCAGCTGGCACCGCTGCGGATCGCGGTGAACAATGCCGGCGTCGGCGGCGCTGCGGCACCCATCGGCGAGTACCCGATCGAAAGCTGGCAGAAGGTCATCGACATCAACCTGAACGGCGTGTTCTACGGTCTGCGCGCACAGCTTCCGGCGATCGCCGCGAACGGGGGCGGCGGCATCGTTAACGTCGGTTCGATCCTCAGCTCCGTCGGCTTCGCGCAGTCCTCCGCCTACGTCACCGCCAAGCACGGGCTGGTGGGCATGACCAAGAACGCGGCGCTGGAGTACGCGGAGCAGGACGTGCGGGTGAACGCGGTCGGGCCCGGCTTCATCAGGACACCCCTGCTGGACGCCAATCTGGACGCCGAGACCTTGGAGTTCCTGGCCACCCAGCACCCGCTCGGGCGGCTCGGCACCGCGCAGGAGGTGGCGGACCTGATCGCCTTCCTGGTCTCGGACCGGGCCTCCTTCATCACCGGGAGCTACCACCTGGTGGACGGCGGCTACACCAGCCGCTAACCGGCCGGCGCCTCGCTGGGATCTTCCCCGGCGCACCAGGCCGCCGCCTCGTCCAGGGTGGGGAACGCTTTCATCCCCACGCTTTCCGCCAGCTCCCGGTCCTGCGGATCGGCATCGACCACCACGACCTCGCGCTCCGGTGAGACGTAGTGCTCCGCGAGCCTGCGGATCTCGTCCTTGGCCTGTTCCGTGATGGCGCCCGCCTCGCTCGTGTCGATCACGAGCTTGGCGGTCGACTCCGGTTCCTCCGCCATCGCCTCTGCCAGGCTCTGCAGTCCAGCCACGTGGATATCGCCCTGAAGCACGTACAGGGTGGCGTCCTCCTCCTGCTCCTGCAGCGCCTGCGCCAGGCCGGGATCGAGCTCCTCCGCCTTGGCCAGCGGGATCTGCCGCCGGAGAGTTCGGGTGGTGCCGCGCGGACGGTCGAAGATGTGCAGCCCGAACTCGCGGGACAGCTCGGTGAACGCCGCCACGCCCCGGACGCTGTTGCCGTGATCGTTCAGCATCGGCGAGAAGACCGCGACCGCCAGCTGACCCGGCAGCACCCCCATGATCCCTCCGGAGACGCCACTCTTGGCCGGCATGCCCACATCCGTGAGCCAGTTGCCCGCGCCGTCGTACATGCCGCAGGTGGCCATCACGCTGAGCATCCGGCGCAGCACGTCCGGCTCCAGGATCGGCTCGCCCGTGCGGGGCTGCACGCCGCCGTTGGCCAGGACCGCGCCCATGGCCGCCAGGTCCTCGCACGTCACCTTCACCGCGCACTGCGCCAGATACACCGCCAGCGCCTCGTCCGGGTCGCAGGCGATCATGTCGTGCGCGCGGAGCATATAGGCGATCGCGCGGTTCCGGTAGGAGGACTGCGTCTCCGAGTCCAGCACGCCCTGGTCCAGCTCCAGCTGCCGGCCCGCGTAGGAGGACAGCAGGCTCACGACCGCGTCGATGCGCTCCTCAACGGTGCGGCCCGGGACGAGTGAGCTGGCGGCGATGGCGCCGGCGTTGATCATGGCGTTGAGCGGCCGGCCGGACTCCGGGTGCACGCTCAACTCGTTGTACGCCTCGCCCGAGGGCTCCACGTCGATGTACGCGTCGACGTCCTCCCGCCCGTGGGTGGCCAAGGCGAGACCATAGACGAAGGGCTTGGAGATCGACTGGATGGTGAACTCCTGGTCCGCGTCTCCCAGGCCCGCGGTGAACCCGTCGGCGGTGCAGACCGCTAAGCCGAAGGCCTCCTCATCGGCTTTGCCGAGCTCGGGGATGTAGGAGGCCAGTTTCCCGCCGCCGATCCCGCGGACGCGCTCGAAGACCTCCCCGACTTCCCGCTCGATCGGTGACATCACGCGTTCGGCCATCGGGTGCCTCCTGGCTGGGGGACGCTTCTGGCCTCCGATCCTATCGAGACGCGCCGTCCGGAGGGCAGCCGGTCAGCTGAGTTCGGCGCGCAGCTCCGCAGCCGGTCCCGCCCAGGCCGGACGGAATGCGTAGACGCAGCCAAGCCGGAGCAGCGTCGCCTCCTGGTAGACGGCGAGCGCTCCCGGGAGCACCCCGAGCCGGGCGGCGGTGGTGTCCACCTGGGCGAGGACGACATCGGCGTCCTCAGCCGTCCACAGGCCCTGCCTCCGGCGCCACAGCGCATGGGCACGGAGGTTCGCCAGGTCCAGCGCGGGATCGGCCAGGCACGCGGTGTCCACGTCGAGCAGTCCGGGGCCGAGTTCCGGATCCCAGAGCAGCTGCTTGTCGTGGAGGTCCCGGTGCGCCGGCGCCCATCGGTGCACCGGAAGCTGCAGCAGCCGGTGCACGGTCCGCTCCACGGCCGCCTCGAAACGCCGCCAGCCGGCCTCGGGGCCGTCGGCGCCCGCTGCGCTCTGGCCGTCTCCGCCTGCCACGACCGGCGCGGCCAGCGCGGTCCAGCGCCGCAGCACGGCAGCCTCCTCCGCCGGGCCGTGCACGGGAACGTCCACCGGCTGGACCGGGTTCCCGGCACCCGTGCCTCCGGCGCTGTTCCTCGCCGGGAACACGCCTTCTAGGTCTCCTGCCGGTGCCCCCGGGCCCGGGACGGCACGCACGACCTCTTCCCAGGCGCCGAGCACTTCGGCCCAGGCGCGGTACCACTCCGCGGGCGTGAACGCGCATGGCTCGTGCATGCTCCGGCCCGTGAGCGCCTCGAACACGACCGTGGCGTCATCGCCGGCCAGGACCCGCGGCATCCGGAACCTGCCCTCGAAGGCCCGTGCCCGGCCGATGCCGCGCAGAATACCCGGTGCTCTGCCGGGCCGGACCACTTTGATGTACCTGCTGCCGTCGGCGCTGCGCACGACGGCGCGCTTGCCCGGCCGGTGGGAGATCACCTGGCCGTGCGCGGCGGCGGGCCGCAGCGCGTCGAGCTTGGGATCCCGTCCCGGCTCCCACAGTTCGATCCGGCCCCTGCGCATCCGCGCGGCCCGGACGGTGCCCTCGCGCAGCAGTTCGAGGATGAGTTCGCCCTTCGCGCCGGGCCACGCGCGGCGGACTGTCCACGCGCCGCCCTCGGCCTCGACCTGCTCAGGTGGCAGCACGAGAACCGGCATCGTGTCGGCTGCCGCGCCCACGGGAGCGTCTCCCGCGGTCAGCGCCTGCGGGATGGTCTGCGGTTTCATCGTTCCAGCGCCTCCTCGGCCAGGCGTACCCGGCGTGCGATCGTCTCCGGCCAGTCGTGTTCCCGGCGGCGGAACGGCTCCACCGCGGCGGCAAGCTGGGCGTAGGCTTCCCAGGCGGCCAGCTCACCGACGCGGAGCGCGTGGCGGGCGTGGCGTGAACCGGCGTGCCGGTACCCCTGCAGGAAGCCTTCCGCCAGTTCCGGCAGGTCCTGCCGGCGGCAGGCGGCCAGCCAGCTTCCGATGTCCCGCGCCGCCGGGCCGCGGCCGGCCCGGTCCAGGTCGATGATGCGGATCTCACCGTCGCCGACGAGGATCTGGTCGGGTGAGAGGTCCCCGTGCAGCTCCGTATGCGTTCCGGTTTCCGCCTCGGACCGGCGGACCCCGGGCGTGAGCGCTTCGGCGAGGGCCTGCACCCGGGACCCGAGCGCCGGCACCAGCCGGTGCACCGCATCGGCCGCACCGCTCACATCCGCCGGCGCCACCGCGCGCCCGTGCTCCTGCGGCGTCGCCTGCCCGGCCTCGTGCACGCGCGCGATCACCTCCCCTGCCGCGAGCGCCGCCTCCAAGCGCGGCGTGCGCAGCAGGTCGCCGTGGCCCCACAGCTGGCTCGCCATCGCGGTCGACCGGCGTCCGAGCGGTTCCACCGGCAGCACCGGGGCTCCCAGCTGAGCCCAGCGGGCCGCGGCGTGCACCAGATGCGTCTCCGGCCGGGCGGCGATGCGCAGCACCCTGCCGTGAGCGTGACCGGCGGCCTCGGGGGTCTCGGCAGCGACCAGGCGGCGGCGCGGGTTGTACCGCAGCGGCCGCAGCCCGGTCACCGGGAGGCCGAGGTCGTGCAGCGGCCGCGCCAGCTCGGGGTCGGAGGCGACCGGACCTGACAGCAGGTACGGCCCGGAGTCCTCGTGCACCCTGATCTGCTGCCCGGCGCGGGCGGCCCGCCGCAGGGCGTTCCGGTATTTGTCCGGATCGGCCAAGACCGCTGCCCAGCCGCCCGCCTGAGCGGAGACGCCGGGGTCACCGTCGCCATATTCGCCGGACTCACCGCAGTCAGATGGGTGCCAGGCGACCACCAGGCTCCGCCCCTCCTTGACCCGGACGTACACCGCGCGCACCGGCCGGCCCAGCCGTTCCGAGAGCGCGGCGTCGTCCAGCAGCTCAGCGGCGAAGGGTAGCCCCGCCAAGCGCACGAGGCGCTCATCGTGGGAAAGCAGCCCGGCGGTCATGCGCGCAGCCGCCTCTGCGCCGGTTCCAGCCCGCCGCCGCGGGCCGGCCGGGCACCATCGACGCCGGCCCCCTCAGGCTGCGCCCCCTTCGTCTGCGCTGCCTCGGGCTGTGTCCCCTTCGTCTGCGCGGCCACCCATCGCGCCAGGCGGCTGTCCGGGTCGCGGAGCAGCTCGGCGGGGGCGCCGTCCTCCTCGATGCGGCCGTGTTCCAGCCACAGCACCCGGTCCAGGCCCTGAATGGTGCCCAGGTCGTGGGTGATGGCCAGCGTCGTCCGTCCCCGGGTCAGCTCCCGCAGCGACTCCTCCACGGTGGCGCGCGAGGCAGGGTCGAGGCCGGCGGTCGCCTCGTCCAGGATCACGATGGGCGCGTTGCGGACCAGCGCGCGGGCGATCGCGACGCGCTGCCGCTGCCCGCCGGAGAGGGTGTCGCCGCGGTTCCCCAGGACGGTGTCGTACCCCTCCGGCAGGGCCGTGATGAAGTCGTGGGCGCCCGCACGGCGGGCGGCGTACTCGACTTCGGCGTCGGAGGCTCCCAGCCGGCCGTAGCGGATGTTCTCCCGCACCGTGGTGGTGAACAGCACCGACTCCTGGAGCAGGATGGACACGTGCCGGCGCAGGCTGGCTCTGGTGACCCTCCGGGTGTCGTAGCCGTCGATGAGCACGCTGCCGGCATCGGCGTCGGCCAGGCGGAGCAGATAGCCGGCCAGGGTGGATTTGCCGGCGCCGGAGGGACCCAGCAGTCCCACCCGCTGGCCCGCCGGGATATGCAGGCTGAGGTCCTCGAACAGCACCCGGCCGTGCCCGTCGCGGGCGGTGATCCGGTCGAAGGCGACGTCCCCGTCCACATTGCCCATCCGCAGCGCCGGCTTGGGATCGGCGATCTCGACCGGTTCCTCCATCAGGTCCGCGATGCGCTCTCCCGAGGCGGCTGCGCGAGCGATCCGGCCGGTGTACTTGGCCATATCGCGCAGCGGCTTCATGGCGATCTTGAGGTACATCAGGAAGAGCACCATATCGCCGGGCGTCATCCGGCCGCGCAGCACCTGCCAGCCGCCGAAGCCCAGGACGACGGCCGTGGCCACCCCGACCAGCAGATCGGTGGAGCGCTCGAGTCCGGCGGCCAGGCGCCGCGCGCGGATACCGGCTTTGAGGGCACGCTCGTTGCCGTCCGCGAAGTCGTGCGCGACGGTCTTCTCCAGGCCGTAGGCCTGCACCACCCGGATCGCCCCGAGCGCCTCGGCGGCGGATCCGACCAGCTTGCCCTCGCCCTTGCGGGTAGCCCGGGACGCATGCGTGATCTTCGGCGTCGCGAAGCGCGAGAGCACGAAGTACGCGCCGGCCGTGGCCACCACGATCAGGCTCAGGACCGGGTCCAGGATCATGATGACGACCAGCAGCACGGCGAGCGTCAGGACGTTGCCGACCAGCGGCAAACCGGCGGTCACGGCGACTTCCTGGAGCCGGCCGATGTCCCCCACCAGCCGCTGCGAGGTGTCGCCGACGGAGGCCCGGGAGTGATAGCGCAGTGAGAGCGCCTGGACGTGGTCGAACACGCGTGAGCGCAGCTGCGTCGCGACCCGGGAGCCGACCAGGGCGAAGGCGATCGTGCTGGCGTAGTTGCACACCGCCCGGCCGCCGACGATGAGGGCCAGCAGCAGCGCCCACGTCACCAGGGTGAGGCCGACATCGCCGCCCAGGCCCGTCGTCTCGGACAGCCGGGCGCCGAGCGCCTGGGTCACGGCGTCCACAGCGTACTTGACCGGCCAGGGCTCCAGCACGCGGAAGATCACATCGCCGGCCAGGGCGAGCAGGCCGCCCAGGGCGAGCAGCCGGTGCTGCTTCAGATGCGGCCGCAATGTCCGCAGGGTGCGGGTGAGAGCCTCGCGGTGGAGGCGGCGGGCGTCCTTTCTCATACGGTGCTCACCTCCTGCTGCCGGGGTTCCGTCCGCGCGGGCAGCGTCTGCCCGGTTGGCAGGCCGAGCCGGGTCAGCAGCTCGGCGCAACGCAGGCTCCAGTCATGCTCGGCCACGGCTATCGTGCGACCTGCGCGGGCCAGGCGCTCGCGCAGCAGCCGGTCGCTCGCCAGCCGGCGCAGCGCGGTGGCCAGAGCCTCCGCGTCTCCCGGCGGCACCAGCAGCCCGCGCCTCTCATCGCCGAGCAGACCAGGCAGGTCGCCGATGGCGGAGGCGACGACGGGCAGCCCCGCGGCCATGTACTCGTACACCTTCAGCGGGGAGAAGTAGTGATCGCCGTGCGGGTAGGGGGCGACCGCGACATCCATGCCAGCCAGGATCCCGGGCACGTCCTGCGGGGCCACCGCCCCGTGGAACCGCACACGCTCGCCGAGGCCGAGCTCACGGGCGCGGGCGCGCAGAGTCTCCAGCTCCGGGCCCTTGCCGCAGATCTCCAGGCGCCAGCCTGCCGCGTCACTGGCCGCATCGTGAGAGCCACCGGAGTCCCTCGTCCCGCGGGCGCCCCCGCTCATGCTGGAGCCACCGGACGCGCCGGAGCCATCGTCTTGCCTGGCCGCGGCGGCGAACGCCTCCAGGAGGACGCCGGTGCCGTGCCAGGGCTTGAGGGTGCCCACGAAGCCCACCGTGAAAGGGGCGCCGGGTGTGCGGGCGGCGGGCCGGATGCGGCGTGTGTTGACGCCATTGGGCAGTACCATCACGCGGCCGGCGGCACCGGGCGCGGCGGCCCGGACCCAGGCCGCCACCGGTTCGGAGACGCAGGAGACGATCTCGGCGTGGTCGAGGGCACGGCGGGTGGCGGCGCGGGCGCCGGGCTCGTCGTGCAGCACGCGGTGGTCCCGCTGCTCCTCCACCAGGGGCGCGTTGACCTCCATCACGAGCGGCACGCGACTGCCCCTGCGCCCGGTCAGCTCGGCTGCGGCGCGGGCACCGGCGTCGCTGAACAGGGAGTAGCGCTCGTAGACGAGGTCGAAGTCCTCGGCGGCGGCGAGTTCGGCCAGCAGGCGCGCGGCCTCGGCCACCCGGGACTCTCGTTCCGCCGCGCCCTTGGCGGCGCGGACCGGGACGGTGACGACGCGCAGATCGCGCAGGTCCTCGGGGACCTGGGTCTCACACCGGACGCAGTACACCGTGACCTCGTGGCCATGAGCGCGGAAGGCGCGGATCATCTCCTGGACGTGCACGGACGCGCCCTTGGTGCCGAAGACGCCGATGCCGGGATCGGCCAGCAGATAGGCGATTCTCATCGGTGGGTCCTCTCTGTCGGTGCGGCGGATGCGGTCGGCGCGGACGATGCCGCGGGAGCCTCCGATGCAGTCGATGCTGCGGAGGCTGCCGTTGTGGCCGGCACTGGCCGCAGGTCTCGGGCCGCAAAAGAGCGCGCCGCTCGGACTGGCATCGGCATCGCGGGCAGTCCCTCGCCGGGACGACCCGGGAGCGGCTCGCTGTCGTCCTGGTCCTCCTCGGCTCCGGCCAGCAGTCCGGCCGTGCCGGTGTGCTCGGGAAGCGGGGACCCCGAATCGCCGGCCGCCACCGCGGACGCCGAGGGCACCGGAGACGCTGTGGACACAGGTGCCGGAGCGGCACTGTGGACGATGGCGGACACCGGAGCGGCCTCTGCCGTAATCGGGTCCGCCGGCGCGGCCGGCCCTCTCGGCGCGGCCGGCTGCGCGACGAGGGCACGGAGCGCAGCGGCCTGGCGGCGCGAGTCGAAAAGCTCTTCGACCAGCCTGCGGGCGTTGCCGGTCAGCGTACGGTGCTCCGGGTCTGGCCGGATGGCCTCGCCGATGGCGGCGGTCAGCGCGGGCACATCGCCGCTGGGGACGAGCCAGCCGGTCTCCCCGGTGCGCACGACCTCGCCGACGGCGGTGACATCGGCCGCGACGCAGCGGATGCCACGGGCCATCGCCTCCAGCAGAACGGTGGGGAGCCCGTCGGCGTTGCCGTCGCGGCCCACCACGAACGGCGCGACGAAGACGTCGTGGCTGCCGAGCAGTTCGAGGATCTCCGCCTGAGTGCGGGGGCCGAGCAGCCGGACGCGGTCGGCGAGCCGGTACCGGGCGATGAGGGCCTGCAGCTCCGCATGCAGCGGACCGTCACCGGCGATGTCGGCGCTCACGTCGATGCCTGCGTCCCGGAGCCGGGCGACGGACTCGACCAGCAGGCCGAAGCCCTTCTTCTCCACCAGGCGGCCCACGGCCAGCAGCCGGCGGCCGCCGTCCTCGGGGCGCGCCGGGCGGTAGGGGAAACGTTCGAGTTCGAGCCCGTTGCGCACCAGCGTCAGGCGCGCGGCTGAGGCGGGGAACCGCCGGCGCAGATCGGCCAGGTTGTACTCGCTGATGGTGATGGCGTGATGGGCTCCGGCGAGTTTGCGGCCGAGCTCCGCTTCGTCCACGCTCTCGTGGAAGATGTCCTTGGCGTGAGCGGTGAAGGAGTAGGGCAGCCCGGCGATGAGGCCGGCCAGCCGCGCGACCGTGGTGGCCACGGAGGCGAAATGGGCGTGCAAGTGCGTGACGCCGTGTTCACGGGCCAGCCGGGCGAGGGTGACGGCCTGCCCCGCGTCGTCGTGCCCGGCACGCAGCAGCTCGGGCAGCGCATCGGAGAGCCCTCCGGCGAGGCCGTCCGCCTCGCCGCGCTGCCAGACCTGCCACCAGCGATGGGCGGAGGACGGGCGTTCGACGTGCACGACGGGCGCCTGGACGCGCGCCAGCTCCGGGTGGAACCGGGTGTCGGTGGTGGGCCGGAGGGAGAAGATGACGATCTTCTCGCCCTGCGCTTCGCGGGCGAGGATCTCGGAGACGATGAAGGTCTCGGAGAACCGCGGGTACATCTTCAGGACGTAACCGACGACCGGCTGCCGTCCGGCAGCGGATTGCGGGACCATGGGTGCCTCCTGCGGGGCGGGCGTCTCAGCGGGCATCGGCGGCCTCCAGCCGGGAGGTGCGGTCCTGCTGCTGCGCGGTGATGTGCGCGGCAGCCAGATCGCCCAGGCGGGTCAGGCCATCCAGGTCGATGTGATCGCGGCCGGCGCGCCGGTGGACGGCGCCGCTCAGCCAGGCCGAGAGCGCCTCCGGACGGCACTGCTCGGCGGTGATCGTATCCACAGCTCCGGCGGCGGCCAGCGCGGCGGCACGGCGGGGCTGCTCGGCCCGGCGCGAGCTGCGGGGCACGACGAGTGCGGGGGTGTCGGTGGCCATCACCTCGGCCAGGGAGTTGTAGCCGCCCATGCAGATCACCGCCGCCGCATCCCGGATCAGGGCGGGCACATTGCGCGCCGAACGCAGCACAGTCGTCTCCTCCCCCGCGGAGGCATGGATCTCCTCGAAGTCCTCGACCGGCATCTGCGGCCCG
The DNA here is from genome assembly GCF_014639315.1 of Sediminivirga luteola. Classification (GTDB taxonomy): domain Bacteria; phylum Actinomycetota; class Actinomycetes; order Actinomycetales; family Brevibacteriaceae; genus Sediminivirga; species Sediminivirga luteola. Next base: position 191,512 of record NZ_BMFY01000007.1, read on the forward strand.
GTCACGATGATCTGCCGGTGCCCGGCCGGGACGCGGGCATGTGCCGCGGCGAGCGAGACGCGGCGGCCGTCCGATCCGCCGCCGACGACGGTGAGGACATACGGCTGAGTACCGGCGGCGCCCGGGTCGTCGGGCCGGCCGTGGGCGAGGTAGCCGGTGGAGATGCAGCGCGTGGCGAGCGCTGCGGGGATCTCCCCCGTGCGCACCGGATCGTAGACGCCCGGGTCGCCGTAGACCCAGACGGCGTCATAGGCGCCGGCGACCACATCGGCGCCGCCCAGGCGCTCCCACTCCTCGCGGGCCACCTCCGGGGTGTCGAGGACTTCGCGCAGGCCCAGGACCGTGGCGCAGCGATGCCGTTCGCGCAGGTTCTCCAGGACGCCCTTCAATTCGCCGGCGACGCCGAAGGCGTGCCGGTCCACGATGAACAGGTCCGGCGAGATCGCGTCCAGCGCGGCAGAAACGGCAGAGCCGCGGAGCGCAGCGAGCTTGTCCATGGACATGTCCAGGCGGCGAGAGGCGTAGCCCTCGCGGGTGCGCGTGACACCGGGCAGGATCATCCAGTCCCACCCCGGCGGCAGGCTGTCTTTGGTGGCATCGGGGTGCCCCGCGATCAGGACGCCGCGCACGCGTTCACCGGTGATCCGGGGCAGGTCCGCGGCCAGCGCATAGGCGATCGCGCGATTGCGGCGGGCGTGACCCAGCCCGACGGAGTCGTGCGAGTACAACGCGACCGTGATGCTCATCGAGATCCTCCTGTGTACGTCCTCGACCGGGACGGCCGGTACCTCCGCCATCCCTCGACGTTCTCCATCCTGGGAGGCGCGCATGAGGTGAACATGAGGTGAACATGAGGCGGTTCTTACAAAAGGCTCCTTGTGCGTGAGGCCCCTCACAGCACCAGGGCGCCGTCGTGTCCCGCTCGCCAAACGCCGCAGTGGGCGCGCCCCCACGCGGCCCACGTACGCGCGCGGGCAGGCGATGCCGCAGGAAGTGCCTGCGGTCCCGGTCCGATTTCCCGGCGTACGCGCGCGGGCAGGCGATGCCGCAGCGACGGCGGTCCCGGTCCGATTTCCCGGCGTATGCGCGCGGGCAGGCGATGCCGCAGCGACGGCGGGACGATTCAACGGCGCCTGCCGGACGATGCTGTGAAGGGACGGGACGCTTCTAATGGCGCACGCCGGGACGATGCCGTTGCGCGGCGGGGACGCCGCTACCCGGTCCGTCTCTTCTTAATTCGCCGGTGCGCCCTTACGTCGTCACCCTCCAGCCCTGGGCGACGACGATCTACCGGCGCAGCGACGACCTAAGCGGTAAGAGTGCGTGACGACGCCGCAGCGATTTAAGAATGGAACGACAACCTAAGAACGGAACGACGACAGCGCGGCTTTCAGTCCACCCGGTAGCCGACGCCCCGGACGGTCTGGATGAAGGTCGAGCCCAGTTTCTTGCGCAGGTAGCCGACGTAGACGTCGACGACATTGGAGCCGGGGTCGAAGTCGTATCCCCATACCCGCGAGAGCAGCTGCTCCCGGGAGAGCACCTGCCCGCGGTGCTCCACCAGGACCTCCGCCAGGGAGAGCTCGCGCGCAGAGAGATCGACTTCCTTCTCCCCCACATAGGCGCGGCGGCGGCGCAGATCCAGGCGGACCTCGCCGACCACGAGCTCGGCGGGGGCGCTCTCGCCGTTCTGGCCGCCGCGCAGTCGCAGCTTGATCCGGGCCAGGAGCTCGGCGAACTGGAAGGGCTTGACCATGTAATCGGCCGCGCCGCCCTCCAGCGCCGCCACCGTGTCGCTGACGGAGTCACGGGCGGTCAGGACTAGGACGGGAAGGTCCGGACGCATCTCCCTCACCTGCGCCAGCACGTCGAACCCGTTCATGCCGGGCAGGGAGATGTCGAGAACCACGAGGTCGAACTCGCCGGTGAGCGCGTAGTCACGTCCGGACAGGCCGTTGTCGGCGACGGTCGGCGTGAATCCCTGGGCGCGCAGGCCCTTGGCGATGAATGAGGAGATCCGGGGTTCGTCCTCGACGATCAGGATGCGGTTCACTGTTCTCCCTGTTCTCCTCGGGGCAGTCTGAGCCGGAACGTCGCGCCGGTGACCGTGTCGTCCAGAAGGACCTGGCCCCCGTGTGCCTGGGCGATAGCAGACACGATAGTCAATCCGAGCCCGAAACCCTGGTCGTCCTGGCTGGCGCGCCCGAACCGCTGGAAGATCACCTCGCGTTTGTCCGGCGGGACACCGGGGCCCTGATCGCTCACCCACAGATCAACCGCATCGGGTCCGGCATCGGCGCCCAGCACGATGCTGGTGCCCTCCTCGGTGTAGCGGACGGCGTTGTCGGCCAGCTGCAGCATCGCCTGCGTCAGCCGCTGCGGATCGGCTTGGATGGTCACCGGCGGCGGCACCCTGATGTCCCAGTCCCGCGGGCCGAGCGCGCTGGCCTTGGCGAACACATCCTTCAGCAGGACGGAGACCTCCACCGGCTCTGCCCGCACGAAGTCAGGTCGGCGGGTCTTCGCCAGGACCAGGAGATCCTCCACCAGGCGCGACATCCGGCCGATCTCATCCAGCAGCAGTGCCCGGGTCTCCTCGACATCGTTGACATCAGCGGGGTCGAGGACTTCCAGGTGGCCGCGCAGCACGGTGAGAGGCGTGCGCAGTTCATGCCCGGCGTCGTCCAGGAACTGACGCTGCGTCTCGAAGGCCGATTCCAGCCGGTCGAGCATGTCGTTGAAGGTGCGGATCAGCTCGGCGAGGTCGTCGCTGCCGCTGGCCTCCAGCCGCCGGTCGAGCTCACCCGCTGTGATGCTCTGGGCCGCAGTGCGCAGTTCATGCACCGGCTGCAGCAGGCGCCTGGCGATGAGGGAGGACAGCAAGGCCACGATGAGCGTGGCCATCGTGGCGGCGATCGTATAGGTCCGCAGGAGTTCGTTGAGGCTCTGACGGTGCTCGGTCACGTTGTGCACGGCGACGAATGCACCCCGGTCGGAGCCTTCATGCAGCGGCAGGACGACGAACCGATAGGTGGCGTCGCCGATCTGGGTACTGGTCCGGCCGCCGCGATCCATCAGGCCCTCCACCAGTGCGACGAACTCGCGTGTCTCGCTCAGCCGTGGATCCGCGACGCCCTGGTAGAGCACCGGTCCTTCCATGGTGAAGGCGAAGAACGTCTCCGCCGTGCCGGGCTGGTTGCGCTCCAGGAACACCCGCAGCAGACGATCCGCGGATTCGAAGGGCCGCCCCGTCTCCGGATCCACGCCGTTCTCCGCGAAGCCTCGGAATTCCACGATCTCCTGGCTGAGTTCCTGGTCGATGCGGTTGTCCAGGTTCGCCGACTCCAGCACGTAGAGCAGCAGGCCGACCGCGCCGAGGCCGATGGCGGTGAGCAGGAGCACGCCGGTGGTGATGCGCTGGGTGACCGAGAACCGGGGACGACGATGACGACGCTCAGTCGTCGTCATCGTCGTCGTCATCGTCATCGTCGTCCCAGTCGTCGTCATCGTCATCGTCGTCGTCATCATCGTCGCCGCCGCGAGGGCGGTTGTCGAGCTGACGTGGCGAGGGCGGGGCAGGCTGGAAACGCGCATCGTCCCGCGGCTGCGTGCGGGGCGCCTGCTGCTGGTCCTGCGGAGCCGAGCCGGAGCCGGACGAATCCGCCGACCCGTCGGGGTCCGCCTCGGACCCGTCACCGGCGCTGCCGTCCTCGGCGCCGCTGCCATCCTCATCGCCGGAGGCGTCCTCGGGCCCGGCGGCGTCCTCGGTGGGCGCCGGGGTGAGTTCGATGGGGTCCAGATCGGGCAGATCGTTGGCGCCGCTGTCCAGGTGCATCATCAGCAGGCCGCCCGCGGCCACGACGAGGACCGCGACGACGGTCGTGATCGTCATGCTGAGCCGCGTCATGGAATTCACAGTGCACGACGCTCAGCACCGGAGTCCACTCCAGGGCGGTGAGAGTCCTCTTATATAGCGTTCGCGCTGGTGAGCGGCATGTGATCCGTGGCTCAGCAGGACCGTTTCACGCCGCCCAGGCGCTGCCCCGCCCGCTCGCTGCCCCCTGAGCGCACTCCGCGTCCGCCCGTGGCGATCCGGGCCGCCCAGGGCGCCTCAGGCACGCTGAGGGCCCGGCCCTCGTGGGGGCCGGGCCCTCATTCCGTCGTGGTCGCCGGCGTGCCGGCCGGGGCGCGCCCGCGCCGGAAGAAGCGGCCGCCGCGGGAACGCCTGCCTGCCCGCCTACGAGAGGGCAGGTGATCACCGCGTTGGCCGTCGCGTCAGAGCGCGGCCGGGCCGGTCTCTCGCGCGCCGCGGCGCGTGGTGAGCAGGAGCACTGCGGCACCGCCGATCAGCAGCACCACGCCCAGTCCCAGGCCCGCGAGCTCTCCACCGGTGCGCGGCAGCTGGTCGCCCGGCTGGCCACCGCCCGGACCGCCGCCGGGTCCCGGCTCGCCGCTGGCGTCGACGACCGTGAACGAACCGGTGAGCGGGTCAAGGCCCGCCGCCTCGTCGTCGGCTCCGGTGACCCGGACCTGGTATTCGCCCAGGTAGACCTGCGGCTGGGCCGAGTTCAGCCCGTAGACGGAGAACACAACGGATCCGGTCTCATCGGCGGTATCGGTGAGCTCGATGCCCTCGACGCTCTCCGGCCCGGCGACGACTTCGAGGGTGACGACCTCGCCCTCGGTGAATCCGGTCGCGGCGATGGTCACGCCCTGCTCCGGATCGACGAAGTCCGTCACGGTGATGACCTCGGGCTCCACCGCCAGTGCCCGCTCGGCCGGGGTCTCGGTCGGATCCGGCGTCGGTTCCTGGGCGGTGCCGACGGTGAAGGCCGCCGCGCCCTCATAACCGACGACACCGTCGTCCTGGTTGATGTACTGGACGGTGACGGTGATCTCCCCGTCGAAGCCCTCCGGCAGTTCGGCCACGAACGTGCCCCAGATCGGCCCGACGTCACCGCCGCCGTCGACCAGGTCGAACGCTTCGGTCAGGTCCTCGCCGGCGGCGGTGAAGGCGAAGGCGACGCCGTACGGCGCGCCGGGGTAGTCCGAGGCGGTGAAGCTCACGCCCTCGCTGGCGAGCTGCTCGACCGTGAGGGTGCCGGGCTCCACCGTGACCTCGATGGGCTCGGCCGGCGCCGGCTCTTCCGTCTCGGTGCTGACCGTGAACGTACCGGTGAGGGGTTCCAGGCCGTTGGCCTCGTCCTCAGCGCCGGCCACGGAGACCTGATACTCGCCGAGGTACGCCTCCGGGTTGGTGCTGCTGGTGCCGTAGACGTAGAACGCGACGGAGCCAGTCTCGTCGGCGTTCTCCTGCAGTTCGAGGCCCTCGACGCCTCCCGGTCCGGCGACGACGGTGAGAGTCACGACCTCATCCGCGGTGAAGCCGGCCGCCGTGATGATGACGCCCTGCTCGGGGTCGACGAACTCCTCGGCAGCGATGGTCTGCGGCTCGATGGTGAGCGTCCGCTCGGCCGGGTCGCTGGGGTCCTCGCCCGGGTCGGTCGGATCGGTCGGATCGGTCGGAGGCTCCGCCGGATCGGTGGGATCCGTCGTGCTCTCGCCGATGACCTCGAAGGAGGTCGTGACCTCGCCCGTCTCCGCGGCCGTGCTCACCTCCTGGGACACGGTCACGGTGCCGGTCCAGTCTGCGGGGAGATCAGCGACGAACGTGTTCATACCGCCGCCGGGGCCGCCGTGCCCGCCGGGAGATTGGAACAGCTCCGTGAGGTCTTCCCCCGCGCTGGTGAACCGGGTCGATTCGAAGTAGTACTCCGCTTCAGGATCATCCCAGGAGTAGAAGACGTCGACGCCGGTCGTCGCGAGCTCTTCCACGGTGAGCTGGGCCGGGCTGACCGAGTAGGTGATGTTCTCGATGAGCGCTTCGGCAACGGCGTTTTCCGTCGCCCCGGTACCGGTGGAATCGCCTGGATCCGCATCAGCCGTGCCGCTGCCTTCGGACGGGGCGGCACCGGATTCGTCCGCGGGTTCTGAATCCTCTGCCGGGCCCTCGCCGGCGGGCGGCTCCGGTGCGGCGGTGTCCTCCACCGTCTGCTCGGGCGCGGGCTCCGGCGCCGTGGCGGCTGCCGCGGGCAACGCCCCGAAGCCGGCGACTGCCAGCGNGCTGCCGCGGGCAACGCCCCGAAGCCGGCGACTGCCAGCGCCACGGCGGCTGCCGGGAGCGCGGTCGTCCTCTTCATCTGAATTCCTCTCCGGCCCCGGCCCGCAGAACGCGCACGGAGGGACCGATAAGCGGCTCTTCGGACTTCCGGTGGGGATCACGTGTTGAGTCCGCCTGCGACGAGGAGCATGCGGAGGCGGTAGTTGGAGAG
>NZ_BMFY01000008.1 GCF_014639315.1 Sediminivirga luteola
GGGAGCGGGCATGGTACACATCCTTCCAGGCCGCCCAGTGGGCAAGCCAGATCAGATGTCACCTATCGGTGCGGCAGTCCCGGTGGCTGCAACCTCACGCTCCATGAACGCAACCACCTCCGCAACCGCCCGATGATGCGCCTCACCGATCAGCGCCTGGGTGCCGGCGTCGGCGACCGCCCAGAGCGCGGAGGCGGACTTCGGGACGCTGAACGTAAAGTCGAATCCCGCCACGGCCCGGCGTCTGCCGCGCTCGGTCTCCTCGGCCTCGATCTGCGCGACCGCCTCACCCTTCGCACCCGGACTCAGGCCAGGGTCGAGGTCCGCGATACGGGCCTCGATCCGCTCCGGCACAGACCTGTATGCAGGGAACGCGTGCCCGAGCGGGTCACCGGTGATCGGGTCACGACCCATCCCCATCAAGAGCTGGAGCTGGGCCTCCGACACCCGATCTCCCATCGCGAGCTGACCCTTGCCGAGCGAGACGACACCGGACCCGAGCCATTGGCCCGGTGGTGTTCCCGCCTCCACGTAGTACCTCGTCAGAGGCGTCGACAGCCACCGATCACCATCGCCGGCCGCAACGGTGCGCAGCAGGTACTTGCAGCCGTCACCTGCCGACATCACGCGCATCGAAACCGTCACCGCGTTCACCGCCCTTCGGCGGTCAGGTGAGCAGACCTCGACCGCGCGAAGCGCCGTCAACTCTGGTTGACAAGCCTCGACCTGCAAGAGGCGTGGCAGCTCCGATGGGGGGCTGAGCGATAAGCGGACGGGGGCTGGTGTGACGGGCGGAAGCCTTGGTGCCTCGTCGTGACGTCAGCGAGGCGTCAGCGGCGGGTGAGCGGTGTCGCGCACCTGGCAGGTGATCAGCCCGGCGATGGGCTCCGTGAGGGGTTCGGGTCCGGGGTCGCCGAACTGCCGGAGCCCTCATGCACGCCCACACCCCTTCCGGGGACCGTCGTCTGCGGGTCGGGTCGCTGTTCTCCGGATACGGCGGCCTCGACCTGGCTGTCGAGCACGTCTTCGACGCCGAGACCATCTGGTTCTCCGAGATCAACGAACCCGTCGCCCGCGTCTTCGCCCATCACTGGCCCGACGCACCAAACCTGGGCGACGTCACCACCATCGACTGGAGCGACGTGCCGCCGGTGGACATCCTCTGCGGCGGCTTCCCTTGTCAGGACGTCTCGACCGTCGGCAAGCAGGCCGGCCTCGCGCCCGGCACACGCTCGGGACTCTGGTCGCACATGGCGACCGCGATCGAGGCACTGCAACCGGAGTTCGTGGTGATCGAGAACGTGCGCGGTCTGCTCTCCGCACCGGCAGTCCGCAACCTCCCGGAAGGAGCCCCCGATGACCGATGCAACCCCGACAACGCAACTCCCGGTGGCGATGCGACCGCAACCCTTCGCGAGGTGGAACCCGACCCGTGGGGTCTGGGAGACGAGCCAGCCCGACCTCTCCGGGCGTTTGGCGCCGTGGCTGGAGACCTGGCCGACCTGCGGCGCGATGCGCGATGGATCGGCCTACTGGCAGCCGCCATCGGCGCTCCCCACCAGCGGTTCCGCATCTTCGTCCTCGCCCACCACCCTGTTCCGGACCCCGCTGGCCTCGGACTCCTCCCGCGGCGGCGAGAGCCTGGAACAGGTCCGAGCCCGTCAGGGCACGATCGCACTGTCGCATCAGATCATCGACCTGGCCCTGCACGGACCGCATGGCTCACCGAGGCAGAACGCCGAGTCGGAGACGCTGTGGTCCCTGATCGGGGACATCTTCGCCGCTGGGGGCTGGGTCACCGATCCGGCTCACGGCCTCACCGATAACCAGCAGCTCGCTGCTCTCGGGAACGGAGTCCTTCCGCTGCAAGCCATAGGCGCACTCGACGCCCTCCATGCTGGACCGACCTGAAAGGGGGAGGAGAGTTTGTCGCTACAGCGTTCTGCTCACGATGGCACCGATGTCTGAGGATGCAGGTCAGACAGGCGTTCACGGACTTGGCCGACGGCGTCGATCCCGGTGAGCGCGACGAGGGCATCGCCGAGGTAGTGGCCGGCGAGCAGGGGTTCGCTGGAGAGGAGCCGTGTGCTGGTGGCGGGTGCCGGGTGGCCAGCTCCGGTGAGGGTGTGGCCGTGGATGCGTGCGGAGAAGGTGGAGGTCGGGAGGTAGGGGCCGGGGTCGTCGTCGTGGCCGAGGTCGTGGAGGAGTGCCCGGGCGGCGTGGGTGCCTTGGGCGGCGGAGTCGTCCCAGTGGTCGATTCGGTAGGAGGCATGGCCGGGATAGTGGTGCACCGCGACGCCTCCGGCGGCGTAGATGCGCTGGTCGGGGGCTTGCAGGGCTCGCAGCCGGCTGTCGACGGGGATGCCGTCGGGTCCGCTCCAGGGGGCTGGGGCGGCGGGCAGGGTGCCGTGGGCGAGGACGATGAGGTCGCCGTCGACCTGAGTGTCGTCGTCGAGGACGACGGTGATGCGGTCGGCGGCGGTGCGGATGGCGCGCGGGCTGCATCCGAGGTAGGCGGCGTGCTGGCGCCGGTGCAGGTCGAGCAGCTGCTGGGCGACGGCTTCGCCGAGAGCGCTGGCCCCTGGCAGTGCTGAGCGGGTGATGAGGGCGACGTCGTGCCCGGCGTCGGTGAGCAGGGACGCGGTCTCGGAGCCGAGGACGCCGCCGCCGAGCATGATCACTCGCGCCCGATGGTTGGCGATGCGGTCGCGGACCCGGACGGCGTCGGCGAGGGAGTGCAGCGTGGTGAGGCGTCCGGTGGCGATGGCTTGGTCGCGGCCGATGACGTCCTCGTCCAGGTGGCGGGGCCGGCTGCCGCTGGCGATGATCAGCGCGTCGAAGGTCTCGCTCCGGCCGGAGTCGAGGTGAACCCGTCGGGCGCGGGGCTCGATGCCGCGCACGGTGTCGGCGGTGAGTCGGACACCGGTCTCGGGCAGGGCGGTCTGGTGCGGTTCGAGCAGCCCGATCGCGACACCCTTGTTGACCAGGGTCCGGTTGTGGGGCTGTTCGCCGGTCCGGGCGAACAGCTCGACGTCGACCTCGATACCGCTGTCGGCGATGCGCGTGCGCAGGGCCGTGGTGGCGGCGGTCCCGGCGGCACCGGCACCGACGACGGCGACCGTGCGGGTGCTCATCGCGGGTCTGTCTCGCCGGTGACGGTGAACGCCGGGATCAGGATCGCCTCGATGAACCAGGGCGCGTCGTCGGGGTCGAGGCGTCCGACCCGGACCTCTTCTGCGGCGCCGTTCATCACGACGTGGGTGGTGGTGAGCAGCCAGGTCACCGGCAAGTCGCTGCGGAAGGCACCCTCGCGCTGACCGCGCAGCAGCAGGCCCCGCATGCGGGCCTCGGCCTTCTCGTGCATCTCGCGGATGCGCGCGGCGGGCAGCTCCTTCTGCGCGGCCGCGAGCAGGGCACGGGACTGATCGACCAGCACCCAGCTGGAGGCGACCAGTCCTCGGAACGCCTCGGTCGCCTCTCCGTCGAGGGGTACCTCGCGCAGCACCTCCTCGCCGCGCTCGATGCTCTCGGCCAGGGCGGCGTCGATCAGCTCGGCCCGGTTCTGGAAGTGCCCGTACAGCGTCATCCGGCCCACGCCGGCCTCGGCGGCGATGTCGGCGACCGAGGCGTCGGGGTTCTTGCGGATCGCGGTTACGGTCGCGGCCAACATCTTGGCCCGGTTCCGCTGCGCGTCCGCCCGCTGATTCGCCGCCCGACCCCCTGACGTCGGCCCGGACGCCGGTGCCCGCCGTGTGCCGCTGGCCTGGGTGCCCTTCTTGGTCGGCATGCTCCACCTCACAACTCGTATCGGAATGTATGAGATAGTGTAGCCGTTACATCCTGTACACCGATGCACGAGTTTTGGTGTGGTCACCAGTCCCGGTGGCAAGGAAGGGACGCGAGAGGAGCGGCACGACCATGAGACCGACACGCACACGCGCCGGAGGTGCGACATGAGCGGCGCACACAGTCAGGCGCCCAAGGCCGGCGCGAAGCAGTGGTGGGGTCTGGCGGTCCTGGTGACCCCCTCGACGCTGCTGTTCATGATGCTGACGATCCTGTTCCTGGCCGCGCCGAACATGGCTGCGGACCTGAACCCGTCGAGCACGCAGCTGCTGTGGATCCTGGACATCTACGGGTTCGTGATGGCCGGGTTCCTGGTCGCGATGGGCGTGCTGGGCGATCGGGTGGGCAAGCGCCTACTGATGGTCCTCGGCGCGATCCTGTTCGCCGCGGTGTCGATCGCGGCGTCGCTGACCACGATCCCGGAGCTGATGATCGTCTGGCGCGCGATCCTGGGGCTGGCGGCGGCGATGATGATCCCGGCCACGCTGGGGCTGATCTTCGTGCTCTTCGCCGACGCGAAGCAGCGCGGGATGGCGATCGGGGTGTGGGCCGGCGGCATCTCCGCCGGTGTCGCGCTCGGTCCGTTGCTGTCCGGGCTGCTGCTGGAGGGCTTCGGGTGGCAGGCCGCCTTCCTGGTCGCGGTGCCGATCATGGCCCTGGTGGCGATCGGCGCGCCGCTGCTGCTGCCCGAGCACAAGGACCCGACCGCGCGGATCGACCTGTTCAGCGCCCTGCTGCTGGTCGGCGGGCTACTGGCGATCATCTACAGCATCAAGCGCTTCGCCGCCCAGGAGCCGGCCGGCCCCTCGATCGGCCTGCTCGTCGCCGGCGTGCTGATCGGCATGTGGTTCGTGATCCGGCAGCTGCGCGCGGAGCGGCCCCTGCTGGACGTGCGGCTGTTCGCCAACCGCACCGTGTCCGGGGCGCTGGCGGTGTTCCTGCTGTCGGCCGCAGCGCTCGGCGGGGTGTACTCGCTGTTCACCCAGTACCTCCAGCAGGTCCAGGATCTCTCGCCGCTGCAGGCGGGCCTGTCGATCCTGCCGGCGGCCGCGGTGCTGATCGTCGTCTCGACGCTCTCTCCGGTGTTCGCGCGGAAGTTCCGGCCCGGGAACGTGATCGCGATCGGCCTGCTCACCCAGGTCGTGGGCTACCTGCTGTTCACCCAGCTCGACGCGGACACCGGCCTGGCGCTGGTGATCGCGAGCTTCGTGATCACCTACCCCGGCGTCGCCCCCTCGATGGCGCTGACCACCGACCTGGTGGTCAGCTCGGTGCCTCCGGAGAAGGCCGGCGGCGCCTCGGGTCTGGCGACCACCGCGAACGATCTGGGCATCTCGCTCGGCGTCGCGGTCATCGGCAGCGTCGGGATCGCCGCCTACCGCAGCAACATCGAGAGCACGCTGCCCGACGGCCTGCCGCCGGAGGCCGCCGCAGCGGCCTCCGACAGCATCGACGGTGCGTTGCTCTCAGCCGCCGAGCTCCCCGGAGCACTCGGCCAGCAGCTCGTCGACGCAGCACAAGACGCGTTCTCCGGTGGCCTCAACACCGCCGCGATCGTCTCCGCCGCCATCGCCGGCGTGGCCGCGATCATCTCCGCCACCCGACTGCGCCACCTGCGCCCCACCGGCGAGACGCAGCCGGCCTCGGCGGAAGTAGACGCCGATTGATTGATACCCCTATGGGGTATACAGTCAAGACATCCAAGTCGTACATAAGTGAAGGAGTTCAGCATCATGGCAACCACGACCGAGTACCAGGTGACCGGGATGACCTGCGGACACTGCGAGGGATCGGTGCGAGCCGAGGTCTCGCAGGTCCCGGGCGTCACCGGGATCGAGGTCAGCGCCCAGACCGGGCAGCTGGCCGTGACCAGTGAGCAGCCGGTCGACGACGCCGCGGTGCTCGCGGCCGTCGACGAGGCCGGCTACGCCGCGGTCAGGAGCTGAGATGAAGGCGCCTGCGCGGCTCGGCCTGTACGGCGCCGGGCTGGTGACCGTGTTCGCCGTGGCGTTCGCCACGGCGGGCGCGGTCGTCCCCGAGAGCGCCGTGCAGGCATGGGCAGAGGACAGCGGCGAGCACGCCGCCCACAACGACGGGGAAGGAGAGGACATGAATGGGCAGGGCGGACACGCCGGCCACGACGCGGCCGCGTCGTCGCTGGGGCTGGGCGTGGCGCAGGACGGCTACCAGCTCACCGACCTGGGCGCCCCGAGTGCGATCGGCGCCGACGGTGAGCTGTCGCTGACGATCACCGGGCCTGACGGCCAGGCGGTGACCGACTTCGAGACTGAGCACGAGAAGGAGCTGCACCTGATCGTCGTGCGCGCCGACGGGCAGCAGTTCCGCCACGTGCACCCCGAGATGGACGCAGGCGGCACCTGGTCGATCCCGTGGCAGTGGGACGCGGCCGGCAGCTACCGGGTGTTCGCCGACTTCGTCCCTGCCGAGACCGGTGAGGGCATCACGCTCTCGACCACGGTGCAGGTGCCCGGCGACTACGCGACCGTGGCGGCCGAGCCGACCGCGGAGACCACCGTAGACGGGTTCGACGTCGCGGTGGCCGGTGACCTGGTCGCGGGCGAGTCCTCGGCGCTGACCATGACCATCACCCGCGACGGGCAACCGGTCACGACGCTGGAGCCGTACCTGGGCGCGTTCGGGCACCTGGTCGCGCTGCGCGACGGGGACCTGGCCTACCTGCACGTCCACCCCCACGGCGACGCACCTGCCGCCGGGCAGACGTCGGGACCGGAGATCGTGTTCGAGGCCACCGCCCCCACGCCGGGCCGCTACCTGCTGTTCCTGGACTTCCAGGTCGACGGGCAGGTGCACACCGCGCCGCTGGTGATCGATACCAGCGGCACCAGCAGCGGCGGCGGCAGTGATGGCGGCTCGACGAGCACCGGCGACGGGCAGGGCGAGCACGAGGAAGGAGAGGACCATGAGCACTGACCAGTCCACCGGTACCAACCTGGCCGGCGTCGAACTGCAGATCGGCGGCATGACCTGCGCGTCGTGCGCGAACCGGATCGAGAAGAAGCTGAACAAGCTCGACGGCATCACCGCGAGCGTGAACTACGCCACCGAGAAGGCCAGCGTCACCGCCCCTGCAGGCTATGACCCGCAGCTGCTGATCGCGGAAGTCGAGAAGACCGGCTACACCGCCGAGCTCCCCACCCCCAAGGGCGCCGCCGCGCCCGGCGACGGGAACGAGGGCGAGTCCCGTGAGGACGCCGAGCTGCGCGCCCTGCGCCAGCGACTCATCGGCTCAGCCGTACTCGCGGTCCCGGTGATCGCGATGGCGATGATCCCGGCGCTGCAGTTCGACTACTGGGGCTTCGCCTCCCTGGCCCTGGCCGCTCCCGTGGTGATCTGGGCCGGGTGGCCGTTCCACAAGGCCGCCTGGATGAACCTCAAGCACGGCGCCGCCACGATGGACACCCTCATCTCCGTGGGCACGAGCGCGGCGATGATCTGGTCGATCATCGCGCTGTTCTTCGGCACCGCCGGCGACCGCGGCGTGGTCCACCCGTTCGAGCTGACCATCTCCCGCTCCGACGGCCTCGGGCACATCTACCTGGAGGTCGCCGCCGGGGTGATCACGTTCATCCTGCTGGGTCGCTACTTCGAGAAGCGCTCCAAGCGCCGCGCCGGAGCCGCCCTGCGTGCCCTGCTCGAACTCGGCGCGAAAGAGGTCTCCGTCCTGCGGAACGGCACAGAAGAACGGATCTCCATCGAGGAGCTGAGCGTCGGGGACGAGTTCGTGGTCCGGCCCGGCGAGAAGATCGCCACCGATGGCGTCATCGTCTCCGGCAGTTCCGCGATCGACGCGTCGATGCTCACCGGCGAATCCGTGCCGGTCGAGGTCGGCGAGGGTGACACGGTGACCGGAGCGACCGTGAACGCCGGCGGACGTCTCGTCGTCAAGGCGACCCGGGTCGGTTCGGATACCCAGCTGGCGCAGATGGCCAGGCTTGTTGAGGACGCCCAGTCGGGCAAGGCTGAGATCCAACGCCTCGCCGACCGGGTCTCCGGGGTGTTCGTGCCGATCGCGATCGCCATCGCCGTCGCCACGCTCGGTGCGTGGATCGGCGCAGGATTCCCGCTCTCGGCCGGGTTCACCGCGGCGGTCGCGGTGCTGATCATCGCCTGCCCCTGCGCCCTAGGCCTGGCCACCCCGACGGCGCTGCTGGTCGGCACAGGCCGCGGCGCGCAGATGGGCGTGCTCATCAAGGGCCCGGAGGTGCTGGAGTCCACCAAGCGCGTCGACACGATCGTGCTGGACAAGACCGGCACCGTCACCACCGGCAAGATGACCCTCACCGACGTGATCCCCGCCGACGGCACCGACCGGGCTGAGCTGCTGCGCCTGGCAGGGGGCCTGGAGGACTACTCCGAGCACCCCATCGCCCAAGCCATCGCCACCGGAGCCACCGCCGAGGTCGGCGACCTGCCCACCCCGGAGTCGTTCGAGAACGTCGAGGGCAAGGGCGTTCAGGGCGTCGTCGACGGTCACGCCGTGCTCGCCGGACGCGAGTCGCTGCTGGCCGAGTGGTCCCAGCACCTCGACGACGACCTCAAGACCGCCAAGCAGGCCGCCGAGGCCGAGGGCAAGACCGCGATCACGGTCGGCTGGGACGGTGCCGCACGTGGCGTGCTCGTGGTCTCCGACCAGATCAAGCCCACCTCCGCCGAAGCGATCCGCCAGTTCACCGAGCTGGGACTGACGCCGGTGCTGCTGACCGGCGACAACCAGGCCGTGGCCGAGCAGGTCGCCGCCGAGGTCGGCATCACGGAAGTGATCGCCGAGGTGCTCCCGAAGGACAAGGTCGACGTCGTCGCCCGCCTCCAGGACGAGGGCAAGGTCGTCGCGATGGTCGGTGACGGCGTCAACGACGCCCCGGCCCTGGCCCAGGCCGACCTCGGCCTGGCCATGGGCACCGGCACCGATGTGGCGATCGAAGCCGCCGACATCACCCTGGTCCGCGGCGACCTGCGCGCCGCAGCCGACGCCATCCGGCTCGCCCGCCGCACCCTGCGCACCATCAAGACGAACCTGTTCTGGGCCTTCGCCTACAACACCGCCGCCATCCCGCTGGCCGCGTTCGGACTGCTCAACCCGATGCTCGCCGGGGCGGCGATGGCCCTGTCCAGCGTGTTCGTCGTCTCCAACAGCCTCAGGCTGCGCACATTCAAGGCCAAGACCGACGACCAGACCGCGCCCCCCGGCGGTGCTCCTGCACCGGCACGCGAACCCGTGAACGCCTGAACCATCCTCTCCATTGTCATCACCACTACCGAAAGGACACCTCCGATGACCGCACACGACCACCACCACACCGACACCGGGAGCACCGCCGCGTCCGGAAGTGGATGCAGCGGCCACGGCCCCAGCGCCGAGGCCATCGCCCAGACGCCCGCGGCCGAGATGGCCGAGTGCCCGGTCATGGTCGGCACCCCGGTCGTCAAGGCCGAAGCGGAAGCCGCCGGCCTGGTCCGCGACCACAACGGGCAGCGGTACTGGCTGTGCTGCGCGTCCTGCGGGCCCCTGTTCGATGCCGATCCGGACCGCTACGCGAACGCCGCCTGAGGCCGAGACACAGCCAGCGGCGCTTGGTCGCAAGGAAGGACACACATGATGACACGACACACTGACCAGCTCCCGGCCAGGCGTCTGGGTGCCATCGTTGGCGCCGGGCTGCTGAGCGTCGCCGTTCTGCTCACCGGCTGTGCCGCTGAGGACACCGACGAGGATCCGCCCGCAGGCGCCTCGCAGGATCATGGCGAGCATGGCGGGATGGATCACCCGGCCGACGGCGGCCCGGTACCCGAGGGGATGACCGAGGCCACAGACCCCACCTACCCGGTCGGCACCGAGGTCACCCTGACCGCGGACCACATGGCGGGCATGGACGGGGCGGCGGCGACGATCGTGGGCGCTTACGACACCTACACCTACGCGGTCGACTACACCCCCACCACCGGCGGCGACCCCATCACCGATCATCGCTGGGTCGTCCAGGAAGAAGTCGCCGACGCCGGCGACGAGCGTCTGCCCGACGGCAGCGAGGTCACCCTTGCCGCCGCGCACATGGAGGGCATGGACGGGGCGAGGGCCACGATCGTCTCCTCGACCGAGGAGACCGTCTACGTCGTCGACGTCGAAGCCGGCGGCATGACCATGACCAACCACAAGTGGGTCGTCGAGAGCGAGATACAGCCCGCGCCCTGAGACGCGGCGGCCACGCCACCAGCGCCGCTACCAGGGGCGCCACGAAGCGGCGACACATCGGAGAGACGAACATGAACGAACACACCACCCACCACGGCGAGGACCACACCGGCCACGCCCCAGCCACGCAGGGCCAGGCGGAACACGCTGACCATCACGAGCACGCCCCGGACGCCGAACACCAGCACCGCGGTCACCACACCGGCCACGACGATCACGCGGGTCACCGCGGCGCCGCGGGGGCACCTCACGGTCACGACCACCACGGTGGCCATGGTGGCCATGCGGGTCACGGTGATCACGTCGGGCAGTTCCGGCGGCTGTTCTGGATCATGCTCGCCTTGGCGGTGCCGGTGGTCGGGTTCAATGAGATGTTCGCCCATCTGCTCGGCTATCACCTCCCCGACGCCGAGTGGGTGTGGTGGGTCTCGCCCGTGCTCGGCACCGTCATCTACGCCTGGGGCGGCTGGCCGTTCCTGACCGGTGCCCTCTCGGAGGTCCGCTCCCGAAAACCGGGCATGATGCTGCTGATCGGGCTGGCGATCACGGTCGCCTTCGTCGCCTCCTGGGGCGCCACGCTGCACCTGATCGACCACGAGTTGAACTTCTGGTGGGAACTGGCCCTGCTAGTGGTCATCATGCTGCTCGGTCACTGGATCGAGATGCGCTCCCTGGCCCAGACCACCTCCGCCCTGGATTCCCTGGCCGCGCTGCTGCCCGATGAGGCCGAGAAGATCGACGGCGGCCAGGTCGTGAAGGTCGCCCCCGCCGATCTCGCGGTCGGCGATCTCGTCATCGTGCGCCCCGGATCGGCAGTGCCCGCCGATGGACGGATCGTCGACGGGTCGGCCTCGATGGACGAGTCGATGGTCACCGGGGAGTCCAAGACCGTGCGCCGTCAGGTGGGTGACTCGGTGGTCGCCGGCACTGTTGCGACCGACTCGGGACTGCGGGTCGAGGTCACCGCGACCGGTGAGGACACCGCGCTGGCGGGAATTCAGAAGCTGGTCTCCGATGCGCAGGCATCCTCCTCCCGCGCGCAGCGGATCGCAGATGTCGCCGCGGCGTGGCTGTTCTGGTTCGCGCTCGGCGCGGCCGCGATCACCGCCGTGGTCTGGTCCGTCCTCGGCCTGCCCGACACCGCGGTGGTGCGCACCATCACCGTGCTGGTCATCGCCTGCCCCCACGCGCTGGGCCTGGCGATCCCGCTGGTGGTCTCCATCGCCACCGAACGCGCCGCCCGCGGCGGAGTACTCATCAAGGACCGCCTCGCGCTGGAGTCGATGCGCACGGTCGATGCGGTGCTGTTCGACAAGACCGGCACCCTCACCAAGGGCGAGCCCACCGTCACCGGCATCGAACCGGTCGGCGGCCGGACCGACGACGAGGTGCTGGCGTTGGCCGCCGCAGCAGAGGCCGATAGCGAGCATCCGCTCGCCCGTGCCATCATCGGGGCCGCGAAGGAACGCAACCTCGACGTCCCATCAGCTCGTGACTTCTCCTCTTCCCCGGCCGTGGGAGTGAAAGCGACCGTGGGCGGCACGGTGGTCGAGGTCGGGGGTCCCTACCTGCTCGAACAGCGCCACCTCGGCGAGCTGCCGGTGGCCGAGCAGTGGCGATCCGAGGGGGCGATCATCCTGCATGTCCTCGCCGACGGCGAGGTCATCGGCGCCCTGCGGCTGGCCGATGAGATCCGCCCGGAGTCCAGGGACGCTGTCGATGCGCTCCACGCTGCCGGCGCGCAGGTCGTGATGATCACCGGCGATGCCCAGGCCGTCGCCGACACCGTCGCTGCCGAGCTCGGCATCGACCGGGTCTTCGCCGGAGTCCGGCCCGAGGACAAGGCCGCCAAGGTCGCCGAACTCCAGGGTGAGGGGCGCAAGGTCGCGATGGTCGGTGACGGCGTCAACGACGCCCCGGCCCTCGCCCAAGCCGATGTCGGCATCGCGATTGGCGCCGGCACCGATGTCGCGATCGGCTCGGCCGGGGTCATCCTCGCCTCTTCCGACCCGCGTTCGGTGCTCTCGGTCATTGACCTCTCCCGCGCCAGCTACCGCAAGATGAAGCAGAACCTGTGGTGGGCAGCCGGCTACAACCTCATCTCCGTACCCCTGGCCGCCGGCGTCCTGGCGCCGATCGGATTCGTGCTGCCGATGAGCATCGGCGCAATCCTGATGTCGGCCTCTACCGTCGTCGTCGCGCTCAACGCTCAGCTGCTGCGCCGCCTCGACCTCCGGCCTGAGACAAGCACCGGCACGTTCCTAAACCGCACCGTGCCGAACCACCCAACCAGCGCTGATCGGGGCACCACCGAGATCAGAAAGGACACAGTCTCGCCATGACAAGCGCAGCCCCAACACCACAGGCTCCTGCCGGGCACGGCTACATCAGCGACAAAGACCGCTACCTCGCCCGCCTCAAGCGCATCGAAGGTCAGGCCCGCGGCATCCACCGCATGATCGACGAGAACACGTACTGCATCGACATCCTCACCCAGATCAGCGCCGCCACCGCAGCACTGGAGAACGTCGCTTTGGGCCTGCTCGAGGACCACCTCAAACACTGCGTCGCATCCGCGATCCACGACGGCGACACAAGCGCCGAGGCGAAGATCAAGGAAGCCTCCGATGCGATCGCTCGTCTTGTGAAGTCGTAGGGCCTGCGATGCTGACCCTCCTAATGCGCGCCGTCACCTCGGCCGTCGCGATCCGCGAGATCGACGTCTCCGTCCAACGCTGCTGTCAGGCAATGCGCTGGCGCGTCACCGTGCGCCTTACCCGCGAAACGAGTGGCCCGTGAGCGACGTCGTCCCAGGTCGAACTGGTCATTGTCACCCACGATCCGCGGAAAGACGCTGCCCGGTCGCATGCGGGTGACCGTGGCCTGAGTAGATGCGGCGCGACACCGAGAACCTGGCCGGACCGGTCCTTGCTCGTAGCCGGAGCATCTACACACCGATCCCGCCTGTGGCCTATGACTGGGTGAAGCTGATCTTCGTCCGTCATGGGTCGGCAATCCTGCTGAGCGAGTTCGGTGAGAAGCCCGTCTCTATCGGTGACGTCGTGGCACTCGGCGCGAACACTCTCTGCGGGATTGAGCCAGAGGGCTCCATTACGGTCACCACGCTCTATCTCGATCGCGATTACGTCATCGACCAAGTGTTCTGGCAACACACACCCATGTTGACCGACAGATTTCATGCGCGAGACTTCGCTGAGGAGCTGTACTCCGAGCCCGCGCAGATACTCCGTCTCGGCGAGAACCGCGCAGGGATGCTCATGCCATGGCTCGACGAGCTGGCCACCCTCAGTCTCGACGGCCAGTCGCCGGAATACTTCTACCGAATGCAAGCGCTGCTGTTCGCCGTGCTTGACGTGGTCATGCCTTACGTAAAGACCACCCTCGTGCGTCGGTCAGCAACCCAGCGCAAGACCACCCATCCCGGACCACTACGGCTGCGGCCGTGCGCACCGTTGCGGGGCGAGGCGCGTGAGGTGGCAGAACTTCTGCGTAGAGTGCCGGCGCGAAGGTGGACGCTCGGTGCCCTCGCTGAGACCGTGCACCTGTCCCCATCCCAGCTTGGCCGAGTGTTCGTCGACGCCTACGGCAAGTCACCAATGGCGTACCTGATGACCGTGCGCGCCGAGCAGCTTGCCCGACTGCTTCGGGAAACCGACCTGCCGATCGAAGCCGCAATGCGTGAGGTTGGCTGGAACAGCCGCGGCCATGCCGCTCGACTGTTCCGCCAAGCAGTCGGAGTCACACCGGCCCGTTACCGCGAGCTGGCACAGCAAAAAATTGCAGCCTGAGTAGCGCCCGGCGATACAGATCGCCGCATTCGCGATACACACATCTGCATCGCAACCGGTTCCGGGGTCCACTGCGCGCTCCGAGCTGGTAGTCCGGTACGGACTCGTCGGGTTCACCATTACGCCTGACGGTCACATCGTCCGTTGTCCGTCTCTCGTTGCTGGTCTTCCCGGCGTACCTGGTGGTCACCGAGGCCCAGTTCGGCCCGGTGCTCACCGTATCGGGAGGACACGACGATGGCGACGACACGGAAGCAGACCCAGGCCACGCGCGAGGCCAAGCTCGATGAGTTGCACGAGCGCCTGACTGGTGCGGTCGAACGGCTCGTCTCGGGTGAGGACTGGGCGCGGGCGCTCGCGTTCGCGGCACGGTTCAGGACCAGATCGTTTTCCAACACGCTGCTGATCTGGACACAGCACCAGGCGGCGTTCGAGACCGGCCTGGTGCCCGACCCGTTCCCCTCGTGTGTGGCCGGGTATCGCCAGTGGCAGCAGTTCGGGCGGCAGGTGGAGAAGGGCCAACCCGGCTATCAGATTCTCGCTCCCGTAACGGGCCGGTTCGCCTCGGCCAACACCTCGGACGTGGACTCCTGGCGGCGTCTGGGCAAGGGTGAGAAGCCCCGGGCCGGTGAGGTCGTGCGCACGCGGATGGTCGGTGTCCGGCCCGCCTATGTGTGGGACGTGAGCCAGACTGCCGGTGATCCGATCCCCGAACCACCGGCACCGAAGCTACTCGAAGGCGAAGCCCCCGTCGGGCTGTGGGACGGACTCGCGGGGCAGGTCGAGGCGGCCGGGTTCTCGGTGGTGCGGGTGCCGCACGAGGGCATGATCCGCGGCGCCAACGGGATGACCGACTACACCGCGAACACCGTGGCGGTGCGGGAGAACATGGACCCGGCCGCGCAGGTCAAGACTCTCGCCCATGAACTCGGCCACGTGCTCCTGCATGGCCCCGATGCCGAGGAGGCCCGTCAGCATCGCGGCATCGGTGAGGTCGAGGCGGAGTCGGTGGCGCTGATGGTCGGCGCCGCCCACGGGATGGACACGTCCGGTTACACGATCCCGTACGTCTCGACCTGGGCGGCGCGGGTGGATGACAAGGAGCCGGTCGAGGTGGTCAAGGCCACCGGGGAGCGGGTCCGCAAGACCGCGCTGGCGATCCTGGATCAGCTCGACACCGCGCAGGTCGGTGACGGCACTCCACCAGGTCTGGACCGCGAGAAACCCCAGCGCAGCGAGCCGCAGCGCGGTGAGCCGGCGCACGAACGCAACACGCCCAGGCGTCCGGCGGCGTTGGTGCCTGAGCCGGGGGTGCGTCCTGTCAGGGTCTCGGTGGCGCCGGCGGGGCGGGAGCTGTGATGGTCACCCCGGATGTGCTGACAGGTGTGTGGGCACGGGCTGCGGATGCGTCGTCATTCTCGGGGGCGGCGAGGGAGTTCGCCGACGCGGGGGTGCCGGTCTTCCCGTGCGTACCGGGCGGCAAGCGCCCGTTGACCGGGCATGGCTTCCGCGACGCCACCACCGACGGCGGGCAGGTGTCGGCGTGGTGGCGTCAGCATCCGCAGGCCAACATCGGTGTCCCGACCGGCGTGGCCTCGGGGGTGGTCGTGGTCGATGTCGATGTCCACGGCCCCATCGACGGGTTCACTGCGTTCGGCCGCGCGCAGGAGGCGGGGCTAGTGGATGGCTGGCAGCTCCTGGTCTCCACGCCCACCGGTGGGATGCACGCCTACTACCCAGCGACGCCCGGGGGCGGGCAGCGGTCGTGGCAGGCCGCTCGTGCCGGGATCGACTGCCGTGGCGAGGGCGGCTACATCGTCGCCCCGCCCTCGGTAGTGGCCGGTGAGCGAGGTCGCGCCCCCTATCGGGTGCGGCGGATCAACACTGACCCCGTCAAGCCGCTGGATGACCGGCGGTTGCGGGACTTCCTCGACCCCCGCCCCACACCAGCAACGCGCCCGACCGGCCACGTGCGCGAGGTGAACGCGGAGCGGCTGGCCGGCTGGGTCGCCGGACGACCGGAGGGTGAGCGGAATCGTGGTCTGTTCTGGGCGGCGTGCCGCCTGGCCGAGAACGGCATCCCACCGGTCGATACGTACGCCGCCCTTGCCCCGGCTGCTGAGCATGCGGGGCTCACGGCGCGGGAGGTGTCAGCGACGATCCGCTCCGCCTACCGCACCACCGGCCCGGCACCGCGAACACCCGCCGGCTCACCGTCCGAGGAACCACGTCGGAGCGTGCAGCAGGCATCAGGACGGTTGCTGTCATGACGGCGACGGACACGCTGGGGGTGCGGCGTCGTGGCCGGCGCCTCGCGGTGATCACCGCCGTGGCCGGGACGGTGCTGATCGCCTTGGGTGCGTTCTGGCTGTCCTTCACCGCGTTGGCCGATCTGGCCCGCCGCTCGGGTATCGAGGAGGGGCAGGCGTGGGCGTGGCCTCTGATCGTGGACGGCATCATCGTCGTCGCGACCGTCTCCGTCGTCGCGCTGGCAGGCCAGAGATCGGCCTGGTATCCATGGGTGCTGCTGGCGGCCGGGGCGATCGTGTCGGTGACCGCGAACGCGCTGCACGCCGTCGTGGCCGCGGACGCTGACGTGCCCGGTGTGCTGGCCGCGTCGGTGGCGGCGGTCCCACCGCTGGTGCTGCTGGCGATCGCCCACCTGACGGTGATCCTCACCCGGCCCGTCACGGAGACGACCGGACCACCAGCACTCGTCGTCGCGGAAGACGAGCCCCAGCCGCCGGCCGAGTCGCCCCGCGATGAGGAACTGACCCAGGCCGACGCGGACCGGCCGGGCGTGCGGGATCGGCGTGAAGTCGCCGCCGGACTGCGCGGGCAGGGCTGGTCGAACAAGCGCATCGCCCGCCACCTCGACGTGCACCCGTCCACGGTAGGCCGCTGGTTCACGCCCGCGCACCTCCCCGGCGAGCAAACCATCGACGACACCGGCAGCGAGGCGAGGACACCATGAGCACGACCACCGACCGGGCCCGCGAACGGGACCACCGCAAGGACCCCCGCGAGCGTCAAGATCAGGTGACCGTTCAGGACACCGGCCGTAGGGTCCCGGACCCAGCTGAGGAGACGGCGCCGGAGGCGGTACGCGCGGCCCGTGTAGCCCAACGCGATCGTGCCGACAAAGCGACGGCGGCGGATGCCGCGAGGCGGTTGCGGGGTGTGGAGTGGGTGCGGCCGACCGATCTGCTCGCCCGGCAGTCGGCGGCGGTGGCGGGGCGGGGTATCGACTTCGAGGTCGAGCTCGCTCGTCGCGCCCGTCAGTTCACCGGCCAGATGACGCGGTCCGGCGGCCGCGGTGCCGGCGAGGTCGGCAAAGCGATTAGTGAGCGTGCGCGGCGGCTGCCGGATGTGTCGGAGTTCGGCCGTGGCAGTCGGCACCAGTCGTGGGTGTCTCGTTCGGGGATCGGGCTGGGGTGACCTGACATGCGCGCCCCCACCAGCACTTCGCCGTCGCGGCCGGTGGTGTGGGGGCGCGTGTGCACCTGTCTGTCAGGAGGTGCCCGACCATGACCACGACAACACCCACCCATCCGCACACCACCGATGGCGAGGGCGGTGAGGACTTCACGACCAGCGACGGGCTGCGGACGCTGCTACTCCGGCTCCACGACGCCGGGCCAGGGGCATGGAGCCATGACCCGGTCGCCGCGGAGCTGATGGCCTACACCGCGACCAAGTACGAACCCCTCGCCCGCAAGCACGGCCTGGACCCGTGGGAGGCCGCGTCGGCGGCGTTCAAGGTGATGATCACCCGCGCCGCCCGCGAAGCACGCGACCCGTGGGCGGTGATCACGCATGCGGTGCGGATCACCTGCATCTTCGAAGAACGCGCCCAAGGACTGCTCTGCTCGGTGCACCAGGCTCGCCGCCCTCATGTCTCGGCGTTCCACGACCCCGAACGGTTCTCCGACCGCGAGAACCCCCTGACCGACTACCACCCCGCCTTCCACATCACCGACCCTCACGATCACGCCGACGCCGAGACGGATGCCGACGGGGCGGGCTCCGATGGTGGCGGGCGCGGGTCGGATCAGGCGTGCATGACGGCCGGGTCGGCAGCCGAGGACGCGATCGCCTTGTTCACGCTGCTGGGCTGGGACCCGGCCACCGCCCGGGCCGGGGTGGAGCATGTCTGCGCCGCGCTGACCAAGACCGGCACCCGCCAGGCCGCCTACGAGACGTTGCGGCGGGACAAGCACGCACGCGCCCTGCTGGACCTCCCCCGCTCCTCCTGGACCGCGCTGCTGCGCGCCTTGCTGGGCAACCCCCACCCCGCCTACGCCGCCACGACCGCGGGGCGGGGTGTGCTGCTGCGGCTGCTGATCGGCGAAACCCTGGGCGTGCTGCTACGCGACGACGACCTCATCTTGACCATCTCGCTGGCCGCGCCCGGTGGCCACGACGGCCGCCCTGGTGGTGATCGGTCGTGACCGCACCAGCCGGATACATCGAGCTGGAGCGCACCGTGGACTCGATCTCTGTGGGGCGCCGGCATCGCGGCGACCTGGGCGACATCGACGCACTCGCTGCCTCGATCGAGCGGGATGGGCTGCTGCAGCCCATCACCATCACCCCCGACGGGGTGCTGGTGTGCGGGGCCAGGAGGTTGGCGGCGATCAAACAGCTCGGCTGGCGCAAGGTCAACGTGTGGGTCCGGAGCGGGATCTCTGACCGGCTCGGGCATCTGTTGGCCGAGCAGGACGACAACGTGCTCCACAAGCCGCTGACCCAGACCGAGGCGGCCGCCCTGTATCGGGAGCTGAAGGCGCTGATGGCCGAGGACGCTGAGCGCAGGAGGGCCGCGACGCAGTTCAGCCGGGAGCGACAGCCAGGAAGCGACGGTCCCGGCGAATCGCCGGGACCGTCAGGCGCACTCGGTGAGGCGCGTGAACAGGCCGCCCGCATGGTCACCGGCACCGCCTCCTACAAGCGACTCGAACAGGTCGGCTGGCTCCAGCAGATCGCCGAGGACCCCGCCCAACCCGCGTCCCTGCGGGCACAGGTCGTCGCGGAGTTGGCGCGCATCGACGCCGGGGCTCCGGTGCATCCGGTCTATGAGGCGGTCCGGCGCGCGGTCGAGACTGCCCGAGAGCAGCGGGAGGCCGATCTGCATCAGCTCGCCGCCGACGCCCTCGCCCGCGCCAAGCAGACAAAGACCGGTAAGCGCGCGCCTCGGCCCCGCCCTGTTCCCGACGACGACGGCGAGCCGGTCCGGTATCCAGTGCGGGCATTCGTGCTCACCTGGACCGAGCTGGAGCGGTGGTGGACTCATTACGACGCCGAACAGCTCGCCGCCGAGCTGACCGATGAGCAGATCGAGTCCTTCCTTGCCACCGTCGAGGGCACCAGCCGGTTCGCCGAGGAACTGCGCACCGCCCGCGACCACCACACCACCGGCGACGAGCCGGTCCCGGTCCGGGGTCATCTACGCGCCCTCTGACAGCAGCCTTCCCGCTGAGTGCTTGGTGGCGCGTGTGCACCTGGTGGGTATGAAGACTCCCGACCTCTCCGACCAGCGGACCCGCCGCCGACTCATCACCGCCCTCACCGCGGTGGTCATCGTGCTCGTGCTCGCCGGTGTCGGCGTCTACGGCCTCCTGGCCGGACCACCCAGCCCGGGCCGGGACGATGACGGCGAGCGCCCCGGGCCGGGCGTCACCGCGCCGTCCGATCCAGTCCCCACCACGACGCCGCGGCTGCCGGTGGTGCGGTCCTCGGACGAACCGCAGGCCTTCGCCCGCAACGTCGCCACCGCGTTGTTCGAGTGGGACACCGCCTCGGGGTTCATGCCCTTGGACTACACCAGCGTGATCCTCGACGTCGGCGACCCCACCGGCCAAGAGCAGGCGGGGCTCGCTTCGGACATCGCC
Organism: Sediminivirga luteola; assembly: GCF_014639315.1. Classification (GTDB taxonomy): domain Bacteria; phylum Actinomycetota; class Actinomycetes; order Actinomycetales; family Brevibacteriaceae; genus Sediminivirga; species Sediminivirga luteola. The sequence goes on from NZ_BMFY01000008.1 coordinate 19,779, forward strand.
GCCTACCTTCCGTCCCGGGATGCCTGGCTGGAGCTGCGGCAGTACGCCACCACCCAGCACCTCACCATCGACAACACCTACATCCCCGACACCTGGGCGACCGCCGAAGAGCAGGCCCAGCCCGGCCAGCTCGCTGGGGGCACAGTCGCGGTCACGATCGAGGGCACCCGCCACCGCGAGGGCCTGTGGAACGACGAACCGGTCACGTCTGAGTATGCGGTGGCGTTCACGGTGTTCGTGGTCTGCGCGCCGACCTACGACACCTGTCATCTGCTGCGGCTGTCCCAGCTCGACAACCCCCTCCGATAGGACCGGAGGTCGTCGTCGTGTTGAAGAAGCTCGCCATCGCCGCCGGGGTCTTGGTGTTCATTGCGCCATCGCTGGTGCTGGTCGGGATCGGCGTGGTGATGAACCCCGCCCTGACCGCGACCGCCTCCTGCACCATCCCCAGCGGTTCCAACGTCACCGTCGGCGACGTCCCTGACGAACTGACTGTGACGACGGCCAATGGTGAGACGTTCACGCTCAACCGGACCCAGCTCACCCACGCCGCGACGATCATCGAGACCGGCAGTCAGATCGACGGGATCACCCGTGACGGCCTTCAGATCGCGTTGATGGCGGCGCTGACCGAATCGACGCTGCGGATGCTCGCCAACACCAGCGCCTACCCCGGGTCCGCGGACCATCCGAACGACGGGGACGGCTCCGACCACGACTCCCTGGGCCTGTTTCAGATGCGGCCGCAGTCTGGGTGGGGCACGGTCGCCGAGCTGATGGACCCCGTCTACCAGGCGCGGGCGTTCTTCGGCGGCCCCACCGGACCCAACCACCCGAGCCCCAGAGGTTTGCTGGACATTCCCGGGTGGGAGCAGATGGACAAGGGCGAGGCCGCTCAAGCCGTCGAAGTCTCCGCCTACCCGGACCGGTACCGCAACTATCAGCCGGTCGCCGAGAGCATCCTGACCACCCTCACCGGCGCCGGTGGTATCGGCCAGGCCGGCCCCTCTTCTCGCGGCGTGGCGGCAGGACCGGGGCCGCAGTCGGCCCGGGTGGTGTTCCCGCTCCCCGCAGACACCTGGGTGCTCACCAGCGACTACGGCCCACGCGTGCATCCGATCACCGGCGAGCAGAGCTTTCACACCGGCACCGACTTCGCAGCCCCCGACGGCACCCCGATCCTCGCCGCCGCCGACGGCACGGTCACCGTGGCGGAGTTCTCCGGCGGCTACGGCGGCCTCATTGTCATCGAACATGCCATCAACAGCCAGACGGTGGCGACGGCGTATGCGCACATGTGGGAACACGGCATCCACGCCACAGTCGGGGACCGCGTGGCCGCGGGCCAGCACATCGGCGATGTCGGCTCCTCCGGCAACTCCACGGGGCCGCATCTGCACTTCGAGGTCCGATCCGGCGGCACAAACGGTGAACACACCGACCCCGCCGCCTGGCTGAACACCCATGACGCGGCCAATCTGCCCGAACCCGAGACCGGAGCACCCGGCGGCGCCTGCGACCCCAGCGGCGGCACACCAGGTGGCGAGCCGGACCCCCTCGACGGCGACCCCGATCGTCTCGTGGACGACCCGACCACCACCGGGCAGATCACCGCGCGGACGCTGCACCTCTACACCCAGACGATTGCCGCGTTCCCCGACACGAGCTGGGCCTGCTATTCACCCCGACCCGGCACCGTCTCCGAACACCCCCTCGGGCGCGCCTGTGACCTGACCTTCGGCAACACCATCGGGGAGGCAGCGACCGGACCCGCGCTCGACCTCGGCTGGAACGTCACGAACTGGATGAAAGACCACGCCCAGACCCTCGGGGTGGAGTACCTGATCTGGCAGAACCAGATCTGGTCCACCGCCCGCGCCGGTGAGGGCTGGCGGCCCTACGAACGCGGCACCGACGTCACCACCCGCCACGACGACCACCTCCACGTCACCGTCCGGCCCGGGAGCTGACCGGGGGCGCCGGGTCATGGTGTCTGAGAAGCGGGTCTGCCGATGTCACCTCATGAGGTGGGAGATCCGCGCCGGCGACGCCGCCGACGTCCGGCGGCTGTGATGTCCGGCGAGTTCGCGGAGCCGCTGGACCCGGTCGCTGGTGGGCGGGTGGGTGCGGAACAGCGCGGTCATGCCGTCACCGGCCAGCGGGTTGGCGATCATGAGGTGGGCCTGAGCGGCGGATGAGCCATTCTGCGCCATGGGCATCGCCCGGGTGCCGTGTTCGATCTTCTCCAGGGCGCTGGCCAGGGCGAGCGGGTCGCCGGACAGGCGCGCGCCGTCGGCGTCGGCCTGGTACTCGCGGCTGCGGCTGATCGCGAGCTGGATCAGCCCCGCCGCGATAGGGGCCAGCAGCAGCATCAGCAGCGCGGCCAGCGGGTTTGGCGCATCCTCCTCATCGGAGCCGAAAGGCAGCAGCAGGGCAAGGTTCGCCAGCGAGGTAAGGATGCCGGCCAACGCGGCGGCGACACTGGAGATCAGGATGTCCCGGTTGCCGACGTGGGACAGCTCATGGGCCAGCACCGCACGCAGCTCCCGCGGGCTCAGCATCCGCAGAATGCCCTCGGTGACGCACACTGCGGCGTTCTCGGGGTTGCGGCCGGTGGCGAACGCATTTGGCTGCGGCATCCGGCTGACGTACAGCCGGGGCATCGGCTGCCCTGCGGCGGCTGCCAATTCGCGCACCATCGTGTACAGCTGCGGCGCCTGGCGCTCGGTGACCGGCTCGGCGGCCATGGCGGCCAGGGCGATCCGGTCCGAGGCGAAGTAGGCCACGCCGTTCATCGCCAGCGACAGCACCGTCGCCACGAGTAGGCCAGTGCTGCCACCGAGCCCGTAACCGACAGTCAGGATCAGACCGGTCAGCAGACCGAGCAGCACGGCTGTCTTCAGTCCGTTGTAGTAGCGGCGCATCGCTGAATTACCTCCCTGTTCCCCTCTTCCTCATGTCCTGTCGATGTGTACGAGTGGGCGGCGCGCCCCACGCTCACCACTGACAACACGTACGGCTCAGCCCACATTCCCGAAAGCTGAGCCGATGTGACTCAACTTCGGAATGGTGTGGCGCCTTCGTGCGTTGTGGAGGGTGACGGCGCGGACCACCGCACCGTCGAGACGTCATCGCAGACACAACGGCACGACAGTGGAGGTGAAGAAGTCATGGCACTGCCCGTACTGCGATCGAACAGCACTGCGGATCGGTGGGACCCGTTTCGTGAGTTCGAGGACCTCTACACCCAGATGGGACGGTTGATGGACTCAGCCTTCGGTCGCGTGGACCAGAGCACTGGTGGCTGGTCGCCGTTGGCCGATGTGACCGAGACCGACGACGCCTACCTGGTCGAGGTCGAGCTCCCCGGCGTCAAACGCGACGACATCACCATCGATCTGATCGGCACCGATCTGGTCGTCGCCGGAGAGCTCAAGGAGAAGGAACGCCAAGGGCTGCTACGACACCGCACTCGCCGCGTGGGCCAGTTCCACTACCGTGTCCAGCTGCCCGACAGCGTGGACGCCGACAGCGTGGAGGCGAAGCTGGAGGAGGGGGTGCTCAGCATCCGCGTCCCCAAGACCGAGATCGCCAGACCACGCCGCATCGCCATCAGTAGTTCCTGACCATTGCGGTCCGACCCGAGATGGCCCTGGCCTGTACCGGCCGGGGCCATACTCTTGCGGCACGACATCCGTTCGACCATCGCTCCAGGCGAGGGGTGACCCCGGAACCCGCCGATGAGTCTCGACAGCACGCCGGTGATAGTGGACGGACCCACGTCACCGCATCCGCCGACGCGACTTCGCTCATGTGGCCAGCAGAGCGATAGCCGTGTCAGTGCCCGGCGGCAGCCGAGGAGATAGACCGCGAACTCAGCAGCGGGTACGTCCCCGCAGCCTTGCGGGTGCCGTTGTCACGAATGCGCCGCCCATCGGGCAGCTCCACCGCACCTGGCTCGTCGGTCCACGCCCCACACCTCGACGCTAGCTGCTGACCTCCCCACCAGCGACACCGCCAGCGCACCTGGCCAGCATGAACATCTCGAACGCCTCGAACAATCGCTAGCGCCGGTTGAGCTGACCGGCATGGATGTGTTCCCCGACTTCGACAGCCTGGACGGCATCGGTGATCTGCGCGAGGTCATCGGTGCGCTGCTGACCTTCGTGCTCATCATCGCGGTGCTGATGCTGATCGTCTGCGCCATCGCCTGGGCGCTGTCGACCGCGAACGGCCACCACAGTGCCGCCACCAAAGCAAGGACCGGCGCCTGGACCGCCCTGGGCGCCGCGGCCCTGGCCGGCGGCGGGGTGGCCTGGCTGAACTGGCTGATCGACCTCGGCCAACAACTCTGAACCACACCCCACCAGCGGACCTCTCATCGGCTCCGACCGCGTGGGGCGGGTGGTGCACCTGATCGGCGAGAACCCTCTGCCTCGCGATGAAGGAGCACCCCCACGATGAGCACCCTGATCCTCGCCGCCGAAACCGCCACCGCCCTCGGCCCACTGCTGCCGATGCAGGTCGACATCAACCCCAACGACTCCGGCCTTCCCGGCATCGCCCAGCTGCGCACCATCGTCGGCGCCGTCATGACCATCGGCCTCATCCTCAGCGTCTTGGCGCTGATCGTCTCGGCGATCGTGTGGGGCTTCGGCGCCAACAGCAGCAACCCGCACCTGGCCGGTCGGGGGAAGATCGGCGTCCTCGTCTCCTGCGGCGCCGCCGTGATCTGCGGTGCGTCCGTCACATTGATCAACTTCTTCTGGGACGTCGGCCAGCAGGTCTGACCCCCACCCACCAAACCTTCTCGATCCTGCGTAAGGAAGTGATCTGCGGTGGGTGTGTGCGATATCCCCCTCGTCTCGACCGTCTGCGATACCGCCGGCGAAGCCGCCGCCTCCCTAGTCTCGGCGCCGTTCGACTGGCTCGCAGGAGCCATGGGCGCCGCCGCCGGGTGGCTGTTCGAGGCCGTCTGGACGGTCTTCGACACCACCACCCTGGTCGACGTCACGTCGCCGGAGTACGTGGCGGTCTACAACATCCTGTTCGGCATCGCCGTGTTCGTGATGCTGATCTTCTTCTGCCTCCAACTCATCACCGGCCTCATCCGCCGCGACCCCACCGCCTTGTCCCGCGCCGCCCTCGGGTTGGCGAAGTCGGTGCTGGGGTCGTTCGTGGTCATCACCCTGACCGCGCTGTTGTTGGAGATCGTCGACCAGCTCTGCATCGGCATCATCCAAGCCGCCGGCGAGACCACCGAATCCATGGGCGACAAGATCACCCTCCTCGCCGCCGGGCTGGTCGGGATCAACATCGCAGCCCCCGGCGTCGGGGCGATCATCACCATCTTCCTCGCCGGGCTGGCCATCAGTGCCGCTGCGATCGTCTGGCTCAGTCTTCTCGTGCGCAAAGCGCTGCTGCTGGTCGCGATCGTCCTCGCGCCGCTCGCGTTCTCCGGGGCGTCGTGGGACGCCACCAAGGGGTGGATCAGCAAGTGGGCGATGTTCGTCATCGCCCTCATCGTCTCCAAACTCGTCCTGGTCGTGATGTTCCTCGTCGCCATCACCCAAGTCTCCGCACCCATCGACGGCGACCTGGCCTCCGTGGCGGACCCGATCGCCGGGATCGTCCTCATGGCGATGGCCGCCTTCGCCCCCTATCTCACCTACAAGTTCCTGTCGTTCGTCGGGTTCGACATGTACCACGCGATCGGGTCCGAACAGGACGCCAAGAACGCCCTCAACCGGCCCATCCCCACCCCCGCCAAGCCCGGAAGCAACGGGAACGAGCCCAAGAAGATCCTCGACGACAACACCGGCGGCGGGGACAACGGCGGTGGCGGCGGTGGTGGGAAGAAGCCACCGGAGCCGAAGAACCCCGCGCCCGCAGGCAGCGGGACGGCCGGCGCCGCTGGCGGCAAGACCGCAGCAAGTGGTTCCGCCGGAGCAGGTGCGGGCGCCGGTGCCGGGGCCGGTGCCGCGGCGGCTGGCCCCGCAGCCGCGGCCGTCGTGGCGGCGAAGGTCGCCAAAGACGCCTCGACCGCCGGACCCAAAGTCGGCACGGCCCTCGGCGGGCAAGGTGAGGCCGCCGCCGGTGCCGCCGGCCAAACCGGCAACACCCCACCGGCCACGCAGGCACCCCCGCCCTCGACGCCACACCCCCAGGCACCCACCAGCGGGCCGTCAGAGGGGCGTCCGCCAAAGCAACCCCCGCCGCCGGCACCGAAGCCGACCGGGAAGGAGTGAAGCACTGTGCCCACGAAGCAGAACGATCGCGCCACGTCGTCGGAATTGGAGCCGGTGAAGTTCTCCCGCCTCACCCGCCGCGGGGTGTTGTTGGGGCTATCGTTGTCGCAGCTCATCACCCTCGCCACCGGCATCCTCTCGGTCGTGGGGGCGCTCTACGCCGGTGGCGGCATCCTCCTCGCCTACACCGCACCCATCTGGGTCATCGCCGCCGCCTTGACATGGACACCCATCGCCGGACGGCCCGCGGTCGAATGGCTGCCAGTCGCGTTCTGGTGGCTCTGGCGCTCCACCGGCGGACAACTCCTGTATCGCCGCCGCATCGTCACACCCCGCCCCGTCGGCACCCTCGCCCTGCCCGGCGACATGGCCAGGCTGCGCGAATACACCGACCCCGACACCGGCGCGGGCATGATCCACGACCCCCACGCCCAGACCCTCACCGTCGTCTGCGAGGTGACCCACCCGGCGTTCGTCCTCCTCGACCCCGGCGAGCAGGAACGCCGGGTCACCTCCTGGGGCCGCGTCCTGGCCACCGTCTGCCGCTCCGGACGCATCGCCACCTTGCAGGTCTTGGAGCGCACTCTGCCCGATTCGGGGACCGGCCTCGCGGAATGGTGGGCCGCTCACGGCACCGCCGACGACACCTGGGCCGCGACCACCTACGCCGAGCTGATCGACCGCGCCCGGCCTGCCGGAGAACGCCACGCCACCACCCTGTCGCTGTCGCTGGACATGAAGAACGCCGCCCGCCAGGTCAGGACCGCCGGCGGCGGCATCCGAGGCGCCGCCGCCGTCCTGCGGCAAGAGATGTCCACCCTCCTCGCCGCACTCCGCTCAGCCGACCTCACCACCACCGGGTGGCTGTCACCGGGCGAGATCGCCGTCATCCTCCGCAGCGCGTATGACCCGGCGATCGCCGCCACGCTGGAACGTCACGGCGAACTCGGCCAATCCCTCGCCACCGCCGGGCCGGTCGCGGTCAACGAGTCCTGGACCCGGCTGCGCACCGATTCCGCCCACCACGCAGTGCTCTGGATCAGTGAGTGGCCCAGGTCGCTGGTCTATCCCGGCTTCCTGTCACCGGTTCTCCTCTCCACGGGCATTCAGCGGTCGTTCTCGCTGATCTGCACCCCGATGCGCTCCGACCAAGCCGCCAGAGATATTCGCAAGAAGAAGGTCGAGCACATCTCCGATCAGGCGCAGCGGGCAAAGATCGGGCAGATCGAAGACGCCGCCCAGACCGCCGAGTACCAGGACGTGCTCCAGCAGGAAGCCGACCTCACCGCAGGACACGGAATCCTCAGATACACCGGCCTCATCTCCGTCTCCGCCCCGACAGTGGAGGAACTGGAAGCCGGGGTCGCGGCGATCGAGCAGGCCGCCATCCAAGCCTCCTGCGAAACCCGGCTCCTGGTGGGCCAGCAGGCCGCGGCGTTCACCGCCGCCGCACTGCCGCTGTGCCGCCGCGTCTGACCGCACACAGCCGCCGGCCCCGGTCCAGTCATGGCGGTGGAGTGCTGCGCGCACCTGAGGGGTGAGCCCGAACCACTGGGCTCACCCCTCTCTGTTCGCTCACCGTCTTGGAGGCTGCGATGCCCACCTTCCGCGACCCGCTCGCCGATGCGGCCGAAGCCTCCGAGGCACTGCGGGGCCTGGCCCACGCCTCCCGCGTGTTCGATGACCCGGCCGACACCTACACCGTGTTCGGTGACCTCGTGGCCGGTGTCCGCTCGCTGCGCCAAGTCCTCGACCAGCTCGCCGCCACTCACCTGAACGCGCGGGATCGCGCGTTCGACGACAACGGCAACGCCGCGGCCGGCGCGGCGTCCGCGCTGGCCGCGGCCGACGAGTTGCACCAGGCCGGCACCCTGCTCGATCGGGCCTACGACCGGCTCGACGCGGCGTTCTCCCACTCCGGAAGGATCGCCTGGCACCCCGAACCGGTCATCGATCGAGAAGCCGCGCGGGAGCGGTTGGCCGCCCGGCTCGGCGGCGACCCGACGATCACGACCGTGCAGGCCGGGACGCTCACGTTGACGGTGTGGCCCGATGCGCCGGTGGGTGAACACCAGCGCTACGCCTACCGGATCACCGACACCACCACCGGCCAGACGGTGGAGGGCCGGGACCTGTTCACCGGCGCCGGCACCCCCGTCGACCCCCGCCACGCCCTCCGTGATCTCGCGACCTTTCTGAGCGCCGCCGGTCAGGCCCGCCAGTACGCGCTCGACCAGTCCGGGAGCAGCCCGGAGCACGAGGGCCTGTTCCCGGTGTGGGTTGCCGAGGCCGCCCGCACCAACACTGACGCCCTGGCCGAGCTGAGCGAGCACGACCACTCCGAGCCCGAACAGGCGGTGGGGCGGCGCTGGCTGAACGTTGCTTTCCTCCAGGGCGAGGAGGCCGATGCGGTACGCGATCTGATCGACCGCGACGGCGCCGAAGCGGCCATCGCGCACCTGAGCGGGTACGACTATGGCGAGGAGACCACTCAGGCGGCCCTGGAGAACGGGTACGTCTACGACGACCAGCCACCTACCGGCAGCGCCGACCGGACCGTCCAGGACGGCCGGTATGCGCTGACCTACAACCACGGCCTTGGGCATGTGGGCCTATACCGGGAGTTCGACACGCCACCCGATCCCGCACTGCACGAGGCCGAGCAGCCGGCCTCGGCGGTCGTCCACGAGCAGCCACACCACGCGCCCGTACCGGCTCGGGAGGCGTCGGCCGCCCGGCGCTCTGCCCTCGGCGCGGACCGTGACTGGTACGCCAGTCCAGCCAGTGCTCCCACCGGTTCCCCGCGGGGGTTGTCGCTGTGACCGGCGCCGAACGGGAGCGGCTGCACACCTCGGTCCTCGTCGCCCCCGCCAAGGAGCGCCGCCGGCTGCGCAAGCAGCGCAGGCAGGCAGCGGCGAGGCTCCAGGCCGAACAGCACGCCGCCGAGAAGGCCGCCGCACGCGCGAAGGCCGTGGCTGAGCGGGCCGAACGTCGCGCCACCCGCTACCTGCCCGCCGCCGGTGAACCCGGACCCGCCGCTCTCAGATCGCCGGGCCGGTTCCGGCTCCCGCGCCATCAAGACACCTCCGCGACCCTCGCCGGGGCGTATCCTTTCATCGCCGAAGGCGGCCTGGGCTCCGACGGGGTGTTCGTCGGCCAAGACCTCTACTCCGGCGGATCGTTCGTCTACGACCCCTGGGTCTTGTATGCCCGCGGGATCATCACCGCACCCAACGTGGTGCTCGCCGGGATCGTCGGCTCCGGCAAGTCCTCCCTCGCCAAGTCCCTGTACACCCGGTCCCTGCCGTTCGGGCGCCGCGTCTACGTTCCCGGTGACCCCAAAGGAGAGCACACCGCGGTCGCCGAGGCAGTCGGAGGCCGGGCGATCGTGCTGGGCCACGGCCTGAACACTCGGCTCAACCCTCTCGACGAGGGCCACCGACCGGGCGGCCTCAGCGATGAGCAGTGGAGGACGACCGTGGCCGCCCGTCGCCGCGACCTGATCGGTGCGCTGGCCGAGACGGTGCTGGCGCGGGGGTTGACGCCGTTGGAGCACACCGCCATGGACCTCGCGTTGACTGTCACGGTGCGGGAGAACGACGTGCCGATCCTGCCCACCGTCGTCGACCACATCCTCAACCCCAGCGCCTCAAGGGCGGACGCTGACGACAGGTTGGCTGAGGACGGCCGACTCGTCGGCCACGCCCTACGCAGGCTCGTGGCCGGAGACCTCCAAGGGCTCTTCGACGGACCCTCCACCGTCACTTTCGACCCGTCACTGCCGATGATCAGCCTCGACCTGTCGCGGGTCACCGAGAACTCAACGCTCATCAGTGTGTTGATGACCTGCTCCAGCGCGTGGATGGAGTCCGCCTTGCTCGACCCGAACGGTGGGCAGCGGTGGGTGATCTACGACGAGGCCTGGCGGCTCATGTCCCACCCCGCCCTGCTCAAGCGGATGGACGCGCACTGGCGGCTCGCTCGTCATTACGGGATCGCGAACATGCTGATCTTCCACAAGCTCTCCGACCTCGACAACGTCGGCGACGCCGGATCAGCCATGCGTTCCCTCGCCAACTCCCTCCTGGCCAACGCGGAGACGCGGATCGTGTACCGGCAAGAATCCGACCAGCTCGGCCCCACCGCCACCGCCCTGGGACTCACCGGCACCGAACAGAACCTCCTTCCGGCGCTGGGGGTGGGTCAGGGGTTGTGGAAGATCAAGTCCAGGAGCTTCGTCACGCAGCACCAGTTGCATCCGGCTGAGCTGGAACTCTTCCGGACCGACGCCCGCTACCTCGGGGAAGCCCACAGGTTCAGGAATCGTGTTGACACGAGCGAGTGAACATGAGGGCTGTGACGCAGTGCTGTGCGGTGAGGGTATGGGCTCGCTGAGCGAGCGCACACGCGTGTTGTCTACTGCCGTCGCGTGCGGTCTGGGTGAGTCTCAGTCATGAACCTCGCTGCTCGGCGGTCTTTGAGGAGTCCGCGCTCGTGCGCCAGGTGAGAGCGGTGAAGAGCGCGCCGAGGATGCCAAGACCGACGAGCACGAGCGCGATGGGAGGAAGCCCGATCGCTGCGCCGAGGATCCCGGCCAGGGGGTAGGTGATGAGGAAGCAGGCGTGGGAGAGGGAGAACTGGGCGGCGAACACCGCCGGCCGGTTGTGCGCGGAGCTGTTGCGGCGCAGGAGTCTGGCCGAGGGGGTCAGAACGGCGGAGGTCGCCGTTCCGAGCAGGAACCACATGATCAGCAGGACAGTCCATTGCCCGGTGTGCTCCATCCAGGCCATGACGGCGGCCGCGGCCAGCAGCAGGATGGGCAGGGCGATGCCGCCGGTGAGCATCACGCCCCGGTCGGCCACGGTGTCGAGGAGCTTGGGCACGACGAGCGCGACGAGCATGGAACCGGCGCCATAGGCGCCGAGCATGAGGGCGACGTCGGGCTGGGGGCGGTCGAGGTGTCCCTGGACCAGGACGACGGTGTTGACGATCACCATGGCCGTGGTGGTGGCCACGACGAGGTTCAGGCCCATCAGTCCGCGCAGCTCGGTGCTGGCCCAGAAAGCGCGTGCCCCGCGGGTGAGCCGGTCGAGGAATCTCGTCGGCGGCGGGGTCTCGATGTGCGGGAACCGGCAGGCGATCACCAGGACCGCCGAGACGCAGAACCCGGCCACGGTTCCGACGAAGAGCTGGTGGTAGCCGACCACGGTCAGCAGCGCGGCGGCGAGCATCGGGCTGAGCAGCGATTCCAGGTCATAGGCCAGACGCGACAGCGACAACGCCCGGGTGTACTCGCCCTCATCGGGCAGCACCGAGGGGATGACCGCCTGGAACGTGGGCGTGAACGTCGCGGAGGCGGACTGCAGCAGAAAGATCAGAACGTAGATGTGCCATGCCTCGGTCACGAACGGCAAAGACATCGCGACACCGGCCCGGATCAGATCGGCGCCGACGAGCACCGGCTTGCGAGGAAGGCGTGCCAGCACAGCGGTGGTGAGCGGGGCGACGGCGACGTAGGCGATCATCTTGATGCTCATCGCCACCCCCAACACGATCCCGGCGTCACCGCCGGCGATATCGAAGGCGAGCAGGCCGAGCGCGATGGTGAGCACTCCGGTGCCAAGCAGGGCGATGACCTGCGCACTGAACAGCTTGGCGTAGGTCGGGTGCCGAAGGACGTCGATCATCAGTGCCTCACGACTCGCCCGCGAAGAACAGTGTCGTCACGAGCTCGGCCCGTGGTGGTGCGGGGGGATCTGTCCGCCCGCGACAGCGTGTTCGGCCTGCTTGATCGCCTCGGTGACCACGGCAAGGGCGTGCTCATCGGCGAGGCGGTACAGCACACGGGTGCCTTCCTGCCGGGTGGTGACCATCCGCGCCATCCGCAACCGGGCAAGATGCTGGGAGACCCCGGAGGGCTTCTTGCCGACGATCTCGGCCAGCGCGTTCACCGGCAGCTCATCGGTCTGCCGCAAAGCGAGCACGATTCTAATCCTGGTCGGATCAGACAGGATGCCCAGCACCTCGGCCGCCAGGTCCACGAACTCCGACGACGGGTCCATTCCACATTGCTTACTATCCGCGTTCATACGCAGATACTAATACTACTGGAGTGGTTTGGTATGCCGTCTTGCGGCAATCCCAGGTCGCGACCTGGGTGACGGTGTGCACCTCAGCGGCATGGAGCCGTTTGAGACGACCGAGATTTCACGGATACGGCACGCCTGATGAAGGGTCGCCGCCGCATGCCAGAACGCATCGCCGATGAGGCGCCAGTCGTCGTGCCGCACGTGATCATCACGGTGACCGGGGACGGCGGCCTGGACGTCACCGTCGACGGGACCCCGTTCCCGCCACCGCCAGACGCTCCTCAATGGACACGCAGCACTCTCGGGCGCCTGCTCGACGCCATCACGAATGACCGCACCGTCACGGTACGAATCGAGGTCCGCGAAACCGACGGCTCCGTGTTCACCGACCTCATTCAGGCCAACGCGCCCAAACAGTCAGAACCGCCAGCCCCCCGGCTGCCGAAAACCCGCCGTAACCACACCAGGCGGCTTGGACGGGTGGAAGTTGCCTACGAGGGGTTCGTGCCCGGTGAGGATGTCGCGGTCGCGCTGATCGTCGCTCACACCGACGCCACCGGCACCGGCCGCGCTCGCGCCCTGATCGACACCAGCCACCTCGCTGATCTGCTCGACAAGGGCACCGGTGAGGTCGTGCTGTTGGGCCGGGTCTCCGGAACCCTGCACGTCCGGCGGCTGTCATGATGAGCGGGCAGCGGCAGACCGGGGGCATGGGCGATGAGCTGACCAACGCCGCCATCGTTGCCCTGATCGGTGCGTTCGGCTTCGCGCTCGTCCTGCGCGCGGCAGGATCGGTGGCGGCGTTCCTGACCGGCACGCCCCAACCCACCGCCGGACCAGCTTCCGGGCTCGGTGTGCTGTTCAACCCCACCGACCCCGCCACCGCGCTCGACGCCGACGGACTGAACCCGGTCGCCTACTGGATCATCACCGGGCTCATGCTTGCGACCCTCACCGCTGCCGGGGCGTGGATATGGGTGCGACTCAGGCGCCATTCCAGGAAAGCCGAGACCAACCCGCGACGCCTGGCCGGGACCGCCACCGCCCACGAGGTAACCCAGACCGCCTCGGCCAAGGCGCTCTTGAAGCGCGCCTCGACGCTGCGCCCTTCGCTGAAGGGCCCGGCTCCAACCGAGGTCGGATATCTGCTGGGCCGCTCACGCGGGAAGCCGGTGTGGGCCAGCGTGGAGGACTCGATCCTGCTCATCGGCCCGCCCCGATCGGGCAAAGGCCTCCATGTGGTCATCAACGCCATCCTCGACGCCCCCGGCGCCGTCGTCACCACCTCCACGCGGCCGGACAACCTCACCGTCACCCTCCGCGCCCGCCAACGCGACGGCAGGCCAGTGGCGGTCTTTGACCCCCAACATCTCGCCGAGGGCATCCCCGCAGGGATGCGCTGGTCACCCATCCGCGGCTGCCACGACCCGCTCACGGCGATGATCCGCGCCACCGGACTGGCCGCCGCCACCGGGCTCTCCGCCGGTGGGGTTGAGTCCGGCGGGTTCTGGGAAGGCAAGACCCGCACCGCCCTGCAAGCCCTCCTGCACGCCGCCGCCCTCGACGGACGACCACCCTCAGAGCTGTTCCGCTGGACTCTCGACCCCACCGCCGCCGCAGAAGCCGTCGCCGTCCTCACCAACACAACCCACGCAGCGACAGGGTGGGCCGACTCCCTCGGGGCGATGATCGACTCTGACCCCAAGACCCGCGACTCCATCTGGCAAGGCGTCGCACTGGCCCTCGGAGCCCTGGCCGACCCTCGGGTGCTTGATGCGGTCTCACCGCGGGCTGGTGAGGACTTCGACCCCGAAGCCTTCCTCCAAGCCCGAGGGACCCTCTACCTCCTCGCCACCGGCGCCGGCGCCGGCGCCTCCGCTGCGCTGGTGGCGGCGTTCGTCGAAGACCTCGTCGAGACCGCACGCCGCATCGCCGCACGCTCGCCCGGCGCACGTCTGGACCCGCCGCTGCTGCTGGCGCTGGATGAGATCGGCAACCTCGCCCCCTTGCCCTCCCTGCCAACGCTCATGGCCGAAGGCGGCGGCACCGGCATCACCACCCTGCCAGTGCTCCAGTCATTGGCTCAGGCGCGAGAGAAATGGTCCGACAACGCCGCCGGAGCCATCTGGGACGCCTCCATCGTCAAGATCATCCTCGGTGGCGCCTCCAACTCCCGCGACCTCCAAGACCTCTCCACCCTCATCGGCGAACGCGACGAGTACACCGACTCGGTGACCCTGGGCGATCACGGCACCCGCTCCAACCAACGCTCCATCCGCCGGGTGCCGATCCTGCCGCCAGACCGAATCAGGACACTGCCGTTCGGCACCGGGGTGACCCTGCTGCGCTCAGCACCCCCGATCGTCACCGACCTGCGCCCTTGGCCCTCACGTCCTGACGCGGCTCAGTTGACGGCCGATCGGGCCGAGGTCGAGGCGCTGCTGCGCGGCCCCGGCTCGTAACCGGGGCCTGGGGTTGCCTGTGCACCTGCCTGACATCAGCGGCTCCGATCGGCGGGGTCGCGTGAGTGTCAGGAGGAGAGTCAGATGGCTATCCGCACCCAGGAGTCGTTCTCCGGGTTCATCGCCTCGGACCCCCAACTCAGCCAGACCTCGAAGGGTGATCCTCGGTTCTACGCCCGGGTCGGCAAGGAGCACTTCCGCCGCGAGGACGACGGATCGTTCACCCAGACCGAGACGACCTATCACCATCTGGTGATGTTCGGCCGGCCGGCCGAACACGCGCATGACCGGTTCACCAAGGGCGACAACTTCATCGCCGAGGGCTACACCCGCGAGGTCAACTACGAACGCGACGGCCAGGCAGTCGAGAGCGAGGAGTTCGTGGCCAAGAAGATCGGTCACGACACCGCCCGCACCCGTTATGAGGTTGACCGCACCCCACGCCGCGCAGCGGCGGAGCGGGACGCGGCCGCGTTCGAGCCACCGTCCCGGCCCGCCCAGGCACCGCAATCCACGGCCATCGGCCTGTGAACGCCGGGAGCCGAGCATCATGACTGACACCCCCGAGGCCGATCCACCCGGCGCCGACCCGACCAACGGTGAGGGGCCGGAGTTGGATGAGCCGGATGTGTTCGACGGTCCGCCGCGCGTCAGCGACGCCGATGTGCCCGAGATGCCGCACCCGGTGAACTGGAACCTGCTGTCCGCGCATGACCTGGAAACCGAATGGCTCGCGCTGAACCGGTGGGTGGACTGGTTGCGCCACACCTACGGACTTCCCGTCAGCGTGCTGCCGCCGTTCTGGCACCACCACCCCGAACTGGTCTGGGAACTGTCCGCGCTGCACCTGCACTGGCTGGGTGCCTACGACCCCGAGCAGAATGCTTCCGCGGCGATCGGCTGGCACCGCGACTTCGCCGACGCCCGCGCCCGCCTCCGGGACTGGGTGGCCGCCTCGGGCACCCGGATCGATCGTGACCGGCCCACCCGGCAGACCACCTGGCCGGGCGAAGAACCCGGACCGCCGGTGGAGGATGTGGTGATCGCCGACCGCGACGCCGAGTTCGTGGAGTTCGTCCACGCTCAGGTCCGCAGACGCCAGGAGGCCGAGGACGAGTTCTACGCCAGCCTCGACGACGACCTCGATGTTGACCCGGTCACCGGGGAGGTGCGGGAGTGATGGGCGGCTACATGAAGAAGACCGACCGGCGCCGCTACGAAGACCGCTCCTTCTCCGTCCGGGCCGTGCACCGGGACCCGGCCGATCTGCACAAGCTCGCCGAGGTGCTGATCCGGTTGACCTTGCAGGAGACTGGCCGCAGCCGCGCCGACCGCCGCGCCGCCGAACCACCTGAGACCTACCGCGACCCAGCCGCAGCCCTCCGCTCAGCGGCGAGTGTCGCAGGCCCGTTGGTAGAATGACACCAGCAAGCCTCGCGTACGCGGGGTGTTGTGGTCCCAAACCTCACCCGCACGGGTGGGCAACACGCACCGTGACCCGGTCGGGTCTCGTCCTACAGCCACACCGATGGCTGCTCTCACGATCAACACTCCTCCCAGGCGTCTGGGAGCGCGAGGGTCGAATCGCGTGAGAGGCAAGGACCCGATGACCACCACAACGACTGCTACCGATCCAGCCGGCAGCCTGATCGACCCGCCCACCAGCACCGCGGTCGCGATCTCCTACCTGCGGGTCTCCACCCGTGAACAGGCTTCCAAGGGCGGCACCGACGAAGGCTTCTCCATCCCCGCTCAACGCGACGCGGTGCGCCGCAAAGCCGACCAGCTCGGCGCGGCGATCGTGGAGGAATTCGTCGACGCCGGAGCCTCGGCCAAGTCCGCCGACCGGCCCGACCTAATGCGGATGATCCAGTACGTCAAGACCAACAAGGTCGCCTACTGCATCGTCCACAAGGTCGACCGGCTCGCCCGCAACCGCGCCGACGACGTGACCATCCACCTCGCCCTCCAACAGGCCGGAGTCATGCTCGTCTCGGCGACGGAGAACATCGACGAGACCCCCTCGGGGATGCTGCTACACGGGATCATGTCCACCATCGCGGAGTTCTACTCCCGCAACCTCGCCACCGAGGTCACCAAGGGCATGACCCAGAAGGCCATCAGCGGTGGCACCCTCGGCAAGGCACCGATCGGCTACCTCAACGTCCGCACCCGCGACGACCAAGGCCGCGAGGTCCGCACCGTCGAACTCGACCCCGAGCGAGCGCCCCTGATCGAGTGGGCGTTCAAGGCCTACGCCTCGGGGAACTGGACCGTCAGCCAGCTCCACGACGAACTCACCTCCCGCGGACTGGTCAGTCTGCCCACCCCGAAGCGGCCGTCGAAGCCGCTGGCGGTCTCCTCGGTACATCGCCTGCTGACCAATCCCTACTACAAGGGCGATGTCGTCTACCGCGGCACGCGCTACAAGGGCACCCACCCCGCCCTCGTCCCACCCGAGGTCTGGTACCAGGTCCAGTCCGTGCTCACCGCTCACAAGACCGCCGCCGAAGCCACCCAGGTCCACGACCACTACCTCAAAGGCACCATCCACTGCGGACAATGCGGGTCCCGGCTGATCGTCTCCAACGCCAAGAACCGACACGGCAACGTCTACTGCTACTTCGTGTGCTCCGGCCGGCACTCCAAACGCACCGACTGCACCCGCGGCGCGATCCTGATCGAAGACGTCGAGAAGCTGATCGAGGACTACTACACCCGCGTACAGATCAGCCCCGCCCAGCGCGACGCACTCTCCGGGATGCTCCACCACGAGTTCGACCGACTCATGGCCGCCGAGACCGACGAACTCGAACGCCTCACCACTCACCGAGACCGGCTCGAACACGAACAAGACCGGCTCATGCAAGCCCACTACGCCGACGCCATCCCGCTGCCCGTCCTCAAACGAGAACAAGACCGCGTCCTGGGCGAACTCGACCGCCTCAACCGGCGTATCGACGCCCACCACGGCGACTACGCCGACGCCCGCGCTCACCTCGACGACGCCCTCGGACTCCTGGCCAACTGCGCCGACATCTACCAACGGTGCGACGACGCCAACCGGCGCCTGTGCAACCAAGCCTTCTTCACCAAGGTCTACATCGACGAAGACAACGAACTCCGCGTCGAGAACAACCGACCCTTCGAGATGCTCCTCGACCCCGAGGTCAACGCCAATGCCCTCAACTGGACCCAGAACGGCAACAAGGCCCGAACCCCAGCCAACGATTCCATTGGCAAGGGTTCGAGCCTTGTGCGCGGGGTGGAGGTAACGGGATTCGAACCCGTGACCTTCTGCATGCCATGCAGACGCGCTACCAACTGCGCCATACCCCCGTGCCGGCTTCCCGGCGACCTGATCAATAGTAGCGGACCCCGGGGCGGACGCAAAATCGATGAGCGCCGTCACAGGTCCTGTGCCAGCCACCGGATCACCTCGCCTGCCGGACCGGTCCGCGCCTGCCGGTATCCGGTGCCGGCCCAGAGGTGCAGCCGCTCGGCATCGCCCGCCGCTCCTGCCGCCTGACGCAGTGCGCGCGTGAGGTGGTGGACGGCCGGGTAACCGACCGGTGCGGCGTCCTGGTGCCGGTCGATGAACCCGTTGCGCAGTGCCCGGGCGGGCCTGCCGGTGAACGCGCGGGTGAGAACCGTCTCCCTCGTCCCTTCCGCCAGGGCCGCGCGGTGCGTGGGGGAGGTGCCGGCCTCGTCGGTCCGCAGGAGCAGCGTGCCCACGGCGACGGCCTCGGCTCCCGCATCGAGAACCGCCCGGAACGACACCGGCCCGTCGACGCCCCCTGCCCCCACCACCGGAAGCCCGGTGGCAACGCTGATCTGCCCGACCAGCTCGGCGGTCGGGACCTCTGCCGGCAGGCAGCCAGGATCGTGAATCGCGCTGTGGCCGCCCGCTCCCGGGCCCTGGACGACGAGCCCATCGGCGCCCGCCTGCTGCGCGGCCCGTGCCTCCTCGGGCGTCGTGACAGTGGCGAGCACGCGTGCGCCGGACAGTTGCAGAGCGGCGATGTCGCTCTGATCGGGCAGTCCGAAGGTCAGTGACACCACGGGCACTTGCAGCGACAGCAGCAGTTCGAGCTTGGCGTCCCAGGAATCGTCGTCCCAGACCGGCGCGGGGTCCAGCTGCAGACCGAACTCGTCGGCCTCCGGCTGCAACCGCCCCGCATAGCCGGTGAAAGCGCTCAGATCCGGGCTGCGGCCTTCCGGTACGAACAGGTTGACGCCGAAGGGGGCATCGAGCCCGCGCATCTCTTCGATCTCCGAACGCAGGGCGTCGACGCTCTTGTAGCCGCCGGCGAGGAACGGGAACCCGCCCGCTCTGCTGACGGCTGCCGCGAGGGCGGTAGTCGTCGGTCCGCCGGCCATGGGCGCGGCCACGATCGGCAACCGGGAATCGAGCAGACGGGATCCTGTCATGACGTGGCCTCCTGGTGACGAACGGTGGCGCGCGGCGGGGACTCCTGCCGGGACAGACCGGTCCTGCGCGCTACGAACGACCCTACGCAGCCGGGACCGCACGCGGAATTGCCGGTGCCGGAGCATCTATGCTTGGGAGTTATGGATCTTCAGCTGCGGCACCTGCGGGCGTTCAGCGCGGTCGCCGATGCCGGTTCCTTCACCGCCGCGAGTGCCCGGCTGAGGATCACTCAGCCCGCTCTGTCCCGTACCGTGCAGCAGCTCGAATCGTCTCTGGGCGTCCAGCTGTTCGAGCGGACGTCGCGCACGGTCGAGCTGACCGCCGCCGGCCGCGACTTCCTGCTCCGCGTCCGTGCGGTTCTGCACGACCTCGACCACGCCGTGGCCGATGTGCGGCGCGAGCGGATCCTGAGAGTCGGCTTCTCCTGGGTGCTGCCGGACCCCTGGGCTGCGGAGAAGGTGGCTTCGTTCGAGGCGGCCACCGGGGCGCAGGCGGATTTGCTGCGCCGGGACGACATCGACGCCGCGCTCCTCAGCGGTGAGGTGGATGTGGCGCTGATCCGGCACGAGACCGTCCCCGACGGGGTGGCCGTGCGGACGTTGCTCAACGAGCCACGGGTGGCGGCGGTGAGCAGCCGTTCGCCGCTGGCGGCTCTCGACCGGATCGACTGGCTTGAACTGGGCACGCATCCGGTCGTGGTCAACACCCTCAACGGCAATACCCGCCCCGGGCTCTGGCCGCCGGGCAAGCGCCCGCCGCGCACGGTGGAATGCCGCAACTACGACGAGTGGATCGCCCTGATCGCGGCCGGCCGCGGCGTCGGCGCGACTGCGGCCTCGGCCGCGGGCAGCTATCTGCACACCGGCATCGTCTACATCGCGCTCACCGGCGCCCCACCCGTCCCCTTGAAACTCGCATGGCTGCCGCGACGCCGTAGCCCGCTCATGCGCAGCTTCATGGAAGCGGTCACCGGCCCGGCGCCGGCAGGGTCTTCACGCAGAGCAGCCCCAGAGGCGGAATGAGGCCCCGGCGAAGGCCCGCACCCCCGGGCTGAGACCACGGAGCCGGCACAACACAGCAGCACAAGAACTCCACGGAACGATCCTGTCCGCGGATGCCGCCATAGTGGACACATGACCACAGAGATGAACGCACAGACACCGCAAGCCCTGGACTGGGGCCACCTGCTCCGCGACCAGTTCGATTGGCATTGGACGCACCAGTTACGGCCGCGACTGGAAGGCCTGAGCGATGAGGAGTACTTCTGGGAGCCGGCGCCCGGCTCCTGGAGCGTCCGTCCCCGCGGCTCCGGCACCGCCCCGGTGCAGGGCGGCTCGGGTGCGATGACCATCGACTTCGCCTTTCCTCCGCCGGAGCCGGCGCCGGTGACCACCATCGCATGGCGCCTGGGTCATGTGATCGTCGGAGTCCTGGCGATGCGCAACGCCAGCCACTTCGGCCGTGCCGCCACCGACTATGAGTCCTTCGACTACGCTCCGACCGCTGCTGAGGCGCTCACCCAGCTTGACGCCGAGTACGCCGCCTGGCTGGCCGGCGTGAGGTCGCTGAGCGCGGAACGTCTGGCTGAACCGTGCGGCGAGCATGGATTCGAGCAGGATCCGATGGCGCGTCTGGTGCTCCACATCCACCGCGAACTCATCCACCACCTCGCGGAGGTCTGCCTGCTCCGCGACCTGTACCTGCACACGCACGGGCACCTGAAGGGCTGAACAGGCCGGCGCCGGCGACGTTGACGGACCGGATGCTATGAAACTGGAGCTACCGGCCCGCCGGCCGGGGCTGGGATCATCGGCTCGTGGCACAGAAGGACAATCCGGTGGGCGCCGGGCTCACGCTCGGCCTCGGTCTCGGTTTCTACAGCGCCCTCCCGCTGCTCTTCGGCTGGACAGTGGCATATTTCGTGGTGCTCGACTCCGCCGCGCCTTTCTGGCAGGTCTACCTGGGACTGGTGGGCGCAGTCGTCGCCCTCGGTATGCTGCTGGGCGCCTCCTCGGCGTTCCGCGCTGGCCGCTCGGCCCGGCGGCACGAGCGCGAACGGAAGGAGCAAGCTCGGCGCGACGAGCTCGCCCGCGCCTACGATGGTGCCAGCCGGGCCGCCGCCGACGCCATCGACACGATTGAGTCGCTGCAGGGTTGGCTCGCCACCGCGCGCGGACATGCCGCCGATGCCGGAGCCCACTTCCGCAACGGCGCCTACTCGCCGTTCTGGTCCGCCATCGAGGGGGCCTATGCCGCGCTGGGCGGATATCACCGCGCCATCCAGGCACTCCAGGCGCTGCCCGGGGCATACGCGGGTCATGCCGGCGAGTACCGCCGCGGGGGCGGGGAGACGCCGCTGCCGCCGTTTCCCTCGTCCGTCGACACCGCGGTCCTCGGTGCCGCGGCCGGTACGCTTCTGCGCCGGCTGGGAAGCCTGGTGTACGAGGCTCAGCGCGATCCGGTCTTTGCGCAGATCTGGGAGCAGCGCCGCACGACTGCCGCGGTGGTCGCGGGTTTCGCCAGCCTGGAACACGCCGTGGGGCGCATGGGCGGCGCCATCGCCGCGTCGGTGCACGACCTTGCGGGAACCCTGGAGCACGCGGAATCTGCGGTGAGCGCCGCCGTGGGCGAGGTCAATGCGAGCACCCGTGCCGTGGCCGCCACCGTGACCAGCGCATCCGCGGAGAGCCTGCGCCTCCAGCGGGTGCTCAACGAACGCATCGCCGCCGTCGAACGCCAGCTCACCGCCTGACGGAGCTGGACCGCTGCAATCCGATGTGGCTGGCCGCGGGCAGGCCCCTCGCCCGAGCCGGGGCCATTTAGGTAAGGCTAAGCAAGTGGTAGCCTCAATGTCTGGAGCCTGCCGAGGGCGCGGGCGCAGACGTCGAGGACGACCATGAGCAATGTCACCGTCACCCACGCCGAGTCGGGGTTGCTGCGGGTGCAGGTGCTTCGCCGGCAGCGGGTCACTCCGCATATGACCCGGGTGACCTTCGGGGGTGCGGACCTGGAACGTTTCGAGTTCCGGGGATTCGACCAGTGGTTCCGCCTGGCCCTGCCGATCCGCGATGACCTGGGCCTGGACCGCATGCCGGACCGGTTCGGCATGCGCGGCTACCTGCGGTACCTGACCGTGCCGAAGGGGATGCGGCCGGTCGTGCGCAACTACACCGTGCGGGACTTCCGCGCCGCCGGTCCGGAGCTCGATGTGGACTTCCTGGTTCACGGCAGCGACGGCATCGCCGGTCCCTGGGCTGAGCGCGCAGAACCTGGGGACGAAGCCGCGCTGATCGACCAGGGCTGCGGCTGGAAGCCCGTCCCCGCCGGGTGGCACCTGATTGCCGCGGACGAGAGCGGTCTGCCCGCCGCTGCGGGAATCCTGCGGGATCTGCCGCGCGAGGCGACGGGACACGCGCTGATCGAACTCTTCGATGAGCGGGACGCGCAGCCGGTGGAACCGCCCCCGGGCTTCACGGTGCACTGGCTCGTCCGGGAGCCGGGAGCAGCACCCGGGTCGGTGCTGCTCCCGGCTCTGGCGGCGCTCCGGTTCCCGCCGGGCGATCCCTATGCCTTCGCGGCGGGCGAATCGGCTCTTGCCACCGGGGTGCGGCGCCATCTGGTGCGCGACCGCGAAGTGGACAAGGGGCGGGTGACCTTCTGCGGCTACTGGAAGCTCAGCTCACCAGCGCGCGCCAGGTGACGGGGCCTGCTTGCCCATCCGCGGCCAGGCGGTTGGCGCGCTGCCAGTTCTTCAGCGCGGTGTCCATCACCGGGCCGAAGTTGCCGTCCACCAGCAATCCCGCGCTGCGCTTGTTCATGACGGTCTGCAGGGCACGCACATGATTGCCGTCGGCGTTGCTGCGGGTGAGCGTGTAGATCAGCTTGGGCCAGCTCTTCGGGCCGATCTGCCCGTCGGCGACCAGTCCCTGAGAGGACTGCCAGGACTTCACCGCAGAGGTGGTCTGCGGGCCCATATAACCGTCGATGGTGACGGACCGGCCCCGCTGCCGCAACAGGTACTGGATCGCCCGGGCCCGTTCGCCACGTGCCTCCGGATCGAGCGCCGGCCACTGACTGCCGCCGATCTGCGAGCCCCGGTTGGACAGGTACGTCCGCGGATTCGTGTCCGAGCCGATCGAGCCCGTCTGCACCTCGAAGTGCAGATGCGGCCCGGTCACATTGCCGGTGGCGCCCATATCGCCGATGCGCTGCCCGGCCTTGACGCTGGCGCCCTGCGAGACCCGGAACGCCGAGAGGTGCCCGTAGTAGGTGTAGACGTTGCTTCCATGGGAGACGACCAGGCCGTTGCCGGTCCGGCCCGTGATGACGTTCCAGCCGCGGCGCACCACGGTGCCCGCGGCGGCGGCGTAGATCGGCGTGCCGGTGGGATTGGCGATGTCCCAGCCGGCATGCGGGTACTGGCGGCCGGCGGTGTCGCCGTAACCGGAGGTGAGAGTGCCGATGGCCGGATTGCACCAGCGGCCGTTCTTCAGGGTGGCCGCGAGCGCCGGTGGCACGTCGAGGCCGCCGCCGATGAGGCCGGCCCCCAGGACGGAGGCCGCGCCGGCGGCGGTGATCAGGACGAGGCGGCGGCTCGGGCCGGAGGACAGGGGAGCGGGGGAGTCGGGCAGTTCGGACATGGGAACCTCCATGAGGGGATGGGGATGAGGGGACCTGCCGGTGGCCGTGATCGCCCAGGGAAGGCCGATCGGCACCGCCGGCCCGGCGCGGGGACGCCGTACTGCCCACGATAAAGGTGCGCGGTCGCGAATACGACCCTTGACTTCCTGCGGGGCTTCTGGCTGAGTTTCGGATCCGGCGGATGTGCTTCCGGCACAACCCCGCGTGCCGGCGTGAGGAGAGGTTTGCCGGCGGCATCCGGCTGTGGCAGGGTGTAGTGGCTCTGACCACGAATCGAGGACCCACTGTGAGCGACCAGTCGTATCAGCTGGCGGCCATTGCGATCTACTTCGCCGCCATGCTCGCCATCGGCTTCTACGCCTATCGCCGCACCGCCGGGCACGAGGACTACATGCTGGCGGGCCGGCGCCTTCCCTCCTGGGCGGCGGCGCTGAGCGCCGGCGCCTCGGACATGTCCGGCTGGCTCATGATGGGACTGCCCGGCGCGATCTACCTCGCCGGCCTCATCGAGGCGTGGATCGCCGTCGGCCTGACCATCGGCGCCTATCTGAACTGGCGTTTCGTGGCGCCGCGGCTACGGGCGTACAGCCAGGTCTCGCGCAACTCGATCACCGTCCCGAGCTTCCTGGGCAACCGCCTCAGGGACTCCTCCCGGGCGTTGCGCATCGTCTCCGGGGCGATCATCCTGATCTTCTTCACCTTCTACGTCTCCTCCGGCATGGTCGCCGGCGGCGTGTTCTTCGAGAGCACCTTCGGCACCGGGTACGTGACCGGCATGGTGGTCGTCGGCGCGGTCACGCTGCTCTACACCATGTTCGGCGGATTCCTGGGAGCATCCCTGACCGATGTGGTCCAGGGGCTGATGATGATGGTGGCCCTCATCGTGGTGCCGGTCATCGCCGTCATCGCGCTCGGCGGTCCGGCTGAGACGCTGGCAGCCATCGCAGAGGCCGGCCCCGGGCGCCTGTCCCTGACGGCCGGATCGGCGCTGACCGGTGCCACCGTGCTGAGCATCGTCTCCGCCGTGGCCTGGGGACTGGGCTACTTCGGCCAGCCGCACATCATCATCCGCTTCATGGCCCTGACCGACCCGGCGGCCGCCAGGCCCGCCCGGCGGATGGGGATCGGCTGGATGCTGATCTCCCTGACCGGCGCCGTGGCGGGTGGCCTCATCGGCCTGGCGTACGTCACGACGACCGGAGCCGAGCTGAGCGATCCCGAGACCGTCATGCTGGCCCTTTCGCAGCTGCTCCTGCACCCGCTCCTGGCCGGTTTCGTCCTGGCGGCGGTTCTCGCGGCGATCATGAGCACCGTGTCCAGCCAGCTCATCGTGTGCTCCTCGGCGCTCGTGGAGGACCTCTACGGCGCGCTGGCCGGCTCGCGGCCCCCGCAGCGGGTCCTGCTGCTGATGGGCCGCGGATGCGTCCTGGCCATCGCCGTGATCGCCGCGCTGCTGGCCATCGACCCCAGCGACACCATCCTGGGCCTGGTCTCCTTCGCCTGGGCCGGCTTCGGTGCCTCGTTCGGCCCGGTCATCCTGCTGGCCCTGTTCTGGCGCCGGCTGAGCACCTGGGGCGCGCTGGCGGGCATGGTCGCCGGAACCGTGACGGTGTTCGCCTGGGAGGCCTGGGGCACGGACCTGTACGAGATCATCCCGGGATTCGCCGCCGGGCTGCTGATCGCCGTCATCGTCAGCCTGCTGCTGCCGGCCCGCCGCGAGCAGCTGGACGAGATCGAGCAGGAGTTCACCGAGGCTGCGGGGCTGGCCCGGCGCGGCTGACGTCAGGACCGGCCGGCGGCCTGCGCGCCCTCCTCGCCCAGGTCCCAGAACAACCCCGCCATGAGCCCCATCGCTTCCCGGCTCAGGGAAGCCAGCTGGTGCTCGTTCGGGGCGTGCTGGGCGCATCCCGGGTAGGAGTGCGGAACCCAGACGGTCGGTAGGCCGAGACCGGCGGCGAAGGCGCGGTTGGGCAGGCTCCCGCCGAGATTCGGCAGGATCGCCACTTCCGCGCCGGTGGTGCGCCGCAGAGAGCTCTCGGTCAGCTTCACCCAGGCGTCCTCCGGGTCCAGGCGCGTGGCGGACATCCGCGCCAGCTCCGTCACCTGCACGCTGCCGAATCCGGCACGGTCCAGGTGCGCGCGGACGTGCTCGGCGATCCGCTCCTCGTCCGTGCCCACCACGAACCGCAGCTGCACGGTCGCGGCGGCGGTGCCGGGAATGGCGCCCACCGGCTGGTGCGGGTCCCCGGCCAGGAGGTCCAGCACTTCGAGGGTGTTCCAGGCGAGAACC
Organism: Sediminivirga luteola; assembly: GCF_014639315.1. Classification (GTDB taxonomy): domain Bacteria; phylum Actinomycetota; class Actinomycetes; order Actinomycetales; family Brevibacteriaceae; genus Sediminivirga; species Sediminivirga luteola. The sequence continues at coordinate 45,941 of NZ_BMFY01000008.1, forward strand.
CGTTCTTCCGGCGTGAGACCGGGTTCGCCCCAGTTCTCACTGAGCTCGGGATCGCCCGGTTCTCCGCCGACGGTGAGCCGGGCCACCGCGCGCCGCACGGACGCGGGGATGTCCTCCGGCTTCAGCTCGCCCACCAGGAGCCGGCCACGGCCGTTGACGAGGGCGGCGATGGCGTTGGCGAGGATCGTCGCGGGATTGGCCAGCAGCCCGCCCCAGTTGCCGGAGTGGTAGGAGCCCTCACGCAGCGGCACCTCGAGCCGCAGCATGCTCATGCCGCGAGAGCCCAGGAACATGGTGGGGGTTGGTGCGGAGATGCGCGGACCGTCGGAGGCGATCAGCACATCGGCGGCGAGTTCGTCCGCGTGCCGCTGGCAGGCTTCTGAGAGTCCCGGCGAACCGGATTCCTCCCCGGTTTCGAAGATCGCCTTGACCGTGTAGCCCAGCCGCCCCCCGCGCGCCGCGATCACCTGTTCGAGCGCCGCCAGGTTGATGCTGTGCTGTCCCTTGTTGTCGGCGGTGCCGCGGCCGTACCAGCGGTCGCCCTCGACCACGAGCTCCCAGGGGTCCAGGCCCCCGCGCCACTGGCCCTCCTGAGCCGGCTGCACATCAGCGTGACCGTAGGTCAGCACAGTGAACGGCGCGTCCTTCTCCTCCCGCACGGCCAGCAGGAACGGGTGGGCGGGGGAGGCGGGGTTGGGCTCGATCCGGGTGGCAAAGCCCATCCGCCGCAGTCGGGGAACGAGATATTCGTCCAGGTAGCGGCGTATCTCGGCGCTGTCCGCGGGTGCGGCGCTGACGGTGCGGTAACGCACCCCCTCGGTCACATCGGCCAGCAGCCGGCCGGAGTCGGCGTAGGCGTGGGCGGCGTCGATGGCGGCCTGTCGGGTCACGGTGAACCTCTCTGTTCGGATGGTGTTTCTACGCGGCTGGTGATGCGTGGCGGTCATTCCAGGTGGAAGCCGATGCCCGGTCCTAGGGGGATGTCCAGATAGTAGAACCCGAGGAACACGAGCGTCTGCGTCACGAACACGGCAATGGCATAGGGGAGGGTGTTCGAGATGAGATGCCCGAGCTTCTTGTCCTTGTCCCATTCGCGCATGAACCCCAGGATCACGATCATGTAAGGCATGAGCGGGGTGATCATCGACGTCGAGCCGTCGCCGATGCGGTATGCCATCTGGATAGCCGCGGGATGGAAGCCCACCTGCATGAGCATGGGCACGAAGATCGGCGCCAGGATGGCCCACAGTCCCGAACCGCTCGTGATCAACAGCGTCAGCAGCGCGGAGACCACGATCACGCCGAAGAGCACTCCGAAGCCCGTGGCGTCGATGGACAGCAGGAAGTCCGCGCCGTTGACGGAGATCCACAGCCCGATGTTGGTCCAGGAGAAGTAGGCGCTGAACTGCGCGATGAAGAAGATGACCACGAGGAAGAACTTCATGCTGCCGATCGCCTCGGCGAAGCGGTCCACGACGTCGCCGAAGTCCTCGATGTGGCGTGCTCCAGCGCGTTCTCCACCACCCTCATGGCCCGTGTCGCCGTGCGCCTGCGCACCCGGTACCCGGCTGTCCGGCTGCGATCGGTCACCGTCAGCAACGAAGAGGCCACCCGGCTGGTGGCCGAGGAACGGGTGGACCTGGCGGCGACCTTCTCGACCAGGCCAGCCGAGGGCGTCAGGATCGAGCACGCGGTCTACCTGCCCACGTACGCGATCGTGGCAGCCGGCCACCACCTGGCCGGGCGCGGCCAACTGGGCATCGCCGAGGCGCTCGACCATCCTTGCGCGCTGCTGCGGGGGCAGAGTTCGCAACGCGAGCTGCTGGTGCAGGCCGCACGCAATGCAGGGCGTGAGCTGGAACCGGTCCTCGAATGCGATCAGCACGAGGCGCTCATCGAGTTCGCCAGGCTCGGTGGCGGCGTCGCCTTCGGCTCGACCTTGACGGTGCCGGACGCGGCACGGCGCGGCCTGGCGCTGGCGGAGCTGACCGATCCCGAACTCCGCCAGCGCAGCGCGCAGCTTCAGACCTCACCGTGGCGGCAGCTGAGCCCGGCCCAGATGGACTTCCTGGAGATCATGAGCGACGAGCTGGCGGCGGTGGCGAGCGGGCCGGCCAGTGGTCCTTCCAGTGAGCCGGCCGCGTCCTGACTCCGCGATGCCTTACCGCCCCAGCTGGTCCAGTGCGGCAGCGGCGATCGAGCCGGCGTCCAGGTTGTGCAGCGCGTAGGCCTCCGAGAGCGAGGCCGACTGCCCGAACTCCCGCACGCCCAGCATGCGCATCCGGTCGCCCCGCACGCCGGACAGGAACGAGAGCGCGTGCGGGTGCCCGTCCAGCACGGTGACCAGCGGAACCGGGTGGGCGGCCGGGAAGAGCTGCTCCAGGATCGCCGGGGACCCCTGCGCGCCGGGGTCGTCCCGGGCCATCAGCGCGGCGAACAGCTTCGAGGCGCTCGTGACGCACACGATGCCGGCGCGCACGCCCTGTTCGGCCAGCGTCCGGGCGGCCGCGCAGACATTGGGCATGACGGCCCCCGTGCCCACCAGGAGCACCTCGTCCTCCGCGGCCCGGTGGGAGGAGAGCCGGTAGCCCCCGGCGATCACCTGCCGCCGCCGGCGCTCGCGCACGGCAGGGTCGCCGGGCAGATTCGCCAGCGACTGCTCCACCGGGCGGGTGGAGAGCCGGAAGTAGGCGGAGGTGCCGCCGGGGCGTCCCAGCTGTGACATGGCGTGCAGCAGGGTCCACTCCAGATCCTGGGCGAACGCCGGCTCCCAGCTGTCGATGCCCGGGGTGGAGACCCCGATGGACGGCGTGTTCACCGACTGATGAGCGCCTCCCTCCGGCGCCAGGGTCACCCCGGAGGGCGTCCCCACCAGGATCGACTGCCCGCCCGCGTAGATCCCGAACATCCAGGGCTCGAGCGCCCGGCCCACGAAGGGATCATAGATGGTGCCGATGGGGATGAGCGGCTCGCCCCAGCGCGACCAGGTCGCACCCAGCTCGCCGATCAGGCCGACCAGATTGACCTCCGCGATGCCCAGCTGCATGTGCTGCCCGCCGGGATCCTCCTGCCAGCGCAGCACCCGGTCGGCGTCGTCGGCGAACCAGTCGCGCCGGTCGCTGGCGGACCAGATCCCGGTCTTGTTGATCCAGCCGCCCAGGTTCGTGGAGGAGGCCACATCGGGGCTGACGGTGACGACCCGCCGGGCCACCTCCGGCTCGGCGCGCTTGAGATCCGAGAGCAGCCGACCGAGCGTGGCCTGGGTCGAGGTGACCTGCTTGTGCGGCCACTTCAGTTCCACCGGGACCGCCGGCGGCGTGGCGGATGGCAGCGGCGGGCGGCGCAGTCGTTCCGCGGTCCGCGCGCACAGCTCGGCCTCCTCGGAGCCCGCGGGGAACCGCTGCCACGGGTCCTCGAGGTCCGTGCCGGAGAGTGAGGCGAGCTCGTGCATCTGCTCCTCGGTCAGCTGTGCGGCGTGGTTGCTCGGATGCCCCTCCGTGGCGAGCCCCCGCCCCTTGATGGTGTACGCGAAGATCACGGTCGGCCGGCTGTCGTCGATCTGCGCGTAGGTGGCCAGCAGCTCCTGGATGTCGTGCCCGCCCAGGTCACGCACGGCCTCCGCCACCTCGACGTCGCCCAGACCCGCCACCAGCTCGGCCAGTGCCGGGCCGGGGGAGTCGCCGAGTAGCCGCGCGGGGACATCGCGAGGATGGGAGCGCAGCAGCCGCTGATACTCCTCGTTCGGCATCTCCTCCAGTCGGCGCCGGAGCGCGTCGCCGCCCGGCCTGGCGAAGAGCGCCTGCAGGCGACGGCCCCACTTGCAGGTGAGCACCTGCCAGTCGGCCGCCGCGAACATGCCCTGCAGCCGCGCGATCTGCACGTCCGGGATCACCCGGTCCAGGGACTGCCGGTTCAGGTCGACGATCCACACGGCCTCGCCGAGCTGCCGCACCTCCGGGTCGATGATCGCCTCCCACACGGCGCCCTCGTCCATCTCCGCGTCGCCCAGGAGACTGATGAACCGGCCCCCTGGCGGCAGGCCGAAGTGGTCGCGCAGGTAGCGCCGGGACAGCGCCGCCCACAGCGGAGCGGTCGCGCCGATGCCGACGGACCCGGTGGAGAAATCCACCGTATGCGGGTCCTTCGACCGGCTCGGATAGGCCTGCAGCCCGCCGCGGGCCCGCAGGGTGCCCAGCTGCCCCTCCTCCAGCTCCCCGAGCAGGTACGCGATGGCGTGCAGCACGGGAGAGGCGTGCGGCTTGACCGATACCCGGTCGTGCGGGCCGAGCTCGGCGAACCACAGCGCGGTCATGATGCCCACCATGGAGGCGGAGGAGGACTGGTGCCCGCCGACCTTCACGCCGTCGGGGTTCGCCCGGCCGCGGTTGGCGGCGTCGATGATGGCGGTGGAGAGCCACAGGACGCGCTGGGCGATGGCGTCCAGGGTGGAGCCGCGCAACGAGGACGCCGCCGTGAGCGGTCGTTCGTTGACGGTCGGCGCGGGGGTCTGCTGCGTGCTCGTCTCGAACTGACGTCCGTCGTCGCTCATCGTGTGCCGCCCCTCTTCTAGAAGATACCGGAGTAGGCGTTCAGGGCCGGCTGGCCGCCGAGGTGGGCGTAGAGCACGTTGGAGCCCTTGCCGATCTCGCCGTCGCGGACCAGGTCGATCAGGCCGGCCATCGACTTGCCCTCGTAGACGGGGTCGATGATCATGCCCTCCAGCTGCGCGGAGGTGCGGATCGCCTCGACGGTGGAGTCGACCGGGATGCCGTACAGGTCCCCGGCCCAGCCCTCCAGCACGGTGATCTCGTCCTCGCGCAGCTCCCGGCCCAGGCCGATCAGCTCCGCGGTGTGCCGCGCGATCCGCGCCACCTGGTCCCGGGTCTTCTCGATGGTGGCCGAGGCGTCGATGCCGATCACCCGGCGGGGGCGGTCCTGGCCGGCGAAACCAGCGATCATGCCCGCGTGGGTCGAGCCGGTGACGGTGCACACCACGATGGTGTCGAAGAAGACCCCGAGCTCGCGTTCCTGCTGCTGAACCTCATAGGCCCAGTTGGCGAAGCCCAGGCCGCCGAGCCGGTGCTCGGAGGCGCCGGCCGGGATCGGGTAGGGCACCCCGCCGGACTCCTCCACCTCGGCGATGGCCTGCTGCCAGCTGGATCGGATGCCGATGTCGAACCCGGCGGAGTCCAGCCGGACCTCGGCGCCCATGATCCGGGAGAGCAGGATGTTGCCGACCTTGTCGTTGACCGCGTCCGGCCAGTCCACCCACTTCTCCTGGACCAGGCGGGCTTTCAGGCCCAGCTTGGCGGCGACGGCCGCGACCTGCCGGGTGTGGTTCGACTGCACGCCGCCGATGCTCACCAGGGTGTCCGCGCCAGAGGCGAGGATGTCCGGGACGATGTACTCCAGCTTGCGGGTCTTGTTGCCGCCGAAGGCGAGCCCGGAATTGACGTCCTCCCGCTTGGCCCAGATCGTGGCCCCGCCCAGATGCGCGCTCAGGCGCTCCAGCCGGTGGACCGGGCTCGGGCCGAAGGTGAGCGGATAGCGATCGAAGTCGGACAGCGGCATGCGGGCCTCCCGGGCTCATGAGCGGCGGTCCGTCCGCCGCAGGGTTGCAATATATTGCATACCGCAACTGCCGCAATGTCAATGGGTGAGGGTTAGGATTCATGGCATGCCCGTTCCTGCGACCCGTTCCGTGCACCGTCGTTCCCTGCTGCGCGACGACGTCTACCGCAGCATCCGTGATGCCATCGTCCGCGGCGAGATCGAGCCCGGGGAGCGCCTGGTCGACGCGGACCTGCAGGCCTGGCTCGGTGTCTCCCGCACGCCGATCCGCGAGGCGCTGCTGCGCCTGGAGCGGACCGGGCTGGTGACGGCGATCCCAGGCCGGGCCACGATGGCCACCCCCTACGACCCGGCCGTCGTGGAGGAGAGCAGGGTGGTGGCGGCCGAGTTGCACGCACTGGCCACGCGATTGGCCGTCCCCCGGCTCGGCGAGGATGATCTGACCGCGCTGAGCCGGGCGAACGAGGGTCTGCGCGCGGGCATCGGCGCGGGCGACGCCGGACGCGCCGTGGCCGCCGACGACGATTTCCACGCGGTCTTCGTTGACCGCAGCGGCAATGCCGTGCTGGCGGCGCAGCTGGAACAGGCGATGCCCTTGCTGCGGCGGGCGGAGTACCTGCACTTCGACTCGGCGGAGGCCAGCGCCTCCGCCGAACTGCACGAGCGGATCATCGCCGCCGCCGGGAACGGCGAGGCGGACCTGTGCGCCGATCTGGTGCGGCGCAACTGGATGGTGCTTGCCTGAGGACTCGGCGCCTAGGCGCTCAGCTGTCGTCCTGCGATTCGGGATGCCGGCGCAGGCGCAGCACGCTGTAGGCCAGCCCGCCCCAGAAGATCACGATGGACAGGATCATCGTCACGATCGCCAGCGGGGTCATCGGCGGTCTCCTTCCTCGTCGGCCGGGCGCGTGTGCCCGTTCTGAGCGGCCCGTTCGCTGGCCAGTTCCGCAGCCAGTTCGCGGGCGTCGTCCGGGGTGAAGTCATCGGCGCCGGGCCGCCGGTAGCGCTGGTAGCTCAGGGCGAAGGCCAGCACGGCGATGAGCGCGAGCATGCCCCAGCCGGCCACGCCCAGGAACCATGCCGGGTACTCGTCGTAGCCGTTGACGGCGTAATCCCATGCTCCGCGGGCCAGGATCACCAGCAGCACGGCCGGCGTGATCCAGGTGACGAACAGCCGCCAGAGCCGGCCGACGGTGAACGAGGACACGGCCGAGAGGTGGGCGCTCAGCTCGGGCGCCTTGCGGCCGACCAAGCACACCAGCACGAGCATCAGCACGGCGGAGGCCACCACTCCGACATTGTTGATGAACGCGTCGACCACGTCGAGCGCGTTGAGGCCGTTGGTGGTGGCGTACAGCAGGATCGAGGGGATGCCGGCGGCCAGCCCGACCAGGATCCCGGCGGGGGCCGGCTTCAGGCCGGTCTTGTCCTGGATGGCGCCGGTGACGACCTGCATCAGGGACAGCAGGGAGGTGAAGCCGGCGAACACCAGCGAGAGGAAGAACAGGACGCCGATGACGTTGCCGCCGGGCATCTCGGCCAGCAGGGTCGGGAAGGTGACGAAGGCCAGGAGCACGCCGGACAGGCCCTCGAGCTCGCCGACGGTGCTGCCGGCGGTGAACGCCAGGAAGCCGAGCGTGGCGAAGACGCCGATGCCGGCCAGGATCTCGAAGGAGCAGTTGGCGAAGGCCACCACCAGACCGGAGCCGGCCAGATCGGACTTGCGCTTCAGATACGAGGAGTAGGTCAGCATGATGCCGAACGCCACCGAGAAGGAGAAGAAGATGTGCCCGTAGGCGGCGATCCAGACGCCGGGCTGGGCCAGCGCGGCCCAGTCGGGAGTGAAGAACGCGTTGAGGCCGTCGACCGCGCCGTCCAAGGTGAGGGAGTAGATCACGATGATGACGAAGAGCACGACGAGCGCCGGCAGGGTCACCCGGTTGGCTACCTCCAGGCCACGTCGCAGGCCAAGGGCCAGCACGACGGTGGCGACGACCCACACCACGAGCAGCGCCAGCAGCACACCGGGGGAGAAGGACAGGGTGAAGCCCGGGTCGCCGGCGCGCAGGAAGTCCGCGGTGAAGAAGCCTGCGGCGTCGTCGCCCCAGGCGAGGTTGCCGGAGAAGAAGACGTAGGCGCCGGCCCAGGCGACCACCACCGCGTAGTAGGTGATGATCACGTAGCAGACCAGTACCTGCCACCAGCCCAGGGGCTCGAGTTTCTTGTTCAGGCGCCGGAACGCCAGCGGGGGCGCTGCGCGGTAGCGGTGGCCGATGGCGTAGTCGAGGAACAGCACGGGGATGCCGGCGGTCAGGAAGGCCGCCAGGTACGGGATGAGGAAGGCGCCGCCGCCGTTGTCGTAGGCGACTCCCGGGAAGCGCCAGATATTGCCCAGTCCGATCGCGGAGCTGATCGCCGCGACGATGAAGATCGTCCGTCCGCCCCAGCGTTCGCGCTGTGCCGCAGCCGGGGCTGCGCTGCCCGCCGTCCCTGACGTCATGGTGCCTCCCTGCGCCGGTCTTCGAGTCCGCATCTCGTCGCTGCCTGGTCGTCCGCGCACGGCGCGGCTGCGAGTTCGCGATGCGATTTTTTTATCCACATGAGGTTACACCGCCGTAGCATGCCGGTAACACCCCCGACATACGCCCAGGCCAGATGCCACCATAGCCCTACGCGCATGTGCTGGCCTAGGCTGGTGGCAATCGCCCGCGCGGATGCGGGCGGACACGACTTTCAGGAGGTCGAAGTGAGCGAGTCGCCTCGCGGGCCCGGTGCGGCGCCCCAGACCCCGGACATCCCGGTCGAGATCGTCGACAACCTGGGCCGTGGCCGGTACGAGCTGTGGCGGGTGGACTCCGACGGCGGCCGGACCTTCATCGGTTTCGTCGGCTATCGCCTTCAGGAGACCGGGGTGGTGGAGCTGCAGCACACCGTGATCTCCGAGCGCTTCTCCCGGCAGGGGTTCGCGCGGCTGCTGGTGACTAACCTGCTCGACCGCCTGCGCGAGCGCGGCGAGCGCATCGTGCCGACCTGCACCTACGTCCAGAGCTATCTGGAACGGTTCCCGCACTACCAGGATCTGGTCGCCCAGGGGGAGTGAGGCCGCCTGCACGAGCGAGGTCCCGTGCCGGCATGTGAGCAAGGACACCACCGGCCGGCTTGAGGAAAAGTTGCACACCGTGCAAAATTGCACAGTGTGAATACTCTTACGACTCCTGCTGCCCAGGAGGGCGACTCGCTGCGTGAGCGCAAGCAGCGCGCCACCCGCATCGCCATCCATGTGGCCGCCGTGGACCGCGTCCTGGCCGACGGCCTGGAACAGGCCACGGTGGCGGCCATCGCCAAGGACGCGAACATCTCCCAGCGGACCTTCTTCAACTACTTCGCCTCGAAGGAGGACGCGATCGTCGGCGCCTACGACGACACCCTCCAGGCCGGCGAGATCCAGGCGTTCCTGACGGCCGGCGCCGATGGCGACCACCTCCTGGAGGACATCGCCACGCTGATCAACGGCGTCTACCTGCTCTCCTTCAACCAGAGCGAGGTCGCCATGCGCCGCCGCGAAGTGCTCCGGCGGTACCCCGCGCTGCTCGGCCGCCAGATGGATCGCATCCGCCAGATCGAGGAACTCGTGACCGAAGTCGTCGTGGAGCGGCTGGAACGCCGCGACCTGGGCTTCGAGGACCACGAGGACCTGCGGGACTACGCCGAGATGCTGGTGCAGATCGGCTCGGCGCCGTTCCGGCACGCCGCCCGCCATATGCTCCGCCATCCGGACCGTGACTTCGACCCGGAAGCAGAATGTGCCCGCTCGACCGCGCTCATGCTGCGCGTGCACCGGGAGGTGATCGGATGAGACGCAATGAGAACGCCGAAGCCCTCCGCACCGGAGGCGGCCAGGACCCCGCGTCGCGTGCCGTGAGCACGCCGGCCGCGGAGGCACCCCCGGCGAAGGTGCTGCCGCTGTTCGTGGGGCTGATGATGGCCCTGCTGATGTTCTCCCTGAACCAGACCATCCTGGCCACCGCCCTGCCCACCGTGGCCGGCGAGCTGCACGGAGTGGGCAGCATGCTCTGGGTCTCGACCGCGTTCATGCTGGCGGCGACCATCATGATGCCGGTGTACGGCAAGCTCGGCGACATGATCGGCCGCAAGCCGCTGTTCATCTTCGCCATCAGCGCGTTCATGTGCGGTTCCCTGGTGGGCGTCCTGGCTCAGGACATGAACACCCTCATCATCGGCCGGGTGGTGCAGGGCATCGGGGGAGGCGGTTTGCTGATCCTCTCCCAGGCGCTGATCGCCGATGTGGTGCCCGCCAGGGAGCGCGGCAAGTACATGGGCGTGCTCGGCTCGGTGTTCGCCGTCTCCTCGGTGGCCGGGCCCTTGCTGGGTGGCTGGTTCACGGAGGGGCCGGGCTGGCGCTGGACGTTCTGGATGAACTTCCCGCTGGGAGCCATGGCCCTCATCGCGGCGATCTTCTTCCTCAAGGTGCCACGCACCGCGCGGCGCGAGAAGATGCGCTTCGACATCGGCGGCGCCATGTGCACCAGCCTCATGACGGTGCTGATCACTCTGATCGGCGTCTGGGGCGGCAACCGGTTCCCCTGGCTGTCCTGGCAGATCGCCGCGATGGCCGCCGGCCTGGTGCTGGTGATCGCCCTGCTGGTGGTCGTGGAGCGCCGCGCCAGCGAGCCCATCCTGCCGCCGCGCCTGTTCCGGGACCGGACCTTCCTGCTGGCCACCGCGGCCGGCCTGTGCATCGGCATCCTGATGTTCGGCGTCGTCGGCTATCTGCCGACCTACCTGCAGATGGCCATGGAGCTCTCCGCCACCGCCGCGGGCCTGCACATGGTGCCGCTGATGGGCGGCATGCTCGTGGTCTCCTCGGCCGTGGGCTTCCTGGTCTCGCGGACGGGACGGTACAAGGCGTTCCCGCTCGTCGGTGTCATCCTGATCACCGCCGCCGCGGTGCTGCTGTCCACCGTGGACGAGCACAGCAGCGATCTGGTGGTCGGTGCGTACCTGGGCGTGATGGGCATCGGACTGGGCATGTCCATGCAGCTGCTGGTACTCGTGGTGCAGAACGCGTTCCCCAGCAGCATGGTCGGCACCGCGACGGCCTCGAACAACTATTTCCGGCAGGTGGGCGCCACGCTCGGCATGGGCCTGGTCGGGAGCATCTTCACCACCCGGCTGCTGAACCGGCTGGGGGACGCGGTACCGGGCGGCGACGTCGCCGGTTCCAGCGTGCAGGCGCTCACGCCCGGGATGATCGCCCAGCTCCCGGCGAACGTCCGGGACGCGGTGATGGCGGCGTACACGGAAGCGCTCATGCCGCTCTACCTCTACCTGGCCCCGCTGGGCGTGCTCGGGGTGGCGCTGCTGGTCTTCCTGCCGCACAAGCCCCTGGCGACAAAGATCGACCGGCAGCGTTCGGTCATGGACACCGGCTCGCTGCAGCAGGTGGAAGCGGCGCCTCAGCCGGCTAAGCGCTGAGGCGCGCTCAGACCCTGGGGAACTTCGGCGCGTGCACGCCCGCCATCTGCTCCACCACGCGCACCACCTGGCAGCTGTAGCCGAACTCGTTGTCGTACCAGACGTAGACCACGGCGCGGTCGTCGTTGACGATGGTGGCCAGGCCGTCGACGACCCCGGCGCGCTTGGACCCGATGAAGTCCGTGGAGACCACCTCCGGGGAGGCGATGTAGTCGATCTGGTTCCGCAGCGGCGAATCCATCGACGTCTGCCGCAGGAAGCCGTTCAGCTCGTCCTTGGAGGTGGCGGTGTCCAGGTTCAAGTTCAGGATCGCCATCGACACGTCCGGCGTGGGCACCCTGATGGCGTTGCCGGAGAGCTTCCCGGACAGCTCCGGCAGGGCCTTGGCGACGGCCTTGGCGGCACCGGTCTCGGTGAGCACCATGTTCAGGCCCGCGGCGCGGCCCCGGCGTGAGCCCTTGTGGAAGTTGTCGATGAGGTTCTGGTCGTTGGTGTAGGAGTGCACCGTCTCGACGTGCCCGTTGCGCACGCCGAACCGGTCATTGAGCACCTTCAGCACCGGGGTGATGGCGTTCGTGGTGCAGGAAGCGGCTGAGACGATGGTGTCCTCGCCGATCTGCTCGTGGTTGATGCCGTACACGATGTTCGGGATATCGCCCTTGCCCGGCGCGGTGAGCAGCACCCGGGAGACGCCACGGCTGAGCAGATGCTGTCCCAGGCCCTCGCGGTCCCGCCAGCGTCCGGTGTTGTCGACGACGATCGCGTCGTTGATGCCGTAGGTGGTGTAGTCCACCTCAGCCGGACTGGAGGAGTAGATGAACTGGATCCGCACGCCGTTGGCGGTGATCGTGCCGGCCTCCTCATCCACCGTGATGGTGCCGTCGAACTTCCCGTGCACCGAGTCCCGGCGCAGCAGGGAGGCGCGCTTGATCAGGTCGTTCTCGCTGCCTTTGCGCACCACCACCGCGCGCAGCCGCAGCCGGGAGCCGCCGCCGGCGTGGTCGATCAGGATCCGGGCCACCAGACGCCCGATGCGGCCGAAGCCGTACAGCACCACGTCCTGCGGGGCATCCTCCTGCACGCCGCCCTGACCCGCGATCTGGGCCAGCTCCTCGGCGAGGAAGGCTTCGAGGCTCATGCCCGAGGCCTCATGGGCGTCGGAGAGCCGGCCGAGGTCGATGCTCGCGGTGCCGGGATTGAGCGCCGCGACGGCCTCAGCGAGCTCCAGGCTGCGGGCGGGTTCGAGACCGCGGCCCTCGCGGAAATGACGAGCGTAGCGGTGCGCCTTGAGGATGCCGCGGACGGACTTGTTCAGCAGGCTGCGCCCGTAGACGGTGAACAGGACGTGGTTCTGGCGGTGCAGTCGTCCCACCACGGGAACCAGGGCTTCTGCGACGGCCTCGCGGGAGTTCCATTCCTCCATGCTGGTCGTGACATCGCTCACTAGGGGCGCTCGCTTTCCACTTCATCGTAGGGCTGGTGTCCGTGGCGATTCTATCCCGAGCGGTGGACGGTCCCGTGCGCTGGCTGCCCGCGGCGCTGCACGCCTACGATATGAATCCGCGGTATACCTGGCGAGAAGGGCAGCGTGAGCTGTGCCTGGACTGCCCGGCACGTCAGGCGACGTCGGTCCGAGGTGAGGAGTGAGGGATGGAGGCGCTGCGCATCGGGTTCGTGCCCGGGGTGCGACCGGACAAATGGTGGCAGCGCTGGCGCACCGCGCATCCGGGCACGTCGCTGGAACCGGTCGCCCTGGAGGACGCCGGGGCGCGGCACTGGACGCGGCCGGGGAGCGAAGACGGACAGGACGGCCCCCTCCTGGACGGCGTGCTGTGCCGGCCGAGCCTGCTGCCGGAGGACGAGGCGTGGCAGCGGGTGCCGCTGTACACCGAGGCCGCGGTGGCGGTCGCTGCGCAGGATCACGCCCTTGCCGCGTTGGAGGGCAGCGAGGCCGGCCTCGAGGACCTGGCGGAATTCGAGGACCTCGACGAGGTCCTGGACCGCTCGGACCCGGGATCCGGGCCGCTGAGCGTCCCGCAACGTTTCGAGCTGCTCGCCGCCGGGACGGGCTACGATCTGGTGCCGGCCTCCGTGGCCCGGCAGTTCGGTCGCAAGGACCTCGCGATCGTCCCGCTCGCCGAGTCCGCCTGCACCGCGGAGCTGGCGGCGCGTCTGGGCCTTCAGGTGGCGTTCGTCTTCCGCCGCGCCGACGACGGGCCCCTGCTGCAGGACCTCATCGGCGTGCTCAAGGGCCGCCGACCCGGCAGCACGCGGAACGCGCACGACACGCCGCCAGAGACCGGTACGGGCAGGGCGGATGGAACCGCGCGGGCCACTTCCCGCCCCGTCGGCGCCCACGGGGCGCGCGGTGGTCATGGCCGGAAACCGCGCCCGCCACGCCGCGGTCCACGGTCCTCAGGCAGCCGCCGCCGACGCTGAGACAGGGGCTCAGAGGTCTCCCTTGCGCTCCTCCCAGCGGCGCACGCCCAGCAGGGTCCCGCCGATGATCCCCGCCGTGACGACGAGGGTGACGACGGCGTCGCGGGTCTCGTTCGCGCGCGGCGCGCCGTTGTCCTCCTCCAGCTCCGCCCTCGGCACCGGGTCGAGCACGGACCGCCGCTCGTAGGTGCCCAGCCAAGCCGCGACGAACAGGGTCAACCGGGCGAACAGGTTCATCGCCAGCATGATCGCGATCACCGGCCCGAACAGGGCGGCCGTCGGAGAGCCGGAGAACGCGTCGATCAGCAGCGTGGCCACGTGCAGCAGGATCGCCGCCGGAACCGCTCCCAGCAGCGAGCCGCGGACCTTGGCGGTCCCCGGGATCGGCTCGGCTGGCAACAGCGTGAACAACCACATGAAGATCAGCCACAGCGCCCCCACCGCCGCCAGCAGCGGGATGATGACCATCAGCGGCGTCACCCAGGACGGCAGCTGCAGGACTTCCACAGCCCAGCTCTGCATCGAGGTGCCAAGGACGCTGAGCGCCACGGCCACCAGGACGCCGATGAGAACGCCCAGCAGCGTGACCACATTGGTGACCACGCGCACCGGGAAACTCTGCTTCTGCCGGTCGGCGACATCGTCGCGCACCATGGTGCGCACCGCGTCCTTGAGGTTCCCGATCCATCCCTGGGCGGTGTAGAGCGCGGAGATGACGGCGACGATGCCGACCGCGCGCCAATTGGCCAGGTAGTTGTCCAGCAGCCCGTGCACCTGCTCGTTGCCGCCGGTGGCGTTCTCGATCCATCCGCGCACGGTGCCCAGCAGCTCGGGTCGCAGCACGTCCAGGGTGAAGCCGAGGCCGGCGAAGGCGAACATGATGGTGGGGATGATGGCCAGGACCGAGAAGTAGGTGATGGCCGCCCCGAACTGGTTGCCCAGCCGTTCCCCGAAGCGGCTCGCGGCCCGCAGCGCGTGCGCGACGGCGGGGCGTCGTTTCAGTCTCTGCAGCCTGTTCACCCGGTGTGTGGCGGTGAGCAGATTCATGCCGTGCTCCTGTCGTCAGCCGACCGGTCTGTGCATTCTCACATCCCTCTCGCCCCCTTCGCATCGAGAGCGGAGGTCTTGAGAGCCATACTATGGTGCGCATGCAGATCGCGGAGTGGGCGGTAGCCGTCATGGAGCGCCTGGGCAGCATCGGCGCCGGTCTCCTGGTCCTGATCGAGAACCTGTTCCCGCCCATTCCCAGCGAGGTGGTCCTGCCGCTGGCCGGGTTCGCCGCCAGCCGCGGTGACATCGACCTCCTCGCGGCGATCCTGTGCACCACCGCCGGCTCCGTCATCGGCGCGGCGATCCTCTACTGGCTCGGGCGGGGCATCGGCCTGGAGCGGGTGCGGGCCATCGCGGTGCGGCTCCCGCTGGTGGAGGGCACCGACATCGACCGCACGGTGGACTGGTTCCACCGGCACGGCCGCAAGGCGGTGTTCTTCGGCCGGATGGTCCCGCTGTTCCGCAGCTTCATCTCCATCCCGGCCGGCGTGGACCGGATGCCGATGCTCCCCTTCGTCCTCTTGACCGCCGCCGGAAGCGGCATCTGGAACACCGTGTTCATCGGTGCCGGCTACTGGCTGGGGGAGAGCTGGCACGTGGTCGAGCGCTACGCCGGCGTCTTCCAGTGGATCGTGATCGTGGCGGTCGCGGCGGCGCTGGCCTGGTGGATCGTGAACCGGGTGCGCCGGCGAGCCTGAGCTCGCCGGCCACGCACTCGCAGCTCAGCCGATCCGGTGCTCCGCCGGGACTTCCTCGCCCGGCCGGACGGGACCCGGAGGCGTTCCCTCGCCGAACGGCGCGCCGCCGAGGGACTCTCGCCCGTGGGGGCTCAGCCAGCCCGAGAGATCCGGGCCCAGCGGCACCACCTGGGTGGGATTGATGTCCGTCTGCACGATGTAGTAGTGCTGCTTGATCTGCACGAAATCGGTCGTATCGCCGAAACCGGGAGTCTGGTACAGATCCCTGGCGTAAGCCCACAGATGCGGGAAGTCACGCAGCTGCTGACGGTTGGTCTTGAAATGCGAGTAGTAGACCGCATCGAAGCGGGCCAGCGTCGTGAACAGCCGGACATCGGCCTCGGTGATGCTCGCGCCCATCAGATAGCGCCGGTCCGCGAGCCGTTCCTCCAGCCAGTCCAGCGCCGTGAACAGGCGGTGATAGGCCTTCTCGTAGGCGTCTTGCGAGCCGGCGAACCCGCAGCGGTACACCCCGTTGTTCACCTCGGTGTAGATCCGCTGCATGACGTCCTCCATCTCCTCCCGGAGATCCTGCGGCCACAGATCCGGCGCCCCGGGCCGGTGGTATCGCCGCCACTCGGAGGAGAGGTCGTGGGTGATCTGCGGGAAGTCGTTCGTCACGACCTTCCCGGAGGGGACGTCGACGATCGCCGGGACGGTGATGCCGCGCTCGTAGCCGGGGAACCGGGCGAAGTAGGCGTCCTGCAGCCGGGGGATGCCCAGCACCGGGTCCACGCCGCCGGGGTCGAGGTCGAAGGTCCAGGAGCGCGCATCGTGGGTCGGTCCGGCCAGGCCCAGGGAGATGACCTCCTCCAGGCCCAGCAGCCGCCGGACGATGATGCTCCGGTGCGCCCAGGGGCAGGCCCGGGCGGCGACGAGCCGGTAGCGTCCGGGCTCGACCGGCCATTCGGCTTGCGGGTCGTCCAGGATCCTGTCCTCGATGTACCGGGTGTCCCGGGCGAACTCGCCCTTGCCCTTCACATAGCTGCCACGGGTGCTGTGATCGTCATCGGCCATGGCTCGAGCCTATCGGTGCCGCGGCGGCCTCCGCCAGGGCCGGCGGCCTATGCTTAGGAACCGTGCCCCTCCAGTTCCTCTTCTCCGTGCTGTCCTCGCTGGGTCTTGCCGGCGCGATCATCGCCGCGGCCCGGATGGCGGACCTGGGGAGCCGGGACGGAGTGCATCTGGCGGTGGTGCTCGGCTGCACTGCGGTGAGCGTCGCCGCGACGGCGCTGCTGCCCGGGCGGATCGCCGCAGCTACCGGCACTCGCCGCGCCGGCCTGCGCCGGGCGGCCCTGGGCCGCGTGCTGCGGGCCCAGGATCTCCCCGATGCGGGCCGCGCCGTCGCGGTGCTCGGCGATGACGTGGACCGGGCCGCCGTCTACCGCGGGACCTTCCTGGGGCCGATGCTCGGCAGCCTGACTGCGCCGCTGCTGGTGCTGCTGGCCATCGGGGTGTGGATCGACCCGGTGTCCGCGGCGGTGCTGGCCCTGGCCGCCGCCGTCATCCCGTTCGCGATCCGCGGCTTCCTGGCGCTCACCAAGAAGAGCTCCGGCGCCTACCGGCGGTCCTCGGCGCAGCTAGCGGCGCTGCTGCTCGACGCGCTCCGCGGCCTGGCCACGCTGAGCTACCTGGGTGCGGAACGCGCTTTCGGGCGGAGCCTGGCCCGCCGGGCGGAGGCGCTGCGGCGCAGCGTGCTGCGGGTGCTCGCGGTCAGCCAGTCGATCATCCTGGTGATCGATCTCGTCTTCGTTCTGTTCTTCACGCTGGGAGCGGCGGCCCTGGCGCTGTGGCGGCTGGAGGACGGCCATATCGGCCCGGCGCAGGCGGCGGCGCTCGTGCTGCTCTCGCTCGTGCTCAGCGAACCCATCGACCGGGTCGGTCAGTTCTTCTACCAGGGCGCCTCCGGGCGGGCGGCGGAGGCACGCGTGCGGGAACTGGAGTCGCTCCGGCCGCCGTACCCGGATGCACCGGGCGTCTCGGTGGCAGACGATCCGGTCGATCCCGGCGGTACGGCCGGCCTTGGCGGCGGACTGCGCGCCGAGAACGTCACCGTCTCCGGTCCGGACGGCACCCTCGTCCTGAACGACCTCGACCTGAACGTCCCGGCCGGGAGCACTGTCGGCGTCGTGGGGGAGTCGGGCGCGGGCAAGACGACCCTGCTGCGGCTGCTCGCCGGCCTGCGCGCCCCCGACTCCGGCCGGATCGTCGTCGCCGGCGCCCAGGCCGCCTCCGCCCCCGATGCCGTGCGCGCCGCCGTGGCCGCGGTCTCCCAGGAGGCCGGGGTGATCGACGCCAGCATCGCTGCGAACCTGCGCCTGGCCGCGCCCGGCGCCTCGGACGCCGAGCTGTGGGCGGTGCTGGAACAGGCCCAGCTGGCGGATGAGGTACGGGCCATGCCCGCGGGCCTGGAGACCCGCACCGGTGAGGCCGGTCGGCTGCTCTCCGGGGGACAGCGTTCCCGCCTGGCGATCGCCCGGGCGCTGCTGCGCGACGCCCCCGTGCTGCTGCTGGACGAACCCACCGCCCATCTGGATCCGCAGGCCGAGGCCCGGGTCACCGCGGCGATCCGCACCGCCGTGGCCGGGCGCACGGCCGTCATCGTCAGCCACCGGCCGGCCGCGCTGGCCGGCGTCACCGATGTCTACGAGCTGCGTGAGGGGAGGCTGGTGCGCCGATGACCGTCCTGCTCCGGCTGGCCCGCCGGCTGCCGCTGTGGCCCGTGCTCGGATCCTGCCTGTCCGGCGTGCTCCGTCACGCGCTGGGAGTGTTGATCGTCGGCCTGGCCATGCACGCCGTGCTCTCCGCCGCTGCCGGTTCCGGCGGGGGCGCGCTGCCGGTGCTGGGCGTGCTCCTGGGCCTGTCCGTGCTGCGGGGCGCGGCCCGCTACCTGGAGCAGTACCTGGGGCATCAGGTGGCGTTCTCCGCGCTGGCGCGGCTGCGGCTGGACTACTACGAGAGCCTGATTCCGCAGGCCCCCGCCGTCGTGGCGGCCCAGCGCAGCGGCGACCAGCTCGAAGCCGCCACCCGGGACATCGACCGGATCGAGACCTTCTACGCCCACACCCTCGCCCCCGTCGTCTCGGCGGTGGCGGTGCTGGCCGGCACGGCCACAGCGGTGCTGCTGCTCGGCTCCGGCCCGGCGGCGCTGCTGGTGGCGCTCCTGCTCGGTGCTCAGCTGCTGCTGGTCCCGGCGATCGGAGCCCGGCTGCTGCTCGCCGCAGCCGGGAAACAGGGGGCGGTGCGAGCCCGGGCCAGCGCCCTGGTCGCCGATGCGGTCGCCGCCCGCGACGACATCGTCCTGGCCGGCGCCCCGGACCGGATCCAGGCACAGGTCGCGGCGCTGGACGAGGAGGTCGCCGCCGTCGAGCGGCGCGGCGCCCGGATCCAGGCGCTGCGACGCGGCCTCACCCGCGCGTTGCTGCTGACCGGCGTCCTGCTGCCGGTCGTGTGGCCGGGCGGGTTGAGCCTGGACCAGCAGACAGGCCTGCTGGTCGCCGGCCTGTTCTTCGCCGCGCACCTGCCGGTGGCGGCGGTGGACGGCAGTCTCACGGCGCTGGCCGCGGCGCAGGCGGCGGCCGCGCGGTACCTGGAACGGTGCGATGCCCCGCCGGCCGTCCCTGCGCTGCTGGCTCCCCAACCGGCCCCGCAGCCGGTGAGGGGCAGCACCCCCAGGCTCCCGGAGGGTCCTCTGGACGTGGCGCTCGAAGGCGTGCGGTTCGGCTACCCCGGACAACCCGGCGCGCGGCCGGTCCTGGACGGCCTCAGCTTCTGGCTCCCGGCCGGCGCCCGGGCCGCACTGACCGGCGGCACCGGAAGCGGCAAGAGCACGGTCGCGGCATTGCTGACCCGCACCTACGATCCCGAGGCCGGGCAGGTACGCATCGGCGGCGCCGATCTGCGCGGCATCCCGCCCGAGCAGGTACGAGCCCAGGTCGTCCTGGTGGAGCAGAATCCCCATATCTTCGCCGCGAGCCTGCTGGACAACGCCCGGCTGGGCAGCGACGCCGGCGAGGAGGAGGTCGCCGAGACCCTGCGCGCCCTCGGCCTGGACGCGCTCGTCGACCGCGGACTCGGCACTCGCATCGGAGGTCAGCGCCAGCCCGTCTCCGGCGGGCAGGCGCAGCGGATCGGGCTGGCCCGCGCCCTGCTGAAGCGGCCGCCGGTCCTGATCCTCGACGAGGCCACCAGCCAGCTGGACGCGGCCACGCAGGACCGGGTCATGGACGTGATCGAGTCACGCCTGCCGGAGACCACCATCGTGCACATCCTGCACCGCACCGAGCTGCTTCAGCGCTGCACCCACCACATCGCGCTGGAGTGAAGCGGCACTGAACTGAAGGCAGGCCTCAGGCGTAGATCTCCTCGATCTGCTCGGCGTAGTCCTCGTACACCACATGGCGCTTGACCGACTGCTTGGCCGAAAGATGACCGGAGGCCTCGGAGAACACATCGGGCAGGATGGTGAACTTCTTGATCTGCTCGGCACGCGAGACGCTCTCGTTGACCCGGTCCACGAGGTCCTGGATGGCGCTGCGTACCGCCGGATGCGCAGCGGCTTCGGCCACGTCCATCTCCGGCAGGCCGTGGTTCTTCAGCCAGGCCGGCAGCATCTCCGGATCCAGGGTGAACAGCGCGGCGATGAAGTGCCGGTTGTCGCCGATGACGACCGGCTGGCCCACCACGGGGTGGCGGCGTAGCTGGTCCTCCAGCACCGCAGGGGCCACGTTCTTGCCGGCCGAGGTCACCAGGATCTCCTTGCTGCGGCCGGTGATGGTCAGATAGCCGTCGGTGTCCATGCTGCCCAGATCGCCGGTGCGGAACCAGCCGTCCTCGGTGAAGCTCTCCGCCGTGGCCTCCTCGTTGCGCCAGTATCCCTGGAAGACGCACAGCCCCTTGGCCTGCACCTCCTCGCCCTCGCCGATGCGGATCTCACAGCCCGGCAGCGGCACCCCCACGGTGCCGATCTTGCTCTTGACCGGCAGGTTCACCGTCACCGGGGCGGTGGTCTCGGTGAGCCCGTACCCCTCCAGGATGGTCACCCCGAGACCCCGGTAGAAGTGGCCCAGATGGGCGCCGAGCGGACCGCCGCCGGAGACGGCGTACTCCACGTTGTTGCCCATCGCCTGGCGCAGCTTGGAGTACACCAGCCGGTCGAACAGGCGGTGCTGGAGCCGCAGCCCGGCCGGCACCCGGCCGGCGTCGAGGGCGCGGGAGTACGCCACCGCCACTCGCTCGGCCCGGCGGAAGATCGCGACCTTCGCCTTGCCGCCGGCCTGCGCCTTCGACAGGGCGGAGTTGAACACCTTCTCGAACACGCGCGGCACCGCCAGGATGTAGCTGGGCCGGAAGGACGCCAGATCGGCCGGCAGGTCCGCCAGGTCCGCGGTATGGGCCAGGGTGCTGCGGGTGTACACCGCCAGCACCTGCACGAACCGGGCGAAGACGTGCGCCAGGGGGAGGAAAAGCAGGCAGCGGGGAGTCCCGGCGAAGACCTCGGGAATGGTGTGCAGCGCCGCCTGCGCCGTGAGCACGAAGTTGTGGTGGCTCAGCTCGCAGCCCTTCGAGGGCCCGGTGGTCCCGGAGGTGTAGATGAGCGTGGCCGGATCCTCCGGGGAGACCTGCGCGCGCTGGGCGGCGGCGTCCTCGTCGCCGACCGCCTCGCCGGAGCGGGCGAGCTCCTCGAAGCCGCCCTCCTGGTAGACCCAGCTGCGTAGCGTCTCCGGCAGCGAACCCCCAGAGCCGGAACCGGACTCGTCCCTGGCGTGCCGCAGCGCCTCGTCCAGCCGGCCGGCGTGGGCGGCGCTCTCGGCGAAGGCGACCTCGACGCCGGAGTCCTCGATCATCCAGGCCAGCTGGGCCTTGGAGGAGGTCTCGTAGAACGGGACGGTGACCGCCCCGGCGCACCAGATGGCGAAATCGGCGACCGTCCACTCGTAGGAGGTCCGGCCCAGCAGGCCCACCCGGTCACCGGCGCGCACGCCGGCCGCAATGAGCCCCTTGGCCACGCCCAGTACCTGATCGCGGAACCGCGCGGCGCTCACGGCGGACCAGTCTCCGCCGGAGTCCTTGCGTTCGAACAGCACCCGTTCGGGTTCCTCCGCCGCGATCCGGACGATCAGCTCTCCGAGCGTGATCCGGTCATCGAGCGGGTAATCGATGGGGGTGGCGATGTGCGATTTCACTGATGCGGGCACTGGCGGGCTCCTCTCATCGCGCGGGGCCACTGCGTTGTGGTTCCCTCTACCTTAGTCGGTGGACGAGGGACGAGCCCAAGAATCCGGTACCGCTCGGCGCTAAGCTTAGGGGGTGGTGTGCGCCGTACCGTCGCATGCCCGCTTCGAGGTTCGGACCGCAGGAGGACACCATCACCATGAGCGCTCAGGCTCACCCGGCCCCCCAGGCCCCCGCACAGGACGCAAGCGGCACCTGGAAGTACGATGCTGCGCTCGCGGGCCGGATCGAGCTCAAGTGGCAGGATCGCTGGGAGGCCGAGGGCACCTTCGAGGCCCCCAACCCCACCGGGCCGCTGGCTACCACCCGGCGCGGCGCCACGGTCTCCCCGGGACCCGGGGCCGCGGGGGAGAAGCTCTACGTGATGGACATGTTCCCGTACCCGTCCGGCAAGGGCCTGCATGTGGGCCATCCGCTGGGCTATCTGGCCACGGACGTGCTGGCCCGGTACAACCGGATGCGCGGCAAGAACGTCATGCACGCCCTGGCCTATGACGCCTTCGGCCTTCCCGCGGAGCAGTACGCCGTCCAGACCGGCCAGCATCCGCGCGTCACGACCGAGGAGAACATCGCCAATATGCGGCGCCAGCTGCGCCGCCTGGGCCTGGGCCACGACGCCCGCCGGACCTTCGCGACGACGGATCCGGAGTTCGTGAAGTGGACGCAGTGGATCTTCCTGCAGATCTTCAACTCCTGGTACGACGCGGACGCCGACGGCGGGGCCGGCAAGGCACGTCCCATCGCCGAGCTGGTGGCCCAGTTCGCCGATGGCTCCCGTGCCCTGCCCGGGGACTACGCCGGCCGGAGCTGGGAGGAGCTGAGCGCGCGCGAGCGCGAGGACGTGCTGCACGGCTACCGGCTGGCCTACGTCTCCGAGTCCCCGGTCAACTGGTGCCCTGGCCTGGGCACGGTCCTGGCCAATGAGGAGGTCACCCCGGAGGGTCGCTCCGAGCGCGGCAACTTCCCGGTGTTCCAGCGCAATCTGAAGCAGTGGAACATGCGGATCACCGCCTACGCCGACCGGCTGATCGACGATCTGGACCACGTGGACTGGCCCGAGGCGGTCAAGTCCATGCAGCGGAACTGGATCGGCCGCTCCACCGGCGCGCACGTCCGGTTCGCCCTGACCGGCAGCGGAGGCACCGAGAGCGCACCTGAGGACATCACGGTCTTCACCACGCGCCCGGACACCCTGTTCGGCGCCACCTACGTCGTCCTTGCCCCGGAGCATCCGCTGGTGGACCGGCTGCTGGCAGAGCCCTCCGCAGCGGGCTGGGAGCCTGGCGTCCCCGAAGCATGGCGGGGCGGCGCGGCCACACCGGCCGAGGCGGTGCGGTCCTACCGCGCCGCCGCGGCCGCCAAGACTCCCGCCGAACGCCAGGAGGACAAGGAGAAGACGGGTGTCTTCACCGGCGGTTACGCGATCAACCCGGTCACGGGGGACCGGCTGCCGGTCTTCATCGCCGACTACGTGCTGATGGGGTACGGCACCGGTGCCATCATGGCGGTGCCCGGCGGGGACGAGCGGGACCACGAGTTCGCCCTGGCGTTCGGCCTGCCCATCGTGCCCACCGTCGCCGCGCCGGAAGGCCACGAGGGCGTGTGGACCGGCGATGGCGAGGTGATCAACTCCGCCAATGAGCGCATCGACCTCAACGGCATGTCCGTCGCGGAGGCCAAGGAGGCAATCATCGCCTGGCTGGAGCGGTCCGGCAGCGGCGAGGGCACCACGACGTACCGGCTGCGGGACTGGCTGTTCTCCCGGCAGCGGTACTGGGGGGAGCCGTTCCCCATCGTCTACGACGAGGACGGCACCGCCATCGCGCTGCCCGAGGATCAGCTGCCGGTGGACCTGCCGGAGGTGGACGACTTCTCCCCGCGGACCTTCCCGGAGGACGATCTGACCAGCGAGCCCGAGCCGCCGCTGGGACGCGCCGCGGACTGGGTGCACGTGACCCTGGATCTGGGCGACGGGCCCAAGCGGTACCGGCGGGAGACCAATACGATGCCCAACTGGGCCGGTTCCTCCTGGTACCAGCTTCGGTACGCCGATCCCGCCAACGACCAGGCGCCGGTCGATACCGTCAACGAGGCCTACTGGCTCGGTCCCCGCGGGCAGGGCCATTCCGGCGGCGCCGATCTGTACATCGGCGGGGTGGAGCACGCCGTGCTGCACCTGCTCTACGCCCGGTTCTGGCATAAGGTGCTGTACGACCTGGGGCATATCAGCTCGTTCGAGCCGTTCCACAAGCTGGTCAACCAGGGCTACATCCAGGCCTACGCCTACACCGACGAGCGCGGTGCCTATGTGCCGGCCGCCGAGGTGGCCGAGCGCGTGGACGAGAGCGGGGAGTCCACCTTCTGGTACCAGGGCGCACAGGTGCGCCGCGAGTACGGGAAGATGGGCAAATCGCTCAAGAACATCGTTACCCCCGACGACATGTACGCCGAGTACGGCGCGGACACCTTCCGGGTGTACGAGATGTCGATGGGGCCGCTGGAGCTGTCCCGCGCCTGGGAGACCCGGGCCGTCGTCGGCGCCCAGCGGTTCCTGCAGCGGGTGTGGCGCCTGGTGGTGGACGAGGAGACCGGCGAGACCGTCGTCACCGGCGGGGAACTGGACGAGGCGACCCTGCGGGTGCTGCACGCCACCATCGCCGGGGTGCACGAGGACATGGAGGCGATGCGGTTCAACACCGCCATCGCCAAGCTCATCGTCCTGGTGAACCACCTGACGAAGGAGGGCATCACCGCCCGTGCCGCCGTCGAGCCGCTGGTGCAGCTGCTGAGCCCCTTCGCCCCGCACATCGCGGAGGAGCTGTGGGAGCGGCTGGGCCACGCCGGGACGATCACCTACCAGCCACTGCCGGCCGCCGATGAGTCCTATCTGGTCGCCGAGACCGTCACCTGCGTGGTCCAGGTCAAGGGCAAGGTCAGGGACCGGCTGGAGGTGAGCCCGGACATCGATCCGGCTGAGCTGGAGCGCCTGGCACTGGCCAGCACCGGCGCGCAGCGGACCCTGGCCGGCGCCGGGGTTCGCAAGGTGATCGTGCGCGCCCCCAAGCTGGTGAACATCGTCCCCGAGGGCTGACCGGCGTACCGGCGCCGGCAGGGCTGTTCACGTCCGCGATACACGGCGCGCGCTACGCTGGTGCCATGACGACATCGCTGCGTGAAGAGATCATCCAGGCACTGAACGTCTCGCCCCGGATCGACCCGGAGCAGGAGATCCGCAGGCGGATCGACTTCCTGAAGTCCTACACGCGCGCCTCCGGCACCGCCGGTTTCGTGCTGGGCATCTCCGGCGGCCAGGACTCCTCCCTGGCCGGCCGGCTGGCGCAGCTGGCGGCCGAGGAACTGCGCGCCGAGGGCGTTCAGGCGCGGTTCCGCGCCGTGCGGCTGCCGTACGGCACGCAGCACGACGAGGACGACGCTCAGCTGGCCCTGACGTTCATCCAGCCCGACGAGTCGATCGTGTTCAACGTCGCCGGTGCCGTCGACGGGCTGGAGTCCGAGTACGCCCGCGCCATGAACGAGCCGATCACGGATTTCAACAAGGGCAACGCCAAGGCGCGTTCGCGGATGATGGCGCAGTACGCCATCGCGGGGGAGCACAAGAGCCTGGTGATCGGCACCGACCACGCCGCGGAGGCGGTCACCGGCTTCTTCACCAAGTACGGCGACGGCGGCGCCGATGTGCTGCCGCTTTCGGGTCTGACCAAACGGCAGGGCGGCGCGCTGCTGCAGGCCCTGGGGGCACCGGAGCGACTGTGGACCAAGCCGCCGACCGCCGATCTGCTGGATGCCACCCCGGGGCAGTCGGATGAGACGGAACTGGGCATCGGCTACGCCGACATCGACGACTACCTGGAGGGCAAGGAGGTCCCGGCAGAGGTCGCCGAGGCCATCGAGACCCGGTATGTGGCCACCCGGCACAAGCGCGAGCTGCCGGCGACCCTGTTCGACTCCTGGTGGCAGGCATGAGCATCGTCCCTCCCGGCGGCGATGGTCACGGCGCTGCCGGCGGGGACGAGGAACCAGTCGAGGGCGAGGTCGTCGACGGTCCCGCCGGGGCCTCCACCGAGAGCGAGGCCGCCGCGGCCGAGCTGGCCACCCTGGCACAGCTGGCCGCCCGCGGGCTGTACACGCCCGGCGTGGCGCTGGGCGGCATCGCTGCCGGGCTCGGACTGATCCTGGGCGCGGCGTCCTTCCCGGCCTGGGACGGCAGCCGTTTCGTCTCGGTGCTCTCCTGCCTCGTCGCCGTCCTCCTGCTGCTGTGCGGCGGCTACCTGATCGCCACAGGCTTGGCCGCGCGCCGCGCGGTGCGCGAGCCGGAGACCATCCGGCGGGCCTTCACCATGGCGCTGCAGGAACGGCGGAACCAGCAGCCGCCGGGCTCCGGGGGCTCGTTCGAGCGGGATCTCATCGGGGAGACGCTGTTCCCGGGCATGCCCGGCGGCGGCCGGGTGCGCAACACCCGGGCGCTGTTCACCGCGCTGGGTCAGCTGCCCGGCCGCTGGCGCGAGTACCCTCAGCTGCGGCCCTTCCTGAAACCGGTCACGACGGTCGCCACCCGCTGCGCCATCGCGGCGGGACTGGGCATCCCGGCCGGGCTGTTCCTGCTGATCCTCGCCGCCATCGCCGCGCTCGTCGGCTGATCCCCGCCGGACCCGCCGAGTCGGCTGAGCCCGGTTCGGTCTGGTTCAGACCGGCAAGGTCCCGCGTTCCAGTGCCACCCGCTCGAAGCCGGCCCGGGCGCTCAGCAGCGTATCGGCGAGCTCCTCGCCGCGGGCCTTCGCCTCGGTGAACTCGCGCCAGCCGCCCTCGCGCTGATCGGCCGGCAGCAGCTCCCAGCCGTCGTCGCCGTGCCGGGAGCCCTCCAGGGAGAACCAGTCGCGCAGCTGCTGCGCCGCCCGGTAGAGCTCCATGAACGCGGTGTGCACGGCAGAGTCCTCGAAGCTGAGCTGGCGGTTGGCGTGCAGGAACTCCTCCAGCGGATCGAGCTGTTCCGGGGCCCAGGAGGTGAGGTCGGTGCGCACGCGCAGCCAGGGGATCAGGCCCTCGGCGGAGGACAGCTGTTCGACGATCCGCCGGGAGGCCTGCACGTCCTGGGAGGCTTCGTCGGCGAGGGGCCGGAACTCTCCGAGCTCACGCGTGATCGTCCGCATCTTCTCCCGTTCGGCGCCCAGTTCGGCGCCCAGCTGATCGATCCGCGCCTGATCGCGCTGGTAGCGGCGGAGGATGAGCCACACCGCGAGCGCGGCGACCGCCACCTGGAGCACTCCCAGGATCCAGGAGATCGGATGCAGGGCGGGGATCAGGTGCAGAGGCAGGAAGACGAGCACGCTGCCGGCCAGCACCGCGGCGGCCAGCGAGTTGTTGAGGAAGTCAAGGAAGCGGTTCACGAGAGTATCGTCGTCCTCCATCGCGGATACGGCACGGGCATACTTGAGAGCAACCACCACGATACCGCCGCCGAAAGGGACGAGGAGCGATGATCGCGCTGTGCTATGACAGCACCGCCGGCCTGGGCGCCGCCGATCTGGCCGCCCTGCCGGTCCCGGCCCAGATGGTCCCGCTGCGGATCCTGCTCGGCGAGGAAGATCGCGCCGACGAGCCGGCTGGCACCGGAACGCTGACCTCGGCCGCGGGCGCCCGGCTGGCCGCGCATATGCGCGCCGGCGGTGAGGTGAGCACCTCCATGCCGCAGCCCGGCGCGTTCGCCGAGGTCTACGAGCGGCTGGCCGCCGCGGGTGCGTCCGCGATCGTCTCGGTGCATATCTCCGCTGCGATGTCCGGCACGGTGGACGCCGCGCGCCAGGCTGCTGCCGCGGCTGCCGTGCCGGTGCACATCGCCGATGCGGGCATCACCGCGGCAGGTCTGGGAGCCGCAGTCGGATACGCGGCGCGCCTGGCCGCCGGCGGCGCACCCGCTGCCCGGGTCGCCGCGGAGACCGGACGCTGGGCCAGGGAGTCCACGCTCACGGTGTTCGTACCGGAGACGCTGGAGTATCTGCGCCGCGGCGGGCGGATCGGCCGGGCGGCGCACCTGCTGGGGCAGATGTTGCAGGTCCACCCCCTGCTCGGATTCGAGGAGGGGACCGTCGGTGCCCTGGCCAAGGTGCGCACGCGCTCGAAGGCGCTGGAGAGACTGTGCGCCCTCGTGGTGGCGGCGGGTCTGGAAGGCTCAGGAGACGCCGGAGGCACAGCAAGCACCGGCGCGGACGAGGCGGCGCAGAGATGGTGCGCGAGCGTGCAGCATCTGGACGCCGGGTCACAGGCGGTGGAGCTGGAGGGCATGCTCCGGGCGCACGCTGCCGCCGCGGGTCTGCCGCTCACGACCAGGGTCGAGGAACTCTCCGCGGTGGTGGCCGCCCACACCGGCCCCGGCGTGCTCGGTGTCTCTCTCTGGCCGGAGGACTGACACCGCCGGGCGCGCTGTGTCCGGCACGGTGTCACAGCCACCGGACACCGTGGGGCACAGGAGCGCCACCGGCTCAGGGGGCGTCCACAGGCGTAGCCAGCGAGCCTCGCGCGCGTGCCTGGATCCCTAAGCTCGCGGCCATGGACCACACCAGTTCCGCCCGGCGGCCCGCCCGCCGTGGCCATCCCGGAGCCGGGGACTCCCCGCAGGAACGGATCGCCCGCGTGCTGGCCGGAGAACGACCGCGCCGGATGCCGCAGGACGGAACTGTTCCGGGCACCACCGGCGGAAGCTCCGGCCTGGAAGGCGCGCATGGCCCGGCAGCCCCCGGTGGCATCGGTGGCACCGGCAGACCGGGACGGTACGGCGGGTGGGTGCCGGACGGGACGCGGTCGCCGGAACCGGCGGCCTCGCAGGCCATCGACGACGACGCCGGCCCCGAGGACGACGAGGCGGAGGAGACGCCAGCCCTCCGCCCGCGGGTGCTGATCGGGGTGGCCGCGGCGCTGGGCGTGCTGGTCCTGGCCCTGCTCGGGACGGTGGTCTACCTGATGCTGTTCCGCCCGGCACCGGAGGTGCTGCCGTTGCCCGCGCCCGCGCAGGGGACCGCCGAGGTGCAGGACGACCCGGCCGGGCAGGAGGCCGGAGGCCGGCAGGACGGTCATGGCGGCGCGGCGGCCGTCCTCGTGGTGCATGTCGCCGGAGCGGTGGAGGATCCTCGCCTGGTGGAGCTGCCGTCCGGGGCGCGCGTCGCTGAGGCGATCGAGGCGGCGGGCGGCCTCCGTGAGGACGCGGACCCGGCGGGCGTGAACCTGGCCCGTGAGGTCGTCGACGGCGAGCAGATCCTCGTGCCGTCCCGGGACGAGGACGGCAGCGCCGGCGAGGAGCGGCAGGGGACCGCGGGCACCGGCGGCGCCGCGGGGACGGTGAACATCAACACCGCGGATGAGACCGCCCTGCAGCAGCTTCCCGGCGTGGGCCCCAGCACCGCCGCCAAGATCGTCGCCCACCGGCAGGAGCACGGACCGTTCAGGACCGTCGACGATCTGCAGGACGTCTCCGGGATCGGACCCAAGACGGTCGAGGACCTGCGCGCCCTGGCGACCGTCTGAGCCGATGCGCGCCCTTCGGGATCTGAGGCTGCTGCCCTCGGCGTGCCTGGTGTGGCTGCTCACCGTCCTGGGCCAGGACGCCCCGGGCATCGTCCTGGCCCTGCTGGGCGCCGCCGGGGCGGTGATCGCCACCGGCACCCTGCTGTGGCTGCTGCGGCGCGGGGCACCGGGGCCGCGCCCCCGGGTGGGACCGTCCGCGGCGGTACCCGGGCAGCTGGCCGTCCTGGGCGCGCTCACCACGCTGGCGGCGGCCGCGCTGTGGTTCCATTCCCCTGCCACGATCCCGGAGGAGGCCGGCCGCTACGCCTACACGGTGACCGGGCCGGCGGTCCCCAGCAGATCGGGAGACTTCCTGCTGGTGCCGGTGGCCGTACCGGACGCGGTCCCCGGTCGCGGCGCCGGGGCCCGTCTGGTCCTCCCCGCCGATGCCTCGCCACCGCCGCAGGGCTCGCGCTGGGCGGCCGTGCTCAGCCCCTCCCATACCGACACCGGCACCTACCTGGGAGCGCCACGGGACGCTGAACTGGTGCGCGCAGCACCGGCATGGTCGGCGGCACGGGAACGGATCCGTGCCGGCCTGCGCGCCGCAGCCTCCGCCGGACCCGTGCCGGAGACCGGTGCAGGCCTCCTGCCTGGCCTGGTGCTCGGCGACACGAGCGCCCAGCCGCCGGGGCTGACCGATGACATGCGGATGGTCTCCATGACCCACTTGACCGCTGTCTCTGGCTCTAATCTGGCGATCGTGACCGGCGCCGCATGGTACGCAGGGGCCTGGCTCGCCCTCGGCCGTCGTCTCCGGGTGGCCGCTGCGCTCGTGGCCATGGGCGCGTACTGCTATCTGGTGGGGCCGGAGCCGAGCGTCCTCAGGGCGTCTGCGATGGCCACCGCGGTGCTGGCGGGAATCCTGCGGGGCAGCGGCGGCACCGGCCTGCCGCTGCTCTTCGGCGCGATCGTGGTGCTGCTGCTCGTGGCCCCGGGGCTCGCCGGTGAGTACGCCTTCACCCTGTCCGTACTGGCCTGCGCCGGGATCATGACTCTGGCGCTCCCGTTGGCCCGCCGCAGGCCCGCCTGGCTGCCGGAACCGGTGGCGCTCGCGCTCGCGGTCCCGCTGACGGCGCAGCTGGCCTGCACGCCGGTCCTGGTCCTGCTCCAGCCTCAGCTGAGCCTGTGGGCGGTGCCGGCGAACATCGCGGCCTCAGCGGCGGTGGCCCCGGCGACCGTGCTCGGCGTGGTCGCGGTGATCGCCGGCCTGATCCCCGGCGCAGGGGCGGTCCTCGCGGTCGTCGCGGCATGCCCGGCGGCATGGTGCGCGGCCTGGATCGCCGGATGCGCGCATCTCTTCGCCGGGCTTCCCCTGGCTGCGGTGCCGTGGCCGGAGGGAGCGCCGGGGGCCGGCCTTGCCCTCGGGCTCGTGGCGGTTCTCGTGACCGCCCTGCTCGCCGCGATGACACGCTGGCGGCTGCTGGCGGTGGTTCTCCTGGTCGGCGGCCTGCTGGGCGCCTCGATCACGGCCGATCTGGTGTGGCCGGCGCGCTGGCTCGCTCCGGGGTGGAGCATGGTGGTGTGCGATGTGGGCCAGGGTTCCGCTGCCCTGGTCGCCACCGGCCGGCGGGAGGCGCTGCTCCTGGACGCCGGCCCAGACCCCCTCGCGGTCGATGCGTGCCTCCGGCAGGCCGGGGTGGACCGGGTGGCGGTGTACCTCTCGCATTTTGATCAGGACCACATCGGCGGCCTGGAGGGGGTGCTGCGCGGACGGGAGCTGCTGGCGCTGCGCACCGGGCCGGCCGGAGCGCCACGGCCTGAGACCCTGGAGATCGGCCGCCTGGCGCGTGAGGCGGGCGTCGTGCCCCAGGTAGGCCTGGCGGGGGCGAGCTGGCAGCACGGAGCCGTCACGGTCGAGGCGCTCTGGCCCCGGCGCTCGGCCGCGGTGCCGCCGGAGAGCATCTTTCACGATCCTCAGGACCCGGCCGTCTCGCGGACGACGGCTCCAGGGAGCGCGGAGTCCCGCCCCGGCGCACCCGCGGGCAGGCATGACGAGCAGGCGAACAACCCGGACTCGCTCGTGCTGCGCGTCGCGCTGCCGGGGGCCACCCTGATGGCGCCCGGAGACATCACGGCAGCGGAACAGGCCCGGCTGGCCGCCGAGGTGGCCCCGGTGGACGTCCTGCTCGCGCCGCATCACGGCTCCGGTGACCTGGATGAGGGATTCTACCGGGCCGCGGACGCAGGCACCGGGATCGTCTCAGCGGGAGAGGGCAACCGTTACGGGCATCCCACCCAGCGCGCCCTCGATGCGCTCGGTACCGCCAGCATCCTGCGCACGGACACCTGCGGGTCCATTGCCCTCTACCTGCCGCAGCGGCAGGCGGTCCCAGCCGCATCGCCGCCGATGGCCGCCGCCACTGAACGACGCTGCCACCCGTGATCCGCGGCCCGTCCGTCCGTCCCCAGCGGCCCGTTCCTCCCGTCACGGAGCCGCGCTTCCGGTAACACTTCGACACACAGCTTGCCGCGCGGCGTGCTTCAGGAGAATCGTGGACGCAAGAGTTCACGGTGACAGCACGGTGAGAGCCAGGACAGGAGCAGTATGTCGAGCCAGGGGCCGCTTCCCACGGAGGACTTCACCCGGGTGTTCCGGGACCACCCCGGCGGAGTCTGCGTCGTGACGGCCGATGCCGGTTCCGGGCCGGTGGCGATGACGGTGACGAGCGTGGCCTCGGTGAGCGTGGATCCGCCCCTGCTGGTCTTCTCCGTCTCTGACGCCTCGTCTTCCGCGCCGGTGCTGACCAGCGCGGCCACCGTGGTGGTGCACTTCCTGGGCGAGGAAGGCCTTCCGGTGGCCAAGCTCGGCGCGACCAGCGGCATCGACCGTTTCGCGGACCGCGACGCCTGGACCCGGCTGCCCGGCGGCGAGCCGCTCTATCACGGCGCGCGGGCCTGGATCCGCGGCCGGGTGACCGAGCGGCTGCGCGCCGGGACCGCGACGCTCACCGTGGTCGAAGCGCTTCAGAGCGGCAGCACGGCGCAGGCGACCGGCGAAGACGCGCCCCTGGTCTACCACCACCGCAGCTGGCACCGGCTCAGCGAGGGCTCGTTGCTGAGCGCCCCGCAGGCGATCTGAAACTCGCGCAGCGTGCTCTGGCCGCTCTGCGACGTGTCCGCGCGCGCTGCTAGATTGGGCTCTCGTGACACCGCCTCGCACTCGCCGCAGCAGCGGCCGCACCGCGCCGACGGGGCTGCCCTGGCACGAGGCCAGGCCCGCGCCACTGGTGCTGATCTCCGGATCCGAGGACTTCCTCTCCCGCCGGGCCCGTTCGGTGCTGATCGAGGCTGCCCGCCAGGCCGATCCGGAGGTGGAGCTGACCGAGCGGGAAGCGGGGGCCTACGCGGCCGGTGAGATCTTCACGCTCGCTTCGCCCTCGTTGTTCGGCGAGGCCAAGCTGGTGATCTTCAACGGCGTGGAGGCCTGCAACGACGCCTTCCTGAAGGACGCGCTGAGCTATCTGGACCAGATCGAGGAGGGCACCTCGATGGTGTTCCGCCACGGTGGCGGCCAGCGCGGTAAGAAGCTGCTGGACGCGCTGAAGAAGGCCGGCGCGTCCATCATCGACGCCCAGCCGCTCAAACGGGACGCGGACCGGCAGGAATTCGCGGCTGCCGAGTTCAACCGTGCCGGGCGGCGCATCACCCGCGAGGGGCTGGCCGCACTGATGGACGCGCTCGGGCAGGACATCGCCGAGCTGGCGGCCGGCTGCCAGCAGCTGATGGCCGACACCACCGGCACCATCGACGCCGATGTCGTCTCCACCTACTACGGCGGGAGAGTGGAGGCCACCGGGTTCAAGGTGGCCGAGACCGCCATCGCCGGCCGTTCCGGCGAGGCGCTGACGTTGCTGCGCCATGCCCTGGCCACCGGCGTCGACCCGGTCCCGCTGGTGGCGGCGATGGCGACCAAGCTGCGGGCGATGGCCAAAGTCAGCGGGCTGCGTGGCTCGGCCGCCCAGCTCGCCGGTTCCCTCGGCATGGCGCCCTGGCAGGTCGAGCGAGCCCGCAAGGACGCCGGCCGCTGGGATCAGGAGGCACTCGGTGAGGCGCTCATCGCGGTGGCGGAGGCCGATGCCGCCGTCAAGGGCGGCAGCCGGGATCCGGTGTACGCCGTGGAGACGATGGTGCTCACGGTGTGCCGCTCCGCCCGGCGCCGCTGAAGCTCACGCCCGCCGGGCGCACGGCGGGGCCGGCATATGTGGCCGAGTGGCCGTGGGAGCTGCTAGGATAATCCGTTGTGCGCCGTCTTGGGGTGTGTGTCTCACCCTGGGTCGGGACGGAGCACGCCCGCACGGTAGATCCTTCCAGCGTGTTTCCCCGCGCCGGGCGGATGCCGGACGCGGGAAGCCCTCGCGACCAGTGCAAGACCTGATTCGAAAGAGTGTCCCACTTTGGCAAACATCAAGTCCCAGATGAAGCGCAATCTCACCAACGAGAAGGCGCGTCTGCGCAACCAGGCGGTGCGGGCCGAGGTCCGCAGCGCGGTCCGCGCGTTCCGTGAGTCCGCGGAGACCGGCGAGGCGGAGCAGGCCCAGGAGGCCTACCGCAGCGCCGCTCGCAAGCTGGACAAGGCCGTCTCCAAGGGCGTGCTGCACAAGAACAACGCGGCTAACCGCAAGTCCGCGATGGCCAAGCGGCTCAGCAGCCTGCAGGCCTGAGCCCGCCTGACGTCGCCTCAGACGTCAGGCATATGTGGAAGAAGCCCCGGCACGTCACGCAGACGTGCCGGGGCTTCTTGCCGCCGCCGCGAGTCCTCGCCAGCTACGCGGGCACCTCGTGCGGGTCCTGGCGCGAGGCCGGTCCAGGGCGCTCACGCCAGGGCTCGTGTGACCGCCTCGAAAGCCTCGCGCTCGAGCACGGCGCCTTCTCGCCGCAGATACGACTCCGGTAGCCGCACCACGCGGTCCAGCCGCACCTCTGACTCGCGGCCCTGGGAATCCCAGCCGCCGTGCCCGAGGTTCATCCAGCGCTGTCCGTGCTCCTCGTGAACGGAGAACCGGCCGTGCGGCGCCCGATCCCGGCTGCTCAGCAGCAGGCCCAGGAGCCAGGGCCCGTCGTGCCCGATGACCAGCACGGGACGGTCCTTGCCGCGGCTGTGGTCCTCCTCGAAGGGCACCCAGCCCCAGACGATCTCCCCGGGATCCGGCTCACCGTCCGGCTGCGGCGCGTACACCGGCCGCACGGTCCCGCGGAAGTCGCCCGGATACGGCGGACGGCCATCGGCGCCGGGCTCCGGGACGGTGCCGGTCCGGGACGGCGGAGTGCGCCGCGACGGCGTGGGCGGCGATGTGTCGTGCCGGCGGGACTGCCGCTGCTGCTCGCGCCACGCCTGCCGCGCGCTCCGCTCGGCGATCCGCAGCGCCCTTCTGGCCAGATTCCTCCACATACCCGCCATCCTAGGTTCCCCGAGCGCCGGCGTCGGGCCCCAGCCAGCGCAGCTGCGCCTGCACCGGCCAGTGATCCGACGGCGCCTGGCCGTCCAGGCGGAACTGGCTCACACCCGAGGAGAGCGCGGTCAGCGCCGCGCTGTGCAGGATCCAGTCGATGCGCGGCCCGCCCAGGTGCCGGTCCCGGTAGCCGTGGAAGCTCCCCACGTCATCGCCCGCTCGCGGCACGTCCGCAGCGAAGGCGTCGCGGAGCGGGGGAGCGGCCTCGTCCGATCCGGCGGCGCAGAGGAGCCGGTGCGCCGGCCCGTCCGGCGGCTCGTTGAAGTCTCCCGCCACGACGGCGGCGCCGCCCTCCGCCGCCCACCGCCGCAGCAGGCGGGCGGATTCGCTGCGTGCCTGCGCCGAGCGATGATCCAGATGCGTGCTGATGAACCGAAGCTGCCGGCCGGCCCGCAGGTCGGTGACGTCGACGAGGGTCGCGATCCTCCGGTGCGAGGAGCCCCAGCCGCGGCTCCGCTCCTCCGGGGTGGGGGAGAGCCACCGCGTCGCCCCCGCCTCGAAGCGGATCCGCCGGCGGTCGTAGAGGACGGCGCAGAACTCCCCGGCATCGCCGCCGTCCCGTCCCTCACCGGTCCAGGCGTAGCGGTCGTCCAGGCCGGAGACGAGCTCCTGAAGCTGGTCGTACACGCCTTCCTGGGTGGCGATGAGTGCCGGCAGCTCCTGATTGATCACCGCCTGCGCCGCCGCCCGGCGGCGCCGCCACGGGTGCGCATCGGCGGCCGGATACCGCAGATTGAAGCTCATCACGGTGAGCGCGGCCGGCACGGCCTGATCGGTGGCCATGCCTGGATGCTATCGGCGAAACGCGCCGGTCGAAACATGAAACAATGGACCGGTTAGCCACGAGTAACCGCCAACAGACCCGCAAGGATGAAAGCCCCCTATGTCGCCACAGGTGAGCGCCGATGACGCCCGCATCCGCCCGGCCGCCACGGATCCCGGGCTGATCCGGAACTTCTGCATCATCGCCCACATCGACCACGGCAAATCGACCCTGGCCGACCGTATGCTGCAGCTCACCGGAGTGGTCCAGCCGCGGGACATGAAGAACCAGTACCTGGACCGGATGGACATCGAACGCGAACGGGGCATCACCATCAAGTCCCAGGCGGTACGCATGCCCTGGCAGGTGGGCGAGACCCCGTACGCGCTCAATATGATCGACACGCCCGGCCACGTCGACTTCACCTACGAGGTCTCCCGGTCCCTGGCCGCCTGCGAGGGCACGCTGCTGCTGGTGGACGCCGCGCAGGGCATCGAGGCGCAGACCCTCGCCAATCTCTATCTGGCGCTCGAGAACGACCTGACCATCATCCCCGTGCTCAACAAGATCGACCTGCCGGCGGCGCAGCCGGACAAATACGCCGAGGAGCTGGCCGGGCTGATCGGCTGCGAGCCGGAGGACTGCCTGCGTGTCTCCGGGAAGACCGGAGAAGGCGTCGAGGCGGTGCTGGACCGCATCGTGCGGGAGGTTCCCGCCCCGGTCGGAGACGCTTCGGCACCGGCGAGGGCGATGATCTTCGACTCGGTCTACGACACGTACCGCGGCGTGGTCACCTACGTACGGGTGATCGACGGTCAGCTGTCCCCGCGCGAGCGCATCGAGATGCTCTCCACCGGCGCCACCCACGAGCTGCTGGAGATCGGCGTGAGCGCCCCGGAGCCGACCCCCACCCGGGGCCTGGGCGTGGGCGAGGTGGGCTATCTCATCACGGGTGTGAAGGACGTCCGCCAGTCCAAGGTCGGCGACACCGTCACGAACGCCAAGACCCCCGCCACGGAGGCGCTCGCGGGGTACCGGGATCCCAAGCCGATGGTGTTCTCCGGGCTGTTCCCCATCGACGGCTCGGACTACCCGGCGCTGCGGGAGGCGCTGGACAAACTCAAGCTCAACGACGCCGCCCTGGCCTACGAGCCGGAGACCTCCGCGGCGCTCGGCTTCGGTTTCCGCTGCGGGTTCCTGGGGCTGCTGCACCTGGAGATCGTGCGCGAGCGGCTGGAACGCGAGTTCGACCTGGATCTCATCTCCACCGCGCCCTCTGTGGTCTACGACGTCACCATGGAGGACGGCACGGAGCACCGCGTGACGAACCCCTCCGAGTACCCGGAGGGCAAGATCCGCGAGGTCCGCGAGCCGATGGTGCGCGCCACCGTCCTGACGCCCAGCGAGTACGTCGGTGCCGTGATGGAGCTGTGCCAGACCCGCCGCGGTCAGATGCAGGGGATGGACTACCTCTCCGAGGACCGGGTGGAACTGCGCTACCGCCTGCCGCTGGCAGAGATCGTGTTCGATTTCTTCGACCAGCTCAAGTCACGCACCAAGGGGTACGCCTCGCTCGACTACGACAACGACGGCGACGCCGTCAGCGATCTGGTCAAGGTGGACATCCTGCTGCAGGGGGAGAAGGTCGACGCCTTCTCCGCGATCGTGCACAAGGACAAGGCCTACGCCTACGGCGTGCTGATGGCCGGCAAGCTCCGGGAGCTCATCCCCCGGCAGCAGTTCGAGGTGCCCGTGCAGGCGGCGATCGGTTCGCGGATCATCGCCCGCGAGACCATCCGCGCCATTCGCAAGGACGTGCTCTCCAAGTGCTACGGCGGCGACATCTCGCGCAAGCGGAAGCTGCTGGAGAAGCAGAAGGAAGGCAAGAAGCGAATGAAGATGGTCGGCCGCGTGGAGGTGCCTCAGGAGGCGTTCATCGCGGCGCTGTCCTCGGACGGCGGGGACGAGAAGAAGAAATGAGCAGCTTGGCCCAGCGGAGGTAGCGGCTGCGGATCGGCTCGTCGTTGGCGGCGACGATGGCGAACAGCTCGTGCGCGCCGGCGCGTGCCCCGTGCACGATGTGCTCGGGGTAGTGCATGCTCTCCTGCCGCGCGGCGAACTCGTCCTCGTCGTCGACGTAGGGCTCCTCGCCGGGTTTGCGGCGGATGTCCAGGTCCAGGTCGATGAGCCGGACCAGGAGCCGGCCGCCTGACTCCCCGTCGGCGTGCTGCCGGCTCAGCTCGATCGGGGTGCCCACATCGCCGTAGAGCTCGCCCAGCCGGGGCACGGAGGAGAGCAGCGGCGGCGAGGAATCCAGGTTGAAGGTCAGCGTCCACCAGGCCTCCGGTGGCGCCAGGAACAGCACGGGCCGGTCCCACTCCACGGTGCGGGCGCTCTTCTCCCGCCCGCCTGGCCGGTGCGCGATGGTCCCGGGAGGCGCCCCGAACCACTCGCCGTGGCTGTCCTGGCCCAGATGCAAGCAGTCGAACGCCCAGTGCGGCGAGCCGTCGAACTTGCGGAATTCCACGCGAGCGGGGGAGGGGGTGCCAGGCGCCATGCAGCCGACTCTATACCGCGCGCCGGACTAGGATGGTGCCATGCCCGCCCAGCCCGAAGGACTTCCTGCGCCCGCCGACGGACTGCTCCCGTCCTCCGCGGCCGCCTGCGCCGGCGGGCGGCCGCTGGGCCTGTACGTGCACGTGCCGTACTGCCGGGTGCGCTGCGGGTACTGCGACTTCAACACCTACACCGCCGAGGAGCTCGGGGAGAACGCCTCACGGCAGGACTACGCCGCCATGGCGTCGCGGGAGATCGGTTTCGCCGCTCGGGTGCTCGCGGACTCGGGGCTGCCGCCGCGTCCCCTGCGGACGGTGTTCTTCGGCGGGGGCACGCCGACGCTGCTGCCGGCGGAGGATCTGGCCGCCGTCGTCGACGCGGCGCGGGAGGCCTTCGGGCTGGCGCCTGGCGCGGAGATCACGACCGAGGCCAATCCGGACACTCTCGATGCCGCCTATGCGCGGGCGCTTGCCCGCGCCGGTGTCACCCGGGTCTCGATCGGCATGCAATCCGCGGTCGGGCATGTCCTGGCGGTCCTCGACCGTACCCACGACCCGGCGCGCGTCCCGCAGGCCGTGGCCGCCGTCCGCGATGCGGGCATGCAGGTGAGCCTCGACCTCATCTACGGCGCGCCGGGGGAGACGGTGCAGGACTGGCAGCGCAGCCTTCAGACGGTCCTGGAGCTGGAGCCGGATCACGTCTCGGCGTACTCGCTGATCGTCGAGCCGGGCACCCGGATGGGCCGGCAGGTGGCCCGGGGCGAGCTCCCGGCACCGGACGAGGACGATCTGGCCCGGAAATACGAGATCGCCGATGCTGCCCTGCACGCGGCCGGCTACCGCTGGTACGAGGTGAGCAACTGGGCCCGCGGCCCGCAGGCCCGCTGCGAGCACAACCGGCTCTACTGGCGCAGCGGCGACTGGTGGGGCGTGGGGCCCGGAGCGCACAGCCACATCGGCGGCGTGCGCTGGTGGAACGTCAAGCATCCCCGGCCCTGGGCGGCCCGGCTGATGGCTGGCCAATCCCCGGCACACGGCCGGGAGCTGCTGGACGCCCAGGCCCGCCGTCTGGAAACGGTCATGTTGGGTATCCGCACGGCGGAGGGCCTGGATATGCGCGAGGCGGGCGAGGCGGCCGGCGCCCTGGAGACGGTGCTGGCCGATGGCCTGATCGAGAGGGACGCGGCCGCCGGCGGGCGGATCGTGCTGACGGGCAAGGGGCGGCTCCTGGCCGACACCGTCGTGCGGGCGCTGGCGGGCTGACCGGGAGGCCCGGCCCCGCCAGCGGCGCCGGGTCACTTCACCAGTTCGATGGCCATCGGGTAGCGGTAGACCTCGCCGCGGTTGGCCGCCATGGCGGCCATGATGCCGAGGACGAGTGCGGCGATCACGACGACGAACACGAGGAAGATCGTGAACATGCCCACCAGCACGAACATGAGCGGGATGGAGACGATCGTGATGATGAGGTTCGCGCCGAAGCAGGTGAGCCCGAAGTTCAGTGCGTTCCGGACGTTCTCCCGGACGAAGGGGGAGCTCGGGTTGGTCAGGAAGAAGATCAGCGGGACCAGCAGCCCGAAGAGCGCCAGGCCCAGATGGCACCACATGGCCGTCTGCCGCTCGTCCGGCGTGGGCGCCGGCGGATAACCCGGCGCGAAGCCCTGCGGATGCTGCGGCTGCGGATAGCCCGTCTGCGGCTGGCCCGGCGGGAACCCCTGCGGCGGATAGCCGGGTGCGAACCCGAACCCCTGGTGCGGCTGCTGCGGTCCGTAGGGTTGCTGTCCCGGCTGGGGCGGAGGACCGTTAGGCGGCCCCTGCGGCGGAACGCTCACGCTGGATCACTTCACCAGTTCGAAGCTCAGCGGGTACTTGTACGGCTCGCGCCCGCCCGCAGGCTCCTTCAGGAAGGTCACGGTCGCGATGATGCCGAAGATCCAGACCATGATGGTGGGCGCGTAGGCCAGGATGACGAGGAAGCCGAGCATGCCGAAGGTGACCGCTCCCAGGATCCCGGTGGCGATGCCCAGGCCGATCGCGGCGATCAGCATGGTGATGTTGAAGTTGAGGGCCTGACGGGCCTCCTCGCGGACGCGGGGGTTCTTGTCCTTGAACACCAGGAAGATGATCAGCGGCAGCACGACGCTCGTCAGCAGGGCGCCCAGGTGCGCCGCGATGACCGCGAGCTTGGCGTTCTCGTCGATCCCGCCGGCCGGTGCGCCCGGCTGCCCGGGATGTCCCGGCTGGCCTGCGGGCTGCTGGTAGCCGTACTGGCCGGGCTGATCCTGCTGCCCTGACTGTCCGTACTGATGCGGCTGCTGCGGTGCGGGTTCCTGCTGCGCCCAGCCGCCGGGCTGACCGCCGGTGTGCTGGCCGGGCTGACCGCCGGCGTGCGGGTCGGGCTGCTGGGGATCCGGGGTGGGGGGCTGTGTCATGACGCCTCCTCGACGTGTGAAGGGGGATTCGATGGACGGGTCGTGCTGCTGCCCAGTCTACGCATCACCCGGGCCCGGCGGGCTGGGTGACGAAGTCGATCAGATGCTCCACCCGCCCGGAGAGCTCCGGATCGAGGTCGGCGATGGTGCGCACGGTGCCGAGGATGCGCTGCCATCCGGAGGCGACATCTGCGGCCGATTCGGCCGGCCAGCCGAGTGCGGCCAGGATGCCGCGCTTGTAATCCTGCCCCTTGGGGATCTGCGGCCAGGCGCGCAAGCCCACGCGTTCGGGCCGGACCGCCTCCCAGACGTCGACGAAGGGATGGCCCAGGGCGAGCACCGCCTCGCCTGCGGGACCCGCATCGGCGATGGCCCGGGCGACGATGCGGGACTCCTTTGAGCCCTCGACGAGATGGTCGACCAGGATGCCCAGGCGGCGGGTTGGGCCGGGGGAGAAGGCGGCGATGGCCTCGGCGAGGTCGTCGATGCCGCCCAGCGGCTCCACCACGATCCCCTCGATCCGCAGATCGTCGCCCCAGACCTTCTCGATCAGCTCGGCGTCGTGCCTGCCCTCCACCCAGATGCGGGAGGCGCGTGCGGTGCGCGCCTTGGCGCCCGGCACCGCGATCGAGCCGGAGGCGGTGCGGCGCGGCGTCCGGGCAGCGGCACCAGGCGGCGTCTGCGGCCGGGTGAGCTCGACGTTCCTGCCGTCGACCATGAAGCCGTGCCCCAGCGGGAAGGCGCGCTCGCGCCCGTGGCGGTCCTGCAGGACCGCCATCCGCTCAGGTCCGATCCGCTCGACGCGGACCACCGCGCCGACCCAGCCGGTCGCGGTCTCCTCCACGACCAGGCCGCGTTCGGCCGGGACCTTCGGCAGGGAGGCGCGCCGGTGCATACCGGAGGCGAGGACATCGGGGCCGTAGCGATCATTGAAGCCGGACACAGTGCACCAGGGTAGGGCCCGGGCGGGGCGAACCTGACGGGACAGGCCGGGGAGGCGTAGAATTGGCACTCAGAAAGGCCGAGTGCCAATCTGCATGAGGGGGTGACGGTGATGAGCGCGGAGCGCAGGGCGCGTGTCCTGAGGGCCATCGTGGAGGACTATGTCAGCACGCAGGACCCGGTTGGCTCCAAGGCGCTCGTGGAGCGCCACAAACTGGACGTCTCGCCCGCCACGGTGCGCAACGACATGGCGCAGCTGGAGCGCGAAGGGCTGATCGTGCAGCCCCACGCCTCCGCCGGGCGGGTGCCCACGGACAAGGGGTACCGGGAGTTCGTCGATCACATCGAGGAGCTGAACCCGCTCTCGCCGGCGGAACGGCGGGCCATCGCCACCGTGCTGGAGGGGCCCATCGACCTGGACTCCATCGTGGACCGTTCGGTGCGGTTGCTGGCACAGCTGACTCATCAGGTCGCGGTCATGCAGTACCCGGCGCTCAGTTCCGCCCGGGTGCGGCACGTCGAGCTGGTGGAGCTGGGGCCCAGCCGCTGCCTGGCCGTGCTCATCACGGACGAGGGCCGGGTGGAGCAGCGCATCGTGGACGTCTCGCCTCCGCCGGGCGCCGAGCGGGCGCCCGAACGCGAGTTCCTCGACGGTATCGCCCGGGTGAAGCATCGGGTGAACGAACTGCTCGACGGCGCCCTGGTGAACCATGTGGGCCGTCAGCTGCGGGGACTGGAACGTACCCTGCCGGCGGCCGACGCCGAACTCGCCCGTTCCGTGGCGCTCGTGCTGGAGGACATCGCCCGCGGCAGCCGCGAGGAACGCGTGGTGATGGCGGGAACCGCGAACCTGGCCCGCGCCGGGCGCGACTTCGGCGAGTCCATCGGCCCGCTGCTGGAAGCCTTCGAGGAACAGGTGGTGCTGCTGCGGCTGCTGGCCTCGATGGCCGATGACGCCCAGGAGGTGTCGGTGCGGATCGGCGAAGAGAACGCCCACCGCTCCTTCGCCACCTCCTCCGTCATCTCCACCGGCTACGGCAGTGATACCGACAGCGGTGCCCGGATCGCGGTGCTCGGCCCCACCCGGATGGACTACCCCGGCACCATCGCGGCGGTGCGTTCGGTGGCCAAGTACGTCACGGATGCGCTGGAGCGCCGCCGCTGACATCCTCTTCTCCATGACATCATCGCCCCTCAAGGGAAGGACGAATCACTCCTCGTGAGCGATCACTACGAAACCCTCGGTGTGAGCCGGGACGCGACTGCCGACGAGATCAAGAAGGCGTACCGGAAACTCGCCCGGAAGCTCCACCCGGACGTCAGCCCGGGCAAGGAGGACGAGTTCAAGCGCGTCTCGCACGCCTACGACGTGCTCAGCGACCCCGAGAAGCGGCGCAACTACGACCTCGGCGGCAGCGCCAACGGCACCGCTGGCCCGGGCGCGGGGTTCGGCGGCTTCAGCGACCTGTTCGAGACCTTCTTCGGCGGCGGGGGCGGTGCCCCGTCCGGCCCGCCGTCCCGCACGCAGCGCGGCCAGGACGCGCTGCTGCACGTGCGGATCCCGTTGCGCACGGCCGTCTTCGGCGGCACCGAGAAAGTCACGGTGGAGACCGCGGTGCTCTGCGAGACGTGCCGCGGCGAGTGCACCGAGCCGGGCACCTCGATCGAGACCTGCCCGCTGTGCCACGGCACCGGGCAGGTGCAGCGCGTCGCCCGCACCCTGCTGGGCCAGATGGTCACCAACGCCCCGTGCAACCACTGCCAGGGCTTCGGCACCGTGATCCCCTCGCCCTGCCACTCCTGCCAGGGTGAGGGCCGGGTGCGCCAGCGCCGCGAGCTGAGCATCCGGATTCCCGCCGGCGTGGACAGCGGCAACCGGATACGGCTCTCCGGGCAGGGCGAGGTCGGCATGGCCGGAGGGCCCCCAGGCGATATCTACGTCGAGTTCGACATCGAGCCGCATGAGGTGTTCAGCCGCAAGGGCGACGACCTGCACTGCACCGTGACCGTGCCGATGACCGCCGCCGCGCTGGGCGCCTCCATGCCGATCGAGACCTTCGACGGTGAGCAGGCTCTGGACATCGAGGCCGGCGCCCAGTCGGGCGAGACCATCGTGCTTCCGGGTCTGGGCGTGACCCATCTGCGCGGGCAGGGCCGCGGCGATCTGAAGGTGCGGCTGCAGGTGGCCACGCCCGGCAAGCTCGACGGCAAGCAGCGCGAGCTGCTGGAGAAGCTGGCCGAGCTCCGCGGCGAGGCCGTGCCCCAGGCATCCATGGGCAATACCGCGCGGGGCCCGTTCTCCCGGCTGCGGGAGAGGTTCGCGGGCCGGTGACCCACC
This sequence comes from Sediminivirga luteola, assembly GCF_014639315.1. Classification (GTDB taxonomy): domain Bacteria; phylum Actinomycetota; class Actinomycetes; order Actinomycetales; family Brevibacteriaceae; genus Sediminivirga; species Sediminivirga luteola. Next base: position 89,526 of record NZ_BMFY01000008.1, read on the forward strand.
CGCTCTACTACGATCCCGCCGCCCTGGGGCAGTGCGCCCAGCATGCCGGTGCGGGCGACGGCCCGGTGGACGAGCGGATCGTCCTGAGCGAGGACGTCGCGCACCACGCGCTGCGGGTCCGCCGTCACGGGGAGGGCGAGCCGATCGAGCTCTCCGACGGGAACGGCCTGCGCGCGCACGGCGTGCTCGAAGCCGGGGGCATCGTGCGGCTCAGCCGGCTGGAGCATGAGCCCGCCCCCACGCCCGCGCTGGTCCTGGCCCAGGCCCTGGCCAAGGGCGACCGGGACCTGCAGGGCATCGAGGCGGCCACCGAGGTCGGCGTCGACGAGGTGATCCCGTTCCAGGCGCAGCGGTCCATCGTGCGCTGGCCGGCGCAGCGGCGGGACAAGGCAGCCGCGAAGTGGAGCCAGCGCCTGCATGCCGCCGGGATGCAGTCCCGCAGGACCCGCATCCCCCGGCTGGCCGGGCTCTCCACCGCCGGGGAGATCGCGTCCCGTGCCGCCGAGGAGGGAGCGTTGCTGCTGGTCCTGCACGAATCCGCCACGGAGCCGCTCACCTCGCTGGACCCGGCAGAGCTGGGGCAGGCACGCCGGATCGTGTTCGTCGTGGGTCCCGAGGGCGGCCTGCACCCGGATGAGCTGGAGGTCTTCTCCGCCGTGCCCGGGGCCCGCATCGTCAAGCTGGGCCCCACCGTGCTGCGCGCCTCGACCGCGGGCCCGGTGGCGTGCGCTCTGCTGCAGGAGCGGCTGGGACGCTGGGGCTGATCCGCTCCGGCCGGCGTGCCCGGCCGGCGCGGGACAGGACGGCATAGAATGGGCCAAGAGCACATCGACGAGAGGACCTTCTGCTGAGCACCGACAGCACGGCGCGGCTCGCCATTCCCGCATCCATCGACATGCTGGCCCTGCTGGGCGCCCATGACAGCACCATCCGCACCATCGAACGCCTGTACCCGGGCATCGAGGTGTTCAGCCGGGGCCACGAGATCGAGATCCGCGGCGCCGAACCGGCCGTCGAAGAGGTCGTCGCGCTCATCGGGGAGCTGCGGCGGCTGCTGGACGAGGGCCTGACGCTGGGACCGGAGACGGTCGAGCGCGCCGCGGCGGTCCAGGCGCAGGCCGCCGGCGGCACCCGCGCCTCGGATGTGCTCAGCGCCAATATCCTCTCCTCCCGCGGCAAATCGATCCGGCCCAAGACGCTTGGCCAGCACGAGTACGTGCGCGCCATCGACCGGCACACCATCACCTTCGGCATCGGCCCGGCCGGTACCGGCAAGACCTATCTGGCGATGGCCAAGGCGGTCCAGGCGCTGCAGCGCAGGGAGGTCACCCGGATCATCCTGACCAGGCCGGCGGTGGAGGCGGGCGAGCGCCTGGGCTTCCTGCCGGGCACCCTGAACGAGAAGATCGACCCCTACGTCCGGCCGCTGTACGACGCGCTGCACGACATGCTCGACCCGGACACCATCCCGCGGCTGATGGAGGCCGGCACCATCGAGGTGGCCCCGCTGGCGTACATGCGCGGGCGGACCCTCAACGACGCCTTCATCATCCTGGACGAGGCGCAGAACACCACGCCGGAGCAGATGAAGATGTTCCTGACCCGCCTGGGCTTCGGCTCCACCATGGTGATCACGGGCGACACCACCCAGGTCGACCTGCCCGGCGGGGCGGCCAGCGGACTGCGCGTGGTACAGGACATCCTCGGCGGCCTCGATGACGTGCACTTCGCGCAGCTGGGCAGCCGGGACGTGGTGCGCCACAAGCTCGTCTCCCAGATCGTGGATGCCTACGGCCAGTGGAGCGAGGGGCTGAGCAGATGAGCGTCGAGGTGCACAACGAGACCGAGCACGAGGCCCCGATGGAGGAGGCCGTCGCGCTGGCCGAGCACGTGTTCGCCGAGATGCACGTGCATCCGGCCGCCGAGCTGACCCTCACCTACGTGGACGAGGCCGAGATGGAGCGGCTGCACATCGAATGGATGGACCTGCCCGGGCCCACCGATGTGCTCTCCTTCCCGATGGACGAGCTGCGGCCCGGTTCCCCGGAACGCCCCAGCGAGGGCATCCTCGGGGACATCGTGCTATGCCCTCCGGTCGCCGCCGCCCAGGCGCAGCGCGCCGGGCACTCGGCCGAGGAGGAGATGCTGCTGCTGATCGTCCACGGCATCCTGCACCTGCTCGGCTACGATCACGCCGAGCCGGAGGAGGAGAAGGTCATGTTCGGCCTGCAGCGGACCCTCCTGCTGACCTTCCTGGCCGGCCGCGGGCAGGCCGCCGATGCCTGACCCGCTGGTCCTCGCCCTGATCCTCCTGGCGCTGGGCCTGCTCGGATTCGCCGCCGTGCTGGCCGCGGAGGAGGCCGCCGTGACCTCGGTCCCGCACCAGCGGGTCCGGGAGAGCGAGGAGGAGGGCCGCCGGGGCGTGCGATCCCTGAAAGCCGTGCTGGAAGACCTGCCGACGCACATCAACGTCCTGGTCTTCATGCGCACCCTCTGCGAGACCGGCGCCACGGTGTCCATCACCATGATCCTGGTGGAACTGGTCGACATGGGCTGGCGCGGTTTCTTCCTGGCGCTCGGCGTCTCCGCGGTGCTCGTCTTCACCGTCGCGGGCGTCTCCCCGCGCACCATCGGCCGCGGCCGTCCCCTGGAAGTGGCGCTGCTGCTGAGCTGGCTCGCGCACGGCCTGCGCCGCGGCCTCGGACCGCTGGCGCGCATCCTGGTCTGGCTGGGCAATATGCTCGCGCCGGGCAAGGTGCTCAAGGACGGGCCGTTCGTCACCGAGGAGCAGCTGCGGGACCTGGTGGAGCGGGCCTCGGCCTCGGACGTGATCGAGGACGAGGAACGGGAGATGATCCAGTCCGTCTTCCAGCTCGGCGACACCACGGCACGGCAGGTGATGGTGCCCCGGCCCGATCTGGTCACCGTCGGCGCGGACACCTCGCTGCACGACTCGGTCTCGCTGTTCCACCGCTCGGGGTTCTCCCGCGTGCCGGTGGTGGGCGAGAGCGAGGACGATGTGCTCGGGGTGCTCTACCTGAAGGACGTGGCCCGGCGCCTGCACCTGCACCCCGAGCAGGGGGAGACCGTGACCGCCGCCGAGCTCGCCCGCAAGGTCTCCTTCGTCCCCGAGACCAAGCCCATCGACGACCTGCTGCGGTACATGCAGCGCGAGGCCACGCATGTGTGCATCGTGGTCGACGAGTACGGCGGCACCGCCGGACTGATCACGATCGAGGACATCGTGGAGGAGATCGTCGGCGACATCGACGACGAGCACGACGCGGTCGACGAGGACATCGTCGACCTCGGCGACGGCTCCTACCGGATCTCCACCCGGATGCACCTGCACGAGCTCGCCGAGCTGTGGGACATGCGGCTGGAGGACGAGGACGTCACCACCCTCGGCGGCCTGCTGGCCAAGGCGCTCGGCCGGGTGCCGATCGCCGGCTCCACGGCCGTCACCCACGGGCTGCGGATCGAGGCGCTGCCGGGCACCGGGCGCCGCCATCGCGTCACCAGCCTCATCGTCCGCCGCGAGGAACACCAGCAGGAAGAAGCACCGCGATGACCTCACCCATCTTCCGCACGGACGTGCCTGAGGACTACCGGGCGGGTTTCGCCTGCTTCGTCGGCCGTCCCAACGCGGGCAAATCGACCCTGACGAACGCCCTGGTGGGCACGAAGGTCGCGATCACCTCGTCCAAACCGCAGACCACGCGGCACACCATCCGCGGCATCGTGCACCGGCAGAGCCATCAGCTCGTGCTGGTGGACACGCCGGGGCTGCACCGGCCGCGCACTCTGCTGGGCGAGCGGCTCAACGAGCTGGTGATGGCGACCCTGGCGGAGGTCGACGCGATCGGGTTCTGCCTGCCTGCCGATGAGAAGATCGGGCCGGGCGACCGGTTCATCGCGCAGAAGCTCGCCGGGATCGCGCGGACTCCCGTGGTGGGCATCGTGACGAAGACCGACCGGGTCTCCCGCGAGCGGGTGGCCGAGGCGCTGCTCGCCGCTCAGGAGCTCATGGACTTCGCCGCGCTGGTCCCGGTCTCGGCGGTGGCCGAGGAACAGGTGGACGTGCTCGAGGGCGTGCTCGCCGAGCAGATGCCGCTTTCGCCGCCGCTGTACCCGGAGGGCGAGCTGACCGACGAGCCGGAGCAGCGGATGGTGGCCGAGCTGGTGCGCGAGGCCGCCCTGGAGGGCGTGCGCGACGAACTGCCGCATTCGCTGGCCGTCGTGGTCGAGGAGATGCTCCCGCGGGAGGACCGCCCGGCGGACCGGCCGCTGTGGGACGTCCGGGTGAACGTCTTCGTCGAGCGGCCCAGCCAGAAGGCCATCATCATCGGCCGGGGCGGTTCGCGGCTGCGCGAGATCGGCAGCCAGGCCCGCACCGGCATCGAGGCGCTGCTGGGCACCCCGGTCTACCTGGACCTGCACGTGAAGGTCGCCAAGGACTGGCAGCGCGATCCCAAGCAGCTAGGGCGCCTCGGCTTCTAGCCGTGCGAGCCCGGTCACGTAGAATCATGGATCGTGACTGAGCAGACGACCGCAGAGCCCATGCATCTGGTGGACCGGATCCCGCAGATGCAGCCCGAGGAGCTTCTCACCGGACTGGTGCCTCCTCCGCATTTCGCGAACGTCTCCTTCGACAGCTACCGGCCGGACCCGGCGCAGCCGTCCCAGGCGCAGGCCAGGGACCAGCTGCAGGCGTTCGTCGACCGCAAGGGCGGCGAGTCCGGCGGCTTCCTCGCCAAGCTCTTCGGCTCCGGGCGTTCGCCGTCCGGCGGGGGCATCTACCTGGACGGCGGCTACGGCGTCGGCAAGACCCACCTGCTGGCCAGCTCCTGGCACGCGCACGCCAAGCCGGCCGCCTTCGGCACCTTCGTGGAGTACACCAATCTGGTCGGCGCGCTCGGCTTCGCCCAGGCGCGTGAGCGGCTCTCGGAGATGAAGCTGGTGTGCATCGACGAGTTCGAGCTCGACGATCCGGGCGACACGGTGCTGATGTCCCGGCTGATGCGGGAGCTCACCGACGCCGGGGTGAAGATCATCGCGACGTCCAATACGCTGCCCGGCGCCCTCGGGGAGGGCCGGTTCGCGGCCCAGGACTTCCTCCGGGAGATCCAGGCGCTGGCCGCGCAGTTCACCGTCTACCGGATCGACGGCGAGGACTACCGGCACCGCGGCCTGCCGACGCCCCCCGAGCCGCTCAGCGATGACGAGGTCGCGGCCCGGGCGCACCGCCGGGCAGCGCAGCACCAGGTGGCGCTGGACTCCTTCGAGGGCATCACGACGCACCTGGAGAAGGTGCATCCCTCGCGTTACGGCAAGCTGCTCGACGGCGTCGCCGAGGTGTACTGGACGGGCGTGGCCCCGGTGAGCAACCAGAGCGTGGCCCTGCGGCTCGTCGCCCTGGTGGACCGCATGTACGACCGGAACCTGCCGCTCGTGACCTCCGGGGTTCCCCTGGACGACCTCTTCACCGAGGAGATGGTGACCGGCGGCTACCGGAAGAAATACCTCCGCTGCCTCTCCCGCCTCACGGCCCTGGCGCGCGAGGGCGGGGAGCGCGGCTAGCGCACTCCCCGCTGCTCGGTCGCGCCGTGACCGGGAGGGGCAGGTCTACAGACCGGTCCACTCCGGTAGGAGTCCCGCCGGGAGGAAGGACTCGTGCAACCGCGTGACCAGCAGGAGGCCGTAGACCACGGCGCTGACGAACAGGAAGGTGCCCAGGCCGAGGACGCCGCGCACCCACAGCGGCTGTGCGGCCACCCATCGTCCCCAGGCGAGGACCTTGCGCCGGGTGAACCGCAACAGCCTGCGGGCCCAGTGGAACTCGGTGGAGATGAGCGCGATGCCGGCGATCACCACCAGCCACCCCGGCCCCGGCAGCGGGACCATGATGAGCCCCAGGACGACGATGCAGCCCCCGAGCACGCCGATGAGGGCCCGGTAACCCCGGTCCACGTGCCGGTTGGCGCGCACCCGCTCGCGTGCGCGCAACGCCTGGAGCCGGCTCAGTCGGTAGAGCCGGGGCGGTCTGCGGCGGGGCCGGGGATGCGCTTCCATCGGCCTTCATCCTATGGAATCCTGTGCCCGCGCCACGAGCGAGTTCCGAGGTCACCGGCGGATTTTGCATTCCCTTGGATGGCGTGTACAGTTAAGACTCGTTGCAGCGAGGAAAGCACCGGGGAAAGCCCGGGAAAATCTCCTCGAAGCATGCGGACGTGGCTCAGTTGGTAGAGCATCACCTTGCCAAGGTGAGGGTCGCGGGTTCGAGTCCCGTCGTCCGCTCGCAAGACAGGTGTACTATCGTCTCGCGGTGGAGTGGCCGAGAGGCGAGGCAGCGGCCTGCAAAGCCGTATACGTGGGTTCGAATCCCATCTCCACCTCGAAGTCCTCGTGTCGGCGACTTGAGGCACCAGCGCGATTGGCGCAGCGGTAGCGCGCTTCCTTCACACGGAAGAGGTCACTGGTTCGATCCCAGTATCGCGCACAGGCCGGGGGTTCCCCGGCAGGACAAGGAAAACGCGGGTGCGTACTCGTACGGGCCCGCTGCATAAGGGTGCTCGAACCCTTCGAGCGCGATTGGCGCAGCGGTAGCGCGCTTCCCTGACACGGAAGAGGTCACTGGTTCGATCCCAGTATCGCGCACCAGCACACAAGGCCCGGAAGCCCTCGGCTCCGGGCCTTCGCTGTGCCTTGGCCCCGGACCGGCGGCTTCGGCCCGGGGGCGGATATGCGCCGTGAACCCGGGTGTGACAGCCTGGATGTGTCGCCCGTCACCGGAATGCCTGGAGGTCCCGTGCACCGCATCGCACGCCCGCTGCCCGCCCTGACCCTGGCCGCCGTCCTGATGCTCTCGGCCTGCGGCGGCTCCGTGGAACCGTCCGGCGATGAGCCCACCGTCCCCGAGGCGGTGACCGAGACCGCGGAGAACGGCGAGTCCAACGGAGACGGCACCGGTGCCGGACCGCTGGAGGGAACCGAGCCGGTGCCCGATGCCGAGCTGCCGGGCGAGGAGCTGTCCGCGTACTTCTCCGAGGCGGATGGCGTGGCCCACGTCGTGGGCGTCGCGCACGACGACCCGGACGGCGGTCTCGTGGTCCGTGGCGTGCCAGGCGCGGACGGCGAGGAGCTCGGCGCGCTCCCGCCCACCGCGGAGGTCACCCTGGCCGGTCGCGAGCGGGTGCTGGACGACGAGGGCCAAGGCGGGTCCTGGGCCGAGATCCGCCTCGGCGACGGCGTTGGCTGGGTGAGCACGCAGTTCCTCGGCTATCTTCCCGAGGCCGGTCAGGGCGAGACCGCCGACTTCTCCGATGTGCCTCCCGCCGAGGACCCGCTCGAGATCGCCTCTGGGGTGGGCATCCGCGCCGCCGAGCGGCAGCAGGACGGCGGCACGCCCGGAGAGGCGGAGTGGGTGGTGGCGGCCGTGCCGGAGGGGCACGGCGGCGGTGAGTACACCGTGGACGTCACCGGCGGCATGGGGGACGACAGCGTGGCCGGGCACCGGTACACCGTCGTGATCGCCGAGGCCGGGGACGGCTTCGAGCTCACCGAGACGACCAGCCTGCCGATCTGCCTTCGCGGCGCCGGAGACGAACTCTGCCTGTGAGCCCGGCGGTAACCCCGGGGCCGCAGCATGTGGCCGTCCGGTACGTAGCGGTCCTGGCACCGGGGCCGTGCCGGGGGCCTGATGGACGGAGAAGACGCGTAGGCTAAGGGGGTCCGCACGTCGTTCTTTCTCGCCCCTCAAGGAAGCATCATGTCCGTCCCGCCTCAGCAGCCCCCCTACGGCCAGCAGCCCGATCCCTACGGCCAGCACGGTCAGCATGGCCAGTACCAGCCTGATCCCTACGGCCAGCAGGGCCAGCCCGGATCGTACGACCCGTATCAGCAGGGTCAGCAGCAGTACGGCAGCCAGGGCGGCGGGCAGTACGACCCCTATCAGCAGGGCCAGCAGTACGCCCAGCAGGGCCAGCAGTACGGGCAGTACGGCAGCCAGGGCCAGCCGGATCCCTATGGGCAGCAGGCCTACGGTCAGTACGGCCAGGCGCCCTACGGCGACCCGGCATGGCAGCAGGGTCAGCAGCCGCCGGACACCTCCAAGAACTTCCTGGGCGTGATCGCCCTCATCGCCGGCATCGCGACCCTGCTGTTCGCCTGGATCCCCTTCATCGGGCTGCTGGCTCTGCTGACCGGCGGGGCAGCGGTCGTGCTGGGCATCCTGGGCTTCCGCGCGGTCGGTGCCGGCAAGGCCACCAACAAGGGCATGAGCCTGACCGGCATCATCACCGGCGGTATCTCGGTGCTGCTGGCGATCGCCATGACGATCCTGGCGGTGGCGGGATTCAATATGCTCGCCCGCGAGGCCGAGCAGAACAGCCCGTCGTCCTCGCAGGAGAGCACCGCACCGGAACAGCAGGACGAGGGCTCCGGCCAGGGAGAGGCGACGGAACAGGGCAGCGGCGGAGAAGCCACCGAGGGGAACGAGCAGGGCAGCGGCTCCGGCGGCGAGGCCTCCGGCGGGCAGACCGAGGAGGTCGCCGACGGGGTCACGATGACGGTCACCATGCGCACCGATACCGCCGCTGACACCTCGGTGGGGGCGGACTCCACCGGAGGAGAGGTCGTCGTGGCGGAGGTCGTCATCGAGAACACCAGCGGCGAGGAGTTCGAGCCCGGCCTGCCGCTGGCGGCGATGACGCACTCCGGGGGCGAGCAGGCCGAGGAGGTCTTCTCCGCCGCGGACGGCTGGAGCGGCATCCTCAGCTGGTCGGCCGTCCCGGCCGGGGAGACCGCCACGGTCGAGCTGGCGTTCGCCGTGCCGCACGATGCCGCCGAGAGCAGCGAGCTGACGATCACGATGAGCGCGCCGGACTTCAGCTCCCAGGACGACTACCGCTTCACCTGGTGAGCGCGCGAAGACCGCTAGACTTTCCCTCGTCCCTGAACGGTTGTGGACGGTTGTGAACGATTTCGCATGAGAAGAAGGAGCACCCGCACGTGTCCGTAATCGAGCTGACCATCGGCGGTACCCGGCGAGAGGTGCCTGCGGGCACCACGGGAGCCGAGGTGTTCACGGACACGCCCGAGGCGATCGCCATCCGGCTCAACGGGGTCCCGGCCGATCTGCACCGCGAGCTGAGCGACGGCGACGCCGTCGAGCCGATCACGCTGGACGAGCCCGAGGGGCTGGACATCCTCCGGCACTCGGCAGCCCACATCGTGGCCCAGGCCGTGCAGGAGCTCTTCCCCGGCACCAAGCTGGGCATCGGGCCGTACATCAAGGACGGCTTCTACTTCGACTTCGACACCGCGGAGCCCTTCACCCCGGAGGATCTGAAGGCCATCGAGAAGAAGGCCCAGCAGCTGATCAAGTCCGGTCAGCGGTTCCGCCGTGTCGTGGTCTCCGAGGAGGAGGCGCGCCGGCGGATGGCCGATGAGCCCTACAAGCTGGAACTCATCCACGACCGCGCCAGCACGGGGGACACGGGGGAGGCCGGCGTGGAGGTCGGCGCCGGCGAACTCACCGTTTACGAGAACCTCGACCGCCGCGGCGAGGTCGTCTGGCAGGACCTGTGCCGGGGCCCGCATCTGCCGGACACCAAGCCGATCCGCGGCGGCTTCGCCGTGACCAGGTCCTCGGCCGCCTACTGGCGGGGGGATCAGGCCAAGGCGGCGCTGCAGCGCGTCTACGGCACCGCCTGGAAGTCCAAGGAGGATCTCAAGGCCTACCAGGACCGGCTGGCTGAAGCCGAGCGGCGCGACCACCGGCGGCTCGGCCGCGAACTGGATCTGTTCTCCTTCCCCGAGGAGATCGGCTCCGGGCTCTCGGTGTGGCACCCGCATGGCGCCATCGCCCGCGGTGAGATGGAGCAGCACGCCCGTCGCCGGCACATCGAGAACGGCTACAGCTACGTCTACACCCCGCACATCACCAAGAAGGACCTGTTCGTCACGAGCAACCACCTGGTGACCTACGCCGACGGCATCTGGCCGCCCATCACGATGGACGAGGAACGCGACGCCGAGGGCAACGTCACCAAGCCCGGGGTGGACTACTACCTCAAGCCGATGAACTGCCCGATGCACATCCTGATCTACCGGGAGCGGGCCCGCAGCTACCGCGATCTGCCCCTGCGGCTGGCTGAGAACGGCACGGTCTACCGCAACGAGCTCTCCGGCGCCCTGCACGGCCTCACCCGGGTCCGCGGCTTCACCCAGGACGACGCGCACCTCTTCGTCACCCGCGAGCAGCTGGAGGAGGAGACCGCCAAGGTCCTGGAGTTCGTGCTGTCCCTGCTCAAGGACTTCGGCCTGAGCGACTTCCGGCTCGAGCTGTCCATGCGGGACGAGGAGAAGTCCAAGTGGATCGGCGAGGAGGAGGTCTGGGAGGTGGCCACGGAGGCGCTGCGCCGGGTCGCCCGCGCCACCGGGCTCCAGCTCACCGAGGAACCCGGCGAGGCGGCGTTCTACGGCCCCAAGATCGATCTGAAGGTCACCGACGCCATCGGCCGCTCCTGGCAGCTGTCCACCGTGCAGCTGGACTTCAACCTGCCCGAGCGGTTCGACCTGGAGTACACCGACCGGGACGGCAGCCGCAAACGGCCCATCATGATCCACCGGGCGCTGTTCGGCTCCATCGAGCGGTTCTTCGCCATCCTGCTGGAGCACTACGCCGGTGCCTTCCCGGTGTGGCTGGCGCCGGTACAGGTGGTGGGAATCCCGGTGGCCGCGGAGTACGCGCCCCACCTGCACGAGGTGGCCGAGCGGCTGCGGCGCCACGGCGTGCGCGTCGAGGTGGACGACTCCGACGACCGGATGCAGAAGAAGATCCGCACCCACACCAAGCGGAAGATCCCGTACCAGCTGATCGCCGGCGCCGAGGACCAGGCCGCCGGGGCGGTGTCCTTCCGGTTCCGGGACGGCAGCCAGGACAACGGCGTGCCGGTGGACGAGGCCGTCGCGCGGATCCTCCAGGCCATCGAGGACAAGGCGCAGGTGTAACGGCATGAGCGGTACAGGCGGCACAGGGGACGCCGGTCCCGCCGGCGTGCCGGAACCTGAGGCGGCGGCGGGATTCCCGGGCGAGCCCGACGGTTTCCAGCGGCTGTGGACTCCGCACCGGATGGTGTACATCGGTGGGGAGTCCCGGCCGGCACCCGGCGCTGAGGACACCGAGTGCCCGTTCTGCCGGGCACCGGAGAAGCCCGATGAGGAAGGCCTCATCGTGGCCCGCGGCGATCACGCCTACGTCGTGCTGAACCTCTATCCGTACAACCCCGGGCATCTGCTGGTGTGCCCGTACCGGCACGTGGCCGACTACACCGACCTCACGCCGGAGGAGACGGTGGAGATCGCCACCATGAGCCAGCGCGCCATGCGGGTGGTACGGGCGGTGTCCTCGCCCCACGGCTTCAACCTCGGCATGAACCAGGGCGCCGTGGCGGGGGCCGGGATCGCCGCGCACCTGCATCAGCACATCGTGCCGCGCTGGGGCGGGGATGCGAACTTCCTGCCCATCGTCGCCCGCACCAAGGCACTGCCTCAGGTTCATGCCCAGGTGCAGGAGGCGCTCAGCCGCGAGTGGTCGCGCCAGGAGCGGGAGACTACCGGGCCATGCTGAACGCGCTGGCGCGGGCGTTCTTCACCCGCCTGTTCACCCCGGTGGCCAGGCTGCTGCTGAGGCTCGGGCTCTCGCCGGACGCCGTCACCGTCATCGGCACGCTGGGGGTGTGCGCCGGGGCGCTCGTCTTCTTCCCGCTGGACCAGCTGCTGGCCGGCACGCTCGTGATCACCTTCTTCGTGATCGGCGATATGCTCGACGGCATCATGGCCCGCCAGACGGGCCGGAGCAGCCGCTGGGGGGCGTTCCTGGACTCCACCATGGACCGCATCGCGGACTCCTGCGTCTTCATCGGCATCGCCATCTGGTTCGTCGCCCACCAGCAGGACGGCCTCTCCGCTGTCATCGCCCTGTTCTGCCTGGTCACCGGCTCGGTGGTGTCCTACGTCCGGGCTCGGGCGGAGGGACTGGGGGTGGAGGCCAAGGGCGGCATCGCCGAGCGCGCGGACCGGCTGCTGGTCGCGCTGGTGCTGACCGGGCTGGTGGGCCTGGGGCTGCCTCCGCTGGTGCTGAGCATCGGCCTGGCGGCACTCGTCGCGGCCTGCCTGGTGACGATCGGGCAGCGCATGGTCTCGGTGCGCCGGGCGCTGCTGCGCGAGCCCGGCCAGTAGCCGCGAGTAGACTCGTCGCGGGGAACGCACACACGAAAGGAACATGACGTACATGTCAGGTCACTCCAAATGGGCGACGACCAAGCATAAGAAGGCGGCCATCGATGCCAAGCGCGGCAAGCTCTTCGCCAAGCTGATCAAGAACATCGAGGTGGCGGCCCGCAACGGCGGAGCGGACCTGCAGGGCAACCCGACGCTCTTCGACGCGGTGCAGAAGGCCAAGAAGTCCAGTGTGCCCAATGACAACATCGACCGCGCGATCAAGCGCGGCGCGGGGCTGGACGGCGGCGGGGTCGACTACCAGACCATCATGTATGAGGGCTACGCCCCCGGCGGCGTCGCGCTGCTGATCGAGTGCCTCACGGACAACCGCAACCGGGCTGCCTCGGAGGTGCGCGTGGCGGTCACCCGCGGCGGCGGAAGCATGGCGGATCCCGGCTCGGTGTCCTACAACTTCTCCCGCAAGGGCGTCGTGACGGTCCCGGCGGAGGGCACCGATGAGGACGCCATCCTCGAAGCCACGCTGGACGCCGGTGCCGAGGAGGTCAAGGACAACGGCGACACCTTCGAGGTGATCTCCGAGGCCACCGATCTGGTGGCGGTCCGCACCGCCCTGCAGGACGCCGGGATCGATTACGACTCCGCCGAGGCGGCTTTCGTGCCCAATCTGGAGGTCCAGCTCGACGCGGAGCAGGCGAAGAAGGTGTTCAAGCTCATCGACGCCCTCGAAGACAGCGACGACGTGCAGAACGTGTACTCCAACGCGGACGTGACCGATGAGGTCATGGCCCAGCTGGAGTCCGACGAGGACTGAAGGACGAGCCGGCACAGGCAGGAGGCTTCCGATGCGGATCCTGGGCGTCGACCCGGGCCTGACCCGCTGCGGGCTGGGCGTGATCGACTCGCGTCCGGCCCGGCAGGCGGCCCTGGTCGCCGTCGACGTGGTCCGCACGCCGTCGCACGCCGATGTCGACGTCCGGCTGGGCCTGCTCGCGGACGCGTTCGACCGCTGGCTGGACGAGCACCGCCCGGATGTCGTCGCGGTCGAGCGGGTCTTCGCCCGCAACGACGTCTCCACCATCATGGGCACGGCGCAGGCCTCCGGCCTGACGATGGGCCTGGCGGCGCGCCGGGGGATCCCGGTCGCGATGCACACGCCGAGCGAGGTGAAGGCCGCTGTGACCGGCTCGGGCCGGGCGGACAAGAAGCAGATGACGCGGATGGTCACCCGCATCCTCAAACTGGAGAGCCCGCCCAAGCCCGCCGACGCCGCCGATGCGCTGGCACTGGCGATCTGCCATCTGTGGCGCGGCGCCGCCAGCAGCGGCTCCACCCCGGGCGCGGCCAAGGACGTGGACGCGCGCCTGGCCGCCCGCCCGGCCGGGGCCGGCCTGACCAAGGCGCAGCAGGCCTGGGCCGAGGCCATCCGGGCCGCATCGTCCTGACACAGGCCGATATGCCCGGCATCCGTCCGCGCGACGGCTATGCTTGATAATCGTACGGACGTTCTATGCCGGATCCGCCCGGTACGGAACCGGCACGCTCGCGCAAAGGACTTCACGTGATCGCCTTCCTCTCCGGCACGGTGCAGGCCGTGCGGGCCGACTCCCTCATCCTGCTCGGCGGCAGCGTGGGGCATCTGGTCTACTTGCCCGCCTCGCAGCTGGCCGAGGTCCGCGGCGGCCAGGAGCTCCAGCTGCACACCTCGCTGGTGGTGCGCGAGGACTCGATGACCCTCTACGGGTTCATGGACGAGGCGTCCCGGGGCGTGTTCGAGACACTGCAGACCATCTCCGGCATCGGCCCCCGGCTGGCCCTGGCGATGCTCTCGGTGCTCACGCCGCAGGAGATCCACCGGGCCGTCGCGGATGCCGATCTGACCGCGCTGCAGCGGGTGCCCGGAGTGGGCAAGAAGTCCGCGCAGCGGCTGGTGCTGGAACTGGGGACCAAACTGGGCGCGCTGCAGGCGGCGGCCCCCGCGGGCCTTCCCGGCATCGCGCCGGCGGGGGCGGCGGATTCGGTGGTGGAGGCGCTCACCGGGCTCGGCTGGCCGCAGGCGAAGGCCGCGGAGGTCGTCGCCGCCGCGCAGCAGGACCTGGGGGAGGCCAGCACCCAGGACCTCCTGCGCGAGTCGCTCAAGCGGATGAACCGCGCCTCATGACGGCCACGAGGGGAGTGCGCGGATGAGCGAGGAGTCCTACGAGGTCGACTTCGGCGAGGGCACGGCCGGCGCGGAGGCCCAGCGCCTGATCGACGCCCGCATCGACACCGCCGACCAGGACGAGCGCGCCGCCGAGGCCGCGCTGCGGCCCAAGGGGCTCGATGAGTTCGTGGGCCAGCCCAAGGTCCGCGATCAGCTCTCCCTCGTGCTCCGCGCCGCGCAGGCACGCGGGCGGGCCCCCGACCATGTGCTGCTGTCCGGCCCGCCCGGGCTGGGCAAGACCACCCTGGCGATGATCATCGCCCATGAGCTCGGCACCGGCCTGCGGGTGACCTCGGGGCCGGCCATCCAGCACGCCGGCGATCTGGCCGCGATCCTGTCCTCCCTGGAGGAGGGCGAGGTGCTGTTCATCGACGAGATCCACCGGATGGCGCGCGCGGCCGAGGAGATGCTGTACGTGGCGATGGAGGACTTCCGGGTGGACGTGATCGTCGGCAAGGGGCCCGGCGCCACCGCGATCCCGCTGGACATCCCGCCGTTCACGCTGGTCGGGGCCACCACCCGCTCGGGCCTGCTGCCGGCGCCGCTGCGGGACCGCTTCGGCTTCACCGGCCATCTGGACTTCTACTCCGACGAGGACCTGGCCGTGGTGCTGCGCCGCTCGGCCGCGCTGCTGGGCGTGACCGCCGCGGAGGAGGGTCTCACCGAGATCGCCGGCCGCTCCCGGGGCACGCCCCGGGTGGCCAACCGGCTGCTGCGTCGTGTGCGCGACTACGCCCAGGTCCGCGGCGACGGCCGGATCGATCTGGCTGCGGCGCGCACGGCGCTGGGTATCTACGAGGTGGACGAGCTCGGGCTGGACCGCCTCGACCGCGCCGTGCTGACCATGCTGTGCACCAGGTTCGGCGGAGGACCGGTCGGACTGGGAACCCTGGCGGTGTCCGTGGGGGAGGAACCGGACACGGTGGAGACCGTCGCCGAGCCCTATCTGGTGCGGGAGGGACTCATCGCCCGCACCCCGCGCGGACGGGTCGCCACCGCCGCGGCGTGGGCCCATCTGGGGCTCACCGCGCCCGGATGAGATCCGGATGGGGACCAGCTCGCGCACAGGACCGTTCCGGGAAGTGGCTCAGGACTCGCCGCACCCAGTACAGTGGTGTGCTGGACTACCTGACGCGGCGCTGGCACGCGAACAGACTTCGAAAGGCTGACGTTTCTTGGACCCCTCACTCATTCTCGTTCTCGGTCTCGGCGCCCTGCTGATCTTCATGATCATGAACACGCGCCGGAAGCAGAAGGAACAGCAGGCGAATCTCGCCTCCAACCTCGTCCCGGGACGTGAGGTCATGACCTCCGCGGGCCTGTTCGGCACCGTCGTCGAGGTGGACTCCGAGAACAACAAGGTCGTCATCGAGCCGACCCCGGGCACCCGCCTGGTGGTGCACCGCCAGGCGATCAGCCAGATCACCCCGGTGGAAGAGCCGGCCGCCGACGAGGTCGCCGTCGACGAGGCCGATGAGGCCGCGGCCCCCGACGCCGGGGACGCTGTGGAGCCGGCAGAGCCGGGCACCGCGGCCGGGGAGAACCGGCCGGACGAGGGTCCGGCCGGCGACGAGCCCACAGACAGCACAGACAAGAAGTAGGAAACGACCAGCCCGTGTCATCTCCCATGCCTGAAACCCAGCCGGACGACCGGCCGAAGGCCGGGTACAAGGGGTCGGAATCCCGGCCCGGACCCCGCTTCCTCTGGCTCGGATTCATCTTCGTACTGCTGAGCGGTATCGTCGGCTCCGGCATCGTCTGGTCCACCGCGACGCCCACCCCGGAACTCGCGCTGGACCTGCGCGGCGGCACTTCCATCATCCTGGAGCCGCAGCTGGACGAGGGGGAGAACGTCACCCCCGAGCAGCTCAACGAGGCGGTGGCGATCATCCGCCAGCGCATCGACTCCACCGGTGTCTCCGAGGCGGAGATCAACACGCAGGGCGGCCGGAACATCGTCGTCAACCTGCCGGTCTACCCGGACGACCGCACCCGTGAGCTGGTGCGCGCCTCCGCGCAGCTGCGGTTCCGGCCGGTCCTCATGACCGGGCCCGGGCAGCCGGCCGTGGTGCAGCAGGAGGACCCGGCCCAGGAGCAGCCCGATCCCAGCGAGGGGCTCTCCGAAGAGGGGCAGCGCTATCTGGAGGAGCTCACAGGCGGCCAGGACGCGGAAGGCTCCCAGGAGGCGGACGGGACGGAGGATGCCCCCGCCGAGGAGAGCGATCCCGAGGCTGGCGGCGCCGCCACGCAGGTCGCCGCTCCGCAGCCGGAGGAGGGTGCCGGCGAGGGCGAGGCGCCGCCCGCCGATGTGCCCGGCCCGGCCGGTCAGAACCCGGAAGGCAGCCCCGGCGAGGACCAGCCGGCGCCGATGGAGAACCCCTCCGATCCCTCCCAGATCACCGAGGAGCTCTACGCCGAGTACGAGGCGCTGGACTGCTCCGATCCGGAGAACCTCATCGGCGGCAGCACGGACGATCCGCACGCCCCGCTCGTGGCGTGCTCGCAGGACGGCAGCACGAAGTTCATCCTGGGCCCGATGGAGGTCTCGGGTGCCACCATCGCCGACGCCAGCTTCGGCTACCGGGTCACCTCCACCGGCGCGCAGACCAACGAGCCGGTGGTGAACCTGGAGTTCAACCGCGAGGGCACGGAGCAGTTCCGCGAGGTCACCCAGCGGATCACGAATATGCAGCCGCCGTACAACCAGTTCGCGATCGTGCTCGACGGGCTCGTGGTCTCCGCCCCGGTCTCGCAGGCGATCATCACCGACGGCCGGGCGCAGATCAGCGGCAGCTTCACCCGCGACTCCGCCGAGACCCTGGCGAACCAGCTCAAGAACGGCTCCCTGCCGATCAGCTTCCAGGTGCAGTCCGAGGAGCAGATCTCCCCGACGCTGGGCGCGGATTACCTGCGCAGCGCGCTGATCGCCGGCGGCATCGGCCTGGTGCTGGTGATCGGCTACGCCCTGCTGCAGTACCGCACCCTGGGCCTGCTGACGGTCTCCAGCATCGGCGTCGTCGCGGCGCTGACGTATCTGCTGCTGCTCCTGGTCAGCTGGCGCTACGGCTACCGGCTCTCGCTGGCGGGCATGGCCGGCCTGATCATCGGCCTGGGCGCCGCCGCCGACTCGTTCATCGTCTACTTCGAACGCGTCCGCGACGAACTGCGGTCCGGCAGAGCGCTGCGGTCCGCGGTCGAGGTCGGCTGGGAGCGCGCACGCCGGACCATCTACGCCTCCAAAGCCGTCAACATGCTCGCGGCGGTGATCCTGTACTTCCTGGCGGTGGGCAGCGTGCGCGGCTTCGCGTTCACGATGGGCCTGACGGTGATCGTCGACGTGCTGATCATGATCCTCTTCACCCACCCGATGTTCCAGGTGCTCGCCCGCACCCGCTTCTTCGGCGACGGGCACCCCTGGTCGGGCATGGATCCGCGCAAGCTCGGGGTGAAGAAGGCCGCCTACCGCGGCGCGCTCAACATCGACCTGGACAAGGCCCGCACGGTGAGCGAGAAGCGCGGCCGGGGCGGCTCCGCCAAGGAGGCCAGGCGCCGCCAGACCATCGTGGAGCGGCGTGAGGCCGCGGCCGCCGCGGCGCGGTCCGGCGGTGGCACCGGCAGCGGTAAGAAGGACGGCACGAGCGGGAACGAGGACGAGTCATGATGGACAGGTTCTTCTCCTGGGGCAACCGCCTGCACAGCGGTGAGACCTCGCTGCCGTTCGTGCCCAAGGCGCGGCTGTGGCTGAGCATCGCCGCCGGCGTGCTCGTGCTCTCCGCGGTGCTGCCGTTCTTCCGCGGCGGGTTCAACCTGGGCATCGAGTTCACCGGCGGCTCGTCCTTCGCGGTCTCCAATGTGCAGGACACCTCCGCCGCCATCGGCGAGGAGGCCGTCTCCGAGGTGGCTCCCGAGGCCGAGGCCCAGCTGGTCCCGACCTCCGACACCTCGGTGCGGATCCAGACCCGTCAGCTCTCCAATGACCAGATGCAGTCCATCGCCGACAACCTGGTGGCGGCCTACGGCGTGGCCACGGACGACGTGACTTTCACCTACATCGGCCCGACCTTCGGCCAGGACATCGCCGAGCGGATGTTCACCGGCCTGGTGGTCTTCATCGCCCTGGCGGCACTCGTGCTGGCGCTGTACTTCCGCACCTGGAAGATGTCCGCGGCAGCCATCGGCGGGCTGTTCAGCGTGATGATCATCACCGTCGGCATCTATTCGATCACCGGGCTGAACATCACCCCGGCGGCGGTCATCGCGTTCCTGACGGTGCTGGCGCTGAGCCTCTACGACACCGTGGTGGTCTTCGACAAGGTCCGGGAGAACACCCAGGACTTCCAGGAGAACACCCGGATGAAGTTCTCCGAGCTGGTGAACCTGGCGGTGAACCAGACCACCGTGCGCTCGATCAACACCTCGGTCGTCTCCACCCTCCCGGTCGCCGCGGTGCTGTTCATCGGCGTGTTCGTCTTCGGCGCGGCCACGCTGATGGACATCGCCCTGGCCCTGTTCATCGGCCAGGTCGTCGCGTTCATCTCCTCCCTCTTCGTGGCCTCGCCGCTGTACGCGCTGCTGCGCTCCCGCGAGCCGGCGGTGCGCGAGCAGGAGCAGCGGGTGAAGGAGGCACGTGAGCGGCGTGGTCTGCCGGACATCCCGCCGGTGCTGTTCGAGACCGAGGAGCAGCTGAAGGAACGCGGGGCCCTGGCCGGCTAGGCCCGCCGCGCCACTGGCGGGGAAGAAATCCGGCCGCGGGGTGTTGTTCTTGTAACATGAACCACCATTGAAGGGGTAGCGGAGCACACAGCGGAGGGGAGGACGCCCGATGGCCGTCGAGGACAAGCAGGCACGCACCAGTAAAGGGGCCACCGGCACGTCCTCGCGCCGCGGGCTCGGGCTGGCGAGCCTGGCCTGGCTGACGGGCCGCTCGCAGTCGTCTTCTTCGCCCATGCTCGAGCCGCTGTTGCGGGCGGTGCGCGCGAATCACCCGAAGGCGGACGTGGCGATTATCCGCCGCGCCTATGACGTCGCCCGCGCCGCGCACGCCGGGCAGCGCCGCAAGAGCGGCGAGCCCTACATCACCCATCCCATCGCGGTGGCCACCATCCTGGCCGAGCTGGGCATGATGCCGCCGACGCTGGCGGCGGCGCTGCTGCACGATGTGGTCGAGGACACCGATTACACCCTGCAGCAGCTGGAGGGTGAGTTCGGCCGCGAGATCGCCATGCTCGTCGACGGCGTGACCAAGCTGGACAAGATCGAGTACGGCGCCGCCGCCCAGGCCGAGACGGTCCGGAAGATGGTCCTGGCGATGGCCAAGGACGTCCGGGTGCTGGTCATCAAACTGGCGGACCGGCTGCACAATGCCCGCACCTGGAAGTACGTCAACCCCTCGTCCTCGGCGCGCAAAGCCAAGGAGACGCTGGAGATCTACGCCCCGCTGGCCCACCGGCTGGGCATGAACACGATCAAATGGGAGCTGGAGGACCTGGCCTTCGGCGTGCTCCACCCCAAGGTGTACGACGAGATCGTCCGGCTGGTGGCCGAGCGGACGCCGGAGCGCGAGAAGTTCCTCAAGGTCGTCAGCGACCAGATCACCGCCGATCTGAAGGACGCCAAGATCCGCGCGACGATCACCGGCCGGCCCAAGCACTACTACTCGATCTACCAGAAGATGGTGGTGCGCGGGCACGACTTCGCGGAGATCCACGATCTGGTGGGCGTGCGCGTGCTGGTGGACTCCGTGCGCGAGTGCTATGCGGTGCTCGGCGCCGTGCACGCCCGCTGGAACCCGGTGGCGGGGCGGTTCAAGGACTACATCGCCATGCCGAAGTTCAATATGTACCAGTCGCTGCACACCACGGTGATCGGCCCGGGCGGCAAGCCGGTGGAGATCCAGATCCGCACCCACGATATGCACCGCCGTGCCGAGTACGGCGTCGCGGCGCACTGGAAGTACAAGGACGCCCAGCGTACGAACGGAAGCGGCGCCGGGGGCGGGGCGACGCTGCGGGTGCGCGACACCGGGGAGCTGGACGACGTCGCCTGGCTGCGGCAGCTGCTGGACTGGCAGCGGGAGACCCAGGATCCGGACGAGTTCCTCGACTCGCTGCGCTTCGAGGTCGGCGCCAAGGAGGTCTTCGCCTTCACCCCCAAGGGCGATCTGCTCTCCCTGCCGGCCGGCTCGACCCCGGTGGACTTCGCCTACGCGGTGCACACCGAGGTGGGACACCGGACCATGGGAGCCCGCGTGAACGGCCGCCTGGTGTCCCTGGAGCAGCCGCTCGCGAACGGCGACGTGGTCGAGATCTTCACCTCCAAGGACGAGAACGCCGGCCCCAGCCGCGACTGGCTCGCGTTCGTCAAGAGCGCCCGCGCCCGGAACA
Organism: Sediminivirga luteola; assembly: GCF_014639315.1. GTDB lineage: Bacteria > Actinomycetota > Actinomycetes > Actinomycetales > Brevibacteriaceae > Sediminivirga > Sediminivirga luteola. The sequence goes on from NZ_BMFY01000008.1 coordinate 110,355, forward strand.
AGATCCGGCAGTGGTTCTCCAAGGAGCGCCGCGAGGAGGCGGTGGAGAACGGCCGCGACCAGCTGGCCCGCGCGATGCGCCGGCAGTCCCTGCCGGCCAAGAAGCTGATGAGCCAGGAAGCGCTCGTGGTGGTGGCGAACGAGGCCCGGCTGGCGGACGTGACGGCGCTCTACGCCGCCATCGGCAACGGGCACATGTCCGCGCAGCACGTGGTGGAGATGCTCGCCAAGGAGGTGGCGGAGGAGCAGGAGGAGATCGAGCTCCCGCAGCCGAACAACTACCGCGGCAAGTCCTCCGGTCATCACTCCGACACCGGCGGCGTCATGGTCGCCGGCGCCGATGACGTCCTGGTCAAGCTGGCACGCTGCTGCACGCCTGTGCCCGGCGATGAGATCGTCGGCTTCGTGACGCGCGGTTCGGGTGTGTCCGTGCACCGTTCGGACTGCAGCAACGTCAAGGGCCTGATGAAGGAACCCGAGCGGCAGATCGAGGTGTCCTGGAACGATCGAGCGGCCGGCGTGTACCTGGTGCAGATCCAGGTGGAGGCGCTGGACCGCCCGGCGCTGCTGTTCGACATCACCCGCGTTCTCTCGGAGAACCACGTCAACATCCTCTCGGCGACGGTGGCCACCTCGAAGGCGCGGGTGGCGCAGTCCCGGTTCGTCTTCGAGATCGGCGACCCCTCGCATCTGGGCTCGGTCCTGGCCGCGGTGCGCAAGGTGGACGGCGTCTTCGACGTGTACCGCATCAACGGCGGCTGAATCAGCGAGGGCTGCAGCGGCGGCTGTGCCGGCTGGCGCGCTCAGCCGGAGGCGAGTCGCCCGGCGAGGGCGCGCATGGCTCGCAGATGCGGCCGTCGGCTCATCCGGTCGATAGCGTCCCGGGCCGCTCTGCGCGCCACCGCGGGAGCCTCTTCGGCGGCCCGGGGCAGGCCGGCGTCGCCATCGCCGTCAGCGGCCGTGGCGTGCAGCAGGTCGACGAGGGTGCGCACCGGCCCCGTCACCGGCACGCCCCCGGGATGGGCGAGGTCGTCGGGCGCCACGGTGGCTTCGTGCACGGTGCATTCCCGCTGCCCGCGGACCCGGCGCCGGTTCAGGGTGGAGAACTCCCACGGCGCGGGAGCCTCGTCCTCGCCCCACCAGACCCATGCCGCCGATGCGTGTGAGACGGCCAGGTCCCGCAACGGCGGGAACTCAACGACCCCGGCCTTCAGCGCCGGCGTGAGTACCGCCTCCCGCCCGGCCCAGCAGCGCGGCGCTATCCGGCGCAGCAGGCCGTCCAGGCGGAGGCTCTCCAGCTGGAGCGTGTCGAGCCCGCCGGTGCCATCGGGCTGAGGACCGGGCCTGAGGATCACCGGCGCGACGGCGGGCCCGGTGGCTGGTGCGGTCGCCGGCGTGGTCGGGGGCATGCCCACCACGATGACGGGCGAGGACCCCGTTGTTCAAGGGCCCGCGCCCGGCTGTGGACGAACAGTGTGGCCCGGGTGGTCAGGAGAAGTCGCTGGCCGCCTTCTCGATCTGCTCCCGCCAGGCGCGCCGCGCCGCAAGCGCCTCCTCGGCGCGCTCGATCTTCCGGCTGTCGCCGCCGTCACGTGCCGCCTGCAGTTCTTTCTCCAGCTGGGCGATGGATTCGTCCACCTGGGCCAGCGCGCTGTTCGCGCGGGCGCGTGCCTCCGGGTTGGTGCGTTCCCACTCGGCCGTTTCCGCATCGGCGACGGCGCGTTCCACCCGGCGCAGGCCGTCCTCGACCCGGCGGACATCGGCCCGCGGCACCTTGCCCGCTTCCTCCCAGCGCTCCTGGATATCGCGCAGGCGCTGCTTGGCCGCGGCAAGGTCCTTCACCGGCAACAGCGACTCCGCCTCGGCGAGCAGCTGCTCCTTCACCTTCAAGTTCTCCGCGTAGGCGGAGTCGAGCTCGGCGTTGTAGGCGTCGCGGGCCGCGAAGAAGGCGTCCTGCGCGGCCCGGAACCGGGCCCACAGCCGGTCGTCCTCTTTCGGCTCGGCCCGCGGCGCCGCCTTCCAGCGGTCCATCAGCGCCCGGTAGGCCTGCGCGGTCTCGCGCCACTCGGTGGAGACGGAGAGCTGCTCGGCCTCGGCGATCAGCTGCTCCTTGACGCGCTTGCCCTCCTGATTGCGCTCGCTGAGTTTGGCGAAGAACTCCCGGCGATGCTTGTCCAGGGTGCTGCGTGCGTGGCTGAACCGCTTCCACAGCGCCTGGTCCTCCGAACGGGGCAGCCGGGGCCCGGAGGCCTGCATGGCCTTCCAGTCCTCGAAGAGCTGGTTCATCTCGCGGGTGGCGTTCTTCCACTGGATCCGCTCGGGGTCCGTGGCGGCGAGCTCTTCCGCCCGGATCACGAGCTTCTCCCGCTCGGCCTTCGCCTCCGCCTTGGCCTCCTCGGCGCGGCGGCGCTGCTCCGCCTCCAGCTCGGCGGTCGATTCGATGATCGCCTCCAGGCGAGCGGTGAGTGCCGCGGTGTCGCCGACGACGGCCGCCTCGGGCAGGGCCTGGAGACGCTCCTTCGCGGTCTTGCGGACATCGGCAGCGGGGGCGCCGCCGGCGATCCGCTGCTCGAGCACGTCGATGGCGGCCGCCAGTTCCAGGTACTTCCGGGCGAAGTAGCGCAGCGCCTCCTCCGGTGTGGCGTTCGCGAGCTGACCGACCCGGCGCTCGCCCTCCTCGCCGCGGACGTAGACGGTGCCGTCCTCTTCGGCGCGGCCGAAGCCGACGGCCTCCGTGATGGCGGCCTCGGGGAAGTCGCCGTCCGGCTGCACGGGGGCGGCGGGCGCGGCCGGGACGGGAACGGCCTGGCCCGGCCTGGCGGGGCGCAGGGCGGTCGGCTTGGGAACGGCCACGCGTCCCTCGGGACGGGGCGGGCCCGGCTTGGGCACTGGCTTCTTGGACGGGGTGTCCATGGTCTCACCATCACTAGAGAAAGGCGGGTCGGGTCACGGACCAGCATATCCAAGAGACCCGCGTGCAGGGGCCTGATCACGGACCGGATATGGGCCGGCGAGCGCGCGTGCGGAAGGACTAGTATGGCTGTGCGTGTTCACCGCCGACCGAGGAGAAGAATGTCCAAGCCCGCCCGCCTGTCCGGTTTCCCCGAGTGGCTCCCCGCCGAGCGCCTCGTGGAGAACCATGTGATCGACATCCTGCGGCGGACCTTCGAACTCCACGGCTACGCGCCCCTGCACACCCGCGCCGTGGAGCCGCTGAGCCGGCTGGCCAAGAACGGTGAGATCGACAAGGAGATCTTCACCGTCGGGCGGCTGAGCGCAGGCGAGGCCGAGTCGAAGAACCCGCTGGGCCTGCACTTCGACCTCACCGTGCCGCTGGCCCGGTTCGTGACCGAGAACGCCGGCCGGCTGGACTTTCCGTTCAAGCGGTATCAGATCCAGCCGGTGTGGCGCGGGGAGCGGCCCCAGGACGGCCGGTTCCGGGAGTTCATCCAGGCCGATATCGACGTCATCGGCGATGGCGCCCTCCCGGAGCACTACGAGACCGAGGTGGCGCTGGTGATCGCCAAGGCGTTCGAGGCGCTGCGGCCGCTGGGGCTGCCGCCGGCGACGATCCTGGTGAACAACCGCCGGCTGATCGAGGGTTTCGCCCGGGGAGCCGGCCTGGAGGACGTGCCGGCGGTGCTGCGCAGCCTCGACAAACTGGACAAGATCGGCCCGGACCGCGTCCACGAGCTTCTGCTCGCCGAGGCCGGCGCCGATGACCGCCAGGCCCGGCTGTGCCTGGCCCTGGCCGCCATCGAGAGCGAGGACGACGGCTTCGTCGAGCAGGTGCGCGCCCTCGGCGTGAGCCACCCGATGCTCGACGAGGGCCTGGAGCAGCTGGCCCGGCTGGTGCGTGCCGCTGCCGAGCGCGCGCCGGGGACGGTCCGCGCGCAGCTGAAGATCGCTCGCGGGCTCGACTACTACACCGGCACGGTCTACGAGACCGTGCTGCACGGGCACGAGGATCTAGGCTCGGTGGCCTCCGGCGGCCGCTACGACAGCCTCGCCAGCCTCGGCTCCCGCACGTTCCCCGGGGTCGGTTTCTCCCTGGGCCTGTCCCGGCTGCTCAGCCGGCTGATCGGTCCCGAGGGGCTGCGCGCCAGCCGCAAGGTGCCCGCCGCGGTGCTGGTCGCCGTCACCGACGAGGAGTCCCGCCCGGCCGCGGACCGCGCCGCCGACGCGCTGCGGGCCCGCGGCATCCCGGCGGAGGTGTCCCCGGACGCGGCGAAGTTCGGCAAGCAGATCAAGTACGCCGACCGCCGCGGCATCCCGTTCGTCTGGTTCCCGGGCACGGGTCTCGCCGGTGAGGTGAAGGACATCCGCTCCGGTGAGCAGTCCGGCGCCGATGCCGGCAGCTGGGAGCCGCCGGCCGAGGACCTCTGGCCGCGCGTGGTCGGCGGCGCGCCGTCACACCCCGTCGGGCGCCAGTGAGCCGTCCGGGCTGATGTGCGCGAAGATCTGCTGGACCATCGTGACCACATGCGGATCGGTGACGGAGTAGAAGATCCGGCGGCCCTCGCGCCGGGCCGAGACGAGCCCCGCCAGGCGCATCTTGCCCAGGTGCTGGGAGACGGTCGGCACGGAGGCCTCCGCCGCAGTCGCCAGCTGCGAGACGTCGTGCTCGGCGCCGACCAGGTGCCAGATGATCCGCAACCGCGTGGGTGAGGCCAGCAGCCGGAATGTCTCGGCAGCCACCTGCACCTGCGCATCGGTGGGCTGCTCGGCCGACTGCTCTGCCATCATGGAGAGTTATCATAGTGCCCTGGCGCGTTCGCGCCTTTTTACGTGCCATACGGCGGACGAACTTGTGAAGGAGTCACTGCGTGCTGCGAAGCCATGAGGCAGGAGAGCTGCGTGCCGGCCAGGCCGGAACCCGGGTGCGACTGGCCGGCTGGGTGGACCGGCGGCGCGACCACGGCGGCGTGGCGTTCATCGATCTGCGCGACTCCAGCGGCATCGTCCAGGTGGTGGTGCGGGACGAGGACGCCGATGCGCTCCGCAGCGAGACCGTCGTCCAGGTGACCGGCACGGTCAGCCGCCGTCCCGCGGGGAACGAGAACCCGCAGCTGCCCACCGGCGAGGTGGAGATCACCGAGACCGAGGTGACGGTCCTCTCGCAGGCCGCGCCGTTGCCGTTCCAGGTCTCCGATCACGCGGAAGACTCCGGCACAGTGGGCGAGGAGGCCCGACTGCGCCATCGCTACCTGGATCTGCGCCGTTCGGGTCCGGCCCGGGCCATCCGGCTGCGCTCGGAGGTCAACCGCGCCGCCCGCGAGGTGCTGCAGCAGCACCGCTTCCTGGAGATCGAGACCCCGACGCTGACCCGGTCCACGCCCGAGGGCGCACGCGACTTCCTGGTCCCGGCCCGGCTCAAGCCCGGCAGCTGGTATGCCCTGCCGCAGTCGCCGCAGCTGTTCAAGCAGCTGCTCCAGGTGGCCGGCATGGAGCGGTACTACCAGATCGCCCGCTGCTACCGGGACGAGGACTTCCGGGCCGACCGGCAGCCGGAGTTCACGCAGCTGGACATCGAGGCCAGCTTCGTGGACCAGGAGGACGTCATCCTCCTGGCCGAGGAGATCCTCGCCGCGCTGTGGAAACTCATCGGGCATGAGATCGATCGGCCGATCCCAAGGATCACCTACGCCGAGGCGATGGCGAAGTACGGCACGGACAAGCCGGACCTGCGCTTCGGCCTGGAGCTGACCGAGCTGACCGGCTACTTTTCCGACACCCCGTTCCGGGTCTTCCAGGCCCCCTACGTCGGCGCGGTGGTCTACCCCGGCGGTGGTTCGTTGCCCAGGCGTCAGCTGGACGGCTGGCAGGAGTGGGCCAAGCAGCGCGGCGCCAAGGGCTTGGCCTATGTGCTCGTCGGCGAGGACGGTACCCTGGGCGGGCCGGTGGCCAAGAACCTCAGCGAATCTGAGCGCGCCGGGCTGGCCGAGGCCGCCGGCGCCGCTCCCGGGGACGCCATCTTCTTCGCGGCGGACAAGCCCGCGGCCGCCCGCGCCCTGCTGGGCGCGGCGCGCAAGGAGATCGCACATCGCACGGGCCTCATCGACGAGGACGCCTGGTCCTTCGTCTGGGTGGTGGACGCGCCGATGTTCGAGCCGGCCGAGGATGCCACCGCCGCCGGCGATGTGGCGGTCGGCTCGGGTGCCTGGACCGCCGTGCACCACGCCTTCACCGCGCCGAAACCGGAATACCTGGACAGCTTCGATCAGGATCCCGGCAGCGCGCTCGCCTACGCCTACGACATCGTCTGCAACGGCAATGAGATCGGCGGCGGTTCGATCCGCATCCACGACCGGTCCGTCCAGGAGCGCGTGTTCTCCGTGATGGGGATCGCGCCGGAAGAGGCCGAGGAGAAGTTCGGCTTCCTGCTGGAGGCGTTCAAGTACGGCGCGCCGCCGCACGGCGGCATCGCCTTCGGCTGGGACCGGATCGTGGCACTGCTGGCGGGGGAGTCCTCCATCCGCGAGGTGATCGCCTTCCCGAAGTCCGGCGGCGGCTTCGATCCGCTCACGGCCGCGCCCGCGCCGATCACGCCCGAGCAGCGCGCGGAGGCCGGCGTGGACTACGAGCCCGAGGACGACGGCGACTCCTGATGCGCGATGGCTGACCTCTTCGACCAGTCCGGCGCCGGCGAGCCTGGCAGCACCGCCGGCGCCGCCGGGTTTGGCACGCCCTCTGGCGCGCCGCTGGCGGTGCGGATGCGCCCGCGCAGCCTGGACGAGCTCGTTGGCCAGCAGCACCTGACGTTCCCCGGCTCCCCGCTGCGGCAGCTGGTGGAGGCGCAGGAGGGGGACCGTGTCGGCCCCACCTCGCTCATCCTCTACGGCCCGCCCGGAGTGGGCAAGACGACCCTGGCCCATGTGATCTCGCATGCCCCGGGCCGGCGTTTCGTGGAGCTCTCCGCCATCACGGCAGGTGTGAAGGACGTGCGCCGGGTGATCGAGAACGCCCGCAACGACCGGGATCTCAACGGCGTCGTCACGGTGCTGTTCCTGGACGAGATCCACCGCTTCACCAAGGCCCAGCAGGACGCGCTGCTGCCGGCGGTGGAGAACCGCCTGGTGGTGCTGGTGGCCGCCACCACGGAGAATCCGTCGTTCTCCGTGATCGCGCCGTTGCTGTCCCGGTCGATCCTGCTGACCCTGCAACCCCTGGAGGACGAGGACATCGCGGCCCTGCTGGACCGGGCGGTGGAGTCGCCGCGCGGACTGGCCGGCAGCGTGGAGCTCGACGAAGACGCCAAGAAGCACCTGGTGGCGGTCGCCGGCGGTGACGCCCGGCGGGCGCTGACCACCCTGGAGGCCGCGGCCGGGGTGGCGCTGGCGCAGGGCAAGGAGACGGTGGAGACCGCCGATGCGGAGCAGGCCATCGACCACGCCCTGGTCCGCTACGACAAGGACGGCGATCAGCACTACGATGTGATCTCCGCGTTCATCAAGTCCATCCGCGGCTCGGACCCCGATGCCGCGCTGCACTACCTGGCCCGGATGATCGAGGCGGGGGAGGACCCCAGGTTCATCGCCCGGCGGATGATCATCTCCGCGGCTGAGGACATCGGCATGGCCGATCCGCAGGCGCTGCCGCTGGCGGTGGCCGCCGCCGAGGCGGTGCAGATGATCGGAATGCCCGAGGGACGCATCCCGCTGGCCGAGGCCGTGGTCTATCTGGCCTGCGCGCCGAAGTCGAACGCCGCCTATATGGGGATCAACGAGGCGATCGCCGATGTCCGCGCCGGCAAGGCGGGACCGGTGCCGCCGCCGCTGCGCGACGCGCACTACCCGGGAGCGAAGGCGCTCGGACACGGGGAGGGCTACAAGTACGCGCACGATTTCCCGCACGGCGTGGCGCCGCAGCAGCACGCCCCGGACGAGCTGGCCGGCAAGGACTACTACCGGCCCACCGAGAACGGCATGGAACGCCAGGTGGCCGAACGCCTGGAACGCCTGCGCCGCATCACCCGCGGCGGCTGAGCGGCGAAAGCCGCGGGCGCGAGAACCTGTTAAAGTAGTGAGTCGGTGTGCTCGCACACCTCTTTCTCTTCCGGCAGCGGCTGAGGCGAGGCCCATCAGGGGCCGGACCGCCGGAAGGGTCCAGGAACGAAGATCCGGAAGGAACCAACTTGTCCGCACCATCTCGTACGCGGCGTCAGGCCCGGCTGTCCCGGGCGCTTGGCCTGCCTCTCACACCTAAGGCAGCCAAGTACTTCGAGCGTCGCCCGTACCCGCCAGGTGAACACGGCCGTGCCCGCCGTCGCAACGATAGCGACTACTCGGTCCGGCTGAAGGAGAAGCAGCGTCTGCGCGCCCAGTACGGCATCCGCGAGGCGCAGCTGCTCAAGGTCTACAAGGAAGCGCGCCGCCAGCCCGGCCTGACCGGTGAGAACCTGGTCGAGCTGTTGGAGCAGCGCCTGGACGCCCTCGTGCTGCGCGCCGGCTTCGCCCGGACCATCGCACAAGCCCGCCAGCTCGTGGTGCACCGCCACATCCTGGTCGACGGCCAGCGCGTGGACCGCCCGTCCTTCCGCGTGAAGGAGGGCCAGCTCATCCACGTGCACGAGAAGAGCCAGAAGATGGATCCCTTCCAGGTCGCCGCTGCCGGTGCGCACCGCGATGTGCTGCCCGCGCTGCCCGGTTACCTGGACGTGGACCTGGAGCGGCTGCAGGCCCGCCTGGTCCGCCGGCCCAAGCGTGCCGAGGTCCCCGTGACCTGCGACGTCCAGCTGGTCGTCGAGCACTACTCGCGCTGATCTCGAGGCGATCGCCTCGCCCAGCGTTCCGACGCCCCTCGCCGCCTTGCGCGACGAGGGGCGTCGTCGTCCTCGCGGTGGACTCCCGGGCGTCCGCAGGGAGCCGCCGTCTGCGCGCCGTCCGCGGGCAAGAACCGATATGGTAGACCGGGAAAACCACCCCATCTGTCCAGCTGGAAGGGAATCGATGAAGACAGCGGAGATCAAGCGGCGCTGGCTGGCGTTCTTCGAGGAGCGGGGGCACACGGTCGTCCCCTCGGCCTCCGTCATCAGCGACGATCCGACGCTGTTGTTCAACGTCGCCGGGATGGTCCAGTTCATCCCGTACCTGACCGGCCGCGAGCCCGCCCCCTACCCGCGGGCGACGAGCGTGCAGAAGTGCGTCCGCACCCAGGACATCGAGGAGGTCGGCAAGACCACCCGGCACGGCACGTTCTTCCAGATGAACGGCAACTTCTCCTTCGGGGACTACTTCAAGCGCGAGGCGATCCGCTACGCCTGGCAGTTCCTCACCGGCTCCCAGGAGTCCGGTGGCCTGGGGTTCGATCCCGAGCGGCTGTGGGCCACGGTCCACCACGAGGACGAGGCCTCCATCGATCTCTGGCTCCAGGAGACCTCCATCCCGCGCGAGCGCATCCAGTCCCGCGGCAATGCGGACAACTTCTGGCACACCGGCCAGCCCGGTCCAGGCGGCTACTGCTCCGAGATCTACTTCGACCGGGGCCCGGCCTACGGCGTCGAAGGCGGCCCGGAGGCCGATGAGGACCGGTACCTGGAGATCTGGAACCTGGTGTTCATGGAGTTCGCCCTCTCCGCGGTGCGCTCCAAGACCGACTTCGACATCGCCGGCGAGCTCCCGGCCAAGAACATCGACACCGGCATGGGCCTGGAGCGGGTCGCCTTCCTGCTCCAGGGCAAAGAGAACATGTACGAGATCGACGAGGTCTTCCCGGTCCTTCAGGCCGCGGCGGAGCTCGCCGGCAAGCGCTACGGCGAGAAAGAGGAGGACGACGTCCGCCTTCGCGTCGTCGCCGACCACGTACGCAGCGCGCTCATCATCATCGGCGACGGCGTCAGCCCCGGCAACGAGGGCCGCGGGTACATCCTGCGCCGCCTGCTGCGCCGCGCGGTGCGGTCGATGCGCCTGCTCGGCGTCACCGAGCCGGTGCTCCCGGTCCTGCTGCCGGTCTCCCGCGACGCCATGAAGGCCTCCTACCCGGAACTGGGGACGGACTTCGAGCGGATCTCCCGGATCGCCTATGCGGAGGAGAACGCGTTCCTGCGCACGCTCGGCGCCGGGACGAACCTGCTCTCCACCGCCGTGAAGGAACTCGCGCCGGGGCAGAAGCTCGGCGGCGAGGTCGCCTTCGAACTGCACGACACCCACGGCTTCCCGATCGACCTGACCTTGGAGATGGCCGCCGAGCACGGCATCGAGGTGGACGAGGCCGGGTTCCGTTCACTCATGGCCGAGCAGCGCGACCGCGCGAAGGCCGACGCCAAGGCAAAGAAGGCTGGCGGCCGTACCGACGTCTCCGCCTACAGCCGGCTGCTGGAGGGCGGCACCACCGAGTTCATCGGCTACGACACCCTGGAGGCCGGCGCCACCGTCCGCGGGATCGTCAAGGACGGTCAGCAGGCGGAGATCGCCACCGCGGGCGACCAGGTCAGCCTCGTCCTGGACGTGACCCCGTTCTACGCCGAATCCGGTGGACAGAAGGCGGACACCGGCCTGATCTCGGGAGAAGGCTTCACCGCCCGGGTCCTGGACGTGCAGAATCCGGTCAAGGGCCTGGCCGCTCACCGCGTGGAGATCGTCGAGGGCGAACTGCGCGCCGGCACCGAGGCGCTGGCCCGCGTGGATGCGGACCGCAGGCTCTCCGCCGAGCAGGCCCACACCGCGACCCACCTGGTGCACGCGGCGCTGCGCGAGACCCTCGGCCCGGGTGCGGTGCAGGCCGGCTCGATGAACCAGGCCGGCTACATGCGCTTCGACTACTCCTACCCGGACGTGCTCTCCGAGGCCGCCCGGCAGGAGATCGAGGAGATCGCGAACCTGGCCGTGCGCAAGAACATCGAGGTCGGCACCGAGTACCTTCCCCTGGACGAGGCGCGGAAGTCCGGCGCGATGGCGCTGTTCGGGGAGAAGTACGGCTCCGTGGTGCGGGTCGTGGACATCGGCGGCCCCTGGTCCCGGGAGTTGTGCGGTGGGACGCATGTGCGCGCCAGCGCCGAGGTCGGGCCGATCTCCCTGCTCTCCGAGAGCTCCATCGGATCCGGCGTGCGCCGGATCGAGGCGAGCGTCGGCTTCGAGGCCTTCACCTCGCTGGCCAAGGAACGCGCGCTCATGCAGCAGCTCTCGGAACTGCTCAAGGTGCCCTCCGGCGATGTGCCCGACCGGGTCGCCGGCCTGATGGAACGCGTCCGGCAGGCTGAACGCGAGATCGCCCAGCTGCGCCGCGAGCAGGCCCTCGCCCAGGCCGGCCGCCTGGTCTCGAAGGCCGCGCAGCTCGGCGGGGTCACGCTCATCGCCGAGGACCTCGGCCAGGTGAGCGGCGCCGACGACGTCCGTGCCATCGCCCAGGATCTGCGCGAACGGCTGGCGCAGGCCGGTTCGGGCGCCGCGGTGGTCGCGCTCACCGGCGTGGCCAAGGGCAGGCCGGTCGTCGTGGTCGCCACCTCCCAGGAGGCGCGCGAGAAGGGCCACAAGGCCGGCGATCTGGTCCGGCTCGCCTCCAAGGAACTCGGCGGCGGGGGCGGCGGAAAGCCCGATCTCGCACAGGGCGGCGGCACCGACCCGCAGGCCACCGGGCAGGCGCTGGCAGCCGTCCGGCACGCCATTGGCGGGTCCTGAGAGGAGCCGAGGCATGAGTTTCCGCCGCGGCAGGCGCATCGGCGTGGACGTGGGATCCGTGCGGATCGGGCTCGCGCTATGCGATCCGGACGGGATCCTGGCCACCCCGCTGGGCACCGTGCAGCGGGTGGACGACGCAGCCGCTGTGGCGGAGATCTCCGCCTACGTCCACGAGCACGAGCCGCTCGAGCTCGTGGTCGGGCGGCCGAAGTCCCTCGACGGCCAGGACCGCGCCTCGGCGCGGACGGCGCGGGAGTTCACTGCCCTGCTGGCCCAGCGACTCGCGCTGCCCATCCGGCTGGTGGACGAACGGCTGAGCACGGCAGGGGCCGCCCGTCAGCTGCAGCAGGCCGGGATGAACAGCCGGAAGCAGCGCGGCGTCGTCGACTCGCAGGCCGCCGTTCTCATCCTTCAGCAGGCCCTCGACGCGGAGAAGACCACGGGACGCCCGGCCGGTGAGCTGTTCGGGCAGGAAGGGAGTCCATGACACCCGAGCGGGAGCACGACCTGATCGCACTCGACCGTACCGGGGAGACCCGCGCCGAACGCCGTGCCAGGCAGCAGCGCATGAAAGCGCGCCGCCGCAGGGCCGTGGCGGTGATTCTCACGGCGCTGCTGCTCCTGGGCGGCGGCACGGTCCTGGCCATCGGGCCGCTGCGCTCGCTCGGCACCGATCTCTTCGGCTCGGAGGACTACGAGGGCACGGGTGAGGAAGAGGTCATCGTGACCATCCCGCCGGGCGCCTCCGGCCGGGAGGCGGCCTCGATCCTCGTCGAGCACGATGTGATCGCCTCCACCACCCCGTTCCTGGACGCGCTCGAGGACTCCGGCGCCTCGCTGCAGGCGGGCACCTACACGATGCGCACCCGGATGAGCGGGGAGGCGGCGCTGGAACTGCTGCTCAACCCGGAAGCGCCACGGCTCCTGGTAGTCCCCGAGGGCTTCATGCTCTCCCAGATCAATCACCGGATGGTCGAGCAGGGATTCGAGCCGGCCTCAGTGGACGCGGCCCTGGAACAGAGCCCCGCCGAACTCGGCCTGCCGGAGGATTTCCCCAGCCTGGAGGGCCTGCTGTTCCCGGCCTCCTACGAGATCCGTCCCGGCCTGACGCCCGACGACATGGTGCAGCAGATGGCCGACCGCACCAGGCAGGAACTCGACGATCTGGGCATCGCCGACGACGAGGCGCTGGAGGTCCTGACGCTGGCCAGCCTGGTGGAGATCGAGTCCCCGGGCGACGATGAGGTCCGTTCCCAGGTCGCCCGGGTCTTCCTCAACCGGATGGGCGAGCACAGCGACACGAACGGGCTGCTGCAGTCCGATGCGACCGTGCACTACATCTACGGTTCGCGCTCCGACGCGTCGACCACCGCCGAGGAGCGGCAGAGCGACGATCCGTACAACACCTACCGGCATCCGGGCCTGCCTCCGGGCCCGATCAACTCACCCGGGCGGGCCTCGGTCGAGGCCGCTCTGAACCCCGCCGACGGCCCCTGGCAGTACTTCGTCGCGGTCAACCCCGACACGGGGGAGACGCGGTTCGCCGAGACCTACCCGGAGCATCAGCGCAACGTCGAGCTCTACCAGCAGTGGCTGCGCGAGCACCGTTCCGGCCAGGACGACGGGGAGGGCTGAGCCGGTGCCCTCCGCCGCCGTACTGGGGCGCCCCGTCGCCCATTCGCTCTCACCGGCGCTCCACGCCGCCGCGTACCGGGCGCTGGGCTGGGACGGCTGGTCGTACGACCGGATCGAGGCGGGCGAGGCCGAGCTGGCCGGCGTCCTGGAGCGGGAGAGGAGCCGGATCGGATTCTCCCTGACCATGCCGCTCAAAGCCGAAGTGCTCCGCCTCGCGGCGGCCCGCGGCTGGCGCGCGGAGCGGACGGCTGCCCGCACCGGCGCCGGGAACACCCTCGTGCGGTTCCCCGATGGCGTGCTGATCGCCAATACGGACGTTGCCGGCATCGACGCGGCCCTCGGCCTGGCCGGCGCCGACTGGGACACGGCGGCCTTCGCCGATGTGCTCGGCGGGGGTGCCACGGCGGCCTCCGCGCTGGCGGCCTGCGCCGGGCGCGGAGTCGGGCTGCTGCGCGCCTTCGTGCGCGAGCCCGCACGGGCTTCAGCGGTGCGCGCGGCCGCCGAGGGCATGGGCGTCGAGGTGGAGGTGCACCGGCTCCAGGAGTGGAACCCGGCGGAGAGCCGCATCGTCGTCAGCACGCTTCCCGGGGACGCCGCCGATGCCTACGCCGGGGCCGTGCGCGAGGTCCCGGCCGGCGCGGCGCTCCTCAACGCGGCCTACTCGCACGGCCCCTCCGCGCTGGCGGCGGCCTGGGAGCGCGCCGGCGGACGTGCCGCCCGGGGCGAGCAGATGCTGGTCGGGCAGGCGGTGGAGCAGTTCGCGCTGTTCGCCCGCGCCGCCGTCGACGCCGGGCAGCATCCCGTGCCGCTGCCGGCGGATCTGCGCGAGCGGGTCGCCGCCGCCATGACGGACACCATCCGCGCCCAGCCATGACCGGGCAGGCATGGCTCGAGCCCCTGCTGGCCGCGGCCGGCGCCGCGGGCCTGGCCACGCTGATCCTGTTCCTGCTGGAGCCGCTGCTGCGCTCACCGGACCGGGCAGGCGACCTCGTCGCGAGCGCCTATGCCAGGCGCGCCCGGCGCGGCGCAGGCGCCGCGCTCACGCCCGTGGCTGCCGCCGTCCCGCCGCTTCTGCTGGGCGCCCTCACCGCCGCCGAGGGCCCGCACCGCATCACCGCGGCCGCCTGGATCGTGCTCGCCGTGGCCGCCGGGCTCTCTGTCTGGCTGCTGCGGATCGACCTCGTGCTGCACCGGCTGCCGGATCGCATCGTGCTGCCCGCCGCCGGCACGCTCACCGGCCTCCTGGCCCTCGCGGCGATGCTCCCGCTGGCACCGGCCGAGCAGGGCGCGGCCCGCCGGATGCTCACCGCCGCGCTGGTGGCCACGGCAGTGGCGCTCGTGCTCTGGGCGCTGCCGCTGATGCTCACCGGCGCTGCCGGAGTGGGCCTGGGCGATGTGAAGTTCATGCCCGTGGTCGCTCAGGTCGCCGTGAGTCTGCACTGGGGCGGGGCGCTGGTGGCGCTGGCGGTGACGGCGCTCAGCGCCGGGGTCGTCGTGGCCGCAGGTCTGCTGCGTGGCCGGCTGGGACTGCGCAGCCGGATCGCCTATGGCCCGCATCTCATATTGGGGATGTGGGCGGGCGCCGCCTCTGGCGTTTTGTAGAATGGGCCGAATGGTGCGCTGGTTGACTGCAGGGGAATCGCATGGCCCTGCCCTGGTCGGAATCATCGAGGGACTTCCCGCCTTCATTCCCGTCACGACGGAAAGGATCCAGGACGCCCTGGCCCGGCGCCGCCTGGGCTACGGCCGCGGCGCCCGGATGAAATTCGAGAAGGACCAGGTCCGCATCATCGGCGGCGTCCGCCACGGGCTCACCCAGGGCGGTCCCGTGGCCATCGAGATCGGTAACACCGAGTGGCCCAAGTGGGAGACGGTGATGTCCGCCGACCCGGTCGATCCGGAGGTGCTCGCCGCCCAGGCCCGCAATGCCCCGCTGACCCGCCCCCGGCCCGGGCACGCGGACTTCGTGGGCATGCAGAAGTACGGCTTCGACGAGGCCCGGCCCATCCTGGAGCGCGCCTCCGCGCGTGAGACCGCCGCCCGGGTGGCGCTCGGCTCGGTCGCCGCCGGCCTGCTGCGCGAACTCGGCATCGGCCTGGTCTCCCACACCGTCGCGATCGGACCGGTCAGCGGCGACCCGGAGGCGCCGGGCCCGCTGCCGGCACCGGACGACGTGGAGCGGCTGGACGCGGATCCCATGCGCTGCTTCGATCCGGAGCTCTCCGCCCGGATGGTCGCCGAGGTCGACGACGCCCGGAAGTCCGGCGACACCCTCGGCGGCGTCGTGGAAGTCCTCGCCTACGGCCTGCCCCCGGGGCTGGGCTCCCACGTCCATTTCGACCGGCGCCTGGACTCCCGTCTCGCCGGTGCCCTGATGGGGATCCAGGCGATCAAGGGCGTCGAGATCGGCGACGGGTTCCTCACTACGCGCCGCCGCGGCTCAGCCGCCCACGACGAGATCCGCCCGGGTCCCGACGGCGTCGTCCGCGCCTCCAACCGCTCCGGCGGCACGGAGGGCGGCATGTCCACCGGAGAGCCCCTGCGCGTGCGCGCCGGGATGAAGCCCATCGCCACGGTGCCGCGCGCCCTGGGCACGGTCGACACCAGCACCGGGGAGGCCGCCACCGCGCACCACCAGCGCTCCGATGTGTGCGCCGTCCCCGCCGCCGGTGTCGTCGCCGAAGCCATGGTCGCGCTGGTGCTGGCCGACGCGGTGGTGGAGAAGTTCGGCGGCGACTCGGTCGCGGAGCTGGCCCGCAACCTCGAGAGCTACCGCCAGGCCCTGCCCGAGACCCTGCGCAGCGCGCCCGGCACCGTGGACCAGTGACCCCGGAGATCCCGGGCGCGCCGACGCCACGCCCGGCTCCCAGACTCAACCCCGCTCCGGCCGAGACCGCCCGGGTGGTGCTCGTCGGGCCGCCGGCGGCGGGCAAGTCCACCATCGGACGGATCCTCGCCGAGCGGCTGCACATGCCGATGCTCGACACGGACCAGATGATCGTGGACCGCTACGGGCCCATTCCGGACATCTTCCGCGACCGCGGCGAGGCGGCGTTCCGCGAGATCGAGCGCGAAGCGGTCCGGCGGGCCCTGCGCAAGCTGCTGGACCGGCCCGGCGTCGTCTCGCTCGGCGGCGGCGCGGTGCTCAACCAGGGCACCCGGGCCCAGCTGCGGCATCCGGCGCTCACCGTCGTGCTCATCATGATCGACGAGCAGACCGTGGCCCAGCGACTGGGGAATCCGTCCCGGCCGCTGCTGGCGGGGGACCCGGAGGCGGCCGTCGCCCGCTGGCGGGCGCTGGTCGACGAGCGCCGGCCGCTGTACGAGCAGGTCGCCGACGTCACGGTGCACGGCTCCGACTCCTCACCGGTGACGGCCGTCAACCGGATCGTCGACCGGCTGAGCAAAGACGCCCGGGCCCACGAATACGCCAAGTACCGGTACGAGGGGAACGAAGAGCCATGACAGACACACGAGAGGTCGCCGTGGGCGGCGGCACCGGGTACCCGGTGCGGATCGGCACCGGCCTGCTGAGCGGGCTGCCGGAGCTGCTGGGCCGTGAGGTCGCCAAGGTGCTGGTGATCTACCCCCGGGCGCTGCGCACCGCGGGGGACCTGGTGCGGGAGGACCTCGTCGCCGCCGGCTACGAGGGCATCGCCGCGGAGATCCCCGACGCCGAGGAGGCCAAGCACGTCACCGTGGCCTCCTTCTGCTGGCAGGTGCTGGGGCAGTCGGACTTCACCCGCTCGGACGCCATCGTCACCGTCGGCGGGGGAGCGGTGAGCGACCTGGGCGGTTTCGTCGCCGCCACCTGGCTGCGCGGGATCAAGGTCGTGCACATGCCCACGACGCTGCTGGGGATGGTCGATGCGGCCGTCGGCGGCAAGACGGGCATCAACACCGCCGAGGGCAAGAACCTCGTCGGCGCCTTCCACGCCCCGGCCGGCGTGCTGGCGGACCTGGGCAGTCTGGCGACGCTGCCGGACAACGAGCTCTTCACCGGCATGGCGGAGGTGGTCAAGGCGGGCTTCATCGCCGATCCGGTCATCCTGGACCTGCTGGAGGCGCACAGCCTGGAGGAGATCAAGGACGCCGCCGGGCCGGTGCTGCCGGAGCTGATCGAGCGCGCGGTCAAGGTCAAGGCGGACATCGTCTCCGACGACTTCAAGGAGTCCGGCAGGCGGGAGCATCTGAACTACGGGCACACCCTGGGGCACGCGATCGAGCGCACCGAGCGGTACCAGTGGCGTCACGGCGCCGCGGTGGCGGTCGGCATGATGTTCGCCGCCGAGCTGTCCCGGATGACCCGGAACCTCGACGACGCGGTCGTCGAGCGGCATCGGAGCATCCTGCAGAAGCTGGGCCTGCCCACCGGCTACCGTGGCGACAAATGGCCGCAGCTGCTGGAGACCATGCGCCGGGACAAGAAGTCCCGCGGCTCGCTCATGCGCTTCGTCGTCCTGGAGGACACCGCCCGGCCGGTCATCGCCGAGGGCATCGACACCTCGCTGCTCTACACCGCCTACCAGGAGATCGGCGTGGACTCGCCGACGATATCCCTGGGACGCTGATACCATTGTGCGGGCCGCGCGAGCGGCCGCGAACGAGACGACGAAAGGCGTGCGCGCGTGGCAACCACGAACGATCTGAAGAACGGCATGGTGCTCAACCTGGAGGGCCAGCTGTGGCAGGTGCTGGAGTTCCAGCACGTCAAGCCCGGCAAGGGCCCGGCCTTCGTGCGGACGAAGATCAAGAACGTCCTGTCCGGGAAGATCATCGACAAGACCTTCAACGCCGGCACCAAGGTGGAGACCGCCACCGTCGACCGCCGGGACATGCAGTACCTCTACCACGACGGCAACGACTACGTCTTCATGGACGAGTCCGACTACGACCAGGTCTCCCTGAGCGAGGAGATCGTCGGCCAGGCCGCGAACTTCCTGCTGGAGAACCAGAGCCTGCAGGTCGCCTTCCACGAGGGCACCCCGCTGTACGTGGAGATGCCCGCCTCGGTGGTGCTGGAGATCTCCCACACCGAGCCCGGCCTGCAGGGCGACCGCTCCTCCGGCGGCACCAAGCCGGCCACCCTGGAGACCGGGTACGAGATCCAGGTCCCGCTGTTCCTGGAGACCGGCACCAAGGTCAAGGTCGACACCCGCAACGGCGACTACCTGGGCCGCGTCAAGGAGTGAGCGCCCGCCGTCGTGCCCGTCGCCGGGCCCTGGAGATCCTGTTCGAGGCCGAGCAGCGCGGCATCGACCCGCTGACCCTGCTGCAGGAGCGCAGCGGCGATCCGGAATACCCGATGCGGCCCTACTCCCGGGAGATCGTCTCCGGCACGGCCGCGCTGCAGGAAGAGATCGACGAGGTCATCACCAGCTACTCCCTGGGCTGGGAGCTGGACCGGATGCCCGCCGTGGACCGCGCGCTGCTGCGGATCGGCGTCTGGGAGTTGCTGCACAACGACGACATCCCGGACAAGGTCGCGATCAGCGAGGCCACCGAACTGGCCCGCGAGTTCTCCACCGATGACAGCCCCAAGTTCGTCTCGGGACTGCTCAGCCGGGTCCTCGAGGTGAAACCGGCTCTCGGGGGATAGTAGAGTCATACCCGTACCACCTTTAATCACCGTCCCGTGAGGCGGGAAAGGGGGGCCCATGCGCCAGCGCACCGTGCTCGACGAGCACGAGATCACGCGCGCCGTGACCCGTATCGCCCACGAGATCCTCGAGCACAACAAGGGGCCGCAGGATCTGGTGCTGCTCGGCATCCCCACCCGCGGGGTGCCCCTGGCCCGGCGGCTGGCCGAGCGCATCGCCGGCATCGAGCCGGGCGTCGACGCCGAGGAGCTCACCGGCAGCCTCGACATCACCATGTACCGTGACGACCTGCGTCGCAGCGGTCGCCGCAAGGTGCACGCCACCAGCATCCCTGCCGCCGGCATCGACGACAAGACGGTCGTGCTGGTGGACGACGTGCTGTTCTCCGGCCGCTCCATCCGGGCGGCCCTGGACGCCCTCGCAGCGCTCGGCCGGCCGCGCGCGGTGCGCCTGGCGGTGCTGGTGGACCGCGGGCACCGGCAGTACCCGATCCGCGCCGACCACGTCGGCAAGAACCTCCCCACCGCCGCCAGCGAGCGCGTCGACGTGCGCCTGCGCGAGACGGACGCCGCGGACGGTTTCACCGGGGACGAGGTCCTGATCACCGGCGGGGAGGAGTGATGGCGCTGACCTCCCTGCTCTCCGCCTCCGATCTGGACCGCCGCACCGCGGTCGAGCTGCTGGACCTGGCCGAGGAGATGGCCACGGTGGCCGGCCGCGAGGTCAAGAAGCTCCCCGCCCTGCGCGGGCGCACCGTGGTGAACCTGTTCTTCGAGGACTCCACTCGCACCCGGATCTCCTTCGAAGCGGCCGCCAAGCGGCTCTCGGCCGATGTGATCAACTTCGCCGCCAAAGGTTCCAGCGTCTCCAAGGGCGAGAGCCTGCAGGACACCGCGCAGACCCTCGCGGCGATGGGCGTCGACGGCGTGGTGGTGCGGCATCCCGGCTCGGGCGCACCGCACCGGCTGGCGCAGGCCGGCTGGTTGGAGGCGCCCATCATCAACGCCGGCGACGGCACCCATGAGCACCCCACCCAGGCGCTGCTGGACGCCTTCACCCTGCGCCGGGTGCTGCACGGGGAGCCGGCCAGCGGCGCCGCCGGCACCGGAGCCGACGGCAAGGACCTGGCCGGGGCCACCGTGATGATCGTCGGCGATGTGCTGCACTCCCGGGTGGCCCGCTCGAATGTGAGGACGCTGCACACGCTGGGCGCCTCGGTCGTCCTGGTCGCCCCGGCCACGCTGCTGCCCTGGGGGGTGGAGAGCTGGCCCTGCCAGGTGCGCTACGACCTGGACGAGGCCATCGCCGAGTTCGCTCCGGATGCCGTCATGATGCTGCGGATTCAGCTGGAGCGGATGCATCAGGCCTTCTTCCCCAATGCCCGCGAGTACACCCGGCTATGGGGCCTCAGCGCCGCCCGGCTGCATGCGCTGCCGGCCGATGCCTGGGTGATGCATCCGGGGCCGATGAACCGCGGCGTCGAGATCTCCGCGGCGGCGGCCGACTCGCCCCGCGCCCTGGTGCTCGATCAGGTCGCCAACGGCGTGGCGGTACGGATGGCCACGCTCTACCATCTGCTCACCGGAGAGGACAGCCACTGATGCGGATCAGGATCGCCGGCGCGCGCGTGCTCGGCGGACAGGCGCAGGACATCGAGATCGCCGACGGCCGTCTGGCCGAGCCGGGCTCGGCGGGCCGGCCCGACCTCACGGTCGACGCCGACGGCCTGATCGCGCTGCCGGGCCTGGTGGACATGCACGTGCACCTGCGCGAGCCCGGCCGGGAGGACGCCGAGACGGTCGAGACCGGTTCCCGCGCCGCCGCCCGGGGCGGTTTCACCGCGGTGCTGGCGATGGCGAACACGCAGCCCACGGCCGATACCGCGGGCGTGGTGGAACAGGTGTGGCGGCTCGGCCGGGAGTCCGGCTGGACGCAGGTGCAGCCCATCGGCGCCGTCACCGCCGGCCTGGAGGGTACCCGGCTGGCCGAACTCGGCGCGATGGCCCGCTCCGCGGCGGGCGTGCGGATCTTCTCCGACGACGGGCACTGCGTGTCCGATCCGCTGCTGATGCGCCGTGCCCTGGAGTACGTCAAGGGCTTCGACGGGATGATCGCCCAGCACGCCCAGGAGCCGCGGCTGACGGAGGGCGCGCAGATGAACGAGGGCGTGGTCTCCGCCGAACTGGGTCTGCCCGGCTGGCCCGCGGCGGCGGAGGAGGCCATCATCGCCCGGGACGTGCTGCTGGCCCAGCACGTGGGCGCCCGCCTGCACATCTGCCATGTGTCCACCGCCGGCAGCGTGGAGATCATCCGCTGGGCCAAATCCCGCGGGGCACGGATCACCGCGGAGGTCACCCCGCACCACCTGATCCTCACCGATGACCTGGTGCGCAGCTACGATCCGGTCTACAAGGTCAACCCGCCACTGCGGACCGCCGAGGACGCCGCCGCCCTGCGGCAGGCCGTTCTGGACGGCACCATCGACGTCATCGCCACCGACCACGCCCCGCACCCGGCCGAGCACAAGTGCTGCGAGTGGACCGCCGCGGCCATGGGGATGGTCGGCATGGAGACAGCGCTGGCCGTGGTCCGCCTGGCGATGCGCGAGGAGGAGGGCTTCGGCTGGGACCAGGTGGCGCGGCTGATGAGCCGAAACCCGGCCCGGATCGCGGGACTGCCGGGCCAGGGACACGGCTTCGAGCCCGGTGCGCACGCCAATATCGTGCTGGTGGACCCGGGCGCCCCGCACACCATCGACCCGGCGGACTCCGCCAGTCTGGGCCGGAACAATCCGTTCGCCGGGACCGAGGTCGACACCGCCGTCCACTCGACCTTCCTCTACGGGCATCCCGTGGTCCTGGACGGCGAGCTGCAAGCCCCCCACCCGGCCTCCAAGGAGGACACATGGCCGCTGTGACCACCGCCTATCTGATCGGCGCCATCATCGCCGTCGTCCTCACCGTCGGCCTGTTCGCCCTGGCCTGGTACGGCTGGCGCTCCCGCAAGCGAGGGCAGAGCCACATCCCGGCGCCGCCGCAGGTCCCGGCCGAGCTCGACGGCGCCGGCGACCGCATCCCGGCGATGTACGTGGCCACCACGCTGGAGCGCCAGCGGCTCGAACGCGTGGCGGTGCACACACTGGGAATCCGCACGCAGGGCGCTGTGTTCCCCTGTGAGCGCGGCGTGATCGTCGAACGCGCCGGGGTGCCGGACTTCTTCATCCCCCGGGAGGCGATCACGGGAGTGCGCGCCGAATCCGGGATGGCTGGGAAGTTCGTGGAGAAGGACGGCCTCGTGGTCGTCACCTGGACGCTGGGGGAGACCAGCGTGGACACCGGATTCCGGCCCCGCGCGGCCGCCGACCGGCCGCGGCTGATCGAGGAGATCAGGACGCTGGCCGCATCATGACACTGACAGCAGCATGTAGCACGAAGGAGAACCAGCCCGTGGCTGATACGCAGACGGCCGTCCTCGTCCTGGAGGACGGACGGGTCTTCGAGGGGCGGCCCTACGGTGCCACCGGCACCGCACTCGGCGAGGCGGTGTTCGTCACCGGCATGACCGGGTACCAGGAGACCCTCACGGACCCCTCCTACCACCGCCAGATCGTGATCCAGACCGCGCCGCACATCGGCAACACCGGCGTCAACGACGAGGACGACGAGTCACTGGGCTACTGGATCGCCGGCTACGTCGTGCGTGACGCCGCGCGCCGGGTCTCCAGCTGGCGGGCCACCGAGTCGCTCGGCGAGCGCCTGGACCGGCTGGGCATCGTCGGCATCCAGGACGTGGACACCCGAGCGCTGACCCTGCACCTGCGGGACAAGGGCGCCATGCGGATGGGCGTCTTCTCCGCCGAGGCGGCAGAGCGCCCTGCCGCCGAACTGCTGGCCGAGGTGCGGGCTCAGGCGCCGATGAAGGGCGCCCAGCTGGCCGAGGAGGTCAGCACCAAGGAGGCGTACGTCGTCCGCCCCGAGGGCGAGGCCCGCTGGCGGGTCGCCGCGGTGGACCTCGGCATCAAGGCGAACACCCCGCGGATGCTCGCCGAACGCGGCATTGAGGTGCATGTCCTGCCGGCCACCGCGACCTTCGAGGAGGTGGCGGCGGTGGAGCCCGACGGCGTGTTCTTCTCCAACGGCCCCGGCGACCCGGAGACCGCGGACCACCAGGTGGAGCTGCTGCGGCGGGTGCTGGACGAGAAGATCCCGTTCTTCGGCATCTGCTTCGGCAACCAGCTGCTCGGCCGCGCCCTGGGCTACGGCACCTACAAGCTGCCCTTCGGCCATCGCGGCATCAACCAGCCGGTGCTCGACCGCACCACCGGCAAGGTCGAGGTGACCTCCCAGAATCACGGCTTCGCCGTCGACGCGCCGATCGACGAGGTCTCCACGGCCCCCCATGGCGACGGCCGCTACGGGCGCGTGGAGGTCAGCCACATCAGCCTCAACGACGATGTCGTCGAGGGCCTGCGCTGCCTGGACCTGCCGGCGTTCTCCGTGCAGTTCCACCCCGAGTCCGCGGCCGGGCCGCACGACTCGCGTTATCTGTTCGACCGCTTCACCACGCTGATGAGCGAAGGAGACTAACGTTGCCGCTTCGTGAGGACATCCGATCCGTCCTGGTGATCGGGTCGGGGCCCATCGTCATCGGGCAGGCCTGCGAGTTCGACTACTCCGGGACCCAGGCGTGCCGGGTGCTGCGAGAGGAGGGGCTGCGCGTCATCCTGGTGAACTCCAATCCGGCCACCATCATGACGGACCCGGAGATCGCCGACGCCACCTACGTCGAGCCCATCGACCCTGCCGTGCTGACCACCATCCTGGAGAAGGAGCGGCCGGATGCGCTGCTGCCGACGCTGGGTGGTCAGACCGCGCTCAACGCGGCCATCGCCCTGTACGAGGCGGGGGTCCTGGAACGCCTGGGCGTGGAGCTCATCGGTGCCAATGTCGAGGCGATCCAGCGCGGTGAGGACCGGCAGAAGTTCAAGGACGTGGTGGAGCGCTGCGGCGCCGAGGTGGCGCGCTCGCACATCGCGCACACCATGGACGAGGCGCTCGCCGCCGCTGAGGACCTCGGCTACCCCCTCGTGGTGCGGCCCTCCTTCACGATGGGCGGCCTGGGCTCGGGCATGGCGTACGACGAGCGCGATCTGCGCCGCATTGCCGGCGCCGGCCTGCAGGACTCCCTCACGCACGAGGTGCTGCTGGAGGAGTCCATCCTGGGCTGGAAGGAGTACGAGCTCGAACTGATGCGCGACCGCGCCGACAACGTCGTCGTGGTCTGCTCGATCGAGAACGTCGATCCCGTCGGCGTGCACACCGGCGACTCGATCACCGTCGCCCCGGCCCTGACCCTCACCGACCGGGAGTACCAGGAGCTGCGGAACATCGGCATCGCGATCATCCGCGAGGTCGGCGTGGACACCGGCGGCTGCAATATCCAGTACGCGGTCGATCCGGACACCGGGCGGATCGTCGTGATTGAGATGAACCCGCGGGTGTCCCGGTCCTCGGCGCTGGCGTCCAAGGCGACCGGTTTCCCGATCGCCAAGATCGCCGCGAAGCTCGCCGTGGGCTACACCCTGGACGAGATCCCCAACGACATCACGAAGGTCACCCCGGCGTCCTTCGAGCCGACGCTGGACTACATCGTGGCGAAGATCCCGCGGTTCGCGTTCGAGAAGTTCCCGGCCGCCGACGACACCCTCACCACGACGATGAAATCCGTCGGCGAGGTGATGGCGCTGGGCCGCAGCTTCACCGAGGCGCTGCAGAAGGCGATGCGGTCCCTGGAGCAGAAGGACACCACCTTCCACTGGGACGGCGAGCCGGTCGACCTCTCCGACGACGAGGCCAGGGCGCGTCTGGAGGAGGCCGTGCGACGGCCCACCCAGCAGCGCCTGCTCGCGGTGCAGCAGGCGCTGCGCGCCGGGATGAGCATCGACGAGGTGCACGAGATCTGCGATATCGATCCGTGGTTCCTGGACCAGATCCAGCTCATCAACGAGACCGCCGAGACTCTCGCCGCCGCCCCCACCCTAGACGTGAGCACGCTGCGCCTGGCCAAGCGCCACGGCTTCTCCGACGGGCAGATCGGCGCGCTGCGGGGCCTGAGCACCGAGGTCGTGACCGGTGTGCGGCACGCCCTCGGGGTCCGCCCGGTCTACAAGACGGTCGACACCTGCGCCGGCGAGTTCGAGGCGCACACGCCGTATCACTACTCCAGCTACGACCTGGAGTCCGAGGTGCGCCCGCGCGAGCGTCCCGCCGTGATGATCCTCGGCTCGGGTCCCAACCGGATCGGCCAGGGCATCGAGTTCGACTACTCCTGCGTGCACGCCACCCTCGCGCTGCGCTCGGCCGGGGTGGAGACCATCATGGTCAACTGCAATCCCGAGACGGTCTCCACCGACTACGACACCGCCGACCGGCTCTACTTCGAGCCGCTCACGCTGGAGGACGTGCTGGAGGTCTACCACGCCGAGTCGCAGGCGGGCCCGCTGCTGGGCGTGATCTGCACGCTGGGCGGGCAGACGCCGCTGGGCCTGGCCGCGGACCTGAAGGCCGCCGGCGTTCCGGTGCTGGGCACCCAGCCGGAGGCGATCGACCTGGCCGAGGACCGCGGCGCCTTCGGCGAGGTGCTCGACACCGCCGGGCTGACCGCCCCCAAGCACGGCACCGCCATCTCCTACGAGGGCGCCGCGAAGATCGCCCAGGAGATCGGCTTCCCCGTGCTGGTCCGGCCCTCCTACGTGCTGGGCGGGCGTGGCATGCAGATCGTCTACGACACCGAGCAGCTGCTGGCCTACATGGAGTCCGCCACCGAGGTCTCGCCAACCCGGCCGGTCCTGGTCGACCGGTTCCTGGACGAGGCGGTGGAGATCGACGTCGATGCGCTGTACGACGGCCAGGAGGTGTACATCGGCGGCATCATGGAGCACATCGAGGAAGCCGGCGTGCACTCCGGCGACTCCGGCTGCGTGCTGCCGTCCGTGACCCTGGGCGAAGCCGTCCTGGAGGAGGTCCGCCGGGCGACGGAGGCGATCGCCGCGGGCACCGGCGTGCGCGGCCTGCTGAACATCCAGTTCGCCGTCGCCGCCGGCGTGCTCTACGTCATCGAGGCCAATCCCCGCGCCTCGCGCACCGTGCCGTTCGTCTCCAAGGCGACCGGCACCCCGCTGGCCAAGGCGGCCGCGCTCATCGCCCTCGGCCGGTCGATCGGCGAGCTGCGCGGCGAGGGCGGGATCCTTCCGGCCGCCGGCGACGGCTCGCGGATCGGGCTGGACGCACCCGTGGCGGTGAAGGAGGCCGTGCTGCCCTTCCGCCGGTTCCGCACCCCGGAGGGCAAGGTGGTCGACAGCGTGCTGGGCCCGGAGATGCGCTCCACCGGCGAGGTGATGGGCATCGACCGGGACTACCCGACGGCGTTCGCCAAGGGCCAGCTCGCCGCCGGCGCCGGTCTGCCCACTGAAGGACGCATCTTCGTCTCGGTCGCCGACCGCGAGAAGCGTGCCCTGGTGCTGCCGGTCAAGCGGCTCGTGGACCTCGGCTTCGAGGTGGTCGCGACCTCCGGCACCGCCGATGTCCTGGCCCGCCACGGCATCGCCGTGACCCGCCAGAGCAAGCACTTCGAAGCCGGTGAGCAGGAGCGCACCGTTCTCGACGAGATCGCCGAGGGCCAGGTGCAGATGGTCGTCAACGTCCCCTCGGGTCGTTACTCCCGGGCCGACGGCTACGAGATCCGCGCCGCCGCGACCAGCGCGAACATCCCGCTGATCACGACGTTGCAGGAGTTCTCCGCGGCGGTCACCGCGATCGAGGTGGTCCGGGCCGGCCGATTCGAGGTCACCCCGCTGCAGGAGTGGGCGGCGCTGCTGTGACCGGTGCCGGCAACCATGCCCCGTTCGGCGCCCGGCTGGCCGCCGCCATCGCCGCGCGCGGCCCGCTGTGTGCGGGCATCGACCCGCATGCCGGGCTGCTGGCCGCCTGGGGGCTGCCGGACTCGGCCTCCGGCGCGCAGCGGCTGGGCACGGCGACCATCGGCGCCCTGGCCGGGGAGGTGGCGGCGGTGAAGATCCAGTCCGCGTTCTTCGAGCGTTTCGGGGCCGCGGGCGTGGGGGCCCTGGAGGCGGTGCTCGCCGCTGCCCGGGATGCCGGCGTCCTGGCCATCCTGGACGCCAAGCGCGGCGATATCGGCTCCACGATGGGCGCGTATGCCGAGGCCTACCTGGCGGACGATGCACCACTGCGCGCGGATGCGCTGACGGTGTCGCCCTACCTCGGCCTGGGCAGCCTGGATCCGGCGTTCGAGCTGGCCGACGCCACCGGCCGGGGGCTGTACGTCCTGGCGCTGACCTCGAATCCGGAGGCCGCCGGGGTACAGCACGCGGCGGTCCCCGCCGGCGGTAGCCTGGGCGGGGAGATGATCAGCCAGGTCTCCGACCGGAATCAGGACGTGCCGGCCGGTGCCCGGGACGTCCCGGGCAGCCACGGGGTGGTCATCGGCGCGACCGTCGGCGCGGCGCTGGACCGGCTCGGCATCGATCTGACCGGTTTCACGGGCACCGTGCTGGCACCGGGCTACGGCGCGCAGGGCGCCTCGGCCGGGGACATCGCCGCCCTGTTCGGACCGCTGGCCGCGGCTGGCCGCGTCCTGGTACCCAGCTCCCGCGGGATCCTTGCCGCCGGGCCGGACCCGGATGCGCTGCGGCAGGCCGCCCGTGATAGCGCGCGCGAACTCGCTACGGCATTTGCGCGGTGATTGAGTAGACTGGGCTCACTTCCCGTCGACAACACTCACTAGATTGCGGCTGGGACCGGCGGATACACCGGCTCCGGTCAATAGAGGAGATAATCGTGGCGCTATCACCGTTGACTCCGGAAGAGCGTTCGGCTGCCCTCGACAAGGCTTTCCGTGCGAGGCAGGAACGCGCCGCGGCCAAGGCGGATCTACGGGCAGGCACCAAGACGGTCGCGGAGGTGATCGCCGCGGCCGAGAAGAGTGAGGCGCTCGGGAAGATGCGCGTGGTGGATCTGCTCCGGGCCATCCCGGGCATCGGCGAGCGCCGTGCCACTGCCGTGATGAAGGATCTGGGCATCGCCGAGTCCCGCCGGATCAGGGGTCTGGGAGTCCACCAGCGCGCCGCGCTCGAAGCGAGGTTCTCATAGTCCACGTGGCACGCCTGACCGTCCTGGCCGGTCCCACCGCGGTGGGCAAGGGCACTGTGAGTTCCTATATCCGCGAGCACTATCCCCATGTGTGGCTGTCGGTCTCCGCGACGACCCGTCCGCGGCGCCCTGGCGAGGTCGACGGCGTGCACTACCACTTCGTGAGCGAAGAGGAGTTCGACCGCCTGGAACGTGAGGGGGAGCTCCTCGAATGGGCGGTCGTCCACGGCCGCCACCGCTACGGCACCCCGCGCGGGCCGGTGCTCGACGCGCTCGCCGCGGGCAAGGCGCCGTTGCTGGAGATCGACCTGCAAGGCGCCCGGCAGGTGAAGCAGACCATGCCGGAGGCGCTCTTCGTCTTCCTGGAGCCGCCCAGCTGGGAGGAGCTGGTGCGCCGGCTCGTCGGCCGGGGGACCGAGGGGCCGGAGGAACGGGAACGCCGGCTGGCCACCGCCCGGACCGAGCTGGCGGCGAAATCGGAGTTCGACGTCAGCGTCGTCAACCACGACGTTCGCGAAGCCGCGCAAGAACTCGTATCATTGATGGGTATCTCTTCAACCCGGACTTCCTAGGGAGCATATTCAGTGTCCGTCACGCCTGAAGGCATCACGAACCCGCCGATCGACGATCTCCTCGCGGTCACGGATTCCAAGTACGAGCTCGTGATCCAGGCGGCCAAGCGCGCCCGGCAGATCAACGCGTACTACTCGCAGCTGCAGGAGGGCCTGCTGGAGAACGTGGGACCGCTCGTCACGCCGAAGCCGAACGAGAAGTCGCTGTCCACCGCGCTGCGCGAGATCAACGAGGGCAAGGTCGTCGGCCGCCAGCCCACCGAGGAAGACCTCGCCGCGGCCCTGGCCGCCCGGGAAGCCGAGGCCGAGGGCTTCGGCGGCCCCGCTGCGCCGGCCGAGCCGAACCCGTTCGGCGAGCCGACCTTCGACACCGGCGAACAGGCCTAGTCCGCCTCGCCCTATGGCACGCATCGTGCTCGGCGTGGCCGGCGGCATCGCGGCCTACAAGTCCGCCGTGCTGCTGCGGCTGCTGCGCGAGCACGGGCACAGCGTCAGGGTCGTGCCCACCGGCGCGGCCCTGCAGTTCGTCGGCAAGGCCACCTGGGAGGCGCTCTCCGGGGAGCCGGTCACCACCAGCGTCTTCGAGCAGGTCGACGAGGTGGCCCATGTCCGGATCGGCCATGAAGCCGATCTCGTCGTGGTGGCACCGGCGACCGCCGATGTCCTGGCCTCCGCCCGGGCCGGGCTGGCCGGCGATCTGCTCACCGCGACCCTGCTGACCACGGCCGCCCCGGTGCTGATGGCTCCGGCGATGCACACCGAGATGTGGCATCACGCCGCCACCCGGGAGAATGTCCGGGTGCTGCGTGATCGCGGCGTGCATGTGCTCGATCCCGCCGAAGGCCGCTTGACCGGGAGCGACTCCGGGCCCGGCCGGCTGCCCGAGCCGGAGGAGATCTTCGCCGCCGTGCAGCAGTTGCTGGCGTCGCCGGGCGAGCCCGCCCCGGGACTGCTGCAGGGTAAGCGCGTCCTGGTCAGCGCGGGAGGCACCCGCGAGCCGCTCGACCCGGTGCGGTTCCTCGGCAATCGTTCCTCCGGCCGGCAGGGCACCGCCATGGCCGCCGCCGCGCTGGCTGCCGGGGCGAGGGTCACCCTGGTCGCCGCCAATGTCGAGCGCGATGTGCTGTGTGAGGCCGGGCTCGGCGCCCCCGGCAGCGCAGCCGGTCTGGAGGTCGTGGGCGTGGAGTCCGCGCTGGAGTTGCGCGAGACGATGCTCCAGCTGGCCGCGGAGGCCGACATCGTCGTGATGGCCGCGGCCGTCGCCGACTACCGGCCTGCCTCGCTGGCTGAGACGAAACTGAAGAAGCAGGGCGACGACGGCCTGACGCTGCAGCTGGTCCAGAATCCCGACATCCTCCGCGATCTGGTGGCTCAGCGCGCCGCCGGCACGGCACCTGCCGGGCAGCGTATCGTCGGCTTCGCCGCGGAGACCGGCGACGAGCACGGCACCGTCCTGGAGTACGGTTCAGCCAAGCTGCTGCGCAAGGGCGCGGACTTCCTGGTGGTCAATGAGGTCGGTGCCGGGCGCGGCTTCGGCACCGCGGAGAACTCCGTCACGCTGGTGGCGGCGCGGGACGGTTCCGCGGAAGTGATCGGGGAGCGCCGGGGCAGCAAAGCGGATGTGTCGCAGTGGGTCCTGTCCCGCGTCGTGACCTCCGGACCCTCCCGTTAGACTGAGCCCCATGACAGTCCCCGGCATGCCTCATCTGCGTCAGTTCACCTCCGAATCCGTCACCGAGGGTCACCCGGACAAGATCTGCGACCAGATCAGCGATGCGGTCCTGGACGACCTCCTGGCTCAGGACAGCCAGTCGCGGGTGGCGGTCGAGACCCTGGTCACCACCGGGCTGGTCCATGTGGCCGGCGAGGTGCGCAGCGAGGCGTACGCCGACGTCGCCGGGATCGTCCGTGACGTCATCACCAGGATCGGCTACGACAGCTCCGCGAAGGGCTTCGACGGGGACTCCTGCGGGGTCTCGGTGTCGATCGGCTCGCAGTCCTCCGATATCGCCTCCGGGGTGGATTCCTCGCTCCAGGTGCGTGACGGCGGGGACGCCGACGACCCGGGGCTGTCCCTGGGCGCCGGCGACCAGGGACTCATGTTCGGTTACGCCGACACCTCCACCCCGGTGCTGCTGCCGCTGCCGATCTGGCTGGCCCACCGGCTCTCGGAGCGCCTCACCGAGGTGCGCAAGGACGGGACGCTCGACTATCTCCGCCCGGACGGGAAGACGCAGGTCACGATCGGTTACGACGGCGACACCGCCGTACGTCTCGAAGCCGTCGTGCTCTCCACCCAGCACGCGCCGGGCGTGGATCAGGGACAGCTCGCGGCGGATATCAGGGAGGCCGTGCTGGACCCGGTGCTGTCCGGGACCGGCCTGGACGTCTCCGCCTACACCACCTACATCAACCCGGCCGGGCCGTTCGTCATCGGCGGCCCCAAGGGTGATGCCGGGCTGACCGGCAGGAAGATCATCGTCGACACTTACGGCGGGTTCGCCCGCCACGGGGGCGGCGCCTTCTCCGGGAAGGACCCCTCGAAGGTGGACCGCTCCGCGGCCTACGCGATGCGCTGGGTGGCGAAGAACGTGGTCGCCTCCGGTGCGGCTGACCGGGCGGAGATCCAGGTGGCCTACGCCATCGGATCGGCGGAGCCGGTGGGCCTGTACGTGGAGACCTTCGGCACGGAGAAGACCGATCCGGTCAAGATCGCCGCCGCGGTCCGGGAGACCTTCGACCTGAGGCCGGCCAGCATCATCGCCGATCTGGACCTGCTGCGGCCCATCTACCGCAAGACCTCCACCTACGGGCATTTCGGCCGGGAGCTCGAGGAGTTCACCTGGGAGCGCACCGATCGCGCTGCTGAGCTCGCCCGGCAGCTCGGTCTCTGAGCGCAGCCTCGCACGGCGCCCGTCCTGTCCGTGCCGCGTGAGAGGATCGGCCCATGTCCGAACCGCTCTTCGCTGCTGAACCGGCTCTCGTCCCGCAACCGGGCGAGCTGCGGCTCAGCGGCGGGGTCACGCCGGCGGAGACGGATCCGGTGGCATCGGTCCTGGTGGAGTCGGCGGTACCCCATCTGGCGCGCGAGTTCGACTACGCGGTGCCCGCGGAACTCGATGCCCACTGCCGTCCCGGCGTGCGCGCCCGGGTGCGTTTCGCCGGCAAGCTGACGACCGGGTACGTCATCGCGCGCAAACCGGACACCGATTTCCTTGGCGAGCTTTCGCCGGTCCAGCGGGTCGTCTCACCGGTGCCGGTGCTCGGCCCGGAGACGCTGCAGCTGTGCCGTGCGGTTGCGGACCGCTATGCAGGCACCCTCCCGGATGTGGTGCGGCTGGCGATCCCGGCCAGGCATGCCGCGGCCGAGAAGCGCATGCTGTCCCATGATCTGGAATCCGAGGCGACCACGGCCAGGGACTTCGCGGCGACCGCACCGCTACCGGATACGCGACCCGAGCCGGTGCTGCCGGCGTTCGACGAGTTCACGCGGGCACTGCAGGACTGGCTGGGCCCGGCCGAGGGCGGGCTCCCGGGGCCGCGGGCGGTGATGACGGTGTTGCCGGCCGGGCAGCCGGGTAGCGGCTGGGCCGGCTATGCGAGCGCTGCGGCCGCGGCGGTGCTGCGCCACGGCCGATCGGTGCTGGTGCTGGTGCCCGACCACAGGGATCTGCTGGAAGCCGAGCGGGTGTTCTCAGCGCTGGACGGCGCCGGCACCTCGGTGGCGGCCGAGCAGGGACCGCAGGCCCGCTGCACGGCGTTCCTCTCGGGGCTGTACGGTACCGCGCGGCTCATCGTGGGCACGCGCGCCGCGGCGTTCCAGCCGATGAAGGACCTCGGGATGATCATCGTCTTCGACGATGCCCACGATTCGTATCAGGAGCAGCGCGCGCCCTATCCGCATGCCCGGGAGGTGGCGCTGACCCGCACGGCGCTGAGCGGCTGCGCGTTGCTGATGCTGTCCTACTCACGCAGTCCGGAGGCGCAGCGGCTGGTGGAGTCCGGTTGGGCCGGTGACGTCCGGGCGCCCCGTGATCTGCTGCGTCAGGCGGCTCCGCTGGCTGCTCCCGTGGACCGGCCCGGTCAGGTCGGCCGCATCCCCGAGGACGTTTTCCGCGCCATCCGCGCGGCGCTGGGGCGGGAGAAGCCCCGCGCCGGGCAGGAACCGCCATCGCCGGGGCCGGTGCTCATCAGTGTGCCGCGGGCGGGATACATCCCGGTGCTCAGCTGCGCGCGGTGCCGTACTCGCATCCTGTGCCCCGACTGCGGGGAGCCGGTGTCGCAGCGCAGCCCGCACGCACCGATGAAGTGCCCGGCGGGGCACGAGCTCAGGCGGTTCAGCTGCCCGGAGTGCGGGAGCCGGCGGGTGCGCTCGGCCGTGATCGGGGTCGATCGCACGCATGAGGAGCTGGGCCGCGCGTTCCCGGGGACACGGGTGCTCCGTTCCTGGGGCGACCACATCCTGCACCGCATCGATCCGGGCCCGGGCATCGTGGTGGCGACCACCGGTGCGGAACCGCTCGTCGACGGCGGCTACCGCGCCGCCGTCGTCCTGGACGCCGACTCCGCCCTGGCCAGACCGGGCTTGCGGGCGGTCGAGGAGACGGTTTCCGCCTGGTTTCGCATCGGGGGTCTGGTCGCCGGGGCCGCGGAGGGAGGCCGGCTGCTGCTGGTGGGACAGAACCCGCTCATCGCCCGGGTCATGACCCGCTGGGACCCTGAGGGCTTCGCGGGCGCGGAACTGGCAGAGCGGGCGGAGCTGCTGCTGCCGCCGGCAGGACGCCAGGCAGTGCTGACCGGGGAGAAACGCGACCTGGATGACGTTCTTGCTCGGCTGGATCCTCCCGCCGAGGTGCTGGTGCGCGGCCCGGTCGGGGAGCCGCCGTCGCTCACCCTGCGGTTCCCGCATCGGGCGGCGCCGGGGATCACCCGCAGGCTCGCGGAGATCACCGCGGAGCGATCGGCACGCCGGGCGGGGGAGCCGGTCTACGTGCGCGTGGACGCACGGGACGGCTGAGGTGCCGGGAAGCGTCGTATGCGCCTGGTCATCGGCGCGGGCATGAGCGGTGCACAGAGCGTTGTCCGTGCCGGCTCGTAGAGTGATCGCATGGAGAGCCGGAGAGGGAACCAGACGCCTCCCGTCGCGGGTCATCACCCGCCGGCGGGGGAGGGCGGTCCTCTGCGTCGTGACGCGGCGGGACGCCTGGCGGGCCTGTCTGCTCGCGGCCGGGATCGTGCCGCGGCGGAGGCAAGGGAACTCTCGGCGGCGCTGGAGCACCTGGATGCGGAATGCGCCCGGATCGAGCGCGGGGCGCGGACTGATCGCGACGGTCACCGGGCAGCCGGAGCCGAGCGGTGCGGCCGCTGGGAGATCGCCGAGGCAGAGCGGGGTGCGGTGCTCTATGAGATCGGCCGCGCGCTGGGATGGAGCCCAGCCCAGGCGTCGTTGCGCTTGTCGCGCGCGGTGCGCGCACGCGAATCTCTGCCCGTTGTCTGGGAGCTGTTTCTGGACGGGGGAGTGGACGCCGCCCGGATCTATGTCCTGGCCGATGCCGCCGGCCGCTTGCTTCGCGAGGACTCTCGTGACGTCCTCGACCGCCGTGCGGTGGAGTACGCGCCGCGGCACACGGTGGGCGAGTTGCGCGCATGGGCTCGCCGCCTGATCGCCGAACTCGAGTCGGACCAGGGCGAAGAGCGCGCCCGCATGGCCCTTGCCGAACGGCGCGTGTGCGTCGAGCACCGCGATGACGGGGTGAGCGAGCTGTGGGCGCTGCTGCCGACGATGCACGCGGCGATGATCGATCAGGCACTCACGAAAGCCGGCCGGAAGCTGGCCGGCGGGGGTGTGACGGTAGCGCAGGCGCGGGCGGACGTGCTAGCCGATGCGCTGACCGGCGGAACGGTGCCGTTGCCGGCCGCCGTGCAGCGGACAGTGGGTCCGGAGCGTAGAGGTCCGGGGCCGGAGGTGGCAGAGCGTAGAGGTCCGGGGCCGGAGCCAGAGAGACCGGAGCCAGAAGCGAAGCGCGGTAGCGAGAGCATCCCGGTGTGTGCCTGTCATGGGCGTCCGGTGGTGGAGCCTCCATTCGCCAAGCCCGGTGATCGGCCCACGGTTCCGCCACAGGCGTTGAAACAGTCAGACCGTGAAGGCCGCCGGCAGAGCGACGAGGTGTGTCATGACGGTCATGCTTCGTTCGGTCCGGCGCACGCGCGGGGCACCGTGGAGCACCGTCGTCCCGGATGCGGCATCGAGGCGTTGAGGGATGTGCGCGTGCACATCGGGGTGACCGTGCCGGCCGAAGCGCTGGCCGGGGACGCTGAGGCGCCGGTGGTCAGCGAGGACGGAAGCTGGGTGGTCCCCCTGTCCCAGCTGCGGGAACTGGCAGGAAGGGAGAGCGCGGGACGGAGTGATCCACGTGTCTTCTGGCATCGGATCCTGTTGGGACGCAGCGGTGATGTCCTCGCTCATGAGTACGCCGGCCGGTTCCCGCCGGAGACCTTGCGCGTGGCGATCGGTTTCCGCGATGGCACCTGCAGCGTGCCCGGATGCCCTGCAGCGGCTGCGGTCTGCGATCTTGACCACCGGTCGGCATGGCCGCACGGCGCTACGTCGGGCAGCAACCTCTGGGCGCTGTGCCGGAAACATCATCGATGGAAGACCATGGGAGTCATCCGTCCGGTGCGCTTGTCCGGTCCGGACCGCCGATGGGGGTGGACGCTACCCTCCGGCGGGACGGCGCCGGTGAAGCCGGAAGAACATCAGATCCTGCGACAGGATCTGACCCGACCAGACGATCAGGTCCAACGTGGCGAGCTACGAGCAGGGGCGTCGGCTAGCTGCGCTGAGGAAGCTTTGCGCCAGCTGCTCGTCAATCATCTGACCGGTCAGGACGACTGCTGACGGATGCTCGGTCGGTAGCGCGCAGTAGATATGGGCTCCGACCTGGGAATACGGGTGCCCATGAAAATGTGACGGCTACTCGATTCGTTGCAAGGGCGGGGGATGATCCGCGGGAGTCTGGTGTCCACAGGTGACAACAGGGTCTTCCGTTCGGGACGAAAGTCGATTACTTTTTCGGGTATGTTCTCCCCGAACTGGTCCCCACGGGCAACCCGGCCTGCGCGCAACGATCCCCATTCGGTGCGCAGGCCGGGTTGCTTCCACAGCAGAGCGGCGGCTGCGATGTCCGCTGTGCTCGTGCTGGGTCTTGCTGCTGGCTGTGCTGCCGAAGAGCCGGCAGACGTACCCCCTGTCACCGAGCAGTCGAGCACGTCTGCGGAACCGGAGGTTCTACCGGGGCCGGCCGATGGCGTGGAGATGACCGTTGCCGAGGGGTTGGAACTCACGCCGGAAGAGCGAGCGGCCGCGGAGGAAGCGGTTGAGGCGTTACGAGCGGCACTCAACTTTGAGGACGCCGCGTTACGGAATGGTGGCGTTCCCCCTGGTGATCCGCGTGATGTTTATTCGGGGGAAGCGTTGGCTGAGTTTGAGTTGTTTTCACGCACCTACCAGGAGGAGGGATATAAGCGTACGGGTCAGTTGTCGTATGAATTCTTGCGTCTTGAGGGGATCTCAAGCGACGTGGATAACGACGTAAGTGTTCGTGCTTCTTATTGCTTCGACATGAGTGATCTCTTGGTTCTTGACGAACTTGACTCCGAGGTGGACGCTGGGGAAAGTGGCGACGAAGTCTATGCGGAAGTCAGCTTGACATCTGCGAGAGGTGCGTGGAAACTCACTGAGATTGTTGAGATGTCGGATGCATGTCAGTAAGTGCAGGCGACTTTTGTTATGGGTTTTCGAGGTTTTCCTGTCCGTGGCACTTTTGGGCGCGCTCTTTGAGGCGGTAACCCCGGCGGTAGCGTTCAGTCCACAGTGCCGGATTACTCATATCGGACAGTGCCACAATAAAGACCGCATCCCCCGCCCCAACCCTGACCGCTCGGGCAGCGGGGAATCCGGTCGGGAATCGGGCCGTCAGGCTGGTGGTGGTACGGGGCGGGAGAGCGGGCGCGGGCCAGGGAGTTCCCCGGCTGGGGATGGTGGCCCGCAGCTGCAGTGCAACCAGGAATACGGCGACGCGACTTTCCGGTGTCCCGATGCGGAACCGGGTGGCGGCGGCCCCTCCGGCGGGGAACAAGTGCAGATCAGCCTTCCGGACATCGTCCGTGAGGAATTCCAGAACTTCGATATCCCGCCGTCGGTCATCCACTCGTCACCCGACGGGTGGGGCGTCTCTCAGCGCAAGACCGGATTCTGGGCGGATTCTTCGACCCGCGAATTCGACATGACGCTGCTGGGGGTGCCGGTGCGTGTCCGGGCGACTCCGGTGGAGTACCGCTGGGACTTCGGCGACGGCCAGAGCGAGACGACGAACTCCGCTGGGGCGCGGCCGCGCGAAGGCGAGGATCCGGCATTCGCCCATGTCTACCGCAAAGCCGGCACGTACACGGTTCGCCTCACCACCGTCTATCGCGGTGAGTTCTCCGTTGACGGCGGAGGCTGGATGCCGATTGCCGGCCGCGCCGCCATCGCCTCCGAACCGGTGCAGATGACCATCTACCGTTACCACCGGTATCTCGTCGACGAGGACTGCGTGCAGAACCCCGGTGGTCCAGACTGCTGAGCGGAACCGATGACCCTCTAAGCTGGACCGCGTGAAAATCGTCTTCGCCGGAACCCCCGAGCCGGCCGTGCCCTCGCTGCGCGCACTGGCCGGCAGCTCCCATCAGGTGGTGTCCGTGCTGACCCGGCCCGACGCCCCTCTCGGCCGCAAGCGCGTCCTGACGCCTAGCCCGGTGAAACGGGCCGCCCTGGAACTCGGCATCCCGGTGCTCGAAGCCGACCGTCTACGCGGAGACGTCCTCACCACGCTCGAAGAGCTCGCCCCGGATCTCATCGCCGTCGTCGCCTACGGTGCCCTGGCCGGTCCCCGCGCCCTGGCCATCGCCCCCTGGCTCAACCTCCACTTCTCCCTGCTGCCGGACTACCGTGGAGCCGCACCGGTGCAGCACGCCGTGATCGACGGCCGCGAGACCACGGGAGTGACGGTCTTCCGACTCGACTCGGGTATGGACACCGGCCCCATCCTGCATCAGCGCGCCACCCCCATCGGCCCCGACGAGACCGCCGGGCAGCTCCTGGCCAGGCTCGCCGCCGAGGGCGCCGGCGACCTGCTCCGCACCGTCGATCTGCTCGCCTCCGGCGGTCTGGAGGAACAGCCTCAACCGGTGACCGGCAGCCACGCACCCAAACTCGGCAGCGCCGATGCCCGCCTCGACTTCGGCGATCCCGCCGCGGAGGTCTACAACCGCTACCGGGGCGTCACGCCTGCCCCCGGCGCATGGACCCTGCTGGCCGGGGGCGAACCGGAACCGCAGCGCCGCGCCAAGCTCATCGAGCTCATGCCCGCGCCGTCCGGGTCTCCCGAGGTGCCTGCCGGTTCCCTGCTGGTCCACGACGGGCGGGTGCTCGCCGGGGCCGCCGACGGCGCCCTTGAACTGCGCCTCATCGCGCCGCCCGGTAAACGTGCCATGCCCGCCGCCGACTTCCTCCGCGGCCGTCCCGGCGCGCGCTTCGAGACCGGTGCCGGTTCCGGCACTGGTCCCAGCGCCGGAACCGGCACCGAGACACAAACAGGAGACCCCGCATGAACTCCCGTCCTCCGCGGCGCAGGCCGGCGGATCCGGCCCGCTCCCTTGCCTACGGCGTGCTGCGTTCCGTGAGCGCCGACGACGCCTACGCCAATCTCATCCTCCCCGCCCGCCTGCGCCGCGCCGGTCTGCACGGCCGCGACGCGGCCTTCGCCACCGAACTCACCTACGGCACACTCCGCGGGCAGGGGTTCTACGACGCCGTCATCGACGCGGCGGCGACACCCGGCAGCCGCATCGACCCCGAGGTGCGCGACGCGCTCCGCCTGGGCGCCCACCAGCTGCTGGGTATGCGGGTCGCCGCCCACGCGGCCGTCGACTCCACCGTCGGCCTGGTCCGCTACGAGGTCTCCGCCGGCCCGGCCCGGTTCGCCAACGCCGTGCTGCGCCGCATCGCCGAGCGCTCCGCCGAGGAGTGGCGGCAGCGCGTCACGGAGGGCAAGAGCGCCCTCGATGCCCTCGCCATCACCGGTTCGCACCCCGCCTGGATCCTGCGCGCCTTCCGGCAGGCGCTGGTGGCTCACGGCAGCGACCCGAGCGAACTCGCCGCCCTGGTGGAGGCTGACAACGCCGCGCCGGACCCCGTCCTCGCCGCGCTGCCCGGCCTGATCGACCCCGCCGAGCTGCCGGGGGAGACCACCGGGCTCTCCCCGGTCGCCAAGCGGCTGCGCGGGCAGGCCCCCGCCGATCTTCCCGCCGTCGCCGCCGGCCGGGCCCGCGTCCAGGACGAGGGTTCCCAGCTCGTCGCCCTGGCCCTGGCACACGCCTCCTCGGCCCTGGACGAGGAGCGCGAATGGCTCGATCTCTGCGCCGGCCCCGGCGGCAAATCCGCGCTGCTCGCCGCGATCGGCGCCGGCCGGAGCGTCACCCTGACCGCGGTGGAGCCGTCCGAGCATCGTGCCCGGCTGGTCCGGGACTCGCTCCGCGCGCTGGAGGGCTGGGAAGTGCATGAGGCCGATGGGCGCGAGTTCGGCGCCGCCAACACCGGCCGCTTCTCCCGCGTGCTCGTCGACGTCCCGTGCACCGGACTCGGGGCGCTGCGCCGCCGGCCCGAATCCAGATGGCGCCGCTCGCCTAAGGACCTGCCGCAGCTGGCGCCACTCCAGCGGGAGCTCCTCGCCGCCGGCCTGAACGCGCTGGCACCCGGCGGGGTGCTCGCCTATGCCACCTGCTCGCCCCATCCCGCCGAGACCATCGCCGTCGTCGACGACGTCCTCGGCAGACAAGGGGGTGAACAGGCCGGGACGCAGACCGGCCCCGCCGTCCTGGAGGTCCTCGACGCCCCGGCCGTCCTCGCCGACGTCACCGGATCGGAGCCGGAATCCTTCGCCTCCGTGGCCAAAACCGCCCCGGGTCAGGAGCCGGGCCCCGATGGCGCACCCGCCACCGGCCGGCTCGCCCAGCTGTGGCCCCACCGTCACGGCACCGACGGGATGTTCCTGGCTCTGCTGCGCAAGCGCTGAGGACCGGCCGGCGTCCGGCGGCCACTAGACTTTCGCTCGTGGCTATCGCGATCAACCCCAGCATCCTGTCCGCCGACTTCGGCCGGCTCGCCGAGGAGGTGCAGCGCATCAGCACCGCCGATGCCGTCCACGCCGATGTGATGGACAACGCCTTCGTGCCGAACCTCACCTTCGGCCCCCCGGTGGTGGAGCGCATCGTGCAGGCTTCGCCGATCCCGGTGGACGCGCATCTGATGATCAACGACGCCGACCGCCACGCCCCGGCCTATGCGGACCTCGGC
This sequence comes from Sediminivirga luteola, assembly GCF_014639315.1. GTDB lineage: Bacteria > Actinomycetota > Actinomycetes > Actinomycetales > Brevibacteriaceae > Sediminivirga > Sediminivirga luteola. Next base: position 150,338 of record NZ_BMFY01000008.1, read on the forward strand.
TGCGCCTCCGTCACCTTCCACCTGGAGGCCTCCGCCGCGCCCATCCGAACCGCCCGGGAGCTGCGGCGCCGCGGCGCCCGCGCCTCCGTCGCCATCCGCCCGGCCACCCCGGTGGACGGGCTGCTCGACATCCTCGACGAGTTCGACCAGATCCTCGTGATGACCGTCGAGCCCGGCTTCGGCGGACAGGCGTTCCTGCCGTCGATGATGGCCAAGGTCCGCCGGCTCCGCACCGCCATCGACGCCGCGGGGCTGAGCACCGCCCTCCAGGTGGACGGTGGCATCTCCACCGAAACCGCGGGCCAGGCCGCCGATGCCGGGGCGACCGTGCTCGTCGCCGGTTCCGCGGTCTACGGCGCCGAGGACCCGGCCGCCGCCATCGCCGAGTTGCGCACCCGCGCCGAGCAGCGATGATCGAGCTGCTGTCCTGGCTGAACCATCCGGCCTTCGAACTGGCCGGGCGGCCGGTGCCCTACTCCGATCTGTTCGGCAACATCTGCGCTCTGGGCACCGTGGTGCTCGCACTGCGCCGGAGCATCTGGGCCTGGCCCGTGCAGATCCTCGGCTCGGTGCTGCTGTTCGCCGCCAGCGTCTCCGCGCATCTGGGCGGCAACGCCTCCCGCCAGGTGGTCATCATCGCTGCGGCCATCTGGGGCTGGACCCAGTGGCGCAAGGCCAAGGCGCAGAACGACGGGGAAGTGGTGGTCCGCTGGGCGACCTGGAAGGAGCGGCTGATCCTGCTGGCCGCGCTGCTGCTGGGTACGGCTGCGTTCGCCGCGATCCTGCATGCCGGAGACTGGTCGTGGAACCCGATCCCGGACGCCTACATCTTCGTCGGCAGCGTGGTCGCCATGTACGCCCAGGGCAAAGCCATCGTGGAGTTCTGGTTCGTCTGGCTGGCGGTGGATCTGGTGGGCATCCCGCTGGCGATCGCCGGCGGGCTCGTGTTCTCCGGTGTGGTGTACTTCATCTTCCTCATCATGGTCCTCATCGGCCTGCGCGACTGGGCCCGGCGCAGCACCCGCAGAGCCGCGTTCCCGCAGGGACCGGCCCGCGACCTCGGCGCCTGAAGCGCCCCTCGCGGTGTCCTATGCTTGTCGGGTGAAGACATTCGAGCAGCTCTTCGCCGAGCTCCAGCACAAGGCCGCCACCCGCCCCGAGGGATCGGGCACCGTCGCCCAGCTGGACGCCGGCGTGCATGCCATCGGCAAGAAAGTCGTCGAGGAGGCGGCCGAGGTCTGGATGGCTGCGGAGTACGAATCCGACCGTGCCCTCGCCGAGGAGATCTCCCAGCTGCTCTACCACCTCCAGGTGCTCATGGTCGCCAAGGGCCTGAGCCTCGAGGACGTCTACACCGAACTCTAGAAAAAGGACCCCATGCTCCGCGTCGCCGTCCCCAACAAGGGCTCCCTGTCCGAGTCCGCCATCTCCATGCTCAAGGAAGCCGGCTACGCCATGCGGCGTGAGCCCAAGTCCCTCGTCCACCGCGACCAGCGCAACGAGGTCGAGTTCTTCTATCTGCGCCCCCGCGACATCGCCGTCTACGTCGGCGAGGGCATCCTGGACCTGGGCATCACGGGCCGTGATCTGCTCGGCGACTCCGTCACCACCGCCGAGGAGACCCTGGCGCTGGGCTTCGGCCGCTCCACCTTCCGCTACGCCGCCCCGGCCGGCACCATGACCAGGATCGAGGACCTGCGCGGCAAGCGCATCGCCACCAGCTACCCGAACCTGGTGGACAGGGACCTCGCCGCGCGCGGCATCGAAGCGCGCACCGTCAAACTCGACGGCGCCGTCGAGGTCTCGGTCGAACTGGGCGTCGCCGATGCCATCGCGGACGTCGTGGAGACCGGCAGCACCCTGCGCGCCGCCGGCCTGGAGACCTTCGGGGAACCGCTCATGCACAGTGAGGGAGTGCTCATCGCCCGCTCCGGCGCGGAGCTGAGCCCGGCCGCCGAGGTGCTCGGCCGGAGGCTGAAGAACGTCCTCGTGGCCCGCCGCTACGTGATCATGGACTACGACGTGCAGCGGCAGCACCTCGACGAGTGCCTCGCCGTCACTCCCGGCATGGAATCGCCCACCGTCTCCGATCTGAAGGATCCCGCCTGGGTGGCGGTCCGCACGATGGTGCCCGCCGACGACGTCAACACCGTCATGGACACCGTCTACGAGAAGGGCGCCCGCGCGATCCTGGTGACCCGCATTGGCTACTGCCGCATCTGATCCGGACCTGCGTCCCTTCCGGCCGACGCTGATGCGGCTGGTCTGCATCCCCCTGTCCGCCGGCATCGTGATCGCGTTCGTGGTCCTCGCGGTCGCCGTCACCGGCGTCGGCTGGCAGCCCTGGCACGCCTGGGACATGATCTGGATGATCGGCATCGGCGTGCTGCTGGGCGGGATCGGCCTGCGCTTCGGCTTCGTGCAGGCAGTCCCGGACGCCGAGGGTCTCACGGTGCGCAACGTCCTGCGCAGCCGTCGCCTGGCCTGGCCGCAGATCATCGGTGCCAGCTTCAACCTCCCCGCGGGGGACCCCTGGGTCAGCCTGGACCTCACCGACGGGACCACCGTCCAGGTGATGGGCATCCAGGCCGCCGATGGCGCCCGGGCCCAGGCGGAGGTGCGCCGGCTCCGGGAGCTCATCGCCCGCTACGGCTGACCGGGGCCCGAGGCCGGCGGCGAGGGCTGAGCTAGGATGACGACGGACACCGACGTCGTCGAAGGAAGGCTCTCCTATGACCGCCCCTGACAGTTTCCCCCTGAGCGGCTACACCGTAGTCGATCTGTCCCGTGCGCTGGCCGGCCCGCACGCCGGCATGATGCTCGGCGATCTGGGGGCGCGCGTCATCAAGGTGGAGAGCCCCGGCCGCGGCGACGACACCCGGTCCTGGGGGCCGCCCTTCATCGGGCCCGACGACGATCCGCAGGCCACCTACTACCTGTCCTGCAACCGCAACAAGGAGTCCATCGCCCTCGACCTGAAGTCGGACGATGGCCGGGACACCCTGACCGCGATGGTCGAGCGCGCCGATGTGCTGATCGAGAACTTCCGCGGCGGCGTCCTGGACCGGCTGGGCTTCACGGTGGAGCGCCTGCACGAGCTCAACCCCCGGCTGGTCATCCTCTCCATCACCGGTTTCGGCCACGACGGCCCCGAGGCCAGCCGCGCCGGCTACGACCAGATCGCCCAGGGCGAGGCCGGCCTGATGTCGCTCACCGGTTCCGGGCCGGAGGACTACCAGCGCGTGGGCGTGCCGATCGCGGATCTGCTGGCCGGCATGAACGGCGCCTACGGCGTGCTCGCGGCGCTGCTGGAACGCGAGCGCACCGGCAAGGGCAAAGTGGTGCGCACCTCGCTCATCGCCGGGATCGTCGGCGTGCACGCCTTCCAGGGCACCCGGGCCACCGTCGCCGGGCAGGATCCCCGTCCCGGCGGCAACCACCATCCCTCGCTCGTGCCCTACGGGCTGTTCCGCTGCAAGGACGGCGCGGTGCAGATCGCGGTCGGCAGCGACCGGCTGTGGGAGCGGTTCTGCCAGGCATTCGGCTTGGACCCGCAGGGCGAGGGCATGAGCACCAACGCCGAGCGCGTCGCCAACCGGGAACGCGTCATCGCCGCGATCGAGGAGGCGTTCGCCGACTACGAGGCGCCCGCCCTGCTGGAACGCCTAGCCGAGGCGGGCATCCCCTCCGGCAAGGTCCGCACCCTGCAGGAGGTCTACTCCTGGGAGCAGGCGCTCTCCCAGCGGCTGAAGATCACGGTGGAACACCCGGTGCTCGGCGAGTTCGACCTCCCCGGCTCCCCGCTGCGGTTCTTCGACGGGGACCGCGAGACCACCCGCACCGAGCACACCGCGCCGCCGCTGCTCAGCGAGCACGAGCAGAGCATCCGCGAGTGGCTCGGCCAGAGCTCCTGACGAGGGGACCGTAAGGTGAAACGGCTCAACGCCCGCGAACTGATCGAGATCGTCGTCGACGAGGGCTCCTGGCGTTCCTGGGACACCGAGCCCGTGGTGCCGGCGGCCGGCATCGACGAGGCATACGCGGCGGACCTGGCCCGGGCCCGGGAGAGCAGCGGCGTCGACGAGGCCGTGCTCACCGGCGAGGGCACCGTGAAGGGGCGCCGGGTGGCGGTTGTCGCCTGCGAGTTCAAGTTCCTGGCCGGTTCCATCGGCGTCGCCGCGGCCGAGCGCCTGGTGCAGGCGATCGAACGGGCCACCGTCGAGGGCCTGCCACTGCTGGCCGGCACGGCCTCCGGCGGTACCCGGATGCAGGAGGGCACCACGGCGTTCCTGTCGATGGTCAAGATCTCCGCGGCCGTCGCCGCGCACCGCGAGGCGGGCCTGCCCTTCCTGGTGTACCTGCGGCATCCGACCACCGGTGGCGTGTTCGCCTCCTGGGGATCGCAGGGGCACCTGACGGTGGCCGAGCCGGGTGCGCTGATCGGCTTCCTGGGCCCGCGCGTCTATGAGGCGCTGTACCACTCGAGCTTCCCCGAGAACGTCCAGACGGGGGAGAACCTGCACCGCAGGGGGCTGATCGACGCGGTCATCCCGCCGGAGCGGATCCCGGCCATCGTGGACCGGGCGCTCAATGTGCTCCTGGGCGCCCGCGAGCTTCCCTCCCTCCCGGTCCGGCCCGACTACCGCCCGGTGGCGGACCAGGACGCCTGGGAGGCCATCCAGCGTTCCCGCAAGGCCGAACGGCCCGGGGTGCGGGAACTGCTGCGCCACGCCGCGCGCGATGTGCTCCCGCTCAACGGCACCGGCCAGGGGGAGAAGGACCCGGGCCTGCTGCTCGCCCTGGCGCGCTTCGGCGACGCCCCCTGCATCGTGCTCGGCCAGGACCGCCGCTCGCAGGCCCGGCACCATCCGATGGGCCCGGCCGCGCTGCGCGAGGGCCGCCGCGGCATGCGGCTGGCAAGCGAGCTGGGACTGCCGCTGGTCACCGTGATCGACACGCCCGGCGCGGCGCTGTCGAAGGAAGCCGAGGAGGGCGGGCTGGCCGGGGAGATCGCGCGCTCGCTCTCCGATCTGGTCACGATCAACGCGCCCACCGTCTCCCTCATCCTCGGTGAGGGCTCCGGCGGCGGGGCGCTGGCCCTGATCCCCGCCGATGTGGTCCTCAGCGCCGAGAACGGCTGGCTCTCCCCGCTGCCGCCCGAGGGCGCCTCGGCCATCGTGCACCGCGACACGGACCACGCTCCCGAGCTGGCCCGCCGGCAGGGGGTCAAGGCGATGGACCTGAAGGACGCCGGGATCGTCGATCACATCATCGAGGAGCACCCGGGCGGGGAGGGCGACGCCGCCGACGAGCCGGTGGAGTTCAGCCGCCGGGTGGGGCACTGGCTGGAGTACGAGGTGATCCGCCTCATGCGCCAGCCGGCCACGGTCCGCTATCATGGGCGGCTGGCCAAGTATCGCCGGCTGGGGCTCTAGGACGCGCGCGAGCGCGCCGCCTTCACAGCCTTCGCAGCGACGCAATTCACAAGGAGAGTGCATGAGCCTGGCAGTGCGCATCATCCCCTGCCTGGACGTCGACGCCGGCCGGGTGGTCAAGGGCGTGAAGTTCACCGGGCTGCGGGACGCCGGCGACCCCCTGGAGCTGGCCCGCGCCTATGACGCCGCCGGCGCCGACGAGCTCACCTTCCTGGACGTGACCGCCTCCAGCTCGGAGCGCGACACCGTCTTCGACGTCGTCTCCGCCACCGCCGAGCAGGTATTCATCCCGCTGACCGTCGGCGGCGGCGTGCGCGAGGTCGCGCATGTGGACCGGTTGCTGCGCGCCGGCGCGGACAAGGTCAGCATCAACACGGCGGCCGTCGCGCGGCCCGAGCTCATCCGCGAGATCGCCGAGCGCTTCGGCAACCAGGTGCTCGTCCTCTCCCTGGACGCCCGCCGCTGCCTGCCCGGCGAGGCGCAGACGCCCAGCGGCTACGAGGTCACCACGCACGGCGGCCGCCGCGGCACCGGCATCGACGCGGTCGATTGGGCCAGCCGGGCGCAAGCCCTCGGCGCGGGGGAGATCCTGCTCAACAGCATCGATGCCGACGGCACCAAGGCGGGATTCGATCTGGAGATGATCGCCGCGGTCCGTGCCGCCGTCACGGTGCCGCTGATCGGCTCCGGCGGCGCGGGACGGCCCGAGCACTTCCCGCCGGCGGTCAAGGCCGGGGCGGATGCACTCCTGGCCGCTGGGATCTTCCACTTCGGCGAGGTCACCATCGCCGAGGTCAAGGACGCCCTGCGTGCGGAAGGGGTGAGCGTGCGGTGAACGCCCCTGCGCTCGATCCGGACATCGCCGCCCGCCTGAGGCGCACCGGCGACGGGCTCGTCGCGGCCATCGTCCAGCAGCACGACACCGGCGAGGTGCTCATGCTGGGCTGGATGGACGACGAGGCGCTGCGGCGCACCCTGACCACCGGGCGGGCCACCTACTGGTCCCGGTCCCGGCAGGAGTACTGGCGCAAGGGCGACACCTCCGGTCATGTGCAGTACGTGCGCGGGGTCAGCCTGGACTGCGACGGCGACGCCCTGCTGGTGCGGGTCGAGCAGATCGGCCCGGCATGCCACACCGGCACCCGCACCTGCTTCACCGGCCGGGAGCTGCCGGCCGAGACATCTCTCCAGGAGCCGAGCACGTGAGCGCCGCACCGCACAGCCGGGACCATGCCGCCATCAGCCCGGGCCTGGCCGAGTTCCGGGTCCTGGCGCGCGGCACACGGGTCATCCCCGTCACCCGGCGCCTGATCGCCGACGGCGAGACCCCCGTCGGCCTGTACCGAAAGCTGGCGCTGGATGCCGACGGTTCGGCCCGGCCCGGCACCTTCCTGCTGGAGTCCGCGCAGGGCGGCGCCTGGGCCCGGTACTCCTTCATCGGCGCCTCGGCCGTGGCCACCCTGAGCGAACGCGAGGGCCAGACGCACTGGCTGGGCACCCCGCCGGCCGGCCTGCCCGTGGACGGGGACCCGCTGGCGACCGCGGAGAGCGTGCTGCGGCAGCTGGCCAGCCCGCTGGGCGGCCTCCACGGGGACCTGCCGCCGCTGGCCTGCGGGCTGGTGGGCTACATCGGCTGGGACGCGGTGCGCCGCTGGGAGAAGCTGGGCCCGGGCGCCGACGACGAGCTCGGCGTGCCCGAGCTGGCGCTCATGATCCCGGGCGACCTGGCCATCTACGACCACTACACCGCCGAGGTCGTGCTGGTCGCCAACGCCATCAACATGGACGGCTCGGCCGAGCGGGTGGACGCCGCGCACGCCGATGCCGCCGCCCGGCTGGACCGGATGACCCGCGCGCTGCTCGCCCCGGCCCCGGCCACGGTGGTCGCCGGGGACTTCAGCGCGGTGCCCGAGGTGCAGCACTATTCCGAGCGGGCGGATTACACGGAGGCGATCCATGCCGCGAAGCGGGCGATCGTCGACGGCGAGGCCTTCCAGGTGGTGCTCGCCCAGCGGTTCACCACCGCCTGCGAGGCCGCGCCGCTGGAGGTCTACCGGGCCCTGCGCCGGACCAATCCGAGTCCCTATATGTACCTGCTGAACCTGCAGGGCACGGAGGAAACCGGGTTCGCCGTCATCGGCTCATCCCCGGAGGCCCTCGTCACCGTCAAGGAGAACGAGGTCTACACCCACCCGATCGCCGGCTCCCGGCCCCGCGGCGCCCACCCGGAGGACGATGCGCTGCTGGCGAAGGAGCTGCTGGACGATCCGAAGGAGCGGGCCGAGCATCTGATGCTCGTCGATCTGGCCCGCAACGACCTGGCCAAGGTCAGCGTGCCCGGCACGGTCGACGTCGTGGAGTTCATGGAGATCGAGCGCTTCAGCCACATCATGCATCTGTCCTCGACCGTGACCGGCCGGCTGGCGCGCGGCGTGACCGGGATCGACGTGCTCAAGGCGACGTTCCCGGCAGGCACCCTCTCCGGTGCGCCCAAGCCACGGGCCCTGCAGCTGATCGACGAGCTCGAGCCGGTCGGCCGGGGCATCTACGGCGGCGTCGTGGGCTACCTCTCGTTCTCCGGGGACCTCGACCTGGCCATCGCCATCCGCACCGGCGTGCTCAAGGACGGGCGGATGACGGTGCAGGCCGGCGGCGGCATCGTCGCCGACTCGGTGCCGGAGCTGGAGATCCAGGAGTCGGAGAACAAGGCGGCGGCGGTGCTGCGCGCCGCCCGGGCCGCCGCGACCCTGCGCCCGCCGGAGCCGTCATGACCTCCGCCGCCAAGGGGCCCGCCGTCCCCAAAGGCCTGACCGTCACCGCCCTGCTGCTTATCGCGGCGGCGCTCTATCTCGCCGCGTCCCAGACCTGGGTGCATGCCCAGCTGGCGGGGGAGGGGGCGGCCATCAGCGGCGCCGACGCCCAGCCAGTCCTCACCGCGATGGCGGCCACCGCCGGTGCCGCCGCGCTGTTCCTGAGCCTTGCCGGCCGGATCGGCCGCTGGGCCGCCAGCATCGTCCTGGTGCTCGCCGGGATCGGCTACATCGCCTCGGCCCTCCAGGTGATCCGGGAACCGCGGGCCGTCGGGGGCAGCGCCCTGAGCGAGGCCACCGGGCTGATCCGCACCGCCGAGTCCGCTCAGTTGACCGCCTGGCCCTGGCTGGGCATGGCAGCCGCGGCGCTGCTCATCGTCTTCGCCGTGCTGGCGGCGGTCGGCGGCCGCGCCTGGTCGAGTGCGGGACGGCGCTTCGAACGGCAGAAGTCCCGCGGCAAGGACGGGGATTCCGGCGTCGGCGGGGGCGGCACGGACCGCACCGGCGCCGATGACGCGGTGGACTCGTGGGACGCCCTCAGCCGCGGGGAGGACCCCACCGGTCCGTGAGCGCGCGCGAGGCGTCTCATGCGAGAATGGTCCCTAGAAGAAGACACGACCTGCCAAGGCCAAGAAGGAGTGACATGTCAGCATCGTCCAGTCAGCCCGCCACCGACCTCGATAAGGACAAGATCGACTACGAGGCGATCGCGGACCCCGGGCACGGCAACACCGTGGCCGCCTGGACCGGCGTCTTCATCATGCTCTTCGGTGGCATCATCTCGCTGATCGGCAATATCCTCGACTCCTGGCCGGTGTTCTTCGCGGGCTTCGGCGTCGCTGCCGTGGGCCTGGTGGTCGGCTACCTCCTGCGGCGGGCCGGCAAGGGCCGCCACCGCACGCTGTAGCACGCGATGACGGTGCTCGACTCCATCGTGGCCGGGGTCCGGGAGGACCTCGCGGCGCGGGAGGCGGCGCTGCGCCTGACGGAGCTGATCCGGCACGCAGACGCCGCCCCGGCCGCCCGGCCGCTTCCCGCTGCCGGCTTCGGCCTGATCGCTGAGGTCAAGCGGTCCTCGCCGTCCAAGGGCGAGCTGGCGGAGATCCCCGATCCCGCGGAACTCGCCGCCTCCTATGAGGCCGGCGGCGCCGCCGCGATCAGCGTGCTCACCGAGCAGCGGCGCTTCCGCGGCTCGCTGGCCGACCTCGACGCCGTCCGGGCGCGCGTGGCGGCCCCGCTGCTGCGCAAGGACTTCATCGTCAGCGAGTACCAGGTGTTCGAGGCCCGCGCCCACGGCGCGGATCTCGTGCTGCTGATCGTCGCCGCCCTCGACGACGAGGTCCTCGCCCGGCTGTACGGCCTGATCACCGAGCTCGGCATGACCCCGCTGGTGGAGGTGCACACCGAGCAGGAGGCCGACCGGGCCCTAGCGCTGTCCCCGTCGCTGCTGGGCGTCAACACCCGGGATCTGAAGACCCTCCAGGTCGATACCTCGGCCTTCGGCCGGCTGGCCCCCTACATCCGGGACCGGGCCGCCGCCGCGGGCATCCCGCAGCCCAGGCTCGTCGCCGAATCGGGTGTGGCCTCGGCCGCCGATGTGGCCGCCTACGCCGCCGACGGCGCGGACCTGGTGCTGGTCGGCGAGGCACTCGTCACCGACGGCGAGCCGGAGCGCGCTCTCGCGCAGTTCACCCAGGCTGGCCGCGAGGCGGCCGGAAGCCCGTTCGCGAAGAAGACAGGATCACCATGACCGATGCCGAGCTCTTCGATGTGGAGAGCCGCAACGCCGGGCCCTATTTCGGGCAGTTCGGCGGCCGTTTCGTCCCGGAGGCGCTCATCGCCGCCCTGGACGAGATCGAGGACGCCTTCGCCAAGGCGCTCAAGAACCCCTCCTACACGGAGGAGCTCAGGCGACTGCACCGCGAGTACACCGGGCGGCCGAGCCTGCTGAGCGAGGCGCCGAGGTTCGCGCAGGCGGCCGGCGGGGCCCGGATCTTCCTCAAGCGGGAGGACCTGAACCACACCGGCTCGCACAAGATCAACAACGTGCTGGGGCAGGCACTGCTGGCCAAGCACATGGGCAAGACCCGCCTGATCGCCGAGACCGGTGCCGGGCAGCACGGCGTGGCCACGGCCACCGCCGCGGCCCTGCTGGACCTGGAGTGCACGGTCTACATGGGCGCCGAGGACACCCGCCGGCAGGCGCTCAACGTGGCCCGGATGCGGCTTCTCGGCGCCGAGGTGATCGGCGTCGAGTCCGGTTCGCGCACCCTCAAGGACGCCATCAACGAGGCGTTCCGCGACTGGGTCGCCAGCGTCGGCCGCACGCACTACGTGTTCGGCACCGTCGCCGGTCCGCACCCCTTCCCGGGGCTGGTGCGCGAGCTGCAGCGGATCATCGGCGTCGAGGCCCGCGAGCAGTTCCTGGCGCAGCTGGGCCGGCTGCCGGACGCCGTCGTCGCCTGTGTCGGCGGCGGCTCCAACGCCATCGGCATGTTCCATGCCTTCATCCCGGACGCCGATGTCCGCCTGATCGGCTGCGAAGCCGCCGGCGAGGGCGTGGACACCCCGCGGCACGCTGCGAGCATCACCCGGGGCACTCCCGGGATGCTGCACGGCGCCCGCTCGCTCATGCTGCAGGACGAGGACGGCCAGACCATCGAGAGCCACTCGATCTCCGCGGGCCTGGACTACCCGGGCGTCGGGCCCGAGCACGCCTGGCTGCACACCTCGGGGCGCGGCGAGTACCGTCCGGTGACGGACGCGCAGGCGATGGAGGCGTTCCGGTTGCTGTGCCGCACCGAGGGCATCATCCCGGCGATCGAGTCCTCCCACGCGCTGGCCGGTGCCCTGGACCTGAGCCGCGAGCTCGGCCCGGACGCCGTGATCGGCGTGTGCCTCTCCGGCCGCGGCGACAAGGACGTGGACACCGCGGCGCGCTGGTTCGGTCTGCTGGACGGTCAGGAAGGCGGAGACAGGTGAGCGGCACGCACAGCACGGCTGAGGTCTTCACCCGGGTCCGCCAGGAGGGCCGCGCCGCGTTCATCGGCTACCTGCCGGTGGGCTACCCGGACGTGGCCACGTCGATCGAGGCCGCCCGCGCGCTGGTGCGCGGTGGCGCGGACATCGTCGAGGTCGGCATGCCGTACTCCGATCCGGGCATGGACGGCGGGATCATCCAGCACGCCGGCACCACGGCCCTGGCCGAGGGCGTGCGCACCCGTGACCTCTTCCCGATGGTGGAGGCCGTCGCCGACGCCGGCGCCCGGGCGGTGGTGATGAGCTACTGGAACATCGTCTACCAGTACGGCGTCGAGCGGTTCGCCCGCGATCTGGCCGCCGCCGGGGGATCGGGCCTCATCACCCCGGACCTCATCCCCGACGAGGCCGCCGAATGGGAGGCCGCCTCCGACGCGTACGGCCTGGACCGGATCTACCTGGTCGCGCCCTCCTCCACGCCCGAGCGGCTCGCCTACACCGCAGAGCACAGCCGCGGCTTCGTCTACGCCGCCTCCACGATGGGCGTCACCGGCGCTCGTGCCGAGGTGGACCAGGCCGCCGCGCAGCTGGTGGCGGACACCCGCGCGGCCGGCGCGCAGAACGTCTGCGTCGGCCTGGGCGTCTCCACCCCGGCCCAGGCGGCCGAGGTCGCCGGATACGCCGATGGCGTGATCGTCGGCTCGGCGCTCGTGCGCGCGCTCGGCGAAGGCGGCGTGGAAGCGGTGGAGGAACTCGCCGGCGCCCTCGCGGCGGGCGTACGCGGAAAGGCGACGGCATGATCCCCTCACCCGGCTGGAGCGGCTTCTCGCTCGGGCCCATCACGATCCACGCCTATGCGCTGTGCCTCATCCTGGGGATCATCGCCGCGCTGTGGCTGACCAACCGGCGCTGGCAGGCCCGGGGCGGCAGCGAGGACGATCTCTGGGTGATCGCCATGTGGGCGATCCCGGCGGGCATCATCGGCGGCCGGCTGTACCACGTCATCTCCACGCCGCGGCCGTACTTCGGCGCGGACGGCGATCCGATGGCCGTGCTGTACGTCTGGAACGGCGGCCTGGGCATCTGGGGCGCCGTGGTGCTGGGCGCGCTGGCGGCCTGGTGGGCGGCGAGACGGCACAAGATCAGCATCGGCGCCTTCCTGGACGCTGCCGCGCCGGGCCTCATCCTGGCGCAGGCGATCGGACGCTGGGGCAACTGGTTCAACCAGGAGCTCTTCGGCGCGCCCACCACGCTGCCGTGGGGCCTGCAGATCGACTACACCCACCCCAACTGGCCGGCCGGGGTGCCCGAGGGCACCGTCTTCCACCCGACGTTCCTGTACGAGTCACTGTGGAACGTCGCCGGCGCGCTGCTGCTGATCTGGCTGCATCGCCGGCTCAAGCTCGCGCACGGTCAGGTGTTCCTGCTCTACATCTGCTACTACACCCTCGGCCGGGTGTGGATCGAGGCGCTGCGGATCGACACCGCCGAGCTGATCCTGGGCGTGCGCCTCAATGTGTGGGTGTCCATCCTGGTGTTCCTCGCGGCCGCAGTGGTCTTCGCGCTGTCCTGGCGCAAGCACCGGGGCGCCGGCGACGAGATCTACCTGCCGGGCCGGGAGACGGCCGGCGATGCCGCGTCCGGCGATGTCCCGTCCGGCGATGCCGCGTCCGAGGCCTCATCTGATGCCCCGTCCGATGCCGCCGCCACCGAGGCGGATGCCGCCTCCCAGGAGCCGGCGACTGGATCTCCCGACGGCGAGCAGACCGCCGAGAAGTCCTCCCTGGAGGCGTCGCCGCCGGAGGATCCCGAGCGCGAGGACGATCCGGAGCACCGCTTCGGCGCGCACGGTGCGATGACCTCGAACATCCGGATCGTGCCGGAGACAACGGCCGGGGCCGCTGACCGGCCCGAGCCGGGGACCGATGATCCGGGGACCGATGAGCCGGGGACTGCCGAGCCGGACTCCGTCGGCGATGACAGTCCTACGGAGGATCGCCCCAAAAGTACGGACAACTAAGTCGAGTGGCCGCCCCAGGTCCTTCGAACCCGGATAGGATGAAGCCATGAGGAAAGCGAAGATCGTCGCCACGCTCGGCCCCGCCCAGAAAAGCTACGACGACATCCGCGCGCTGATCGATGAGGGCCTGAACGTGGCCCGCTTCAACCTCAGCCACGGTGACTACGAGGCGCATGAGCGCGCCTACCGCTGGGTGCGCCAGGCCGCCGCCGACACCGGCAGGGCCGTGGGCGTGCTGCTGGACCTGCAGGGACCGAAGATCCGGCTGGGCACCTTCGCCTCCGGGCCGGTGGAGCTGTCCGAGGGCCAGACCTTCACCATCACCACGCGCGACGTTCCCGGCGGGCCCGAGGAGGTCGGCACCACGCACCGGCTGCTGCCCCAGGACGTCAACGTCGGCGACCCCCTGCTGCTGGACGACGGGCGGGTGCGCCTGCGCGCCATCGAGGTCACCGACACCGACGTGGTCTGCACGGTGGAGGTGCCCGGCACCCTGTCGAACCACAAGGGCCTGAACCTGCCCGGCGTCGCGGTGACCGTGCCGGCGCTGTCGGAGAAGGACGAGCGGGACCTGCGCTGGGGCCTGAAGATGGGCTTCGACTGGGTGGCGCTCTCCTTCGTCCGGGACGCCTCCGATGTGGACCGCGTCCGCGAGATCATGGCGGAGGAGGACCGCCGGGTCCCCGTCATCGCCAAACTGGAGAAGCCGCAGGCGGTGGAGAACCTCCGGGCCATCGTCGACGCCTTCAACGGCATCATGGTCGCCCGCGGCGACCTCGGCGTCGAGCTCCCGCTGGAGCAGGTGCCGATCGTGCAGAAGCGCGCCGTCGAGCTGTGCCGCCGGCAGGCGAAGCCGGTCATCGTCGCCACCCAGATGCTGGAGTCGATGATCTCCAACCCCCGGCCCACCCGCGCCGAGGCGAGTGACTGCGCCAACGCGGTCCTCGACGGCGCCGATGCGCTGATGCTCTCCGGGGAGACCTCGGTCGGCGAGTACCCGGTGGAGGCGGTCCGGACCATGGCCCGCATCATCGAGTCCACCGAAGAGCATGGCATGGACCGGATCCCGCCGCTCGGCACCCAGCCGCACACCCGCGGCGGAGCCATCACGGCGGCGGCGCTGCGCGTCGCGCAGCAGCTCGACATCAGCCTGCTGTGCACGTTCAGCCAGTCCGGCGACTCCGTGCGCCGGATGTCCAGGCTCCGCGCCAAGGAGACGCAGCTGGCCTTCACGCCCGAGGAGGACGTCCGGAATCAGCTGGCCCTCACCTGGGGCGTGGAGACCTATCTGGTGGACACGGTCAAGCACACCGACCAGATGGCACGCCAGGTGGACACCGTGCTGCTGGGGGAGGGCCGCGCTCAGGAGGGCGAGCTCGTGGTGATCGTGGCGGGGTCCCCTCCGGGCATCGTCGGCTCGACGAACGCCCTGCGGGTGCACCGGCTCGGCGATGCCATCAAGGGTGCGGCGCCGGCCTATCGAGACGATTCGGACGCCGATGAGGCGACCAGGGGATATCTGCCGGAGACCGGCCGGCTGGCATGAGGGCCGTACGAGGGTCTGGTGCCGGATAAGGGACTCGAACCCTTACGTCTTTCGACAATGCATTTTGAGTGCACCGCGTCTGCCAATTCCGCCAATCCGGCTCACAGGATGACTGGGGCCAAGCATATCCTTGACGGACCGGCCGGCGCCAAACCGGCTGGGAGGACAGCGGTGACGGGACTACTAGGATGGTGCGCGTGAGCGAAGAGAATCAGAACGGCGAAGAGACGCTTACGGCGGGGCGTCCCGTCCGCCGGGTCGTCGTCGCCGAGGACGAGGCGGTCATCCGCCTGGACATCGTGGAGATGCTGCGCGAGGTTGGCTACGACGTCGTGGGCGAGGCAGCCGACGGCGAGTCGGCCATCCGCCTGGCGGAGGAGCTGCGCCCGGACCTGGTGGTGATGGACATCAAGATGCCCGTGCTCGACGGCATCTCGGCCGCCGAGCGGATCACCTCGGCGCGGATCGCCCCGGTGGTGCTGCTGACCGCGTTCTCCCAGCGGGAACTCGTCGAGCGCGCCAGGGACGCCGGTGCGATGGCCTATGTGGTGAAGCCCTTCACCGCCAATGACCTGGTGCCGGCGCTGGAGATCGCGCTGTCCCGCCACACGGAGATCTCCGCGCTGGAGGCCGAGGTGACGGACCTCCAGGAGCGGTTCGAGACCCGCAAGCTCGTGGACCGCGCCAAGAGCCTGCTCATCTCCTCCATGGGACTGACCGAGCCGGAGGCGTTCCGCTGGATCCAGAAGACCTCCATGGACCGCCGGCTCACCATGCGCGAGGTGGCTGAGACCGTCATCAAGCAGATCGGCGAGAAGCAGAAGAGCTGATCGCGCCCTAAGCCCGGTCCGGGCGCTCAGGCCATGCCGGTGCCGCGCAGCTGCTCGCCGAGGCGCTGCAGCTCGCCGAGCAGTTCCGGCGGGTCGATCACCTGCATCGGCAGGCCCAGCCGGGCCAGGTGAAGAGCGAGGAGCGAGGCGTCCTCGGCGCCGGTCGTGACGAGCGCGTGGTCCCCGGTGCCGTCCGCCTCCCATGGCTCCACCTGCGCCGCGTTCGGCGGGATGAGCTCGCGGAGCCGCCCGGGGGAGGCCGCGACGACGACGCGGGCCAGCACCGGGTAGGGCGCTCGCAGCACCGCCTCGCGCACCCGCGCCACCGGATCGGGCACCGGCCGCTCGCCCACCGGGAACGTGGTGACGTGCAGTCCGGTGATCCGGTCGATCCGGAACGTCCGCCAGTCCTGGCGCAGCAGGCACCAGCCGAACAGATACCAGCGCCTGGCGAAGACCACCACGCGATAGGGGTCCACCCGCCGCTCCTGGTCCGCTCCCTCTCTGCCGTGATGCCTGAAGCGCACGCTCCGGCCGGTGGCGGCGGCTTCGGCCAGCAGCGCGACATCCGCATAGGAGGGCGGATCCCCGTCGGCCTGCGCCACGGCGGTGCTGCGATGGATGCGCTCGGCGCGCGCGGCGAGCTCCGGCGGCATGGTCCGCCGGATCTTCAGCAGGGCGCTCAGCGCCGGCTCATCCATGCCCGACAGGCCCGAGTCCGCGGCCTGGGCCAGCGCGAGCGCCACTGCCTCGGCCTCATCGGGCTCGAGCACCAGCATCGGCGTCTGCGGGCCGGAGGCCAGGCGGTATCCGCCGCCGGAGCCGGCAGCGGAGTCGATGCGGTAGCCGAGGGCGCGCAGGCGCTCGACGTCCCGGCGGACGGTCCGCGTCGTCACGCCCAGCCGGCGGGCGAGGTCCTGCGCGCCGATGGCCGCACGTGCCTGCAGGATGCCCAGGAGGCGCAGGCACCGGCCGAGCGGTTCGGTGTCGGTCATGACACCAGCCTAGATCCGGTCGCGGACAGATCGTGTCCGCCGGGGCTGCCAGGCTGGAGGTGTCGCCGGACCCGGCGACGGCCCGCCGAGGCACCCAAGGAGCCGTGATGCCATTCCTCGCCCCCGGAGTCACCGACGAACGCGACGCCCATATCGTTTTCCTCGCCCAGCAACTCGAGCAGGTGCGCATCGCCGCCCTCGACCTCGACGAGGACCAGCTGCGCGCCGTGCCCACCACGTCCGCGCTGAGCCTGGCAGGCCTGCTCGCCCATATCGCCCAGACCACCGCGAACTGGCTCTCCTATATCCACGCGCACGGCGGCGGAGCGGAGACCTCCGGCCTGAGCGCGCAGGACTTCGACATGGAGCTGGCGGGCTTCTTCTCCGGTGCCGAGATCCCGCCGGATGACGGTGCGCAGCTCCGCGAGCGCCTGCAGCGGGCCGCTGCCCTGGTGCGGCCAGTGCTCGCGCACGCTGATTTCGACGCCCGCGTGCCGGTGCCGGATGCGCCGTGGTTCCCCGCGGACATCGGCTCCTGGAGCGTCCGCTGGGTCGCGCATCACCTGATCGCCGAGGTCGCGCGGCACGCCGGGCACGCCGATCTGATCCGCGAG
This sequence comes from Sediminivirga luteola, assembly GCF_014639315.1. GTDB lineage: Bacteria > Actinomycetota > Actinomycetes > Actinomycetales > Brevibacteriaceae > Sediminivirga > Sediminivirga luteola. Next base: position 167,567 of record NZ_BMFY01000008.1, read on the forward strand.
ACCCTCGACGGTCAGATCGCCTACGCCCTCAACGCCCGGGACGCGGGGGAGGAGTTCGACTGGGAGGAGTACGCGCAGTAACCTCGACCTGCGAAGGCAGGTGAGCACCATGACGCAGCAGCAGACCGCCCGGATCCTTCTTCACCGGCACGGACGCAGCTATGCCGAGCAGGCGGGCATCACTCTGAAGGACACCCCGTCCCCGCTCTACCGGCTGCTGGTGCTCAGCCTGCTGCTCTCCGCCCGGATCAGCGGCGACATCGCCGTTCGCGCGGCCCGGGCGCTTTCCTCGGCCGGGTACCGCACGCCCGCCCGGATGGCGGAGGCGAGCTGGCAGCAGCGCGTGGACGCGCTCGGCCAGGGCGGCTACCGCCGATACGACGAGCGCACCGCGACCATGCTGGGCGATGGCGCCGTGCTGCTCCTGGACCGCTATCGCGGGGACCTGCGGCGCCTGCGGGATCAGGCCGGCGAGCCGGACGGCATCCACGCCGCCCTGCAGGAGTTCCCGGGGATCGGGCCGCTGGGGGCCACGATCTTCTGCCGCGAGGCGCAGGGAGTCTGGCCGGAGCTGGCGCCCTGCCTGGATCAGAAAGTACTCGACGGGGCACGGAAGCTCGGGCTGCCGGACGATCCTGACCGGCTGAGCCGGCTGGTCGAGCGCGATAACCTGCCTCGCTTCGCCGCCGCCTGCGTCCGCGCCGCGCTCAGTGACGAGGTAGTCGCGGACGTGCGCGCGGGTTAGACTGGGCTGGTCCTGCCGCCTACCACGAGGTGCCCGTTGAAGCTCTGAGGTCCGTAGACCTGCGCAGCGCGCCGCCGGCTTCTGCCCGGTCGCCCGCCGTGTGACGACCTCATCGAGCGTACGCACCTGATGGCCCGGATATCCTCCGCCGGCCGACCCCGTCGGCACATGCTCTATGTTCCATGCGCACCGCGCAGCGTCTCCATACGTGATTCCATACCGCCAGCACCATGGAGACCATCATGCCGCAGACCCCCGCATCCCTGATCCTGAGCGAGATCACCTTCCGCCTCCCGCACGGCCCCGCCGTCCTCGACGGCGTGTCCTTCGGGCTCGGCCCCGGCCGGCACGCGCTCATCGGCGCCAACGGCACCGGCAAATCGACCCTGCTGAAGATCGTCGCCGGCCTGCTCCGCCCGGACTCCGGCGCGGTCCGGGCGCACGGGGAGCTCGGCTATCTGCCGCAGGACCCGGCCGCCGCACCGGACCGCCCGGTCGCTGCGCTCCTCGGCGTCCAGGCGACGATGCGCGCCCTGGCCGCGATCGAGGCCGGCTCGGTGCGCGAGCAGGACTTCGAGACGGTCGGCGATGACTGGGATCTTCCCGAGCGGCTCGACGCGCACCTGTCGCGTCTCGGGCTCTCGGGCCTGGCACTGGACCGGCCGGCCGGGACGCTCTCCGGCGGGGAGCTCACACTGCTGTCGCTGACCGCCCTGCTGCTCCGGCGGCCGGCCGTGCTGCTGCTCGACGAACCGACGAACAACCTCGATCGTGCGGCCCGTCACCGGCTCTACGACGCCGTCGCCGCGTTCGCCGGCACGCTGCTGGTCGTCAGCCACGACCGCGAGCTGCTCGACCTGGTGGACGACATCGGGGAGCTGCGCGGCGGGACGGTCCGCTGGTACGGGGGCGGCTTCACCCACTACCGGGAAACCGTCGCCGCCGAACAGGAGGCTGCGGCGCAGGCCGTGGCGAGCGCCCGGAACGGCGTGCGGCGGCAGAAGCGCGAACTCGCCGAGCAGCAGACGAAGCAGGCGCGCCGGGACAAGCAGGGCCGAACGCAGGCCGAGTCGCTGCCGCCGATCCTCGCCGGCACGCGTAAGCGCCGGGCACAGGAGAGCGCGGGACGGCTGAGGGCCGTGCATCGGCAGCGGCTCGACTCCGCACGCGAGACGCTCGAGGAGGCCGAGACCCGCCTGCGCGAGGACGATGTCATCCGCATCGACCTGCCCGGCACCGAGGTGCCGGGCCGGCGGGAGGTGCTCCGCGCCGCCGGGCTGCGCGCGCCGCACGGCACCGCCTGGCAGGAGCGACGGCTGGATCTGTCCGTGTGCGGCCCCGAGCGGATCGCGCTCACCGGCCCCAACGGGATCGGCAAGACGTCCCTGCTGCGGTGCCTGGCCGGCGAGACCGAGCCCGCCGAAGGCAGTGCCGAGGTGCTGGTGCCCATGCGGTATCTGCCGCAGCGCCTGGATCTGCTCGACCCGGACGCGAACGTCATCGACAACGTCCGCCGGTTCGCCCCGGGGGCTGACCCCGGCGCTATCCATCACCGGCTGGCGCGGTTCCTGCTGCGCGGGGAGGCCGTGCGGCGGCCCGCCGGGACGCTCTCGGGAGGCGAGCGGTGGCGAGCCACCCTCGCCTGCCTGCTGCTGGCCGAGCCTGCCCCGCAGCTGCTCGTCCTCGACGAACCGACCAACAACCTGGACCTCGCCGGCGTCCGGCACCTGACCGAGGCGCTGGCGGCTTTCCGGGGTGCGCTCCTCGTGGTGAGCCACGACCAGAGGTTCATCGACGACCTTGGCCCAGGCCGCCGGATCGAGCTGTGAAGATCACTCCGCCGGCGCCGTCATGTTGGGGTAGTCTAGCCTTACTTACTGTCGGCGTCCTGCGCCGGCGTCCCTAGACCCGTGTCACCTCAGGAGATATCCATGTCCCGTCCCTCACCCTCTCGCTCTGGCATCGCGGCGCTCGCCGCGTGCTTCCTCGCGCTCAGCGGCTGCGCGGCCGGCGGGGGCGATGACGGGCGCGAAGGCGGCGGCCAGGACGAGGCCTTCGCGACGGTGGAGACCGAGTTCGGCGAGGTCGTCATCGAGGAACGGCCGGAACGGGTCGTCGCACTGGGCTGGGGCGACGCCGAGATCGCGCTGCAGCTCGGCGTGGAACCCGTGGGCGCCGCCGACTGGATCGGATTCGGGGAGGACGTCGACGGCATCGGCCCCTGGGTGGAGCACACCTACAGCGAGTCCCCGGAGATCCTCGGCACCATGGAGCTGGACTACGAGGCCGTGGCCGCGCTGGAACCGGATCTGATCCTCGACGTGAACAGCTCCGGGGAGCAGGAGCGCTACGAGCGGCTGGCGGCGATCGCCGACACCGTCGGCGTGGGGCCGGGAGGCGCCAACTACCTGACCACCGGCGAGGAGCAGGTCCGGATGATCGGCACGGCGCTGGGGCAGGCCGAACGCGCCGAGGAGATCCTGCAGGAACAGGAAGAGGCGTTCGCCGAGGCGGCCGGCCAGCATCCCGAATGGCAGGACCTCACTGTGAGCGTGGTGACCCGCACCTCGGAGGGCTGGGGCGCCTACACCCAGGACGGTCGGGTGGAGTTCATGCAGGAACTCGGCTTCACCCTGAACCCGGAGATCGAGGCGCTCGGCGCCGAGGGCGAGTGGAGCGTCAGCCTCTCCGACGAACAGCTGAGCACGGTCGATGCGGATCTCATCGTCGCCTTCCCCATCTTCATCGGGGAGGAGGAGATCACCGAGGATCCGAGCTGGAACGCGATTCCCGCCGTCGCCGAGGGACGGGCCCTCGTCATCACCGGTGAGCTGTCCCGGGCGTTCTCCCTCGGCACCCCCGAGGCCCGCGGCTATGCACTGGACCAGCTCGTCCCGCTCATCGAAGACTCCCTGGGCGGTCAGGCATGAGCCGGGCCTATGCCACGCGGGTCGCTGCCGTGCGGCGCATGAGCCCGCATTTCGTCCGCTTCACCCTGGCCGATGAGGAGCTGCGCCACTTCCACACCGGCGGGCTCGATCAGCGCATCAAGCTGTTCCTGCCGCGCCCGGACGGGACCTTCCCCGATCTCGGCCTGTGGCGGGAGCCTCAGCCGAGCCTGATGGAGTGGTACAACGCCTGGCGGGCGCTGGCCGAATCCGAGCGCAATCCGATCCGGACCTACACCGTCCGGGACATCCGCCCGGCCGAACGCGAGATCGACGTCGACTTCGTCGTGCACGGCACGGAAGGCCCGGCCTCCGCCTGGGCGCTGAGCGCCGCCCCTGGCGACGAGCTGATCGTCATCGGCCCGGACGGCCGGCATGAGAACGCGGGCGCCGGGATCGAATGGAGCCCCGGCACCGCCACCGAGGTGCTCCTGGCCGGCGACGAGACCGCCGTGCCCGCCATCTGCGCCATCCTCGAATCGCTGCCGGAGACCTTCACCGGCGAGGCCTATCTGGAGGTGCCCTCGGAGCAGGACGTCCTGCCGGTGCGCACCGCCTCAGCCGTCGCCGTGCACTGGCTGCCACGGGACGGGGCGGCCCTGGGCGAGCCGCTCACCGCGGCGGTGCGCGACTGGGGCCGCCGCCGCAGCGAGGGCGCCGCCGGAGGCGGCGAGGAGTTCGCCGAGATCGGCGCCGAGGACCCGCTCTGGGAGGTCTCCGAGCCGGAGGGCTTCCGCGAGTACGCCTGGCTCGCCGGCGAAGCCGGCGTCATCACTGCGCTGCGCCGCCATATGGTCAAGGACCTGGGGCTGAGCCGGAAGCAGGTCTCCTTCATGGGCTACTGGAAGCGGGGCCGCGCCTCCAGCTGAGCGGGCAGCCGCCCGGTCAGCCAGCGGCCGGCGGCACCAGGCCGGCCCGGCGGTCCGCGATGGAGACCAGGTGTTCCTGCAGCCGGTCCAGCGTCTGGCCGACCAGTTCGTCCACGCCGGCCCGGCGCTCAGCCCGCGCCAGGATGCGCGGATCAGAGCGCACTGCCGGACGCGGCGGCGCCAGCAGCCGGCAGCAGTCCTCGTCCGGCAGCGCGGAGATCTCGGCGGTGCCGATCCGCCGCGCCTCGGTGATGATCTCCTCCTTGTCCCAGCCCAGCAGCGGGCGGAGCACGGGCAGGGCGCAGGCCTCGTCGACGCTGGCGATATTGCTCACCGTCTGGCTGGCCACCTGGCCCAGGCTGTCGCCCATCACGAGCGCCTCCGCGCCGACCCTGCCGGCGAGCTCCTCGCCGATGCGCACCATCAGTCGGCGCTGGGCGATGGTGCGCAGTGCCGGATCGGCGGAGGAGGCGAGGGTGCGCTGGGCCGGTCCCAGCGGCGCGACCCACAGCCGTGCCCGCGGCTGGAACCGGGTGAGCTCGCGCACCAGCGCATAGGCCTTGTAGGTCGAACTGGGATCGGTGTAGGGCGCGCCGCTGAAGTGGATGAACTCGCAGCGCAGGCCGCGCCGCATGGCCCGGTGGGCGGCGACGGGGGAGTCGAATCCGCCGGAGAGCAGCACCAGCGCCGTGCCGCTGGAACCCACCGGGAGCCCGCCGAGCCCGCGCAGCCGCTCGGCGGAGACGAACGCCTCGTGCCGGTCGATCTCCACCGAGACCGTCACCTCGGGTTCGCCCAGGTTCACCGGCCAGCCAGTGGCGGCCTGGAGCTCCGCCCCGAGACGTGCCGCCAGCTGGGCGGAGGTCAGCGGAAAGGTCTTGTCCCGCCGCCGCACCACGACCGCGAAGGACCGCGGTGTGTCCCGAAGCCGCTGGCCGAACCGCCGCCGTAGTTCGGCCAGTGCGGCCGGGCCGAACGCCTCGGCGGTCTTGTCCACCCGCAGCGCCACATCGATCACGCTCACCCCCGCGATGTCCCGCATACCGGCCGCGAGCGCCTCCGGTCCCCGCTCGGGATAGAGCACGGTGAAACCGTTGCGCGCCTCCGCCCGGACGCGCCCGCACTCCGGCGGCAGCGCGGCCCGGACGTTGCGCACCAGGCGCCTGGCGAAGGCCGGCCGGTTGGCGCCCTTGAGGAACAGCTCCCCGTGTTTGAGCAGCAGGCAGCGTTCGGCCGTCACGTCCGCTCCTCCCGGCCGCCGGCAGCGCGGCGGCGCACCAGGTTGGTGATCCGCGCGGTGGACAGCAACGCGCCGGACTCGTCCCGGACGCGCACCTCATGGCTGATCACGGTGCCGCCGGCGTGCACGACCTCGGCGCGTGCCCTCACCGTGCCGGAGCGCACGGCACGCAGATGCGTCGCGTTGATGTCCAGCCCCACCACGTCGGCTCCGCCGGCCAGCAGCCAGGCGTGCACCGAGCCCAGCGTCTCGGCCAGCACCAGATGGGCGCCGCCGTGCAGCAGGCCGGCCGGCTGGAGCTTCCCGGCCACCGGCATCCGCGCCGAGATCGAGTCCCGGTCCAGATCCAGGAACCGGATGCCGAGCAGGCCCGCCAGCTGGGCTGCGGCCGGGTCGTCGTTGAGGGCGTTGAGCCTGGCCACGGCGGCCTCGCACCAGGCCGGTGTGAGCGCTTCGAGGTCCGAGGGGATGGAGAAGGCGTCGTCCATAGTCGCCCAGCTTAGTTCGGCTAGGCTGGGCCCGTGAGCACCGCCAACGCCGATACCCTGCTGCTGATCGACGGACACTCCCTGGCCTTCCGTGCGTTCTACGCCCTACCGGTGGAGAACTTCACCACCAGCACCGGGCAGCACACCAACGCCGTCTACGGCTTCATGTCCATGCTGCTCAACGTCGTGGCCGCCGAGGAGCCGACGCACCTGGCGGTCTCCTTCGATCTGGGCAAGCCGACCGTGCGGCTGGCGCAGTACCCGGAGTACAAGGCCGGTCGCAAACCCACGCCGCCCGAGTTCGCCGGCCAGGTGGACCTGCTCATCGATCTGCTGAAGGCGCTCAGGGTCCCGATCGTCACCCTGGAGGGACACGAGGCCGACGACGTGATCGCCACCCTCGCCGCGCAGGCGCGGGAGGCGGGCATATCGAGCCTGATCATCAGCGGCGACCGCGACTGCATGCAGCTGGTGAACGACTCCACCACCCTGCTGTACCCCAAGCGCGGCGTCTCCGATCTGGCCCGCATGACGCCCGAGGCGGTGGAGGAGAAGTACGGTGTCAGCCCGGAGAACTACCCGGGACTGGCCGCGCTGGTCGGCGAGACCGCGGACAACCTTCCCGGCGTTCCCGGCGTGGGCGAGAAGACGGCGGCGAAGTGGCTCGCCGCGCACGGCGACCTGGACGGGGTCATCGCCCATGCGGATCAGATCGGCGGGAAGGCGGGCGAGCGTCTGCGCGAGCACCTGGACCAGGTGGTCCGCAACCAGCGGCTCAACCGCCTGGAAACGGCTCTGCCGCTGCCCGTCGGCGTCGCCGAGACCCGGCGCCAGGAGGCGGATTTCGCCGTCGTCGAGGAGCTGTTCGACGTTCTGGAGTTCCGGGCCCTGAAAGAGCGCTTCGAGCGGGCCTTCGGCGCCCCGGACCGCACCGGCGGCGACGCCTCGCAGCCGGAGGAGGAGATCCCGCCCCGCGTGCTCGACGCGGCCGGCTTCCGGGAACTCATCGAGAGCATCGGCCCCGAGGAGATCGTGGCTCTCGCCGGCGACGGGCACTACGCGCTCGGGCACGGGGACGTCACCCGGCTGGCGATCGCCCGCGCCGCCCTCGAGGAGACCCTGGATCAGGAGTCACATCCCGGCGGTGCGGTGGAGCTGGCGGATCTGGACCCGGCGGCGGAACAGGCGCTCGCACGGCTGCTCACCGAGAACCCCCGCCGACTGGTCTTCCACGGCGCCAAGACGCAGCTGAAGGCGTTCCACGAGCGGGGCCTGATCGATCTGGCTGCGCTCAACCCCGAGCAGGCGCCGCTGGACACCGAGCTAGCCGCCTATGTCCTGCGGCCGGAACTGCGTGGCTACGGCCTGGACGATCTGGCGGCGCGCTATCTGGGCCGCAGCCTGGAGCCGGACTCCGCGGACGGCGAGCAGCTCGCCCTCGACCTCGACGGCGGCGAGGCCGAGCTGCTGGCCCTGGCGCGCCGCGCCCGTGCCGTCCTGGACCTGCATACCGAGCTGGCCGCGCGGCTGGAGCAGGAGGAGGGCACCCGCGCGGTGTTCAGCGAACTGGAGGTGCCGACCGTCACGATCCTGGCGAAGGCCGAGCTGGCCGGGGTGCAGATCGACCGGGAACTGCTCGGCGAACTCGTCTCCGACTACCGGGCGCGCGGCGAGCGCAGCGCCGAGGCCGCCTTCGAGGCGATCGGGGAGCGGATCAACCTGGGCTCGCCCAAGCAGCTCCAGGTGGTGCTGTTCGAGACCCTCGGCATGCGCAAGACCAAGCGCACCAAGACCGGGTACACCACTGACGCGGACTCCCTCGCCGAGCTCTACGCCGAGACCCAGCACCCCTTCCTGGAGCATGTGCTGGCCTACCGGGACGCCACCAAGCTGGTGCAGATCCTGGAGGGCCTGGGCCGCTCCATCGCCGATGACGGCCGGATCCACACGACGTATCAGCAGACGGTGGCCGCCACCGGACGGCTGTCCTCGACGGACCCGAATCTGCAGAACATCCCGGTGCGGACCGAGGCGGGCCGCCGGATCCGCGAGCTGTTCATCGCCGGGCCCGGTTACGAGCGGCTGCTCACCGCCGACTACTCGCAGATCGAGATGCGCATCATGGCGCACCTGTCCGGCGATGCGGGCTTGCAGGAGGCCTACCGGGAAGGCGAAGACCTGCACAACTACGTCGGCGCCCAGGTGTTCGGCGTCGGCGCCGAGGACGTCACGCTGGAGATGCGCGCCCGGGTGAAGGCGATGTCGTACGGCCTGGCCTACGGGTTGTCCGCCTACGGCCTGTCCAAGCAGCTGGGCATCGGCGTCGACGAGGCCCGCGCCCTCATGACCGGGTACTTCGAGCGGTTCGGCGGGGTGAAGCGCTACCTCGACGAGGTGGTCGACCGGGCCCGGCGCAGCGGGTACACCGAGACGCTGTTCGGGCGGCGCAGGTACCTGCCGGATCTGAGCAGCGACAACCGCCAGCGGCGCGAGATGGCCGAACGGGCGGCGCTGAACGCGCCGATCCAGGGTTCGGCGGCGGACATCATGAAGCGCGCCATGATCGGCGTCGACCGCGAGCTGACCGGACAGCGGCTCGGCAGCCGGGTGCTGCTGCAGGTGCACGACGAACTCATCCTGGAGATCGCCCCCGGGGAGTACGAGCAGGCCGCGGCCATCGTGCGCGAGCAGATGGGCTCGGCCGCCGAACTCGACGTCCCGCTCGACGTCAACATCGGCTCCGGCGCCTCCTGGCACGCCGCAGCGCACTGAGGCCGCCGCCCGGTCGTCAGGCCCAGTGCAGGCGGATCGCCGTGGACACCTGCCACGGGTCGTCGCCGCGCGCGGCCGCGACGACGCCCGCGCCCTCGGGGCTCTTCGCGTAGAGCAGCTCGCCCTCGCCCACCCAGCGGCGCCAGGCGCGCAGATACAGCTCGGCGGTCTCGCGGCGGCCGGCCAGCTCGGCCGGCACCGGATGCCAGGTGCTCGCCTGGCCATCCCGGCCGGAGAGCGTCGCGCGCATCGCGGCCCAGGCGGTGGGGGCGGCGACCGTGCTCCGGGAGACGATGTAGCGGGGGCTGCTCAGCGGCTGCACCGCCTCGTCCAGGGCGGCGGCGAACCGCGCCGACTCCTCTGCCGGCACGCCCGTCATCCGGCAGCGCAACTCGCCCTCGGATCCGCCGAATCGCGCGCTGATCGCCTCGGCGCCCCGGGAGAGCAGTCCCGCCTCGTGCATGGCCTCGGCCACGGCCGCGGCCACTGCGACGATCCCGGGCGGGCGCGCCAGCTCCAGGTGCCGGCGACGGACCTGCACCAGGACGGCCGTGCCGGCCACCAGGCAGGCGCCCAGCGCTCCCGCACCCGCCGCGGGGAAACCGGCCAGGACGAGGATCAGCGCCAACGCCGCCAGGACGGGTACGCTGATCCGCGCCACCCTCCAGATCGGCGACGGGGCCGTGCGCGGTACCGGCTGCACGGGCCGGCCGCCGTCGGTGCCGGCGCGGGCGGCGCGGTGCCGCTCCCGGGCCCGCACCACCGAGACCTGATGCGTGCCGGCCGCGAGGGCGCTGCGCCACAGCCGAGCGGCTTCCTCCCGGCGCTGGGAGCGCCGCACCGCACGGGCGTTGACCTCGTCGTTCAGGTCCGGGGCCGGCGGGTGGTGTGCGCTGAAACCATCGTCCAGATGGGCCACGCCGTCCACGAGCTCGCCGGTGGAATCCGGGGCCAGGTGCCCGTCGTGCTTGCGGACCAGCCGCTGCCAGTCCCCGTCGGCGAGCAGGCCCTCCGCCAGGGTGGTCACGGTCCAGATCGCCGCGACCTTTCCCGGCTGGGCGGGATCGAGGCGGAGCGCGCGGCCGCGCATCTGCACGATCGCCGTCGGCGTGGTGGCGGAGGTGAGGTCGATCAGCGTGTTCACGCATCGGGCGTCCCAGCCCTCGCCGAGCAGCCCGCGCGTGCCGATCAGCACGCGACTGCCGCCCCGGGCGAAGAACTCCGTGATCACCGGAACCCATTGCCGGGCGTTCCAGCCTTCCAGCGTGGGGGAGCCAGCGGAATGCTCGACCACGAGCGCCGCGGCCGTGTGCTCCGGCAGCCGGTCCTTCGCGAAAGCGGCCAGGGCGCGCAGGGTGCGCTCCTCGCCGGCCACCGTCCTGGCGGTGACCAGCAGCGGGCGCAGCTCCGCGGTCGCGGGGTCATCCAGGAGCGCCCGGAGCACCGCGCGGGCAGAGCCGCCGGCCGGGTCTACGACCTCGTGCAGCGTCCGCGGCAGCGTGGCAGCGGATTCGAAGTCGCACAGCACCAGGCCGCGCAGCTCCTCGCCCAGGGTGGCGGACTCGTGGCCGAGGATGTCGGCCGTGGCCCGCGCCTTGGCGCCGCTGCGCGCCAGCACCCGGTCGGCCGTGGGCGTGGACCGGACGATTCCCCGCCGGGTCCAGCGGTAGCCGAGGGAGGGCAGCAGCCCGGCGACCTCGTCGATGAGCGCCCGGTCCCGCGGATCGTCGCCGTCACCGCTCTCGTTCAGGGGCTTCAGCCAGTGCTCCAGGATGCGCATCCAGTCCGCCACGCCGGGATCCTGGCGGTGCCGTTCCCGCAGCACGGCGTCCTCGGGCAGCCTGGCCGTCCCGGCGTGTGCCAGCCGCGCCACGGCATCGGCCAGCTCGGGCTCAGCGGCTTCCAGATCCGCCCATCTGGTGCCGGCGGTGAGCGCGTCGAGCGATTCCAGCAGCGGGACGCTGGCGATCTCCGGGTCGCCCAGGTGCGCCAGGAACTCCTGGACGCGCGCATCGTGCCGGCGCAGCCAGTCGCGCTCGGTGGGGGTCGGCGTGGTGAGCCACGGCAGTTCGAGGTACGGCGCGAGATCGCCCTCCCGGACCACCTCGGGGATCTGGGCCTGATACGTCACGCCGCCGAAGAGGTCGGCCTCGAGCGCCGCCTCGGCCGCGGTCATCGACGCGGCCGGCGTCGCGGTCAGGCCCAGGACGTGCGCCTGCGGTAGCCGTTGCAGGACCTCGGCCAGCAGCCGTCCCCAGGTGCGCAGCAGATGGTGGCACTCGTCGAGCACCAGCATGAGGTCGCCCGCGGCGGCGAGTTCCTCCACGAGCCGCAGCCCGTTGGGATGCAGCCTGGACAGTTCGGAGCCGCCACCGTCGTCATCGTCCCCGTTCCGGTCCTCACGCTCGGCGTCGAAGACGGCGAGGGACTGATAGGTGAGCGAGCGCAGTGCGGGGTCCGCCGCCGCCCACTGCGCCTGGATCGCGGTGTTGGGGGAGAACACCACGCCTTTGCGCCCGCTGGCGCGCACCGCCTCCACTCCGACCCGGGTCTTGCCGGCGCCGGGCGGCAGGACGATCCAGCTCCGGCGCGCGCCGGAGTCGTGGGCGCGGCGCCAGGCCCGCAGCGCCTCTCGCTGGTGGCGGCGCAGTGGCGGGTTCAGATGGAGTAGTCCGGTTCCGGTTTGAGCTGGCACTGGAAGATCACGGTACCGGGCATCAGCGCGCCGCGCAGCGGGGACCAGCCGCCCCAGGCCTTGTCGTTGTCGGCGGGCCACTCGGGTTCCATCAGCCCGGTCAGCGTGAAGCCGGCGCCGTTGATCAGGGCCACCCAGTCGCTCATCGTGCGGTGGTGCTCGGCGTAGATGGGACGCTGCTGCGAGTCGAGCTCCACATACGGGGTGCGGTCGAAATAGGAGTACTCCACCGTCAGCCCGGCCTCACCGGGAACGTCCGGGAACATCCAGCGATTGGGGTGCGTGACGGAGAACACCCAGCGGCCGGAGGGCTTGAGCACCCGCGCGACCTCCGCCAGCACGCTCTGCGCGTCCTTGACGAACGGCAGCGCGCCGTAGGCGGAGAAGGCGATGTCGAAGCTGCCGGCCTCGAAGGGCAGATGCCGGGCATCGGCCTCGACGAACGTCGGCGGCGTCGCCCCCTGCGTGAGCGGATGCTCCTGCTGCAGCCGCCTGGCCTGCTGGAGCATCGCGGAGGAGAAGTCCACGCCGGTGGCCTGGGCGCCCTGCTCGGCCAACCACCGGGAGCACTGGCCCGCGCCGCAGCCCACCTCCAGCACGCGGCGGCCGCGCACCTTGCCCAGCAGCCGCACATCGCGTTCGTGGATGCCCTCCGGACACCAGATGAAGTCGGCCGCGCCCAGGAAGCTGCCGTGCTCGGCCAGATACGATTCGGCAGAGCCGTCCCAGTAGCTGCGGTTGGCGCGCACGGACTCCTCGGCCCCGATGGCGAGATAGCCGCCGACGACGATATCGTCCACGTCGTCCACTCGGTCCACTGGATCCTCCTGCGTCATGGCAAGTACCCAACCCGCCTTCTTTGCTGATAAGCTTGACATTGCACGCGGCTTCCGTCGTGCCTGCATGCCTGGGCCTCACGTTGTTCCACCATGGTGCCACATCATGAGCGGCTCGTGTCCGCCCCGGGAAGCACGGCGTCATGAAGGCCCGCACGCAGCTGAAATGTCCATACGTCCACTACGAGACCATCCATTCACGGAGCCCCTATCTCTATGACCACCACTACGCCGGGCACGGCCGAACCCAAGCAGGTCGCGATCAACGACATCGGATCTGCTGATGATTTCCTCGCCGCCGTCGACGAGACGATCAAGTACTTCAACGATGGCGACATCGTGCAGGGCACCATCGTCAAGGTCGATCGCGACGAAGTCCTGGTTGACATCGGGTACAAGACCGAGGGCGTCGTGCTCTCGCGTGAGCTGTCAATCAAGCACGATGTCGACCCGGCCGAGGTGGTCAGCGTCGGCGACGAGATCGAGGCCCTCGTCCTCCAGAAGGAGGACAAAGAGGGGCGTCTCATGCTCTCCAAGAAGCGCGCGCAGTACGAGCGCGCCTGGGGCGACATCGAGAAGATCAAGGAAGAGGACGGCGTCGTCACCGGCACTGTCATCGAGGTCGTCAAGGGCGGCCTGATCGTCGACATCGGCCTGCGCGGCTTCCTGCCGGCCTCCCTCGTGGAGATGCGCCGGGTGCGGGATCTCGCGCCGTACATCGGCCAGCAGGTCGAGGCGAAGATCATCGAGCTCGACAAGAACCGCAACAACGTCGTGCTTTCCCGCCGCGCCTGGCTGGAGCAGACCCAGTCGGCCGTGCGCTACGACTTCCTGCAGACCCTGCAGAAGGGCCAGGTGCGCCCCGGCGTGGTCTCCTCGATCGTCAACTTCGGCGCCTTCGTCGATCTGGGCGGCGTGGACGGCCTGGTGCACGTCTCCGAGCTGTCCTGGAAGCACATCGACCACCCGAACGAGGTCGTCTCGGTGGGCGACGAGGTCACCGTCGAGGTCCTCGACGTGGACATGGACCGCGAGCGGGTCTCCCTCTCGCTGAAGTCCACCCAGGAGGATCCCTGGCAGCAGTTCGCCCGCACGCACGCCATCGGGCAGATCGTGCCGGGCAAGGTCACCAAGCTCGTCCCCTTCGGCGCCTTCGTCCGCGTCGAGGACGGCATCGAGGGCCTGGTGCACATCTCCGAGCTCGCCGTGCGCCACATCGACCTGCCCGAGCAGGTCGTGTCCGTGGACGACCGGATCTTCGTCAAGGTCATCGACATCGACCTGGACCGCCGCCGCATCTCCCTCTCGCTCAAGCAGGCGAACGAGGGCGTGGACCCGGACGCCGAGGAGTTCCTCGACCCGGCGCTGTACGGCATGGTCCAGGAGTACGACGAAGAGGGCAACTACAAGTACCCCGAGGGCTTCGATCCGGAGACCGAGGAGTGGCTCGAGGGCTACGAGGCCCAGCGCGAGGAGTGGGAGCGGCAGTACGCCGAGGCCCAGGCCCGCTGGGAAGAGCACAAGAAGCAGGTTGCCGCGGCTCTGGCCGCCGATGCCGCTTCCGCTGCGGAGGCTGCCGTGGAGGGCTCCGGCTCCTCCTCGTCGTCGTCGCAGTCGAGCTACGGCTCGGAGCCCGCTCCGAGCGATGCCGGCACGCTGGCCAGCGACGAGGCGCTCGCCGCGCTGCGTGAGAAGCTCGCCGGCAACTGACGGCCTGGTCGTCAGCGCCTGAAAGGCGCGCGGCCGCATGACGAAGGGGGATCCCGTGACGGGGTCCCCCTTCGTGCGTCTCGTAGCATGGTGACCATGCTGATCGGACTGACGGGCGGGATCGCCGCGGGTAAGTCGACGGTCTCGGCGCGGCTGGCCGCGCACGGCCTGCATCTGATCGACGCCGATGTGCTGGCCCGCGAGGCGGTCGAGCCCGGCAGCGCGGGGCTCGCCGGCATCGCCCGGCACTTCGGCCCCGGGGTGCTGACCGCCGACGGGAGCCTGGACCGCCCCGCGCTGGGGGCGCGGGTTTTCGCGGACCAGGAAGAACGTGAGGCGCTGGGGCGGATCGTCCACCCCGAGGTGCGGCGGCTCTTCCTTGAGCGGCTGGCGGAGATCCGCGCGGAGGATCCCGGCGCGGTCGTGGTGCATGACGTCCCCCTGCTGGTGGAGAACCGGATGCAGGGGGACTATCACCTGGTGGTCGTGGTGCATGCGCCGGCCGGCGAGCGGCTGCGCAGGCTGGTGGAGGACCGGGGGATGGACGAGGAACAGGCCCGGCAGCGGATCGCCGCGCAGGCCACGGACGCGGAGCGAATGGCGACCGCCGACGTCATCCTCGACAATTCCGGCAGCCGTCAAGATCTCGAGCGGCAGGTGGACGCCCTGGTGCGCGGGCGGATCCGTACCGGCGCCGCCGTCTTGGCGGCCCGGCGGCGCCGCCTTGCAGCGCGCCGCCGGACCTAGGGGAGACCTCTAGCCCAGCGAGGCGCTCAGCGTGATGTCGACGGCCTTGAGGGCCTTGCTCACGGGGCATTCCTTCTTGGCCTTCTCCGCGAGCTCCTCGAACTCGCTGGACGACAGCCCCGGGACCTTGCCGACCACGACGAGGTGGATCCCGGCGATCCCGCCCTTCTCCAGGTCGAAGGTGACATCGGCGCCGGTGTTGATCTCCTCCGGCGGGGTCCCGTTGCCGGCCAGGATGTTCGACAGCGCCATGGAGTAGCAGGCCGAGTGCGCTGCGGCGATCAGCTCCTCCGGGTTGGTCTTGCCCTGATGCGATTCCGCGCGCGAGGCCCACGCCAGGTCGAAGGTTCCCGCGCCCGAGGTGTCGAGGCTGACGCGGCCGCTGCCCTCCTGGAGCGTTCCCTGCCAGACGGTCTGAGCCTTGCTGATGAGTGCCATGGCGTTCCTCCTCGTGATTGGGTTGTGCACCGTCAGCCTACTCGCCCGCTGGTGGCGGGCCCAAGGCCGGCCCGGCGGTGGCGGCCGCGCCGTGCGGTATACCCGCGTTATGGATTCGTGACGGAACCGCATCCCGATTTTTCCTCCACGAAACGTCGCCTCCCTCTAATCTGGATTAATCTTGGCGCAGTGATCTCGGTCACTAGCCGATAATCTCGCGGGCGCGGTGCCCGTGAATTCAGGGAGGCAGAATATGCTCATTCGGAAAAATAACGGCCGCTTCGGCGCGGGCGTGAAAGCCGCGGGAATCGCGGCGGCGCTCCTGCTGGGCGTCTCCGCCTGCGCGACGGGCGGCGGCGACGACAGCGGTGACGGTGGCGGAGAGGGCGGCGGCGAAGGCGGCGCCCTGCGCATCGGCACCCTGCTGCCGCAGACCGGTGCCCTGGCCTTCCTCGGCCCGCCGGAGATCGCCGGCGTCGACCTGGCCATCCAGGAGATCAACGAGACCGGTGGCGTGAACGGCGAGGACGTCGAGGTGCTGCACCGCGACTCCGGCGACACCACCACGGACCTGGCCAGCCAGTCCACCACGGATCTGCTCAACGAGGGAGTGGCCGCCATCATCGGCGCCGCCTCCTCCGGTGTCTCCCAGACCGTGATCAACCAGATCACGGGCGCCGGCGTCCTCCAGATCTCCCCGGCCAACACCTCGCCGGAGTTCAGCGAGTGGGACGACGACGGCTTCTACTGGCGCACCGCGCCCTCGGACGTGCTGCAGGGCCGCGTGCTCGGCAACTACATCGTCTCCGAGGGGCACCAGACGGTCGGCATGATCGTGCTCAACGACGCCTACGGCACCGGCCTGGCGGAGAACATCACCGAGGCCGTGGAGGGCGCCGGCGGCGAGATCGTCGCCGAGTCGCTGTTCAACGAGGGCGATTCTCAGTTCACCTCCCAGGTGGACGAGGTCGTGGCGGCCGATCCTGACGCGGTCGTGCTGATCAGCTTCGATCAGGCCACCTCGATCATCCCGCTGTTGACGGCACGTGGTGTCGAGCCGACCAATCTGTTCATGGTGGACGGCAATACCGCCGATTACAGCGGCGATCTGGATCCGGGCACCCTGGAGGGCGCCTCCGGTTCGCAGCCCGGCGCCTTCGCCGACGGCGAGATGCAGGAGCGGCTGCTGGAGATCGATCCGGATTTGGACTCCTTCAGCTACGCGGCGGAGTCCTACGATGCGGCGGCACTGGTCGCGCTGGCGGCGATCAAGGCCGGCTCGACCGATCCGACGGCCATCCGGGACGAGATGCAGGGCATCTCCAGCGGCGGCGAGCAGTGCTTCCTGTTCACCGAGTGCCGGGAACTGCTCGAAGCCGATCCGGACGCGGACATCGACTACGAGGGCTACTCCGGCCCGATCGAGTTCTCCGATGTGGGCGATGTGACGGCCGCGACCATCGGCATCTACGTCTACGACGGCGACAATGTGCCGCACCCGGAGTTCGAGGAGTTCGGCGAACTCTGATCCACTTCGGCCACGGCCGGACACGAGGCCCCGTCTCCCGCACCGGGAGGCGGGGCCTTTGCCCTGCCCGTCATGCCGTCATGCCGTCAGGACGACCCCCAAGGACCCCCAGGACCAGCGGGACCAGCGCACACTGGATGCCCCCAGCACAGCGTGAAGGCCGCCTCGCGGGTGCGAAGCGGCCTTCGTGCTGTTCTCTGTGCTCTCTGCTGCCCGGCGGCGCCTGAGCGAGCCTCAGGCGGTGCCGCCGTCCTTCCGGTTGTCCTTGCCCTCCACCTGCTCGGCGAGGTCGCCGAGGTAGAGCTGGATCACCTTGGGATCGTCCAGCAGCTCGCGGCCGGTGCCGGTGTAGGAGTCCCGGCCCTGGTCCAGGACATAGCCCCGGTCGCAGATCTGCAGGCAGCGGCGCGCGTTCTGCTCCACCATGATGACGCACACCCCGGCGCGGTTGATCTCGTGCACGCGCAGGAAGGTCTCGTCCTGGCGCACGGGGGACAGGCCGGCCGAGGGCTCGTCCAGCAGCAGCACGGCGGGGTCCATCATCAGGGCGCGGGCCATCGCGACCATCTGCCGTTCACCGCCGGAGAGCGAGCCGGCCCGCTGGGAGCGGCGCCGGCCGAGCTCCGGGAACAGGCCGGTGACGTAGTCGAAGCGCTCCGCGAAGACCTTGGGCCGCTGGAAGAGGCCCATCTGCAGGTTCTCCTCGATGGTCAGCGCCGCGAAGACGTTCTCCGTCTGGGGCACGAAGCCCAGCCCGCGGGAGACGAGCTTATTGGCCTTCAGCCCCGTGAGGTCCTCGCCCTTGACCACGACCGTCCCGGAGTGCACCTTGACGAGGCCGAACATGGCCTTCAGCAGGGTCGACTTGCCCGCGCCGTTGGGGCCGATGATGCCGATCAGCTCCCCGGCGCGGGCCTCGATGCTGCAGCCGTTGAGGATGTTCACGCCCGGCAGGTAGCCGGCCACCAGATCCGTGACGGTGACCACGGCCTCCGGGCCGCCGGGGCCGCCGGCTTGCTGCGGGGCGGATGCGGGTGCTGTCGGGCTCATGCCTTCTCCTCGCGTTCGTGTTCTTCCTCGCCCAGGAGCCCGGCGTCCTGCGTGCCGACGACGGACTCCTCGTCTTCGGCCAGCTCAGCCTCCAGCTCCGCCACGCCCGCGGAGTCACCCAGGTCGACGTCGTGGTGGGCCCCCAGATAGGCGTCGACGACGGCCTTGTCCTTCATCACCTCGTCGGGTGGTCCCTCCGCGACCACCCGGCCCTCGGCCATGACCACCACCCAGTCGGCGATGTGCCGGACCATGTGCATGTCGTGCTCCACGAAGAGCACGGTCACGCCCTCGGATTTGAGGTCCTTGATGTGGTCCAGGAGGGACTGCTTGAGCGCGGGGTTGACGCCCGCCATCGGCTCATCGAGCATGACCAGCGAGGGCTCCGTCATGAGTGCCCTGGCCATCTCCAGCAGCTTGCGCTGCCCGCCGGACATGCTCGCGGCGTAGTCCTCGCGCTTGGCGTCGAGCTTGAAACGCGCCAGCAGCCGGTCGGCCTTCTCGGTGAGCTCCTTCTCCCGGGCCTTCCACAGCCAGGGGAACAGTGCCATGTAGATGCGTTCCCCGGGCTGCGCGGCGCCGCCGAGCCGCATGTTCTCGATCACCGGCAGCTTGCCCAGCACCTTGGTCAGCTGGAAGGTGCGGACCATGCCGAGCCGGGCCACCTTGTGCGGGGCGACGCCGGCCAGGGAGTGCCCGTCGAAGGACCAGCGGCCGCTCTGGGGCGTGTCGAACCCGGTCAGCAGGTTGAACAGCGTCGTCTTGCCAGCGCCGTTCGGGCCGATCAGCGCGGTGATCTTGTGACGCGGGATCTCCAGATGCGCCACATCCACGGCTTTGAGCGCCCCGAACTGCCGGGTGACCCCGTCGGCGACGATGATCGGGTCGCGTTTGGCGCAGCCGGGCGTCGGCGCGGCGCCGTCGGAGACGATGGGACGTACATCGGTCATATACGGGTTGTCCGCCCAGTGCGCGTAGTCGGCGGTCTCTCCCGCGGTGGCGGTGCCTGTCGGCTGAGCGGCGTCGTTCTGGGCGTGCGGGCCGGTGGTCATGAGAACGCCAGCTCCTTCCTGTTGCCGAGGATTCCCTGCGGCCGATAGATCATCAGCAGCATGAGCGCCAGGCCGACCATGATGTAACGCAGCTGGCCCGCCTGGACGGTCGAGATGAAGGTCACGGTGCCAGACTCCACGAGCCCGACCAGGACGCCCTGCGTGAGCGAGAGGACCACCCAGAAGATCATGGCGCCGATCACCGGTCCCAGGACCGTGGTCATGCCGCCCAGCAGGAGGCAGGTCCACAGGAAGAACGTCAGCTCGGTGCCGAAGCGGGCGGGCTGGACGGAGCCGGTGGCGAGCACGAAGATCATGCCGGCCGTGGTGCCGAGCAGGCCGCCGAAGATGAGCGCCTGCATCTTGTAGGCGTACACGTTCTTGCCCAGCGAGCGGACCGCGTCCTCGTCCTCGCGGATGCCCTTGAGCACCCGGCCCCAGGGGCTGCGGACCATGACGAACACGATGGCCGCCACGATGATGACGATGCTCCAGGAGACCACGATCATCCACAGGGAGCGGGCGGAGACGGTGAGCGGGCCGATGGCGTACTGGCCCGCCTCAAAGGGGTTGAGCGCGTAGAAGTCACGCTCGAAGGCGGACAGGCCGTTGGCGGCACCGGTGATATGGGTCAGCTGGTGCGTGGTGACCACGTACCGGATGATCTCCGCCGCCGCGATCGTCACGATGGCCAGGTAGTCCGCCCGCAGCCGCAGGGTCGGCAGGCCCAGTATCAGTGCCAGCACGAGTGAGCAGCACAGCGCCACCGCGACGGCGACCAGCAGCGGCGCATCGAAGGTCAGCACCGAGATGGCGAAACCGTAGGCGCCGACGGCCATGAAGCCGGCCTGGCCGAAGTTGAGCAGCCCGGAGAAGCCGAAGTGCAGTGCCAGCCCGAGCGCGGCCAGCGCGTAGGCGGCCGTATTGGGGTTGATGATCTCCCAGAGGGCGTTGGTCAGAATGCTTGAGAAGTCCATGGTTTCCTCTTCGAATCCGGCCTCAGCCGATTCTTTCCTTTCTGCCCAGGAGCCCCTGCGGTCGGAAGATCAGCACGAGGATCATCATGAACAGCGCGCCCACGTACTTCAGGTCCGCGGCGAGCCAGATGGTCGAGATCTCGGTGAGCAGGCCGACGAACAGCGCGCCGATGAAGGCGCCGAATATCGTGCCGAGCCCGCCGACCGTGACGGCGGCGAAGATCATCAGCAGGATCTGCTGGCCCATATTGAAGGTCACGCCGGGGCGGTAGTACGCGTAGAGGATGCCGGCGAGCGCCGCCAGCGCCGCGCCGAGGATCCACACCAGCCGGATCACCCGGTCCACATCGATGCCGGAGGCCGCCGCGAGCGCGGGGTTGTCGGCCACCGCGCGGGTCGCCTTGCCCAGCCGGGAGTACATCAGCAGTGCGGAGACGCCCAGGATGATGACCAGGGCGATCACCATCGAAGTGAGGTTGTTCGTCGTGATCGAGAACGGCCCGACGCTGATGACGGAGCTCTGCGCGAACGGCAGATGCCTGGTCTGGCCGCCGAAGAAGAACTGCAGGATGTAGCGCATCGTGAGCGCGAAGCCGATCGAGACGATCATCATCGGCACGAGGCCGGCACGCCGGTCGCGCAACGGCTTCCAGATGACGGTGTCGTTGAGATAGCCGTACACGGCGCCGCCCAGGACCGCCAGCGCCAGCGCCACCCAGAACGGCACGCCCGCCGCGACGAAGAAGAAGGCGAGCACGGCGCCCAGGGTCACCGTCTCGCCGTGGGAGAAGTTGTTCAGACCGGTCGTGCCGTAGACCAGGGAGAGTCCGACGGCGGCGAGACCGAGGATGAGCCCGAAGGTCAGGCCGGCCAGCGCGCGTTCGCCCAGCACCACGCCGAAGTTGCGGCCGGGCCGCTCCGGGGTGCCGGTGACCTCGTCGACCGCCTGCTCGGAGGACTCGCTCGCCGCGCCGGTGTCCGTGCCCTCGTCCTGCGGGCTGGGTGCGGGGCTCGCCGCTCCGTCGCCGAACTGGAAGATCACGCCGGCGTTGCTGGTGGTGCCGAAGTCCACCTCGCGGGGGTTCTCCTGGCCGGGAGCCAGCGAGACGCCCTCGGGCAGGGTGGACTCGTCCAGCTCCAGCGTGTAGACGCCGCCGACGGGAAGGGAGATCTGCCAGCGGCCGTCCTCGTCGCTGACGGTCTCGCCCGAGCCGCCCTCGCCCTCCGCGGTCAGCCGGACGCCCTCCACCGGTTCCCCGTCGGCCCGGAGCGTACCCCGGATGCTGTACGAGCCGCCCTCGTCCTCCGTGCCCTGAGCGAGCACGGCGGAGGCCGCGGGGGCCGCGGTGAGCAGTGCGAACGCGGCGAGAAAAGCGAGGATCACGCCCGCTCTCCACCGCCGGGCCGCACTGAACTGCGCGGTCAATTGCTTCACAATTGCGCCTTCCATCTCGGCTGTGAACGAGCAGATGTGGCCTCGGTCACGTATGAACGATAGGCAGGATTATTGCACGCATTTCGCCCGGTCTTTTTGACGGCTGTGTAACGTTTACGGGCTCTTCGGACTTCCGGTGGGGATCACGTGTTGAGTCCGCCTGCGACGAGGAGCATGCGGAGGCGGTAGTTGGAGAGGTTG
>NZ_BMFY01000009.1 GCF_014639315.1 Sediminivirga luteola
TACCGATCATCGAGGACCTCGACCCCTACCCACCCTCAGCTACGCCGCGAGTCCCGCTCCCCACCAGAAGTCCGAAGAGCCACGAAAGCGCCACCTCGCTCTACGGCCCGGAACGATGCCGGCCGGACGAGGCCTGCGCAGTGGGCTCAGGCGCGGCGGTGGAGCTTGCGCGCGGCCTCGGAGAGCGAACCGCTGAGCGAGGGGTACACCGCGAAGGTGTTGGCCAGCTGGTCCACCGTCAGCCGGTTCTCCAGCGCCACGGCGATCGGGAAGATGAGCTCGCTCGCCTTCGGCGCCACCACGACCCCGCCCAGCACCGAACCGGAAGCCGGCCGGCAGAACAGCTTGACGAAACCGTCCTCGATGCCCTGCATCTTGGCGCGGGCGTTCGTGCTCAGCGGGACCCGCACGACTTCGGCGTCGATGACGCCGTCGTCGAGGGACTTCTGGGAGACGCCCACGGTGGCGATCTCCGGAGCGGTGAAGACGTTCGAGGCCACGTGGCGCAGTTTCAGCGGCGAGACCGCGTCGCCCAGCGCGTGCCACATGGCGATCCTGCCCGCCATCGCCGCAACGGAGGCCAGCGGCAGCACGGAGGTGCAGTCCCCGGCGGCGTACACGCCCGACACCGAGGTGCGGGAGACCCGGTCCACCACGATGTGACCGGACTCGGATACCTGCACGCCGGCGTTCTCCAGGCCCAGGCCCTCCGTGTTGGGGATGGAGCCGACGGCCATCAGACAGTGGGAACCACGCACCTTGCGGCCATCGGCCAGCGTCACCAGGACGCCGTCCCCCTCGCGCACGACCTCGGCGGCACGAGAACGCGAGAGCACGTTCATGCCGCGAGAGCGGAAGGCGCGTTCGAGCACCTCAGCGGCGTCCTGGTCCTCGCCGGGCAGCACGCGCTCACGGCTGGACACGAGCGTGACCTCCGAGCCGAGCGCGTGATAGGCGGAGGCGAATTCCGCACCGGTGACGCCGGAGCCGACGACGATGAGGTGCTCGGGAAGCTCGGGAAGCTCGTAGAGCTGCGTCCAGGTGAGAATGCGCTCACCGTCGGGCTTGGCCGAGTCGAGTTCGCGCGGGTGCGCGCCCACGCTGATCAGGATCGTCGTCGCGTCCAGCTGGTACTCGTTGCCGCTGTGCTCGACCACGCTGACGGTCCTGTTGTCCACCAGAGTGGCGGTACCGTCGATCAGCTTCACGCCGGAGGACACCAGAGCCAGGCGGATATCGTCCGACTGGGCCGAGGCCAGGCGCTTGATCCGCGCGTTGATCCCGGCCAGCTCCGCACGGGCGGCGGCCGGGGCGCCGTCCTCCGCCCGCACATCGATGCCCAGGGACTCCGCCTCGCGGAACTGGCCCATCAGCTCCGCCGTGGCGATGAGCGTCTTGGACGGGACCACGTCCGTGAGCACCGCGGCACCGCCGACGTGGCCGCGCTCGACGAGCATCACATCGGCACCCAGCTGGGCGGCGACGAGAGCCGCCTCATAGCCGGCCGGCCCGCCGCCGACGACGATCACACGGTTCTGCGAAGGATCAAGTGCATTCACGGAATGCCATTATCCACGACGGCGATGCGCCCTGTCAGGTCCGCGCCCGCCCGCCGTCGCCGGGGCACGGCCGGCTGCGGACTGCCACGCCGCGCCAGCCACGCCGGACCGGCACACGTGCCCCGGCGGGTATGACGGCGGCGAGCTCCGCCCGGACCGGCGTCAGCCGCCCGGACGCTGCCCGGACCGGCGCGGCGAGGCGCCAGGCATACCGACTCAAGACGGCCGGACACGGCCCTGAGCGGCCCCGGGCGCCAGGCGTTCCAGGTGCCCGGCCAGTTCAGATCGTTCAGGTCAGTCCATCGTCGGTCAGCCCGGATCAGTGCCGGCCAGCCCGGCTCAGTGCAGGATCGTGGACGCCCGGTGCAGTTCGGTGATCTCCTCATAGGTCCGTGCGTTCTGCAGCACCCGCTCGCGATCGTCGTCCGTCAGCTCACGGCGCACCTTTCCCGGCACGCCCGCCACCAGCGACCCCTCCGGCACTTCGGTGCCCTCCAGGACCACGGCACCGGCGGCGATCAGGCTACCGGCGCCGATCCGGGCGCCGTTGAGCAGGGTCGAGCTCATCCCGACCAGGACGTCGTCGCCGACGGTGCATCCGTGCACCAGCGCACGGTGCCCCACCGACACCCGCTCCCCGATGCGCAGGGGAAGCCCCGGATCGGCGTGCATGACGGTGTTGTCCTGCACATTGGTGCCGGCCCCGACCTCGATCAGCTCACGGTCCGCGCGCAGCACGCAGCCGTAATAGATGGACGCGCCCGCGCCGATGCGCACCCGTCCGATCAACGTCGCACCCGGAGCCACCCAGGCCTCCGGGTGGATCTCAGGGCGGTGCCCGTCCACCTCCACGATTCGCACTCCTGCCGGCCAGGAGTCCCCGCCGTCGCCGTTGGGCAGCGCTGCTTCATCGGTCATGGCGTCCACGTCCTCACATGCGAAAAGATTGTCACTGACGTCACAAATTCTAGGTCTTGTGCCACCCCGTCGGTGTGTGTGACGCTTGGATGAGTCGTCTTCACGCGCCTGTGTCGTCATCCAAGACCGTAAGGTCACACGCAGGTGCCCTCATGCCGGACCGGGAATGCCCTGAGGGGCTCAGTGCGTTCTTCTCGCACGAGACCGCTCCTGTCTGACATCAAGACGGCTCGACGATACGAAAGGACTGATCGGCCACTATGGACTGGCGCCATCGCGCAGCTTGCCTCGATGAGGATCCGGAACTCTTCTTCCCCATCGGGAACACGGGGCCTGCGCTGCTGCAGATCGAGGAGGCCAAGAGCGTCTGCCGACGCTGCGAGGTCACCGAGACCTGCCTGCAGTGGGCGCTGGAGACCGGCCAGGACGCCGGTGTCTGGGGCGGGATGAGCGAGGACGAGCGCCGCGCGCTCAAGCGCCGCGCTGCCCGCGCCCGCCGAGCCAGCTGACCCCGCGCTCACACGCGCACAAGAGGCCGGATCCCCCGCGGGATCCGGCCTCTTACGCTGTCTGCGGGAAACTGCTCAGGGGAACGCCGAAAGCACCGTCGTGTCTGCCAGAACACGCCCATAGTGCCAGAACCACACCGTAGACGGTGTGGTTCTGGCACTCACGCTGTGTGTTCTTGGACAGGACGGTCATCCCGGTGGGGCTGCGCGCGGCAGGTGCGGGCCCGGCCGGGCCCGCACGCTCACAGCCGGTCGGGACGCAGCGGCACGTCCAGGACCACCTCGGTGCCGCCGCCCTCGCGGGCGTGCCAGTCGATGGTGCCGGCCAGATCCGACGTCACGAGCGTCTTGATGATCTGGGTGCCCAGCCCGGTACCGGGGCCGCTCGCCTCATCGAAGCCGACCCCGTCGTCGGCGACCGTGACCTGCAGACGGTCCCCGCAGCGCTTCGGCCGCACCCAGATCCTGCCCTCGACGTCCCCGCCGTCGCCGCGCTGCGGGAACCCGTGCTCGACCGCGTTCGTGATCAGTTCGGTCAGCGCCAGGGCGAGCGAGGTCGCGTCCACGGCGGAGATCTTCCCGAAGCCACCCTCCCGCACCACGGTGATGTTCACCTGCGGTGAGGCGAGTTCCGGGGTCAGCCGCATGCCCTTGTCCACGATCTCGTCGAAATCGACCTCCGGACCGGTGCCCTGGGACAGCGTGTCGTGCACCACCGCGATGATCGCCACCCGGCGCATCGCCTCGTCCAGCGCCTCCTTGGCCTCCGCTGAGGACATCCGGCGGGACTGCAGCCGCAGCAGCGCCGCCACGGTCTGCAGGTTGTTCTTCACCCGGTGATGCATCTCGCGGATCATCGCGTCCCGGCTGAGCAGATCCCGTTCCCGGCGGCGCAGATCGGAGATGTCCCGGCTGAGGATGAGCGCTCCGGTCCGGTCGCCGCCGTCGATGAGCGGGATCGAGCGCATGGTCACGGAGACCCGCCCCGACTCGACCTCCGTGCGCCAGGGCACCCGCCCGGTGAGCACCAGCGGCAAGGTCTCGTCGACCGGCCGCAGCTGCTCGGTCAGTTCCGTGAAGATCTGCGCCAGATAGGCACCGCGGATGTCCGCCCGGTGGCCCATCCGATGCAGCAGGGAGACGGCGTTGGGGCTGGAGTAGACGACGCGCCCGTCGGCGTCGATGATGAACAGCCCGTCGCCGACCCGCGGCTCACCGCGGCGCGCGTGCGAGGGCGCCGTGACATCCGGGAAGTACCCGGTGGCGATCATCCGCAGCAGAGCCGAGGCACAGCGGACGTACTGCTGCTCCTGCAGGCTGTTGCGGTCATCGGCGCGCCCCGGCTGGCGGTGCACCGAGAGCACGCCCAGCTGCCTGCCGGCGCGCACCACCGGGACCGCCTCGGTCTCCCGCAGCGACTTCGCGGTCAGTCCCGCGATCGCCGCGGAGACCGGAAGCTGACGTTCCGCGACCCGTTCCACCAGGACCCGCTCGCGCTCGTCGGCCAGCCGGCCGATCTGATCGTGCGGGTACACCGTCATGGCGGTCGTGGGCCGGCAGTGCGCCCCCACCGTCCAGGTGCCGTCGGGGCCAGGCAGCCACAGCAGCAGATCGGCGAAGGCCAGATCCGCCAGCAGCTGCCAGTCCCCCACCAGCAGCTGGAGCCACTCGACGTCGTCGGGGTCGCCGATGCCGTGCTCGGCGAGCTGGTCCGTCAGCGAGCTCATGCGCTAGCCCCGGCCGACGGCGCGGCGGCCGCCCTGGCGATGGACCGCAGACGGCGCAGCAGCACCGTGACCGAGGCGATGCCCGCCTCGGCTTCGATCACCTCGTCGAGCGTCTCCAGCGCCTGGGCGACCCCCTCCTGGCTGCCCGCTTCCCAGTCCCGCAGGCGCTCATCGGCGTCCTGGTCGGAATCGGTCGCGGCCAGCGCGGCCTGCACAATGTGCGCCAGCTCCAGGTAGAAGTCCTCCCGGAGCGCGCCGCGGGCCAGGGCCGTCCAGCGGTCGCTGCGCTCTAGCCTGCCGATGAGCCCCAGCACCTCGGCGGCGCGGAACCGGTCGGAGGCCGCATAGTACAGCTGCGCGGTCACCAGCGGGTCCTCGCCGCAGGCCTCCGCCGCCTCCACGATGTCCAGCAGCGGGAACTCGTCCAGCAGCGCCGCCGTGCGCACCGCGAGCGTCTCCGGCACCCCGCGTTCGCGCAGCTCACCGGAACGACGCTGGAGCACCTCCCGCTCCAGGCCCCGCAGCAGCTCCGGGATGCGCGGGGCCAGGCCGTGAACGGCCGGGCCGAAGCGCTCGCTCGCCGCGGCGACGTCGAGGCCACCGGGTGCCTGGGTGACGAACCAGCGGCTCGCACGATCCAGCAGCCGCACGTACTCCAGCTGCATGTCCACCTGCGTCTCGGTGGGCACCGCGTTGTCCAGCGCCTCGATGCTGTGCCGGTAGTCCGCCAGCGTGAAGACCTCCGTCGCGACCGTGAACGCGCGGGCGATGGCCGGCAGGGATGCCGCCGTCTCCTCCTGGAGGCGGTACACATATGTCAGGCCGCCGCTGTCCACCATCCGGTTGACCAGCACCGACACGATGATCTCCCGGCGTAGCGGATGCTCCGTCAGCCGGTGGCCGTAGCGCTGCACCAGGGTGCGAGGGAAGTACTCCTCCAGCAGTGCCTGCGCCCACGGTTCGTCCGGCACGGAGGATGCCAGGAGCTCGTCGGCGGCGTTCATCTTCACGTACGCCATCAGCACCGCCAGTTCCGGCGAGGTGAAGCCCTGCCCGTTGGCGAGGCGGCGCGAGATCTCCCGCCGGTCCGGGAGGAATTCCACGGCGCTGTCCAGGCCCGCGGTGCGCTCGAGCTGACGCTGCATTCGCAGGTACGTGGGCGACATGACGGTGGTCTGGATCCGCGCCTCGCCCAGCAGGACGTTCTGCCGGTAATTGTGCGCCAGGACCTTCTCCGCCACCTCGTCGGTCATCCCCAGCAGCAGCTCGTCCCGGTCCTCGCGATTCAGCTCGCCGGTGACCAGCAGGTGACCCAGGAACAGCTTGATGTTCACCTCGTGGTCCGAGCAGTCGACGCCCGCGGAGTTGTCCACCGCGTCCGTGTTCAGCCGGACCCCGGCCAGCGCCGCCTCGATCCGTCCCAGCTGGGTCAGGCCCAGGTTGCCGCCCTCACCCACGACCTTGGCGCGCAGCTGGGCGCCGTCGATGCGGATGCCGTCGTTGGCCTTGTCCCCCACCTCCGCATGGGATTCCGAGGAGGCCTTCACATAGGTGCCGATCCCGCCGTTGTAGAGCAGGTCCACCGGAGCGGCCAGGAGCTCGGAGATCAGCTGCTGGGGCGTGCGGCGACCCGGCTCCACGCCGAGCACCCGCGCGGCCTGCTCCGAGAGGTCCACGGACTTCGCCTGGCGCGAGTACACCCCGCCGCCAGCGCTGATGAGCGCGCGGTCGTAGTCCTGCCAGCTCGAACGCGGCAGCCGGAACAGCCGTTCCCGCTCGGCGTAGGACACCTCGGGGTCGGGGTCCGGATCGATGAACACATCCCGGTGGTCGAAGGCCGCGACGAGCTTGATGTGCCGGCTGCGGAGCATCCCGTTGCCGAAGACGTCCCCGCTCATATCGCCGATGCCCACGACGGTGAAGTCCTCCGACTGGACGTCCGTGCCCAGCTCCCGGAAGTGCCGCTTGACGGATTCCCAGGCGCCGCGGGAGGTGATGGCCATCGCCTTGTGGTCGTACCCCACCGAGCCGCCGGAGGCGAAGGCGTCACCGAGCCAGAAACCGCGTTCCCCGGCGATGGAGTTCGCCAGATCGGAGAAGGTGGCGGTGCCCTTGTCCGCGGCGACCACGAGATAGGAGTCCTCGTCGTCGTAGCGGACCACATCGCGCGGGTGCCGGGTCTCCTGCACCCCGTCGACATAGACCCGGTTGTCCGTCACGTCCAGGAGGGCGCCGATGAAGGTGCTGTAGCAGGCGCGTCCCTCCGCCAGCCAGGCCTCCCGGTCCGAGGCCGGGGGGAGCTGCTTGCAGTAGAAGCCGCCCTTGGCGCCGGCGGGGACGATGAGGGCGTTCTTCACCGCCTGGGCCTTGACCAGTCCCAGCACCTCGGTGCGGAAGTCCTCCCGGCGGTCCGACCAGCGCAGCCCGCCGCGGGCGACCTTGCCGAACCGCAGGTGGACGCCCTCCACCCGCGGCGAGTACACGAAGATCTCGAACTCGGGGCGGGGTTTGGGCGCGAACGACAAGCGCACCGGCGCCGTCTTCAGCGCGATGTGCGGCGTGGGCCTGCCCTGCTCGTCCCGCTGATAGAAGTTGGTGCGCAGCACCCCGGCGATCAGCTCGATGAGCTGCCGCATGATCCGGTCGGCGTCCAGGCTGCGGACCTCGTCGAGCCGCTCACGCAAGGCGGCGGCGTGCTCCTCGCTGCGAGTGGTACGGGCATCCAGATCCTCCTCCAGCGCCGGATCGAAGCGCAGCCGGAAGTACTCCACGATGCCGCGGGTGAGCTCGGGATGGTCCGCCAGGACATCACCGATGAAGCGATCGGAATAGGACAGGCCGAGCTGGCGCAGGTACCGGACGCAGGCCCGCAGCAGGACGACCTCGCGGGGGGCGAGCCCGGCGGCGATGACCAGGCGGTCCAGCCGGCCGGTCTCGGCCTGGCCGGTCCATAGGTCCCGGAACGCGTTCTCCAGGTGCGCCCGGTCCTGGCGGCCCAGGGGGCGGTCGAACTGCAGGCCGAAGTCGTAGATGTACCGGGTGGTGCCATCGGACAGGGAGAGCTCGAAGGGCTTCTCGTCGACGATCTCCGCGCCCAGATTGCTCAGATAGGGAATCACCTGGGCCAGGGAAAGCGGTTCGGTGCGGTAGAAGCTGAACCGCAGGGCGTGTTTTCCCTCCTCCGGCAGGCCGTGCGCGGCGGCCGGCTCGTGCAGGCGGACCTGCGGCTCATCGGTGGCCGCGGCCTTCTCCAGCCACGCGATGTCGCCGACGGCGTCCCGCGGGGAGTAGAACTGCTGGTAGCCCGGGGGGAAGGCCCTCGCCCAGAGGGAGGCGCGGCGGGCCTCATCGGGCCGGGAGATCCGGTTGCTGGGGTTGAGGAACTCGGCGACGTCCTCGCTCCATGAGCGCAACGCCGCCAGGATGCGCTCCTCGAGCTCCCCGGGGGCCAGTTCCGGCAGCTGCACGCCGCGCTCCACCCGGGCCACGAAGTGCAGCCGGGCCAGGGCGGAATGGGTCAGCAGCACATCGAAGTCCACCCATTCGGCCTGGCAGCTCTCCCGCAGCACGCGCTCCACCCGCAGCCGGGCAGCGGTGTCGTAGAGGTCCCGCGGGACGTAGACGATGACCGAGATGAACCGCTGATAGGGGTCCCGGCGGGTGAACACGCGCGAGCGGCGGCGCTCCTGCAGGTCCACCACCTGCATCGCGACCTCGCCGATCTCCTCGGTGCTGGCCTGGAAGAAGTCGTCGCGCGGGAGCGTCTCCAGGATGGAGATGAGGTTCTGGCCGGAATGCGAGTGCTTGGCGAAGCCGGAACGCTCGATCACCTGCTCGGCCTTGCGGTCCAGCAGCGGGACGTCCATGACGGAGGAGGCGTAGGCACGCGAGGAGAACAGGCCGATGAAGCGGCGCTCCCCGACCACCTCGCCGCGGGCGTTGAACCGCTTCACGCCGATGTAGTCCATGTATGCGTTCCGGTACACCTGGGAGCGCGAGTTCGCCTTCGTCAGCACCAGGACGTGCTTCTCCCTGGCCCTGCGCTCCACCTCGTACGTCAGCGTGCCCGGGAGGGTGCGCTGATCGCGGCGCAGCGACATGATCCCCAGCGAGGTGCCCTCGACCGGCTGCAGATAGTCGCCCTGGTCACCGGCGACCAGGTCGTACTCCTTGAACCCCAGGAACAGGAAGTTCTGCCGCAGCCAGCGCAGCAGCCGCGCCGCCTGCTCGGCTTCCTCGGCGAGTTCCGGCAGCGGCGCGCCGGTCTCCAGCTCCTGGGCGATCTCCCGGGCGCGGTGGCGCATCGCCGACTGATCGCGGTTGGCTGCGGCCACCTGCGCGAGCGTGTCGAGCAGGCTGTGCTGAACCGGCGCGAACTCGTCCTCGCCGATGCGGTCGATCTCGATGTGGATCCAGGACTCCACCTGCGCGCCGCCGAGGTCCGGCAGGATCGGCATGGTCGAGGTGTCCGAACCGCTCTCCAGCGACGACTCGTCCGCGGTGTCCAGGAACCCGGGTTTCTCCCCGCGGCGGTCGACCGCCAGGATCGGGTGGATCACGGTATGGATCGAGAAGCCCAGCTGGGACAGATCCGCCACGATCGAGGACACCAGATAGGGCATGTCCTCGCTGACGATGTGCACGGAGGTGCGCCCCGCGCCATGCCCCTCGGTCCCGGGCTCCGCATTGGAGAGCCGCACGACGGCCTCGTCGCCGGTGCGCATGGCTCCCACCGCGTAATGCTCCCGGGCGATCCTGGCCAGATCCCCGGCGCTGAGCAGCTCGCGGTCCTCCGGGTCCAGGTGGGCGTAATAGGAGCGGAGGAAGTTCTCCGGCGGGCCACTGCCTTCGGGCCCTTCCAGCTCGATCCAGCTCCGCTCGATGGCCTCCACGTCGATTCCACGTGACAGGAATGCCTCAGAAGACACTTCTCACCTCAGTCGTCGATGGGTCCGCTTCCGTGCGCCCGTTTACGCACCACAATATCCCGCTCGCCGTCCCGCTCGTTGGTGGCCTCCGGCATGGGAGGATGGTCCCATGCCGACCTCCTTCACCCTGACCCGCCGCGTCCCTCTCGCTCCCGCCGCGCTGCTCGCCCGGCTTGCCTCCCCGGAGGCGTGGCCGGAGGGCTCTGCGGTGACCCACGCGGGGGATGCCGCCGCTCCATCCGCCCAGGCCCCGCTGAGGATCGAGGCGACCGTGCCGCTGCCCCAGGACCGGATCCCCGGCGCGGTGAGCGGCTTCCTGCCGGCCGAGCCCGTCATCGTGCAGCACTGGGTGTTCGGCTCCGCTGCCGAGGGCACCATGAACGCCCAGATCCCGGGCGCGCCGGCCGGCCTCGACGCGACGCTGACTCTTGCCCCGGTTGCCGAGCAGCCGGATCAGCACGGCCAGCCGGCGACCGAGGTGCAGGCCGCGGTCACCGTCAGCTGCCAGGTGCCGCTGTTCGGCGCCCGGATCGAGGAGGCGATGAAGCCCGTCGTCGCGGATCAGGTGGACGCTCAGCTGGCGCGCCTCGGCTAAGCGGCGGCGGTGCCCTTCAGGGGCGGGACGCCTCTGCCGCCAGGTCCCCGAGCTCGCTGACGTCGTACCAGAGCAGGTCCTCGTCCGCCAGTGCCGCGGCCGCTTCCTCGTCCCCGCCGGCCCCGTCGTCCCCAGCGCGTGCCCGCGCGACCGCTTCGGGTTCGTCGACGTGCCCGCTGACCACATCGGCCAGACGCAGCGGCTCGCGCAGCCGGTGTATTCGGCCTTCCAGCTGCTCCAGCGCACCCCGGGGCGCATCGGCTGCCAGCACGAGACGGCGCGAAGCCGCTCCTCCGGCGGTGGCCAGCCCCGCAGCGAGGGCCGCGGCGCCGGCGAAAGCCTCGTACTCCGCCAGCTCGGCCTCCTCGCCGCCGAGCGCGAGCTGCCCGGGCTCGACCGCGCACACCTGCGCGCCGGCCTCGGCCACGATCAGAGCGTTCGTACCGTGTCCGTGCGTGGCGTGCTGGCCACCGGCTCGATCGCGTCCGTCGCTGGTCTCCGGCGCGGGGCCGTCCGCGGTCCGCAAGCGGGCGGCGAAGGCGTCGAGGGTCAGGGGGACGTAACAGCGCTGACGGGTGCTCATGCGCTCATTCTCCCATTCCGGGACCGCGACCCGGCAGGATTCCGGCTGTCTTTCGGCCGCGGCCCGTCGCCTGCGACGTGCGCGGCGCCCAGAAGTGGCGCTCATGGCGAAAGTTGCATCCGCCGCCCTCGCCCCTGACGTGCGCGGCGCCCCGGCCGTTGCCCCGGGATTCCGTCCTGGCCGCCGATCTCGGCCGCCAGGGAGGCCAGCGCCAGCCGTGCCGGTGAGCGCGGACGGCATTCGGCGAGGGTCTGCCCGGCCAGCAGCGCCGCGTCGTAGGCCTGGCGGTCGTCCGGGACGAGACGGAGTGCGCCGGTGCCGCCGGCATAGCGCTCCAGCGCGTGGACGATGGACCGCTCCGGGTCCCTGCCCGCGGCGGACGCACGCACGCGGGTCACGACGAGGCGGTCCGCGCGCGGCGACTCGTCCGCCGCCAGGGCGAGGATGAGACGCTGCATGCCGAGCACTTCACCGCCGGCGACGTACAACGTCTCATCCGCCGCCTCCAGCACCGCATCGGTCACCGCCTCGCGGGACGGACCCACGGTCTCGGCGGGGCCGGGCCGGCGATGCGCGGTGTCCACCACCACGAACGCCGCCTCGCAGGCCGCGACCGCGAGCACCTCCCCGATGGCCGCCGGGCCGATGTCCGGCCAGCGTTCGGGCCTGGCCAGGCCCGAGACCACGCCCACACCGGAATCCAGGAACGCCAGATGCCCGGCCACGTCACCTGGCGTCAGGCGCTCCCTGCCGGCCAGCCGGCACAGCGCCGCGAGCGCCGAGGCCTCATCGAGCAGGCCCAGCACAGGCGCGACACTCGGCGCGGCCAGATCGGCGTCGATGAGGATCGTCCGGTGACCGCTGAGGGCCAGCTCCTCCGCCACGCCGATCGCCACGCTCGTGCGGCCCGGGGCGCCCGCCGTGCCGCTCACCGCCAGGATGCGCCCGGGGCCCTGGGGCCGCGGCCGGGAGGCGGGCATCGGCGGCAGCACCGGATCCGGCGGGAGGTCGTGCAGTGCCGCCAGCAGGTCGTCGGCTGCGGCATCGACCGGAACGACCGCATCGGCGCCCAGAGCGCGGGCACCGGCCGCCGCGCCCAGGCACAGCACCCGCACTCCGTGCGCGTGCAGCTGCATCACCACATCCCGGGTCATGCCCGGAAAGTAGGGAGTGATCAGGGCGATGGAGCCATGGCCGGCAGCCGCGGCGGAGAGCAGCTCGACCTCATCGGCCGGCCGGCGGCCCACCAGGACCTCTCCCGGCCTGGCGGCCAGCAGTTCCACCACGCGCCGTTCGTGCTCGGCGTCGATCGCGATCAGCAGCGGGACGGGCACGGCTCAGCGCTCCGGAATGGACACGACCGTCAGATGGGCGTCCCTCGCGAGGACCCGCATCACATCGGGAAGGTCCTCGGGGGTGACGAGAAGATCCAGGCGGGTGGTGCGGCTGGCGCCGAATTCGGTGCCGCCGCCATCCACCAGGACGACCGGCGCATCAGCCAGCACGTGGACCGGCTCGGAGTCGTCTCCGCGTTCGGCCGCCCACAGGTCCACCCGGCTGCCCGGTTCGACGCCCGGCGGCAGCGTGCCAGGGATCTGCAGGCTCACGACGCGGCCGGAGAGTTGATCCGGCGCGGCCAGGACGCGCTGCGGGATGAGTTCTCCTTCGCCCAGGGGTTCCAGCAGCACCATTCCCAGCGGCGCCGCCTGCTCGGCGCTGATGTACCGCGCGGCGTTCTGCGGCAACTTGACCTCCACCACGGTCAGGTGGTCTTCCCGCAACGCGGTGCCCGGTGCCAGCGGGGCGCCGGCGGCCCACACCGATACCGTCTGCGCCGCCCGCGCCACGAGCTGCCAGGTGCCGAGCATGCAGACCACCACGAGCGCCAGCCCCACCAGGAGGCGCGGATCACGCCAGCGCGGCGGGCGCAATCGGGCCGCCGGGCGGGCACGGGCACCGCGCTGGACGGCCGGGCCCGTGCCGGGCACCGGACTGTGGTCGAGGTGTTCGCCGGGGAGCGCAGCGGCCACGTCAGGACTCCTTCGTCAGCGGTGCTCTCACCGCACAGGGAGGATCTGGGGATGCGCCCGAGGCTAGCACCGAAGCGCCAGGGTGAGGAAGCCTCCGCCCGCTCCCTGTGGACGAATGGAATCGAACATGACGCTGGTTTACTGTGGTGTGGACGGAGAACACCGACGATCCCGAAGCGAGACGACCGTGGCAGTGCAGGCCAGATTCCTCCCCCTGAGCGATGTCGCCGAGATCCTGAACATCAGCATCAGCCAGGCCAGGGCTCTGGTGCGCTCGGGCGAGCTTCCTGCCATCCGCGTCGGCGGACGCGGGCAGTGGCGGGTGGAGAACACCGAACTGGAGAACTACATCCAGCGCATGTACCGCGAGGTACGCGACGAAGTCTCCCAGCGCGACTGATCCGGCGCGCTGCGGGTCACCGCACGGCCGCCAGGGTGCTGTCCACGGCGACGAGCGCCGTATACGGCACCGTCATCACCTGGCCCGGGCCGTCATCGGGCTCAGTGTCCAGGTGATCGCGGCCGATGCCGGCCAGCCTGACCGGCATCCGCGTCCCGCCGGATAGGCACAGACCCGCCCGCGTCTCCTGCGCCGCTACGGCCCGCAGCGCGTGGCCCAGGCTCAGCCGGCCCAGAACCCCGGGTTCCGGCGGCACGGCTCGCACCCGCAGGCCACGGACGCACTCCAGGGCCGCGAGCCGGAGGAGGACCCCGCGTCCTGTCTCGGCGGCCTCGACTGCCAGCCAGTCCTCCCCCATCCGGGTGATCGTCCCCGTCCAGCTGTGACCCGCCGCCTGCAGCTGGAGCATCGCCGTGCTTCCCGCGTGGGCGCGCAACCGGTCCGCGAGCGTGTTCCTGGCCCAGTCCGCGCGCAGGATCTCGGGCAACTCCTCCAGGTCCTCGCGCCGGGCCGCAGCGTGCCATTGCGTTTCCAGGTCGGCGAACAGCCTCTCCCACCGGCT
This sequence comes from Sediminivirga luteola, assembly GCF_014639315.1. Classification (GTDB taxonomy): domain Bacteria; phylum Actinomycetota; class Actinomycetes; order Actinomycetales; family Brevibacteriaceae; genus Sediminivirga; species Sediminivirga luteola. The sequence continues at coordinate 13,812 of NZ_BMFY01000009.1, forward strand.
CACCGCGCTCCTTCCCGGGCACCGGGGACGGCAGTACCCGCTTCCCGTTGATCGTAACCCGCACGTCAAGATTCGAACATTCCTTACGTTAGCTGGCTATTGCCATCTCTTCGTTTCGTTCCTACGATGGTGGGCACCCCCTCGATCCGAAAGGTCCCCCGATGTCGAATCCCCCTCACCAGGCGTCTCCCCGGCCCAGCATGCTCCCGAGCGGGCCGCTCGGGGCACTGCGCCGGACACCGGCCGTCATGGCCCTCCCGGCAACGCTGTGCCTGGGCGGCATCCTGGCGCACGGCGCGCTGCTGCGACTCTTGCAGGTGCCCGCGGCACGCTGGGGCCCCGGCGAGGTTCTTCTGCTGATGGCCGTGGTGACCCTGATCATCCTGCTGGCCAGGCTCGCTGCCGGCACGGCCCTGCTGCTGGGGTCCGTGCTGCTGCGCAGGCGGCGCCATCCGGCGTGGGCGGGCACCCGCCGGATGGGCCTGAACCTCCTTCCGGCCGTGCTGCGCCGTTCGGCGGTCCTGGCACTCGCGGTCAGCAGCACCGCCTGCGCCGTGCCGGCCGCGACAGACCCGCCCGCCCCGGGATGGAGCGTCACCGGCACGGCTCCGGCACCGGGGTGGAGCGCCACCAGCGACGGCGACGTCCCGTCGCCGTCGCCGGTCCCGGAGACCCGCGACCCGGGCGAGAAAGATACCGATGCGGCGGACGATGAAGATGGACAGCAGGACGGACGCGAAAGTGACGGCGGGGCGCGGGACACGGGTGAAACGCGCCCGGGCGACGGACCTTCGGAGACCACCGGGAACGGCGACGACCCCGTGGTGTCGCCCGCAGACGCCTGCGGCGATCAGGTGACGGTGAGCGAGGGCGATACGCTCTGGCAGCTGGCGGCGCGCTGCCTCGGGACAGACTCAGGGGTGCGGGAGACGCATGAGCTGGTGGACCGGCTCGTGCGGGTCAACCGCATCGAGGATCGTGACCTGATCCTCCCCGGTCAGGAACTGCGCATCCCGGCGGGAGAGCACTCATGAGCGCGGAGCGGGCGGAGAGGCCCGCCATCCGCATGGTCAGAGTCTCGGTGCCCCGCAGCAGCCCCGTTGCTCCTGTGGCGGTGATGCCGGCACAGCGGCGGCCCGCGCCGCCAGCGACATCCGTCCGCCCGGCCCGCGCTGCGCAGCACAGTCCCGCACGGGCGGGTTCTGCACAGCACGGCACGGAGCCGGAGCCCGCGGCTCCCGGCAGGACGGCTGCGCCGGGCAGGACCGCGCCGCCTGCCCCGCCGAGATCCGCAGCCCCCGGCGGGGCAGGCGATGATGAGCTCGCCACCGTGAGGTCGCTGGCGGTGTCGGTTGTGGAGGCGCTCTACGGTCTCCGGCCGGCCGCCCAGCTGCGCCGGTGGGTCGAGCCGGAGGTGATGGCGCGCATCGACGCCCATGTCAACCGCCGGATGGAACTGCTGCGCGGACGTCCGGAACGGGTGGCCACGGTGCGGGCCGGTACCGTCGTGCTGCAACGGACCGCACCCGATGTGCTGGACGCCTCCGTGGTGGTGCACAGCACCGTCAGGATCCGTGCCGTGGCGCTGCAGCTGCGCCGCCGGAGGGGCCGCTGGCGCGTCTCGGCGTTCCTCACCGCCTGACCCTCACCGCTTCGCCACGCGGTGAGGAGCTGCCTCAGCGTGAACGGGCCTTCTTCTGCGCGCGCCGCTGCTGCCGGTTGGCCGGGGCCGGACCGGAGTCCTTGCCTGTCTCCTCCGATCCGTCCTCGGACGGACCGGCGTCGCCGTCGGCGCTGGGCGCGGTGAAGGTGAGGTTGCGGTCGCGGGTGGGGGCGAGTTCCTCGGCCTCCACCTGCACGGCCGGTTCCTCCGGTGCCTCGCCGTCAGCGGAGGAATCGGCGACAGAGCTGGCCGCGACCCGGTTGACCTTCACCTCGAGGTTGTAGACCAGGCGGACCACGTCCTCCTTGATGTTCTCCTGCATCGCGTTGAACATCGTGTAGCCCTCGCGCTGGTACTCCACGAGCGGATCGCGCTGGGCCATGGCGCGCAGGCCGATGCCCTCCTTGAGATAGTCCATCTCGTAGAGGTGCTCACGCCAGCGCTTGTCGATCACGGAGAGCAGCACGCGCCGCTCCAGCTCGCGCATGGCGGCCTCGCCCAGTTCCTCCTCGCGCTTGCCGTAGGCGTGCATCGCGTCCGCGAGGACCTCCTCGGTGAGCTGGTCGCGCTTGAGGTTGTCCTTGCCGCCGACGTCCTCGATCACGTCCTCGGCAGTGATGGACGCCGGATACAGCTCGCCGAGGGCTTCGAAGAGCTCTTCGATCCGCCATTCGGACACCGGACCCTGCGTCGCCGTGGCCACGGAGGAGGAGATGACATCGCCGATGAACGCCTCGATCTGGTCCTTCAGATCGTCGCCCTCGAGGATCTTCCGGCGCTCATCGTAGATGACCGTGCGCTGGCGGTTGAGGACGTCGTCGTACTTCAGCACGTTCTTGCGCTGCTCGGCGTTGCGCTGTTCCAGCTGGGTCTGCGCGGACAGGATCGCGCGGGAGACCATCTTCGACTCCAGCGGAACGTCGTCGGGCACATTGGTAGAGGCCATGATCCGCTCGGCCGCGCCGCCGCCGAAGAGCCGCATCAGATCATCGGTCAGCGACAGGTAGAACCGCGACTCGCCCGGATCGCCCTGACGGCCGGAGCGACCGCGCAGCTGGTTGTCGATCCGGCGGGACTCGTGCCGCTCGGTGCCCAGCACGTAGAGGCCGCCGAGTTCGCGGACCTCCTCGGCCTCCTTCTCGACCTCTTCCTCCACGGACGCCAGGATCTCGTCCCAGGCCTCCTCGTACTCCTCCGGGCGCTCCTGGGCATCGTAGCCCTTGGCCGCCATGGTGGAGACCGCGAGGAACTCGGCGTTGCCGCCGAGCATGATGTCGGTACCGCGGCCGGCCATGTTCGTGGCGACCGTGACGGCGCCCTTCTTACCGGCCTCGGCGATGATCGCCGCCTCACGCGCGTGGTTCTTCGCGTTGAGCACCTCGTGCTTGATGCCCTTCTTGGCCAGCAGCTTCGAGAGGTACTCGCTCTTCTCCACGCTCGTGGTGCCGATCAGGACCGGCTGCCCCTCGGCGTGACGCTCCTCGATATCGTCCACGACGGCCTCGAACTTGGCCTGCTCGTGCTTGTAGACCAGATCCGGCTTGTCCATCCGGACCATCGGCTTGTTCGTCGGGATCGGCACGACGCCCAGCTTGTAGGTCGACATGAACTCCGCGGCCTCGGTCTCGGCGGTACCGGTCATACCGGAGAGCTTGTCGTAGAGGCGGAAGTAGTTCTGCAGGGTGATGGTGGCCAGCGTCTGGTTCTCGGCCTTGATCTGCACGCCTTCCTTGGCCTCGATGGCCTGGTGCAGTCCCTCGTTGTAACGGCGTCCCTTGAGGATGCGGCCGGTGTGCTCGTCGACGATGACGACCTCGCCGCCGACGACGACGTAGTCCTTGTCCTTCTTGTAGAGCTCCTTGGCGCGGATGGCGTTGTTGAGGAACCCGATCAGCGGGGTGTTCGCCGCCTCGTAGAGATTGCCGATCCCGAGGTAGTCCTCCACCCGGTCGATGCCGGACTCCAGGATGCCGATGGTGCGCTTCTTCTCGTCCACCTCGTAGTCCCGGCCGGCCTTGAGCCGCTTGACCACGCGGGCGAACTCGGCGTACCAGCGGTTGGAGTCGCCGTCGGCGGGACCGGAGATGATCAGCGGCGTACGCGCCTCGTCGATCAGGATGGAGTCGACCTCGTCGACGATGGCGAAGGAGTGGCCGCGCTGGACCATCTCACTGGCCCGCCAGGCCATGTTGTCGCGCAGGTAGTCGAAGCCGAACTCGTTGTTCGTCCCGTAGGTGATGTCGGCGGCGTACTGCTCGCGGCGCTTGGCCGGGGACATCTGCGAGAGGATGCATCCGGTCTCCATCCCCAGGAAGCGGAACACGCGGCCCATCAGCTCGCTCTGGTAGCCGGCCAGATAGTCGTTCACGGTGACGATGTGCACGCCGTTGCCGGTCAGGGCGTTGAGATATGCCGGCGCCGTCGCCACCAGCGTCTTGCCCTCACCGGTCTTCATCTCCGCGATATTGCCCAGGTGCAGGGCCGCGCCGCCCATCATCTGCACGTCGAAGTGCCGCAGGCCGATGGTGCGCGCAGAGGCCTCCCGCACCGCCGCGAATGCCTCCGGGAGGATCGAGTCGAGGCTCTCGCCGTCGGTGACGCGCTGCTTGAACCGATCCGTCTCCTCCTGGAGCTCGGCATCGGACATGCCGGCGAATTCGTCCCCGAGGTTGTTGATCGCGGTGCTGTAGTTCCGCAGCTTCTTCAGGGTGCGGCCTTCACCGGTGCGGAGGAGCTTCTCGAGTAGGTTCGCCACAGTTCTCCTAGAAGGGCGCCGATGCGTATCCGAAGGCGCCGGGTGTGCCAGTGTCCGCGCCGGCGTTGTCTGATGCCGGCGCACTCGCTCACGATCTTAACGCTCTTAGAGCCCGGTGCGCCGCAGAGCGTCCATGAGATCACCCTGGGTACCTGGTTCGAGTCCGCTCAGTCCCAGCCAGCCGGCCAGGGTCTCCAGCTCGGCGCGCAGCGCCAGCACTCCCTCACCGGTGAGGCCGGGTTCGGCCCAGGCGGACCGGATCAGCAGCCGGCCCCGGGCGCGGTCCGCTTTGAGGTCCACTCTGGCGGCGAGCCGGTCGCCGTGCAGGAACGGCAGGACGTAGTAGCCGTACCGCCGTTTGGCGGCGGGCGTGTAGATCTCGATCCGGTAGCGGAAGCCGAAGATCGCCTCGATGCGGCGACGGTTGAACACCAGCGAGTCGAACGGGGAGAGCAGCGCCGCGGCGTCGATCCGGCGCGGAGCCCTGGCCTCGTGCCACAGCCAGGCGGGTCGTCCCATCGGCGTCTCCACCGGTTCCAGCAGGCCCTCGGCCTCCAGCTGGGCGACTCCCTGTGCGGCCAGCGAGGCGGGCATGCGGAAGTAGTCCGCCAGGCAGTCGAGAGTGGCCACGCCGAGCGCGCCTGCCGCGGCGGCGACGAGCGTGCGCGCGGACTGCTGTGGGTCCTGATCCGGCTCCGCGAGCGCCGGATGCACGACGTCCAGGGGCGCGAAGGTCCGCTCGAACTGGGGGCTGCGACCGGTGGAGCCGATCTGCTGCCCGTAGAACAGCAGCTCGGCGGCACGGCGGACCCGGGTGTGGTTCCAGCCCCAGTGGTCCTTGGGACGCTCCGGGATCTCGTGGCTGAGCAGGTCGTCCAGTTGCCTGGCGGTCATCGGGCCGTGCCGTTCCAGCGCACCGCGGACGTCGTCGAGCAGCGCGGCGAAGGCCTCGTCGTGCCCGGCGGCCTCCCGGCCGAGCCGCTCCGTCCAGCGCTGCGATCGCCAGCCGAACGAGCGGGCGAGATCGGGGCGGAGGAAGGCCGCCTCGTGCGCCCAGTACTCCACCAGCAGGCGCGGCGAGCGCGAGAGCAGGCCGTCCAGGCGTTCACGCGGATAGGCGCCCAGCCGGGAGAACAGCGGAAGGTAGTGGCTGCGGCTGAGCACATTGACCGAGTCGATCTGCAGCAGCGCGATGCGCTCCATCGTCCGGCGGATATGCCCCGCGTCGGGCCGGGCCGGGCGGGGACGATCGAAACCCTGCGCCGCCAGGGCGATCCGGCGAAGGCGATCCGCGCCGATCCGCCTCGGCCGGACGGTGAGCGCCGCGGCATGAGGGACGGGCCGGGGATCGGATGTCCCCGGCCCGTCCGGGACACTGTTCCTCATGGGAGCCAAGTATCCCGCATCGGCGTGCTGAGCCGAAGCCCGAAGTCGCCAGCGCCACTCATGGTCGTTCTCGGCCGGTCAGCGCTGGTCGCAGGCGCTCAGCCGGCCAGTGCCCGGGCGTCCGTCCCGGCCGCGGACGGCTCCCCGTTCGGCGCCGCGGTGCCGGAGGCGCCGTTCTCATGACCGGCGCCAAGCGCCTCGTGCTCGGGCAGATCCGGGTCGAGGGAGATGACGCCGTAGCTGAAGCCGCGGCGCCGGTACACCACGGAGGATTTGCCGGAGTCGGCGTCGATGAAGAGATAGAAGTCATGCCCGACCAGCTCCATCCGTGAGATGGCCTCGTCGATGCTCAGCGGCGTCGCGGGGAAGTTCTTCGCCCGCACCAGGGTGGGCGTCAGCCCCTCGCCGGGCAGGTGCTCGAGCTCATCGGCCTCTGTGCCGGACGGCGCGCCGTTCAGTCGTTCCTGGACGTCCGGCGGGCCGTCCTCGGGCGGCAGCCCGGCGCCGGCGGCCTCTTCGGCGGCCAGGCTCGCGAAGGTCTCCGCCGTCGATGGCGGCCGGTGGCGGCCCTGCCGGGCGACCTTGCGCTTGTCCCTGGCCCGGCGGAGACGTTCGAGCAGTTTGCCGTAGGCCAGGTCGAGCGCGCCGTACTTGTCGCTCGCGCAGGCCTCGGCGCGGATCACGGGACCTTTGCCGACCACGGTGATCTCCACCCGTTCGGCGGTGTCGGGCTGGCGGGCGTGTTCCTCGTGGATGAGGAGCACATCGACGCGCTGGGGCTTGGTCGCGAGCTGCTGGACCTTCTCCAGCTTGTTCTCGATGTGCGCCCGGAAGCGATCGGAAATCGTGACGTGCCGGCCAGTGACGGTGATGTCCATCGTGAGTCCTCCATGAGTCTCGTGTCCTGTCCCTTCCCCTGGCGTGCGGCGGCGCGCCGGACGCGGTCGGATCGGGACGAAGAGCGGATTCATGATGCCGGACTGCTCGCGTTGGGGCAGGCGGCCCGGCACCGTTCTCTGTGTCGACCACCCTCCTCTCATCGCGCGAGGTATCCCACCAGAGTAACCGTCCCGGGCGGGGGCATGGGAACGCTTTGCTCAAAACTCTCCCGGAAAAGTTTCCCCGGCAAGCGCCTGTTGCGCCTCGGAGCCGCGTTCTTGCCGGTAGGCCAGCGTGCAGGCCCCGGCCACCGCGGCGCCGGCCGCCCGGCAGACGCGTCCGGTCTCCGCGAGTGTCGCGCCGGTGGTGACGACATCGTCGATCAGCAGGACGGTGCCGCCGCGCAGCCGGGAAGCCGCCGCACGGCGCAGGCGCATCGTGCCGTGCAGATTGGCTCGCCGCTCTCGTGCGCCGAGGCCGGCCTGGGTGCGCCGTCTGCCCGCTTGCAGGAGCGCCACCGGCTCCAGGCGGAGCTCCGGCAGTTCGGCGGCGGCGCGGATGGCCAGCTCGCGGACCAGGTCGGTGCCGCGTTCGCGCACCGCGCGGCCGCTGCCGGGCACGGGCACGATCAGCACGGTGCGCCCCAGGTCCAGCCCGTGCTGCTCGTGCAGGTCCTCCGCCGCCCGGGCGATCACGCCTGCCAGGACCAGGCTCAGGAGGGCGTGCAGATCGTGGCGCCCGCCGTTCTTGTACGCCAGCACGGCGTGGCGTACCGCCCCGCCGTAGGGCAGCGCCGACCACACCGGCACGCGGGCATAGCGCGGGGCGGGGATGAGGCCGGGAGCGGCGGTGAACGCCGGCAGGCAATCCTCGCACAGGGTGCATGAGGCCGCGCCGCAGCCGCAGCAGTCACGCGGCAGGAAGAGCTCCGTGAGAGCTTCCAGCACGACGGCCGGGCCGAGCGGGCGGTGCTGGCGATGCGGCAGGATCGCGGCGCGGTCACGGGAGGTCTCCATGGCCACGATCCTGGCCGCCGCGGGCTCTCCGCGGCCAGTCCGCTGCGGCGCCTGTGGACGGCGCCGGAGGCAGGCGCAGGCTGTGCCCTGGGAAGATCCTCAGCCCGGGTACGCCGGGGCCCAGACGGTCAGATCCACCAGCCGCTGCCAGGACCCGCTGACATGGGAGACCAGCGTGCCGTCCCCGGTCCCCACCCGGATGGAGCGGTTGTCCTCCGCGGCAGTGACGGTGCGGGCGTCCTCCACGATGCCCAGATCCTCCGGCGGGTCCCCGATGCGGGAGGACCAGATATGCGGCTGGCCGCTGCCCTGGCTGCCCAGCACCACGATCCGACCGAGGCTTCCCCAGCTGGCGTCGACGATGCGCTGGTAGCGCTCCCCGAGTTCCAGCGGCACAGACGAGGCCACCGCGACCGGCATCCCGCTGCTGTTGCGGTTGACGCCGACCACGCTCAGATGATCGCCCTCGTCGTCCGAGGAGACCACCAGCAGCCGGGAGCCGTCGCGGGAGACGCGGATGCGCTGCACCTGGCGGCCCTGCAGGAACGGGACCGAGATGGTGCTGGTGCCGCCCTCGGGCAGCACCACCAGGAGCTCGCCCGGGTTGTCCCTCTCTCCGGTCCAGACGACGTCCATCCGGTCGATGCTCGGCCCGATCAGGTCCTCGCCGGCGGCCAGCTCGGTGTCCTGCACCTCCGGCTCGTGGGAGAAGCGCCGCAGCGACTGGCCGTCGTCGGCCAGATAGGCGTAGAAGCCGTTGTCGAGGGAGACGGCCGGCGCGGCCGCCTGGGCCAGCTCCGGGGAATCCGGGACGGAGGCCAGCCGGGTGCCGTCCAGGCGGGCCAGCCGCTGGCCGGACACGACGACGGGCTGCTGCGGGATCGGCACGGTGCGTTCCACCGTCACCTGCTCGTTCGCGTCGAGCTCCTCCCCCGCCACCTCGATCTCCACGGACGAGACCGTCGCGATCTGCTCCAGGGTCGCCTCCAGCTGTGCCCGCAGCAGTGCCCTGCCGCGGTCGTTGAGCGCGGCGGCGGATTCGTCCAGGGACACGGTGGCCACGCCCTCCTGGATGGTGACGGCGTCGGAGCCCAGCCGCAGCCCCTCCGGGATCGCGGAGACGACCGCGCCGGCCAGCCACTCCGGGGGCCCTTGCAGCAGCCGCTGCACCACATCGGTGGCGATCGACGCCCGGTTCGGGATCCAGCGGTCCTCAGGCACGAAGTAGGAGAAGCTGGGGTCGAAGAAATAGATGGAGTAGCTCTGGAACACGCTCTGGAAGTTCGCCAGGCTCAGCACGATGCCGTTCGGGGCCGCCGAGATCCGCCACTCCCCGTTCTCCTGCCGCAGGCGGAACTCCATCCGCGAGGTGGCCCCCGGCTCCGAGGAACGGTACACGCCCTGCGCGTCCACGGTCCCCTGCACCGGGACATCCAGTCCGAGTTCCTGCTGGTCGCTCGTGACCCGTGCCTCGACATCGGCCAGATCGCTGCCGCTGGGCATCACGGTGACCCCGGCCAGCGGCGCCCACTCCTCCGCCGCGTCACCGGTGAGGAAGCTGCGGGCCACCTCGAAGTTGTTGCCGGCGCCCACCCCCGCCAGCAGGAAGCCGCGGACGATCTCGTCGGGGCCGGCCCCCGGGGAGGGGCCGTCCGGGTCGATCTGGGTGACCGGTTCCCCCAGTTCGTCGGGCACGGGCATGACCCCCACGCTTGAGGACATGGGGATCTCGGCGCACCCGGTCAGTGCCAGCAGAAGCGCGAGCAGCAGCGCGGGCAGGGACCGCCGGGACGTGCGGGCGCTCATCTCACCGGTCTCCTTCCGTCGTCCTGGCCGGATCCGTCATTCTGCCCGGACCCGCTGCTCCGCCGCGATCCTCAGCGCCGGCGGGCGGGCCGGAACCGCCGTCGTCCTCGGGAGCGTCCTCGTCGCCGGTCTGCAGCGGCGGGACGGGGCTGGCGGAATCGGCGGCGATGGCGGGGTCGGAGGCGATGGCGGCCGTGTCCATCGCCTCACGTTCCACGATGAGCGGGATCGACCCGGTGTGCAAGCGCACCGAGCCATCGGAGGAGACCGGTCCGGCGACCAGTTCCGCCTGCCCGCGGCGCAGCACGGCGTCGGCCGGCGGCAGTGGCAGGGGCGAGGAGGTGATCTCGGCGCCGGCCCGGCGCGGCAGGGTGAGCCGGAAGCAGGCGCCCTCGTCCGGGCGCCCCCAGGCCTGCAGCCAGCCGCCGTGCAGATGCGCGTCCTCCAGGGAGATGGCCAGGCCCAGGCCCGAGCCGCCAAGGGTCCGCCGGCGGGCCGGGTCGGCACGCCAGAACCGGTCGAAGACGTGCTCGACCGCCTCCGCGCTCAGGCCGACCCCGTGGTCGCGCACGCTCACTGCGGCGGCGTTGGCATCGGCGGCCACATAGACGTCCACCGGCTTGCCCTCTCCGTGCTCGATGGCGTTCACCACCAGATTGCGCACCACCCGCTGGATCCTCACCGGGTCCAGGTCGGTCATCACCGGTCCCGACGGCGCATGCACCCGGATCCGCGAACCGGTCTGCTCGGCCAGCATCTCGACGGTCTCCACGACGCGCTCGACGAGGTCCTTGAGGTCTTCCGGACGGGTCTCGAGCTGGGCGGCGCCGGCGTCGAACCGGGAGATCTCCAGCAGATCGCTCAGCAGGCGCTCGAACCGGTCCACCTGCGAGTACAGGAGCTCGGCGCTGCGCGCGGCGGCCGGATCGAACTCGTCGCGGCTCTGGTGGATCATCTCGGCCGCCATCTTGATGGTGGCCAGCGGGGTGCGCAGCTCGTGTGAGACGTCCGAGACGAACTGCCGCTGCACCTCGGAGAGCTGCTCCATCCGGGTGATGTGATTCTGCAGGTTCTCGGCCATGTCGTTGAAGGAGCGCCCCAGCGTCGCGATCTCGTCGTGGCCGCGCACCGGCATGCGCTGGTCCAGGTCGCCGGAGGCGATGCGCTGGGAGACCTCCGCGGCGACCCTGACCGGGTTCACCACGAGACGGGCGACGGTCCAGGAGATGGCGCCGACGAGGACCACCAGCACGACCGCGCCGACGATCATCGACCGGTGGACGAAACCGAGGATGCGGGCCTCGTCCCGCAGGTCCGCCAGCACGTACAGCTCGAACTGCCCGGCGCCCGGGATGGAGATCTGCTGGCCGACGGCCAGGCCCGGCAGATCGCGGCCGTCGGGGCCGGGAAGGGTGATCGCCTGGTACGCCTGCGCGCTGCCGCCGGACTCGCGCACCGTATCGGTCAGGGCCTCGGTGAGGACGTCCTGGGCGATCTCGGGCTGGTCGGCGGCCTGCACGCTCACCTGGCGCACGCCCAGGCTCTCCGGCGTGGGCTCCAGCACGATCGCGCGCAGCTGGATGGGCGAGCTGCTGAGCATGGAGCGCAGCTCCCGGCGCAGCTGCTCGGTCAGGTCCGACTGACTGCTCTGGGTGGAGGGCGAGAGCTGCTCCAGGTGCCGGGCGTAGCTGAGGGTCTGCCCGGACAGGCTGCCGAGCTTGTTGTCGTGCAGGTTCCGCGCGATCTGCTGGGCCATATAGGCGCCGACGCCGTAGAGCCCCAGGCAGGTGAGGACGATGGTCGCGGCGATCACGCGCAGCTGCAGGGAACGCCCGAACAGCCGGATGACCCACCGGGCCGCGGCGGCGACCGCCTTCCCGGCCTGCTGCGGCCAGGCGGCGATCACCTCCCGGGAGATCACTGCGGCTGACCCGCCCGGTACCCGACGCCGCGCACGGTCACCACGATGTCCGGCTTCTCAGGGTCCTTCTCGATCTTGGACCGGAGCCGCTGCACGTGGACGTTCACCAGCCGCGTGTCCGCAGCATGCCGGTAGCCCCAGACCTCCTCCAGGAGGGTCTCGCGGCTGAAGACCTGCCAGGGCTTACGGGCAAGCGCCACCAGGAGGTCGAACTCCAGGGGGGTCAGATTCACCGGTTCGCCGTTCTTGGTGACCGAGTGCCCGGCCACGTCGATGGTGACATCGCCGACGGTGAGCAGTTCCGGCGCGTTCTGCTCCAGCATGCGCAGCCTCGCGCGCACCCGGGCGATCAGCTCCTTGGGCTTGAACGGCTTGGGCACGTAGTCGTCGGCGCCGGACTCCAGGCCCAGGACGACGTCCACCGTGTCGGACTTCGCAGTCAGCATGATGATCGGGACCCCGGACTCGGCGCGGATCTCGCGGCACACCTGAAGCCCGTCCTTGCCCGGGAGCATGAGGTCCAGCAGCACCAGATCCGGCTTGACGCTGCGGAACGCCTCCAGGGCCTCATCGCCCGTGGTGCAGAACGACGGCTCGAAGCCCTCGCTCTTGAGCACGATACCGATCATCTCCGCCAGGGCGGTGTCATCGTCTACTACCAGGATCCGACCCTTCATGGCCCCATTCTCTCGCAGATCAACCGTTTACTCGTGCCTCCCAGCATAGAGGCTCGGCAGCGTTCCGCCGGGTCCGTCAACGCTGCGCCGGCGCGCTGAGGAGCCGGTGCCTCGGCCCGCCGGCGCTGGATTCCCGGTGGTGCTTCCTCACATCGGGCCGGTGTCCGGGCCCGGGGCACGACGAAGCACCGCCTTTTCGCACGAGAACCGCACCCGGCCGGCATCGTCCCTCCAGGGGCGCCGGCGCAGAGCGGCCGGCCCGCGCTGCGGACACTCCGGGAGAGACGAGGCGGACAGCCCGGGCCGGGGAACGCTAGGGTTGCAGTGGCACCGCCGGCCATCACGGTGGTGCCCCCAAGGAGACATGCGATGCGACATCGCGAGGCGATGACGGACGAAGGGGGCGGATGAGCACCTGGTCGACCCCCCGCAGCTGGTCGGGGACGGGCGCGGCCGGCCGGCCCGCCGCCGCTGGGGTCCGGGGTCGGCGCTGGTATCCCGTACCCCCGCCGGGCGTGGTCCCCATCCGCCAGCTCGCCTTCTTCGAGCTCCTCGACGGCGGGCTGCGGGTGATCCGGGCGAACCCTCGCTCGGTGCTCGGCCCGCCGGCCCTGGTGAGCGCGGTCGCGGCGGTGGCGGGCTGGGTGATCGGGGCGGTTCTGATCTGGTCTGTGACCGAGCTGGGCATGGGCCTGTCCCTGGACGACGCGGGTTTCGTCGGGCTGCAGCTGGTGGTGCAGGCCGTGGCCTCGGTGGCCGGGCTCCTCTCCTACGCCAGCGTGCTGCTCTTCGCGGGCACCAGCGCCCATGCCGTGCAGCGCGGGCTGTTCGGGGAGAAGCCCCGTCTGCGTGACACCTGGCGCGCTCTGCGCGGGTCCCGTCTGAGGCTGCTCGGCCTGACCGTCGTCTTCGCCCTGGCGCAGCTGCTCGCTCTGCTCGTCCTGTGCCTTCCCGCCGCCGGCGCGGGCATCCTCCTGGGCAGCGGCATCGCTGCGGGCCTGCTGGTCCTGGCGGGACTGGGGCTGTGGCTGCTGTTCTTCGCCTTCTGCTACGTCCGTTTCGCTCCGGCCGGCGCCGCGATGGTGTGGGAGGGCCTCGGACTGCGTGCCGCGCTGAAGCGCTCCTGGACCCTCACCGGGCGGGGTTTCCTCCGGCTGCTGGGCCTGCACCTGACCGGCGGTTTCCTCTCCTCGACCATCATCTCCCTGGTGATCACCCCGGTCACATATGTGCTCATGGTCGTCGCGCTGCTGATCGCCTTCACCCTTGAGGACGACGCTTCGGCCCTCATCGCCCTCCTGATCGGCGTGCTCGCCGTGGTCTCGGGTCTGGGCACCTTCGTCTCGGCGATCCTGTTCGCCTATATGGGTGGCATCGCGGTACTGGCCTATCTGGACCAGCGGATCCGGCTGGAGGGCTACGACATCGTCCTGCTGGCGGAGGCCGAGCAGCTCGCCGCGGAGCGCGAACGCGGCAATGGAGGCGACGGCACCGTGCCGGGACCCCTGCCGGGGGTGATGCCATGAGCGGCTACGGCCGGGATGAGGCCCGGGAGCTGCTCCAGGGCGAGCTGAGCCATCCCCGCTACCGGGAGGGCGAGGAGACCGTATTCTCCCGGCTCGGCCGGCTCGTCCGTGATCTTTTCGACGGGCTGCTGGATGCCGTCTTCAGCTTCAACCATCCCTGGTTGCTGGCGATCCTGGCCGTGCTCGTCGTCGGCCTGCTCGTCTGGATCTTCCGCGTGGCGGGCCGTCCCCGCCGGCCCCAGCTGGACCTGCCCGGCAAAACGGCGTTCGCGGCCGATGACGGCCGGACCGCGGCGCAGCTGCTGGCGGCGGCGCAGCGGGCCGCCGAGACCGGCGACTGGCAGCGGGCCAGCCAGGAGATGTTCCGGGCCGGGGTGCTCACCGCCGTCGAGGCCGGCCGGGTCCGGATCCAGGACGGCGACACCGCCCATGAGGTCGGCACCCGGTTGGCTGCGCTGCTGCGCGCCGCCGGCGACTCCAGTGCACAGGGAGACCCCTCACGAGCGGCGGAGGACTTCGACCGGATCACCTTCGGCGGCGAACAGGCCGATGAGGCCCTCTACCGGCGAATGGCCGCGTTCAGGGAAGCCTGCCTGCGGCTGCGTCCTGCCCGGGACGAAGAGCCCGCCGAGGCCGGCTGGGCGAGGCCGCGATGAGCGCGCAGCTGGACACCGCCACGCGCGGCTGGCGGGCGGGAGACGGCGGCAGCGCCCTGGGAACCGCCCGGCGCCGGATCGGCGCCGGCGTCCTATGGATCGCCGCGGCCGCCCTGGCGCTCGTCGTCTCGACGATCCTGGCGCTCTCCGCACTGCGCCCCGACGCCGGCACGCCGCTGCACCCGGACAACGCCGGGGCCGACGGCACCCGCGCCGTGGCCGAGGTGCTGAGCCGGGAGGGGGTCCAGGTCGAGGCGTCCGACGAGTTCAGCGCCGCGGAGGCGGCCGCGCGGGAGGGAACCACCGTCGTCGTGATCGATCCGAGTCTGAACCTGACCGGGCGGGGCGCCGCGGCGGTCAGCGCCGCCGGCGCCGCATCGGGCGCGCCGCTGGTCCTGGTGGAGCCCGACGACGGGACCCTGCGCGCCGCTGGGCTGCCATTGCGCCAGGCCGGCTACTGGGAGGCGGCGCCCAGCCTGCTGGAGCAGGCCGCGGGAACCCCGGGGGAACCGGTCCAGGCCGGATGCGCGGACCCGTGGGCCCAGCAGGCGGCCGATGTCACCGCCGGCGGGATGGTCTACGCACTTGCGCCCGGCCAGTCCGGCGGCGAGGTGGCCGTGTGCTTCAGCCCGGCTGCTGGTGAGGTTGAGTGGTTCGACGGTGCTTCCGAGAGCGCCGGCAGCTATGTGCGCCTCAGCCACGAGGGCCGGCCCGTGACGGTGCTCGGCTGGCCGGGCCACCTGAGCAACGGACGCATCGCCGAGCACGGGAACGCCTCCCTGGCGCTGAATACCCTCACTGAAGGCGGCAGCCGGGACGCTGTCCTGTTCTACTTCCCCCGCGCCCAGGACCAGCCCGCGACGGAGGACGGCCAGGCTGCCGGCGACGTGCGCTCGGTGATCCCCGGCTGGTCCGGCGCCCTGCTGCTCTGGAGCGCGCTTCTGGTACTGGTGGTGGTGCTCTGGCGGAGCCGCCGCTTCGGCCCGCTGGCCATGGAGACTCTGCCCGTCCTGGTCCGCGGCACGGAGACCGTCGAAGGCCGCGCAGCGGTGTACCGGCGTGCGGGCGCCTACGACACCGCCCTGCAGAGCCTGCGCGCAGCCGCCCTGGTGCGGATCGCCCACACCCTCCGGCTGGACTCGTCCGTCCCCGCCAGCGAGATCGCCCGGGCCGCTGGAGCCGCCGCCAGAGCACCCGACGCGGTCGAGGTCCTGGTGACCGCCCATGCCGCCGATGAAAGCGCATTCACCGCACTCGCCCGACGCATCGCAGAAATCGAAAGCGAGGTCCACGCATCGTGACCCAGTACCCGCAGCAGCCCCAGCAGCCGGGTCCAGGCCCGCACAGCGGCCAGCACTCCCCTGCCGGCCAGCACTCCTCCTCGGGCCGGCACGGCGCGCCACCCGCGGGATCCCAGCCACCGGCCGCCGCCGTGCCCCCGGCACAGCCGTACCCGCCGGCCGACCCTGGAGGCCAGGCTGGGAACACGGCGCAGGCCCCGATGTCACCGTCGGCCAGCCAGCCCGGCCAGCCTGGTCAGCACGCCCAGCCAGGCCAGCCGGGGCCTGAGGGCGGGCCGGCACTGCGCACCCCGGAGGCCGAACACGTGCCCGACCCGTTGCGGCAGGCGCTGCTGGCCGTCCGCACCGAGGTCGGCAAGGCGGTGGTCGGCCAGGACACCGCCGTCACCGGCGTCATCATCGCGCTGCTGTGCCGCGGGCACATCCTGCTCGAGGGCGTACCCGGCGTGGCGAAGACGCTGCTGGCGCGGTCGCTCGCCGCCGCGCTGGAGCTGGACAGCAAGCGGGTGCAGTTCACGCCCGATCTGATGCCCGGCGACATCACCGGCTCGCTCGTCTACGACAACGCCAGCTCCCGGTTCTCCTTCCGCGAGGGACCGGTATTCACGAACCTGCTGCTGGCCGACGAGATCAACCGGACCCCGCCGAAGTCGCAGTCGGCGCTGCTGGAGGCCATGGAGGAGCGGCAGGTGTCCGTGGACGGGCGCGGGCGGAGGCTGCCGGAGCCGTTCATCGTCGCCGCCACCCAGAACCCCGTGGAATACGAGGGCACGTACCCGCTGCCGGAGGCCCAGCTGGACCGGTTCCTGCTCAAGATCGTCCTGGAGCTTCCCGGGCCGGAGGCGGAGTTCGAGATCCTCAGCCGGCACGCCCAGGGCTTCTCCCCCTCCGATCTGGCCGCGGCCGGCATCCGCGCCGTCGCCGATCCCGAGCTGCTGGGACGCGCGCAGGCGGCGGTGCGTCAGGTGCGGGTGGCCCCGGAGGTGCTGCGGTACATCGTGCACCTGGTGCACGCCACGCGCCACGCCCCGTCCTTCTCCCTGGGAGTCTCCCCGCGCGGGGCCACGGCGCTGCTGGCGACCTCGCGTGCCTGGGCCTGGCTGCAGGGGCGCGACTACGTCACGCCCGACGACGTCAAGGCGCTCGCGCTGCCGACGCTGCGGCACCGGGTGCAGCTGCGGCCCGAGGCACAGATGGAGGGCATCGGCGTCGATGACGTCCTCGGCGCCATCCTGCGCACCACGGAGGCCCCCCGCTAGTGGTCCTGACCGGCCGTTTCGTCCTGCTCACGGTGCTCGGCGCCGTGCCGCTCGTGCTGTGGCCCTCCTGGGCCACGGCGGGCTGGGTGCTGCTGGCACTCGCCGTGGCGGGCCTTGCGGATGCCGCCCTGGCGCCGTCTCCACGACAGCTGGAGGTGCAGCGGACCGCGACAACGCCGGTGCGCCTCGAGACGCCCTCGCAGAGCGTGCTGAGCGTGCGGAACCCGGGCCGGCGGACCGTCCGCGCCGTCTTCCGCGACGCCTGGCCGCCCTCGGCGGGAGCCGGGGCCAACCGGCATCGCTGGACGGGAGCCCCCGGTGAGCGCGCGGAGTTCGTCACCGAGCTGCTGCCGACCCGGCGGGGGGACCGGCACGCGGCGCCGGTGACGGTCCGTACCCGCACCGCGCTGGGGCTGGTGGCCCGGCAGGTGAACGTGGAGGTCCCGGCGACGGTACGGGTGATGCCGCCGTTCCGGTCCAGTCGCCATCTGCCCTCCAAGCTGGCCCGGCTGCGGGAACTCGACGGCGCCACCACGGTGATGGTCCGCGGTCAGGGCTCGGAGTTCGACAGCCTGCGGGACTACGTCGTCGGCGACGACGTCCGCTCGATCGACTGGCGTGCCTCGGCCCGCCGGCAGCACGTGGTGGTGCGGACCTGGCGGCCGGAACGGGACCGGCGGGTCATCATCGTGCTGGACTCCTCCCGGCAGGCCGCGGCGAGGGTCGGCGACGAGACGCGGTTCGATGCCGCCATCGAGGCGGCGCTGCTACTGACCGCCCTGGCCAGCCAGTCCGGGGACCGCGTCGACGTGCTGATCGCCGACCGCCGGGTCCGCGCCTCCGTGCAGCAGCGGCCGGGGACGCGCATCCTGTCGAGCCTCTCGGACCAGCTGGCGGGCATCGAGCCGGACTTCATCGAGGCCGATTGGCCGCTCATCGTCTCGGCGGTGGACGATGTCAGCCGGCAGCGCTCGCTCGTCGTGCTGCTGACGGACCTCAACGCCGCGGCGCTGTCGGAGACACTGGTGCCGGTGCTGCCGATGCTCACCCGGCGGCACAGCGTCGTCCTGGCCTCGGTGAGCGATCCGGCACTGGCCGAGTATGCCGCTCGCCGCGACACGGCGGCCGATGCGTTCCTGGCGGCGTCAGCCGAGCGGGCACGGCTGGACCGTGCCGGCGTGGCCAGGATGCTGCGTGCGGCGGGCCTGGAGACGCTGGACGAGACGCCGGAGTCCCTGGCGCCGGCGCTGGCGGACCTCTACATCGCGCTCAAAGCCACTGGACGGCTCTGAGCAGGCTTGCCTTCCAGGCGCGGCAGCCGTTCGCGCCAGAGGTTCCCCGGCCGTGCCCGCGCCGCCGCTCAGTCGGGCCGTCCCCTGCTAAGTCTCGGTCCGGCTGCCCCCTGAGTCGCGCGCTGCACCTGTACCGCTCAGTCAGCCGCGATCTGGGTCTCCCCCGCGTGCTCGCGGCGCAGATCCGCTGACCGGCCGGCGCGAAGCGCGCGGCGGCCCAGCGTCCCGGCGTAGACCCCGACTCCGGCGACGAAGACCGCGCCGATGCCGATCCGCAGCGCATCAGGCATGTCCCGGTTGGGCGTGACATAGGCCTCCACGAGCGCTGAGAGCGCCAGCAGCAGCACGAGCCCCAGCGCCACCAGCAGCAGCGACCTGGCCTCGCGGGCGACGGCGGTGCGCCGGAGCATGGGGCCGGGCCGGACCCAGGACCAGAAGATCCGCAGGCCCGCCGCCGCGGCGATCAGAATGCACATGATCTCGGGCAGGCCGTGCGGCAGGATGTACACCCAGAAGGTGCCCGCCTCGCCGTGCGCGTGCAGCACCCCGGCCGTCGCTCCCAGGTTGAAGGCGTTGATCAGCAGCCCGTAGATCACGTAATAGCCGGTGATGCCCAGGACCACCCACTGAAGTGCGATCCAGGCGTTGTTCGTCCACACGCCCAGGGCGAACACCTCGGCGGGGTTCTCCGAGTAGTAGTTCACGAAGTCGTTCTCCACCAGCGCCTGCTGCGCCGCCGGCGGCATGAGAGTGTTCTGCACCTGGGCGTCGCCGGCCACCCAAGCGCCGATGAGCCAGGCGAAACCGAGGAAACCCGCCGTCACCCCGGCCATGACCCAGCGGAGCCGGTAGAGGCTCAGCGGCAGCGACTCGGCGAAGAACCGCGCCACGCCGGCGAAAGCGCCCTCGGGCTGGCCGGTGAAGGAGACCCTGGCGCGGGCGAGGATCGAGGAGAGGCGCACGGCGATGTCGTTGCCGGGGGCGACGGACTGGATCGCGGAGAGATCCGTGGCGGCCTGCTGGTAGAGGGCGACCATCTCATCGGCCTCGGCTCCGTTGAGCCGGCGGCGCCGGGCAAGCTCGTCCAACCGGTCCCAGGACGGCGACTTCACGGCGATGAGGGCGGCCAGGTCCATTGCTCCATCGTGCCATACGGCGCACCGGGTCCCCGCGTTGGTCTCACCCGGGCGCACGTGAGGATTCAAGCTGCCGCGCGTGACGATCCAAAAGCCGTCGCACTGGCAGGGACCCTGTCAGCACAACGAAGAGCCGCCGCCTCTGCGAGGCGTCGAGAACATCAACCCCTTCCGATGAGCCGATATGCAGCGCGCCGTACCCGAAATGGTAGCCACCACTCATCGACTTTCGTCTACCGGCGGCGATACTTTCGTCGATGCGAGGAGGGTGAAACGTCGGTAGCGTCCACCGTGCCAGATCAGTTCCTGAAAGGATGTGTCCGCAAGCCACCTCGGATGAGGAGTACGGTCGAACTGATTGGACGGCTTATGGCGACAGCAGCGTCAAGCCGAAGTCGGCAGAGTTGAGCGAAGAACTCGTCATCACTTTCGTCCGCGACACAGATTTGGAGTGACGACCGCGATGCAGATCCACGCGACTGTACACGCAGAGAACTCGTCCGAAGAAGATTCCCCGAACTTCCGCGTGAACTTCTGGGAACACGACGCCTACGGTTCCTGGGCGCTGGACGCGTTCGTGCTGACCGACGCCGCGGATATCAACGAGGTCCTGGAGTGGGTAGAGTCCAATCGGGCCGGGCGCCGGGTCGAAGTCTTCGTTGAAGCCGGAGACGAGCCGGTCAAGCCTTTCGGCGAACCACGGACGTCGGACCTCCTGCGGCTGCTCGGTTCCAACCCAAACGCGGAAGAAGAGGAACGACTCACCATCACATTCGTCCGCGACACAGATGTGGGATGACGGCCGCCGACGTTCATGTCCCTCGACGTCGCACGGGCGTGTGCAGGCGGGCCTCACGTTCCGGGCGTTTGGCACCCCAGTCCCCCTCCGGACGACGTAAGGGGGCCTGGCCTCTGGTCCGGCACCGCTTAGGATGAGGGTGATGAGCACGATCATGACCGGCGAGGCCGTCCCCCTGCAGCTGCGCCCGGCGGCGCTCATCGCCCGCGCCGGATCCTGCGCGATCGACTTCGTCGCGATCCAGGGACTGTGGCTGGTGCTGTTCTTCTCCGCGAACTGGCTGCTGGAGCGCAGCGCCGACTGGAACATGATGCTCGCCACGAGCCTCGCCCTCATGCTGCAGGTCTTCTGCGCCGTGCTCATCCCGGCGACCGTCGAGACGCTCACCCGCGGCCGGTCGCTGGGCAAGTTCGTCCTCGGCTTGCGGGTGGTTCGCGACGACGGCGGCGCGATCCGTTTCCGCCACGCCTTCCTGCGGGCGATGCTGTGGGTGTTCGAGGTCCTGGCCATGGGCGGGGCCCTCGCCGCTCTGGTGGGCCTGGTCAGCCCGCAGAGCAAGCGCATCGGCGACTATCTGGCCGGCACCATGGCGGTCGCTGAGCGCACCCCGCGGGCGGCCTCCCGGCACGTGGTCATGCCGCCGCGGCTGGCCGCCTGGGCACGGCTGGCGGACATCTCGGCGATCCCGCCGGGACTGAGCCACCGCGTGCTGCAGTTCCTCACCTCCGCGCCCCGGATGCGTCCCGAGGCGAGGCTGCACATGGCCATCCAGCTGGCGGATGAGGTCACACCGTACACGGCGCCGGCACCCCCGGCCGGCACGCACCCGGAGGAGTTCCTGGCGGCAGTCTCCGCGAGCATCCGCGAACGCGAGATCGAGCGCCGCAGCCGCGCCGAACGCATCGGCGCCGGCTTCCGGGCACGCACCTCCCGGCTCCCCCACGGCCTCTGACACAGCACGGCGCTTGTTTCCGGGGTTGTGCGCTAATTCCGCGTGAGTGCACCCGGTGAATTAGTACACAACCCCGGAAACACCGACCGGTCACACGTGCACTGCGCTGGCAGCCACGCAGGCCGGCTGGGCACCGCTTCTAGTAGCGGTAGTGCTCCTGCTTGTAGGGTCCGGCCACATCCACGCCGATGTACTCCGCCTGCTCCTTCGTCAGCTCGGTCAGCCGCACGCCGAGGGCGTCCAGGTGCAGCCGCGCGACCTTCTCGTCGAGCTGCTTCGGCAGCAGATGCACGCCGATCGGGTAGTCCTTGGTGTACAGCTCGATCTGCGCCATCACCTGATTGGTGAAGGAGGCGGACATCACGAAGGACGGGTGACCGGTGGCGTTGCCCAGGTTCAGCAGGCGTCCCTCCGAGAGCACGATGATGGCCGACTCCCCCGCCTGCTCGACGCCGGCCTCGCGGCGGGCGGCCTCTGGCAGGATCCACTCGTGCACCTGCGGCTTGATCTCGACCTTGCGCACGCCGGGCACCCTCTCCAGACCGGCCAGGTCGATCTCGTCGTCGAAGTGCCCGATGTTGCCGACGATCGCGTTCCGCTTCATCGCCAGCAGATGCTCCACCGTGATCACGCGGGTGTTGCCGGTGGTGGTGATGAAGATGTCGCCCTCTGCGACGACGTCCTCGATCCGCGCCACCTGGTAGCCATCCATGGCGGCCTGCAACGCGCAGATCGGGTCGATCTCGGTCACGATCACCCGTGCGCCCTGGCCGCGCAGCGCCTCAGCGGCGCCCTTGCCCACGTCCCCGTAGCCGATCACGACGGCGATCTTGCCCCCGATCAGCACATCGGTGGCGCGGTTCAGGCCGTCGGGCAGGGAGTGACGGATGCCGTAGCGGTTGTCGAACTTGGACTTGGTCACCGAGTCGTTGACGTTGATCGCCGGGAATCGCAGCTCACCACGCTGATGCGCCTGGTAGAGACGGTTCACGCCGGTGGTCGTCTCCTCGCTGACGCCGATGATCCCCTCGGCGATGCGGCTGAAGCGCCCCGGGTCCTCGGCGAGGGAGGCGCGCAGGCGGGCCAGGAACTCCACGTACTCGGCACTGTCGTCCTCGGCGGGCTCCGGCACGCCGCCGGCCTCCTCGAAGGACGCCCCCTTGGCCACGAGCATGGTCGCGTCGCCGCCGTCGTCCAGGATCAGGTTCGGGCCGCCGGCCGGGAAGCGGAAGATCTGGTCCGCGGCCCACCAGTACTCCTCCAGCGTCTCGCCCTTCCAGGCGAAGACGGGCACGCCGCGGGGATCGTCCGGGGTGCCGCCGCTGTGTTCCGGCCCCACGACGACCGCTGCCGCGGCCTCGTCCTGCGTGGAGAAGATATTGCAGGAGGCCCAGCGGACATCGGCGCCCAGCGCGGTGAGGGTCTCGATCAGCACGGCCGTCTGCACGGTCATGTGCAGGGAACCGGCGATGCGGGCCCCTTTGAGCGGCTGCTCGGCGCCGTACTCCTCGCGCAGCGCCATCAGGCCGGGCATCTCCTGCTCGGCGAGCCTGATCTGGTGGCGGCCGGCTTCAGCCAGGGAGATGTCCGCGATGCGGTAATCCATACGTTCCTCGTCCTTAGGGTTCACGGGTACGGAAGGGGGCCCGCACCTTGGCGGGCCGTCTACAGCCATCATCGCAGATACCGCTTCACCGCACCGGCCGACCTGGCGCGCCGCACGCGCTGGGCGACGCCACTCCGGGCGGCTCAGCTCTCCCGGATGAGCCCGAGGAGACGTTCGCCGAGCGCGGTCGTGCGCTCCCTGCTGGGCGTTTCCACGTTCAGCCGCAGCAGCGGCTCGGTATTGGAGGCGCGCACATTGAACCACCAGCGACCATCGGCGCCGATGACGCTCACGCCGTCCAGCTCCTCGATCCGGGCCGGACCGAACTCCCCAGCCTCCGCCATGGCTCGCAGCTTCGCGATCACCACGGCCTGGTCGGCAACGACGGAGTTGAGCTCGCCGCTGGCGGCATAGCGGTCGAACGGCGCCACGAGCTCGGACAGCGGTCCGTCCTGGCCGGACAGCGCCGCCAGCACGTGCATCGCCGCGAGCATCCCGGAGTCGGCGCAGAAGAAATCACGGAAGTAGTAGTGCGCGGAGTGCTCTCCGCCGAAGACGGCACCGTGCTCCCGCATGGCTGCCTTGATGAGCGAATGCCCGACCCGGCTGACCACCGGGCGGCCGCCGGCCTCACGGATGGCTTCCGGCACGGCCAGCGAGGTGATGGCGTTGTGGATGACGGCGGGCGAGTTCTCCCCTGCGGCGCGCACCCGCGCGATCTCGCGGCTTGCCACCAGGCCGACGATTGCCGAGGGCGTGACCGGCTCGCCCCGTTCGTCGACGACCACGCAGCGGTCGGCGTCCCCGTCGAAGGCCAGGCCGATGTCCGCGCCGTGCTCGATCACGGCGGCACGCAGGTCCTCCAGGTTCACCGGGTCGAGCGGGTTCGCCTCGTGATTCGGGAAGGTGCCGTCGGGCTCCAGGTACAGGCCGATGAGATCCAGGTCCAGGGGCTCGAGTCCGGCATCGCCGCCGAGCACCTGGCCGCTGAGCATGCCGCCCATGCCGTTGCCGGCGTCGATGACGACCTTCAGCCGGCGGCCGAGCCCGCCGGGAGCCCCGAGCCGGCGGACGGTCTCGGCGTAGCGGCCGGCGATCTGCAGCGGCTCCGCGGCCGGTTCCTCGCGCGGCAGAGGCTCGCCGAGGTGCGCCTCGGCGGCCTGGGCGATGGCGCTCAGCCCCGTGTCCCGGGAGATCCCGGCGGCGCCGGGGCCGCAGAGCTTGATGCCGTTGTAGCTGGCCGGGTTGTGACTCGCGGTGAACATGGCGCCGGGGAGGTGGTGGACTCCGGAGGCGAAGTAGAGCTGGTCCGTGGCGCAGCGGCCGACGTCGAGCACCCGCAGGCCGGCCTCCTGGACGCCGAGCGCGAAGGCGCGGCTGAGCGCGGGGCCGGACTCGCGCATGTCCCGCCCGATGACGAGAGCCTGGGCGCCCTGCGAGGAGAAGTGCTCCCCGGCGCCGATGCCGAGGGCGTAGCAGAGATCGGCGGTGAGCTCGCCGTCGACCAGGCCCCGCACATCGTAGGCACCCAGCACGCGGCCGAAAGCGCTCACTCCTCGCCTCCGGTGGGCAGCACGCGCAGATGTCCCCGCCTGGTGCCGGTACCGGGGGACGCCGGTGGCTGTTCCGGCGGAGCGGGGGCCGGACGGGCGGCTTCGCGGACGGCGTCGGCGATGGCGAGCAGATCGTCGCGGCTGCGCTGCGGCGGTGCTTCGCCGGCACCGAGCCGGATGACGTGCCAGCTCAGCGGCGGGGTGAACCGCTCGGCGTGGTCCCGGCACAGATCATGGGCGCCGGGCTCCGCCCGACTCGCCAGGGGGCCGATGACGACGGTCGAATCCGCCTGGACGTAGGTCAGGGTGGCAGCCGCCGGCCGGGGGCAGGCGGTGCGGGAACAACGACGGGTAGCGCTCACAAACACCAAGGCTACCAATGGGCACGTGATCTGGGCCCCGGACGCGCTGAAGCAGGTCTAGGCGCGCCATCGCCGGTGCCACGGCGCGCGGTTCTAGGATGGTCACCATGAATGATGCCCGCCGGCTGCGCCGGGACCGCCGCGGACGCGGCCTGCGCGGTCCGCTGCTGGATTCCGTGCATCCGGCCGCCCGGCGGCGCGAGCTGGTCTTCGAGCGCAACTACGCCGGCCAGCTGCGCGCGTTGCGACGACGGCATCCGGAACTGGAGGCGGTGCGATTCGGCCTGCAGCGCGTGCCCGTGTTCCCGGCCGGGGAGGATCTCCCGCTGGGCAGGGTCCTCCCGGCCAGCGAGGCGTCTCCGGCACACATCGTCCTCTTCCGCCGGCCCATCGAGACCAGGGCACAGGACTCCCGCGAGCTGCCGGAGATCATCGGCGAAGTGCTGCGCCAGCAGGTGGCCCTCCTGCTGGGAATCGACGAGGACGAGGTGTAGCCGAGCCCGCCGGGGGCACGTGGCGGCTACGGTACCGTCTGTCAGACCTGGACGGCGCCCGTCATGATGGCCACCGCGTCGTTGGCGCTGTGAGTCTGCGGCGTCACCACTGTGGCACGGCGGCCCAGGCGCTGGATGTGAATGCGGTCGGCGACCTCGAAGACCTGGGGCATGTTGTGGCTGATCAGCACGACCGCCATGCCCCTGTCCCGGATCTGGCGGATCAGGTCCAGCACCTTCCCCGACTCTTTGACCCCGAGTGCCGCGGTGGGCTCGTCCAGAATCGCCAGTTTGCTGCCGAACGCCGCCGCCCTCGCCACGGCGACTCCCTGCCGCTGACCACCCGAGAGGGTGTCCACCGGCTGCTTCATGTTCTGGACGGTGAGGATCCCGAGTTCGTTGAGCTGACGGGAGGCGTCCTCTCTCATGCCTTTGCTGTCCAGCATCCGGAAGACCGTGCCCAGTATGCCCTTCTTGCGCCGTTCCCGGCCGAGGAAGAGATTGCTCGCGATATCAAGAGACGGCGATACGGCCAACGTCTGATAGACGGTCTCGATCCCGTACTGCCGGGAGCTGTCGGGGCCTGTGAACTGCACGCGTTCGCCATCGACCAGGATCTCACCGGAGTCCGGGGTCTCCGCCCCGGAGAGGCATTTGATCAATGTGGACTTCCCAGCGCCGTTGTCTCCGATGATCGCGACGATCTCGCCGGGCATCACGTCGAAGTCCACACCCTGCAGCGCCCGGACGTGCCCGTAGGACTTGGTGATGTTCCGTGCTTCCAGCACAGGCGTCATCGTACTGCTCATCGGCTTCCCTTTCTGATCCACTGGTCAAGAGCGACGGCGGCGATGATGAGCGCGCCCACGGCGAACTCCTGCCAGAGCACCTGGACGCCAATGAGGGCCAATCCGTTGCGGAAAATGCCCACGATGAGCGCACCCAGCAGTGTTCCGACCACGAGCCCTCGTCCCCCGAACAGGCTCGTGCCGCCGATGACCACGGCGGAGATGCTGTCCAGGTTGAGGGTCGCCGCCGCCTGCGGACTGGCGGCGCCGGCGCGACCGATGAGTGCCCATGCGCCCACGGCGTACAGTAGGCCGGCCACGGCGTAGACGCTCAGAAGGACCCGGCGCGTGCGGATGCCGGAGAGACGTGCGGCGACGATATCGTCGCCGACCGCGTAGACGTGCCGCCCCCAGGCCGTGCGCTGCAGTGCGTAACTGACCAGGACCACCAGCACCACCATGACGACCACGCCGTAGGCCACACGCGTGTTGCCCAGCTGGAACGCCGAGCCGGTCCAAGTAAGGAGATCGGGCATATCGGCGCCTCGGATGGCGGCGCCGCCGGAGATGTAGAGGCTCAGCGCGAGGAAAATGCTCATGGTGCCCAGCGTGACGATGAAGGGCGGGAGCCTGAGCCCCACGACAAGAGCACCGTTGAGTAGGCCACACGCCGTGCCCACCACCAGGGCCAGCAACAGGGCCACGATTCCCGGCGTCCCGGCCGATACCGCGATGTTCGCCATCACGATGGAGACGAACACTGCGATGTACCCGACCGAGAGGTCGATGCCGGCAGTCAGGATGATCAAGGTCTGCCCGATGCCCACGATGCCGATCACCATGACCTGCTGGGTGACCAGGGACAGGTTGTCCGGGGAAAGGAACCGGTCGGA
This sequence comes from Sediminivirga luteola, assembly GCF_014639315.1. GTDB lineage: Bacteria > Actinomycetota > Actinomycetes > Actinomycetales > Brevibacteriaceae > Sediminivirga > Sediminivirga luteola. The sequence continues at coordinate 40,532 of NZ_BMFY01000009.1, forward strand.
GAGCAGACTGAACACGAGTGTGGCCACCAGCATGACCACCACGGGCCCGATCACCGGATAGGCGTACAGCACGTTACGTACGCGGCTGGCCAGGTTCGTCGTCGGTTCGATCGTCGCGGTGCCCTCGAGTTTGGCGGGAACTTTCATCAGCGGTGTCCTCGTCGCAGGTTTCGTGTCGTGAGCGTGAGCGGAGCGGGCGTCCTCATTGCACGCCCGCTCCGCGTCATCGGCTCAGCCCCAGCAGTTCTCCAGACCCCATTCGGAGTCGTGGGATTCGATCCCATCAATGGGATCATCGGTGATCAGGGCGGAACCAGTGTCGACCTGCGTCTCAGTGAGCTCCTCACCGCCGATGAGAGCGACCATCGCTTCCATGCCCTGGATCGCCATCTCGGAGGGGAACTGCATGGCGGTCGCACCCAGGGTTCCGCCGGCGATCGCCTCCACTCCGGGGCAGCCGCCGTCGACGCTGACCATGGTGATCTCGTCCTCGCGGCCTGCGGCCAGAATTGCCTCGTAGGCGCCTGCAGCGACAACCTCGTTGATGGAGTAGACGATGTCCAGTTCCGGGTTGGCCTGGAGCGCGTTCTCCATCTGGTTCCGGCCCTCGTCCCGCTCGGATTCCGTGGCGTAGTTACCGGCGATACGCGGATCGTCTTCATCCCCGTTGATGCTCGGATCACCGAGGTCGATGCCGAATCCGTCCAGGAAACCCTGATTGCGGGCCACGTCCACCGAAGTGTTGTTGGCGTCCTGGTCCAGGAGCGCGATTCGCACATCGTCGGGGTTGTCTGCCGAGGCATGTGCCCACTCGCCGATCAACTGCCCCGCCCGGAAGTTGTCCGTGGCGAACGTGGCATCCACCGCGTCCTCGGGCTGGGTGGGCGTGTCTAGGGCGAAGACCACGATTCCGGCCTCACGGGCCTGGTCGATGGTGGGGACGATCGCCGCGGAATCGGCCGGTGTGATGAGGATGCCGTCGACACCCTGGGAGATGAGATTCTCCACCGCCATGACCTGGGAGTCGTTGTCGTTGTTCTCCCGGCCGGAGAACGTCTGCAGTTCCACTTCGAGTTCGGCGGCCTTCTCTTCCGCCGCCTCCCGCATGGCCACGTAGAACGGATTCGTCTCCGTCTTGGTCACGAGGCCGATCCGGAGTGATCCGGTCTCACTGTCACCGGCGTCAGCCGAGCCGCCGCATCCACTGAGGCCGAGTGCCAGGACGGCGGCCGTGGCGAGGGCGGGCATTCCCGCGGTTCGCTTGCTGGAAAACATGAAGCACCTGACTTTCTGATCTTCTGGGGGCGTCGTTGCCCTGGAGTGATGATCAACGCTGGGGTTCGACGACGGCCTTCAGGCAGTCTGGCGAGCGCAGTGCAGCGAGCGCCTGGGCGTAAGAGGAGAGCGCAAAACGGTGGGTGATGAGCCCGTCGGCACGGACCTTGCCGTGCTTAAGGAAGTCGATGGCGCGGGCAAATCCATAGGCCTGCGCGAAGGACCCCTTGATGGTGATCTCCCGACGGAATATCTCGTACGGAGAGATCGCGACGGTGGCGTCCTCCGCGGCCATGCCGTAGACAACCAGGGTGCCGCCGGAACGGACCAGCGGCAGAATGTCCTGCAATACGCTGACGGCTCCCGTCGCTTCGATGACGACGTCGAAGCCTCGCGGTGCCAGCTCTCGGAACCGGGCGTGCGACGCCCTGAAATCGTTCCGGTCCAGGAGGACCGTCTCGTCCACGCCATTGGCACGTGCGACGTCGAGTTTGAACTGGGTGGGTGCCGCCATCGTGACCCGGGCAGCGCCACCGCGGACGATCAGCTGCGACATGATCTGCGCGGTGGGGCCCGCGCCTGTGATGAGCACATCGGAGCCCGGTCGCAGATCGATGTTGTCCAGCCCCCGCACGACGCACGCCGTCGGCTCGATGAGAGCGGCGGCGTCAAGATCGAGATCGCCGATGGGGTACGCGCGGTCGGCGGCGGCGATCGCGTGCGTGGCGAAACCACCCGGCGCCTGGACGCCGAGTGCCACCCCGTTCTCGCAGAAGTTCACGTCCCCGCGCTTGCATGCCTCGCAATGACGGCAGTAAATCGTGTTGTCGATCGCGACGTGTTCCCCCGGCTCGACACCGGAAACACCGGGACCGGTCTCCACGACCCGGCCGACGATCTCGTGCCCCGGGGTCAGCGGGTAACGCGGACCGAATTCACCGACATGCAGATGCTGATCGGTTCCGCAGACGCCCACGATGAGGTTCTCCACGCGGATCTCACCTGCGGCAAGGGGGCGGTCTTCGATGTCCCGGACCTCAAAGCTGGCGGGCTGGTCATACACAACGGCGCGCATGCGACTCATTTCCTCACTTCGTGGATCAGGACAGCGGCAGGCTGACTTCGGCGCCTTCGGCGAGCGAGCGCTCGATGGCCACCTGGACTTCAGTGACGGCCAGCGCATGTTCGTAGGTCACCTCGGGCTCGGTCCGGCCGAGGACGTTGTCCGCGAAGGCATGCGCCATCCACGCCGGGAACCCATGGAACCTGCCGTCCGCGGTCGGAAAGTAGGTCCGGGGCCAGGCGTACCCGTCCGGGCCGCTGACGGCAACGCTCTGATTCGTCTGGTCGATGGTGATCGAACCGAGCGTGCCCCGCACTTCGAACCGGAACGGGAACGGGGAGGGAAGATTGTCCGGCAGCGCCCAGGTCGAGTCCAGCACAGCGGTTGTGCCGTCCTCGAAGGTGAGAATCGCCTGCACTGAGTCGTAGGTGTCGATCCCCTTTTCGACCAGGACACGTTTGAATCCCCGCGCGTAGACGCTGGCGACCGGCTTGCCAGAGAACATCATGGCGAGGTCAACCGTATGGGACATGAAGAACCACGTCGGAGAAGTCTTTCCCGCCCACGAGAGCATATCCGTCGGCACCCGGGTAGTACTCGCCAGGAAAGCCGACTGCGAGATCACTTCGCCCAGCTGACCCGCTGCGAGTGCCGTCTTGGCTTCGAGGAAGGCCGGGTTCCACCGGTTCTCGTACGCGGTCACCACCATCGAACCCGAAGCGCGCGCTGCCTCGCCGATCGCCCTCGCTGCCTCCATGGTCGTCGCCAGCGGTTTCTCTATCAGCAGGTGAATGCCACGGTGCGCTGCCGCCACGGCCGGCGCTTCGTGGGCGAAGTCCGGCGTCGCGATGACCACGGCATCAGGACGCTCTGAGTCGTACAGCGATTCGGCGGTCTCGTGAACCGGCGCACCGAACTGCGCTGAGAACGCCTCCGCCACTTTCTTGTTGGGCTCAGCGGCGCCGACGACCTCGACCCCGGGGTAGTGTCCGAACGCATTGGCGAACATGCTGCCGCGCAGCCCAGCGCCGACGATTCCGATTCGCACGTTTCCTCTTCCTTGAGTCAAGCGGCATACCACCGCATCCGTTCGTTCCTGCAGCACTGCCTCGGTCCGCGATACCGGATGCCGGTCTCGCTCGGGTGGCTACGGTGTTACCCGCCGGGCACGTCCTTGGGGCCCGGCGCATCTCCATCATCGACGGAGATTGGTCTTTGCAATAGATCCAATCAGGGTTCATTGGCCTCGGTTTGGCTGGGATGCTCTCGGGCCCTGTCTCCTGCGGCCAGCGCAGCGCCGTGTGCCCCTGCAGCGTCTCCCAGCTGCGAATGGAGCACCCGCGTTCCCGCCCCCCAGCGGAGACCTGACAGGGCCTCCGTGTACTTCTGGGCAATGACACCGCGGCGGGCCATCACGCCCCCGCCGAGCACGAGTGCTTCTGGCGCCAGGATGGCGCATAGGCTGTCCACTCCCGCAGCGAAGGCATCGGCCCGTTCTCCGAGAAGGACCGCTTCCGGGCTGCCGTCCCAACGGGCGGCCTGCTCGAACTCCACGATCGTCTTGCCGCGTTCGGCGGCGAGCTCCGCGAGTGCTCTTCCGCCGGCGATGCGCTCCCAGCAGCCACGGCGTCCGCAGTTGCATTCTGGGCCCGAGGGGTCGACGACCATATGCCCGACTTCCCCTGCCGGCCGGTTTCCTTCAAGCAGGCCGCCTTCCAGCACGACGGCTCCCCCGATTCCGGTGCCTATGGTCAGGACGAGGACCAGCCGGTGGCCCCGACCGGCTCCGATCCTGGCCTCGGCCAGCCCGGCGGCCTGGGCGTCGTTGAGAACTCGTGCGCGTGGAGCGCCGGCTCTTCTGAGTTCATCGTCGTAATCGATGTCGGCGAGCCCGAGATTGGCAGACCATGTGATCCTGCCGTCGTCGACCGTGCCCGCGATGGCGAGACCCGCGGCACAGATCCGCCCCCGGTAGCGTCGCACGATTTCGCCGGGCACCCGCTGACGCGCCTCGGCATGACGGGGAAGCTGCTGCACACCGTGATCGGCGATCGCGCCGCGCCCGTCCAGGAACACCCAACGGATGTTCGTGCCGCCCATGTCCATGCCGAGTCGCCCCTGAGCGCCGGCGGGGTCGGAGATCGCGTGAGTCACGGGGACGAGCCTTCCTACTGCAGGTTGACCGGCGAGGAGCCGCGGGAGTATTCGGCCCACGCGGAAGCCAGGCGCCGCACGCCCTGTTCCAGCACGGCCGGCGAAGCGGTGAGCGAGAGCCGGATGGAAGCGTCAGAGTGCCCGCCCGGCGAAAGCAGCGTTCCTGGCACCACCGCTACGCCGTGCCTGCGCGCGAGTTCAGTGAACGGGCCAGCGGCGCCCCAGGGCATGTGGAGCCACATCGAGACACCGCCGTCGGGGCGGGACCAGGCGAATTCTGGCAGTTCGGCGGAGACGGCGGCTTCGGCGAGGTCGAGATTCGCGTGCAACTCGGCGACACGTTGCGCAGCCACCTCGGGCAGGTGCGGCAGCAGCCAGGCCGAGACCATCTGACTCAGCAGCGGAGTCCCCAGGTCCGCACGAGCTTTGAGCCTGGCCAGCCGGCCGATGACGTTCTCGTCACCCCGGATCCAGCCCACCCGCAGGCCGCCCCAGAAGACCTTGCTCATGGACCCGACGGTCATGACGGTGATCTCCTTCGTCAATGACGCCAGGTAGGGAGACGGTTCCCCGAACACGAGAGGCCGAGAGCTGGAGTCGTCCACGAGCACGCCGGAGAAGCCTCTCAGTCCGCTGATCAGCCTATGCGCTTCCACCGTCGCGGGCTGCCGGCCTTCCGGCCCGAGGGAGCCGTAGATGTACACCAACGAGGGCGCCGATCGCCCGACCGACTCCAGCAAAGGCGTGGCGCCGTACCCGGAGAACGACTGGGCGCTGCGCACCGTCACCGCACGATTGCGCAGCAGGTCCAGGACCCCGGGAGACGTGGGATCTTCTACCACTGCGTAGTCGCCGCCAGGTGCCCGGCCGAGGCTGTACTCCGTGATCAGGGCCAGAGCCTGCTGCCCGCCAGTGGTGATGAGCACCTGTTCCGGGGCCGTCGGCAACCCGTCCAGTGACAACCGGTCCGCCACGGCCCGGCGGAGTTCGAGGAGGCCCAGCGAGGAGTACCCCACGCGCGTCAGCAGTCGCTCCAGCAGTTCGCCGTTCATCTCCGCAATGGCGTCCCTGAGCAGAGGCGCCGCGGGCATCGAGGCGGTGGCGAGGTCGAGGACCGTCGTCTCGGAGTCCAGCGCGGCCCCGCGCAGTGACTCGCGCGGCGGTGCCTTCGAACTGCCGCGTTCTGCCCCGGACACCCATGTACCGCTCCCCCGCCGGCTGACGATCAAGCCGTCGGCGCGCAGCAAGTCATATGCCGCCACGACGGTGCTGCGGCCTACGGAAAGCTGCCGACTGAGTTCACGCTCCGGCGGCAGAACAGTCCCCGGCGGCAGGTCGTCGCGGGCGATCGCCGCTTGGATCGCGGTGGCGAGCCGCCGGTAGAGCGGGCCGGAGTGCGCCGTCCAGCTGCCGATGGCGTCCAGGACATTGAACGACGACATGGGCCTCCTCTTCGAGTCCAAAGCAAGCTAATTGGCTCTATCTACCAGCCAATACTCTTCCTATGATCACTACTGCACGTCACTATTGCAACGTGGACCAGCTGGTCCCGCACATTCAACATGGAAGTTGAGAGTGAGACGATGAAACTGGGCCTGATCGGTCTTGGGAAAATGGGCGGGGGCATGGCCTGGCGACTCACCCGCGCCGGCCTCGAGGTCGTCGGCACTGATCTGAATCCCGCATCCCGGCAGCGCGCGGCTGACGAGGGCACCACCGTCGTCACCGGAACCCCTGAACTGATCGGGCGCCTGGACACGCCCCGGGTCATCTGGGTCATGCTCCCGGCAGGTTCCGCGACCCGGACCGTCATCGGCGAGCTGGCCGACCTGCTCGATCCCGCCGATCTCGTGGTCGATGGCGGCAACAGCGACTTCCGTGATGCAGTGAGACATGCCGAGACGTTGAATGCCCGGGGCATCGGGTTTGCCGATGTCGGCGTCAGTGGCGGGCAATGGGGCAGGGAGAACGGCTATGGCCTGATGGTCGGGTCCTCTCCGGAACAGTACGACGTGCTTCGTCCCGTGCTCGATGCGCTGTCCAACGGCCGTCAGCACAGCCGAGTAGGCGGAACGGGTTCGGGCCATCTGGTCAAAGCGGTCCACAACGGCGTGCAGTACGCCGTGATGGAGAGCTATGCCGAAGGCTATGCCCTCTTAAGCGCGCATCCCGAGGTCGATGTGCTTGCGGCAATGCAAGCCTGGCAAGGTGGCAGTTCCATCCGCTCGTGGCTGCTTGAGCAGACCGTCGCGGCACTCGAGGAGAACCCCTCGCTGGACGAGGTATCCGATCGCGTCCCCGATTCCGGCATGGGACGCTGGACAGCCGAACAGGCCATCAAGCTCGGCGTTCCCACCCCGTTGCTGACCGCGGCTCTGCACGCCCGCTTCGAGAGCCAGTCCGACCACCGCGCCGCGCGGTTGCTCAATGCCACGCGCAGCCGTGTCGGAGGACAGCCGTCATGACCGCTGAGGCAGACAGGGACGAGACCGTGCGAGGTTTCGCCCTGCACGCGGTGGACGAGATCGCGCGGCTAGTCACGGCCATTGACGCCGAGGCGCTCGAGGCCGCGGCCGCATTGCTGTGCCGTGTCCCGCGAGTGCACCTGAGCGGCAACGGGCGGTCCGGGCTGATGGCCAAAGCCATCGCGATGCGCCTGATGCACATCGGCCTGCAGAGCTTCGTGGTCGGCGAGATCGCCGCGCCGGGCATCCAGAAGGACGACCTCCTCACGATCGTCAGCGCGTCCGGACGCGGGACATTGCTGGAGCAGGCGCGCACAGCACGCGACTTCGGGGCGCGGGTCCTGGCCATCACGGCAGACCCTGACAATCCGTTGGCCCAGGAGGCGCAGGCCCGGATCATCGTCCCGGCGCGCACCGAGGTGGCGACCAGGCAGCATGCCGGTTCGCTGTTCGAGCAGGGCGTCCTGATCACCGGGGATGCACTGTGCCATTCCGTCCAGGCTCGGCTCAAAGTGCCGACATCCGAACTGAACCGCCGACACGCGAATCTCCTGTGAACGGCACGGGACTCCCGGAAACACCGGTCCTCGCCGCAACCGCAAGCCAGGCCGGAGCTGCCTCGCTGAGCCACGCGGGCGTCGACCGCGTGGTCGCTTATCACTCCAGCGTGTACCGGCAGCGCGGGATGCCCTCCGTGGCCGGTCTGCTGCCGTGGGCGAGCGCGAACGAACAGGTCAGCAGCATGATCCGGGACGTGGTATCAGGAAGCGAAAGCACACCGGTGGTCGCCACCGTCTGCGGCAACGACCGGATGACCGGTGTCGACCGCATGCTGGATCTCCTCACTGAGGAGGGCGCCGTCGGCGTTCTCAACGCTCCCACGGTCGGTCTGCTGGAAGGCACTGTCCGCGCCGTCCTGGAAGCGGAAGGACTGGGCCGGTCCAGCGAGATGGAGCTGTTACGGAGCGCGCGTGAGCGGGGTCTGGAAGCCTGGGCTTACGTGTTCGATGCCTCCTGGGCGCGTGTAGCGGTGGAGGCTGGCGCCACGGCACTGGTGATCCACCTCGGCATCACAGGCTACGGCACCGGTGACCTGCGGCAGCAGGCGCGCCGCGCCTGCGAGATCGCCGCGGAGGCACCCTCCGGCATGCCGGTCCTGCTGCATGGCGGAGACCTCACGTCCCCCGAGCGGTTCACCGCGCTGTACTCAGAACTGCGGCCCCTGGTACCGGGGCCTCTCCCTTGCGGGTTCTTCGGCGCCTCGGCCTTCGAAGCGGCGGCCGACCCGTCAGCCGCGGTGCGCAGCTGGCGGCGTGCCACGGCGATGACGACCACGCACACGCGCATAGCCAGCATGGAAATGGGAGGATGCACAGGTGATCAGCACCGATAATCCTTTGCTCACTATTGATGAAGTGGCGTCCTGGAGTGGGGATCCGCTCTACCTTTTCGTCGGCGTGTCCACCGCCGGATCGAGCATTCACCGGGCATTCCCCGTCTGGGCACCGGTGCTGGCTCCTGGGAGCACGCTGCGCGGGATCGACGTACCGGAATCCGCCCCGGCGGAAACGTTCCGCCGGTTGCTCACCGCCATGCGGGGTAATCCCCGCGTTCACGGTGCCGTGATCACAAGTCATAAGCTGCGTCTCTACCGGGCCGCTGCCGAGCTGTTCGACCATATCGATCCGCTGGCGCAGATCACCCACGAGGTGAACTGCGTGGACAGCCGCCACGGGCTACGTGGTTTCGCGCGCGATCCTCAGTCACTGGATCTCGTGCTCGACGAGATGTTCGGTTCTGCAGTAGCCGAAAGGGAATTCGTGTGCTTGGGAGCAGGAGGCTCGGCCACGGCGCTGTTGCTGGCCATGCGGGTGGATCTGCCCGCTTCCCTGCAAGCAGGCCGCGCGATTCCGCGCGCGGGTCGTGGCCCGGTGCTGCGGATCGTGGGACGCAGGCAGTCGTCCCTGGACGAGATCGACGGGGTGCGGGAGCGGGCAGGCCTGCCCGCCGGCAGCGTCGAACTGGTGCTGGCGGAGGATACCCCTGCGGTGGATCGTGTCGTCGCAGGCAGCGCTGAGAACGCCGTGGTCATGAACGCCACCGGACTCGGGAAGACCTCCCCCGGGTCTCCGCTCAGCGATCCGTCGGCGTTCCCCGCCGGCGCCCTCGCCTGGGACTTCAACTATCGCGGCCCTCTGACGTTCCTGGAACAGGCCCGCAGTGCCGGGACAGCGGTCGAGGACGGCTGGGACTACTTCCTGGCCGGATGGTCAGCCGCCCTGTGCACGATCAGGACTGCCGAACTCACCGATGAAACGTTCGGCAAGGTGAAGCGAGCCTCGCGGGAACTTCGTCCGTGACCAACGCCGGAACGACCGCGGACCTCCACCTGGCCGAGGACCTCGCTGACGCGGCCGACGCGATCACGATGAGCCACTTCGGCGGTGACATCCCGGCCAAGCGAAAAGCGGACCGCACCCTGGTCACGCAGGTCGACCTCGCCGTCGACCAGACGGTGCGCACACTACTGCGTGAACGCGCCGGCGGGGATCTGATCCTCTCGGAGGAGGGGCCGCCCCTCCCGTGGCCGGCGGCTGGGCGGGTATGGGTCATCGATCCGCTCGACCAGACCGTGAACTACAGCCGGGGAATCGAAGAGTTCGCCACACTGATCACGCTCTGCATGGACGCGATCCCGCAGGTAGCCGTCGTGAGCGCTCCTGCTCGGGGTGAACGCTGGTATGCCCAGAAGGATCACGGCGCATACCGCAATGGACACCGCCTGCAGGCCAGCGTGACACATCGCATTGAGGACGCGCTGCTGACGATCGCCGCACCGCATCAGTTCGTGCCGTCTTCTCGCACGGGTGTGCGAGAAGACATGCGCGAGCGCGTTGACGATGTCGCTAGGCGAGCGCACGCCACCACCGGCCACGGCGGGTTCCTCGGCCAGATGCGCGTGGCCGCCGGGGCCGTCGACGCCGCCATCGACCCGTGGGGTCAGCCGTGGGACCTGGCCGCGAGTTCGCTGATCGTCACGGAAGCCGGCGGCCGCTTCACCGACCTCAGCGGACACAGCGGCTTCAGCACTCAGAGTGCCCTGGCGAGCAATGGCGTTCTCCACCCAGCCTTGCTGGACATGCTGCTACCCGGCTGACGCGAGCCGCGCGGCGTGCCGAGCTGCCGGATGCGAGATCAGCCCAGCACGCGGACGCCCCGGGAGCCGGCGCCGGCGGGTGCCGCGGGAACGCTCAGAGACGAGACGAGTTCCCCTTCTTCGGCGTCCCCGGCGGTGAGCACCACCCCGGCATGCACCGCCTGTTCCTGGGGGGCATCGATGACGATCCCGGCCGGCTGTTCGCCGAACAGTTCACCGAGGTCCAGGGCGGTGATGCCCTCACCGCTGAGTTCCACGTCCTCCGCGACGCCGGGATGCCCGTCCTCACCGACCGCGCTGACCCGGACGGTAGCCGGCTGGCTTCCCTCCCGGCCGAGGACCAGGCGGGCCTGGGCGCCTTCGGGCAGCGGCAGCAGGTGCTGGCCGGACAGAGCGGGCCGGCCAGCCGACCAGGCGAACTCCGTCGCCGGCCGGCTGCCGGTCTCACCGCTCACCTCGTTCTCCACCGCGACCTCTCCCTCCCGGGTGAACTTGGCGCCGGCGACGACCGGCCCGGTGGCGGCGAGTTCCAGCTGATAGTCGCCGGCGGGAAGCCCGTCGAGCGGCACCGTCGTCACCCCGTTTCCGGGAACGCTCGTACGCTCCGTCGCCCAGTCCGCCGGGCCGTCCGTTCCCCGCGCCAGGAGCTCCACATCGACGGGCTCGGCGGAGGTGTTCGCGATGCGCAGTTCCGGCTGGGCGTCCTCCGCTTCGGTCTCCGCGAGTGACACGGCGGGAACGACGAGGGACTCGGCGGGTTCGGCCGGGGTCACGATGTCCACGCCGGCCGGTTCCAGCCCCCGTAGCGCGGATTCCACAATGGCCGCGGTGACGAGACCGCCGGAGGATGTGACGGACACCGCCGGTTCGGCCAGTTCCGAGGCCAGTCCGCCCAGCAGCACCGTGCGGGCCGAACGCGGCTCGACCAGCACCGCCTCGGAGCCGGGCAGTTCGACCTCACCGTCGGGCGAGAAGATCCTGATCTCCACCTCTGCCGGCGCCGAGCTGGGGTTCTGCAGGACCAGCTGGCTGGTGGAGCCAATGCGGGTGGAACCGCCGACGAGCCACTGCTGGGTGGCCGGCGGCGTGCAGCCGGCAGCGGCGAGGCCGCGCAGATCGCCGTCCCTGCTCAAGGACAGCTGAGTGCCCTGCACCTGTGCCGGCGTGGAGCCCAGCACGGTGCCGGTGAGCATCACCGGGCGGGACAGATCGTCTTCGAAGCGAGACCCTTCGGCGTCTTCCTGCTGCGCGATGTCCTCCTCGTCGCCGTCCTCGCTCGCCAGCGCGCGAATGTCCAGCGGCGCCGCCGCAGCGACCTCGTCAGCGGGCACCGAGAGCGCTGCCAGCCGCTCGGTCTGTGCCTCGCCGGTGGCGTACTCATCGTCTGTGCCGGCGGCTTCTTCCGGCAGCTGCAGCGGCCCCGGGCACGCGGCCAGGGTGTCCGAGGCCGGAATGGACACCGAGGCTGGCGCGCGGTCCGAGCCCGCATACGGCACCGGCAGCACGGTGGTCGCGGCCAGCACGGCCCCGCCCGTAGCCAGGAGACCCACGGCGGTCGCCAGGCTGCGCGCGGTGGCGGCGGAGATCTTCATTCCCGTCCTCCCTCCGGCTGCGCGCCGTCCCGCGTGGCTCCTGGGCGCACCACGGTACGGCCGCCTGGCAGCGGCACCGACAGCAGCAGGACGAGGACGAGCAGCGCGCCTCGCACCACCGTCCAGGCCGCATCGGCCGTCTCGCGATGCTGCACCTCCAGGGTGCCGCCCGAGGGCGGGACGTCGAACGCCAGCCGCCAGTCGCCGGCGGCCGGCTCGATGCGGGTCTCGGCAATCGTCGCCGTGAAGCCCTCATCGGCACGCTGAGCGAGGATGACGCGCCGGGAGCCGGAGCCCTCGGGCACGGCGATGCTGCCGTCCGCGCTGACCTCCAGCGGCTGCCGGGTGCCGTCTTCGCCTTCGAGCACAGCCCAGGAGGGCTCCTCCGCGGCGTCGACGGACCACATCCGCCCGGCTGCGGACTCGCCGAGCCGGCTCAGGCCCTGGGAATTGTCCAGCGCGGAGGACACTGCGTCCAGCCGGGCGGAGTCTTCCTCCTCGGCGAGCACGGACCCGGCGGGGGCCATGGCGCCGGCGGCAGGCGGATCGAGTTCCAGGATCACGGTACCGACCCCGATCTGGGACAGCAGCGGCGTGGCGTCCGTGCCGGCTCCGGCGGTCAGCGCCGCCACGGCCGAACCGATGGCGTGCTCGGCTTCGTCCAGTCCCCGCGCTTGCCGCCAGCCGAAGGAGCCGTTCACGCGCGAACCCGACACCGCCTGGTTGACCGCCAGGATGGTCCCGCCTTCCGGGCCGCGGATCTCACCGAGGATCTGCCCGTCGACCTGCCGGAGGACGAGCGCCCGCTGGCGGTGCGGACCGGCGTAGCGGTCGCGTGCCAAGGCTGAGAGGCTCGGTGTCTCGCTCACCCCCACCGCCGAGGTCGCCCGCTGCTGCAGCGCGCCCTCGGCGGACCACACTCCGAGCTGTCCGAGGCTGCCGGCGGCCAGGAGCGCGGCGAGCACTGCGGCTGTCCAGGACATCGGCGAGCGTCGGCCCTGCCAGCGCACGGCGTGCACGGCCGCGGCCAGGAACCCGAGGCCGAGAAGGCTCAGGCCCGGCCCAGGGCTGCCGGCCGCCACCACGAGCGGGTCCGCTCCGACGGCCACCGTCAGCGGCGCCACCGCCGCCGCGAGTCCCAGAAGCACTAGGCCCGCGGACCAGGCCAGCACTCCGGTGGGCACATGCGGGCGCAGCATGCCCAGCACGTACAGCGCCAGGAGCGGGCTGAGCAGGAGCAGAAGGTAGTGCGGGTCCAGGCCGGAGAGCCAGTCATGGCCGGCTGCCGCCGATGGCTGCAGCAGGAGCAGCTGCCAGACCGGTACCGGATCTTCGCTGAGCAGGCGGCCGTGCTGGGAGAACAGGAGTTCTGGCTGCCGGACCGCGCGGATCAGCCAGGGCAGGCACAGTGCCGCCGTGCCCAGCGGGAAGACCAGCAGCGGTGCGCGGCGGCCGCGGCCGGCGGCCAGGGCGGCGATGAGCACGGCCGGGACGGCGGCAAGCATCAGGACGGGGGCCCCCGCGGCGACGGCGCCGAAGGCGAGGCCCCCCGCCGCGGCTGCGGTCCAGGAGGGGACGCCGGCGCTTCCGGGACGGCCCCAGTGCACCCGCCGGCCGGGCCGGGCGGCGCCGGTGGCGCGGATCAGCCCCAGCGCGGCCAGCGGAAGCAGCACATGAGCCACCACGGTCCCGATGCGGCCCTCGTCGAGTGCCAGCAGCAGCGTGGGCATCGCCGCCCAGACCAGGCCGGCACCGGCCCGGGCCCATGCCGAACGGGTGAGCGCCCCCGCGGCGGTATAGGCGCTCAGGGCGGCGAGGGGCAGGGCGAGGAACCACAGGACGGTCACGGACAGCGCCACCTGTCCCAGGAAGGGCAGGGACCACAGCGCCAGCACGCCCAGCATGGGATCCGGCGGCGCGGTGTGGCCCAGACCGGTCTGCTGCCAGGTGCCGGTCGCAGCGGCGAACAGCTCGGGCCAGGAGACATCGGTGGCCGCCAGCGCGCCCCCGGTCAGGTGGCCCGGCGCGGCGAGGCGGAACTGGCCGGCCACGGCGCAGGCCAGCGCCAGCGCGGTCAGCAGCACCGCCGGATGCGTGGCGATCCGCATGCGCGGGGCGCCCAGCGCGTCGATGGGCGAGAATCCCGCGACCACGTTCTCGGTATTGATCGGCGCGGTACGCAAGTCCTCCGGACCGGCTTCACCGGCGGACGCGCCGGCCGCCGCGGAGGCGGCAGGCTCATCCGGACTGGTCTCGATCCGCGCGGCCGCACGCGTCGACCGCCAGTCCAGCCGCAGGGAGTCCAGCGCGGAACGGGGCAGTCGCGCGGCCTTCGCCGTACGACGGCGAAGGCCGAGGATCGCACCGAAGCGGCCGAGCTGGGCGACGGAGGCCCGGAGTTCGGCCAGCGCGTGGCGGGGCTGTTTGGCGGCCAGCCGGTACAGGGCGCGCAGCACGCCGAGCAGCTGAAGCCACAGCAGCAGGAAGAACGGCACGCCGGGGCGGCACGCCAGCAGCCAGGTGCTCCAGCGTGCTTCGAGCGCACGTGCCGGCTGCGCATCCGGGTGCCACGTCCGGGCCGCCTCGGCCCGGTGCCGCAGCCGGGCACCGGGCACGAGGCACACCCGCGAACCGGCCAGGCGGGCCCGGCGGCAGAAGTCGAGCGCCCCGTAGGCGGTCCCGAGCAGGTGGTGGAATCCCCCGGCACGGCGATAGGCGGCGATGCTCACCAGCATCCCGTGCATGCTGGTGGCCAGCACGTCCGAACGGTCCGCGTACTGGCCCTGGTCGATCTCCTCCGGGGCGAGGCCCGTGGTCAGACGCCAGCCGGACCCGGCGGTCATCCCCGCTTCCAGGATCCGGCCGTTCTCGGTCAGGTGCAGCGGACCGAGGACTTCGATGGTGGCGGACTGCTGCGCGGTCTCCCACAGGGCGTCCAGCGCCTCGTCTTCAGGAACGGCACCCGCCGGCAGTAGCCACACCCATTCGGCGCCCTCGGCCTCCGCGGCTTCGATCCCTGCCGTGTAGCCGCGGGAGAACGGCGTGCCGGAGGGGAGGGTGATGCGGCAGGCATCGGCGCCGATGCCCACGGTGATGATGCGCTGGGCCCGCCCCTGCACCGCCTGCACGGTGCGGGACAGGCCCGCGGGGTTCTCAGCGGCGACGACGACCGCCGTCACGGCTGGACTCACACAGCCCGTTTCTTCAGCTTGCGCCGTTCGCGCTCGGACAGACCGCCCCAGATGCCGAAGCGCTCGTCATTGGCGAGCGCGTACTCCAGGCACTGAGCCTTGACCTCGCAGCTGTTGCACACCTGCTTGGCCTCCCGGGTGGAGCCGCCCTTCTCCGGGAAGAACGCCTCCGGATCGGTCTGCGCGCACAGTGCCTCGTCCTGCCAGTCCAGCGTGCCGTCCGACTCGCCGAACAGCATGGCCAGCGGAGCGACCTTGCGCTCTACCTCCAGCCGCGGCTCCAGGCCCACTGGGTCGATGCCGAGCGGGTCGGGCGTATACTCCGGTGCGGGCGCGGTCGGATCGACGAACCAATCCGCTGCCGTCCTCGCCGTGACACCCTGGCGCGGCTCACGGAACTCCTCCCGGAGGCGCTTTGCTTCCTCCACGATCGACTCCCCTCTGTCGCGCTCTCCCACTCGCGGCCCGGTGCCCGAGGCGACGAGCGCCGGGCGGATCGGGGAACCGCTTTACCACCTAATTACACGCGTGTCGTTCTCAGCAGTCAAGCGGCCTTCTGCTATAAAGCACCCGGCAACCGCGGCAATCGAACACCAGTACCCACCAGGAAAGTCGCCTTGACGCACATGTTGTGTCCCGGAGCCCGGACCGCGGGTACATCTTGTGTTTCGGGGGTTCCCAGAGCATGCCCAGGATTTCCCGGCCGATGACAGAATGAGGGCATGCACGCTGCATCCCGTGACCCCTCCGCCGCCCGCGCCGGGCGGCTCCTGACCGCATACGCCGTGCCCGGCCTGCCGGAGATCCAGGCCGGGGACGATCTGGCGCTGCTCTGCGCCCGCGCGCTCACCGCCGCGGGAGTCGAGCTCCGCGACGGCGATGTGCTCGCCTTGGCCTCGAAGGCCGTGGCGAAGGCCGAGGGGCGGGTGGTGCCGGTGGCCAGCCGCGCAGATCACGAGGGCCTGGTGCTGGACCAGAGCACGCAGCTGGTGGCCGAGCGGCGGTTCCCGGGCGGGACGGTCCAGGTGGTCCGCTCGCTGGTCGGACCTGTCCTGGCCGGCGCGGGCATCGACGCCTCGAATCTGCCGGACGGGCAGCGGCTGCTGCTCCCCGCCGCGCCCGACCGTGCCGCGGAGGCGCTGCGCGCGGCTCTGAGCGAACGGTTCGGCGTCCGCCTCGCGGTGGTGATCACCGACACCGCGGGCCGGCCGTGGCGCCGGGGCCAGGCGGACTACGCCCTCGGCGCGGCTGGCCTGGAATGCCTCCGCGATCACCGGGGCGAGGAGGACAGCCACGGCAACCGGCTGGCCGCCACCCAACGGGCGATCGGCGACGAGGCCGCCGCTGCGGCGGATCTGGTGCGGGGCAAGAGCGCCGGATTGCCGCTGGCCGTGATCCGCGGGCTGGAGGAGCATGTGCGCGAAGACGCGCCCGGCGCCGCCGGCCTGGTGCAGCCCCCGGAGACCGACTGGTTCCGCTACGGCCATCTGGAGGCCGTCCGCCGCGCCTTGCGGGTGCCCGGCGGCACGGTCGCTCCGCCGCCGGCGGATCCGGACGCGGAGGACTTCCCCGAACGGGTGGAACGCGCCCTGCACACCGCGATGGCGAGCCGGCTGCCCTCGCCCGGCACCGCCGCCTGGACGGGACGGGTGCTCGCGGGCGGCGCCGTCATCCGGTTCTCGCCCTCTGGACTTCCGGGCTCCCCCGCCGGGGAGGGGAACCCGGGCGGCAGCGGCGATCAGGGCGGGCACCCGGTGATGCTGGCCACGCTGGGCCTGTCCGCGCTCGTGCAGCGCGCGCTGACCGCCCTGGCGGCGGAGGAGCTGGAGGCCGACGTACGGTACTCCTGGGAGCCCGACGGCCGGCCGGCCGCATGCGAACTGCATCTGACCACCTGAAGGAGGATCATGCCCGCAGCCGCGGAGCTGAGCCGCGTGTGCGCCGCCCTGGCGGGGCGGCAGACCCCGGCGCTCGTCTGGCACGGGACCGACGGGGAGCGCATCGAGCTCTCCGGCCGGGTCACGCAGAACTGGATCGCGAAGACCGCGAACCTGCTGTCGGAGGAGTTCGACGCCGGACCGGACGTCCTGGTCCGCCTGCGGCTGAGCAGCGACGGCGCACCCCAGGTGCACTGGCGGAGCCTGATCGTGGCCGCCGCCGCCTGGTGGTGCGGGGCGGAAGCTCTGTTCGCCGGACCGGGCGAGGACTGGGACGAGGTCGTGCCGGATCCGGCCAGTACGCCATCGGCCGTCCTGGACGTGGTGGCCGATGCCGATGCCCGGCTGACAGCCGGACCCGCGGGGGCCGCCGAGGAGACGATCGCGGTGGCGCTGCCGGGGCTCGCCCTCGCCAGCCGGCTGCCGGAGCACGCCCCGGTCTTCGACTACACCGGCGAGGTGCGCGCCCACGCCGATGTCTTCTCCGGCGCTCCGCCGGCGGCGCCCTCGCCGTCGCCAGGATCGGGTGCTTGCGCACCGGCCGGATCGTTCGTGGTCCCATGGCGGCCCGAGCCGCATCATGCCACCTCGCACGGGCTGCCTCCGGGCGCCGTCGCCCGCGTCCTGGCGGCTCTGGAGGGCGGCGCGGCGGTGGGACTGAGCGATCTGCGCGATCCGGCGCAGCTGCAGCGGGTTTTCGCCGCCGAGGGGATTCCCGTCGCCACGGCGAACGGCGGCTGAGCCGGGGCGCCGCCGGCGCTTAACGGTCGCCGCGCCCGTCATGACTCGGTTAACCTGGACTCACCCACAGAGAGGAAAGTCGTTATGGACAAAGTCGTCCCGGATGCAGCGTCGGCCGTGGCCGACATCCCCGACGGCGCGTCGATCGCCGTCGGCGGATTCGGCGTGGTCGGAGTGCCACACGTCCTGATCCGCGCTCTGCAGCAGCAGGGCGCCACGGATCTGGAGGTGGTCTCCAACAACGCCGGCCTGGAAGGACAGGGCCTGGGCCTGCTGCTGGAATCCCGTCAGATCCGCAAGATGGTCTCCTCCTACGTCGGGGAGAACCGCGAGTTCGCCCGCCAGTACCTCTCCGGCGAGCTGGAGGTGGAGCTGACCCCGCAGGGCACCCTGGCGGAGAAGCTGCGCGCCGGCGGCGCGGGGATCCCGGCCTTCTACACCATCACCGGGTCGGGCACCCAGGTGGCCGAAGGCGGCATCCCGTGGAAGTACGACTCCGAGGGCAATGTCATCGCGTCCTCGCCGGCGAAGGAGACCCGCACGCTGTCCTTCCGCGGCGAGGAGAACGAGTACGTGCTGGAGAACTCCATCGCCACCGACTTCGCGCTGGTGCGCGCCGCCGTGGGCGACCGGCTGGGCAATCTGCGGTTCCACTCCTCCGCGCAGAACTTCAACCCGATCGCCGCGCAGGCCGGCAAGGTCACGATCGCGGAGGTCGAGCAGCTGGTCGAGGTGGGCGAGCTCGCCCCCGATGACATCCACCTGCCGGGCATCTACGTGCATCGCGTCGTGGCGCTCTCCGCCGAAGAGGCAGCCGAGAAGCCCATCGAGAAGCTCACCACCCGCGAGGAGGCGGCCTCATGAGCCTGACCAGAGAGCAGATCGCGGCCCGGGCCGCCCGGGAGCTTCCCGACGGCGGTTACGTCAACCTCGGCATCGGCCTGCCCACCCTCATCCCGAACTACATCCCCCAGGGCGTGCAGGTGGTCCTGCAGTCGGAGAACGGCCTGCTGGGCGTGGGACCCTATCCCCGGCCGGACGAGGTGGACCCGGACCTGATCAACGCCGGTAAGGAGACCGTGACGCTGCTGCCGGGCGCGGCGCTGTTCGACTCGGCGCTGAGCTTCGGCATGATCCGCGGCGGCAAGGTGGACGCCGCGGTGCTGGGCGCGATGCAGGTCTCCGCTACCGGCGACATCGCCAACTGGATGATCCCCGGGAAGATGGTCAAGGGCATGGGCGGCGCGATGGACCTGGTCCACGGCGCCAAGCGCGTCCTGGTGGTGATGGAGCATGTCGCCAAGGACGGCAGTCACAAGCTGCTGGCGGAGTGCTCGCTGCCGCTGACCGGCAAGGGCGTGGTCGGGCGGATCATCACGGATCTGGCTGTGCTCGACGTCGCCGGCGGCAGCTTCACCCTGGTCGAGCGCGCCCCCGGCGTGAGCGTCGAGGAGATCGTGGAGAAGACCGGCGCGCCCGTCGATGTGCCCGCGGAGGTGCCCGAGACCCGCGTCTGAAACGGCGCCCCGGCTGAGCATGAGAGCCGACGCCGGCCATGGGCCAGTGCCGGCGCGGCCCTGAAGGCCCGGTTCCTCCCTTCCATGGAACGGAGAGGACCGGGCCTTCGCGCGTCGCGGCCTCTTACGCGAGATGGGAGACGAACAGGCGTCCGTCCCCGGAGACCTCACGCGGCTCGCCGGCCCCGAGGAACGCGCTCTGGCCCGCGCTCAGCTCCGCCGGCCCCGTCAGCGGCGCACCGAAACGGTAGACCCCGTCCAGGCACAGGACCAGAAGGGGACCGTCCGGGAGCGTGGTGCCCTCTCCGGCCCGTCCCAGCACGGTGAGCGCCACCTCGGGAGAGGTGCCGCGGAAGCTCATGGCACCGGCGTCCTGGCTCGGGTCCACCGCCTCGTGGGAATCCGGTCCGGCACCCTGGACCAACGGCTCTTCCGGGGCGAACTGCCCGATGCGCAGCAGCGTCGGGACGTCCACGTGCTTGCTGGTCAGCCCGCCGCGCAGGACGTTGTCCGAGGCGGCCATCACTTCGATCCCAGTGCCGTGCAGATACGCGTGCAGGGTGCGCGCACCGGTGGCCAGCACCTGGCCGGGGCGCAGATCGACGCGGTTGAGCAGCAGCGCCATCAGGATCCCCGCATCGCCGGGGTAGGCGGTGCTGACCTCGCGCAGCGTGTCCAGCGGAGTGCCACCACCCGGGTACGGGGGCACCTCGGCTCGGCCGGCCTGGGCGGCCTGCGCCCAGGCGTCGGCGGTCTGGCCGGCTTCCTGCGGTGAGCCCAGGATCAGCTCGCTCAGGGCCGCGAGCCGGGCTGCGTCGTCGGCGAGCGAGGAGTCCTCCGCCGTTTCCACCAGGCGGGCGCCGAACGCGGTCGGCTGCGCCTGCTGCAGCGCGGCGAGGACGGCGTGACTCTCCACCACCGGGCGGAAGCCGCTCAGCGCGGCGAACGGCGTGAGGGCGTAGATGATCTCCGGCTTGTGATTGGCGTCCTTGAAGTTCCGCGCCGGATCGTCCCGGGAGACACCGGCGGCCTCTTCCGCGGCGAAGCCCTCCTGCGCCTGGTCCCGGCTCGGATGCGCCTGGATGGACAGCGGCCTGGCGGCGCTGAGCACCTTCATCAGGAACGGCAGCTCGTGCCGGCCCTCGCCCAGCAGTTCGGCGGGAGCGCCGCCGATGACCTCGTCGAGTCCGCCTTCCGGCGTCCGGGAGGGCGCCAGCGGATGCGCGCCCAGCCAGAGCTCGGCTGCAGGCCGGCCGGTGGGCTCCTGGCCGAGGAGGCGCGGGATCTCCTCCAGCGAGCCCCAGTCGTAGTCGCGGACGGGATTCTCCAAGCGGAACGCCACGCGGCGGCTCCTTTCTCATGAGCTCCTGTGAGCGGGGACATCGGGTGCACGCGGCGCCGGCGCCGGGCACGTCCCATCCTCGCATGAGCACAACGGGACGGCTCACATCGCCGGCGCCGTAGGCATACCGCCGGGCGCTCTGCACCACCGGTTCACGTCGCGACCAGCCGGCAACAGCGCGGCGGCCTGGGGCACGTCAGAGATGCGGATACGGCCCCGTCCAGGTCGCCCCCTGCGGCCGGGGGCACACGCACAGCGGGCGGACCGGGACCCGTAGGTCCCGATCCACCCCTTCCCCAGTGCTGCCCCGCACGCCGGCGGGCCGGGCCGTCCGTCTTATGGCGGACCGCCCGGGCGATGCCGCCGGAACCGTGTCAGACGGCCGGCGGCGTCGTCCTCCTCGTGACGCGACGAGCGGTCACAGCACCCGGATGAACACGGCGCCGCGGCTCTTCATCCAGCTGTAGCTGCGGTGCGAGGTCCCGCTGCTGCTGGAACCGGCGTCGTACATGTAGCCGGCCCTGTCGGAGATGATCCCGATGTGCCCGGGAACCCAGATCAGATCGCCCGGCTTGGCTTCGCTCTCCGAGATCACCCGGCCGGCGTTCCGCTGCTGGCTCGTGGTGCGCGGCAGGTTGACCCCGTGCTGCTTGTACACGTACTGCACATACCCGGAGCAGTCCCATCCGGCCGGCGTCGTGCCGCCCCAGCGGTATGGGGTGCCGACGTACTTCTTCGCCGTGGAGATGATCGCGGCGCGCTTGTCTGCCTCGGACTGCTCGGCCTTCTTGCGCTCCTCTTCCGCCTTCTTGCGCTCCTCTTCGGCTTTCCGCTCTTCCTCCGCTTTGCGCTCCTGCTCGGCGCGCTCCCGGTCGGCCTGCTCCTGGCGTTCGCGTTCGGCGCGCTCTTCCTCGGCGCGTTCGCGCTCCTCCTGCTCGGCCCGCTCGCGCTCGGCATCTTCGGCCGCGCGGCGCTCCTCCTCGGAGGTCTCGTCCTCGCCCGGGGTCGTCTCCTCGGGAGTCGTCTCCTCGGGCTCGGTCGCGTCGTCCTCCGTGACTCCGCCGCCCGGCCGGGGGCCGGTCAGTTCATCACTCGTGTCCCGGACGCCGGATCCGATGTCGCCGCTGGGCGAGAACTCGGTGGTGCCGTAGCCCTCCGCCCAGACCAGGCGGGCGCCCTGGAAGGTCTGCTCGGCCCGCCCGTTCCCGGACTTCGGGTCCGTCGTGGGGTAGCCCAGGTGCCCGTTCTCCCAGCCCTTGGAACCCCAGTAGCTCTGCAGCACGCCCAGCGTGTAGTGGGCGCCCGTGCGCGGGCTCCAGTGGATGGATCCCTTCTGGAACTTCTGGAAGGAGCCGCCGTCCTTCAGGCCGCCGCGCTCCTCCTGGACGGGGAGCCCGAGCTCGTCCCACAGCTGGCGGTGCTTGGTGCCGATGGCGCCCCTGGTGCCGACCGCGCCGGTGGACTGCGACCAGTACACGCGCCCGTTCTCGTAGTTGCGGGCCTTACCGCCGGGCACATCGAATTCCGCGCTCGTCGGCTTGCCCAGGTACTTGCCCGCCTCGGACTCCGCGTAGCGCTCGATCGCGGTCTTGGGCGCCGGCGGGGTCTGGTTCGGGTTGCTGCTCTCGCTGCCGCCGGCGGTGCCGTTGTTCTGCATCTGCACGATGGCGCGGCGCATGTCCGGAAGCTTGGCGTAGTACGCCGCGCCCGGGCAGTCGGTCTGCCCCACGTCACGGTGACCGGAGACGGCGTTGATGGTGCGGCCGTTCACGGTGGCCCGGGAGTCCCCGGAGACGCCGTGCAGGGAGAGCTTCCAGGCGATGGCGTGCTCGGCGGCGCGGATCGCCTCGGCCGGGGGCGCGGAGCCGGTGAAGGTCCCCAGCGTCGAGATGCCGAAGGTGCCGCTGTTGTAGTTGGCGGCGTGCGCGCCGATCACGGGGCGGTCCATCCCGCCGGCACGCCCTTCCCAGAGCCGGCCGAACTTGTCCACGAGCATGTTGTAGCCCACATCGGACCAGCCGCGGCCCTGGGTGTGGAAGCTGTAGATGCCGCGCAGGATGCCGGGCACCTGCTCGGCGGTGTAGGTGTTGGACCCGGCCGTGTGGTGCACGATCGTGGCCCGGATGCTGGAGGCGTAGGAGGCGCTGCCGCGACGCAGGCTCTCGTTCGCGCCCCAGGAGCTGCGGGTGCCGTACTTGGGAGCCGGCACGCGCTTGACGGAGGCGTTCTGGGCGGTGACGCCCTCATCGACGGAGAACGCCGCGGTCTGCACCTCGCCCTCCTGGCTCAGGTCCAGTCCGGCGCCCTCGGCCTCAGCGCCCTCGGGAGCGGCCGCCTCGCCGGGCGCCACGGCGCCGGCGGGCTGATTCTGCTGCACCTGGAGAGCGTCGTTCTCGGTGTACTTCGGGTCAATGACGAACAGCTCGGCGTCCTGCGGGGCCGCCTCGCCCAGCACGCGCAGCTGCACGGCCTCGGCGGCGGCGTCCACCACGAAGGGCTCGGTGCCGTTCGTGGACTGGGGGCCGTCGGCGAGCTGTTCCTGGTCGACTTCCTCCCAGGCGCTCCACTGGTCGCCGATGCGGGTGCGGATCTCCACGTGGCCGCTCTCGGCGCCGGGCCAGGAGACGCCCACGACGTTCGGGTTGCTGCTGTCGAGTTCCAGCGCCTCGGTCAGGGCGGCGATGTTCACGCCGTCCTCGGTCTTCTGCGAGATGTCGCCGGAGATGTCGGGGCTCTGCTCGCCCGCGTCCTCCTCGGGAGCGTCGCCCTCGGGCGCCCGCTCCGCGGGCTCCTCGGTGCTCTCGGATTCTTCCGGAGCCTCCTCGTCGTCCTGCGTCGCAGCGCCCAGGGAGGCGTTGACGGCGGCGGCCGAGCCGTTCGCGTCATCGCTGTCGAGCCCGCCGACGAACCCCTGCTGGCGCTGCTCCGAGTACAGCAGGGTGGGAAGATAGGAGACGCCGGAGGCCGCGGCCCCCTCGGCGTCGACGGAGGCGGACGTGGCGCCCACTTCGGTGAGGCCGTCCTCGCTGACGTCGGTCAGGGCGAAGGAGTTGACCTCAGGCGTGACGGAGTCTGCCGATGCGGTAGTGGGAACGACCAGGCCGAGCGTCGCCAGCATGAGCGCCGAGAGCCCGATGCCCACAGTGCTTCTGTTGAGTTTCATGTCTGCAAGCCTTTTCGAGGAAGACAGGGAAGTTGAGGCTTGTCCACCTACTGACCGGCGTTGGCAGAACGACAACAGCAGGCGACATCTCAAAATTGTTACATACTTTCGGCGTGTCAGAGTCGACTTTGCTGGATTTTTGTGAATTACACCGATGTAGTTGTTCGCTGACATGGGCAAACGTCGCCCAAAAAATTCGGCCCGGATCTGGCCCTTCCTCACCGACGAGCGGCCGATGAGAGGCATCCGCACCCGGCCCGCCCTTGCCGATGCGCTGCGGGGGCGCGGATCTGGGATTTCCCCGCACGACGCCAGGACAGGGCATCCGGCCACGCCGAGCCGGGTGAAACGCGGCGGCGCGAAGAGCCGGTGGGCCCCTGTCCGCGACGGCGATTGCTTCCGCGCTCCAGGAGCGCCTTCGCGGGCGTAGCAGGGTACTGGATCAGGGCACGTAGCAGATGGCGTCGTCGCCCTCGCCCTCGGGGGCCGGCGCCGCGACGGCGCTCGCCTCTGAGGCCGATGCGGGAGCCTGTGCTCCCAGCGCGCCGCCGGAGCCTGCGGCGGTCACGGCCGGCCCTGCAACGGCAAGGCCAGGTGCTCCCGTTCCCGCAGCAGCGACGCCCAGGGGCATACCCAGCCCCGCAGCGGCGAGACCCTGCGGTGTTCCGAGTCCCCCAGCAGCGCTGCCCGGTCCCGCGGCGGCATCGGCGTCCGATTCCGCCTCGCTCTGCTCGATGGTCTGCTGCACGAGCGCATGGATCTGGGTGAAGTCCGGATGGGCGGGAGTCACCTCGGGCGGAACGAAGTCCAGTTCCTGCAGATCGCGCTGGCGGGTCTTCTGCGCCAGCTCCACGAAGGAGCTCAGCTGCGCCTCGGGGATGTCCGTGGAGACCATGTCCGGTGCCGCGCTGGCGATCGCCTGGAACCGGGTCAGGAGGGTCGCTGGCTCCAGCTGGCTGAGCATCGCCTCCTGCACGCAGCGCTGCCGCGCCATGCGCTCGTAGTCGCTCGAACCGCGCCGCGAACGGGCGAACCAGAGCGCGGTGCGGCCGTCCATCCGCTGCTCGCCGATCTCGATCCACCCGTGCTCCGGCTCGGCGTCGACCGAGGTCAGCACGGAATCCATCGGGACCCGCTGCCCGGAGACGATGGTGATGCCGCCGACGGCGTCGATCAGGCCGGCGAAGCCGTCCATGTCGATCATCGCGTAGAACTGGACCTCCAGCCCCGTGACACCGCTGGCCGCGTCGATCATCGCCTGCGCGCCCGGATCGTCCACATCGGGATAGAGCTCGGCGTGCTCCTGGCCCTGCAGGTACACGCTGTTGATGAGGCATTCGTCGCCGCAGTTGTACCCCTGCGGGTAGACCTGGTGCAGGGGGCTGTCCTCCGGGAAGGGGACGTTCTGCATGTTCCGCGGGATGCCGAACATCACCGCCTGGCCGGTCCGGGCGTCGATGCTGACGACGGTGATGCTGTCCGGGCGGATCCCCTCCCGGCCCTTGCCGGCGTCCGAGCCCAGCAGCAGGATGTTGTATCGCCCGTCCACGGGCTGCACGGCGCCGCCGGAGGCGAAGATGTCGGAGATGAGGCCGCGCTGGCTGTTGAGGGTGCCGGTGCCGTAGGCCAGTCCTCCCCCGACGATCAGCAGGACCAGCGCGGACGCCCCGGCGACCCAGGCGCGCACCCGCGGCTTCAGGCCGACGAACCGTACCAGGCGGAGGGTGTCGAAGAAGCAGAGCGCCCACACGATCGTGTAGGCCAGCAGGAAGAGGGTCAGCAGCAGCAGGGTCATGCTGCTGGTCGCCGCGGCCAGCAGGGACTCCAGCGATGTCAGCGCCAGGACGACCGCACTCAAGACCAGCAGCCACAGCGCCGCCGTCGCCGCCATGCCGATCCGGGCCAGCCGGCGGCTGCCGGCGACGAGCTGGACCGTCCCGGGCAGCAGCACGGTCAGCAGCAGGAAGTACCAGGCACGTGCGGTGCGGGCGCTCGGATCGGCTTTGGCCGGGTAGCGCAGCGGATCGACCAGCTCCGGGATACGGCGGGTACGCTCAGCCACGCCGCCCCCTCACCTGTCGCCCGTACCGGTCCGGGGGCCTTCCGCCGTCAGGCGCTCCGCCAGGGCGCGTCCCTTGGCAGCGGCCTGCTGCCCGAGCTCGTCCCGGAAGCGGTCCAGGCGCTCACGCACGGCCGCGGCCTCCGGCCCGGGGCCGGCGCCCAGGATCCGCGCGGCCAGCAGGCCGGCGTTGCGGGCACCGCCGATGGAGACCGTGGCCACCGGTACGCCTGCGGGCATCTGCACGATGGACAGCAGCGAGTCCATCCCGTCCAGGTGCTTCAGGGGCACGGGGACGCCGATGACGGGAGCCGAGGTGACCGAGGCGATCATGCCCGGCAGATGCGCCGCTCCCCCGGCCCCGGCGATCACGACCCGGTAGCCCTCGGCCACCGCCCGCTCGCCGAACTCCAGCATCTGCCGCGCCATCCGGTGGGCCGAGAGGACCTGCGCGTGCCAGCCGATCCCTAGTTCGTCCAGGACCTTCCCGGCCTGCTCCATCACGGGCCAGTCGGAATCGGAGCCCATCACGATGGCGACGTCCACGGCGGCTGCCGCTCCGGTTCCGGTGCTGGCCGCCCCGGTTCCGGCGTGGGCCGCCCCGGTTCCGGCGCCCTGGGTTCCGCTCATGAGGTCACCGTCCCCTCGAAGTAGTCGGCCGCGTGGCGGGCCCGTTCCAGCAGCGCGTCGACGTCCTCGCCGACGGCGTTGACGTGGCCCACCTTGCGGCCGGGACGCACGGACTTGCCGTACATATGCACTTTGATCGCCGGGTCGTGTGCCATCACATGCCGGTAGGCGCCGTAGAGGTCCTCGTACTCGCCGCCGAGCACATTGACCATGACGCTGGCGGGGAACTGGGCGCTGGTCTCCCCCAGGGGCAGGTCCAGCACGGCGCGCAGGTGCTGCTCGAACTGGGAGGTCACCGAGCCGTCCTGGGTCCAGTGGCCGGTGTTGTGCGGGCGCATGGCGAGCTCGTTGACGAGGTAGCGCTGTCGGCCGTCCTCCTCGACCAGGAACATCTCCATCGCCATCACGCCGGTGACGTCCAGGCGGGTGGCCAGGGAGATGACATCGGCGGCGATCTTCGCGGCAAGGCCGGGGTCCAGGCCCGGGGCCGGGGCGATGGCCTCCTTGCAGATGCCATCGCGCTGCCAGGTCTGCACCACCGGCCAGGTCGCGGTCTGGCCCATCGGCGAGCGTCCCACCATGACGGCCAGCTCGCGGGCAAACGGCACTTTCTCCTCGGCCAGGAGGCCCCCGGTGGCGGTCTCCAGCCACTCGGCGCCGTCCTCGGCGCGGGAGGCCACCATGACGCCTTTGCCGTCGTAGCCTCCGCGCGGGGTCTTGAGCACCACCGGCCAGCCCACCCGGTCGCCGAACTGCCGCAGGTCCTCCACGGAGGTCACCTGCGCCCACTGCGGATTGGGCAGGCCGATCTCGTCCATCCGGGCGCGCATGACCAGCTTGTCCTGGGCGTGGACGAGCGCCGCGGCTCCGGGCCGGACCGCGACCCCCTCGGCCTCCAGGGTGCGGAGGATCTCGGTGGGCACGTGCTCATGGTCGAAGGTGACGACATCGACCTCCGCGGCGAAGGCGCGCACCGTCTCCAGATCCTTGTAGTCCCCCACCGTGGACTCCGCGATCGCCTGCACCGCGCAGGCGTCCTCCGATTCGGCCAGTACCGCCAGGCGCACCCCGAGGGCTTCCGCCGCGGGTGCCATCATCCGGGCCAGCTGGCCTCCGCCAATCACTCCGACACGTGGAAAAGTCACAGCTGGAAGTCTATCCGCACCGGGGGTGCCGCCCTGGGGTTTCGGACCGGCGTTTTGGACCATGTGCCGCCCCGCAGGACCTAGACTGGCCAGTGGCTCTCTTCAGGTCCCGGCCAGCGCGCATCCGGCGTACGGGGACGGCCGGGGAGGGCTCAAGAACGCTGAAGGACCTGCGGGCCCTGGAAGACGCGCCGGGCGTGATGGCCGCGGCGACGTGAGGAGAACGACCGTGAACCGTTTCACCCGCCTGGCGCCGCTCATCGCGCAGCTGGCGAAGTTCGGCACCGTGGGCGGCGTCGCCTTCATCGTGGACATCTCGGTCTACAACCTCCTGCGGCTCACCGTGATGCCCGATTACCCCATCGGCGCCAAGGTCGTCTCGGTGATCGTGGCGACCACCGTCTCCTGGCTCGGCTCGCGCTACTGGACCTTCAAGGAAGGCCGGAACGATGCGCGGGTGCGGGAGGCGTTCTGGTTCTTCCTGATCAACGCCGGGGGCCTGGGCATCGCGATGGGATGCCTCTTCGTCTCCCACTACGTCCTGGGCTTCACCTCACAGCTGGCGGACAACATCTCCGGCAACGGGATCGGCCTGGTGCTGGGCACGGCGTTCCGCTATCTGATGTACAAGTTCGTGTTGTTCCGGGCAGCTCCGGAGGGTGAGGCCAGAGGCACGCACAGGACCGAGGACGAGCGCGTCGAGCGCAGCGCGTGAAACTCACGCGCCACGGACAGGGCTGCGCGCTCAGCTGCCCCAGATCATCAGCGGCAGCGCCAGCTCGGCGTCGCTGAGGCCGCCGTGATGCCCGAGCAGGCTGAGCGAGGAGGCGGAATCCCGGGCCGAGTCCACGACGGCGAAGCCCTCGCGGGCGATCACGATCAGGTCTCCCATGCGTGCCTTCGCCCGCTCCCCGACCGGGCCGAACAACCCGGCGCCGATGGCGTCCGCGCGGCGCAGCACGATGGCCCGTCCTGCGGTGCGCTCGCGCCACGCCGCCAGCATGTCGTCCTCCGCGCCGGCTCTCAGGTAGAGATGGACGGCGCGAGGCTCTCCGCCGGTGTGCCGCAGGCCCGCCTGCAGATCGGGGTGCGCGGCCAGGTCCAGCCGGTCCTCGTGCGGCACGTCCACCATGCCGTGATCGGCGGTGAGCAGCATCCGCGCATCGCGGGGAAGCTCCTCGGCGAGCCGGCGCAGCTGCGCGTCCACCCGCTCCAGTTCCTCCACCCACTGCCAGGACTCGCAGCCGTGCCCGTGGCCGATCTTGTCCAGCAGGCCCCAGTACAGGTAGACCAGCCGCCGGCCGGGGGCGCGCAGCGCCGTCAGGGCGTGGTCCACCCGCTCGCTGAGCGTCTTCGACGGCAGGAAGCCCCCGCCGCGCATCGATGCGTGGTTGAGGCCGCCCTGCGCGAACTTCGGCTCGCCCAGGCTGAGCACATCCGTGCCGTGGGCGGCCAGCCGTTCGAACAGCGTCTCGTCGGGCACCCAGGCGCGCGGATCGACCGCGGGGTCCCAGGAGAGCTGGTTGAAGACCACGTCCCGGGCCGGGTCCAGCAGGCGGTAGCCCACCACGCCGTGCGCGCCCGGCAGCAGGCCCGTGCCCAGGGTGGACAGGGAGTTCGCCGTGGTCGAGGGGAACCCGGCGGTCAGCTCCCCGGCCTGCGGCAAGTGGGCGCGCAGGAACGGCGCGTGGGCGGCCTTGGCGCGCAGCAGGCGCAGCCCGAGGCCGTCGATGAGCACCACCAGCACCGTGCGCGCCTCGCCTTCCGGCAGGAGCGCGCGGGCCCGGGCCGCGGCCGCCGGATCGAGCGCGGAGGCCGCGCCGATCATGCCGGCCGCCGCCGGGATGACATCGGCGAGCGAACCGCGCTCGTAGGGCGGCGGAAGCACTTCGCCGGGCAGTGGTGTCACCGATGTCACCGTCAGCCTGCCTGCAGGCCGGCGGCGGTCCGCGCCTGATGGACGCTCTCCCTCAGCCGGCCGGCGAACCGCAGCGCCTGTTCCAGCGCTTCCTGCCCCTCCGCCATCGCCGAGACCCGGATGCTCAGATCCTCGGCAGTGGAGGTGCCCGAGTAGCCGTGGTCCGCATCGCACTGCGGGTCGCCGCAGGCTTCGGGAACCAGGTCCAGGCGCCGCAGGGAGTCCCACGCCAGGGTGATCACGACGTCGGCCGGCAGCTGGCCGGGCCGGAACCGCTCCGGGTTCTCGTAGGTGCGGGCGATCAGCACGGTGCGCAGCCGGGTCAGCGGGATGTCCTCGGTGCTCACCCGCGCCGCAGTGCCGCCCTCGGGACCGCGGGGATCGTCGTCGATGTGCCCCAGGATGAGCCTGGTCGGCGTCAGCAGCAACGCCGAGATGTGCCGGTGAATGGAGTCCATGTCGAAGTGCGTGTCCACGTGCACCAGGTGGGAGAGCAGCGTCTCCTGGTACAGCGACTCGCTGAACACCGCCATGGCGAGCTGCGGGTAGAAGCCGGCGGTCTTCAGATCGCGCTCGAGCTGCAGCGTCTGCTCGCCCTGCGAACGCTGGGAGGGATATGCGGCCATGCTGGACATTGTCGCAGATGCCCCGGACACGCGGGGCTGCCGTCCGCACCGCCGCGTTCCGGGGAACGGCGGGACCCGGTCGTGGCGCCGCAGCCGTGTCTCAGGCGCCGGATCGGGGCGCGCCGTCGCTATGCTGGTGGGCATGACCGAGCGGCCGCCCTACCCCTCCTACTGGGAGGCAGACGTCGTGCTGCGCGACGGGACCACCGCTCATCTGCGCCCGGTCCGCCCCGAGGACGCCGAGGCCATGCAGGCCATGCACCGCAAGCAGTCCGACGAGTCGGTCTATCTGCGGTTCTTCGCGCCGCTGCCGGTGATCCCCAAACGGGACCTGGAACGCTTCGTCAACGTGGACTATCACGACCGGGTGGCGTTCGTGATGACCGTCGGCGGGGAAATCATCGGCGACGCGCGCTACGACCGGATCGACGAGCGCTCCGCGGAGGTCGCCTTCAACGTCGCGGACGACTACCAGGGCCGCGGCCTCGGCTCGATCTTCCTGGAGCACCTTGCCGCTGCCGCCCGCGAGCGCGGCATCCGCGAATTCCACGCCGAGGTCCTCCCCCAGAACCGGTCCATGCTGGCGGTGTTCATGGCCGCCGGCTACAAGATCACCCGGCAACTGGACGACGGCGTCGTCGCCGTGCACTTCAATCTGGACCCGACGGAGGAATCCCGCCGGGTGCAGGCGGCCCGGGAGCACCGGGCGGAGGCGCGCAGCGTCCACTCGCTGCTGCATCCGGCCTCCGTCGCGGTGCTGGGCGCCAGCCGGAAGCGGACCTCGACCGGCAATCTGCTGCTGCGGAACCTCAAGGAGGCGGGTTTCCCCGGGGAGATCTTCGTCGTGCATCCGGAGGCGGACCAGGTGGCGGGGTTCCCGGCCTACCGCTCCTTCGACGATCTCCCGGAACAGATCGACCTGGGCGTGATTGCCGTGCCGGCCGAGCGCTGCATCGAGGTGGTCCGCCAGTGCGCCCAGCACGGGGTCAAGGGCGTCGTGGTGATCTCCTCCGGTTTCGCCGAGGAGGGCCCGGAGGGCCTGGCGCTGCAGCAGCGGATGGTGGCCACGGCCCGGGCGCACGGCATGCGGGTGGTGGGACCGAATTCGCTGGGCGTCATCAATGCCGATGCCGCCCTGAACGCCTCGCTCGCCCCGTTCCTGCCGCCGGCCGGTCCCATCGGCCTGTTCGCGCAATCCGGCGCCTTCGGCACCGCGATCCTGGCCGAGGCCACCCGGCGCGGTCTCGGCGTGTCCAGTTTCGTCTCGGCGGGCAATCGCGCCGACCTGTCCGGCAACGACATGCTGCAGTACTGGGAGGAGGATCCGGCCACCAAGGTCGTCGGCCTCTACCTGGAGTCAGTGGGCAATCCGCGGAAGTTCTCCCGCATCGCCCGCCGGCTGTCCCTGAAGAAGCCGGTCGTGGTGGTGAAGGCGGATTTCACCGCCGAGGAACGCCCGCCGGGGCACCATGTGCGGTCGTCTCGGCTGTCCTCGGCCGCCCTCATCCAGATCTTCGAGCAGGCCGGCGTGGTGCGCGCCGACACGATGCACGCCCTGTTCGACGTGGCGCAGGTGTTCACTTCCCAGCCACTGCCGGCCGGGCGCCGGGTGGGGGTGATCGGGAACTCCGCGGCGCTGGCCACGCTCGTCGTCCAGCGGCTGCGGGCCGAGGGCCTGGAGGTCACCGTGCCGCCGGTCTCCATGCACCCGGAGGTCAGCACGGAGGAGTTCCGGGTGGAGCTGGAGCGGATGTTCGCCAATCCGGACGTGGATTCGGTCGTCATGACCTTCACACCCTCCTCCGGACCGCAGTCCGATGAGATCGCGCCGCTCTTCGCGCAGGTCTCGGCGCGTTCCGGCAAGACCACGGTGGCCTGCTTCCTGGGGATCATCGGCAATCAGGAGTTCCTCACCGCCCATGTGCCCGGCGACGACGGCGAGCCGGTCCCGGTCACGGTGCCGGCCTTCGGCGGACCGGAGTACGCCGCCTGGGCGCTGGCCCGGGCCACCGACTACGCCATGTGGCGCGAATCGGACCGGGGCACCACGGATCCTCCCGCGGGCGTGGACCTGCGTGCGGCACGGCGGCTGATCCGCCGGTTGCTGGCCGGCGTCCCGGCCGGGGAACAGCGCACCTTGGAGCCCGGCGAGGTCGCCGCGCTGCTGGAGACCGTCGGCATCTCGGTGGTGCCGCACGCCCGCGTGCACACGCCCGAGGAGGCCAGCGCCGCCGCCCGGGAGTTCGGCTTCCCGGTGGCGCTCAAAGCGGTCCACCACCAGCTGCGCCACCGCCTGGACGCCGGCGGGGTGCAGCTGAACATCGACAACGACGCGGAGCTGCGCGACGACTTCCTGCGCATCCAGGACCTGGTGCGGCGGGTGGGCGGCCATTCCGCCGGGGAACAGCCCTCGCTGGACGTGCAGCCGATGGCGCCGCCGGGAACGGCGTGCGTGGTCACCGCCGGGGAGGACCCCCTGCTGGGACCCGTGGTGTCGTTCTCCATCGCCGGTGACGCCACCGAGCTGCTCGACGATGTGGCGCACCGGGGGGCGCCGCTGACCAACGTGGATGCTCGCGAGATGATCACCAGCGTGAAGGCAGCTCCGCGGCTGCTGGGCTACCAGGGCACGCCGGCGGCGAATCTGAGCGCCGTCGCGGATGTCATCATGCGGCTCTCCGCCCTTGTGGACGAGTTCCCCGAGGTCTCCGAGATCGCGCTGCGGCCGCTGCACGCCGGCGCCGAGCAGGTGCATATCCTGTCCGCGTACGCCGTGCTGCGCAGCCAGCCGGACCGCAAGGACTCCGTGCGCAGGCTCAGCTGAGCGGTACAGGACGGTCCCGCGCCTGCCGGGCGCGGGCACGAACGAGTGAGAAAGAGGTTCCATGGCCAAGCGAAGCGGCTCATCGGCCGAGACGATCGTCGACATCGACGTCGCCGCGGAGATGCAGTCCTCGTTCCTGGAGTACGCCTACTCGGTGATCTACTCCCGGGCGCTTCCGGACGCCCGCGACGGGCTCAAGCCGGTGCAGCGGCGCATCGTCTACCAGATGGGCGAGATGGGCCTGCGGCCCGACCGGGGGCACGTGAAGTCCTCCCGCATCGTCGGCGATGTCATGGGCCGCCTGCACCCGCACGGGGACAGCGCCATCTACGACGCCCTGGTCCGGATGGCGCAGGACTTCACCATGCGCCTGCCGCTGGTCGACGGCCATGGGAACTTCGGCACGCTCGACTACGGCCCGGCCGCGCCGCGCTACACCGAGGCGCGGCTCACCCAGGCGGCGATGGAGATGATCTCTGGCCTGGACGAGAACGTCGTCGACTTCGTCCCGAACTACGACAACACCATGACCCAGCCGGAGGTGCTGCCCTCGGCGGTGCCCAATCTGCTGGTCAACGGCGCTTCCGGCATCGCGGTGGGCATGGCGACGAACATGCCGCCGCACAACCTCGGCGAGATCGTCGCGGCGGCGCAGCATCTGATCGAGCACCCGGACGCCAGCCTGGCCGATCTGATGCGCTACGTCCCCGGGCCCGATCTCCCCACCGGCGGGCGCATCGTCGGCCTGGCCGGGATCCGCGAAGCCTATGAGACCGGCCGCGGCAGCTTCCGCACCCGGGCGGTGTGCAGCATCGAGAACCTGAGCGCCCGCCGCAAGGGCATCGTGGTCACGGAGCTGCCCTATCTGGTGGGCCCGGAGAAGGTGATCGAGAAGATCAAGGACCAGGTGGGTGCGAAGAAGCTGGCCGGGATCGCCTCGGTGGACGATTTCACCGACCGGGCCCACGGGCTGCGGCTGGTGATCGGCCTGAAGAACGGCTTCGACCCGAACGCGGTGCTCGAGCAGCTGTACCGGCTCACCCCGCTGGAGGACTCCTTCGGCATCAACAACGTGTGCCTGGTGGACGGCCAGCCGCGCACCCTGGGGCTCAAGGAGCTGCTGGAGGTCTACCTGGAGCACCGGCTGAGCGTGGTGCGCCGCCGCACCGAGTTCCGGCTGGGCAAGGCCAGGGACCGGCTGCACCTGGTCGAGGGCCTGCTGATCGCCATCCTGGACATCGACGAGGTCATCCAGCTGATCCGCTCCAGCGACGACGCCGGGATCGCCCGCGGCCGGCTGATGGAGGTCTTCGACCTCAGCGAGATCCAGGCGACCTACATCCTGGATCTGCAGCTGCGCCGGCTGACCAAGTTCTCCCGGCTGGAACTGGAGCGCGAGCGCGACGAGCTGACCGCGACCATCGCCGAGCTGGAGGCCCTGCTGGCGGACCGGCAGAAGCTGCTGAACCTGATGAGCTCCGAGCTCGGGGAGATCGCCGAGCGGCTGGGCACTCCGCGCCGGACGGTCCTGGTGGAGGGCAACGGCCATGAGATCACCGGGAAACGCGGCGGCCGCAAGGCGCTCGATCCCGAGTCGATGCAGATTCCCGATGCGCCGTGCTGGGCGCTGCTGTCCACCACCGGGATGCTCGCCCGCACCACCGACCGGCAGCCGATCCCGGCGACCGGCAAGCGGGTCAAGCACGACGGGCTGCTGTCCCAGCTGCCCACCACCGCCCGGGCGCAGATCGGCGCGGTCACGAGCACCGGGCGCCTGGTGCGCCTGCCAGTGGTGGATATGCCCGCGCTCCCGCCGCAGGCCTCCAGGCCGTCCCTGGCCGGGGGCACGCCGATCCGGGAGTTCACCGCTCTGGACAAGGGCGAGCGGGTGCTAGGCCTGGTCTCGCTGGACGAGGAGGGGCCCGGATTCGCGCTGGCCACGGCAGGCGGCGTGGTCAAGCGGGTGGCTGCCGAGGCACCGCCGAACAAGGACCAGTGGCCGGTGATCGCGCTCAAGCCCGGCGACGAGGTGGTGGGCGTGGCGCAGCTGGAGAGCGGCGAGGAGGAGTTCGTGTTCGTCTCCGATGCCGGCCAGCTGCTGCGGTTCGGCGCCTCGCTGGTCCGGCCTCAGGGCCGCGGCGCCGGCGGTGTGGCCGGGATGAAGCTCTCCGGGAACGCGCGGGTGATCCATTTCTCCGCCATCCGCCCGGAAGAAGCCGAGCGTTCCGTGGTGGTGACCATCGCAACCGGGGAGAACTATTACGGCGAGCCCTCGCTTTCAGCCAAGACGAGTGCCCTGGACGAGTTCCCGGTGAAGGGACGGGCGACGGGCGGCGTGCGAGCGCAGCGGTTCCTCAAGGGCGAGACGGGGCTGGTCCTGGCGTACGCCGGACCGGATCCTTCCGCCAGCGCCGCCTCGGGCGCGGCGCGCAGCCTGCCGGAGGAGCTGGTCCGGCGCGACGCCTCCGGCAGCCCGCTGGAGCACAAGGTGGAGTTCATCGGCCGCGGCCCCAAGCCCGAAGGCGATGCGCCCGCGCCGGGCGGCGCCCCAGGCGGGGGCGACGAGGGTGGTCCGGGGCCGGCTGGGTCTGCCGGGCCCGAGCTGCCGGTGGAGGAGCCGGAGTCCGCGGCCGAGCGGATCTCGCGGCTGAAGCAGGACGACGACGAGGACGCGGTGATCGTCGACCGCGAGGGCGACGGCAGCGCACTGTTCTAGCACCAGCGCCGTTCCAGGACCTGCGCACGGTGGGCCTACGCTGTGCAGCGCGGGCGCGCACCGCGACGTGCATTGCTGCACCTGCGCACGGTGGATCTGCACTGTGAAGGGCGGCCCGCACTGGGACGTGCATTGTCGGACCTGAGCACTGGGCCAGAGCCTCTCACGGGCTGCGTCGGGTAGGTGCGTGCCAGTGAATGAGCGCACCGTGGCAGAACAACACCCTAGTGACAGAACAACACCGTAGACGGTGTTGTTCTGTCACTTACGTGGTGTTCTGTGCACCATCGAGCGTCCCCCGGCGCTCTTGGTGTTCCCCGCGCGTCCCTAGTGCTGGCCGGGTGCCAGCCGGTCGGCGGCGTCCTCCTCGAAGTCGAGCTGCATCACATCGGCGGTGCCCCGCCGCAGCTCGTACGGCGTGATCTCCCCGATCCCCTGCAGCGTGACCGGGTCCTGGGGCACCAGGACCCAGGCGTCGCCGCGATCCAGGATGGCCTTGGTGTCCGGGTCCACGATGACCGTGCCCGGTTCGGCGATGGCGGTCAGCCGCGCCGCGAGATTCACGGTGGAGCCGAAGATGTCGCCCAGCCGGGAGAGCACCCGGCCCCAGGCCAGCCCTCCGCGGGCACGCGGCAGCTCCGGGTCCGCGCGGATCGCCTCGGCCAGGGTGACCGCGATCTGCGCGCCGAGGGTAGGCGTCGTCGCGGCGTAGAACACCTCGTCGCCGACGGTCTTGATGATCCGGCCGCCGGCCGAGGTGACGATGTTGTGGGCCAGGTTCTGGAACTTCTGCACCAGCCGGGCGAGCTCCTTCGGCTCCATCTTCTGCGACAGACGGGTATAGGACACCAGGTCGGCAAAACCCACCGCGCGGCCCAGCGGCATGTTCACATCGCTGCGCGTCTGGCGGTGCTCCACCGCGAGGCTCTCCTGGACGTCCAGGTTCAGCCGTCCGAACACCCCGGCCAGATTGCGGCGCCAGGCGTAGACCAGGAGCTTCTCCATCGGCTCGATGAGTTTCTCCAGCTCCGCAAGCACCTCCCGCCGGGCTTCGGCCTCGCTCAGGCCGCGCTCATCGGTCAGGTACTCCACCAGGGTCTCCATCTGCCACACCGCCAGCCGGTCCGTGGTGTGGCCGACTCCCCGGGCGAGCGACAGCGCCGTGTCCTCGTCCACGATGCCGTCCCGGACCAGCTCGGCGACGGTGCTCAGCCCCTGGGCGTCGGCCAGGGTGAACGCCACGTCGACGTCGTACACGCGCGAGAAGCCCAGCGCGCGCCAGATCTTGCGCGAGGAAGCGGAGGAGATCTGCGCCAGCTGCGCCAGCTCCTTGCGGTTGAGAACGCGTTTTCCGCCCAGCAGCCGCTCTTCCAGCTGCTCAGCGGCGGTACGGAACTCGAAGACGGTGTCCTCGTGCTCCTCCGGGATCGGCACCGCTCCGGCCGGGCGCTCGGGTTCGGCGGGCGGCTGCGGCGCCTCCCCGGTGCCCGCCGAGCCTTCTGGCGTCTCCGCGCCGGCTGAGGCCGGCGCAGCGTCTGCGGCGCGGTCGGGACCGGCGTCGTCGGTCCTGCGCCCCTGACCGTCGCGGCTCCCCGGAAGGGTCTCCGGCGCGGGGTCGGCGGGGCGGGCGTCGCGGTCGTCCTTGAGATCGCCACGCGGCCCGATCAGGCCCACCTTCTGGGGATCGGCCGCGTAGTCGGTCGCCGGCCGCACGATGGGGCCGGTCATGGGCGCGGCATCGGCGCTCGGGACACCATCACCGGAGACACCATCACCGGAGACGCCGTCACCAGAGACGCCATTGCCGGAAAGACGCGCCGCGGCGGCACCGTTCAGCCGCTCATCGGGGAGGCCGTCGAGCGGGTCAGCGGGAAGACCCTGTTCCGGCGCGCTCACGCAGCTCCCCCGTCGCGGCCCGCCGCAGCCGCGCCTGCGGTGCTCCCGGCACCAGCGGCACCGGGAGTACGGGCGCCGGCGTAGCCACCGGCTCCCGCGGGCCGCAGATGGTGGACATCGGCGGCGGAGATCGGCTCGCCGGCGTCGAGCAGCAGCTCCCCGCCGGGCCCCAGCCCGAGGGCGGTCCCCTCCCGCGCAGCACCTCCGGGAAGCTCCGCACGGACGCGGCGACCGAGGGTGGACACCACCGGCTCCACCTCCGCCCGGAGGCCGGGCACCGCATCGGCGCCGCCGTCCCTCAGCCGGTGGTAGAGCGGCGCGAACTCCTCCAGATACGCGATCAGCAGGGCCTCCCGGTCGGTGTGACCGCCGGCGGTGCGCACCGAGGCGGCGTGGGACACCGGCAGTGCACTCCGGTCCTGATGCACGTTCGTCCCGGCGCCGATGATCACGAGTGGTTCCTCGCCCAGCATGGCGACCCGGCCGAGAATGCCGGTGATCTTGCCCTCCGTGCCGTCCGCAGCCGTCACCAGGACGTCATTGGGCCATTTGAGCCGCGCGCGCACCCGGCAGGCCCGCTCCAGGGCCCGCACCAGCGCCAGCCCGGCCAGCAGCGGCACCCAGCCGAGCACGGCGCCGCGGTCACCGGCCGCCAGCCGGCCCGGACGCAGCAGCACCGAGACCATCAGGGCCGCCGAGGGCGGCGCGGTGAAGCTGCGCCCGCGGCGGCCAGCGCCGGCGCTCTGGTATTCGGCTCCGAGCACGGAATAGTCCGGCCAGGCGCCGGGCCCGGCCAGGGCACGCCGTTCCAGCTCCAGATTCGTGGAATCCACCTCCGGTAGCCACAGCAGCGCCGGTACGGGACCGCCGGGCCAGGACAGGCGCGCGGTGACGGCCTGAACATCGAGGTGAGGGGCGACGGTGTGCACGAGTTCACTCTAGGCAGCTTTAACGGCCTGCGACAATCTTTCCAAGGAAGTCCCCAGCGGGGGACACAACGGCGTTCAGCCCAGCGGTAGCGTGACGTTTCGCATGTGCTGGTTCACCCTGGAGGAAGCATGACCGAGTCCCGCCACGATCTGTTCACCACGGCCGGCCGGCTGGCGCAGTTCCACGAGCGCCGCGACGCCGCCCGGGCCGGGGACGAGCGCGGCATCGCCGCCCAGCGGGGGCGCGGGAAGCAGACCGCCCGCGAGCGCCTGACCGCCCTGCTGGACGAGGGCTCCTTCCAGGAGCTCGACGAGTTCGCCCGGCACGACAACACGCGATTCGGCATGGCCAGCAAACGTCCCGACGGCGACGGCGTCATCACCGGCCTGGGCACCATCGACGGGCGCACGGTGGCGGTGTTCGCGCACGACTTCACCGTGCTCGGCGGCTCCCTCGCGGAGGCCAACGGCCGCAAGATCGTCAAGGTGCAGGAACTGGCGCTGAAGCTCGGCTGCCCCATCATCGGCATCAACGACTCCGGCGGCGCGCGCATCCAGGAGGGTGTCGCCTCCATCGCGCTGTTCGCGGAGATCTTCCGCCGCAATGTGCACTCCTCCGGGGTGGTGCCGCAGATCTCGCTCATCATGGGGCCCTCGGCCGGCGGCGCGGTGTATTCCCCCGCGCTGACGGATTTCACCGTGATGGTGGACAAGACCTCGCACATGTTCATCACCGGGCCGGACGTGATCAAGACCGTCACGGGAGAGGAAGTCGGCTTCGAGGAGCTCGGCGGCGGGCACACCCACAACACGGTCTCCGGCAACGCCCACTACCTGGCATCCGACGAGCAGGACGCACTGGACTACGTGCGGGACCTGCTCTCCTTCCTCCCGCAGAACAACATGGACACCGATGCGGCGGAGGCCGCTGCCGCCGATCTGACGCCGACGGAGGAGGACCTGGCGCTCGACGCCCTCATCCCGGACTCGGCGAACCAGCCCTATGACATCCTCGACGTGATCGGCGCCGTCGTCGACGACGGCGATGTGCTGCAGGTCCAGGAGCTGTTCGCGCCCAATATCGTCACCGGCTTCGCCCGGGTGGAGGGCCGGCCGGTCGGCATCATCGCGAACCAGCCGATGCAGCTGGCCGGCACCCTGGACATCAATGCCTCGGAGAAGGCCGCCCGGTTCGTCCGCACCTGCGATGCCTTCGGCCTGCCCATCCTCACCTTCGTGGACGTGCCGGGGTTCCTGCCGGGCACCGAGCAGGAGTGGGGCGGCATCATCCGCCGCGGCGCCAAGCTCATCTACGCCTACGGCGAGGCGACCGTACCGCTCATCACCGTCATCACCCGCAAGGCCTACGGCGGGGCGTACTGCGTGATGGGATCCAAGCAGCTCGGCGCGGATCTGAACCTGGCCTGGCCCACCGGCCAGATCGCGGTGATGGGCGCCCAGGGCGCGGCGAACATCCTCTACCGGCGGCAGCTCAAGGCGGCCGAGGAGAACGGCGAGGACGTCGAGGCAGTCCGCGCCAAGCTCATCGAGGAGTACGAGGAGGAGCTGCTCAACCCGTATCTGGCCGCGGAGGCGGGTTACATCGACGCGGTTATCGCGCCGTCGGAGACCCGCGCCCGGATCGTGCGGGGCCTGCGGGCGCTGCGGAACAAGCGCGCCGAGCTGCCGCCGCGCCGGCACGGGAACATCCCGCTGTGACCGGCCACGAGCAGGCCCCGCAGCCAGGCGCCGGCGCCGAGCGGGCGATTCAACCGCCAGCGATGAACCTCACGACACGGGGCGCCGATGAGACCGAGCGCCTGGCGATCGTCGCGGCGCTGAGCGCCGTCTACGCCCGCGCCGCCGCCGCCGGAGGCGAGGCCGCCACAGACGTCGCTCCCGTGCGCCGCTGGGCCCGGCCCCGCCTGCGCGGCGGACTGGGCCGCGGCCCGGGCGCCTGGCGCAGCAGCGGCGGCTGGAGGCGCTAAAACCGCACTGCCGTGGGGCACCGTCCCGCGGTGAGAGACGGAATGTGTCGGTATATGACGCACCGTCGTCCGCCTTCGCGCACCGGGGAACTAGCGTCGCCACGGCGCCCGCTTCGAAGCGGGTGCCATCTGACGTGCCCGACGACAGAAGGCCCCCATGAGTGACGACACCCCCGCCGCGGATCGTTCCGGCCGTTCCGCAGGTCCCCTCGCAGGCATCACCGTGCTGGAGATCGGCGTGTTCATGGCCGGGCCCTTCGCCACCATGCAGCTGGCGGACCTCGGTGCCAGGGTGATCAAGATCGAGAGCCCCGGCACCGGGGACCAGACCCGCGTCGTCGGCCCGCACATCGCCGGCGAGTCCAGTGCCTTCATGCGGCTCAACCGCAACAAGGAGTCCGTGGAGCTCGATCTGAAATCCGAGGAGGGACGCCAGCACCTCAGGCGGCTGCTCGCCCGGGCCGATGTGCTCGTGGAGAACCTCCGCCCCGGCGCGCTGAAGAAGATGGGCCTGGGCTACGACGATCTGAAGACCGAGTTCCCGCACCTCGTCTACGCCTCCGCCTCCGGCTGGGGGCAGGACGGCCCGCTGGCTCCGAACCCCGGCCTGGACATCATGGCGCAGGCCCGCTCCGGCCTGATGAGCATCACCGGTTTCCCGGACATGCCGCCGGCGAAGGTCGGCGTGCCGGTCTGCGATCTCTCCACCGCCCTGTACCTGGCCCTCGCCGTGCTCGCCGCGATCCACGAACGCGGCCGCTCAGGCCAGGGCCAGTTCATCGACGTCTCGCTGTTCGAATCGGGCGTCTCCTTCGCGGTGTGGGAGGCCGGCGCCTACTTCGCCAACGGCGCCGTCGGCACCCCGCAGGGCTCGGCCCATCAGGCCTCGGCGCCGTACCAGGCCGTGCGCGCCGCCGACGGCTACGTCACGATCGGGGCGAACACCCAGGGGAACTGGGCCCGGCTGTGCCGCGCGCTCGGGCTGGGCTCCCTCATCGAGGACGAGCGCTTCGCCACCCCGGCGGCCCGTATGACGCATCGCGATGAGCTGATCGCCCTGATCGAGGATGCCTTCGCCTCCCGGTCGGTCTCAGACGTCGTCTCGCTCCTCGACGAGGCCGGGGTCCCGGTCGCGCCGATCAACGACTACGGTCAGGTCTTCACCGATCCCCATCTGAGGGAACGGGACTTCTTCTGGGACGCCCCGCACCCGCGCGCCGGCCGGGTGGAGCAGATCGGCAGCCCGATGCGGTTCTCCCGCACGCCTGCCGTGCGCGGTCAGGCCGGCCCTGTCCTGGGCGCCGACACCGAGCGGGTCCTGGCCGAACTCGCCGATGAGGCAGCACGGGAGGGATCAGCGCCGTGACCGGCTCAGCGAACGGCCCCGTGGGCGGTCCAGGCGCGCCCGCGGAAACCGGCAAGACCGGCGATCTCCTCATCGAGCGCCGCGGGCCGGTGCTGCACGTGACCTTCAACCGTCCGCACGCGCGCAACGCGATGACCCCCGGCATGTACAGCGGGCTGGCAGCGGCGCTGGAGGCCGCCGATGAGGACACCGAGGTCCGCGTGAGCGTCCTGCGCGGCGCCGGCGGGAAGGCCTTCGTGGCAGGCACGGACATCACCCGTTTCCGCGGTTTCGACGGGGACGACGGCGTGGCGTACGAGCGGGAGGTCGGCGCGATCCTCCAGCGCATCCTGGCCGTGCGCAAACCCGTCGTGGCCGCCATCGACGGCTACTGCATCGGCGGCGGGCTGAGCATCGCCGCCTGCGCCGATGTCCGCATCGCCTCTCCGACGGCGAGCTTCGGCGTGCCCATCGCGCGCACGCTCGGCAATACCCTCGCAGCGGACACCCTGCGCCGGCTGGTGACCCTGCTCGGCGAATCCCGTGCCGCGGCCATGCTGCTGACCGGTTCCACCTTCGGCGCCGACGAGGCCGCGCGCAGCGGTTTCGTCTGGCAGGTGACCGAGGACCTGGACGGCGCCGTCGACGAGCTGGCCGCGCGCATCGCCGGGCTCGCCCCGCTGACGCTGTGGTCGATCAAGGAGCTTCTCCGCCGGGGCGCCGGTTCCTCCCCCGTGGACGATGACGATGTCCTGCGCCGGGTCTACGGCAGCGAGGACTTCGCCGGCGCCGTGGACGGATTTCTCTCCAAGACGCCCTGGACCTGGCTGGGCCGCTGATCCACCGGCGGCCGGGCCCGGATCGGCTGCGCCGCGACGGCCCCGCCGTCTGAGATTCCACCGTACGAGACGAAGGATGAGAAGAACGCTATGAGCGCGAAGAGCGAGCTGCGACGCAGCGTCGAGGACAGCCGGCGGAAGCGTCGCACGACGATCCTGGTGATCGCCGGGGTGGCCGTGGTCGCCCTGGTCGCCGGCATCATCGGCGTCGTTCGGACGCTGTCCGGCGAGGAGGCAGCCGACGACGGCCGGCTGGCGATCACCATCGCCGCGGGCGAAGACAACGAGTACCACGACACCATCGCCGAGGTCGCCGCCGAGAAGGGACTCGACGTCACCTGGCAGAACCTCGACGACTGGGTGCTGCCGAACACCGAGGTCGCGGCCGGCACGCTGGACGCCAACTCGTTCCAGCACATCCTGTTCCTGAGCAACTTCAACGTCGAGAACGGCGAGGACCTGCAGCCGGTCTTCTCCACCATCATGAGCCGCTGGGGCATCTTCTCCCCGCGCCTGGACAGCACGGAGGAGATCGAGCCGGGCTCGGCCATCGGCATCCCGGACGATCCCTCCAACGGCGGGCGTGCG
Source organism: Sediminivirga luteola (assembly GCF_014639315.1). GTDB lineage: Bacteria > Actinomycetota > Actinomycetes > Actinomycetales > Brevibacteriaceae > Sediminivirga > Sediminivirga luteola. Next base: position 83,632 of record NZ_BMFY01000009.1, read on the forward strand.
CTGTTCATCCTGCAGGACGCCGGGCTGATCGAGCTCGACCCCGAGGCCGGTGCCTACCCCGACACCGATGACATCATCGACAACCCCCGGGACCTGTCCTTCACCGAGATCACCGCCACGACCATCCCGCAGCAGTTCGACGATCCCAGCCTCGCCGCGGTCGTCGTGGGCATCCACTATTTCGATCCCTCGCAGAACATCGAGATCGAGGACGCGCTGTACCTGGACGACCCGGATGCCGAGTCCTCGCTGCCGTACGTCAACGTCGTGGCCACCCGCGCGGACAATCTGGACAACCCCGCCTGGGACATCCTCGAGGAGGCCTACGACGACCCGCGGGTGATCGAGGCCATCGAGGAGGAGTTCTTCGGCACCACCATGCGCGTGCACGTCCCGGCCGAGACCCTGCGCGAGACCCTCGCGGAACTTCAGGAAGAGGCCCAGCAGAACCAGGGCGCGTGAGGACCATGAGCACCACCAGCCGGCAGCCGGCGATCCGGTTCGAGAACGTCTGGAAGACCTTCACCCACAAGGGCCGGCAGAGCCACGCCCTGCAGGACGTGTCCCTGGACGTCGCCCCCGGCGACATCTTCGGCATCGTCGGCTATTCCGGCGCCGGCAAGTCCACTCTGCTGCGCACGGTGAACGCGCTCGAACGGCCCACCAAGGGGCGGGTGTTCGTCGGTGAGACGGAGATCTCCGCGCTGCACGGCCCCAAGCTGTACGCGCAGCGTCAGCGCATCGGCATGGTCTTCCAGCAGTTCAACCTGCTGCGCTCGCGCACGGTGTACAAGAACATCGCGTACCCGATGAAGCTCGCCGGCTACTCCCAGGAGCAGATCCTGGACCGGGCGGAGGAGCTCCTGGACTTCGTCGGGCTCTCCGACAAGGCGCTCAGCTACCCCTCGCAGCTCTCCGGCGGGCAGAAGCAGCGGGTGGGGATCGCGCGGGCACTGGCCACGCAGCCGGAGATCCTCATCTCGGACGAGGCCACTAGCGCGCTGGACCCGCAGACCACGACCGAGGTGCTGGACCTGCTCGAGCGCGTGAACCAGGAATACGGCGTCACGATCCTCATGGTCACGCACGAGATGGACGCGGTGCGCGCCATCGCCAACCGGATCGCGGTGATGGAGAACGGGCGGGTGGTCGAACACGGCAGCGCCTACCAGGTCTTCTCCTCGCCGTCGACGCCCATCGCCGCGCGGTTCGTCTCCTCCTTGCTGCAGCACGTGCCGGACGTCAAGACGCTGGAGGCGATCCGGAAGGTCCACCGCGGCAGGCTGGTCCAGTTGCACGTGGAGAACCGGGAGACGAACGATCCGTTCCTGTCCCGGACCGCCCGGAAGCACGACGTCGACTTCAACATCGTGTACGGCGGGGTCAGCGAACTGGAGGGCCGGTTGTTCGGCAGCCTGACGGTCGAACTGCTGGGGTCCGAAGCCCAGGTCGATGCGGCGGTCGCCGAGCTCGGCCGCGTGGCGCAGGTGAACGAGGTGACCGGTCATGCGTGAGATCAATCTGGAGGCGTTCCTGCCCCGGCTGGGCGACGCGGTCTTCGAGACCCTGCTGATGGTCAGCGTCTCGTTCGTCCTGGCGTCCGTGCTGGGCGTGCTGCTGGGGCTGCTGCTCTACGCCACCCGGCCGGGCAATCTGCTGCAGAACCGTCCCGTCTTCGCGGTGCTGAACCTGCTCATCAACATCATCCGGCCGATCCCGTTCCTGATCATCGCCGTGTCGATCATCCCGCTCACCCGCGCGATCGTCGGCACCAGCATCGGGCCGGTGGCCGCCATCATCCCGCTGACCCTGGTGGCCACCGTCGCGGTCGCCAGGATCGCCGAATCGAACCTCGTCGCGGTCGATCCGGGCACCATCGAAGCCGGCGCGGCGATGGGCGCCAGCCCGGTCCGGGTGCTGTTCACGATCGTCATCCCCGAGGCGCTCGGCCCGCTCACCCTGGGCCTGACCTACATCCTGGTCGCGTTGGTCGACTCGACCGCGGTGGCCGGCGTCATCGGCGGCGGCGGCCTGGGCGATCTGGCCATGCGGTACGGCTACCAGCGCTTCGACTGGTTCGTCGTCGGCGTGATCGTGGTGATCCTGATCGTGCTGGTCCAGGTGGCGCAGTGGCTCGGCAATGTCATCGCCAGGAAGGTCATGCATTGACCGGGAGCGAGCGCGGCACGGCAGGCGCGCACGATCCGGTCGATCTGGCCGCCATGCGCGCGGACGTAAGCGCCGGAGCCCTCATCACCGACGCCGATGTCCTGGCCGCGCACTCCCAGGACCGCGCGCCGTTCTGCACGGCGGGCCGGGCCCGGGCGCTGGTGCGTGCCCGCTCGGTCGAGGATGTCCGTGCCGTGATGCGGTTCGCCCACCGGCAGGGGGTCCCCGTGGTGCCGCAGGGCGCACGTACGGGCCTGGCGGGCGGGGCGAACGCGGTCGACGGCGCGATCCTGCTGGACGTGTCGGGGATGAACCGGATCCTGAACGTCGACCCGGTCGAGCGCACCTGCACGGTGGAGCCCGGGGTCGTCAACCAGGATCTGAAGGACCACGTGCACTCCTTCGGCCTGGCCTACCCGCCGGACCCGGGCTCGGTGGCGATCTCCACCATCGGCGGCAATGTCGCCACGGACGCCGGCGGCCTGTGCTGCGTGAAGTACGGCGTCACCCGCGATTACGTCCGCCGCCTGCGGGTCGTCCTCGCCGATGGCGAACTCACCACCCTGGGCCGTCCCACGGCCAAGGGCGTGGCGGGCCTGGCGCTGTCGCAGCTGTTCATCGGGTCTGAGGGCACCCTGGGCATCATCGTCGAGATCGAACTCGACCTGGTTCCCGCGCTCCCGCCTCCGGTGACCGCGGTAGCTCTGTTCCCGGCGCAATCCGGTGCCGCAGAGACGGTGAGCGCGGTGGCCGCGGCCGGCTACCGGCTCTCCATGGTCGAGTACCTGGACCGCACCACGATGGGCATCCTGCAGGACTACCGGGATTTCGGCCTGCCGGCGGAGTCCGGCGCGATGCTGCTGGTGCAATCCGACGGCGACGGCGACACCGGCCGCGCCCACACGGACCTGCAGGCCTTCGAAGGGGTGGCACACGAACGCGGAGCCTCCGAGGTGTGGGTCTCCGACGATCCGGCCGAATCCGAGGTTCTGGTAGCGGCGCGCCGGGCGGTGAACCCGGCCTTCGAGAAGTTCACCCATGCCCGCGGCGGCGGGCAGTTCATCGACGACGTCTGCCTGCCGCTGGGCGCGCTGCGCCGCTTCTTCGAAGAGCTGGACCGGCTGGCCGCGCAGTACCCGGATGTGGTGATCGCCAACAGCGGTCACGCCGGAGACGGCAATATGCACCCGTGCGTGTTCTTCGATGCCGCCGACGCCACGGCTGCGGCACATGCCCAGCTCGTCTTCGACGAGCTCATGGCGCTGGGTCTTGAACTCGGCGGCACGATCACCGGCGAGCACGGCGTGGGCGGCCTGAAGCGCTCGTGGCTCGCACGCGAACTGGATCCGGTCGCCCAGGACCTGCATCTGCGCGTGAAGCAGGCCTTCGATCCCCGCGGCATCCTCAACCCCGGGAAAATGCTCGCGGACCTCAGCCCGCAAGGCACCGCCTAGGACGCTTCACGTGCATGATGCCTGGCCGGCCGGTGGTGCAGACTGAAGCGACAGCTGGTGGATCGGGCCGCTAGAGCGCCCTGCGGAGCCGTACCGCTCGCTGCCACGCGGCGTGCTCGGTGTCCCCGCCGGCTGCCAGGCAGTCCTGCAGCAGCGCCGTGAGCTGGTAGCCCAGCGCCGCGTCGCCGTGGTCTGGCACCGCCGGGCAGGGCCCCGGAAGAGCACTCGCCTGCCAGGACAGCCCGGCCAGATCGCTGAGCGCCGACCGGATGAGCGCGCGCCGGCTATGGCCCGGAGAGGATCCGGCATCGAGCTGGGCATAGCTGAGGCCGAGGACCCGGCGCCGGAGTCTTTCGATCTCGACGCCGAGGCCCTCGGCCTCAGAACTGTGCATCGTCATAGCTGGACTGTACAGCCGCGACGGCTGCGTGCGGGCGAGGCGGCTGCCGTCGGAAGCGAATCGTCTCTGCCGCCGCCGCGCCTACGCTGAACAGGTCCTGAACGAACCGGCTCAGGGGCAGGTCAGTCGCCGCCCCGGAAGTAGGACAGCAGGCGCAGGATCTCGACGTACAGCCAGATCAGGGTCACCATGAGGGAGAAAGCGCAGAGCCAGGCGAACTTCTCCGGGACGCCGGCACGGACGCCGTCCTCAATCATCTGGAAGTCCATCACGAGGGTCAGCGCCGCCAGGACGACCGCCACAATGCCGATGATGACGCCGAGCTGGACTGCGCCCACGATGGGCAGGTCGATCACGACGGAGCGTGCGCCACCGGAACCGGTGAACATCACGAAGGCGAAGTTCACCAGGGCGAAGACGGCGTAGCCGGCGACTGCGAGGATGAGGAACTTCTGGAACTTGCCCGTCACGCGGATGATGCGCATGCGGAACAGCACGAGCATCACGGCGAACACGCTCAGGGTGGCCAGCACGGCCTGGACCACGATGCCCGGGAAAGCAGCCTCGAAGAAGCTCGAGATCCCGCCGAGGAACACGCCCTGGAACGCGGCATAGGCGATGATGAGCGCCGGCGAGGGATCCTTCTTGAAGGCGTTGACCAGACCCAGGACGAGGCCGACCAGCATCGCAGGGAAGGCGAGCGCCGGGACGAACCAGCCCAGGGCGGCGCCGACGAGCAGGATGCCGAACAGCGACGCGGTCTTCATGACCACGTCCTCGTACGTCATCCGGCCGGTCTGCCGGGCGGTGGCCGTCGGCTGGTTGTAGATCTCCTGCAGCTGCTGGTCCGTCATGAACGGCTGCTGCTGGGGCTGCTGGCCGTAACCGGCCGGAGCCGACTGGCCTTCGCGGACGCCACGGTTCAGGGCGCTCCGCAGAACGGGATTGCTCATGCTCTCGTTCCTTACGTCGGTCAGATGGTCGTCAGGCTCATGACTGGTACGTCACGTCACCAGTCAGTCTATCCGTAGAGAGAACTCCCGGATGCACGCTCCTATTCGCTGGGCTGGAAAATTCCCAGCGTTCCCCCAGGTACGAGGACGGCCTACGGGACCAGCTGCCGGACACTCATTGCGCGGGGTAGTCGATCGCCGCGCCGGGACCCCATGGGATCCCGGTCGCCCACCAGATGAAGAACAGCGCGCCCCAGAACACGAACATCGCCAGCGAGAGCGGGATAGTGAAGGAGAGCAGCGTGCCGATCCCGGCGTCCTTCTTGTACCGCTGCAGGAAGCCGAGAACGACGACGAAGTACGGGCTCATCGGCGAGATGATGTTCGTGGTGGAGTCCCCGATGCGGTAGAGCGCCTGAGTCGTCTCCGGGGAGATGCTCAGGAGCATGAACATCGGCACCAGGACCGGCGCCATGAGCGTCCACAGGCCCGAACCGGAGGTGATGAAGAGCGCGCCGAGCGCCACCAGCACCCAGCCGCCGAGCAGGATGAGGAACGTTCCTGCGCCCAGCGAGCCGAAATACTCGGCACCGCGGATGGCGAGCACCTCGCCGAGCCCGGACATCTGGAACAGGGCGAGGAACTGGCTGGCGGCGAAGAACAGCACGATCACCGGCACGAACGGCTGCAGGCCCTTGGCCATCATCTCCGGGATGTCCGAGGGATGCGTGATCGTGCCGGTCACGCAGCCGTAGACGATGCCGACGATGAAGAAGCCGAAGCCGATGATGGCGGCGATCCCGGCCATCAGCCCCGATTCCGGCCCGAAGCCGCCGGCCTCGTCGCGCAGGAAGGAGCCTGCCGGCGCGGCCAGGGCCACCAGGATGCCGGCGCACAGGACGAGGGCCACGAGCGAGGCGATCATGCCGCGCTTCTCGGCCGGCTCCAGCTCCATCGTGAGGTCGTCCTCGGCGACGTCGGCCCCGTCCTCCACCGGATCGAGCTCGATCTGGTCGGCGCGCTTGGACAGCAGGAGCTCCGCCATCAGCGTGACGGCCGCGGCGACCACGAACATCGAGACGAAGTTGAAGTACAGGTTCGCCACCGGCGTGACCACGTAGTTCTCGTCGATGATGTGGGCCGCCGAGGTGGACAGGCCACCCAGGATGGCGTCGAGCGAGTTGACGAAAGGCGCCGCGGAATAGCCGCCCGAAGTCGCCGCGTACGCCACCACGCAGCCGAGGATGGGGTTGCGCCCCACCGCCCGGAACGCCAGCCCGCCGAGCGGGATCATCACCATGTAGGCGGCGTCCGAGGCGATCGAGGATGCCGTCCCGGCCAGGGCGACGATGAAGGTGATCCAGCGGGGCGAGGCCCCGGCGACAGTGGCCCGGAGCACCGCCGGGATGAGGCCGGAGCGCTCCGCCACCGCCACGCCGAGCAGGACGATCAGCACCAGCCCCAGCGGCGGGAAGGTGACGAAGTTCTCCGTGGCCCCCGCGACCACTTCCCGCAGGGACTCCGCGCTGAGCAGGTCCGTGACCGTGACGGTCTCCCCCGTCGAGGGGTTGTCCGCCTGGACGCCCGCCGCCGAAAGGGCCTTGGACAGCAGCAGCACGATGGCCGCCAGGCTCAGGAAGAGCCAGAAGGGATGGGGAAGCTTGTTGCCCGCCTTCTCGATGAAGAGAAGGACCCGCATCACCCGGGTGAGGTCGCCCTGGGCCGGGGCCGCCGCGCTGGGATTCGACATGGCTCTCCTTGCTTGTGTGACGTGCGCCTCACACTAGCAAGGAGACATGCCGCCTACCAGATCATCGTTCCAGCTGACCGGCGATGAAGTCCTCCACCGCCTGGCGTGCCAGATCGTCGGCCTTCTGCTCCGGCGGGGACTTCATGAAGTAGGACGACGCGGAGATCAGGGCACCGCCGATGCCGCGGTCCAGAGCGATCTTGGCGGCGCGCACGGCGTCGATGATGACGCCGGCGGAGTTGGGCGAGTCCCAGACCTCCAGCTTGTACTCCAGCGAGACCGGCGCATCGCCGAAGTTCCGGCCCTCCAGCCGCACGAAGGCCCATTTGCGGTCGTCCAGCCATTCGACGTAGTCGCTCGGGCCGATGTGCACATCGCGGGCGGGCAGGTCCTGCACGATGTTCGAGGTGACCGCCTGGGTCTTGGAGATCTTCTTGGACTCCAGCCGGCGGCGCTCCAGCATGTTCTTGAAGTCCATGTTGCCGCCGACATTGAGCTGGTAGGTCCGGTCCAGGATCACGCCGCGGTCTTCGAACAGCTTCGCCATCACACGGTGGGTGATGGTGGCGCCGATCTGGCTCTTGATGTCATCGCCGACGACGGGCACGCCAGCGGCCTTGAACTTCTCGTCCCACTCCTTCACGCCGGCGATGAACACCGGCAGGGCGTTGACGAAGGCGACCTTCGCCTCGATGGCGGCCTGCGCGTAGAACTCCGTCGCCTGCTGGCTGCCGACCGGCAGATAGCAGACCAGGACGTCCGCCTTGGCCTCCTTGAGCGCCTGCACCACGTTCACCGGCTCGGCGTCGGACTCCTGGATGGTGTCCTGGTAGTACGCGCCCAGGCCGTCCAGGGTGGGCCCGCGCAGCACCGGCACGCCCGTGGGCGGGACGTCGGCGAGCTTGATCGTGTTGTTCTCGCTGGCGTGGATCGCCTCGGCGATGTCCATGCCGACCTTCTTGCCGTCCACGTCGAAGGCGGCGACGAACTCCAGGTCCCGCACGTGGTAGTCGCCGAAGGTCACGTGCATGAGGCCGGGCACCTTCTCCGCCGGGTCCGCATCGCGGTAGTACTCCACTCCCTGGATGAGGGAGGAGGCACAGTTGCCGAGGCCGGCGATGGCCACCCGGATCGGGTTCTCAGACACGCAGATCACTCCTGTTTCTTTGGTCGTCACAGCACGTCGATGAAGCGTGCCGTCTATCGTATCCCCTGGTCAGCTCGCCCGATCCACGTATGTGACGCGGATCTGCCGGCGGGCCACCCGCGCGCTCACGCGCTGACCACGAGCGGCTCCAGCACGATGCCCTCGTGCTCGCGTTCCACCCCGGCCAGCCTCCACCGGTCCGGAAACAGCGCAAGCAGCGCGCCGTCGGACCGGGACAGCACCTCCACGCCGCGTTCGCGGGAGAGCACGCTCACCCACTCCGGCGTGGTCCGCCTGGCCAGGGAGAAGTTCAGCTGCTCCAGGGTGCACGGCGCGTTGAACTCGTTCACCATGCGGTCCTCGGCCACCTCGAACTGCATCGGGCCCACTGCCGCCAGGACCGGCGCCTGGTCGCCGCGCAGGTCCGATCGCAGCACCTGGATCACGCCCTCGTGGTCGAGCTGCTCGATCCCGCGGCGGAACTGCTTGTACTTGGAGGAGTCCTTGGCCCGGATGACCTTGAAGTGCTCCGGGGAGAACGTCGGGATCCGCGGGAACACCACCTTCCGGTCCACGTAGAGCGAGTCCCCGACCCGCAAGGCGGAGGCGTTGACGAGGCCGACGATGTCTCCCGGGAAGGCGGTGTCGACGACCTCCCGGTCCCGGCCGAACACCTGCTGGGCGTACTTCGTGGCGAAGGGCTTGCCGGTGGTGGCGTGCGTGACCACCATGCCGCGCTCGAACACCCCGGAGCAGACCCGGATATAGGCCAGCCGGTCCCGGTGGTTGGCGTCCATTCCCGCCTGCACCTTGAAGACGAAACCGGAGAAGGGCTCCTCCACCGGCCGCGGGTTGCCGTCCTGGTCCGGCCGGGGACCGGCGGCCGGGGCGATGTCCACCAGGGCGTCGAGGAGCTGGTGCACGCCGAAGTTCAGCACGGCCGAGCCGAACATGACCGGCGTCGACCGCGCGGCGAGGAACGCGTCCTGGTCGTGCTCCTGGCCTTCGAGTTCCAGCAGCTCGGCCTCCTCCAGCGCGGTGTCCCAGTCGCCGCCGATCATGGCGGCGGCCGCATCGGCGTCCAGGCGCTCCTCCTGGGCGATGCCGGCGCCGGCATCGGTGCGGGTGAAGCGGATGAAGTCGCCGCTGGCGCGTTCCAGCACCCCGTGGAACTCCCCCGCGATGCCCACCGGCCAGGTCAGCGGGGCCGGCCGCAGCCCCGTGCGCTCGGTGATCTCGTCCAGCAGCGCGAGCGCCTCCTGGCCCGGGCGGTCCCATTTGTTGATGAACGTGATGATGGGGATGTCCCGGTGACGGCACACCTCGAAGAGTTTCATGGTCTGGGCTTCCAGGCCCTTGGCCGCGTCGATCAGCATCACGGCGGCGTCCACGGCGGAGAGCACCCGGTAGGTGTCCTCGGAGAAGTCCGCGTGTCCCGGGGTGTCCACCAGGTTGATGACGGTGTCGCGGTACTCGAACTGCAGCGCGGCGGAGGAAATCGAGATGCCGCGGTCCTTCTCCATCTGCATCCAGTCCGAGACGGTGGCGCGCCGGTTCCCCTTGCCGTGGACGGCACCAGCCTGCCCGATCACCCGGGCGTGCAGGGCCAGTGCCTCGGTCAGCGTCGACTTGCCCGCATCGGGATGGGAGATCACCGCGAAGGTGCGACGGCGATCGGCCTGGGCGCGTATGCGGGCAGGCGGAAACGGGGCGGAATTCGGCGCGGCAGTCACGGCGCACGATTCTACGCTCTGCGGCGCAGAACCGGAGAACTTCCCCGTGCGTGCCCGGCCGGCGCAGCAGCGCATCGCACCGTGTTCACCGCCGTGCCCGAGCTGTGCCGGAACGCGCGCGGGTCCACCGGAGGGCGCCGGGCAAACATGTCCGGGCGGATAGACTCGGTCCTGATGAGCAGGCGACGCGAGCAGTACCCCCGACTGAGCCGGCAGGCTCCCGCGGAGCAACGCCGGGAGCAGCGGCTGCGCCGGACGCCGATGATCCTCGCGTCGGCCCTGGGCGTCCCGCTGCTGACGGCAGGGCTGTTCTTCTCCTACCAGTTCGGCGAGGTCCTGGGGCTGCTGATCCAGTTGAACGCGAGCTTCGGCCAGATGCTCAGCGTGCTGGTGTTCGCGCTGCTGGGACCGCTGGGACTGATCGCCTGGATTATCTGCCTCCTGGTGGCCCGTCGCCGGCAGACGGTGCGGTGGCGGATGTGGTGGTCCGCCGGGGCGCTGCTGGCCGCGGCGGCGTGCCCCGTGACCGTGCTCATCATCGGATTCGCCGGCTTCGGAGGCTGAGGCTTCGCTAGCCCCGTCCGGCTGGACAGGCATACGCCGCGACGATGACCTCGGCGGCGACGCCGACGCGGTCCGGCAGCGCGGCGGCGCGGGCGTCCAGCTCCGCATCGGCGGTGTGGAAGGCGCTGGGTCCCATGGCCGCGAGCGCGCGGGCCTCAGCCCGGCTCAGATCCAGGGGCAGGCGCAGCACCTCCCGATGGACTTGCGGGAAGCCGCGCAACTGTGCCGCCAAGCGTGACTCCTTCGCCTCGTCCACCGACACCATGCCCAGCGGGACGATCAGCTCGCGCAGGTGCGCCGGGGTGGGTGTCACCACCAGGAGCCTGCCACCGGGCCGCAGCACCCTCGCCAGTTCCGCCGGGTTGCGCGGCCCGAACACGCTCAGCACCGCATCCAGGCACGCATCGCCCAGCGGCAGCCGGTCCCGCAGATCCGCGCCGATCGCGGCCATCCGCGGATGCTTCCGGGCGGACCGGCGCAGGGCCGCCACCGAGAGGTCCAGGCAGATGCCCGAGGCCTCCGGTAGCGCGTCGAGCACGCCGGCCAGGTGGTGTCCGGTGCCGCCGGCCAGGTCCAGCAGGAGACCCCGGCGCTCCCCCGGCTCCGCCGCGATGGCAGCCCCCGCGGTGGCGCCGGTGGCGGTCGCGAGAACGGCCTCGGTGTCGGTGACGGCTTCACCGGCGAGCGCGGCGAGCCGCGCGGTGATGCCTTCGTAGTGGCCGGCGCCCAGGAACTCTTCGCGGGCGGCGATCATGGCGGGCGTGTCCGCCAGCGGCGCCGGGCGCCCGAATCTGAGGGTCAGGTGCCCCTGGCGCGCCTGGTCGAAGGAGTGCCCGGCCGCGCAGGCTACGCCGCCGGCGCGGGCTTCGAGGTCGCCGCCGCACACCGGGCAGCGCAGCGCCTCGAGCACACCGTCCGGCAGCCTCCGGTTCACCGGGCCTCCTGCAGCGCCTTCTGGATCCGCTGTTCCGAGACCGGCTTGGGCGTGCCGAGTTCCTGCGCGAAGAAGCTGACTCGCAGCTCCTCGATCATCCAGCGCACCTCCACCAGCGCCGGCCCCGGCGGAGTGCCGGGTTTGAGCCGGGATTCCGCCTTCCGCAGGGCCTCCTGCTGGGCGTGCACGCGATCCATCAGGCTCTTGTCCCGCGCCGGGTTCTCCGGGAGCTTGTCCAGTCGGCGCAGGTCCGCCTGGACGTAGCGGGGCAGGTGCTGCAGGCGCTTCCAGCCGGTGGCGGCGACGAACCCGCTGCCGAGCAGACTCGCCTGATGGGCGGAGATGTCCTGCAGCTGCGCCAGCAGGATGAGCGAGGACGCCCTCGAAACACCTTTGGCGACCTCGGCCGCGGCGGCCAGCACGCGGTGGACCAGCCGGACGACGTCCACCGCCTTGTCCAGCAGCTCGTCCCGGACCCGCAACCGCAGCGCCTCGAACTCCTCTCGGCGGCGCAGCTGGATCCGCGGGGAGTCCGGGTCCAGGCCGGATTCGACCATGATCCGGTCCACCGTGGCCAGGGCGCAGTCCGCCAGGACGCCGGCGACGCCGCCCTCCGCGCCCGCGAACACCAGCTTCTCCTGCGTGGTGAGGTAGCCGGCAAGGGTCTTGGAGGGATCCCCGGCACGCAGCAGGAGCAGCCTGCGGGTGCCCGCCCAGGTGGCGCTCGCCGCGGAGTCCTCGCGGTCGAGTACGACCAGGTCGACCGCGCTGCCGCGGTCCACCAGTGCCGGATAGCCCGTGACGGCCCGTCCGGCGCTGTTGCCGGAGAACGTCTCCGGCAGCTCGCTCAGGTCCCAGTCGCGCAGGCCCTCCCGCTCGAAGGCGACGGCGGCGCGGGAAAGGGTCTGCTTCACGGCGGGCGCGTTCTTCGCCTGCAGCGAGGCGAGGTCCTCCCCGGTGGCGATGACGGCACCGGATTCGTCGTGGATCGTGAACCTCAGCCGCAGATGCGCCGGTACCCGGGCGGGGTCGAAGTCCTCCGGATCGACCTGCACGTTCTCACCGTGCCCGCCCTGCGCGCTCCTGGTGGCGGCGTACCGCGTGAGACCGTCCGCCAGCGCCACGCGCAGCTCGCCCCGGTAGGGTTCCAGGCCGTCGAGCACGGCCGCGGCGACGTCCGGTGCCGGCACGAAATGCCGCCGGATCTGTTTGGGCAGCGACCGCAGCCAGGCGGTCGCCAGCTCGTCCCGCAGGCCAGGTACCTGCCAGGAGAACACCTCCGGCTCGAGCTGGTTGAGCAATGCGACCGGGATGTGGACGGTGGCGCCGTCGGCGTCGCTGCCGGGTTCGTGCCGGTAGCTGATCCGGGCCTGGGAACCGTCGGGCATGGGCCAGTGCAGGGGGAAGGCGTCGTCGGCCTCGGCGCCTGGCTCGTCCTCGCCGAGCAGCTGCTCCGGCGTCAGATCCAGCAGGCCGGGGTCCTCCTGCCGCGCTTTCTTCCACCAGGAGTCGAAGTGGCGGCCCGAGACGATGTCCGCGGGCAGCCGTTCGTCGTAGAACTCGTACAGCGCCTGATCGTCGATGAGTCCCCGGCGCCGGGTGCGCGACTCCAGCTCTTCGATGGACTTCAGGACCTCGCGGTTGCGGGCCAGGAACTCGTGCCGGCCGCGCCAGCCGCCCTCGACGATGCCCTCCCGGATGAAGATCTCCCGGGCCAGGACGGGATCGTGCCGGGCCAGCGCGACCCGGCGGCCGGCGATGAGGGTGACGCCGTACAGGCTGGTGCGCTCGTAGGCGCAGGCCTGTCCCTGTTTGCTGGACCAGTGCGGTTCGCTCAGCTGCCGCTTGACCAGGTCGCCGCCGACTTCCTCGACCCATTCCGGTTCGATCCTGGCGTTGGTGCGCGCCCACAGCCGGGAGGTCTCCACGAGCTCGGCGGCGACGATGAGCTGCGGCGGTTTCTTGAACAGCGCGGAGCCGGGGAAGATCGCGAAACGCGTGCCGCGGGCCCCCAGGTACCCCTTCTCGTCCGGGGTCCGGGCGCCGATGTGGGAGAGCATCCCGGCCAGCACGCTGCAGTGCACCGCCTTGCCCAGTGCATGCCCGCCCTGGCGGGCGTTGCCGCGTGCGCTCTTCTGGTCGCCGCGGGCTCCATACTGACCGCCGGCATCAGAGGCAGCACCGCCATCGGCGTCGCTTCCTCCGGCTCCGGCGAAAGTCCACCGCAGCGGTCCCACCTCGACTCCTTCCCCGGAGACCATCGCCTGGAGCTGACCGACGAGGTCCTGCCACTCCCGGATCCGCACATAGTTGAGGAACTCCCTGCGGCACAGCTTGCGGAACTGGGAGGAACCGAGTTCGCGGCGCCGCTCCTGAAGATAGGTCCAGAGGTTCAGCAGGGCGAAGAAATCGCTGTCGGGATCGTCGAAACGCCGGTGCAGGCCCTTGGCCTCGGCCTGGTTCTCCAGCGGCCGTTCCCGGGGGTCCTGGATGGACAGCGCGGCGACGATGACGATGGCTTCGGCCGCCACGCCCCGTTCCGCGCCGGCCAGGATGATCCCGGCGAGCCTGGGATCCAGCGGAATGCGGGAGATGCGCCGGCCCCGCTTGGACAGGTGATTCCGCCCGTCTTTGCCCGTCACCAGGGCGCCGAGCTCGCCCAGCAGCTGGCGGCCGTCGCGGATCGCGCGGGCGCTGGGCGGGGTGAGGAACGGGAACGACTCGATCGCCGCATCGTCGTCGGCGAAGCCCAGCGAGGCCATCGTCAGGACGACGTTGGCCAGATTCGTCCGCAGGATCTCCGGATCGGTGAACCGGTCGCGGGACAGGTAGTCCTCCTCGGAGTACAGCCGGATGCAGATACCGTCGCTGGTACGGCCGCAGCGGCCTTTACGCTGATCGGCGCTGGCCTGGGAGATCGGTTCGATGGGCAGGCGCTGCACCTTGGTGCGGGTGGAGAACCGGGAGATGCGCGCCGTGCCGGGATCGATCACGTACTTGATCCCGGGCACCGTCACGGAGGTCTCCGCGACGTTCGTGGCCAGGACGATCCGGGGCCTGGCGCCGGGGGTGAAGATCCGGTGCTGCTCGGCGGCGGAGAGCCGGGAGAACATCGGCAGCACCTCGTACCGGGAGGCCTTGGGCCCGAGCCCCGGCAGCCAGCCTTCGAGCGCCTCTTTGGTGTCGCGGATCTCCCGCTCTCCGGAGAGGAAGACGAGGATATCGCCGGGCGGCTCGGCCAGCAGCTCGCGGACGGCGTCGAGGATGCCCTCGAGCTGATCGCGGTCATCGGAGCGCTCCCCCTTGGACTGGGACACGGCGCGCCCGAGCTCCGGGTCCCCCGCCTCATCGGCGTCCGGGTCCGCGCCGCCGTGAGCCGTCTGATCGGCGGCCAGCGGCCGGTAGCGGACCTCCACCGGATATGTGCGCCCGGAGACCTCTAGGACCGGGGCGTCGCCGAAGTGCGCGGCGAACTGGTGCGGATTGATCGTGGCGGAGGTGATGATCAGCTTCAGGTCCGGCCGCTTGGGCAGGATGGTCTTCAGGTAGCCCAGGAGGAAGTCGATGTTGAGGCTGCGTTCGTGTGCCTCGTCGATGATGATCGTGTCGTAGGCACGCAGCAGCGGATCGTGCTGGATCTCGGCCAGCAGGATGCCGTCGGTCATCACCTTCACCCGGGTCTCGGGCTTCACATCGGCCTGGAAGCGGACCTGATGGCCCACAGCGGTTCCCGGTACGGTGCCCAGTTCCTCTGCGATGCGCTCGGAGACGGTGCGGGCGGCGATGCGCCGCGGCTGGGTGTGCCCGATCATCCCGTCGACGCCCCGGCCCAGGGCCAGGCAGATCTTGGGCAGCTGGGTGGTCTTGCCCGAACCGGTCTCGCCGGCGATGACCACGACCTGGTGGTCGCGGATGGCGGCCGCGATCTCGTCCCGGACGGCGCTGACGGGAAGCTCGGGCGGGAACTGAGGGTGCAGTTCCACCGCGGCACGGGCCTGCCGGAGTCGTTCACGTTGCTGCCGACGCTGGCCGCCGTCCTGGCGGTCACCGTGCCGCTTGTTGCCCGGCCCGCCCTGCGAGCCCCGGCGGCGACCGCGGGAGCGTGCGCGCTTGGGCCGGCCGGAAGCGCCGGCCGAGCGTTGTTCCGGACTGCGTTCTGGACGCTGTTCCGGGCCTTGTTCCGGACGCTGGCTGGGAGCGGGTTCGGGTGCGGAGGACATCCCCTCCAGCCTACTCGGACGCGGAGACTGGCTAGAGTGTGTGAGGGCGCCCGCGCAGACGGACCCGGCCCGGGCAGGCACGTACGCACCGGCGGGGGCCTGTCTGGATCGGACGGCGGCCGCGGTGCGAACGACGGCCGGGGTGCAAGCAGTGCGGTTCAGGTGGCGCGCCACCAGTGTTGCTGTGGCGCGGGCGGTCCGGATCGCGCTGGATCATGACCGCAAGGGCCGGATCATGGCGGCAAGGAAGGGGATTCGAGAGTGGCGCGGGCGTGCTAGGGGTACTGGAGGGCTTCGGTGTCATCGGCGTCGTGATCTTCGTCGGCTTCCTGCTCGGCCGGCTCGACATCCTCGGCGACACCGGTCAGCAGGCTCTCGCCCGGCTGATCTTCTACGCGGCGACCCCGGCTCTGCTGTTCACCACCATCGCCGAGTCCCCCATCGACCGGACCTTCTCCTCCGCCCTGCTGGCGACCGGCGGGACGGCGCTGTTCCTCGGGGTGGTCTTCGCCCTCCTCTCCCGCTTCGTCTTCAAGCGCAGCACCGGCGTGGCGGTCATCGGCGGATGGGCGGTCTCCTACGTCAACATCGGCAATCTGGGCCTCCCGATCGCGGCATATGTCCTGCAGGACGTGGGCTACGTGGCGCCGGTCCTGATGTTCCAGCTGGTCGTGCTCGCCCCCATCGGCATCGCGGTGCTGGACGCGCAGGGCGCCAAGGCCGGAACCGCCTGGTGGCGGAAGCTGTTGAAGATACTGGGGAACCCCCTGCTGATCGGCTCCGCCGCGGGCGTCGCCTGCTCCGCGACGGGATACCGGCCACCGACGGTGCTGTACGAGCCCATCTCCCTGATCGCCGGGATCTCGGTGCCGGCGGCGCTCATCGTCTTCGGTTTCTCCCTGCGCAACGGATGGAAGATCCCGCCGCGGGACGCCCACGCCGAGCTCGGGCTGGTGATGCTCTTCAAGCTCATCCTGCACCCGTTCCTGGCATGGCTGGTGGGCGGGCCGCTGCTGGGGTACTCGGGCCTGGACCTGTTCGCCATCGTGCTCACCTCAGCCCTGCCCACCGCCCAGAATGTCTACATCTACGCGCTGCGCTATCAGCGCGGCACGGCCCTGGCCAGGGACGCCGTCTTCCTGACCACCTTCACCTCGATCGCCGTGATCATCGGGGTCGCCATGCTGCTGGGCTGAGGTCCGCTTGTGGCGGTCTTCCCCGCGTGTCAGGCTCCCTTCGGCGCGCCCGGCGCGGGACAATGGGCACGTGGCTGATCAGAACGAGAACCCGAACGCCGACATGCTGTCCCGCCGGATGCGATCCGGGCGGAGACGGCAGGAGTCCGACGCCGAGCAGACGCAGGCGATGGACCCGGCGGACCTGCCGAGCGCTCCCGCCGCCGGCTCCGGGGCCTCCCCTGCCTCCGGGCCGGCTCCCGCCGCATCGTCGGGCCGTCCTTCGATGATCAGCGAGGAGGAGTGGGCGCTCATCAACGGCACCGCTCCGGCCGCTGAGCCCAGGGACCCGGAGGATCCGGTGCGCGCCGTCGAGGTGCCCAGGGGCCGGCAGGAAAGCCGCTGGGGCGCGCTGGGCGTCATCGGTACCATCTGGATCGCGCTGACCGTGCCGTTCGTGCTGGCTGCCGTCGCGGTGCGCGCCGTCGCCTCGCCGCTGTTCCTGCGGTTCGAGTACTTCTGGCGCCCCGGTTTCCCCGCCGACGAGTACGGCTGGTCCGCCGAGGAACGCCAGCACTACGCCTCGTACGTCCTGGGCTACCTGCACAACTTCGACGGCAGCCGGTACCTCGCCGATGTGGTCCTTCCCAGCGGCCAGCCGGTCTTCCTCACCGAGGAGATCGCGCATATGCAGGACGTGAAGTTCCTGATCAGCCTGCTCTACCTGATCGCGATCGTGATGGGCGTCGTCGCGGTGATCTTCATGCTGCTGCTCTCCCGCTCCAGCGCGGTGGGCGTCCGTCCGGGGCTGTTCTGGGGCAGCCTGCTGACGCTGCTAGGCTTCGCCGCGCTCGGCGTGCTGGGCGCGCTGGACTTCGATGCGTTCTTCACCGGTTTCCACCAGGTCTTCTTCGATGCGGGCACCTGGCAGTTCTATGTGGACGATGCGCTGATCCGGCTCTTCCCGCAGACCTTCTGGGTGGACGCCGGCATCGCCGCAGCCGCCATCGTGCTGATCGTCGCGATCACCCTGCTGCTGCTGAATCTGCCACGCCGCCGACGCCGGCACTGACGGATCCGGGGTCGCTGGCGCTTGGCACTGGCGCCGGTGGCACTGACGCGGCGGCCTCGCCGTCGTCAGCGGGCTTCCGGCCCTCGTGCTGGGCAGCGCGATGAACGAGGCCCCTGTCTCTCACGCCGTGAGCGACAGGGGCCTCGTTCGTTCAGTCGTGCAGATGCGCCGGGCTTGCGCCTCAGCCCTGCTTGACGACGGAGATCTCGACCTCCAGGGTCACCTTCTCGCCGACCAGCAGGCCACCGGTCTCCAGCGGAGCATTCCAGGTGATGCCGTAGTCGCGACGGTCGATCACCAGGGAGCCCTCGAAGCCGGCACGGGTGGCGCCGAAGGGATCGACGGCCTCGCCGCCGTACTCGAAGGGGATCGTCACGGACTTGGTGACGCCCTTGATCGTCAGATCACCGGTGACCTCGAGGGTGTCCCCCTTGGCCTGCACAGCGGTGGAGACGAAGGTGATCTCCGGATAGGTCTCCGGATCGAAGAAATCATTGGTACGCAGGTGGCCGTCACGCTGCTCGTTGTTGGTGTCGATGCTGGCCACCGTGACGTTCACCTTCACCGACGACTCGGCGAGGTTCTCCCCGGCTGCGACGATCTCGCCGGAGAACTCATTGAACTGGCCCCGCACCTTGGAGATCGCCGCGTGGCGGGTGACGAAACCGATGCGGGAGTGGGTCGGATCGATCTGGTAGTCGCCCCGGAGGTCGGCGAGTGCAGTCATGGTTCCTCTTTCCTCGGTTGATGTGTGCTGCCACAACTCTATGCAGAAATAGATGCAAACGCAAGAAGTCTGCGTGCTCCATGATACTCGCGGTGCGGTGGTCCTGCTACAGTGAGCGTCATGGCAGGAATCATTCTCATGGCCGGGCTCGGCCAGCAGCACGCGATGCGGCCCCGTCGCGCCTGACTCGGCGCCGACGCACCCGCCGATCCTTTTCGGATCCGCTTTCGCGCTGACCGCGCCGAGACCTCCGACCTCTCGTCAGACGAGTGACTCGGAGCCGGCCGACGTACCCTGCCTCCTGCAGGCGCCCGGTGGCGAGCTTGTCACCACTCCCCCGGTCCGTCCATTTCCGCCGTTCCTCTCCGAGCACTCCCGTACCGCGATCACGGAGTGCCTCCCTTGTCATCACGATCCAGCCGTTCCCTGCACGGCGGCCGGCACGAACTCGGCCAGAACTTCCTGCACCACCGCCCCACCATCGACCTCATCCTGGAACTCGTCCGCCGGACGGATGGTCCGCTGCTGGAGCTTGGCGCCGGCGACGGCGCGCTCACGGTGCCGCTGTCCCGTCTGGGCCGGCCTCTCACCGCGGTGGAGCTGGACGAGCACCGCGCGGCCCGGCTTGCCCGGCGGCTGCCGGAGGTCCGGGTCCTGCAGCGCGATGCCCTGCGCGTCCGGCTGGACGCCGAGACCATCGTCGGCAACGTTCCCTTCCACCTGACCACACCCATTCTGCGCCGGCTGCTAGAGCACGGCGGCCCGCCTAGAAGCGCGCACGCCACCGGTCGCGATCAAGGCAGCCAGAGAAGCGGCGATCGCCCCCGCGGCGACGACCGCCGGCACGGCGACGGCTGGCGCGATGCGCTGCTGCTGGTGCAATGGGAAGTCGCCCGTAAGCGCGCCGGCGTGGGCGGCGGCACCCTGATGGGCGCCCTTGCCGCGCCGTGGTTCGAGTTCGCCCTGCACGGCAGGGTGCCGGCGAGCGGTTTCCGCCCGATGCCCAGCGTCGACGGCGGCGTCTTAAGCATCCACCGCCGCGAGTCGCCCCTGCTTCCGGCATCCGAGCGGCGAGGGTACGAGGCTTTCGTCCGCGCGGCGTTCACCGGCCGCGGTCGCGGCCTGGCGCAGATCCTCGGACGCGTTTCAGACCGGCAGCACGCAGGCACCGGCGGAACATCCCGGCCACCGGGCGCACCGCACGACCGGACACGTGAGCCCGCACGCCCCGGCGCGCGGCCACGCGGGGCCGGCCCCCGGGAGCCGGCACTGGTTCGCACGGCGCTGCGCGCGGCGGGCATCGGCCCTCAGGCGCTTCCGCGCGATCTCGCTCCCGCGCAGTGGGTCATGCTGTGGCAGCGGCTGAGCTAGCCGCCGACTGCACCCGCCTGATGCCGTGCCCGCGGCATCAGGCGGGCGCTGTCTGGGCACCTCAGGTCCGGGCCCGGCGCCCGGCCATCAGGTAGAACACGAACCCGACGGCTGCCATCGCCCCGCAGCCGGTCATCACGGCCGCGGTGGCCAGGCCGTCGTTGCCGAGCACGCCGACCAGCGGCGTCACCGCGGCACCGAGGCCGAACTGCGCCGCGCCGAGCACGGCTGCGGCGGTTCCGGCGGCCTCGCCGTGACGGGACAGCGCCAGCGCCGTGACATTGGGGACGGTGAGCGAGACACCGGCGAGCATGCAGAACAGCGGCAGCATGAACCAGGCGATCCCCTCGGCGCCAGCGGCCTGCGCCGCCACAAGCGCCAGCCCAGCGACGCAGATGAGGCCCAGAGCGCCGGCGATGATCCTCTCCGGCGCGATCCGCCTCAGCAGTGGCGGGTTCAGCTGCGCTCCGCCGATCAGCACGAGGCCGGCGGCGCCGAAGACCAATGCGTACTGCAGTTCGCCCAGGCCGTACTGGCGCTGGAAGACGAACGAGGAACCGGCGATGTATCCGAAGAGGCAGCCGAACGCGAGTCCCACCACCACGATCAGCAGGATGAAGCGGCCATCGCCGAGCACCGCCCGGTAGCCCCGGAGCGCTTGTCCCGGCCCGGAGCGCCGCCGCTGCGGGGGCAGCGTCTCCGGCAGCGCGATGACAGCGAGCAGGATCAGCATCGCCCCGGCGACCGCCAGCACCGCGAAGATCCACCGCCACGAGCCGGCCAGCAGCACCACGCCGCCCAGGGAGGGCGCCAGCACCGGGGCCGCGCCCATCACCAGCATCAGCCGGGATATCACGACGGCGGCGGCGCTGCCGGCGGAGACATCGCGCACCACAGCCATGGCCACGACCGTCGCCGCGGCGGCGCCGACGCCCTGCAGAACGCGCAGCACGCCGAGCACGGTGATGTCCCAGGCGAGCACGGCAAGACCGGACGCCACCACGTGCAAGGCGATGCCGAGGATGAGCGGAAGCCGGCGCCCGGCCGCATCGGAGAGGGGACCGATCAGGAGTTGCCCGGCGGCGAGGCCCAGCAGCGTCCCGGTCAGCGTCAGCTGCACCAGCGTCCCGCTGGCCGAGAGGTCCTCGGCGATGGCGGGGAAAGCGGGCAGGTACATATCGATGGTGAGCGGGCCCAGGGCGACGAGCGCGCCGAGGATCAGGATGAGGCCGGCGGTCATCGGCCGGGTGGTGCCGGCCGGCTGCGCGGTGGAGGTCATCGGGCTCCGTTCCGGAACATGCCCGCCGGGGGCGTCGTATCGGGGATCATGTCTCAAGCATGCCCTGGAGGCGGGCCGCTTCGAGCCAGCGGGGTCCCTCGCAAGGACACGGCTGGCCCGCGGCTCAGCCGAGCGCGACGAGCACGATGCCGCAGGCCACCACGGCGGCGCCGAGGATCCTCGGCGCCGGCTCCTTCTCCTTGAACAGCCACCACGCCAGCAGGGCGCCGATCACGATCGAGGATTCCCGCAGCGGCGCCACCAGCGCGACCGAGGCATGCTGAAGTGCATAGAGCACCAGCACGTACGCACCGGGCGAAAGCACAGAGACGATGAGGACGGGGCGGCGATCCGCGCGCCAGGTGGGATGCACCGCCGCCCGGCGCCTGATCACCCAGGGAAGCATGAGCAACGACTGCGCCGTGCATGCCGCGGCGAAGTAGATCAGCGGCGGCACGCCCAGCGCGGTGACGGAGAAGTCGTCCCACAGCGTATACGCGGCGATCCCGGTACCTGCGAGGGTGCCGTACAGCAACCCCGCGCCCAGGCCCGGCGAGGGGTGCAGCAGCCCGCGGCCGGTGACCACGAGGATCCCGCCGACGGCGAGCAGACCGCCCAGCAGCGCGAGGGCCGGGGGCCGCTCCCCCAGCAGCAGGACCGCGACGAGCACGGAGAGCACCGGCCCGACCCCGCGGGCCACCGGGTAGACGATGCCCAGGTCCGCGTGCCGGTAGCCCAGCTGCAGCAGCACCGAATAGGCGATGTGGAAGACCGCTGTGACCGCTGGCGCGAGGACCGTCTCCCAGCCCGGGACGTGGCCCTGGGCGAGCATCAGCCAGCACGCCAGCGGCACGCACAACAGGGCCGAACCCGTGAAGTACATCCAGACGAAGACGGCGGCGTCGCCGCGGACCCGTTTGGCGGCGAGGTTCCATGCCGCGTGCAGGACCGCGGCCGTGAGAACCATCCCCAGCGCCGCGGGAGTCATGCCGGACCTTCCTTCACCGGCGCCCTGCTCCCCGTTGAGGCTGTCGAGCGCCTCGCGCATCACATCGGCGTGGCCGTTGTGACGGGCGTGCTCCTCGATCATCCACCGGAGCCGCGTGCGCAGGCGCACCTGGGCCGTCGTCGTTCATGGGCTCAGCGTATGCGCCAGGGAGCCCTGGGAATGCGGCGGGTGGCGTGAGAGGGCCGATGCGATCCGAGAAGGCACATGTGCGGGGTTCCCCTGCCGGGCACGGGATGAAAGGATTCGCATATGAACATCACCCAGCGCATCATCGTCCTCGACGCGGCGGACATCGATGCGGAGAGCCGCTTCTGGGCCTCCGTACTCGGCGGCACGGTGGACGCCGCCGACGACGACTGGCACCGCGTCCACGCCGGCGACGAGTACGTCCTGGCGGTCCAGCTCGCCCCCGACCACGTGCCGCCGCAGTGGCCGGAGGGCACACCGCCCCAGCAGATCCACCTCGATCTCCACGTCGACGACATCGGCGCCGCCCACGAGGAGGTTCTCGCCGCCGGCGCCACGCTGCTCAAGCGTGGCTCCGAGGACGAGAGGTTCCACGTCTACGCCGATCCCGCGGGGCATCCGTTCTGCCTGTGCTGGTAAGCCCGACGCCAGTTGTGGGCGGTGTCCGCTACGGCCGCGCGCCTAAGGCCGGCAGGTCGGGCATCGCATAGCTGCATGCCCGGCGCCTGAGCCCTCCTCACCAGAGCCGCGCCCCTAAGGCAGGGTGAGGATCTCGGCGCCGTCCTCGGTGATCGCGATGGTGTGCTCGCTGTGGGCGGTCAGGCAGCCGGTCGCGCTGCGCAGGGTCCACCCGTCGGGGTCGGTGACCAGGGTAGCGGTGTCCGCCATCACCCACGGTTCCAGCGCCAGCAGCAGCCCCGGGCGCAGTGTGTACCCGCGGCCGGCCCGGCCGGTGTTGGGCACATGCGGGTCCTGGTGCATCGTCGACCCGATGCCGTGACCGCCGAACTCGGTATTCACCGGGTAGCCGGCCCCGGTGAGGACCGCGCCGATCGCGTGGGAGACGTCGCCCAGGCGCACGCCGGGGCCGGCAGCGGCGATGCCCGCCCGCAGCGCCCGCTCGGTCGTGTCGATCAGCTCGGCGCCGCCTGGAGGCTCCGCCTCGCCGACGAGGAAGCTGATGGCCGAGTCGGCGGCGATGCCGTCTTTCAGGACGGCCAGGTCCAGGGTCAGCAGATCGCCGTCGGCGAGTTCGTAGTCGCGGGGTTTGCCGTGCAGCACCGCGTCGTTGACGGACGTGCAGATGTAGTGGCCGAAAGGACCGCGCCCGAAGGCCGGGGCGTAGTCGACGTAACAGGATCGCCCACCGCCTTCCGCGATCATCTCCGCCGTCCAGCGGTCGATCTGAAGCAGGTTGGTGCCGGGAGCTACGCGCTGCCGCAGGGTCCGGAGGATATGCGCGACGAGCGCGCCGGCACCCCGTGCCCTGCGGAGTTCGGCCGGGGTCAGGATCTCGATCATGCGGCGGGTCCTTCTCGGGAGACCAATATCTATACCGGCCATACTATCCCGGTATTAGAATCGGCTCATGGTCAGGTTGCCACTCACCGCCGCCGAGGTCGAGCGCGGCCGGCGGCTCGGTGCGCTGCTCCGGCGGGCTCGCGGGGATCGCCCGATGCTGGACGTCGCGCTCGCGGCACGCGTCTCACCGGAGACTCTGCGGAAGATCGAGTCCGGCCGGGTCGCCACGCCAGCCTTTCCCACCGTCGCCGCCATCGCCGGCGTCCTCGGGCTGTCGCTCGACGCGGTGTGGGCGGAGATCAACGCGACCGCGCACGAACCGGTACCTGCCGGAGGGCATCAGCGACGAGCGCGGTGAGACCCCGGCGCCGCGGACGGCGGAGGCGACCGGCGGCCCAGCGACCGTTCCCCTGCAGGACCGCGAGGGGAGCCGCCTCGGGGCCGGCCTCCGCCATCGCCTCGACCGCGTGCAGGGCTCCCGCCGGCTGGCTCCCTGGATCGCGGAGGTCGGGTTCGATGCCTCAGCCGTAGCCGCCGTAGGGATTGCGGTAGGCGCCAAGCGCGTCGATGATCGCGCGGCGGGCGTGCGCGCTGCCGGTGGTCACCGCCTCGAACCGGTGGCGGTCGAGAACTCTCGCGTGCGTCGTCATGAAGGTCCGTGCGCGGGGCACATCGATACTCATGGACATCGCCCTGTCAGGGACCCGTATTCCCGTCTTGTACGAAACGGCCAGCTGTCCGCGTTCCCGCGGGAGGCTACCGGACCGCACACGTTCATCACGTGTTCACGCGTACCGTCCATGATCCGTGATGACGGGCCCGTCATACCCCGAGGGCCTGCCCGCCGGAAGGGGCGCACCCGCCGGCCGGCCCGCACGCCGAGGAGGAGCACCATGGCACAGCAACCGGACAGGACGCTCCCGGCCGGAGCCGCCGTGAGCACAGGGACCACGGGCGTCCCGGCCAGGCACCGGAACCTGTGGAACCGGCTGGTCCCGCCCAGCGGGCCGGCCGAAACGGTGCAGGGCGAGGCTCTGCGCATCGCCGGGAACATCCATGACGGGCTCGCCCGCCACGGCAGGGCCGACCATGACCACGACTGCCGCGCGATGCTGCGGGAGTTGCCGGCCTATCTGGCACTGGGCACGACCCTGCCGGCCGAAGAGTTCACCGAGGCGCGCCGGATCGCCGAGGCGCTCCGCACCGGCAGGCCGGCGCCGGCCGAACGGCTGTCCGACCTGGTGGCGCGGTGGATCGCCCGGAACCCGGCGCCGATTCCGCTGGCGAGGCCGCCGTACCGGCGCTGACCGCCGCAGGTCTCGAGCGGCTGGAGGCCTTGAGCGGATAGGGACGTCGCGCCCGCCTGCGCCGCCCGATGACCGCGGCCGCATCGCAGACCCGCGCCAGGCCGGAGCCTGTTACCGACGCCGCTCCGGCACCGCCTCGCGGCCCCTGGCGCATGCGTCCGCCCCAGGCCTGACGAGGGACGACGCCGGTCTAGCACATGCACGCGCATGCCTGTCCCGCGGGCATGTCGCATTGACTGTGATCAGCGCCATCGGCTAGAACTGTGGGAACGAGTTCGGCAGGATCGTCCGATCCTGAACGTGGTGTGCCGGGAAGTCTGGTCGGCGGTACTTGTCGTCGACCCGTGAGGTTCTCACCTGTGGCACTACGAAGGTTTCCCCTGCGTCCGCGACGTGAAGGTGTCGATGTGAAAGCACGGCCGTGCCGCTGAGCCTGATCCTCGCCCTCGCGGGCGGGCTGGTGCTGTTCGCTGCCGTCATGGCACGAGTCCTGGGACGCCGCGCCGGATGGCCCATCGCCGCCGGCATGGGTGCCCTGGCCGCCGCGGTCGCCGCGCGCGCACCCGGTTCCGGAGCCGTCACCGAGACCGTCTCGTGGATTCCCACCATCGATGTGGCCCTGCGGCTGCGCCTGGACGGCCTCTCCTTCCTCTTCGCGCTGCTGGTGCTGATCATCGGCGCCCTGGTGATGGTGTACTCCTCCGCGTACACCTCCTCCAAGGGCGCAGTCGGGTTCTACACCCTGATGACCGCGTTCGCCGCCTCGATGCTGCTGCTGGTCCTCGCCGACGACCTGATCGTGCTGTTCGTGGCGTGGGAGTTCACGACGCTGTGCTCGTACCTGCTCATCCTGCGCTCGAACCGCAAAGCCGGCCCCCCGGCCACCCGGACCCTACTGCTGACCGCCGGTGGCGGGCTCTGCCTGCTCGGCGCGGTCGCCCTGGTGTCGAACCGCACCGGCACCACCGAGCTGACCGCAGCCCTGAACCACGAGGCCTGGGCACAGGATCCGGGCTTCGCGGCGGCGGCGGCGATCCTGGTGGCAGTGGCCGCCATGACGAAGTCCGCGCAGTTCCCGTTCCACTCCTGGCTCCCGGACGCGATGGTCGCCCCGGCCCCGGTGAGCGCCTACCTGCACGCCGCGGCGATGGTCAAGGCCGGCATCTTCCTGCTGATGCTCTTCGCCCCCGCTGCCTCCCACTCACCGGTGTGGCCGGTCATGCTGATCGGCTTCGGCCTCATCACCGCCGTCATGGGGGCGCTCTTCGCGCTGCAGCGGACCGATCTGAAGGAACTCCTGGCGTACTCCACCGTCAGCCAGCTGGGCCTGCTGATGGCCGTCATCGGCGTCGGCACCCCCGACGCGATGCTCGCCGCGAGCGTGCACGTGGTGGCCCACGCGCTGTTCAAGTCCGCCGGCTTCATGCACGTCGGCTTCCTGGAGAAGCGCCTGGGCACCCGTGACATCCGCGAACTCTCCGGCCTGTGGCGCTCGCGCCCCTGGGACGCGGTGATGATCGTCCTGGCCGCCGCCAGCATGGCCGGCATCCCGCCGGCGCTCGGCTTCGTCAGCAAGGAACTCGTCTTCGACTCCATGCTGCTGCTGCCGGCCGGCAGCGCCCTGGGCTGGACCGTCGCGCTGATTGCCAGCGCCGGCGCCGTGCTCACGGTCGCCTACAGCGCCCGGATGGTCGTCACCACCCTCCCGGGACCGGCCATGCGGCCGAACGAAGGAGTCCGCACCGGCGCGATGTCCCTGGCGATCAGCCTCGCCGCGGTCACCGGCACCGGGATCGGCCTGACGGTGTGGCTGCTGGACGATCTGCTCGCCCCTGCAGCCGCGGTGTCCGCCGGCGTCGGGGCGGGCGAGATCTACGGCCTGTCCCTCTGGCACGGCTTCAACGCGCCGCTGGCGCTGTCCGCCGCGGCCGTGGCCGGCGGCTTGCTGATCACCGTCCGCCGCACTGCGGTGGACCGGCTACTCGTCGGCCGGTCGCTCTTCCCCTCAGACGGCACGACGCTGGTCCAGGCCTCCCAGGACGGCATCATCCGGGGCGGGCGCCGGGTGGGCGATCTCACCCGCACCGACTCCCCCGCCGCCCATCTGGCGGTACCGGCCGTGCTGATCGCCATCGCCGGCGCCGGCCTTCCGCTGCTCTGGCCGGGCTGGGGCACCGCGAACGTCGAGGCTCCGGATGTTCCGCTGTTCATCATGGTCGCCGCCGGCGTGATCGCCGTGATCGTGGCCCGAGCGCGGCTGGCGGCGATCATCTCGGTCGGCGTGGCCGGGTTCGCCGTCGCCATCTGGTTCTTCGTCCTCGGCGCCTCCGACGTCGCCCTCACCCAGCTGCTGGTGGAGATCCTCACGGTCGTCATCATGGTGCTGGTCCTGCGCCGCCTGGGCCGGGAATTCACTCCCACTCCTCGGGCCCGCCGCGTCGGCGCCGGTATTGCCGCCGCGGTCGCCGGCGTGACCGCGTTCTTCGCCACTCTGGCGTTCACCGGCCACCGCGGGCTCTCGCCGGTCGGCGAGTACTTCCTGCGGGAGGCCGAGAACGACACCGGCGGCACCAATGTGGTCAACACCATCCTGGTGGACTTCCGCGCACTGGACACGCTCGGCGAGCTGGTGGTGCTGGCGATCGCCGCGCTGGCGATCAACTCGCTGCTGGTGGCCCGCCGCCCGGTCTCCGGCCCGGCCCCGTCGCTGCTGCGGACCCCGCTGGCAGATCCGGCCAGCAACGCCGTGTTCCTGCGCGTCCTGGACCGCTTCCTGGTGCCGCTCATGCTGATCGGCTCGGCCTATGCCCTGTTGCGCGGTCACAACGACCCCGGCGGCGGCTTCATCGCCGCTCTCATCGGTGCCTCCGCCCTCGCCCTGGCGTACCTCTCGGCCTCCTCGGACGAGAACCGGCGCCTGAACCGGCCCTATCGGGCCATCGCCGGCGCCGGCATCATCGTCGCGGTCGGCTGCGGCCTGCTGGGGCTGCTGGACGACTCGTTCCTGCGGCCGCTGCACTTCGACGTGCTGGGGGTGCACATCACCACCGCGCTCATCTTCGATCTGGGCGTGTACCTGGCCGTGTTCGGCGTCATCCTGGCCGCGCTCAACCTGCTGGGCACCCGGCAGGGAGCCCAGGAGACCGCCGAGGGCCTCCCCGCACCGGAGGAGACTCCGGTGACGGTCGCCGCCCCCGTGGCCCCTGCCGCAGCTGGGCGGGGACATGACGACGGGCACAGCACAGAGGAGGCACGCTCATGATCCTCGCCCTGACCATCGCCGTGCTCGTGGCCGGAGCGGTGTACCTCGTCCTGCAGAAGGACTTCTTCCGGGTCGTGCTCGGCTTCGTGCTCCTGAGCCACGCGGTGAACCTGCTGCTCTTCAGCGCCGGAGGGATCGACCGGCGCGGTGAGCCGCTCGGCTCCGGGCCCGACCCCGCGGTGACCGCCGACGCGCTGCCCCAGGCGTTCGTGCTGACCGCGATCGTGATCGCCTTCGCCATCACCATCTACCTGATCGTGCTGGCCGTGACCGGCAGACCGGACACCGACGGCGACGCCGCGGCGGGTGCAGCTGGCACCGAGCAGGACACCGATGACGAGGAGGCTCGCCGATGATCGAGATGCTCATCCCGATGTTCGTCGCCGTGCCCCTGATCATGGCCGGCGTCACCGCCTTCGGGCAGGAGGGACGCCGCTGGCCGCTGGCCGTGCTGATGACGGTCCTGGCCGCCAACCAGCTCGCCGCGATCCTCCTGGTCGCCCGCACCCGTGACGGCGAGGTCCTCGGTCACGGCGTCGGCGGCTGGTCCGGCGGCATCGCGATCCCCTTCGTCGCCGATGCCTTCTCCGCGCTCATGCTGGCGGTCACCGCCCTGCTGACCCTGGTGTGCTCCTGGTTCGCGATCGCCGCCGGCACAGGGAAGATCAAACTCTTCGCGCCGCTCGTGCTGGCGCTCACCGCCGGGGTGAACGGTGCGCTGCTGACCGCGGACTTCTTCAACCTGTTCGTGTTCATCGAGGTCATGCTGCTGCCGTCCTACGGCCTGCTGGTCCTGGCCCGGCGCGGCGAGGGAACGCTGCGCTCGGTCAGCGGCTCCCGGCTGTACGTGACCTTCAACCTGTTCGTGTCGACCGTGTTCCTGGCCGGCGTCGCCCTCATCTACGGAACCGCCGGGACGGTGAACCTCGCCGAGCTGGCCGGCGCGGCGCAGGAATCCCCGCTGGTGGCGGCGGCCACCGCGGTGTGCCTCTTCGCCCTGGCGATGAAGGCCGCCTGCGTGCCCACCCACGGCTGGCTCGCCCGGGCCTACCCGTCCACCTCCCCCGCCGTGACGGCCCTGTTCTCCGGTCTGCACACCAAGGTGGCGATCTACGCCATCTACCGGGTCTACGCAGTGGTCTTCGACGGCGACGAGCGCTACCTGTGGATCGGCCTGGTGGTGTTCTCCCTGACGATGGCCATCGGCGTGCTGGGCGCCGTCGGCGAGCAGACCACGCGCTCCATCCTGGCCTTCCACATGATCAGCCAGATCGGGTACATCCTGCTGGGCGTGGCGCTGTTCACCGAGGCGGGCCTGACGGCCGGCATCTTCTACCTGCTGCACCACATGATCGTGAAGGCGTCCCTGTTCCTGTCCACCGGGGCGGTCGAGGAGCACTACGGCACAGGGAACCTGGACCGCCTGCGCGGGCTGGTGCGCAAGGAACCGGTGATCGCGGCGAGCTTCTTCATCGCGGCGCTCTCCCTGGCGGGGCTGCCGCCGTTCTCCGGGTTCATCGCCAAGCTCACCCTGGTGCTGGCCACCGTGGAGGCCGGCCACATGACAGTGGTGGCGGTGGCCCTGGCCGTCAGCCTCATCACGCTGCTGTCCATGCTCAAGATCTGGAACGCCGTGTTCGCCGCGCCGCGCAAGGAGAGCGAGGAGATCGAGGAGCTGGCAGCCTCCGCGGGGCCGGGAACGCAGCGGGTCATCACCGCAGCCAAGACCGGGGTGCGCACCTCCCTGGTCCTGCCCGGTCTGCTGCTGGCGCTCGTGACGCTGTGCCTGGGCCTGGGGGCCGAGTTCCTCCTGGGGCTGTCCTCCACCGCAGCCGCCGGCCTGCTGGACACCAGCTCCTACGTCGAGGCGGTGATGCGCTGATGCGCCTGCTCACCCTTCCCTTCCGCGTGGTGATCTTCGCCTTCTGGTTCGGCTGGCAGATCATCGTCTCAGCCGGGGTGGTGCTCGCCGATATCCTCACCCCGGGGTTGCGGCACGAGCCCCGCGTGGTGCGGATGCCGCTGGAGTCCCGGACGGACTTCCACACCACGGTCATCGCCTGCCTGATCACGCTCACCCCCGGCACGCTCACGCTGGGCGTGACCACCGAGACCGATGGCAGGCGCACGCTGCTGATCCACAGCATGTACCACACGGACGATGCTTCCGCCCTGACCGATCTGAACGATATGGAGCGGCGGATGCTCCGCGCACTGACTCTGGGAGGCGCCTAAGTGATCGCCCTCGACATCGCCATCGCCGGCTGCTTCGTCGCCCTGCTCATCTCGGTCCTCCGGATCGTGCTCGGCCCGACCGCTGCCGACCGCACGGTCGCGGCGGACCTGCTGACGTTCTCCGTCATCGGGCTGCTGGCCCTGTACGGCACCAAGCACGCCAGCCAGGGCACGTTCGACCTGATCCTGGTGGCGACGCTGGTGGCCTTCCTCGCGGCCGTATCCCTGGCCCGGGCCCTGACGAGGGGGCGCCGATGACCGTGCTCGCCATCATCGGCCAGATCCTGGTGATCCTTGGCGCGGCCATCTTCGTTGCCGCCGGGATCGGCCTGCACCGGCTCAAGGATCCGTACACCCGCACCTCGTCTGTGGCGACCGCCGCGGGTCTGGGCGTGGCGTTCATCGTCGCCGGCTGCCTGTTCATGGACCCGGACCTGTCCTCCACCGTGAAGGCCGTCATCGCGATCTTCCTGCAGCTGGTGACCTCCGCCGTCGGCGGTATGGCCATCGCCCGCGCCGCGGTCCTGTCAGGGCACCGGTTCATGAAGGGCACCGACACCGGGGAGCTCGACGGCGCGGAGATGGGCGAGCCGGACCCCTCCCAGGACTGACTGCCCGCGGAGGGGAACCGCCGGGCGCCCCGTTCCTGCGGTTCCGCGTCCGGACGCGCGCCCGGATCGCCCGGGGCCGGGGCACAGGACGCGGCGGTGGTCGTAAGCTGCTCCCGTGCCTGAACCACTCCGCCCGCGCCGCCGCGCCACCGATATGCCGGCGGCCGACGACTCCTCTGCCAACGCCCCTGCCGCCGCAGGGCCGGCCGATGGCTCCCTCGGCGACCCCGCCGGCACACCGGCCGGAGCTGCGTCCATGCCACCCGCCAGGACCTCCAGCTACGACCCTGACGGCCCGCACGGCGGACCTGCCGCCGATGACTCCGCTGACCCCGGGCCCGGCAAGGTTCCTGCCGGTACTCCCGCCGGGGCCCGGGATGCCGCTGCCCCTACGGGAGGGGGCGGCTCCCTGGGGAAGACCGGTGTCGGGGGAACCCTCGGCATGGCAGCCCTGGTCGCCGTCGGCGGCGCGTTCGGCACCGGGGCACGCACTCTGCTGGACACGGCGCTCCCCTCCCCCGCGGTGGCGCCCTGGCTTCCCTCCGGTGTGCTGACGGCGAACCTGAGCGGTGCTTTCCTGATCGGGCTGCTGGCGTCCCTGCTGGCCGGGATGCGCTCAGACGACCCGGGCCGCCACCGGCTGTGGCTGCTCCTCGGCACGGGCGTCCTGGGCGGATACACCACGTACAGCGCTCTGGCGCTCGACACCTCCACGGGGCTGCTGAGCGGTTCCGGGACCGCCGCCGCTCATGCTGCGCTCTACGCCGGCGGTTCCGTCGTCGCCGGGGTGGCGGCCTGCGGCCTCGGCGTGGCGCTGGCGGTGATAATCCGGCGGGCGTTTTCCACTCGCCGGGCAGACCGGAGCGAACGCCACCGGGAGCCAGAGGACGGCCGGGACCCCGTGTCCCGCGCACGCGATCCAGAGGGCGGGCAGCGATGACGATCCTGGCGATCATCGGCGCCGGAGCACTCGGCTCGGCACTGCGCTATCTGAGCGAGAGCCTGGTGCCGGCACGGCTCCGTTCCCGGTTCCCCTGGGGCACCTGGCTCGTCAACATCGCCGGTTCCTTCCTGTTGGGCCTGCTGGCCGGCGGTATCGGCGACCCGTTCTGGAGCGTGGTCCTGGGCACCGGCCTGCTGGGCGGGTACACCACGTTCAGCGCCGCGAGCCTGCAAGTGATCGAGCTGGCCCAGCAGCGACGCTACGCCGCGGCGTGCAGCCATGCGACCGGGATGCTCCTCGCCGCCGTTCTCGCGGCTACCGCCGGACTCGTTCTAGGCGGCATCGTGGCGGGCGGCAGCACGGGCTGAGTTGCGCTGGGCGGCAGCACGGGCTGAGCTGAGCCGCGGCTGGACTGCATCGGGGTCGCAGGACCACGGCTGCGCTGAGGGGCACCACGGCCTGCGCTGCGGCGACGGACTCAAACGCACGTCAAGGTAAAACGCGAGCGCTTCTCAGCCGGTTCACGAGGCACCCGCCGCGCGCCGAGGCGGGAGAGCGTCAGCGATGTCGTGAATCCAGAACAGCACTCGCCTCACCCACGCATCCATCCATCCACGACGCGTAGCCGAGTCGGACGATGAGAAAACCCTCATCGCCTCTGGCTGGACCCTCCGGGTACGGAACTGCGAGCATGGAAACATGACGATGACACGTGCTTCTGTCCTGTTCGGCTCGACGCTTCTGGCCGGAGGGCTGGTCCTGTCCGGTTGCACCGGTGTGGACACCGGCGACCCCGGCACCGAGCCCGTCACCGTCCCACCTCCCGTCGGCGGCGACGACGGCGCTGCGGAAGCGGACGGCGCCGAGGGCAGCGGGAATCCGGACGGTACCGAGGCCCCAGGAGGCGGCACCGACGCCGAGGTTCCCAGCCAGTACGCCGGGCCGCTGGCGGCCGTCGCCGCCGCTGAGGAGGAGACCGGGGGCACGGCCTTCGAGATCGACTCCGACGACGGCGCTTGGGAGGTCCACGTCGCGGTCGGCGACGATGAGATCGAGGTCCGGGTGGACTCGACGGGCCAGGAGGTCCTGGGCACCGAGCGCGAAGGCGGGCTGGACTCCGATGACCGCGAAGGCCTGGAAGCCGCGCAGATCTCGCTGAGCGAGGCCGTGATCATCGCGATCAACGAGTCCGGTGCGAGCGGCCCGCTGGACGACGTGGATCTGACCAGGGAAGACGGCCGGCACGCCTGGGACGTCAACTTCGACGATCTCGAGGTCTACGTGGACGTGACCGACGGCAGCATCATCAAGATCGACGACTGAACGGGTTCACACCCTGGATCGCCCGCGGCGCACCCTCCGGAAGAGTCGGTCACGGGCCCGCCAGCGTCGACTTCTGCGCCCCGTGCGTGCCCGTCCTGTGCCCGTTCTGCGCCCCGTGCGTGCCCGTCCTGTGCCCGGGCGCAGCTGAAGAATGAGGATGGCCACCCCGGGCAGATAGTGGCGGCGAGCCCCGGAGGAAGGGCACGGCGGCCGTACCTCGTCGTCATTGTCCCCTCCTCTCCATGCATACCCGGCCTGAGGGCACGCATGGGCGGTCGTGCGATGCCTCGGTCACGGCAAGTCCCCGGGAACTCATCCCCGTACTGTTGACCACTTCCCGATCGACCCCTAATGTACAACCATATGGTTGCGCATTTAGCGGCGCCAGTTCACCGGTCAGGAAGGGCCTATGGGAACGCTGATCATCACCGCATTCACCTCGCTCGACGGCGTCATGGAGGCTCCGGGAGGCGAAGAGGGGTACCGCAACGCCGGGTGGAGCTTCAACCAGATCCCCTCGGACGACGCTGCTTACGAACTGAAGGACTATGAGCAGGCAGAGGCCGGAGCGCTGCTCCTCGGCCGTCGCAGCTATCAAGCTTTCGCACCGATCTGGCCCGCGATGACCGAGGACTTCGCCCGCTACAACACCCTGCCGAAGTATGTGGTCTCCACGACCCTGACCGAGAATGAGCTTGTGAGCAATTGGGGCACAACCTCGATCCTCCGCTCCCTGGAAGAGGTCGCCCGGCTGAAGGAGACCGAGGGTGATCCCATCCTCGTCCACGGCAGCGCCACCCTCGGGCATGCCCTGGCCGATGCCGGCCTGGTCGACCGCTACCACCTGCTGGTCTTCCCTCTGCTTCTCGGCGCGGGGAAGCGGCTCTTCAGCACGGCCGACAAGGATGCCACCCGCCTGCGCCTCGCCGAGCACGAGGCCTATAGCAACGGCGTGCAGAAGATGGTCTACGACGTCGTCCGGGCGGAATCGTGAGCACCGTAACCGCGGACATCACGATGTCCCTGGACGGCTATGTGACCGGCCCCGACAGCGAGCTCGGTCGGGGCGGTGATGCGATCCAGCGGTGGGCGTTCAACGCCAAGGACTCTCCACGGGACGAGCAGTCCTCGAGCACGCCGCGTCGCGTACCGGGCGACTTCCGTATCCACCCCTCCCCCGTCCTCATGGCTGCCGGTACCCGCCTCTTCGACCTGGTCGACGAGCGGATCCTGCTCACCCAGACCGACGTCGTCGTCACCGACCACGCCACCCACCTCGCCTACCGAGCCGACTAGCTGCGGCGGCGCTTTCCAGACAGGAGAGATCGTGTCTTTCCAGGCCTACCTCGACAACATCGAGACCAAGACGGGCATCACGCCCCGACGATTCACTGAGCTCGCCGCTGAACGAGGTTTCGGGCCCGGCACGAAGGCGGCGCCGATCATCCAGTGGCTCGCCGAGGATTACGGGCTGGGGCGCGGCCACGCGATGGCCCTCGTCCACGTGATCACTAAGGGTGAGACGGTCAGCGCCAAGCATGTGGGCACCGGAAGCACGCACAGCGACGCCGGGGACCGCCTGTGGCTCGACGGCAAGGACACCCGTCCGGAGGACTGGGGATCATGACGCGCTCGATCAGCATCGCGCTGCCCATCGAGGACCGGGCAAGATCCTACGCCTTCTACCAGGAGACCCTCGGTCTCAAGCCGATCGGCGAACCGGCCGAGGACGGCGTTCCGGAGCCGCTGCAGTTCCGGCTGGACGAACGCACCGCGCTGGCGCTGATCCCCAGCGGCGGCTTCAGCTGGGTCATCGGTGGCCGGGAGGTCGCGACGCCAGGGATCAGTGAGGTCCTCTTGGGGCTGAGCGTGGCATCGCCCGAGGAGGTGACCGCCGTCGTCGACCGGATGCGCGCCCATGGCGGACGGGTGCTGGCAGAACCCGAACAGCAGGACTGGGGCTTCACCGCCGTAGCCGCGGACCCCGACGGCCACGCCTGGCAGATCGTCGCCGAGTCCGAGGGAACGTGAAGCGAGGACCGATGACCGGCACCTCGGCCGAGGCTCACCGTGAATCGCTGCAACTGCCCAGTGTGCGTGGAGCCATCGCCGAGGCGGTGCCGTTGCTGAGCGGAGAGATGAGCAGCTTCCAGTACGACGTCATAGCCTCGCCGCTGCGCGACTGAACAGGGCCGTCGCTCACCGCTCTGCCACCCTGGGCCTCAAGGCCGGTGGTGCCCCCGGTGGGACTCGAACCCACACTGAGCGGATTTTAAGTCCGCTGCCTCTGCCGATTGGGCTACGAGGGCGTGCTGACAGTCTACTGACCGGCTCGGTATGACGGTGCCGCTACATCGTCGATCCGCCGTTATGTCGTCGCTGTGCTCGTATAGATCGTCACTCTCCATACGTGTCACCGAGGTCCTGAGACATCACAGTCACTCTCCATATGTGGGGAGCGACGACGTACGGGCGCAGCGACGATTTAAGCGCGAACGCCTCGGACGGGGCACCGGTCGCAACACGACGCGCTGGCCCGAGCACTCAGCACAACGGCCCGCAGCCCCGTCAGGGGCGGCGGGCCGTCGGCGTGTCCCGGTCAGCGTCGGCTGGCGCCGGCAAGGCCAGCACCGGCAGCGCTGATCAGGACCGGGCGCTCAAGCGAAACGAGGCTTCAGGAAGCCTTCTCCTTCTTGGGGGCCGGCTTGGACTGCGCGGCCTCCACGAAGTTCTTCCGCGGCACGTCCAGGTCCTTCAGCGGGGTGAGGTCCCGGCCGAGGATCGCGCTGATGATCCAGTTGGCGAACACGCGCTTCTTGCGGTCCAGCGTCGGGATCGCCGCACCGTGGTAGCCGCGGTGCATCAGCCAGGCGAGCACGCCGCGCGCTTCGAAGTCACCGATCTGCGAGACGCCCTGGTACAGGCCCAGGCCGGCGACGGAGCCGATGGTCTTGTGGAAGTACTGCTGGAAGTCGGTGCCGCCGCGCAGCGCCTTGAGCACGTTCGCCGCCAGCACGGGAGCCTGGCGCACCGCGTGCTGCGCGTTCGGCACGCAGAACCCGCCGACGCCGCCGCCGGTCAGATCCGGCACGGCGGCATTGTCGCCGGCGCCCCAGGCACCCTCGACGACGCCGTTCTCGTCCTCCACCTGAAGATCGGCGCGGACGGTGAGGCGACCGCGCTCGTCGATCGGCAGATCGGAGTCGATCAGCACCGGGTTGGCCTTCACGCCGGCGGTCCACACGATGGTGTCGGCGTCGAACTCCTCGCCGTTGGAGAGCTTGACGTGCTTGTCGGTGCAGTCCTGCAGGAAGGTCTCCAGGTACACGTCCACGCCGCGGCGGCGAAGGTCCTCGACGACCCAGCGGGCCTGGGCCTCGCCGACCTCGGGCATGACCCGGGCCATGCCCTCCACCAGCACGAAGCGGACGTCGGACTGGGTAAGGGTGTCGTACTGGGCGATGGCGTCGCGGACCATGTCCTCCAGCTCGGCCAGGCCCTCGATGCCGGCGAAGCCGCCGCCGACGAACACGATGGTGAGCAGCCGGCGGCGCTCCTCGTCGTCTTCCACCAGGGATGCCTCGGCCACGCGGCTGAGCACGTGGTCACGCAGCGCGACGGCCTCTTCGATCCGCTTGAGGCCGATGGCCTCCTCCTCCAGGCCCGGGATGGGCAGGGTGCGGGCGACGGAGCCGGCGGCCAGGACGATGTGGTCGTAGTCGAGCTCGAAGGCCTCGCCGGTCTCCGGCTCGATGACCGCGGAGCGGTCGGCGTGCTTGATGGAGGTGACCTTGCCGGTGATGACCTCCGCGCCGGGCAGGTTGCGGCGCAGCGGCACGACGGCGTGCCGGGGCTCGATCGAGCCGGCCGCGACCTCCGGCAGGAACGGCTGGTAGGTCATGTAGGGGTTCGGGTCGACCACGGTCACGGTCGCCTCGCCACGGCCGAGCTGCTTGAGCAGCAGCCGGGCAGTGGTCAGGCCGAGGTAGCCGCCGCCGACGATGAGAATACGAGGACGCAGTGTGGAGTTCCTGATGAGTGCCATGTGCCCATCGTAGGCGATTGTGAAAGTTTTCACGATTTGGGGGCGCGCTGCGGCTTGAGCCGCGCGGCAAGCGCTATCACCAGGGTGAACACTGCCGCCAGTAGCAACCCGGAGGTGACGGCGATGCCCGCCACCGGCAGCGGGGCATGCCGTTGCGCTGCCTCCGCCCGGCCGGGCTCCAGCCGCTGCACTACGGCATCCGTCCCGGCCTCGTCGGGAGTCTCGATCGGCTCGGTGCGCAGCGGCTCGGCCTGCCGGTGCATCGCCACCCACGCCTCCAGGTCCCCGAGCGTCTCAGCCGACCCGGTGGCGCGCGAGGCGAAGGCCGCGGGCGGGTCCACCCGGCCGTGGCCGACAGCGGCATCGGGCAGTTCACCGTCGTGTCCGGGCACCGGCCGCGCGGTCTGAAGCAGGCGCGCGGCGATGTCCTGGGCGGAGGCCTCCGGGTCACCGGCGCGCATGAGCGCCGCCACCCCGGCGACGATCGGGGCGGCGAAGGAGGACCCCTCGGCCAGGCCGGTCCCGCCCTCGTGCCATGCCACGGGGATCTGCACGCCGGGACCCATCAGGTCCACCGCGGTGCCCGGCGCCGAGGCGTCCGGTGCGAGCCGGCCCTCCCGGTCCAGGCCGCCGACGCCGAGCACCCCGGGCATCGTCGACGGGGACCACGCCTGCTCGGCACCCTGACGGCGGTTCCCCACGCACGCGATGATCAGCACGTCCTTGTCCATGGCGTACTGGAAGGCCTCGTCCCAGCTCTCCGGCCACGACGGCTCGGACCAGCCCAGGGAGAGGTTGATGACATCCGCTCCCTCGTCGGCGGCCCAGCGGACCGCATCGGCGACCTGGTCGCGTGCGCCGGGGACGTCATCGGGCCCTCCCCCGCCCAGCCACACGGAGGCGGAGAGCAGTTCGGCCTCCGGCGCCACGCCCGTGGGGTTGCCGTCCTGACCGTTGCCAGCGATCACGCTGGCCACGGCGGTGCCGTGGAAGAGGACGTTCTGGGCGCCGATGGGTTCGGTGCCGTCGGTGCCCGGGTCACCGAAGCTGCGCGCCCCGGCGAGCTCTGGCAGGCCGGGGTGCGAGTCGTCGACGCCGGAGTCGATCACGGCGACGCGCGCGCCTTCCCCGCGGGTCTCCTCCCAGATCTCCTGAATCCCGAGCTGCTCGAGGTACCAGGCTTCGTGGGCGGCGGCGGGCAGACTGGCCGGCAGCGGCGCCACCAGCAGCGGAGCGGCGAGCAGCAGCGCCGCCGCCAGATGCAGGAGGCGGCGCGCGGCGGGGCTCGCGGGGCGTGGCCGTCGCGGGGCGCGGGACCGGGGCATCGGGCTGTTCAGCTCAGACTCCATGCGATGCCGTCGAGGATGTCCCGTTCGCTGGTCAGGATCGCGGGCTCGCCCGCGCGGTCGCGGAGGCGTTCGACGACGCGGTCGTAGATCAGCGCGCCGGTGGCGATCACGTCCGCGCGGCCGGGGTGCATATAGGGCAGGGCGGCGCGCTCGCCGGCGGTCATCTCGGCCAGTTCCCGGGCAGCGGCGGTGACCTGGGCCGCCTGCAGCCGCGCGCCGTGAATCCGCTCGGGCCGGTAGCCGTCCAGACGGAGGATGTGCGCGGTCAGCGTCGTGACGGTTCCGGCGACGCCGACGAGGGTGCGCACCCCGCTCAAGCTCACATGCGTCTCGGCTTCGTCGAGGGCGGCGTCGATGTCCGCGAGCGCGGCCGCGCGGGCCTCGGCGGTGATCTGCTCACGGCCGGTGTGCCGCTCGGTCAGACGCACGCAGCCGATGTCCATGCTCCAGGCGGCGGCCACGCCGGAGTCGTCGCCGAGGACGAGCTCGGTGGAGCCCCCGCCCAGATCGCACACCAGATAGGGCGCCTCGGCGCCAGTCAGCCCGCGGGTGGCGCCGTCGAAGGAGAGCGCGGCTTCCTCATCGCCGGAGATCACCTCGGGGCGGACGCCGAGCCGTTCCTCGATGCCGGAGAGGAAGACCTCGCGGTTGGCCGCGTCGCGGGTCGCGGAGGTCGCAGTGAAGCGGATCCGCTCGGCGCCCTCGCGCCTGACGACCGCCGCGAACTCCTCGGTGGCGGCGAATGCCCGCTCCAGTGCTTCCGGGGCGAAGGCCCCCGTGGCATCGACGCCCTGACCGAGCCGGACGATGCGCATGTCCCGCACCACATCGGTCGCGGTGCCGGCATCGGCGTCGATGTCGGCGATGAGGAGGCGCAGGGAGTTGGTGCCGCAGTCGAAGGCCGCTACTCGTGTCATAGGGAAAGCCTAACGGTCTGACCTGGGCGTCCGGGCGTGACGGCACCACCGGTCGGATCGCGGCGCCGGCGCAGCGAAGTCCATGCCGTCCATGCTGTCCCCGTCATGGCGCCTATCCCCCCGGTGCACGCGCTTCCGGCTCAATCCGTGCCCGCGGTGAGCTCGGCGACGAGTTCCTGCGGCAGCTCGATCTGGGCGCTGTCCGGGATCCGCAGGATCAGCGGGCCGTCGAGGTCCGGCGGCAGTTCGAACTCCGCGAAGGCGGGAGTGCCCTCGTCGGGGAGATCCCGCCCCGTGGCCAAGACCTCGGAGCACACGCAGTGGGAGGGGGCCGAGACCGGGAAGTACTGCCGCCCGGCCGCGACGTCGACCAGGCCGAGGTTCCCCAGGCCGGGCTCGGTGCCGCCGGAGTAGGCGTTCTTGCCCAGCAGCTGCGGGTCCTCGGCGGCGCGGCTGCCGCGGAAGGCGTTCGCCTCGTAGCCGGTACCGGCCAGGCCGAGGGCGAAGCGCATGGTCACGGTCATGCCGTCGCGTTCGGCGCCGAGCACGTCGAAGCGGAGCTCGTGCTCGGTCTCGTCCTCCTCCGGTGCAGGCAGCACATAGGAGGCGAGCGCGCCGGGCTCCGCCTGCGTCTGCTCGGCCTCGTCCAGGTCCTGCAGTTCCTCGGCCCCCAGGTCGATGCCGTGACCGGAGTCCTCCGTGGCGGTGTAGCGGAAGCTCACCCGGCGGTTCAGTTCGCGGTTCTCGGGCAGGTCGTTGCCCTCGGCATCCTGGTTGGGCGCCAGCGGCCGGTCGTAGCTGTGGCCCTCCGTCTCGACGGAGATGCCGTCGTCCAGCAGCGGCGTGATCGCTTCGGCCACGGCCTCTGCCCGGTCTTCGGAGAGCCGCTGGTTCACCTCGTGGCTGTCGATGTTGTCGGTGTGCCCTTCGATGACGACGGTCTGCCCGGCGGCCTCCGCGTTCAGTTTCTCCGCGGCGTCCTCGATCACCTGCTCGGCGTCGGCGGAGAGCTCCGATTCGCCGAACTCGAAGAGCACATCGGCGGGCAGGCTGACTTCCTGGCTCTCGCCGGCGATGGTGGTGGAGACTCCGCTGAGCGATTCGCTGCGCGCGGACAGCGGCTGCCGGTCGTAGCTGACCGCGCCGGTGCCATACTGGCCGGACATCTCGTGGCTGCGCGGTGTCAGCTGCGTCAGCCCGTCGTCCTCGGGCAGTTCGAACGGCGTGCCGGCGGTGACGGGGACGCCGCGCAGGGGTTCGGCCCATTCGGCGAAGAACAGGTCGATCTCATCGGATTCCGGGGCGGGGAAGTCGATGTAGACGAGCGCCACGCCGTCCCGGGGCGCGCTGCGGGGCAGGCTGGAGCAGACGCAGTTGATCCGCGCCTTGCTGAAGTCGTGCTCCTCGGACATCGGCTCCGGGTCCGGGGCGGCAGCCATGGCAGCGCCGGCGGAAACGGCGCCGTCGTTGGCGAAGCGACCGTCGGCGCGCAGCGGCGCGATCACCTCGCTGGCGCCGCGGTCGATCAGCCGCATCCACGGCGCCGCCTGGGAGCGGCTGAAGAACGGCGAGACCTGCTGCGGGGAGAGT
Source organism: Sediminivirga luteola (assembly GCF_014639315.1). Classification (GTDB taxonomy): domain Bacteria; phylum Actinomycetota; class Actinomycetes; order Actinomycetales; family Brevibacteriaceae; genus Sediminivirga; species Sediminivirga luteola. The sequence goes on from NZ_BMFY01000009.1 coordinate 124,659, forward strand.
TCGCTGCCGGTTTCCGGTGCCAGCCAGGCGTAGACCAGCCGGGCGAAATCGCCATCGGAATCCAGCGAGACCACCTGGAGCTTGGCGGTCTCCTCTCCGTCTTCGCCGGGCAGCGCGACGATCCGCTCCGCGACGGGCTCGGGAAGGGTGGTGGAGGTGCGGAAGCCGTCGTCGTCGGTGATGATGGCGGGCTCAGCCGGGGTCTCCTCCGGTTCCGGCGGCGCCGGCTGCGGATCGTCCTCCTCGGCCGGGGAGCATCCCGCGATGAGCAACGCAGCGGCCGTCGAGGCGGCTGCGAGTACGTTCAGGCGGGGGTGGCGGCGTCGGCGGTCTTCTGTCGGCATAGGGGCGTGTCCGTCCTCGAAGTCGTCATCGCGTCATTGACAACGTACCATCGGGATCCGGCTCGTCCCGGCGCGTGACAGGACGGTCACATCGGCCGCCGACGCGGCCGCGGTCAGTCCCTCACTCGCAGAGGCAGAGCTCGGGCCGCCACTCCTCGCGGATCAGTCCCAGGGCGCGGTCGCCGATGGGATTCACGCCCGGGCCGGCGGCCAGCGCGTGCGCCACGAGCGCATGCAGGCATTTGACCCGCTCGGGCATGCCACCGGCGGAGAACCCGTCGATCTCGTGGACCTCGCCCAGGCCGAGGCTGGCTGCCAGTGCGGCGCGGTCCGCCAAGTACGCCTCGTGGGCGCGCCGGTAGGCTGCCGCGAGCTCGGCGTCCTCACCCAGCTCGGCGGTCATCTGCGCCATGAGACCTGCGGCTTCGAGCCGGGAGCAGGCCATCACGATGGCCGGATGGCTCAGGTAGTAGGTGGTGGGGAACGGCGTCCCGTCCTCCAGCCGGGGGGCGGTGACGGCCACGAGCGGCTTGCCGCAGCGGCATCGCGCGCCGATGCCCGCCAGGCCGCGGGGCACCCGGCCGAGTTGCTGACGCAGCACCTCCCGGTCATCCGGACGGACGGGGTCGGAGGGCGGACCGGGTTCGGCTTCGGTGGTCGTCATTCCTCTTCTTCTGCTGGATCGGAGCCGGTGCCGGCTCCCGGAGTGCCGGAATCCGACCCCTGCTGGGTCTGCGGCTGCGTGCCGGCTTCGAGTATAGAGTTCAGCAGTTCCTCGGGCCATGAGCGGCTGGACGTCCTGGTGGGCGCTCCCCCGGCCTCCTCGCGCGGCATGGCGACCGTACCGGTGCCGGCCTCTTGACCGCCCTCCTCGGAGTCCCTGGGCTGGACCACGACGTAGGCCTGCTCCTCGGGGAGCACGTAGAACTGGTCTTCCCGGGCTCGCTGCATGACGTATTCGGGGTCCTCCCAGCGGTCCTTCTCCTCGTGCAGCTGGGCGATCCGTTCCTCCTCCTGGGCGATCTCCCGCTTCAGGCCGAGGATCTCCCGCTCCTGCTTCAGGTAGGTGTTCACTGTCGGCGCGGACATCAGCACGATCACGAGGGTCGCCAGGCCCAGGAGCAGCGCCCGCCCCGAGAGCCGGCGCCCGGCCTCGGTGCGGTCCTCTGGCAGGCGTTCGCTCACCGCGCTGGTCCGCGCAGCTACGGCGGGGCGGCTCTTGGCGGAGGGATCGGAGCCGGTCCGGCGGGTGGTCTTGGCCGCGCCCGCGCCGCCCCGGCGACGGGGTACTGCCCGGGGCCGGGCGCGGTCACTGCGTGCCACGAGTACTCACCTATCTGGCCTTGCTGATCGGGGAAGGAAGGAGGAAGGCCGTGACACGATTGTGCCGTGCCGGCCGGCGCCCGGACAGCATTTCGCCCGGAGTGTCCGCCATCTGCGCAACGGCTTAGGGCGAACGCTCCGGGCGAGGGATGCCCCGGGAGGCGGTGTGGCGGCTATGCGAACCGCGGGAAGGCACCGCGACCGGCGTAGCGGGCCGCGTCGGCCAGCTGCTCCTCGATGCGCAGCAGCTGGTTGTACTTGGCCACGCGCTCGGAACGGGCCGGTGCGCCGGTCTTGATCTGCCCGGCGTTGGTGGCCACCGCCAGGTCGGCGATGGTGGTGTCCTCGGTCTCACCCGAGCGGTGCGAGATCATCGCGGTGTAGCGGTTGTTGTGGGCCAGCGCCACGGCGTCGAGAGTCTCGCTGAGCGTGCCGATCTGGTTGACCTTCACCAGCAGGGAGTTCGCCGCGCCCTCCTCGATGCCGCGGGCCAGCCGCTCGGGGTTGGTGACGAACAGATCGTCGCCCACCAGCTGCACCTTCTCCCCCAGCCGCGACGTCAGCTGCGCCCAGCCGGCCCAGTCGTTCTCGTCCAGTGGGTCTTCGATGGAGACCAGCGGGTAGTCGGCGACCAGCTGCTCGTAGTAAGAGGCGAGCTCATCGGCGCTGAGCGTGCCGCCCTCGAACTGGTAGGAGCCGTCCTTGAAGAACTCGCTGGAGGCCACGTCCAGGGCCAGTGCGATGTCCTTGCCCGGGGTCCGGCCGGCGCGCTCGATGGCCTCGAGGATGAGGTCGAGCGCTTCGCGGTTGCTGCCCAGGTTCGGGGCGAAACCGCCCTCGTCGCCCAGGCCGGTCGCCAGGCCCTTGCCCTTCAGCACGGCCTTCAGGTTGTGGTACACCTCGACGCCCCAGCGCAGCGCCTCGGAGAACGAGTCCGCGCCGATGGGGGCGATCATGAATTCCTGGATGTCCACGTTCGAATCGGCGTGGGAGCCGCCGTTGAGGATGTTCAGCATCGGCACCGGCAGCAGATGCGCGTTGGGGCCGCCGAGGTAGCGGTACAGCGGCAGATCCGCGGACTGCGCGGCGGCGTGGGCCACGGCGAGGGACGCGCCCAGGATGGCGTTGGCGCCCAGGCGTCCCTTGTTGGCGGTCCCGTCGAGCTGGGTGAGCAGCGCGTCGACGATCCGCTGATCGTCCGCCTCCTCGCCGACGATGGTCTCGTTGATCTCGTCGAGCACGGCCTCGACCGCGCCGCGCACGCCCTTGCCCTGGTAGCGCTCGGGATCACCGTCACGCAGCTCGGCGGCTTCGTACTCGCCGGTGGAGGCGCCGGAGGGGACGGCGGCACGCCCGACGGCACCGTCGTCAAGCAGGACTTCCACTTCCACCGTGGGATTGCCGCGCGAGTCGAGGATCTCCCGGGCGGTCGATGCGATGATTTCGGCCACAGCTGCTCCTTTTAGAGTGCTTCGTCGAAGGGTGCGGGTGTCGCCCCCAAGCCTAACCCCGCGCGGCGTCCTCCTGCGCGCGCAGCTGAGCCTCCTGCGCGCGGTTGTGCCGCCGCAGGGCACTCTCGGCGTCCAGACCGGAGGCCTCCGCCAGGCTGACTGCCTCCCATAGCAGAGCGCCGATGCGTGCCTCCGCTGCCGCTCGCTCCTCCTCCGCGCTTCCTGCTGTAGCGGTGCCGGTGACACTAGGCTCGCCTGTCATCGCATCGCTGCTTGTTCCAGTGCCGGGAAGGTTCCCGGCGCCGCCGGGCACGGCCGCAGCGGTGCCAGCGACGCTGGGGGAGCCTGCCCCGCCGGTCGCAGCAGTGCCGCGCACGTCAGAGCCGCCTGTCACCGCATCGGCGGCTGCCCCCTCAGCGGGGTGCGCCGGAGCGCCGGTGCGGGGGGCGAGGCCGGCGCGGTGCGCACGCCGAAGCAGCTTCTGCGTCCGGGCCAGTTCCGGCAGCCGTTCGGGGATGCCGTCGAGCGCGGAACGGCGCTCGGGCTTCTCCCGTTTCTTCTGCTCCTCCCAGGACCGCTCGGCCTGTTCCTTGGCCGCTTCGATGTCCTCTCCCGGCGGAGCGGCGTCCGGGCCGAAGACGTGGGGGGTCCGCGCGGCGAGCTTCACTGCAAGCCGCCGCGCGACCTCGTCGAAGTCGAAGGTGCCGCGCTCGGCGGCGACCTGGGCGTGAAAGAGCACCTGGAACAGCAGATCGCCGAGTTCGTCGGCGAGTTCGTCCGGGTTCCCGGCGTCCACCGCCTCGGCGACCTCATAGGCCTCCTCAATGGCGAACGGTACGAGCGACTCGTGCGTGTGCCGACGGCTCCAGGCGCAGCCGTCCGGGGCGCGCAGGCGCCGCATCATCTCCAGCAGGCGGTCAGTCGACTCGCTCATCCGGCCTCTCCCCTCCTCTCGTGCCCGGCATCGCCCCGAGCGCCGGTCCCTCTCACCACATCGGCCTCTCGTGCACGCGCCTGGCCGGCGGGTGTAAGCGCCTGCCCGCGGCCCTCCAGCCAATGGTGTTGCCGCCGACGAGCGCGCAGAAGGGTGCGCCGCCGCGGGGATCCAGCGCGGCCCGTCGACTGGAAGGCGTAGCCCGTCAGCCGGGAGACACAGGCGCCTCCCGTACCGCGCAGCATGCGTATATGAGCCATCGCCGTCCCTCCTCGCCGCCTCAGTCCCGGCCGGCCGCCGCCGGTTCCGTGGCCTGAGCCGTTCCCCCGTCGGGCGCGTTCGCCTCCGTGTTCTCGGGGGCCGGCAGCAGCGCATCGAGTACCTGGGTCGCCCATTCCAGCAGTGGCCGGTCCACGACGTCCTCGCGCCGGATTCCGCCCGCTCCGGCGTTCACGGTCGGCTTGGGTACCAGGATGGACCGGGTGGCCGGCTTGATGAGCGACTTCGGGTAGAGCCGCTTGAGCCGCACCGTCATGGCGTCACCCAGTTCGACCGGCGCGAACCGGATGAAGTTGCCCTGGGCCACGACCTCCGTGACGCCGGACTTCCTGGCCCTGATCCGGAACCGGGCGACATCGGCGAGCGTCTCCACCGCCGGCGGGTAGGGGCCGTACCGGTCGACGAGTTCCGTGAGGACCTCCTGCACCTCCGCCTCGGTGGCGGCGGCAGCCAGTTTGCGGTAGGCCTCCAGTCGCAGGCGCTCGTGCTCGACGTACTCGGTGGGCAGATGTGCGTCGATCGGCAGTTCGATGCGCACCTCCGCTTCGGGCTCGGTGTTCTCGCCGCGGAAGTTCGCCACGGCCTCGCCCACCATGCGCACGTACAGATCGAAGCCGACGCCCTCGATATGGCCGGACTGCTCACCGCCGAGCAGATTGCCCGCACCACGGATCTCCAGGTCCTTCATCGCCACCTGCATGCCGGCGCCGAGCTCGGTGTGCGCGGCCAGCGTGGTGAGCCGGTCATGCGCGGTTTCGGTCAGCTCCCGGTCCGCCGGGTAGAGGAAGTAGGCGTAGGCCCGTTCCCGCCCTCGGCCCACCCGGCCGCGCAGCTGGTGCAACTGGCTGAGGCCCAGCCGCTCGGCATGGTCAATGATGAGTGTGTTGGCGTTGGAGATGTCGATGCCGGTCTCCACGATGGTGGTGCACACCAGCACATCGAACTTCTTCTCCCAGAAGTCCAGGATCACCTGTTCGAGCCGGGTTTCACTCATCTTGCCGTGGGCGACGCCGATGCGGGCCTCCGGGACGAGCTCGGCCAGGCGCTTGGCGACCTTGTCGATGCTCTGCACGCGGTTGTGCACGAAGAACACCTGCCCCTCGCGCAGCAGCTCGCGCTTGATCGCCGCGGAGATCTGCTTCTCCTCGTAGGGGCCGACGAAGGTCAGGACCGGGTGCCGTTCCTCCGGCGGCGTCGCCAGGGTGGACATCTCGCGGATGCCGGTGACCGCCATCTCCAGGGTGCGCGGGATGGGGGTGGCGGACATGGCGAGCACGTCGACGTTGGTGCGCATCGCCTTGAGCGTCTCCTTGTGCTCGACGCCGAACCGCTGCTCCTCGTCAATGATGACCAGGCCGAGATCCTTGAAGCGCACTTCCCCGGAGAGCAGCCGGTGGGTGCCGATCACGACGTCGAGGCTGCCGGCGCGGATCTGCTCCTTGACCTTCTCGCTCTCGGCGGCGCTCTGGAAGCGCGACAGGGCGCCCACCGTGACCGGGAACCCGGAGTAGCGTTCGGAGAAGGTCTCCAGGTGCTGCTGCACCAGCAGCGTGGTGGGCACCAGGACCGCGACCTGCTTGCCCTCCTGGACCGCTTTGAAGGCGGCGCGCACGGCGATCTCCGTTTTGCCATAGCCGACGTCTCCGCAGATCAGCCGGTCCATCGGGACCGGCTTGCGCATATCGGCCTTGACCTCCTCGATGGTGCTCAGCTGATCCGGGGTCTCCACGTAGCTGAAGGCGTCCTCGAGTTCCTGCTGCCAGGGGGTGTCCGGGCCGTAGGCGTAGCCCTGCGTCGCCTGCCGTGCGGAGTAGAGGCGGACCAGCTCGCCGGCGATCTCCTTGACCGCCTTGCGGGCCCGTGCCTTGGTCTTGGACCAGTCCGCCCCGCCCATCTTGTTCAGCTGGGGCGCCTCGCCGCCGACGTAGCGGGTCACCTGGTCCAGCGCGTCCGAGGGCACGTAGAGCCGGTCGCCGGGCTGCCCCCGTTTGGAGGCGGCATACTCAAGGACCAGGTACTCGCGGGTGTGCTTGGCATCCCCCTTGCCGGTGGTCCGCTGCGTCATCTCCACGAACCGGGCCACGCCGTGCTGCTCGTGCACCACGTAGTCGCCGGGCTTGAGGCTTAAGGGATCCACCTGGTTGCGGCGCCGGCGGGCCGGGAGACGGCGCATGTCCCGGGTGGAGCTCGCCGAGGCCTTCCCCAGGACGTCCGCCTCGGTCAGCAGGGCGAAGCGCTCGGACTCGTCGACGAAGCCGCCCAGCGCGCCGGCGGCGGCGATGCTCACCACGCGTTCCGCCGGTGCCTCGGTCAAGCCGTGCTCGTGCAGGACGGCCGGCACATCGGCTTCGGCGAACACCTCCCGCAGCCGCTCGGCCGGACCCCGGCCGTCGGTCACGACGGCGACCCGCCAGCCGTCGCCAACGAGCTGGCGGACATCGGCCAGGACGTCCTCGACGTTACCGGCGTAGCCGCGCGGCTCCCGGGCGGGCAGGTGCAGCTGGGGCGCATCGGCGTCGTCCAGGAGCTCCTCGTCGCGGGCGAAACCGCCCAGCTCCCACCAGTCCAGGCCCAGCAGCGCGGCGGCTTCCCGGGTGTCGGCGAGGGTGCGGAAGCTGGCCAGGGAGAGATCGATGGGGGCTTCTCCACCGGCGGAGGCGCCGGCCCAGGCGGCGGCGAGGAACTCCTCCGTGGTGGCGACGAGGTCCTCGGCGCGGGCAGAGACACGTTCCGGTGCGGTCACGACGATGCGGGCATCTCTTGGCAGCACCGCGACGAACGGCTCCATACCGTCGACGAGCGCCGGGGCGAGGGACTCCATGCCCTCCACCGCGATGCCGGCGGCGATCTTCTCGAGCATCTCGCGGGCCTGGGGCATGGCGGAGACGAGGTCCGCGGCGCGGGAACGGACCCGTTCCCCCAACAGGACTTCGCGGCAGGGCGGCGCCCACACGGTTGGCTCCGGTTCACCGTCGGCCAGAGGGAGGGAGCGCTGGTCCGCCACGGAGAACGGCCTGATCTCCTCCACCTCGTCACCGAAGAACTCAATCCGAAGGGCCTGCTCGGCCGTCGGCGGGAAGACATCGAGGATCCCGCCGCGGATGGCGAACTCACCACGGCGTTCCACCATGTCCACCCGGGAGTAGGCAAGACCGGAGAGCCGTTCGGCCAGGCTGCTCAGCTCGGCTTCGTCGCCACGAGCCAGCGTGACCGGCTCCAGCTGGCCCAGTCCCTTGACGAGGGGCTGCAGCACGGCGCGCACGGGTGCCACCACCACGCGCAGCGGCACCGGACGGGACGCGGGATGTGCCAGGCGGCGCAGGACCGACAGGCGCCGACCGACCGTGTCCGAGCGCGGGGAGAGCCGCTCGTGCGGCAGGGTTTCCCAGCTGGGGAACACCGCGACGGCCTCGGGGTCGAGGTATTCGTGCAGGGCACGTTCCAGGTCCTCCGCCTCGCGGCCGGTCGCGGTCACCACGAGCACGGGGGCCGCACCGGCAGCGCCGCCGTCGTTCGTTCCGTCCGCCGTGCGCTCCACTGCTGCACTCAGCAGCGGCGGCCAGAGACCCTTGACGGCGTCGATGCGCCCGCCGCCCGATCCGGTGGCGGCGAGTGCGGCGACGGCCGAGGCGAAGGCCTCCGTCTGCTGGAGCTGCTCTCTGATTCCCTGCAGGGTCACGCGTGAATGTCCTTATGTCTCTCGTGGTGCACGCTCTCGGGTGGCGCGAAGGCGCCGGCTGACCGGCAAGCGCCCCGGGCAACGGGCCCTTGGCGGTAGCGGGGAGTCCCGGCGCTCGCGCCGGTAGGGGCCGGTTCGGACCCGGTCCGACCCGACGATCGCTCCCAGCCTACTGCGGCGCACGGACAACAGCCGGTCCTCAAGCCTACTCGCGCCCGGGACCGGTTTCCCGGTCCGTCCAACGCCCGCAGCGCCAAGACTCTTCCCAGTCGACGTACGTAGAGTGGGACTCATGAGTGCCCCCGCCGCCAGGACGCCCAGGACCGAACCGTGGTATCAGCGCTTCACGCCGGTGCTCCTGCTGCTGGCGATCATGTGGGCGGTGCGTTTTCTTGACGCGATCGTGCCCGGCAGCTGGGTGATGTTCGGCATCCGCTCCTGGGATCCGTCATCGGCGCCGGGCCTGGTCCTCAGTCCCCTGCTGCACAGCGGCTGGCCCCATCTGCTCAGCAATACCGGCCCGTTCCTGGTGCTGGGACTGATCGTGGCGGCAGAGGGCGCGCGCCGGTTCTGGCTGGTCACGGCTTTCGCGGCGCTCATCGGCGGCGCCGGGACCTGGGTGGTGGGCGTACCGGGGACGCTCACGGTGGGTGCCTCGGGACTGGTGTTCGGCTACTTCGGCTACATCATGCTGCGCGCGCTGTTCTTCCGCGCCACGGCGCACCGGGTGCTCTACGCGGTCGTGGCGCTCGTGGTGGCCTTCAGCTACGGCTCGGGCTTCTTCCTGGGCTTGCTCCCGGTCACGCCGGGCATCTCCTGGCAGGGCCATCTGTTCGGCCTGATCGGCGGCGCCGTCGCCGCCTGGACCCTCAGCAACCGGGACGAGCCCGGCGGCACTCAGCTGAGACGCTGAACTGAAGAGCACCAGCACGCCGATCTACCGCTGAGGCGCCCGCCAGGCCCGCCTCAGGGGCGGATCGCCGCATAGATCAGCATGTCCCGCCGACGGCCGGCGATCTCCTGGTGGCTGCGCAGCAGTCCTTCGCGCGCGTAGCCGCACCTCTCGGCGGTCCGGATCGAGGCGATGTTCCAGGGCTCGATGTACAGCTCGATCCGGTGCAGTGCGGGGATGGACCAGCCGAACGAGGTCAGGGCGCTCAGCGCCTCCACCGCCAGTCCGCGTCCGCGCGCCGAGGGGCGGATGGAGTATCCGGCGCTCGCTCTGCCGGTCTCCAGCTGGCGCAGCCAGAGGCCGCACGACCCCAGGGCTTCGTCCGTGTTCTTGTACGCGATGATGAAGGAGAATCCGGTGCACTCGCTGTGCCGGTCTCGCTGTCGCTGCACCCAGGCGAGCGCCTCCGCCTCGTCCGCCTCAGCGGGGAGCGAACCGGTCGCCGGCACATACGGGTCCGTCGACAGCTCCATCGCCATCGGGACATCGGCGGAGCACGGTTGGCGCAGCACAACCTCTCCGGAAGCGGGCGGAACGGACGGCTACGGCGGAAGCACGGTCATGCTCTCCAGTATGGTGAGCCGGGCGCCACGCCGCCACGCGTACGTTGTCTCCGCAGACACCGCGTTGACAAACTGCTTTGCGGATAGGCGATCCGCCACCGCACGTCACAGAGGATGACGCCCGACCGTCTCCATCCACAGCTTCCCTGCACGGTTCCCGGCAGTAGGACCACGCCGCCTACGCTTGCCGAGCATGACGGACTGGTCCATAGCCCACTCGACGGAGGTAGCGTCTTGGCTCAAGACCCTTCGCTCTGAGGATGCGAGTCACGCTATGAAGGTCCTCGATCAGCTCGCAAATCTTGGTGGCGCTCTTGGAATGCCTCGATCACGAAACCTAGGAGGGAGCCTTTATGAGTTGCGCTTCCGCTGTGAGCACGTCGATCGCCGTATCACCTACACGCTCCGGCCCGAGCGGCGTATCATCACACTTACCACCTTTCGAAAACAACGCAGGAACGAACGCGCCGAGATCGCCCGCGCCCGCCTGATGCTCCGGAGGACACCGTGAAAACCACTCCACACGAGACAGTCATGGCAGAGATGCTCGCGAACATGACGGAGACGGAGCGGATCGAATTCTGGAAGAGCGGCAAGAAGATCGACCACATGCTGGAATTCGCCCAGTCGGTTTACGATGCTCGTACGGCAGCGGGGCTTTCGAAGCGTGAACTGGCAGCCGAGATAGGTGCAGACCCCGTGCTGATCGAGGACATCGAAGCAGCCGATGTCGTTCCCACCCTAGAACTACTGGAACAGATCGCGAACGCGACAGGAAAACGCGTTCACATCGCCCTGGTCTGATACAAGCCGCCGGGCCGCCACTGGGACTCAGCGGCCGTGGTAGCGCTGCTGCGCGGCCAGGAGCCCTTCGGTAACGAGCAGTTCGGCGGCATCGGCGGCATCGGCGAGGAACACCGGCAGTTCCTTGCGCTCGGCGGCGCTGAAGGGCTTGAGCACGAAGTCGGCGGTGTCCTGCCGGCCCGGCGGGCGTCCCACGCCCAAGCGCAGACGCAGGTAGTCCTTCGTCCCGAGCGCCTTGGTGATGTCGCGCAGGCCGTTGTGGCCGCCCTCTCCCCCGCCGATCTTGAGCTTGATCGCACCGAAGGGCAGATCAACATCGTCGTGCACGGCGACGACCCGCTCCGGCGGCACCGAATAGAACGCCGCCAGCTGCGAGACCGGCCCGCCGGAGAGGTTCATGTAGCTGAGCGGTTTGGCCAGCACGACGCGGGGCCCCGGCCGGCCGCCGGGCAGCACGCCCAGGCGGGTCGTGCCGGCCACGGCCCGGGCCTTGGCCCGCGCGAGGGTCGTCCCGGTCCGGCCGGCCAGCTCGTCGACGAGCATCTGGCCGACGTTATGCCGGGTAGCCGCATAGCCGGGCCCGGGATTCCCGAGCCCGGCCAGCAGCCAGTGTCCCTCGCTCAGCGGACTCAGTCCTCGGAGTCCTCAGACTCGGACTCGGCATCCGAGCCGGACTCCTCGGTGGCCGGAACGGCGTCGCCCTCGACGGCGTCGCTCTCCAGCTCGGCCTCGAGCTGCTCCTGGCTGAGCTCGGCGGAGATGTTCACCACGAGCTGCTCACCGTCGGTGACCAAGGTGGAGCCCTTGGGCAGGACGACATCGGCGGCGTAGATGTGGTCGCCGGGCTCGCGGCCCTCGACGTCGACCTCCACGGACTCCGGCAGGTTGGTGGCCTCGGCCTCGACGGTCAGGGTCTGCGCGTCCACGCTGACCAGGGTGCCCGGAGCGGCCTCACCGGTGACGTGCACGGGGATGTCCACCTCGACGCGCTCGCCGCGGCGGACGATGATGAGGTCCACGTGCTCGATCAGGTAGGTCACCGGGTGGCGCTGCACGTCCTTGGCGATGGCCAGGGTGGTGTCCTTGGCACCGTCCACGGTGAGCTCCAGCAGGGCGTTGGGGGTCTTCAGCGCCATCATGATGGCGTGGCCGTTGAGGGTGATGTGACGGGGGTCCTCACCGTGGCCGTAGAGCACCGCGGGGACCTTGTCGGCTCGGCGGATGCGGCGGGCGGCACCCTTGCCGAACTCGGTACGGGATTCGGCTTCCAGCTTGATATCGGACATATCGTTCTCCTTTGCGGGTCGTGTGCGTCGGCGTGCGCGTGACGGTGCAGATTCCGAGCTTCCCGCATGGGATATGCCGTACCAGTGCATCCGCGTCGATCACGGAGCGCCCGCGCCAGGCGGGCCTCCCTCGCCGAGGTGACCGCACGATCATAGCCCGCCCCGGCCCCGGGGGTGAAATCCACCGGCCCGCCCGGGGCCCGCCCTGCCCGCCGGAGGCACGGGCATCGGCTAGATTCGTTGCGATGCGACTGCTGCTGTGTGAGGACGACAACCAGCTGGCCCGAGGGCTCAGCCGGGCACTCAGCCGTGCCGGGCACAGCGTCGAGCGCGCCGCGGGGGCGGCCGAGGCACTGCGGCTGATCCGTGCCGGCGTACCCGATCTCGCCCTGGTCGACCTGTCCCTGCCCGACGGCCATGGCAGCGAGGTGGTCAAGCGGCTGCGGCAGCACGCCCACGTCGGGATCATCGTCATCACCGCCTACGGGGACGAGCGCTCCCGCGTGCTGGGCTTGCGGGCCGGCGCCGATGACTACGTCGTCAAACCGTTCAGCCTCGCCGAGCTGCTGGCCCGCATCGACGCGGTGGCCCGTCGCACCCGCCCGCTGCGGGAGCTGCGGACCGCGCCGCTGGAGTACGCCGGCTTCCGCCTGGAGTCCGAGGCGCGGCTGCTGCACCTCCCGCCAGAGTTCCCCGCACCGCGCCCAGACCAGGGCCCGGCCGCACCCGACGCAGCAGCGCACAGGGAACACGCCGTGCAGCTGACCGGCAAGGAGGCAGCCATCCTGGCGCTGCTCATGGCGCATCCGGGCAGCACCGTGCCGCGCGAGCGCTTCCTCGACGAGATCTGGCCCTCCGGGCCCGCGAGCGCCTCCCGCTCCCTGGACACGCACATCGGCGCCCTGCGGGCGAAGCTGCCGCCGCCGATGGAGATCGCCACCGTCCGCGGGGTCGGCTACCTGCTGCGCGCCGCCCCGGACGAGCTGGCCGGCGGGCCGGGGGAAGACCGGGCGGAGGAAGCCGGAGAAGGGCCGTGAAGCGCAGGTTCGCCATCGCCAGCGCGCCGGTCCTGGTGCTGCTGCTCCTGGCGCTCCTCATCCCGGCCGCCCTCGCGCTGGCGAACCGGCACACCTCGGCGCTGATCAGCGACCGGCTCCTGGACGCCGGGCGCCTGGCGTCCCTGACCCAGGAGGGCCTGGCGGGAGATCCGTCCCGCCTCCGGGCTGAGCTGGATGCCTACGCGCAGCTGTACGACACGCCCCTGCGGCTGGTCGGTCGTGACGGCTCGGATCTGCACATGGCCGGGCCGCCGGCCGCGGGCCCGGCGCAGGCGGAACCCGAGGCGGTCGCCCAGGCGCTCTCCGGGACGCAGCGGCTCAGCACGACGACCGTGTGGCCCGGCGGGCCCGAGCGCCTGAGCCTGGTCGTCCCCGTGGGCCATGATTCCCAGGTGATCGCCGCCCTCGTGATGGAGGTGCCCACCGAGGCCACCCGGGAGCGGATCACCCGTGACTGGCTGCTGCTGGGCGGGCTGGCGATCATCCCGGCGGGACTGCTCATATGGCTGGCCTGGCCGATCTCCGCCTGGGTGGTCCGGCCGCTCGAGCGGCTGCAGCAGTCGATGGACCGGATGCGGCGCGGCGAGCTGAGCGTCCGCGCCGACACGGAGACCGGGCCGCCCGAGCTGCAGGGCGTGGCCCGCGCGTTCAACAGCATGGCCGACACGGTCGTGTCCACCCTGGAACGCCAGCAGCAGTTCGTCGCCGATGCCTCCCACCAGCTGCGCAATCCCCTCGCCTCGATGCACATCGCGGTGGAGAACCTGGAACCGCATCTGATGGCGGACGGCGAGTCCCGGGAGGCGTTCGACGAGACGCTGGACACCGTGCAGCGCATGGAGCACATCGTGGCCGGGATGCTCGCCGCGACCAGGCTGGAACACGCGTCCCGTGCTCCGGACCGGGCGCAGCTGGTGACCGTACCCCCGGCGTCCGTGGCTGGCTGGCAGGCCCACGCCGAGCATGCCGGCGGACGCCTGCGCGTGGACATGGAACCCGCCGCCGTACCCGAACCCGCCGGCGGGCTGGAGTCGCTCGTGGATGAGCTGATCGACAACGCCTTCCGCCTCGGCGGCGCGAGGACGGTCGTGGTCCGGGGCCGGCGGCTGCCCGGGGACGGCGCCGCGCATGCCGCCGGCGCGGGCTACCTGATCGAGGTCGCCGACGACGGCCAGGGCCTGCCGCCGGACGAACTCGCTCAGGCCGGCACCCGGTTCTGGCGCTCACCGCGGAACCAGAACACCCCGGGCACGGGACTCGGCCTGAGCATCGTGCGCCAGGCCGTGGAGGACGTCGGCGGCAGCCTGGAACTGCGTGCGGCTCCCGGCGGCGGCCTGATCGCCTCGCTGCGGCTGCCGCTGGCCCCTGACGGGTCCGGGCCTCCCCGCCATGCCTCGGATGGTCCGGGCGCTTCGGACGGCTCCGCTGCTGCGCCGGACGAGGCCTGAACTGCGAGGTCGCAGGGTACCGATGCACTCCCGCTTCCGCCGGGCGGCCATGCGACCGACCAGGCGACCGACCCAGCGTCCAGCCACTGTCACGGTTTCTGCTCGCGGAACCAGCGCGCCGCGCCGGGATGCAGCGGCACCGGCACCGTCGCGGCGCCGGTGCGGACATTGATCTGCCCTGCTTCCGGCCGGGCCTGGGACAACTCCGCGGCATGATCGAAGACCAGCCCGGTCAGCCGCCACGCGATCTCCTCGGGAAGACGGGCATCGGCGCCCAGCAGCGTCGGCACGGCCAGCGTCTGAGCGGTTCCGAGCCCCGGGTACATGGACACCGGGACCGTCACCGGCATGTAGTGCATGGGAGTGGCGGCGACGACGTCCTCCACCACGTCCGCCAGGCTCAGCAGCGCGAAGCCGCCGTGCTCGCCCAGCTGGGCCAGCGCCGGCGTGGGCATGCCGGTCAGGCTCACCACGGCCTCGACCTCTCCATCCATGAGGGCCGTGGCGGAGGCCGCCTGGGAGTAGTCCCGCAGCCGGGGCCTGATTCCCGCCACCTCGAAGATGGCCTGGGCCATGAACCGGGAGCCGGAAAGGGGAAGGCCGCAGGCGATCTCCCGCCCGTCCAGGTCCCGCAGCGAGCGCACGGCCGCCTCGGCCGGGACCACGACGTGGAAGACGGACTCGAACAGCCGGCCCAGCGCGAGCGCACCGGACCCCTCGCTCTCCGCGATGTCGATGTTCATCAGCACCAGCTCCACCTCGCCCCGGTCCAGCAGCCTGATGTTCTCCCAGGACGCGTCGGTGTAGAGCAGCTCGAGCTGGGCCTGCGGCCACTCGCGATTGACGACATCGGCGATGGCCTGGCCGATCTCTCGGTAGACGGCGCCCTCGGGTCCAGTGGCCAGCCGCAGCGGTGAATCCGGCGCCGGGACCTGCGGCCCCTCGCATCCCAGGGCCGGCAGCAGCGCACCGGCCAGCCCCGCGGCGAGCACACCGCGCCGCGGCAGCCGGGTCCCTGTCATGCGCTCCAGGATAGCCGCCGCTGTCAGGACAGGAAGCGCGGCCGGGTGCCGGCGGCCGCGGGAACGCCAATGTCAAGGCAATGTCAAGAAAGGCGCCCTGTGCTTGGAGCCGCGGCTGAGCGGTCGGCATGCTGTTCGTTGGCGCCGCCGCCGTGTGACCTGATTCACAGACCGTTCTGCAGGCCGGTCCACCGGCAGCGCCGAGGCTACGCAGACGACCCGGTTCAAAGGAGAACTCTCATGAGCAGCACGCCGGCCCCCGCGGACGGGGTCACACGCAAGAAGAAGCCCCTGTGGAAGCAGCTCTACTTCTGGGTCCTGGTGGGCATCGCCGCGGGCATCGCCTTCGGCCTGGCCCTGCCCGAGGCCGCTGCCGGGATGCGCTGGCTGGCGACCTTGTTCATCAACCTCGTGAAGGTCGTGATCGCCCCGACGATCTTCGCCACCGTGGTGGTCGGCATCGCGGGCCTGGGCAATCTCGCCAAAGCCGGCGGGCTCGCCCTGCGGACCGTCATCTACTTCAACCTGACCACGGTCGCCGCCCTGGCGCTCGGGCTCGTGGTGATCAACATCCTGCAGCCCGGTGCAGGCCTTGGCTACGACCTGGCGAGCTTCGACGGCAGCGCCGCCGACGAGACGATCGCCTCGGCCGGCGAGACCGCCGGTGAGGGCCTGTCCGGTTTCATCCTGTCCCTCGTGCCCACCAGCTTCATGTCCGCCTTCGTCGACGGCCAGCTGCTGCAGGTCCTCCTGCTGGCGGTTCTCGTCGCGGTGGCGATCACGATGCTCGGCACCCGCGGCCAGCCGATCGTGCGCGCCCTGGACGCCATCGCCAAGGTCATGTTCGGCGTCATCAAGCAGGTCATGTGGGTCGCGCCGGTCGGCGCGTTCGGCGGCATCGCCTTCACCGTCGGCGAGCACGGCTCGGCGATCCTGGGATCGCTGGCGTTCTTCATGGGCTCGTTCTGGCTGACCTGCCTGATCTTCGTGTTCCTGGTGCTCGGGCCGATCGCGTACTTCGCCGGGTTCAACATCTTCAAGTACATCCGGTACATCAAGGACGAGCTCCTGATCGTGCTGGGCACCTCCTCTTCGGAGACGGTGCTGCCGCGGATGATGGCCAAGCTCGAGGCGGCGGGCGTGCCCAAGCACGTGGTGGGCCTGACCATTCCGACCGGCTACTCCTTCAATCTGGACGGCACCGCGATCTACATGACGATGGGCGCCCTGTTCATCGCCCAGGCATTCGGCATCGACGTGCCCATCGCCACCCAGATCGGGCTGCTCGCCTTCATGCTCATCTCCTCGAACGGCGCCGCCGGCGTCTCCGGCGCGGGCCTGGTGACGCTCGCCGCCTCCATCGCCGCCTTCGACCACATCATCCCGATGGTGGGTCTGGCCCTGATCGTGGGCATCGACCGGTTCATGTCCGAGGGCCGCGCGCTGACGAACCTGACCGGCAACGGCATCGGCACCCTGGTGATCGCCCGTTGGACCGGGACGCAGGACCGGCAGCGCCTGCACGACGTGCTGAACGATCCCGGCCAGATCGACGTGGACGAACTCATGCGTGCCGACGGTCAGGCCGAGGACAACCCCTACGACGACGCGAACCTGCGCCGCAGTTCCGAGGCGATGTCCCGTAAGACCGGCGTCGCCCTGCGCGAGCGCGACGGCTGACGGCTCTCACGCAGCAAGCACGCAGGAAGGCCGTGCCCGTCGCCTGACGGGCACGGCCTTCCTGCGTGGGCGTTCCGGTGGCTCAGTGATCCACTTCGAAGAGGCTGGTGACCGAGCCGTCCTCGAACACCTCGTGCACCGCGCGTGCCAGCAGCGGCGCGATGGACAGCACGGTGAGCTTGTCGAAGATCTTGTCCGGGGTCAGCGGCAGCGTATTGGTCACGATGACCTCACGCGCCACGGACTTGGTCAGCCGCTCCACGGCCGGGCCGGAGAGCACGGCGTGGGTGGAGACGATGACGACGTCCTCGGCTCCGGCGGCCATGCACGCCTCGGCGGCCTGGACGATGGTGCCGCCGGTGTCGATCATGTCATCCACCAGGATGCAGGTGCGGCCCTCGACCTCGCCGACCACGCGGTTGGCCTTGGTCTCGTTCGGGCGGGTGATGTCGCGGGTCTTGTGGATGAACGCCAGGGGCACGCCGCCGAGGCTGGCCGACCAGTTCTCCGCCACCTTGATCCGGCCCGCATCCGGGGAGACCACGGTCAGTTCGCCCGGGTAATGGGCTTTGACGTACTCGGCGAGGATGGGCAGCGCGACCAGATGGTCGACCGGACCGTCGAAGAAGCCCTGGATCTGCGCGGTGTGCAGGTCCACGGTGATGAGGCGGTCCGCGCCCGCGGTCTTGTAGAGGTCCGCGATCAGGCGCGCGGAGATCGGCTCGCGGCCGCGGTGCTTCTTGTCCTGCCGGGCGTAGGGGAAGAACGGCGCGATCACGGTGATCCGCTTGGCGGAGGCGCGCTTGAGGGCGTCGACCATGAGCAGCTGCTCCATCACCCAGTCGTTGATGGGGTCGCTGTGGCTCTGCAGCACAAAGACGTCACAGCCGCGCACGCTCTCGGAGAACCGCACGTAGATCTCACCATTGGCGAAGTTGTAGATGTCACTGCCGAGCAGCTCGGTGCCGAGGGCCTCGGCCACCTGCCTGGCCAGGTCGGGATTGGCTCGTCCAGAGACGAAGACGAGCTTCTTCTCTCCGCTGGTCGTGATGTCGGTCATGCGCCGCGCTCCTCGGAAGTGTGCTGATCGGGCTGCCCCTGGGCAGCGTTGGTCTCCTGGTCGTTGTGAGGCTGTGGCTGAGCGCGGGTGCCGGCCTGCCCATCGGGCGCCGCCGGGCTCGTCCCGCTCTGCTCGGCTTCACGGGCGGAGCTGGCGGCCTGCGCCGCGGCGCTCCCGGGCCGCTTCTGCTCGACCCAGCCCTCCAGATTGCGCTGCGGCGCGACGTTCAGCGCGAGCGCGCCCGGGGGCACATCCTTGCGGATCACAGTGCCGGCACCAGAGTAGGCCCCGTCGCCCACCGTGACCGGCGCGATCAGCATCGTGTCCGAGCCGATCCGCACGTGCGAGCCCACCCGGGTGCGGTGCTTGCTCACCCCGTCGTAGTTGACGAAGACGGTGCCGCAGCCGATGTTGGAGTGCTCGCCGATCTCCGCGTCGCCGACGTAGCTTAAGTGCGGGACCTTCGACCCGGTGCCGATCTGCGCGTTCTTGGTCTCGGCGAAGGCGCCGATCTTGCCGTCCTGCCCCAGGTCGGTTCCCGGCCGGAGGTAGGAGAAGGGGCCGACGGTGGCGCCGGCGCCGATGACCGCGCCCTGGACGTGGCTGCGGGTGACGGTCGCGCCCACGTCGACCCGGGCATCGCGCAGCGTGGTGTCCGGCCCGATGACGCTGCCGGCGCCGACAACGGTGTCCCCCTGCAGGTGGCTTCCCGGCAGGACGGTGACGTCCTGCGCCAGGCGCACGCCGGCGTCGACCCAGGTGGCGTCGGGATCCACGATCGTGACGCCCTCGCGCATCCAGTGCTCCAGCAGCCGCCGGTTGAACTCCTTGCCCAGGCGGGCCAGCTGCACGCGGTCGTTGACGCCCTCCACCTGCCACAGGTCCTGCGTGGTCATCGCCGCGACGGACTCCCCGGCCTCGCGGGCCAGGCCGATGACGTCCGTGAGGTACTTCTCTCCCTGTGCGTTGTCCGTGCTCAGCGCGGGCAGATGCGCGCGCAGCGTGGCGGCCCGGAAGGCGTAGATGCCGGAGTTGATCTCCGTGATGGCGCGTTCCTCGGCGCTGGCGTCCTTCTGCTCCACGATCGCGGCCAGCCCGCCGCCGGCGTCCCGGACGATGCGCCCGTAGCCGGTCGGATCGGGGACCCTGGCGGTGAGCACGGAGACGCCGTGCCCGCCGGTCTCATGGAATTCGGTGAGCTCCCGCAGTGTCGCGGCGCTCAGCAGCGGGACATCGCCGTAGGTGACCAGCACCGTGCCGTCCAGGTCCTCCGGCAGCCGGGCCAGCGCGCACTCAGTGGCGCGGCCGGTGCCCGGGATCTCGTCCTGATCGGCGATGGCGACGCTGCCGGAGATGTGCTCCGGGAGCCCGTCCAGGTGCTCCGCCAGGAGGTCGCGCTGATGGCGCAGGACGACGACGAGCCGGCCGGCGCCGGTCCCCGCGGCGGCCTCCAGCGCGTGGTGCAGGAGCGAACGGCCGCCGAGGGGGTGCATCACCTTCGGAGTGGTCGATTTC
The DNA here is from genome assembly GCF_014639315.1 of Sediminivirga luteola. Taxonomy (GTDB): domain Bacteria; phylum Actinomycetota; class Actinomycetes; order Actinomycetales; family Brevibacteriaceae; genus Sediminivirga; species Sediminivirga luteola. The sequence continues at coordinate 144,057 of NZ_BMFY01000009.1, forward strand.
ATCCGCGTGCCCTGGCCTGCGGCGAGGACGATCACGGCTGAGGGTGAGGGCATAACTGGCCAGCTCCTTGTTCGGGCGACGGCAAGGCTCGCTCCGCCTCTAGGATTCGAACCTAGACTGCACGGCTCCAAAGGCCGGCGTGCTGCCATTACACCAAGGCGGATCGCGCGGGACGCAAAGCGCAAAACATCATCTTGCCACTCTGCCGTGCCGCGACCAAACGTCGCCACCCTCGGGATGCCCGCGGTCTCCTGCCGTCGGACGCAGTCCGCACGGGGCGGATCGTCAGCGCGTTGTCCGCGCCCTTCGCTAGGCTGGAGGGATCATGAGTTCTCTCTTCGACGACCTGCCTCTGCCGCCCGCCCGGGGCGCCTCTCCCGCTGCCACGCTCCCCGGTCTGGGGGCACCCTCGGAGCCCGGGGCATCCCCGGGCACGGACGGCACGGGCGACCGGCCCGCGGCGGAGCGCTCCGGCCCCGCCGGCCCCGGTGAGGCGGGGACGCGTGCCGCGGTGAACCCCGAGGATCTGCTCGCCGGTCTCAACCCGGAGCAGCGCGAGGCGGTGCTGCACAGCGGCAGTCCCCTGCTGATCGTCGCCGGGGCGGGGTCCGGCAAGACGACGGTGCTCACCCGCCGGATCGCGCAGCTGCTGGCCTCGGGCCGGGCGCAGCCGGGACAGGTGCTGGCGATCACCTTCACCAACAAGGCCGCCGCGGAGATGAAGGAGCGCATCGCCGCCCAGGTGGGCCCTGCGGCCAACGCCATGTGGATCTCCACCTTCCATTCGGCATGCGTGCGGATCCTGCGCCGCGAGGCCCAGCACCTGGGGCTGCGTTCGACCTTCTCCATCTACGACGCCGCCGATGCGCTGCGCCTGGTGACGTTGTGCGCCCGGGAGGCGGATCTGGATCCCAAGCGGTTCCCGCCCAAGACCCTGGCCAACCGGATCTCCCAGGCGAAGAACGACTTGGTGGACGCGGATGCGTTCAGCGCGGCGGCGAGCGAGAGCAACCCGATGGAGCAGGCGATCGCCCAGGTGTACCGCCGGTACGAGGCGCGGCTGCGGGAGGCGAACGCCTTCGACTTCGACGATCTGATCATGACGACGGTGCATCTGTTCCGCGCTTTCCCCCAGGTCGCGGAGCACTACCACCGCCGTTTCCGGCACGTGCTGGTGGACGAGTACCAGGACACCAACTCCGCGCAGTACGCGCTCATCCGCGAACTGGTCGGGGCCGACGGGGACTCCCCCGTCAGGCCCGGCGGCACGGCAGGAGCGGAGACGCCGATGGCGGAGCTGACGGTCGTCGGCGACGCGGATCAGTCCATCTACGCCTTCCGCGGGGCGACCATCAGGAACATCATCGAGTTCGAGAAGGACTTCCCGCAGGCCCGCACCATCATGCTGGAGCAGAACTACCGCTCCACCCAGAACATCCTCTCGGCGGCGAACGCCGTCATCGCCCGCAACCCGGACCGGCGGGAGAAGCGGCTGTGGACCGACCGCGGCGCCGGAGAGAAGATCGTCGGGTACACGGCCGACAACGAACACGACGAGGCGCAGTTCATCGCCGACGAGATCGACCGTCTCTCGGACGAGGGCGTCATCGGCGGCTACGGCGATGTGGCGGTCTTCTACCGCACCAACGCGCAGTCCCGCGCGGTGGAGGAGGTCCTCATCCGGGTGGGCCTGCCCTACCGCGTGGTGGGCGGCACCCGATTCTACGAGCGCAAGGAGATCAAGGACGCGCTCGCCTACCTGCGGGTGCTGAGCAACCCGGAGGACACCGTCAACCTGCGCCGGATCCTCAACGAGCCCAAGCGCTCGATCGGGGCACGGACCGAGGGCGCCGTCGCGGCGTTCGCCGAACGGGAACGGGTCTCCTTCGCCCAGGCGCTGCGCCGGGTCGAAGAAGTGCCGGGGCTGGCGTCCCGGAGCGTCAAGCCGGTGCTGTCCTTCGTCCAGCTGCTCGACGATCTGCGGGAACTGAGCGCCACGACGCAACCGGCGCGGGTGCTGGAGGCGGTGCTGGAGCAGACCGGCTATCTGGCCGGGCTGCGCGCCAGCCAGGACCCGCAGGACGAGTCCCGGGTGGAGAACCTGGCCGAGCTGATGGCGGTGATGGAGGAGTTCCACGCCTCCCGCCCGGAGGCGGGCCTGGCGGACTTCCTGGAGCAGGTCTCCCTGGTGGCCGACGCCGATCAGATCCCGGACGAGGAGAACGGCGTCGTGACGCTCATGACGCTCCACACCGCGAAGGGCCTGGAATTCCCGGTGGTGTTCCTCACCGGTCTGGAGGACGGCTCGTTCCCGCACAGCCGTGCCTTCTCCGATCCGACCGAGCTGGCGGAGGAACGTCGTCTGGCGTATGTGGGGCTCACCCGGGCCCGCAAGCGGCTGTACCTGACCCGGGCTCAGACCCGCAGCCTGTGGGGCCAGCCGCAGTACAACCCGCCCAGCAGGTTCCTGGGCGAGATTCCCGAGGACCTGCTCGAATGGCGACGACTGGGCAGCGATCTGCGGCTGCCCGGCTCGGACTACTCCCAGCCGGGCTTCGGCCTGGGACGGGCCGGTTCGCGCGGCGGCGGGGCAGGTTCGGCACCGCCACGCGCCTCATCGGCAGGCTTCCGCAACCGCATCGACCCGAATCGCGCCGTGATCAGCGTCTCCCCCGGCGACCGCGTCAGCCACGACGCCTTCGGCCTGGGCACGGTGCAGGAGGTCAGCGGCGAAGGCGATAAGAGCATCGCGACGGTGGACTTCGGCTCCGAGGGCGTCAAGCGGCTGCTGCTGCGCTATGCGCCCATCGAGAAGCTCTGAGCACCCCGCAGCACTGTTTCCAGGCTGGTGCACTGATTCCGCGTGAACTCACCGGGAGATAGTGCACACGCCCGGAAACAAGGACCCCAGACGGCGCCCCGCCTACCCGGCCGGGCCGGGCACCTGCGAGGCCAGGACGCCGATGCCGGCTGCCAGCAGCAGCATCGTCGCGACGTCCAGCAGCCGTGTCCTGCGCACCGCGAACATCTCGCCCCAGCTGCCCGGAAGCAGGCGCAGCAGGCCGAGCACCGCCAGCACACCGGCCAGCACATAGCCGCCGGCGCGGAAGCCCGAGAGGACCACGAGCACGGCGGCGGCCACGATACCGGCCAGGATCACGGCGAGCAGCCAGTCCCCGCGGGTGGGATGCGCAAAGCGCCCCGCCCACGCGGCGAACCGGCTGCGACGACGTTCAGTGGAAGAAATGGCGGGTTCCCGTCGTGAACAGCACCGCACCGGCCTTCCGGGCGGCTTCGGTGGTCTCCTCGTCACGGATGGAACCGCCGGGGTGCACGACGGCCCGCACGCCGGCGTCCAGCAGGATCTGCAAGCCGTCAGCGAAGGGGAAGAAGGCGTCGGAGGCAGCGACCGCACCTGCGGCACGTTCGGCCCCGGCGCGCTCGACCGCCAGGCGGCACGAGTCCACCCGGTTGACCTGGCCCATGCCGATGCCCACGGAGGCACCGTCCTTGGCCAGGAGGATCGCATTGGACTTCACCGCGCGGCTGGCCCGCCAGGCGAAGGCGAGCTCGGCCAGCAGTGCCTCATCGGCGGGTTCGCCGCTGACCTGCGTCCAGGTGGCCGGATCGTCTCCGGGCGCCTGGAACCGGTCGCGGTCCTGGACCAGCAGCCCGCCGGAGATCTGCCGGAACTCCTGAGCGGGAGCCTCGACCTCGCCGGTCTCCAGGAGCCGCAGGTTCTTCTTCCGCCCGAGGATCTCCAGCGCCGCGGGCTCGAAGGACGGCGCCGCCACGACCTCGGTGAAGATCGGGGCGATGCTTTCGGCGAGCGCCGCCGTGACAGGCCGGTTCACGGCGATCACGCCGCCGTAGGCGGACACCGGGTCACAGGCGTGCGCGCGGGCGTGGGCCTCGGCGATGTCCGCGCCGACGGCGATGCCGCAGGGATTGGCGTGCTTGATGATGGCCGCGGCGGGCTCGGCGAAGTCATAGGCGGCCCGCATCGCCGCGTCGGTGTCGACGTAGTTGTTGTAGGACATCGCCTTACCGCCCAGCAGGCGGGCGCCGGCGAGCCCGCCACCGGCCGGGGCGGTGTAGACCGCGGCCCGCTGGTGGGGGTTCTCCCCGTACCGCAGCGCCTGCCCGCCCTGGTAGGCCAGGCCGACGAACTCGGGGGCCACCTCGTCTTCCGCCGGCTCCTCACCCGAGACGGCCTCGGCCACCCGTCCGGCCAGCCAGCTGGCGACGGCCGCATCGTAGGCGGCGGTGTGGGCGAACGCCTTGGCCGCCAGCGCCCGGCGCTGCGGGTAGTCGTAGCCGCCCTGCGCCACCGCCTGGAGCAGATCGTCGTACTGGGCGGGATCGACGACGATCGCCACGGAGTGCGCGTTCTTCGCCGCCGCGCGGACCATGGAGGGGCCGCCGATGTCGATCTGCTCGATGCACTCGTCCTCGCCGGCGCCGCTGGCGACGGTCTGGGTGAACGGGTAGAGGTTGCCGACCACGAGATCGAAGGCTTCGATGCCCAGGTCCTCCAGCTGGGCCAGATGCTCGGGTTTGCGGGTGTCGGCGAGAATGCCGGCGTGCACGCGCGGGTGCAGTGTCTTCACGCGGCCGTCGAGGCACTCGGGGAAGCCGGTGAGCTCCTCCACCCGGGTGACCGGCACGCCCGCTTCCTCGATCTTCGAGGCCGTCGAGCCGGTGGAGACCAGCGCCACGCCGTGGGCGTGCAGCCCCCGGGCGAGGTCCTCCAGGCCGGTCTTGTCGTAGACCGAGACGAGTGCTCGGCGGATGGGTCGGGTGTCGCTCACGCTCTCTCCGTTTCTGCTGTGTGCGGGTTTCTCACGTCTTCGGGGCCGTGGAGCGCGGTCCGTGCCCTGATCTGCCCGGTCCGCGCTGCCCCGGCTGCCTGACCTGCGGGTTCATTCGCGCTCCGCTGGCGGATACCCGCGGGTGTGCCTGCCTTCGACCGTCAGTTCCCCCTCGGCCAGGAAGCGCAGCACCTCGACCAGTTCGGCGCGCTCCACTTCGCGGATCCTCTCGTGCAGGCTCGCCTCGTCGTCTCCGGGCAGCACCGGCACGGGCACCTGGGCGATGATCGGCCCGGTGTCGACTCCGCCGTCGAGCAGGTGGATGGTGGATCCGGTGACCTTCACGCCGTGGGCGAGCGCGTCCCGGACGGCGTGGGCGCCGGGGAAAGAGGGCAGCAGCGCCGGGTGGGTGTTGATGATCCGGTCCGGGAAGGCTTCCAGGAACGCCGGGCCGAGGATGCGCATGAACCCGGCCGAGACGACCCAGTCGGGCCGGTGAGCTGCAGTGCTGCGCGCCAGGCGCTCGTTCCAGCTCGCCCGTTCAGCTGCGGTCGCGCCGCGCGGCAGGGGCTCGCAGAACGTCGGAAGTCCCGCCCGCTCGGCCCGTTCCAGGGCGCCGGCCCCGGGCTGATCGCTGCCGACGGCCACGACGTCCACGCCGGTGCCGGGCCGGCCCGCGGGGAAAGCGTCCAGGACCGCCTGGGTGAGGGTTCCGGAGCCGGAGGCAAGAATGACGCAGCGCACGGAAGCCAAGTCTATCGCGCCGATGCCGCGCCGCGCGGCACTGCCAAACCCGTCCTGCCGGCGCCTGCCCGGTGCGTCGTGACGACGCGGGCGTGGGCGGGCCTGGCAGACTTGGGACGGTGACCACACCATCGGCGCCTCGCAGCGACAAGACGACCTCTCCCGGCAACGACGAGCAGGACCCCGGCCGCCGCCAGGCGCTCCGGGTCTCCCGCGGGGTGCTGGTGTTCTCACTGCTGGTCTTCGGCGCGCTGCTGACGGCGAACTACCCGCTGCCGTGGAAGCTGGCCGCGATCGTCTTCGCCCTGGGCGCCTTCGGCTACGGCATCTACGTGGTCGTGCTGGCGATCCGTGCCAAGACCGGGCCCGCGGTGCCGATGATGGTGCTCATCGGCGCGTTCCTGGCCGGGTGGATGGGCCTGCAGGCCACGGCGATGGCGGTGGTCTGGCCGATCCAGTCCCAGTACGAGACCTGCCTTTCCGGCGCGGTCACGGAGACCGGGACCCGCCACTGCCAGGAGCAGTACGTCCAGCAGCTGGAGGACATGACCGGCCGGCTACTGCAGATGCCGGGAGCCCCGTCGGCGCCCTGACCGGCCCGCTCACCACCCTCCGTCCCCGCCACCGGTTCGGGCGCGCCTGACCTCCCACCCGCCCGGGCGGGCAATCTCATGCGCCCGGGCGGGCAAGCGGGCAAGGAGGACACGCGGGATCGCGCGCGCTCCGGACGGCTCCAGTGCTTGCCGCCGCTGCCGGCTTCCACCGCGCTGAGGCACCAGGGGCCCGGACGGTCCGCCATCCCCTGCGGGGCAGCGCAGACCGCGTCGCGGCTCCGCCTGCCCGGGTCTTCGCCTGCGTCCTCAGCCGAGCTTCTGCCGGAGCGCTTCGCGGACCTGCTCGCGCCGCTCCCCCGCGCTGCTGCCCAGGCGTTCCCAGCCGTCCTGGATCCGGGTGCGCCGGTCGTGCACCGCCAGCACAGTCACGGCGCCGAGCCCGGGCGGTACGGCCAGGGTGAGTCCCGCGAGCCAGAAGGGGCTGCCGACCTCCGCCAGCCGGCCCGGGCCGAGGCTGCCGGAACCGAGCAACGACCAGAACGCCCCGCCGAGGAACAGGGCCACCGTCAAGGCGGCCACCGCCCAGTACCGCCCCGGTTCGCCGCGGAGCCTCCGCCAGGCGAGCACGGCACCTGCGACGAGCAGCAGCACGGGGCCCGCCCAGCCCCAGGGCTGCTCGCCCTGGGGCAGTGCCGCCAGTGCGGGAATCGCCGGCAGCGGGCCGGTGGTGACATCCAGCAGGTGGTAGCGAGTGCCTTCCCCGACCGTGAAGCCGGCCCCGGTCATCCAGGCGGTGGCCCAGGCGAGCGGGACGGTGAAGAACAGGGCCTGCAGGGCGGTCATCGCCGCCACTCCCGCCGCTCCCGCCTCATAGGCGGACTGGATCTCAACCACGCCGGCCCATCCGGCCCATAGCGCCCCGCCGGTGACGACGACGGCCAGCAGGAGGACACCGGCGGCGATGTCCCTGGCCGAGCGCAGCCCCGAGCCCAGCGTGGCGGCGAGGTCCTCTCCCAGCCTGTCGCCGAGCGATCCGCGGACGATCTCCCGCGGAGTCGGCGCCGCCCCGAGGTGAGGGAGGCGGGCAGCCATCCCCAGTGTGACCGCCACGACCACGACGATCGCGGCACGGGACGCGGTGAGCGGCTCGGGGTCGGTGAACGCACCGGCCAGAGCCCCCGCACCGGCGAGCACGAGCAGGGAGACGGCGACGAGTGTGCCTGCGGCGGCCGGGACCGGCCACAGCGCGGCGCCGGCCCGGAGCGCGTTGTGGGTGAGCGCCTCGGCGGTGCGGCGAGCGGCTCGGTAGAGCACCAGAGCGGGCAGGAGCGCCAGCACGGGAGAGAAAAGGGAGAAAGTCCCGCTCGGCAAAGCCACCGGCAGCCCGAACGCGGCCGCGACGAGGGTGGCGGCGTTCCCCGGCACCGCCGAAAGCCGGACGTCCTCGCCCTGCATCCAGAACCACTGCGCCAGCCCCAGCAGGAACGCGGCCACGGCCAGCAGGCCCCATGCCGTGACGGCTTCGAGGGCCGCGAGGGTCCAGGGCGAGCGCTGCAGGGAGCGATGTGCGGAGGAAGCGTTCATACTGCCTCCATCGTCCTCCGTCCCGGCGTCCAGACCGGTCATGACACTCCGAGGCGGCGCGGATCGGGGCACGGCGCCGGTGCAGATCACAGTTCCGGGGCATGCGGGGGCCGCAGTCCCGAGCGGTACGAGGACCCGCGGAATCACGGCATGCAACGGTCCAGTGTCAGTTTCGATACACTGAGTCGTCTCTGCACATCGCGGCCAGCGCACATGTTAACTTGGCCTTGACTTATGAGCCAGACCACCGTCCCCCTTAGGGAGAAGCCATGAACTCCGGCGTCCCCGGCCCGCCGCCCATGCCGCCCCACGGCCCGGATGGCCCGGGCGGGCCCTATGGATCCCAGCCCCAGCCGCCGCAGCACGACCCCCAGTACGGGTCTCAGCCGGCCCAGTCCTATGGACAACAGGGCCAGCAGGGACAGCCGGGACCGGAGTCCCCGTACGGCCAGCAGCCGGGGCAGTCATATGGACAGGATCCTTACGGCGGCGGACAGCACGGCCAGGGTCAGCCGCAGCAGGATGCCCAGTACGGCCAGGGTCAGTCCTACGATCCTGCGTACGGTTCCCAGCCGCAGGCGCAGCCCTACGATCAGCAGGGTTACGGTTCCCAGCCACAGGGTCAGCCCTACGCACCGGGCTACGGCCAGGGACCTTATGGCGAGCAGGCACCGCAGAGCCCTCCGTACGAGCCCCAGCAGGAACAGGGCTACGGATCGCCGCAGCCGGGTGCTGCGCCTTTCGCCGCCACGGCCGGCGGATACGGCCAGGCACCGGGCCAGTTCGGGCCGGCCGCCACCAAGAAGAAAAAGAAGTCCAACAAGCCACTCATCTTCTCCCTCATCGCCGTCGGCCTGGTCGTCATCCTGGTGGTCGTGGGACTGCTGGTGGTCAACACGGTCAACCGCAACCAGTACGGACCGGACCGCATCGCCACCGAGTACCTGGGCGCGCTGGAGGAGGGCGATCTGGCGCGGGCGAGTGAGCTCGCGGCGCCGGTCGTGCCCAACAGCGCCTCGGAGGAACTGCTGGATCCGCGCTACGCGAATGCGAGCGAGACGACCGTCACCGACGCGGAGGTCGTTGAGACGACTGTCGACGGCGACAACGCCACCATCAACGCCACCTACCGGCTCGGCGAGGAGACCTACGATCTGGTGCTCACCGCCGTGCGGGACGGCCGCCAGGGTCTGTTCTTCGACAACTGGGTGCTCAACGGCCCGACCCTGTCCACCATCACGGTGCCGGTGCCGCAGGGCCTGCCCGCCACGCTCAACGGGGAACCGCTGGAGGTCGAGTCCGAGGGCGGCGAGGTCGAGTACGCCGTTTATCCCGGCACCTACGAGGTGGGCGTGGAGTCGTCCAGTTTCGTGGAGGCGACCGGTGACAGCGCGACCGTGGCCTTCGCCGACTCGGAGGCGCCCCAGCCGACGACGCTGAACGTGGACGCCAACCCCACTCAGGAACTGACCGACGAGGTCCAGCGGCAGGTGGACGAGAAGGTCGACGAGTGCGCCGAGGTGACCGAGGTGCGTACGGAACGGCAGGACGGTTGCCCGTTCATCTTCCAGTCGGGATCCGATGTGGCCGATGACGCGGAGAACGTGCAGATCGAGGTGAAGTCCAAGCCGCAGATCGAGGTGTATCTCAACGATCCGACCCGGGCGACGTTCTTCACCGCCGACGCCGGCTCCTGGAACTTCGAAGCGGACTCCCGCGAGCACAGCGGCGGAACCTGGTACGGCACCCGGGACGCCGACTTCGAGATGAGCGGCTCGGTCACCATCGAGGGCGACAGCGTCACCGTCGAGTTCAACTAGGCGGAATCCCCGCCAGGACCCCCCCCCCCGCCGCAGACACTGGCACTGCCCGGAGGGAATGACGAGGGGCGCGGACACCGTACAGGTTTCCGCGCCCCTCGTTCATCCGGCTGCGCGTGCCCGGGCACCCCCCCGGCGCGCAGGCCGGGCTCAGGCAACGCGTCCCAGGGCACACGGCACACATGCCGGGAGGCAGCATCTCCCACGGGCACAGCATGCTTCACCGGCACAGCGTCGCCACGAGGCCATGAACCCGTTCAGGCCAATCAGGGCAGCTGAGCGGAGAGCGATTCCGCGAGAGGCACGAACGCCCTGGCACGGTGCGAGATGGCGTTCTTCTCCTCCGGCGCGAGTTCGGCCACGCTGCGCCGGTACTCGCCGTCTTCCTGCAGCAGCAGGATCGGATCGTAGCCGAACCCGCCGGTACCGCGTCTGGCATGTGCCAGGCGCCCGGCGAGCCTTCCTTCGAACACCTGCTCCCTGCCGTCGGGGAACACGAGCGCCGCGCTGCACACGAACGCCGCCGCCCGGTGCTCATCGGCGATGTCCGCCAGCTGCGCCAGCAGCAGATCCAGGTTCGCGGCGTCGTCGCCGTGCCGGCCCGCCCAGCGCGCGGAGAAGATGCCGGGTGCGCCGCCGAGCACGTCCACGCTGAGGCCCGAGTCGTCGGCGATGGCGATCACGCCGTGCGCCTGGCTGAGGGCGCGCGCCTTCTTCAGCGCGTTCTCGGCGAACGTCACGCCGTCTTCCACGGGTTCGGCGGCGTCGAGCTCCGCTGCGGAGACCAGCCGCGCGCGCTCCCCCAGTGCGGGGCCGAGGATCGCGCGCAGTTCGCCGAGCTTGTGCGCGTTGTGGGTGGCGACCGCGACGGTGGTCGTCATGCGTCCTCCTCGCGGGCGGCCTTCTGCAGCTCGGTGAGCCTTGCGCACCCCTTCTCCGCCAGGTCCAGCAGCGCCCCGAGCTCGCCGCGGTCGAACGGGACTCCCTCCGCGGTGCCCTGCACCTCCACGAACCGGCCCGAACCGGTCATCACCACGTTCATGTCCGTTTCGGCTGTGGAGTCCTCGTCATAGGGCAGGTCGAGGACCGGCTGACCCCCGACGATCCCGACGCTGATGGCGGCGATGGAGTCGACGAGCGGCTCGTGGGCGGCCGGGATGATCCCGCGGCGCCGGCCGTAGTCGACCGCGTCCGCGAGCGCGACCCAGGCACCGGTGATCGCGGCGGTGCGGGTGCCGCCGTCGGCCTGAAGCACATCGCAGTCGATCACGATGGAGTTCTCGCCCAGCCGCTCCAGGTCGACGGCGGCGCGCAGCGACCTGCCGATGAGCCGCGAGATCTCATGCGTGCGTCCGCCCACCTTGCCCTTGCGGGACTCCCGGGCATTGCGGGTGTTCGTGGAGCGCGGCAGCATCTCGTACTCGGCGGTGACCCAGCCGAGCCCGGAACCCTTGCGCCAGGACGGGACCGAGTCGGTCAGCGAGGCGGCGCACAGCACCCGGGTCCGGCCGAAGCTCACCAGGACGCTGCCCTCGGCGTGGTCGAGCCAGCCGCGTTCGAATCGGATGTCACGCAGCTCGTCCGGTGCGCGTCCGTCGGCTCGGATCATGTCTCTCCTCGTTCCTCGTCGGATGTGTGGTTCCCGCAGCGTCCCGGAGAGCCGGGAAGCATACGGTGTCCCGGCTGCCGGGCCCCACGGCGGTCTTCGCGCTCGTTCCGTGCCGCGCCCGGAAGCGGAGCCGGTCCGGCACGACGGGCCCTGCGGAGCGCATCGGCGCGCGCCGGGTCAGCCGGTGGCGAGCCGGTCGTGACCCACGCCGATGCGCTCCCCCACCCGGACGGCCGACAGCGGCCCGGCATAGGCCCCGGCAGCCTCGGCCAGGACCGCTTCCGGATCGGTCCAGGCCGGGATGTGGGTGAGCCTGAGGCTGCGGGCGCCTGCCTCGGTGGCGATCTGGCCGGCGCGATGGCCGGTCAGATGGATACCGCGGACGCTGTCCCGGCCCTCTTGGAAGGCCGCCTCGCATAGGAACACGTCGGCGTCTCTGGCGGCCTCCACCAGGCCGGGGCAGGCGTCGGTGTCCCCGGAGTAAGCCAGCACGGCTCCGTCGGGGCCGGTGATCCGGAGGGCATAGGCCTCCACCGGGTGCTCCACCAGGGACGGCTCGATGAGGAACGGGCCCACGCGGAATCCTTCCCGGTTGCGCAGCTGCCGGAAGTCGAAGGCGGCGGAGAAGTCCGTGTCGTCATCCGCGGCGTGCGCGGCCGGATCGGTCCGGTATGCGCGTTCCAGGCGTTCCTTCGCGCCCTCCGGAGCGAAAACCGGCAGGACGCTCCGGACGGTGGTGCCGTTCATGACGTCCGGGTGGTAGGTGCGGTAGACGTACATCCCGCACAGATCCATGCAGTGGTCCGGATGCAGATGGGAGAGGACGATGGCGTCGAGCTGATCGAGCCCGATGTGGTGCTGCAGCCGGGACAGGGCGCCGTTGCCCAGATCCAGGGCGATGCTGGTCGTGGTGCCGTCCGCCGCTTCGGCCTGCAGCAGATAGCAGCTGGCGGCCGAGTCCGGGCCCGGATAGGAGCCGGCGCAGCCGATCACCGTAAGCCTCATATGTCCTCCTCGTCGGTACCGCGTCCGCCGCCTCCGTCGCCGGCGTCCGCGGAACCTAAGTCGGGTCCGGCGGCGCCTGCCGCGCCGCCCGGGCGATGGGTGTCCTCGTCATCCGCGGTCGTATCGTCCTCCAGGCCTTCCAGCAGCGCCTCGGCGAGGGTCTCCTGGAGCCAGGTGAGGAATTCGTAGACCGCGAAGATCATACTGTCACTGTCCTCGCCGCGTCTGCCGTGCCGGTCACGTCCGGCGCGTTCGGCGAGGTCGCGGACGTCGTCCTCGTCCTCGATGCCCATACGCGAGGCCAGCACGAGGCGGACGTCGGTCAGCGCGGCCAGCCAGGCCTGCGCCTCGGGCTCGGCAAGCCGGAGCGGGTCGCTGCGGCGCAGAGTCAGCAGTGCGGTCTTCAGGCGGGCGATCTTGGCGTCCCGCAAGCCGGCCTCGGTATAGCGCCGGAACTCGGCGGCGCGTTCCGGGTCGTCCGGCGCGGCGTCAGGCAGCAGGCGCGCCAGCGCGGGGTCCGACGGCGGCGCGGTGTTCTCGCTGATCCCGACGATGCGCGAGAACTCGTCCTGCGGACCCTCGTCCCGGCCGCTTCCCAGCAGGGCGATCGTGTCGGAGAACACGCTGGCGATCAGACTGCGTTCGCCGGGTTCCAGGTGCGCGGTGAAGCGGGCAGGACGGCCCTGCCGCATGAAGGCGGTGGCCATCTCAGGCATCACCCCGCTGGCAGGTGGCCCAGAGTCCGTACCCGTGCATCGCCTCGGTGTCGCGTTCCATCTCTTCCCGGCTGCCGGTGGCCACCACGGACTTGCCCTTCTCGTGGACCTCCAGCATCAGCGTGGTCGCCTTCTCGCGGGAATAGCCGAAATAGGTCTGGAAGACATAGGTCACATAGCTCATCAGGTTCACCGGGTCGTTCCAGACGATGGTCACCCAGGGGATGTCCTGCTGCACCACCGGCCGGCTGAGGATGTCCGGTTCCGCGGTGGTCTGGGGACCCGCCATCAGTGAGGCACAGCGCATTGTTCAACTGTACGTGAACTGCAGGCCCTCGTGACGACATAGCCCTCAGGCCGGCTCCGCTGCCGCCGTCGGTCTTCCCTCAGGTCGTCGTCTAGGATGTGGGCTTATGAGCCATGGGACCGGGCGCCCGTCGAGCGCCCTGCTGACGGACAAGTATGAACTCACCATGGTGCAGGCGGCGCTGCGCTCTGGAGCGGCCCAGCGGCGAACGGTTTTCGAACTGTTCGCGCGCCGGTTGCCCGATGGCCGCCGTTACGGTGTCGTGGCAGGCACGGGGCGGTTCCTGGAGCAGCTGCGGGATTTCCGGTTCGGGGAGGAGGAACTGGGGTTCCTCGCCGATCACGATGTGGTGGACGCGGCGACGATCGACTGGCTCGCGGACTTTTCCTTCCGCGGTTCGATCCACGGCTATGCCGAGGGCGAGGTCTACTTCCCGCACTCCCCTCTGCTCACGGTCGAGGCCACGTTCGCCGAGGCGGTCGTGCTGGAGACGCTGGCGCTGTCGACGTTGAACTTCGATACGGCGATCGCCTCTGCCGCCTCCCGGATGACCGCGGCTGCGGGAGGCCGGCCGTGCATCGACATGGGGTCCCGCCGCACGCATGAGCAGGCCGCCGTCGCCGCTGCCAGGGCGGCGGTCATCGCCGGTTTCACGGCGACCTCGAATCTGGAGGCCGGCCGCCGGTACGGGCTGCCGACGGTGGGCACCGCAGCGCACGCCTTCACGCTGCTGCACGACACCGAGCCGGACGCGTTCCGCGCCCAGGTGGACTCTCTGGGCACCGACACGACCCTGTTGCTGGACACCTATGACGTGCCCACGGCGTTGCGCACCGCCGTCGACGTCGCAGGACACGAGCTGGCTGGCGTGCGGCTGGACTCCGGTGATCTGCTGGCGCAGGCGCACGAGGTCCGGGCGGAGCTCAATGCGCTGGGTGCGACGGAGACCGGGATCACCGTGACCTCTGATCTGGACGAGTTCGCCATCGCCGCCCTGGCGGCGGCTCCGGTGGACGCCTACGGCGTCGGTACACGGCTGGTGACCGGTTCCGGGGCTCCGACCGCCAGCCTCGTCTACAAGCTGGTCCGCCGCACCGACGACGCCGGGCAGTGGCACAACGTGGCCAAGCGCTCAGCCGGCTCGAAGAGCTCCATCGGCGGGCGTAAGCGCGCGTACCGCATCCTGGACGAGGGCGGGGCCGCCGCGGAGGAACTCATCGTCGTCGGAGACGGCCAGGAACCGCCGGAGGAACAGCGCTACCGGAGGCTGCAGATTCCGCTGGTGGTGGACGGTGAGGTCGTGCCTGAGCACATCGGCTCGCAGGGCGTGGCGGCAGCGGCGGAGCGGCATGCTGCGGCCCGGGCCGAGCTTCCCGCGGAGGCGCTGCGGCTGCAGCGCGGTGAGGCGGCGATTCCCACCCGGTTCGCCGGCGCCTGACTCCTCACGGAGGTGGAGTTCCCGCCGCAGGACCGCCCGCGGCCGCTTGGCCTCCCTTGAGGCTGCGCCGCCGGCATCACAGGGCAGGGAGAGCATTGAGGCGGCCGAAGCTGCGGCTGTGCTTCAGCGCTTGCCGACGAACCAGCCGCGGAGGGTCTCGATGCGTTCCTGCACCTGCTCGTAACTGGCCTGTCCCACCGGCGGCCCCCCGCATCGGCGACGCAGTTCCATGTGGATGGTGCCGTGCGGCTGCCCCGAGCGGCGCGCCCAGGCGCCGACGAGCGACTGCAGTTCCTTGCGCTGCTTCTTCAGCGCCCGGTGATCGGGCTCGCTGCTCTCTTCCTCCTGGTCCGGGGGCGGGCTTCCGCCGCTCTTCCGGCTGGAGTGCTTGGCCTGGTGGCTGCGCAGCAGTGCCTCGACCTGGTCCGGTTCCAGCAGACCGGGGATGCCCAGGAAGTCGAGTTCGTCGTCGGAGCCGATCGCGCCCCCGACGCCGAACTCGCCGCCGTCGTAGAGCACTTTGTCGAAGGACGCGCTGGACCCGAGCGCCGCATAACTGCCTTCCAGTTCGGAGGAGGCGGCTTCGGCGCGCTGTGCCTGTTCCATCGATTCGTCGTCGAGCAGGATCTCCTCGACTTCTTCACCGGGCTCTCGTCCCAGGACATGGTCCCGTTCGACTTCGAGCTGGTTGGCGAGGGCCAGGAGGATGGGCACGCTCGGCAGGAAGATCGACGCGGTCTCCCCGCGGCGACGCGCCCGGACGAAGCGGCCGACCGCCTGCGCGAAGAACAGCGGCGTCGAGGTGGAGGTGGCATACACGCCGACCGCGAGCCGCGGGACGTCGACGCCCTCGGACACCATGCGGACGGCGACCATCCAGCGGCGCTCGGACTCCTGGAACTCGTCGATGCGCGCCGAGGCGCCCTTCTCATCGGAGAGGACGGTGGTGACCTTCTCGCCCGTGATCTGCTCCAGCTGCTTGGCGTAGGCGCGAGCCGTCTCCTGGTTGGTGGCGATCACCAGACCGCCGGCGTCGGGAACGGAGCGCCGCACCTCGGTCAGGCGCTGGTCGGCGGCGCGGAGCACCGCCGGTATCCATTCGCCCTCCGGGTCCAGCGCGGTGCGCCAGGCCTGCTGGGTGAGGTCCTTGGTGGCGCTCTCCCCCAGCTGCTGGCGCATCTCGTCGCCGGTGCGCGTTCGCCACCGCATCTCACCGGAGTACGCCAGGAACATGACCGGCCGGACCACGCCGTCCTCGAGCGCGCGGCCGTACCCGTAGGAATAGTCGGCGCTGGAGGTGCGTATCCCGTCCTCGTCGGGCACGTACTCCACGAACGGGATGGGTGCGTCGTCAGAGCGGAACGGCGTACCGGTCAGGGCCAGCCGCCGGGTCGCTCCGTCGAATGCCTCACGGACGGCGTCACCCCAGGACAGCGCGTCACCGGCGTGGTGGACCTCGTCCAGGATGACGAGGGTGCGGCCGGCAGCGGTGCGGTTGGCGTGCAGGGCGGGGTGCGCGGCGACCTGCGCGTAGGTCAGCGCGACGCCGTGGAAGCTCGCGCCGTGCTTGCCGTCGCTGTTCTTGAAGTTCGGGTCCAGGCGGATACCGACCCGCGAGGCCGAGTCGGCCCACTGGTGCTTCAGGTGCTCAGTCGGCGCGACGACGGTCACCCGCCGGACCACCCGCTGGGAGAGCAGCTCCGCGGCGAGCCTGAGCGCGAAGGTCGTCTTGCCTGCGCCCGGGGTCGCCACGGTGAGGAAGTCGCGCGGTGAGGCGTGGAAGTACTGCTCGAGCGCCTCTGCCTGCCAGGCACGGAGCTTTCCAGCGGTGCCCCAGGCCGCGCGGGCGGGAAAGGCGGGAGAGAGATTCTCTGCCGCCGTCGTTGATGGTTTCACGTTCGCGTCACACCGTGCTCGAGGGGATCTGCTGTGGACTACCGGCGCATGCGTGGTGCCGAGGACGCACGTCGATGCGGCCCGGTCCGCCATGGCGCCGGGCTCTGCGCGCGGCCGTCAGGAGTTCCCGCCGCCGGGCATGGTCTCGTAGATCTCCTTGCACTTGGGGCAGATGGGGAACTTTTCCGGGTCACGGCTGGGAACCCACACTTTGCCGCACAGGGCGATCAGCGGATTGCCGGTGACCATCGACTCCATGATCTTGTCCTTGGGCGCGTAGTGCGAGAAGCGCTCGTGGTCGCCGGGCTCGACGAGCTGCTCCTGCCGCTCCCGCTCGATCGTGCCGGCCCCGCCCTGACGGGGTGCGTTCAGCGGGCCATCGGGTGCGCCGGGAATGCTCTCGCTCATACCTCCATAGTAGCTTCGCGGAGCGCTGCATGCTCGTTCCCGGCGCGAGTCCGGGGAGATGTCCGGGAACAGTGGCTCGGCTCGCGACCCAGGCACGGGGAACCCCAGTGCTGCGGTCCCTCGACAGTGCTGGGTGAGGGGGCTGGTCCCACCGGGAGGACATTCTTCGCGATTACGCCAGCATCCCGGGCAGCGACGAGACACGATGCCTGCACCTCTCCCTGTCCGCCGCCGATCAAGCCCCACGCCGAGCACACCGACCTGACCGCCCCAGGCCCATCGATGAATCGCATTCCTAGGGGAAACTCTTCCTGAGCAGGGCCTCCCCTGTCGTGTGGCGTCACCGGACTCGAAACTGCTTCACTGCTGGGTCCGGAATGGTGTCGGCGTCAGCCGACCAAACGCTCTCCTATGATGGATGCCAGCCCGGGCCTCTGTGACGATGCGACGCTGTTCGGGGAGCCAGTCTTGATCGGCCGGGGTTCCGCGGGTTAAGCGGATGGCGAGCGCGCTCGCCTCGGACTGGTATCTGGCGACCGCTCGTGCTGCGGCCCGTCCCGCGTGGCGACGGATGTCGGCGCGCCAGCGTCGGCGGGCCCGCAGGTTTGCCAGGGGCATTGCTTCCTCGGATGCGATGTCCCCGTCTCGGACCAGCATTTCTGCTCCTTCGGTGATCATCCGTCCCTGCCGGTGGCGGAGCACGAGAGCGACGATGAACACCGCGAGGAAGACCGGAACCATGACGGCGCCGTATACCTTGAAGATCAGGAACTGGTCGCTGCTGGCAAGGCCCGCCCAGTCCCAGATCCCGTGGAGCACGATCGCGGCCAGCAGCCCGAGGAGCACGGGCAGAACCTTGGCGGCCCGTCCGCGACGGTGTGCCGCGATGCCGATGCCAATCGCGGTGATGGCGACCATGAGGGAGTGGAAGAAGGGCACCATGGCGACTCGCATGAACAGAGTCACGCCCAGCGTTGCGACCGCCGCGGTATCCGCACCGCCGGATTGGACGACCTCCATCAGCGGACGCCCGAAGTAGAGGCTGTTCTCGATGAAGGAGAACCCGATACCGATGAGCCCGGCGAACACGATCGCGTCAAGCACGCCCGTGACCTCGCGCCGCCTGTAGATCAGCAGCCAAAGCAGGAAGAGCCCTTTCAGAACCTCCTCCGTCACGGGTGTGATCATCAGCGGGCGCACCCATGCCCCCACATCCGCTCCCCAGATGACGTTGACCAGGTCATGCAACCATGCCTGGGTCCAGATCGAACAGAAGGCGGCCACGCTCGCACCCCACACGAACGCGGACACGAGAAGGCGGGGCCGCCCGCGATGCCACCGGTTCAGCCAGAGGAACGCCAGGATCACTGGTGTCACGACGATCACCGACAGCGCCAGGCCTGCTCCGACCCAGGCGATGCCGATCTGGGCTGACACCCAGACGACGGACCCGATCATGGTCGCTGCCGCAACGACCGGCCAGATGATCCACAGCCGTCGGCGGCCTGCTTGCCTATTGATATCCATCTGTGTCCTTGCCTCCGAAGCTCGTCACGCCGTCCAACCGTCGGCGACTCCTCACAGTGGACACCATGCCCTTACGGCATACTCAAGAGGGACGGGAAGAAAGGGGGCCGGAATGGGATGGTCCACGCGCGAGGTCGCGAAGCTCGCCGGCACCACCCTGCGAACAGTGCGGCATTATCACGACATCGGACTGCTCGAAGAGCCCGAACGGCTGCCTAACGGGTACAAGTCCTACCGAACCGTGCACCTCGTCCGGCTCCTGGAGATCCGCCGCCTCACCCGCCTCGGCCTATCGCTGTCGGCCATCGCGACGGTATTGCAGGACCCCGCCGACCTGAACGAGACTCTGGATGCGGTGCAGGATGACCTCGCCGAGACCATCGCCCAGCTACAGCTGGCGCAGGAAGAGATCGCGAAACTACGTCGCACGCCGACCGGCACGGACCTGCCGTTCGATATCGCCGTCGCGGCGAAGGACGCCGAGCTCTCCGACGCGGATCGATCCCTGTATGCGGTCATCACGCAAGTCGCCGGTGACAAGGGCCACGAACACTGGAGCACCCTTCTCAAAGGCGCTGCTCGCACACCCGCCTCCGAGGAGTTCGACGCTCTTCCCGCGGACGCGGACGAGGAGACCCGGCACCGCCTCGCGGAACAGCTGGCACCCCAGACGGCGGACCTGCTCGCCCAGCACCCGCTTCCCGCCGACGCCCGCCCGGGCAGCATCCGAGAACGGGAACTGTTCGCTCGCACCGTCATCGAGGCCATGACCGACCTCTACAACCCCGCCCAGCTCGACGTCATCGCACGCATCTGGCGTGCGATCGGCATCGTGTGACGCAACCGGAACCTCATCGAGGGGACTAACGAGCTCGCCGCGTACCGTGCCGCGGGCAATAGCCTGCCAGCGCGTTGGTGGCTCACAGAACCCGGAGCGACCCCGCTCTAGGGATCACGACCGACTGGGCTCACTCCTGCGATCAGGTCACTGCACGCAGGAGTGAGCGGCTGCGCTCGGCCAATGAGACGCCCTGCCAAGAGCCACGTACGTCAGCGGCCGGCGAAGCGCGCCTTCGCTTCCGGGGTGCGCGGAGCGTAAACGTTGACGCGATTGCCGTCAGGACCGGCCGGCATCACCGCCCGGTTTCCCCCACGGCACCGTTCCTCGCCCCAAGCACCATAGCCCCGCGCCACACCATTCCAGGCACAAAAAAGAAGAGGCCCCCACCCACCACACAGGCAGAAACCCCCACCACACACCCACACACAAACCAAAAAAAGGGGGGCCCACCCACACAGGCAGACCCCCCAACAAGAATTGCGGCAGCGTCTTACTCTCCCACACCCCCTAGAGTG
>NZ_BMFY01000010.1 GCF_014639315.1 Sediminivirga luteola
AGTCCCCACCTCCGGGGCACCATCACCGCCGCAGCACACGCGTTGTCCTACACGCCTTCCGCCGTCTCCCAGCAACTCTCCCTGCTGGAGAAGGAAGCCGGTGCGCCGCTGCTACAGAAGGTGGGCCGCGGAGTCCTGCTGACCTCGGCGGCCGAAGAGCTCGTCCGGCACGCCGATGAGATCCTCGCCATCCTGGAACGCGCCGAAGCCGGACTGGCGGCCAGTGACACCCAGGTGCGCGGGACTCTGCGCCTAGCGGCATTCGCGAGTATCAGCCTGACCACCATCCCGCGAGTCATCGCTGCCCTGAACCATCAGCATCCGGCGCTGGACATACGTTTCCGCCAGGTGGAGCCTGAGCAGGGTCTTTCGCTGCTGTCCTCGCGGCGCATCGATGCCCTCGTCGTCGACAGTTATCCGGGCACCTCCGAGGCCGTTCCGGATTCCCTCCACGCCGATCTGCTCACCCACGATCCGATCCGCGCCTACCTGCCGGGAGCGACTCCGAGCGCGAAGCTGGAGGAGTTGAAGCACGTGAAATGGATCCTCGAACCCAGCGGTTCCGAAGCCCATGCCTGGGTCCGGCGAGTGTGCCGTGAACGGGGTTTCGAGCCGGATGTCGCATATGAATCCGCCAATCTCTTGTTCCATCTGCGGATGGTTACGGAAGGTCTGGCAGCGGCATTCCTGCCCGACCTGCTGATCCAGCATGAGGGTGCGGATCTGAAGCCTTCAGCCCTGCCGGGGACACCACAGCACCGGACGATCTCCCTGGTGTGCCGCGCTGGTGCCGAGCAGCGTCCGGCCATCGAGGCCTGTCGCGACACTCTGGCAGCTCACCTGGACACCAACGGGTCCCTGAGCAAGATTAAGCACAGCTAACAGAAGCTGGTTATAAATCAGTACTTTTCTTGCGTGATCCGTGCTGCTTATGTTGGTGGCGAAACCCGCTGACATCAAAGGACACCATGGCTGATCGCACTCTTCCTCTCGCTGCACGGACCTCCGATCTGATCGGCTCGATCATCGATTCGTCCACCTCGCTTCTGGCGAGCCAGCAGCACGACATCGTGCGGTTCGCCATGGGCGCTCCCAGCGACGATCTGATGCCGGTGGAACTGATGGACCGGCTAGCCGCCCGGACCGTGCCGGACAAGTACAGCTACGGCGCCACGGAGGGCGAACCCGATCTGATCGACGAGATCCTCAAGCTTCAGGCCGCCCAAGGTCTCTCCGGGACGGCGGAACGGATCACTGTGACCACAGGTGCCATGCAGGGCCTGGACCTGGCCTGCAAGCTGTTTGTGGATCCGGGCGATACGGTGATCGTGGAAGGTCCCACCTACACCAATGGCAACGCCACGGCACTGTCCTACGGCGCCGTGCCACTGGAAGCACCCCTGGATGAGAATGGCCTGGTGGTGGAGGTCCTGCCGGAACTGGTGGCACAGTCCGGTCGCATACCCAAGGCCATCTACACGATCCCGAACTTCCAGAATCCCTCCGGCGTCACCCTTTCACGCCGGCGCCGCGAGCACCTGCTGGAACTCGCTGCGGAATGGGGAGCGGTCATCATCGACGACGACCCCTACGGCATGCTCCGTTTCGAGGGCGCATCCATCCCGTCCTTCAGCGAGATCGATCCGGGCAATCCCCGAATCTTCTCGGTCCGGACCTTCTCCAAGATCCTGGCGCCCGGACTGCGCATCGGATGGGTGGACGCGGATCCGAGCCTGCGGCCGCTGCTGGTCAACGCCAAACAGGCCATGGACACCTGCACCAGCGTGCCCACCCAGCGCGTTGTGACGGATTTCCTTGCCGGTGGCCATCTGCAGCCGCACGTGGATCGCGTCCTGGGCCTTTACCACGAGCGGAAGAACGCTATGCGCGCCGCCCTGGAACGGTACTTCGGGGACACTGCGCGCGCCACTGATCCCGATGGCGGGTTCTTCCTGTGGGTGACATTCGCCGAGTCGGACGTGGACACAGAAGCACTGTTCCAGACGGCTCTGGCCGAAGGCGTCGCCTACATCCCGGGTCCGGCGTTCTCCGCCACCGGCCGCTTCCAGGACTCCCTGCGGCTGTGCTTCGCCACCTCCACCCCGGAACGCATCGACGAGGGCGTGGCCCGGCTGAAGCGGGTGCTCGTGCAGCGCTGACGCCGCCCTAAGGAAAGACCGCAAGAACCTCATAGCCGGCGCTTCACAACTTAAACAGAAGAGAGGTAGCCGTTCATGGCTTTAGTGCCCGCACCGCCCTTTCCGCAGGCTGAGTTCCGGCGCCGCGTCAACGCGGTCAAGCAGAAAATGGCCGCACAGGATCTCAGCGCCCTGGTCACCTCCGACGATTCGCACATCGCCTATCTGACCGGCTATACAGCCAAGTCCGGCTATGTTCCGCAAGCCGTGGTCGTGCTCAGCGATGCCGACGACCCGGTCTTTATCCTGCGCCGGATGGATGCCCCCGCTGCTCTCTATCAGACCCACCTGGGGAAAGGTGGCGTCATCGGGTACGCCGAGAATCTGGTGGGCAATCCAGAGCAGGACGGTTTTGACGCTGTCATCGACTTCCTGGGAGACAGCAGAGTCTCCAGCTCTGGTGTCGGACTCGAAGTTCCAGCGCAGGCAGCTCAGAAGTTTCGGGCGCGGTTGCCCGCGGCGCGGTTTCACGACGTGACCGGCGTGATCGCCACGGTCCGGGCGGTGAAAAGCGATCTGGAGATCGAGATGATGCGCCAGGCCGGTGCCATCACGGATGCCGCCGTCACACGTGCGGCGGAAGTGCTCCGCCCGGGAGTTCCCGAAGCGGAGGCGGCCGCGGAGATCATCGCTCAGCTGGTCAGGGGCACGGATGGACTGGCGAGTACCGCCCTGGCGTCGTTCTTCCTGTGTGCGACACCGCGGACAGGCACCTCGCACATCCCATGGGCGGATGATGTCCTGCAGGCCGGCTCGCAGGTGAATATCGAGCTCTCCGGAATGCGGCACGGCTATGTGGCGCCACTGATGCGGACATTCGTCCTCGGCCGCGCACCGGACCGGCTTCGTCGTGTTCATGATGCCGAGGTGGCCGGCCTGGAGGCAGCCCTCGCGGCGGTAGCGCCCGGCCGGACATGCGGCGATGTGGCCGAGGCGTTCTACAGTGCGGCAGAAGCCCGGGGAGTGGTGAAAGAGTCACGCTGCGGCTATGCCGTGGGGCTCAACTGGGCTGAGAACACCGCGAGCCTGAAGCTCGGCGATCCCACGGTCCTGAAGCCCGATATGACGTTCCACCTCATGCTCGGCAACTGGATCGACGAGGACTTCGGCTACGTGATCAGTGAGACGTTCCGGGTCACCGAATCCGGCGCGGAGGTCCTCACCGGTTCACCACGGGAACTCTTCGAACTGATCTGAGATGCAGAAGAGGTGCTCCCCGTGCGAGAGGGGCACCTCTTCTGCACATCCGGACTCAGCGGCCCAGGCTGACTCAGGAACTCAGTGAACGCTGACCCAGCAGCGCAGATTCAACGGCTGACCGGCACCATCAGGGAGCGGTGCCACAGCAGCGGCTGGTGGCTGAAGTCCACGCGCACCCGCAGGACCCGCAGCACCACGATGTCGTGATCGCCTGCCGGATAGGTGTGCTCAATTCCGCAAGACAGCCAGACGGGTGCCTCATGAAGGAAGAGCGCCCCGTCTTCTCCCGCATGGGTCTGCACCCCGCGGAACCGTTCGGCCTTGTTCTTGGCGGCCAGCTGGCGGGTCTTGTCCGCATGGGCCTCCCCCAGGACGGATACGCCGATGACGGGTGCCTCGGCCAGCTGCGGCCAGGTGGTGGAGGTCTTCTGCACCGCGAACATCACCAGCGGCGGCTCCATCGAGACCCCCACGGTGAAGGAGGAGGCGATGAGCACGCTGGGGGCTCCCTCGGTCATCGCGGACAGTGCCGCGATCCCGCAGGGGAACCCGGAGAACGCCGTGCGCAGCACCCCAGAGTCCAAGCCCTCGACTGCTTCAAGCATCGTCGTCTCACCGGCCATCGTCGGATCCTTCTCCTTCCCGTACGCTGCCGGCAGCCCGGCACGCGGCTGCGACGGTTCCGCCCCAGCGTTCCACCCAGGCTTCCAGCGCGCCATCGGTCTCATACTGCGAGTCGATCAGATACAGCGCCGCCGCCGGACAGGTGGCGCCCAGCTCCGAGAGCACCGGGCGCAGGGTGAGCTCCGGCGCCAGGGAGTGCGCCTGGCTGCCGCCGAGCATGAGCGGGACCGCCACGACGTCCTGCAGGCCCGTACCGCCCGGGAACTGGTCCAGGAACAGCTTCAGCAGACCGGTGTAGGCCGCTTTGAACGTGGGCGAGGCGAAGATCGCGAGGTCCGCGCCCTGAACGGCGCTCACGGCCTGTGCTATCGCCGGATCGCCCCAGCCCAGCAGGCCCGGCCCCAGCTCGCTCAGCTCGATGGTGTGGTTCTGTGCACCCAGCTGCGCGGCAACGCGTTCCGCGGCGGCACGTGTGCGTGAGTCCTTCTTGGGGTTTCCCACGACGGTCACGGCGGTGAGCCCGGCGGGCGCGGTGACCGTGGCAGGAGTGGTCTCTGACGGTGTCATGGTCTAAAACTCCAGCAGGGTATCGCGGAGGCGCTCGTGCGTGTACTCGATACGGGCTAGCCCGCGCCGCTGCAGTTCCGGCACCAGACCGTCCACGATCTCCGCGATGGTCCGGCGGCTCATATCCGGCAGCGTGATGAGGAAGCCGTCTCCCCCCACTTCCTCCATCATGGCGCCCATCTTCTCCGCCACCTGCGCGGAGGTGCCGATCAGGCCCAGCTGCCAGCGGTTCTGGAACCGTTCTACGGCGGCCTCGCGAAGCGTCTTACCGCCGGCGGCGTGCTTCATGAACTGCTCCACGTTCTGCTGGTGCCCCTCGGTGTGCAGCTCCTCCACCGGGGCGTCCAAGTCCATGGCGGAGAAGTCGATGCCGGTGGACTGGGCGAACTTGGCCAGATCTTTCTCGATGTGGGTCTCGATGTACTCCATCTGCCGGCGATGCCGGAAGGCGGCGTCCTCATTGGTCTCCCCCAGGATGGGCGAGGCCAGGAAGAGGACCTTGACGTCATCGGGGTTGCGGCCGTTCTTTTCCGCGCGGGCGCGGATGTCATCGCGGAAAACCTTCATATCCGCTGCGGAGTTGAGGCTGGCCACCACGGTATCCGCGTGAGTGGCGGCGAACTCCCGGCCACGCGGGGACCCACCGGCCTGGGCGATGACCGGGCGCCCGTAGAGCGCAGGAAGGTTGAGCGGGCCGCGCGTCTGGTAGTGCTTACCTTCGAAGTTCACGTGGTGGACTTTCTCCGGGTCCACCAGCACACCGTTCTCACGATCGGCCACGATGGCGCCGGGCTCCCAGGAGTCCCACAGCCGCGTCACCGCCTCCACGTACTCATCGGCTTCGTCATAGCGCAGGTCATGCGGCCGGACCTCGTTGAGACCCCAGTTGGGGTGCGTGGGGCCACCGGTGACCACGTTCCAGCCGCCCCGGCCGCCGGAGAGAAGATCATGGGTGGCGATGATGCGCGCCACCGGGTAGGGATGGTAGGCGTAGGTGCCCAGGGTGGTCACGATGCCGATCCGGGAGGTGATCTCCAGGAGCGTGGCGGCCAAGGCTGCGGGCTCGTGACGCGGTACAGAAAGCCCGTTCTTGAGCGCGAAGTCCAGCGACTGACCGTACGCTTCGCTAATGCTGCCGCCGTCCTCAATGAGGATGTAGTCGAAACAGGCCCGTTCGAGTTCTTGCGCCAGGACCTTGAAGAGGCTCGCGTCTGCCCACTCTTTGTCGATGTTGCCGGTCCAGGGTTTTCCCCATGCTTGAATGCTCGACTCCTGAAGGAACCAGCCAAGGTGAAATTTTGGAGCGGTCATTGTCGTCGTTGCGTCCCTTCCCGGAAATTGTTCCTGGGAGCCACAGCGAGATTCCCGCGGTCATGATGCGTTCATAGAGGTCCCGATCGAAGCCGCGAAAAGCGCCCCTCGGTCACAGCAGTTTCCGCCAGAAAGCAATCGAGCGGTTCACATCACCGCAGGTGACTACACTGTGACCTATGCCACTATCAGCATACGCAAGATAACGTCGGGGTCTATTAAAGGGTTCAACCCGATATCGTGAGGCGCAGCTACACAATCCCGGCTCACAGGAAGATGAAGTTCCAGGTGCCGAGGGAAACGGCCAGGCCGGCCGCCAGTGCGCACAGGGGCACCGTGAGCGCGGGCATCACCGCGTCCCGAGGGCGCAGCAGTGAGGGGCGCGCCCAGCTGCGGTGCTTCCCGCCGAAGCCGCGCGCCTCCATCGCCGCCGCCAGCCGGGTGCCCCGCCGGATGGACTGCACCAGCAACGCCGCCGCCAGGGCGAAGAACCCGGCGACGATGCCGACCGGCCCCCGTGCCCGTTCGACGCCGCGGGCGCGTCTGGCCATGCTCAGCGCCCGCCAGTCCGCGATCACGAGCCCGACCAGCCGGAAGGCCGCGAGCGCGCTGAGCACGAAGCGCGGGGAGAGCCGCAACCGTTGCGCCAGCCCGTCCGCCAGATCCGTCGGGTCCGTCGTCGCGAACACCAGCACCCCGGCGAGGGCGAGGACCATGCCGCGCATCGCGATCGCTACACCGGTGAGGATCGAACCTGTGGAGAACCCCAGCGGCCCCCAGTCCACCAGCACGGTCCCTGAGGCGGGTGCCAGCAGCGCGGTGCCGTAGCCGCTGAGCACGCACGCCACCGGGATCGGCCACAGCCGCCGCAACAGCACCCGCATGTCCAGCCCGGAGAAGGGCAGCGCCAGCAGCAGCGCCACCAGCAGCACCCCCGCGGAGATCATGTCCACGCTCAGCAGCACCGTCAGCGTCACGGCGAAGGCGCAGCCGAGCTTCACCACCGGGTGGGTGCGCACCATCAGGGTGCGCCGCCGCACCGGGACGAGCAGATCCGTTCCCGGTGCCGGCACTCCCGCGCCGCTCGGCGCGGCCGTCGTGCCCTCCACCATGGTCGTGGCGCTCATCGCCGCCGCTCCTTTCCCTCGACCCCGAGACTGAGCGCCTCTGCGCCGAGGGCTCTGGCGAAGGCGTGGTCGTGGCTGACCGTCAGCACGGCACACCCTTCCTCCAGACGGGCCCGGATCAGCCCGATGAGGGCGTCCCAGGTGCGGGCGTCCTGCCCGAAGGTCGGCTCGTCGAGGACCAGCACCGGCGGCGATGTGGCCAGCATGCACGCCACCGAGAGCCGCCGCTTCTCACCCCCGGACAGCGTCAGGGGGTGGGCCTGGGCCAGCCTGGTGAGCCGCAGTTCCTCCAGCAGCCGGTCCACGGTCTCCGCCTCGTGCCCGGCACCGGTCCGGCGCAGCCCGAGGGCCAGTTCGTCCCTGACGGTCGTGGCGAGGAACTGGTGCTCGGGTTCCTGGAAGACGTAGCCGATGCGTGCCACCAGGTCCACGGCCGGCCACTGCGCGGGGTCCGAGGAGTCCCGCCGGCGTCTGGCCTTCCTGCCCCGGGGCGGCTGGACCGCGCGATGCCGCAGCAGTGCTGGATGGGCCCGCACCGTGCCGCCGCGCGGCGGCAGGAATCCAGCCAGGGTGAGGGCCGCGGTGGACTTCCCGGAACCATTGGCGCCGATGAGCGCCACGGCGTGGCCGGCACGCAGCCGCAGGGAGATGCCGGTGGCCGCGGGCGGGCCGTGCAGCGTCCGCGCCACCGCCAGGTCCTCGGCTTCCAGGAGTACCTCCGGAGCCGCGGTGCCCTCCTGGCATTTCCCAGCACCGGCAGGGGTGCCCGGCATCCCGTCAGCCTCCACCAGGACGGCGCTGCTCCGCCCCGGGTACCACACCCCCGCCGCGTCCAGGACCGGACGCAGCCCGGCGTCCTGGAGCACCCCCTCCGGCGAGCCGTCGGCGAGCACACCGTCCGGACCCAGCACGATGAGCCGGTCCATATGCTCCGCCCAGGCGCCGATGCGGTGCTCCACCAGCACGAGCGTCGCCCCCGTCTCCCGGCAGGAGTCCAGGACGGCGTCCCGCAGGCGGGGGACGCCGACGGGGTCGATATTGGCGGTCGGCTCGTCCAGGACCACGAGACCCGGCGCGTAGGCGAGGACCCCGGCCAGGGCGAGCCGCTGCTTCTGCCCGCCGGAGAGCGCCTCGGTGGGATGGTCCAGTTGCTGTCCCAGACCGACCAGGTCCTTCACCTGCCGGACTCGCGGCCAGATGCGCTCCACCGGCCAGCGCTGGTTCTCCAGGCCGAAGGCAATATCGTCGCCGAGCCGGGAGAGCACCGCCTGCGCATCGGGGTCCTGCAGGACCAGGCCGGCACGGCCGCTGCGCGGGTCCGGCGGCGCGCCGTCCACCAGGAGCTCACCGCCACGGTGCCCGGCCTCGTCGTCCAGAAGTCCCACGAGCGCGTGCAGCAGCGTGGACTTCCCCGAGCCGGAGGCACCGGCGATGAGGACCTTCTCGCCCGGTTCGATCACCAGGTCCAGCCCGCTGAGCGCCGGGTCCTTCCGTCCGGCATGCCGCCAGGAGAAGCCCCGGGCTTCGATCCGAGCCGGCCGCACCAGGACCTCCGGCGGTCTGGCGTCCGGGGACACCAGGTCCTGGCCCGTTGCTTCCGGAACACCGGTGCCGTCTGGGTTACGCACGGTCATCTGCGACTCCCTTCAGGCTGGCGGCAGCCAGGCGCACGAGGCCGTCAGACGCGCTTTCGCCAGGCTGGCCCGGTTGAGGCGGGCTCCAGTCGCCCGAGGCGGACGGCGCGAAGCCGTCGGGCGGGCGCCGGCGGCCATTAGACCTCCCTGGCGGAACGGCCGGCCGCGAACGCGGACAGCGCCCCGGATGCGGCCAGCGCCCTGACCAGCAGCCACGCGCCGAGACCGGCGAGCAGTGCGCCGGAGACGGAAGCGGTCACGGTGTAGACCGCCTGCCAGGTGAACGCCCATTCGACGTTGTACATGATGTTCTCGCTCACGCCCAGGAACAGGCCGGCGCCCAGACCGGCCAGGATCGCCACGCCGATGCCGAAGCGACGGTAGAAGAACAGCAGGAACACCAGCTCGGCGCCCAGTCCCTGGATGAACCCGGAGATGAGCACCTGGGGGCCCCACTGAGTACCGATGAGCGCGGAGACGGTGGCGGCCAGCAGCTCACAGTAGAGCGCGGCACCGGGCTTGCGGATGATGAGCGCGCCGAGCGGTCCGGCCAGGCACCACACGCCGGTAAGCAGCCCGGCGGCGGGCGGGAAGGCGGCGAACGGAACGGACATCGCCGACCAGGAGCTAGACCAGATCCAGAACAGGACACCGGTCGCGACGGCGACGACGCTCGCGACGACGATGTCGACCACTCGCCAGCGGAAACGGCCGGGCTGCGGTGCGGTGGGCTCAGGCTGTGACTGCGCGCGGGCAGCATGGGATGACATACGTCCTCCTGTACATCGATAGCAGGAGGGGTGACGAGAATCTCGACTCCCTACGCCGGTGCTAGCCGGATCAGGTTCGAGGGTCAGCGCCTTATGGGGCGCAATCTCAGCGCCCCCTTGTGGGCGCTCCCCTGTCGGTCGCCTTCCACTATAGAACACGGCGCACACCGGCGTGGCCGGATAGGCGCAGACCCCGGTGCTGGCTCCGGTTCGTGCTGGCGACCCCAGTTGCAGCCGGGCCCGTCAGCACGAACCGGGGTCGCTCGCCGTTGCGGGCAGCCGGCGCGACGGCAGCGGCCACGTCCCGCGTAGACTCGGAGCGAACCAGTCATCCCGATCACGTTCCTGGGAGGGACCATGTCACAGATCGCCTGGAGAGTCGTCGGTACCGGTGGAGCCGCTCTGGCGGGGATCGCCGCGCGGAAGGTCCTCACGAAGGCCTGGGAGAAGACGACTCACCGGCCGGCGCCGGTCAACCCGCAGCAGTCCGGCGTAGGGCTGCCGGAGGCGCTGGCATGGACGATCGTCTCCGGTGTGGGCATCGCCGTGGTACAGCTGCTCGTCGAGCGCGCCGCCGCGAATTTCGTCCGGGAACGCTTCGGTGAGCAGGGGCTGCCCAAGCAGTACCGGACCCTCGAAGGACCCTGACGCCTCTTTCGAGTCCGGTGTCCCGGTTCGGGGCCCGGCCTTCCGGCGCCGCTGGCATCTCCGCGTTTCTGCGTTGACGAGGTGAACGCCGGCGCGCCGGCGTGGGACTGCCGGTCAGATCGGCGGGGCCGGGCGGTGAGACGCCTGCTCAGCG
The DNA here is from genome assembly GCF_014639315.1 of Sediminivirga luteola. Taxonomy (GTDB): domain Bacteria; phylum Actinomycetota; class Actinomycetes; order Actinomycetales; family Brevibacteriaceae; genus Sediminivirga; species Sediminivirga luteola. The sequence goes on from NZ_BMFY01000010.1 coordinate 10,234, forward strand.
GCGTCGATCAGGCTGCGCATGCGGCTATTGAGCTCTTCGAGCCCGGCACGATCGAGGCCCAGCCGCTCGAGCATGATGCCGGGAATCGCCACCGCCCGCTCCCGCATCCGCGCGCCCTCGTCCGTCAGGTCGACCAGGATGCTGCGGCGGTCGCCGTCGCTGCGCGTGCGGGTGACGAGCCCTCGCTCCTGCAGCCTGTTCAGCAGCACCGAGAGCGTCGCCGGCTCGTGAGCCAATTCGCGGCTGAGCTCTTTGAGCGAGCGGGGACTGCGCTGCCAGAGGGCGAGCATCGCCAGGTATTGCGGGTGGGTCAGGCCGAGCTGCTCCAGCACTGGCCGGTAGGCTCCCACGACGCTGCGGGCCGCCACTGTCAGGGCGAAGCACAGCTGATGCTCCAGGGCCAGAGCGTCCTCGGCCCGCGAGACCTCATCCCGCGGCTCATTCCGCTGCGCACCCACCCGCATGTCTCCCCGTCTCGATCGTGCCTTGCCCTGGCCCGCCCTGATCCACGCTGACCTGGCGCCCCTCTGTCCTGCTCCACCTGTCCTGTTCCACCTGCCCCCGCTCCAGCCTGTCCTGGCGCACCGTCCTCGTGGTCGGGGCTCCGCCCCTTGCTCAGGCCACAGGGCCGGCCGGCGGGAACACAGCACGAGCAGCACACCATGGTGACGCTATGCCGTGAGGCCGGAATATTAATTAGTATACTAATCATTACCGCAGGGCCTCGCGCGCAACACTGCGGGCCCCATCGCGATCGGAGGAGACAGACATGGCGGACAAGCCGCGGCAGAACAGATTCCTGCGGGCGATGAATCGCACCCGGATGTTCTTCGGTCCCGCTCAGATCAGCCGCGGCGCAGGGCGCTCCGAGCGCTCCGAGGAGCAGCGGCGCGAGGACCTTCATCGCCTCAAGCTGCGGCGCATCGTGAACCCGGACGGCACGAGCTACCTGGTCGCAGACACGAGCCCAGATCCAGCAGGCGGCAGTGACCCCGACCCCGGCCCTGCGGACCACAGCGACAGGCCCGGCGGCAACCAGCAACCCTGACCCGCCAGCAGGATCGCTCGCATGGCCCCATCGGCCAACCGCCCGCGACCCCGTGTCACGCGGGGAACATCACACAAGAATCCCTGCCGGAAAGAGCGCCGCTTCACGCCGCCGGCAGGCCTCTCACCAGCATCGAAATTCCAGCCCGGCATCCGCCACCTGCTCGTCACCTCGACGGTGACGCAAGGCGTCGAAGTGTAACAATGGGATAACGTTGCGCAATACACAACGGCCCAGTTCAGCCGGAGCAGTTTCGCACCATCCCGGCGTGGTTGAGCCGCATCGGCGCATGAACCGCAACATTCAGCCCAGGGCTCTTCGATAGAGTCATGAGCCGGCAGGGGCTGTGAGCTGCGTTGACACCGGCTGGACGCTCATTGCGAACCCGACGCCCACGTCCCTCACGACAACGGCGCCCCCTGCCCGGGGCCCATAGCGGCCCACCGGCGGCGCCCGTCACCACCTGACGCGCCTCCCGCGAGGAAGCACCGCGCCCCGCCGGCCCACGCGCCGAACGCCGCATGAGACGACACGAGACGTATAGAGAACAGAACTGAAGGAGAGGCGGACCGCGAGTGTCACATATCGAGGCCTCACACGTCTACAAGGTCTTCGGGAAACGGGAGCAGGAAGTCGTCAAGCGGCTGGAAGCGGGTGCGGACCGCAAGGACCTCACCCAGCTCGGCACCGCCGCGGTGATCGATGCCAGCTTCTCCGTGGAGCCGGGCGAGATCTTCGTGGTGATGGGCCTGTCCGGCTCCGGCAAATCCACCCTCATCCGCACCATCAACGGCCTGTGGAAGCCCACCACCGGATCCATCAAGATCATGGGCAGCGACATCGCCAAGATGGACGCCCGCACCCTGCGCGCCACGCGACGGGACAAGATCTCCATGGTCTTCCAGCACTTCGCGCTCCTGCCGCACCGCACCGTGCGGGAGAACGCCGCCTACGGCCTGGAGATGCAGAAGGTGCCCAAGGCCGAGCGGATGGAACGCGCCGACACCTGGCTGGACACCGTGGGCCTGGGCGGCTGGGGCGACAAATACCCGCATCAGCTCTCCGGCGGCATGCGCCAGCGCGTGGGCCTGGCCCGCGCCCTGGCGGCGGAGACCGACATCCTGCTGATGGACGAGGCCTTCTCCGCCCTGGACCCGCTGATCCGCCGCGAGATGCAGGAGCAGCTCATCGAGCTGCAGGAGACCCTGAGCAAAACCATCGTGTTCATCACCCATGACCTGAACGAGGCTATGTTCCTCGGAGACAGGATCGCGGTGATGCGCGACGGCCGGATCGTGCAGATCGGCACGTCCGAGGAGATCCTCACCGAACCGGCGAACGACTACGTCGCCCAGTTCGTGCAGGACGTGGACCGCACCCGCGTGCTCACCGCCGGATCCGTCATGGAACGGCCGAACGCCGTGGTCCAGTCCAACGTCGGCCCGCGGGTGGCCCTGCACACCATGCAGGAGCAGAAGGTCGCCGCGCTGCTGGTCACCGACCGGCACCGCAAGCTGCTCGGGCTCGTCCGCGACCGCCAGGTGGTGCGCGCCGCCCGGGAGGGGCAGAAGTCCATCACCCCGCTGATCGAGACCAAGGACGTGCTGCGCGTGAACGAGAACGACCCGCTGTCGTCGCTCTTCGCGCCCGCATCCTCGTCGATCGTGCCGCTCGCGGTCACCGATGACAAAGAACGCCTCATCGGGGTCATCCCCCGGGTCGCCCTGCTGCAGACCATGGCCAGCATCGGCCCGGACACCGGGGAGATCCCCGTCATCGACGACTCCGGCGAACTGCACGCCGGCGAGAAGGTCAACGGCGATCACGGTGCCGGGCAGGCCCAGGCCTCGCCACAGGACCTCGCTGCCGAGGCCGTCCCGCAGGAGGACCTGGGCGCCGATGAGTCACTCACCGGCCCTGCCCCCGGCCTGGAGGACGATGCCGCGAGCGATGCCACCGCCACTGAGCGGAAGGAGGACGGGCTGTGAACTTCGATCCCCTGAACCCGCGGTTCCCGCTCGGTGACTTCGTCCATGAGGTCATCCGGTGGCTGCAGAGCGCCCTGAGCGGCCTCATCGGCGGTGTCCGCTGGCTGCTGGACCTGCTCTACGGCTCCCTGGAATACACGTTGGCGACGCCGATCTTCCTGATCATGATCGCCATCTTCGCGGCCGTCGCCTGGCTGGCCAGCGGCTGGAAGCTCGCTGTGGTGACCGCCATCGGCTTCTACCTGATCCGGGCCCTGGACCTGTGGCTGCCGGCGATGCAGACGATGGCCCTCGTGCTGGTGGCCTGCGTGATGGCGATCCTGCTGGCGATCCCGGTCGGCATCCTGGCGGCGAAGGTCAGAGCAGTCTCGCTGGTGGTCAAGCCGGTCCTGGACTTCATGCAGTCGATGCCGGCGCTGGCATACCTGGTACCCGTGATCTCGGTGTTCAGCATCGGCCAGGTCCCGGGCATCATCGCCACCATCATCTTCGCCATGCCGCCCGGCGTGCGGCTGACCGAGCTGGCCATCCGCCAGGTGGACCACGAGGTGGTGGAGGCCGGTCAGGCCTTCGGCGCCACCGCCTGGTCGATCCTGCGCAAGATCCAGCTGCCCCTGGCGATGCCGACCATCATGGCCGGCATCAACCAGGTGATCATGCTCGCCCTGTCCATGGTCGTCCTGGCCGGGATGGTCGGCGCTCAGGGCCTGGGCGGCGAGATCGTGGGCGCGCTGTCCCGCGTGAACGTGCCGCTCGGTGTGGAGGCCGGCCTGGCCGTGGTGATCGTGGCGGTCTACCTGGACCGGGTCACCGCCGCGCTGGGGCATCGCTCGCCGCTGGCACGCGCCCTGAAGGCGAGCACCTGAACCGGCATACGACACACGGGGCACGGCGCACAGCACCCAGCAACGTGCTCGCAGCGTGACGACGAAGAAGGAAATCGAGGAGGAGTAACCATGAAACTGGCCAATCTGTCCAAGGCCGGCGGCTTCGCCGCCGCCACAGCCCTGCTTCTGACGGCCTGCGGCGCAAGCAACACCGGTGGCGGCGAGGCCGGCAGCGGTGAGGAGGCCGGCGCACCGGAAGGCGGCGACAGCAGCGCCTGGGGCGACTGCACGCCGGGTGCCACATCCGCCGATGCGACCGAACTCGACCCCGCCGGCGGCGACCTCACCATCGGCGCCTTCACCGGCTGGGACGAGTCCTACGCCACCGCGCACCTGCTCAAGGCCGTCCTGGAAGAGGACGGCTACTCGGTCACGATCGACAGCTACGAGGCCGGCCCCGGGTACACCGGCCTGGCCGAGGGCGACATCGACCTGCTCACCGACACCTGGCTGCCGCTGACCCACGCGGACTACATCGAGCAGTTCGGCGACGACATCGAGGCGCAGGGCTGCTGGTACGACAATGCCGTGCTCACCTTCGCGGTGAACGAGGACTCGCCGGCTCAGAGCATCGCCGATCTGCCGGATCTGGCCGATGAGTACGGCAACCGGATCGTCGGCATCGAGCCCGGCGCTGGCCTCACCCAGATCACCCAGGAAGAGGTCATCCCGACCTACGGCCTGGAGGACTACGAGTTCATCACCTCCTCCACCCCGGCGATGCTCGCCGAGCTGGATTCCGCCGTGGAGAGCGGCGAGAACATCCTGGTGACGCTGTGGCGCCCGCACTGGGCCTACGACGCCTGGCCCGTCCGCGACCTGGAGGACCCCGAGGGCGCCCTGGGCGAGACCGAGGTCATCTGGAACTTCTCCCGCGGCGGTTTCACCGAGGACGACCCCTACGCGGCACAGCTGCTGAACAACCTGGTGCTGGACGATGACCAGCTTGCCAGCCTGCAGAACCTCATGATGAGCGATGAGCACTACGGCGGCGAGGACCATGACGCCGCGGTGGCCGAATGGCTCGAGGACAACCCGGAGTACGCGGATCAGCTCCGCGCCGGCGAACTGGGCTGAACCAGCCTGGAAGCACCACAGTCTGTGCGCACCGCCTGATACCGCGCACAGCCGCACGCTCCGCGTGACATGAGACGCCGGGCAGTGCTCGTCCCCGCGACGAGCCGCCCGGCGTTCTCATGCCGCCGGCCACGGGCGCGAGTACCCGGATGCCTCATGCTCCGGCACGCCCTGCTATGCCCTGTCACGCCCTGCGGGACGCGGAGGCAGGCGGCTGGACGATGCCGGCCCGGCCGGCGGGGGCGTCCGGAAGGAAGAACGACACCAAGGAGGAGCAACCATGAAACTGGCCAATCTGTCCAAGGCAAGCGGCTTCCTCGCCGCCGGAGCTCTGCTCCTGGCCGGCTGCGGGGCGACGAACACGGGAGAGGGCGAGGCCCCCGCCGATGACAATGGCGCGGCGGAAGGCGGCGGTTCCGCGTGGGATGTGTGCGATCCCAGCGAGGACTCGGTCGATCTGAGCCAGCTGGAACCCGAGGGCGGCGAGATTTCCATTGCCGTCATCAACGGGTGGGACGACACGGTCACCGTGGGGTATCTCGCCAAGGCCCTCCTGGAAGAGGCCGGCTACACCCCGGTGATGGAGGCACACGATGCCGGCCCTGCGTTCCTGGGCACGTCGCAGGGCGACATCGACGTCCTGACCTCGACCATGATGCCGGTGGCCCACGCGGAGTACATCGACCAGTACGGCGACGACCTGGAGGCTCAGGGCTGCTACTACGAGCACGCCGTCAACACCCTCGCCGTCAATGAGGACTCACCGGCCCAGAGCATCGCCGATCTGCCCGAGTTCGCCGCCGAGTACGGCAACCGGGTCGTCGGCATCGAGCCCGGCGCCGGCCTGACTCAGCGGGTCGAGAACGAGGTCATCCCGGGCTACGGCCTGGAGGACTACGAGTTCATCACCTCCTCCACCCCGGCGATGCTGGCTGAGCTGGATTCGGCCGTGGAGAGTGGGGAGAACATCGTCGTGACCCTGTGGCATCCGCACTGGGCCTACGACGCCTGGCCCGTCCGGGACCTGGAGGACCCGGATGCCGCGCTCGGCGAGGGCGAGTCACTGTGGCTGACCTCGCGCACCGGTTTCACCGAGGACGACCCCTACGCGGCACAGCTGCTGAAGAACATCCTGCTGGACGAGGAGCAGTTCTCCAGCCTGCAGAGCCTCATGATGAGCGAGGACCACTACGGCGGCGAGGATCCGGATGCCGCCGTGGCCGAATGGCTGGAGGAGAACCCGGACTACGCGGACCAGCTCCGCGCCGGCACTCTGGCCTGAGCCGCACGGGCGCGCCCGCCTGCGCGGGCCCGCGGCGTCCCGCGCAGACGGGCGCTCGCCCGCTGGATCGCGCGGGCAGGCGCTTTCCACGCGGAGCACCGGCTGCCGAGACGAACGCCGGGCAGCTCGAGAGGAGCTGCCCGGCGTTCTGCTGTCCTGCCCCTGCCATCCGGCCCGGATGCCCGCCCAGCGGCCGGTCATTCCTCGATGCTGACCACCACGCGGCGGTTGAGTTCCTTGCCCTCTTCGGTGTCGTTGTCGGCGACCGGTTCGGTCTCGCCGCGTCCTTCTGAGTCGACGTAGACGTTCGGTCCCAGGCCTTCACGCAGGGCTTCGGCGATGGTCTCGGCGCGCCGTTCGGACAGGTCCTGGTTGTACTCCGCCGTGTGGTCGGTGTCGGTGTGCCCCACCACCCGCAGGCGGCGCGGGTCGAAGCCCCGCAGGCGCCGGATGAGCTCTTCCAGCTCCTCGCTGGCCTCATCGGAGAGCGTGTCCTGATCGGAGTCGAAGAGCACCTCCGCGGAGAGCACGAACGTGTCCCCCTCCACCGTCAGTCCGCCGGACTCCGTGGCTTCGCCGAACTCCAGGTCCTCGACCGGCAGGGCCAGATCCTCTCCGCCGGGGACGAGGTCCTCCACCGGCGCACCCAGGTCTTCCACCGGGTAGACGACGCCGTCCAGCTCGATGGTGGCGTCTTCCTCCTCGCCGCCACCGGTCGCGGTGCGCACCAGGAGAGTCACCGCGATGCCACCCAGCAGTACGACCAGGAGCACGGCGGTGCCCAGGATCTGCCATCGGGTCTCGGTGAGAAAGCGCATCACGGCTCAGCGGGCGATGCCCACGCCCTCGAACGCGCCGTAGCCGGGGATGTGAACCGTGACGGTCTCGACCTCCTCCGGCGGGGCGGCGAACGTCGCCGAGAGCGTGTAGGACTGACCGGGGTCGACGGAGACGGACGAGAGCCCCGAACTGCACGCGCAGATGCCGTTCTCCCCACGCCCCACCAGGTAGCGCTTGCCCTCTTCGGTGGTGAGGTACACACCGTCGACGCTGTTGCGCTCGGCGGAAGACTGCCCTGCGTCCCCGGAGGTGTCGTCGAGATCGTTGCTGAAGGCGCTGCCGATGGACATCCGGTCGCTCTCCGAGTCGTTGGTGACGGTGAAGGTGACCGTGAGGGTCTGCCCCTGTGCGCTGACGCTGCTCAGCACGACCGTCGCCGGCACCCGGTCCACGATGCCCTCACGCGAGCCGAGGTCCCCCAGCTCACGGGCGGACTGCTGCTCGCCGGACGCCGAGGCGCCCTGCTGGGTTCCCTGGCCGCCCCCTTGGCCTTGACCGCCCTGCTCCGCCTGATCGCCGTCCCCTCCCGTGCATGCGCTCACGGCGATGAGGGCGCTGAGGGCGGCGGACACGACGGTCGCGCGCAGCAGCCGGGGCGAGGGGCGAGACGGTGCATACGTCACGGCAGGGCTCCTGGATAGACAGCTCGGTGCCGTTCCAGTCTTGCATGACCGCCAGCGGGACGACCACGACTGTGACAGGCCTGCGACAGGCCGTCCTGGAAGCCCGGTGCGAGGACGCTACCACCGGCGTAACACCGCACGGCACGGAACGTTACACCGGCAGCGAACCGCTTTAACTCAGATGAAACAGCTCACGCATACCGTGCTCACTACGACGCTCTCTCCCGACTCCTCACACATCCGCACTCGCCGCATGGGAAAGGCCCGCCATGAGTCCAGCCGATATCGCGTGGATCCTCGCCTGCTTCGCCCTCGTGACCTTCTTCTTCCCCGGGATCTCCCTGTTCTACGGCGGGATGCTCGACGGGAAGAACGTCCTGAACATGATGATGATGGTGATGAGCACCCTCGCGGTGACCACCGTGATCTACATCGTCTACGTCCACGGCCTCGTCGTCGGCGACTCCGTGGGCGGCTTGGGTCTCATCGGAAATCCGCTGGAGTACCTGGGCTACGGCGGGTTCTTCGAGGACGACGGCGAGGGCGGGCCGCTCTGGGGCGCGTTCTACATCCTGTTCGCCGCCGTCAGCGTCGCCCTCGTCGCCTCCGGCGCCGCCGGCCGGATGCGCTTCGGGTCCTGGCTGGTCTTCTCCGTCCTCTGGGTGACGCTGGTCTACGCGCCGATGGCGCACTGGGTGTTCACCGAGACCGATGAGGAAAGCGGGTACATCGGCGGCTGGATGCGCAGCCAGCTCGGGCTGCACGACTTCGCCGGCGGCACCGCCGTGCACATGAACGCCGGCGCGGCGGGCCTTGCCATCGCCCTGGTATTGGGGGCGCGGAAGAACACCGAGACCCGCCCGCACAACCTCCCCATGACCGTCATCGCCGGCGGCATGATCCTGGCCGGCTGGATGGGCTTCAACGGCGGCACCGCAGGCGGGGCCAACTTCCTGGCGCAGTACGTGATCCTCACCTCCGCCATCGCCGCGGCCACCGGCATGCTCGGCTTCATGCTGGTGGAGAAGATCCGCGACGGTCACCCGACCCTGCTCGGCCTGGTGACCGGCATGGTGTCCGGGCTGGTGGGGATCACTCCTTCGGCCGATGCCGTCAGCCCGCTCGGCGCGCTGTTCGTCGGGTTCCTCTCCGCCATGGCCGCCGCCTGGGCGATCATGTGGAAACGCAAGCACCGCATCGACGACTCCCTGGACGTCTTCGCCGTGCACGGCATCGCCGGCATCGTCGGCGCCATGTTCGTGGTGTTCTTCGGCTCGGCCAGCGCCCCCGCCCAGACCGCCGGCGTCTTCCTCGGCGGGGACCCCGGGTTGATCTGGCGGGAGATCGTCGCGATCACCGTGACGCTCGTGTACTCCTTCACTGTCACCTACGCCATAGCCTGGGTGATGAACCGGATCCGGCCCATCCGGGTCTCGGAGGACGACGAGACCGCCGGCCTGGACCGGGCCCTGCACGCCGAGACCGCCTATGCCCGTGACACCCTCTGACCCGGAAGGGGACCACCCATGAAGCTCATCACCGCCGTCATCCAGCCCACCCGCCTGGACGAGGTCAGCGCCGCGCTGGCGGAAGCCGGGTTCACCGGGCTGACCATCACCGAGGTCAAAGGGCACGGCGCCCAGGCTGGTCGCACGGAGTACTACCGCGGGACGGCCTACACCGTGGAGTTCCGCACCAAGATCCGGATCGAGCTGCTGGTCGGGGACGGGCGCCTGGACGATGCCCTCGCCGTCATCACCCGTGCCGCCAAGACCGGGGAGATCGGCGACGGCAAGGTGTGGGTGACGGACGTGGTGGAGACCATCCGCGTCCGCACCGGCGAGACCGGCGAAAGCGCCATCTGAGTCCTGCGGCCCGTCCCCGGCTCAGCGCCGGTGCTTGTCCTGCCGGGGCACGAGCGGGATCGCCAGCAGCGGCGCCAGAGCCACCAGGGCGAAGGTGAGCGGGTAGCCCACCGCGGTGATGAGCGCGCCTGCCACCGGCCCCAGCGCCGAGGAGGCGATGAACTGGCCGGTGTTCTGGATGCCGAGCGCCCGCCCGGCCCAGCCGCTGCCGGCCGCCTCGGCCACCGAGGTGAAGGCCAGGCCGTTGTCCGCCACGCTGACCGTGACAGCCAGCACCAGCACGATCCCGGCCACGACGCCCAGATCGCCCACGTCCGTCAGCGCCAGCAGCAGCATCACCGCCACGGCGCTCACCGCGACCCAGCGGAGCACCCGCACCCGGCTGCCGACCCGGTCGGAGAGCACTCCCACCGCGATCCGGCCGAAGGCTCCCACCAGCTGCGAGATTCCCACCACGATGCCGGCCGCCGCCGGGCTCCATCCCATCGAGGCGATCAGCCACACCAGGCTGAAGATCGAGAGGGTGAACTGCGGGATGACCAGGAGCACGGAGAGCACGTGGATGCGCAGCAGGAACGCGTTCCCGCGGTAGGGGTTCCCCGGCGGCGGATCGGTGGCGCTGCGCGGCGGCCGCGGCGGATCGGCGATGCCGGCCGCGCAGGCTGCCGCCAGCAGCACCGAGGCAAGGCCCCCGGCCAGCAGCGGCCCGGCTGTGCCGTATCGCTCGGCCAGCGGCGGCACCACCACCGCCGCCACCGCGAGACCCAGCGGCACGGACATCTGCCGGATGCCCATCGCCAGACCGCGGCGCCGTAGCGGGAACCAGCCGACGACGACGCGGCCGCTGGCGGCGTTGATGCTGGCGGCCGCCGCGCCGCTGAGCAGCAGCACCGCTCCCAGCAGCAGGATCCCGTCGACCGCCGCGGCCCCCAGCGCCGCGGCCCCGGTGAGCGCCATCCCGGCGGCGATCACCCAGCGTTCGCCGTACCGGTCGGCCAGCGCGCCCCAGAGCACCAGCGTGAGCACCATGCCCACGTTCGGCGCCGACGCCAGCGCTCCCGCCTGGGCCAGGGACATACCGGTGCCCAGATGCAGGTACGGAATGAGGTACGCCGGCGTGGAGATGACGAAGGTGGCGGCGGCCTGCGCGGCCACGCCCAGAGCGAGGACGCGCCAGGCCGGGCCGGGTACGGCGGTCGCCTCAGGCATCGGCGTCCGCCGTATTCCCGGGGCCGCGCCCAGTCCTGCCGGTCCGGTCGATCCTGCCGGCCCGGTCTATCCTGCCGGCTGGGTCGGTTCCGGCAGGTGAGGACGAGCCACGGTTCCCGGACGCTACGCCATCGGCCTCCGGGGATCCGCCGGCAGGAGCGATGTCCGTGACCGGGGAGGCGGCCGCGGCGCGGCGGGCGGCGCTTCCCGGCATCCGCCCGTAGCCGCACAGCCAGCGGACCATCTGCCGTTCCGCTTCCTGGCGCACCGGCGCGGCGGACAGGAACACATCGTGGATGGCACCTTCCAGCCGCACCACCGTCACCGCGGGGCCGAGCTTCAGCGAGGCCCGCGCGATGTGGTTGACCTCCAGGACGCAGTCGGTGCGCATCATCGCCTCCGTCCACCGGGACCGCAGCGTCGAGGCGCTCGACATCATGCTCAGCACCGGGCAGCCGACGTCGATCCCGTCCTCGATGCGCGCCTGACCAGCGAAGATGGCGGCCAGCCAGCCGGCACGAGGCTCGGCGGGGCGATCACGCTTCCATTCCGTGTTGTACGTCCATTCCCCTCGCCGTTCCGCGGAGATCGACGTCGCGTAGTTGCCCAGCACGATGGACGTCACCGGCGCCCTGGGGTCCCGGCGCGCGCGGACCTCCACGAGCGGGGCGAGGATCTTCCGGCCCGTCGCCGCCGCCTGGAACTCCAGCCAGGGCGAGTTCAGGATCAGCGCATCGGCCCGGCCCCGGTGCCGGTGCGCCCACAGGGAGAGGATGAGACCACCGGTCGAATGCCCCATCAGGATGAGCCTGCGGCCACGCGCAGCGGTCTCCATCAGGCCGAGGGCCATCTCGATCTCCTGATCGCATTCGGCCAGGTCGGTCACGAAGCCCGCCGTCTGATCCGGCCGTAGGCTCCGCCCGTACTTCCGCAGATCCAGGGCGAAGAACCGCGCACCCAGCCGGGCGAACGCCTCGGCCACATGGGTCTGGAAGAAGTAGTCGTTCCAGCCATGCACATAGAGGACGTCGGCATCGGCCAAGGGGAGGACGTCCTGACCGGGAGCGCGCCGCAGCAGTGCGGCGGCCGCCCGCCGGATCAGGACGCGCGGTGTGCGCGGCGGGGTGTATCGCACGAGCGTGGCGTGCAGCGGCCCCTCCTCGTCATGCCCGAGGTCGAGGACCGTCGCCTCATAGCCGTCTCCGAGCACATCCGGTTCCCAGCGCGCTTCCATCCTCACCTCCGCCGTGTCGCATCCCGTCCGGTCCTGTCGACTCTCACGGTAGCTTCTCTCCCGGGAACGGCCGCGGGCCGGGGCGGAGCGTGCTCATGACGGAGTGTGTCTCCCGCTCCTTCCAGAGCGTCCGCACCCGCGCCTATAGTCACTGCCAGCACGATCTTTCAGGCACCCCGGCGGCACCGGCCGCCGGCCCCAGACCGCATGGCACCGTACAAAGGAGACCCCGATGGGCATCGCCGCTGATCCGAATCCCAAGTTCCAGCAGTACGCGCACCCCGAACGGCTGGTCAGCACCGAATGGCTCGCCCAGCACTTGGGCGAGCCCGGATTGAAGGTCGTCGAGAGCGACGAGGACGTGCTGCTCTACGAGACCGGCCACATCCCCGGGGCTCTCAAGATCGACTGGCACACGGACCTCAACGACCCCGTCACCAGGGACTACGTTGACGGCGAGGGTTTCGCGCGGCTGCTCTCCTCGCGTGGCATCTCCCGGGACGACACCGTCGTCATCTACGGCGACAAGAACAACTGGTGGGCGGCCTACGCGCTGTGGGTCTTCACCCTCTTCGGCCACCCCGATGTGCGGCTGCTCGACGGCGGCCGGGCGAAGTGGGAGGCGGAGGGCCGCGAGTACACCACCGAACGCCCCGAGATCGCCCCCAGCGAGTACCCCGTCGTGGAACGGGACGACACCCGGGTGCGGGCGTTCCGGGACCAGGTTCTGAAGGCGCTGGGCACCGAGAAGCTGGTGGACGTGCGCTCCGCTCCCGAGTACGCCGGCGAGCGCACCACCGCACCGGACTACCCGGAGGAAGGCGCCCTGCGCGCCGGGCACATTCCCACCGCGGCGAACGTGCCCTGGGCCAGGGCCGTCGCCGAGGACGGCGGCTACCGCACGCGCGAGGAGCTGGAACAGCTGTACCTGGGCGAGGCCGGGCTGTCCGAGGGCGATGACGTGATCGCCTACTGCCGCATCGGCGAACGGTCCTCGCACACCTGGTTCGCGCTCACCCACCTGCTCGGATTCGAGAACGTCCGCAACTACGACGGTTCCTGGACCGAATGGGGCTCCCTCGTGGGCGTTCCGGTGGTGCAGGGCGCGGAGCCGGGTGAGGCCCCCGGCCGCTGAGGACTACTGAGTACTACCCTGGACGCCGAGGACTACCCTGGAGGGATGAGCGAGGACACCACCGCACTGCCCGTCCAGCTGCAGGAGATCGTGGAGGATTTCACCTCCACGCCGCCATCCGAGCGGCTGCAGTTGCTCCTGGAGTTCTCCGAGGAACTGCCGGAACTGCCCGAACGCTACCGGGACCATCCCGAGCTGATGGAACCCGTCCCGGAATGCCAGTCACCGGTCTTCGTGGTCACGGAGCTGCGGGACGGCCACGTGCACCCGTACATCAGCGCCCCCGCCGAGGCGCCGACCACCCGCGGGTTCGGCTCGGTCCTGGCTCAGGGCCTGGACGGGCTCAGCGCCGATGAGGTGCGCAGCATCCCGGGCGACTTCGCGTTCTCCCTGGGCCTCACGCAGCTCATCTCGCCTCTGCGGCTGCATGGGATGACCGGGCTCCTGGCGCGGATCAAGGCCCAGGTGGACCGGCTCGCCGGCTGAATCGCCGACCGGTCGCTCGGCAGCCTCAACACCAACAGCAAGCTCACCACCGGCTGCAAGCCGCTTCTTCACGCGCCTCACAGCTGGGGCGTCCGGAGAAAACCACGGCTGTTTTGGGAACCCGCTGCTGATCAGGAGCAGGAATTCGAAACAGCCGTGGTCTTTCGGATCGCGCTCACCGCTCCGCGCCTGCGCCGATAGCGAGCCGTTGCCTCCGCGGCGAGCCTCCGCGCCCTGGCGTCTGTCGTTCTCGGGATACCGCGGCGGTCGCGCGCGTCTTGTCACTCAGCGGAAACAGAAGGCGCATAATGTTCTCTTGCCACCGCTGTGAGGAAACGCACAGGCGGCCTTTTGACACGACAACGGGAGGACACGCGGATCATGGCCTCAGCCACGGACGAACCACCAGGCACAGAACTGAGATTCAAGCGCTCACTCGGCAGGATCGAGACCTTCTTCATCGGCTTCGGCGCGATGATCGGGTTCGGCTGGATCACCATGACCGGGCGGTGGCTGGACGACGCCGGCACGCTGGGCGCCGTGAGCGCCTTCGTCATCGGCGGCATCATCATGGTGCTGGTCGGACTGGTGTACTCGGAGCTGGTCTCCGCGATGCCGCTGGCCGGCGGTGAGCACAACTACCTCATGCGCGGGCTCGGGCCCCGCGCGGCGCTGCTGGGTTCCTGGGGCATCGTCGGCGGCTACATCTCCGTCGTCGCCTTCGAAGCCGTCGCGATCCCCCGTTCGATCGCCTACATCATCCCGCAGGTGCATTCCATCCCGCTGTGGACCATCGCGGGATCGGAGGTGTACCTGGTCTGGGCGCTCATCGGCGTGGGCACCGCGGTGCTGCTGACCGCGCTCAACATCAGAGGCATCAAGCAGGCCAGCCTGCTGCAGACCTCGGTGATCCTGTTCCTGATCGTGGTCGCCCTCGTCATGGTGGTCGGCGCGATCTTCGGCGGCGAGCCTGCCAATATGCAGCCGCTCTTCACCGGCGGCAGCGGCGGGATCATCGCCGTGCTGGTGCTGGTGCCGTTCCTGTTCGTCGGCTTCGACGTCATCCCCCAGTCCGCCGAGGAGGTCAAACTCCCGCCGCGCAAGGTGGCGGGCCTGGTGGTGATCTCCGTGGTGATGGCGGCCGCGTTCTACATCGCCATCGTCCTGACCACCTCGCTGGCGCTGCCCGCCTCCGAGCTGCTGACCCTGGACCTGGCGACCGCCGATGCGATGGCCGCCCTGCTGGGCCATCAGTTCTGGGGCAACCTCGTCGTGGCCGGCGGCATCGCGGGCCTGATCACCTCCTGGAACGCCTTCCTCATCGGCGCCTCCCGCCTGATCTGGGCGATGGCCAACTCCGGCATGCTGCCGCGCTGGTTCGCGGTGCTGCACCCGAAGAACGGCACCCCGGTCAACGCGCTGCTGTTCATCGGCGCGCTGTCCGTGATCGCGCCGTTCTTCGGTGAGTCGATGCTGGTGTGGCTGGTGGACTCCGGCTCGCCGAGCATCGTGGTCACCTACCTGCTGGTGGCGATCGTCTTCCTGGTGCTGCGCAGGCGCGAGCCCGCGATGGACCGGCCGCTGCGCATCGGCGGCTCCGGCTCGCTGGGCGGCACCGTCATCGGCGTGGCCGCGGTGGTGACCACGGCGGCGATGCTGGTGCTGTACCTGCCCGGGATGCCCGCCTTCCTGGATCCGCAGCCATGGATCATGTTCGGTCTGTGGTGGGCGCTGGGCCTGGTGTTCCTGTTCCGGCTGCCGGGCGGCGTCAAGGCCGGGCCGAACGCCGAGCGGGATCTCCAGGCGAAGATCGCCGCCCGCGCTGGGCGCTCCTCCGCCGGATAGCCTCCGACGATGGGGGTCTCTAGGAAAAACCCTAGAGACCCCCATCGTCGTCTACGGCCCTCTCCGCGGCCGGCGCAACGCTGGCGCAAACCGGTCCGTCCCGGCGCACCGTAGTTCCACCCGTACCCGGCGAGCCGTCCCCCGGCTACCCGTCCTCGCGGACCGCGTCCTCCCCTGCCTGGGCGGCGCCGGCGCTGCGCAGCCCGGCGAGCTTGGCCTTCATCTCCGTCAGCCGGTCCAGCCGGTCCGGCCCGCCGTGCATCGCCGCGCTGGTGGCCAGGATGTCGATCACGACCAGGCCGGCGATCCGGCTGATCGTCGGGGTGTACAGATCCGTGTTCTCCAGGGTGGGAGTGCGGATCACGATGTTCGCCGTCTCCGCCAGCGGGCTCGGTTCCGAACCGGTGATCGCCACGCTCCGAGCGCCGTTGGCGGCGACCTCCTCCGCCACCCGGAGCAGTTCCGGCGTGCGACCGGTATAGGAGATGAGGAAGAACAGCTCATCCGGCTGCGCGGAGGCCGCCTCGATGAACTGCTGGTGACCGTCCGCGAGCGCATTGCACGGCTTGTTGAACAGCGGCGCCTTCTGGGCCGCGTCGAAGGCGATCGTCGACGAGGCACCCATCCCGTAGAAGTGCAGGCTGCTGGCGGCCAGGATCGCCCCGAGGGCTTCCTCGATGGCCGCTGCGTCGATGGTCTGGCGGGTGTGGCCCAGGCTGGAGATGGTGTGATCGAAGATCTTGCCGGTCACCGTCGTGACGGAGTCGTCGGACTCGATCGCCGAATGGGTCGCCGGCACGCCGAGCGCCAGGAACTGAGTCATCCGGCGACGGAAGTCCTGGAACCCCGACAGGCCCATGCTGGCGCAGAACCGGATCACGGTCGGCTCGCTGACCTCGCTGGCGGCGGCCACGGCGGCGAGCGTCGAGTCGACGACCTGCTCCGGGTGGGCCAGGACATGGCGGGCGACCCGCTGCTCGGCGCGGCTCAGGTGCGGCAGCGCGTCCGAGATCTGCTGGACGAGTGGAGCTGTCATCGTCGCGTCATCACCTGTTCGATGTCGTGGTGACGTGGCGGTCGCACGCACCGGCTCAGCTTCCGCGCAGCGCCGCGAGGAGATTGCCCACCGCGGCGGAGGTGGCGCGGCTCACGCTCTCGGAAGTATATCCACCGAGGTGAGGCGTGGGCAGGACGCGAGGATGCCGTAACAGCGCCGATGCCGGCGGCGGCTCGACGTCGAAGGCGTCCACCGCATAGGCCGCGACCTGGCCACCGTCGAGCGCGGCCAGCAGCGCCGCGGCGTCCACCAGGCCCTCCCGGGCCGTGTTGATCAGGATGAGGCCCGGTCGGCACCGCGCAAGGAACGCCGCGTCGATCAGCGGCCGCTCCCGCGGCGGGCAGTGCAGGGTGATCACATCGGCGCGGGCCGCCAGTTCCTCCAGGGGAAGGAGCTCGGCGTCCTGGTGCGAGGTCAGGACCGGATCGTGCGCCACGACGGCGGCGCCGAAAGCCGCGGCGATCCTGGCCACCCGCGCGCCGATGGCGCCCATGCCGATCACGCCCACGGTCTTGCCGTTCAGTTCCGCGCCCGGGCTCCGGGACCAGCCGCCGGCCCGCAGCGCCGCCATGCCCTCCAGATGGCCGCGCAGAGCGGTGAGCATCTGCAGGAGGGCGAGTTCGGCCACGCCCTGCGCATTGGCGCCGCGCGCGGTGAGCACGCTGATGCCGCACTCCTCGGCGGCGGCGAGGTCGATCGCGTTCGTGCCGATCCCGTTCCTGGAGATCGCCCGCAGCTGCGGATGCGCCCGCAGCAGGGCACCGTCGATCCGCTCGACGCCGGCCAGCCAGCCGACGACACCGGGCAGCAGCGCCTCCAGCTGGTCCCTGCCGGGCGCTTGCCCCGCGGGACCGCTCACCAGCTCGTACCCGGCCGCACGGAGAGGCGCCAGTTCAGGGACCGCGTCCAGACCCTGCGAGGTCAGCGAGCGCGGAGTGACCAGGACGCGCCCCGGGCCGGCGGTCATCGGGCCGCCGCCGCCAGGTCGGAGAGGACGTCGAAATCAGGACCGGAGGTGGGGATCTCGGTGTCGAACACCTCGGCGATGACCCGGGTCCAGCCGTGGATGAAGTACACCCAGCCGTCCTCGACGCGCAGCCGGCGCTCCTGCTGCTGCGCCCGCGCCTGGTCCAGGAAGACCAGATCGCCGCGATAGTTCAGGTCCCAGGCGATGCCGTCCACCGGGAACAGCGCCTCACCGCTCAGCGGCGAGCCCGGCGCGTCCTTGCCCAGTCCCGTGGCGTTGACCACGACGCTGCCGGCCGGGAGCGCGGAGACGATGCGGTCGTTGTCGCCGGGCTCGGGCGTGAGTTCCAGCTGCAGCGGCACCTCGGTGCCGAAGGAGGAGTAGATCTCCCGCAGGCCGTCGAGGCGGTCCTGGCTGCGGTTGCTCACGATGATCCGGTCCGGGACGTTGCTGCCGCGCTCCGGGCGGCTCAGGTGCCAGCTCAGCGCGATGGCCGAGCCGCCGGCGCCCATCAGGAACGCGGTGCGCCCCTCCCATTCGGTCGTGATGGCGTCGATCGCGAACCCCGCCGTGATGGGGTCCTTGGCGTGGGCGCGGAACAGGCCGTCTCGCTTGGAGATGCAGCTGACCTCGTCCATCAGGAGCGCGAGCGGATCGGATTCGTCGAACAGGTCCCGCGCCGCGTGGTACAGGTCGAGCTTGTGGGTGGTCACCAGCGCGCCCAGGCTCAGCTCGTCGTGCTTGAGGAACTCCACGACACGGCGGTAGTCGGCTGGATCGGCGTGCAGGGGCAGGTCGATTCCGGCGAAATCGACATCGCCCAGGCCCAGATGCTCGGCCCAGACGGGGAAGACCCGGCGGATGGACGACTGCCCGGTGCTCACGCCGATGAAGTAGAACGTCGGCTTGGCGGCCGGACGCAGGCTCGAGGCGGTGTAGGTCAGTGCGGTGGTCTCTGTCACGGGAGATCCTCTCGGGGTGAGGACGCGGCGACGGCGTCCGAGGCGAGGGCGGCGATGCCGTTCCAGTCGCCGGCGGCGATGAGCTTCTCCGGAGCCAGCCAGCTCCCTCCCACCGCGCGCACCCCGGGGATGGACAGCCAGTCGGAGAGAGAGCCGGGGCCGATGCCGCCGGTCGGGATGAACGACGGTTCCAGCCGGCGGAACGGGGCCAGCAGCTGCCGCAGCGCGCCCCGGCCGCCAGCGGCCTCGGCGGGGAAGAACTTCAGGGTCCGATACCCCTGGGCCAGGCGCTGCTGGGCCTCGGCCGCGGTCGCGACGCCGGGGATGTAGGGCAGGCCGGCCTCTGCCGCGGCGGCCTCCGTCTGGGGGTCCCAGCCGGGGCTGATGCCGAAACGCGCACCGGCGTCCACGGCACGCCGGACGTCGTCCGGGGTGAGCAGGGTACCGGCGCCCACGCGTGTCTGCGGGCAGGAGGCCGCGATGGCCTCGATGGCTTTAGCGGCCTCGGCGGTACGGAAGGTGATCTCCACGGCGGTGATACCGCCTTCGGCCAGCGCCTCCGCCAGCGGCACGGCCGCAGCGGCGTCGTCCAGGGAGACGACGGGGAGGACCCGGACGGGGCCGAGTGCCGCATCGACGGCCGCCGGCGGTACCGGGGTCGTGCCGGCGCTCATCGGCTCTCCGTGTAGCCGCGGTGGTCCGGGTTCGGCACGGCCTTCCAGCCGCCGGCGCCGTCGTCGACGATGAGGGTCTTCATGCCTCCCGCGCGGGCGATCAGCTCATAGTCCTGGCCCGCATCGGTGGCGTAGGTGAAGAGGGTGACGAAGGGCTGGTCGCCGACGTTCACGCTGCGGTGGATCCAGTCGCCGGGCACGTTCACGGCCACGCCCGGGGTGAGTTCCACCGCCTCCGTCTGGCCGTCCAGGGTCTCCAGCAGCATGACACCGTGCCCGGAGAGGCAGTGGTAGAGCTCGGCGCGGTTGGCGATCCGGTGCAGGTGACCGCGGGTGACGGCGAACTCCTGGCCGTAGCGTCCCGGCAGCAGGGTCGAGGTGCCGATGGTCAGGGCGCCCTCGTGGGCTCCGTAGTCTTGGGAGTCGACCTGGTAGACCAGCTCGTCCGGGCCGCGCCCGGCGAGGGCGGCGCGGTACGCCTCGGCGTCCCGGTACACCCCGTCCATGTCCCCCAGGTGCTTGGTGTACCGGCCGGTGCGGCCGGTCATCACGCCGTCCGGGCTGATCTGGACGCGTGCAGGGTGGTCCGGCTGGTCCTTCTGGTCCATGTGAGTGTCCTCTCCGCTGAAAACAACTTCGTAGTAACGCTACAGTATCAGCCGCAATTGAGGGCATATCCGGCCCCATATCGGGCACTACGGCGCAAAACGGGGTATACATATGTAGCGTCACTACTTTATGATGGCTGCGAGACCGTGATTTCAAGGGGGAAAGATGACGGAGCAGAGCTCGTCCCGATGCGTGGCGATCACCGGCGGCGCCGGCGGGATCGGACAGGCCATCGCGGCGCATCTGGAGCGGCTCGGCCGCCGGGTGTACGTGCTCGACCGCGAGGGCGCTCAGACCCGGACGGGTGTCTTCGTCCCGTGCGACGTCCTCGACCGGGACAGCGTCGATGCCGCCGTCGAGACCGTCTATCAGGACGACCCCGGACCGATCGACCTGATCTGCGCGGCCGGGATCGTCGAGGACGACGTGGCCGCCGAGGACCTTCCCGAGGACCTGGTGCACCGGGTCATGGGCGTGAACTTCCACGGCACCTTCTCCGCCTGCCAGGCCTTCGGCCGGCGGCTCCTTGACCACGGCACCGGCTCGATCGTGCTGATCTCCTCCATGTCGGGGAACCTGGTCGTCAACTACCCCCAGCGGCAGAGCATCTACAACTCCTCCAAGGCCGCCGTCACCGCCCTGGCGAAGTCGCTCGCCGTGGAGTGGGGCCCGCGCGGCGTCAGGGTCAACGCCCTCTCTCCGGGATACGTGGACACGCCGCTCAACAGCCTCAAGGCGCATATGCACGAGGGCTGGCGCGCCGGCACCGTCCTGGGCCGGTTCGCCAGCACGCAGGAGATCGCCGACGCCGCCGAGTTCCTGCTCTCCGACCGCGCCTCCTACTGCACCGGGACGGAACTCGTCGTCGACGGAGGGTACTCGCTGCGATGATCACCTCCCCTTCCGGCACCCCGGGTCCATCCGGCGCCCCTGGCCCGTCCGGCTCTCCCAGCCCTTCCGTGCACGCCGATCTCGTCATCGCCCACGACCTCGGCACCACCGGCGACAAGGCCTCCCTGGTCACCCGCGAGGGCCGCATCCTCGGCTCGGTGACCGTCGGCTACCCCACCGGATTCTCCGAGGACGGCCGCGCCGAACAGGACCCTCAGCGCTGGTGGGACGCGTTCTGCCAGGCCAACCGGACGCTGCTGGACCGGCTCGGCGAATCACCCGAGCGGGTCCGGGCGGTCAGCTTCTCCGGGCAGATGATGGGCGCCGTGCTGATCGACGCACACGGGCAGGCCACCCGGCCGGCCATCATCTGGGCGGACACCAGATCCAAGGCCCAGTGCGCGCGACTGCTCGACCGCGTCGGCATGGAGCGCGTCTACGCCATCACCGGCCATCGCGCCAACCCCACCTACTCCCTCTCCAAGCTCATGTGGATCGCCGATCACGAGCCGGAGGCCCTCGAACGCGCCGTCGCGTTCCTCAACCCCAAGGACTACCTGGTCCGGCGTCTCTGCGGCGTGCACGTGACCGACCCCTCGGACGCCTCCAGCACGAACGCCTTCGACCAGCGCGGCGGGCAGTGGAGCCAGGAGCTGATCGAGGCCTCCGGGCTCGATGCAGGCATCTTCCCCGAGGTAGTCGCCTCCAGCACCGACATCGGCCCCCTCCTCCCGGAGCTGGCGCCGGAGACGGGCCTGTCCCCCCGCACCCGCGTGGTCCTGGGCGGCGGCGACGGCCCGATGGGCGCCCTGGGCGCCGGCCGGCTGGACGAATCGGACGGCCTCTACGCCTACCTCGGCTCGTCCTCGTGGGTGTCCTTCGCCAGCGCGCAGCCGCTGCACGACCCGCTGATGCGTTCCATGACCTTCACCCACGTGCTGCCCGGCTCCTATGTGCCCACCGCGACGATGCAGACCGGCGGCGCGGCGCTGGAGTGGATCGCCGGCGTCCTCGGGGACGGCAGCGACGACCCCTACGGACCGCTGCTGACCGAGGCCGCACGGGTTCAGGCCGCCGCCGAGGGGCTGTTCTTCCTGCCGCATCTGCTCGGCGAGCGCGCCCCGTACTGGAACCCCAGCGTCCGGGCGACCTTCACCGGCCTGACGATCACCCACGGCCGCGGGCACATGACCCGCGCGGTGCTGGAAGGCGTCGCCTTCAACCTCAGGACCGGCCTGCAGGCGTTCGCCGACGCCGGCCACGCCTTCGACGCCGCCGACGTCATCGGCGGGGCCAGCAAATCCGAGGTCGTCCGGGGCATCCTCGCCGACACCTGGCAGCTGAGCGTGACCCCCAGCGACATCGGAGATCACGCGACCTCCCTCGGCGCCGCCGCCATCGGCGCGCTCGGCAGCGGCCTGATCGGCGCGGAGGATCTGCGGCCGTTCCTGGGCGAGCACCGGGGCGAGCCGCTCGCGCCCGCCCTTCCCGCCGCCGAGCGGGACCGCCGGTACGAACGGTTCCTCGACGCGTACCGGCGGCTCGAAGGGTGGTTCGAGCAGGCATGATCGTCCGCACCGTGCAGGGGGACGTCGCGCCGGGCTCCCTGGGTCCGGCCGACTACCACGAGCACTTCTTCCACACCACTGCCCTCCTGCCGGGAGAGGACCTGGACGACGAGGAACGCGCCCTGGCCGAGGCACGCCTGGTGCACGCGGCCGGGCTGCGCACCGTCGTCGACGCCACCCCCATCGGGATCGGCCGGCGCCCCGCCGCGCTCGCACGCGTCGCCCGCGGCTCCGGCCTGACCATCGTCGCGGCGACCGGAGCACACCGTGAGGCGCACTACCCCTCCGGCCACTGGCTGCGGGAGCTGGACGCCGGCGCGCTGGCGGCGCTCTTCGTGCGGGACCTGACCGAGGGCATGCCGGCCCAGGACGAGCCCGGCTCGCCGTCTGCCGCCGCCACGGACGTCCGTGCCGGTTTCATCAAGACCGGCATCGGCTACTGGTCCGTCTCCGCCTTCGAGTCCACCGTGCTGGAGGCCGCAGCGCAGGCCCACCACCGGACCGGTGCCGCCGTGATGGTGCATCTGGAGCACGGCAGCGCCGCCCACGAGGTGCTCGACCGCCTCGCCGCGCTCGGGGTGGCGCCCTCCCGGGTGATCCTGGCGCATATGGACCGCAGCCCGGACCGGATCCTCTTCGCCGAACTGGCCTCGCGGGGTGCCTTCCTGGGCTGCGACGGCGCCGCCCGCCTGAAGGAATGGCCCGAGGCGATGCTGATCGACGCCATCGGCGCAGCCATCGCGGCCGGAGCCGGCGACCGCATCCTGATCGGCGGCGACGTCGCGCGCCGGAGCCGCTTCACCAGCTATGCGGGCATGCCCGGCATGGCGTATCTCCCGCGGCGCTTCCTCCCCCGGCTCCGGCAGGTCATCGGTGACGACGCCGCCGACCGGCTCCTGGTGGCCAATCCCGCCGCCGCCTTCACCATGAACGATGCGCCGGAGAGCACCGGCACCGACCCAGAGAGGTACGCATGAGCCGCACCATCCGCCGAGTCATCGTGCCCGCCCCCGACCGGATCGAGATCGAGGACGTCCAGGCGCCGGTACCTGCTGCCGGGGAGGCACTCATCTCCCTCCGCACCGCCGGGGTGTGCGGCAGCGACCTGCATGCCGTCGCCGGGCACCATCCCTGGGTCCCGCTGCCCTACGCGCCCGGGCACGAGGTCGTCGGGATCGTCGAGGCGGCACCCGAGGACGCTCAGCTGCGCCCCGGCGACCGGGTCATCGTCGAGCCCACCCTGCCGTGCTGGGAGTGCAAGCCATGCCGCCGGGGCGATCAGAACCTCTGCGAGCGCCTGCGCTTCTTCGGCTGCGGCTACGAGCAGGGCGGCATGGCGGACCTGTTCACCGTGCCGGCCAACCGGCTGCACCGGATCGACGAACGGCTCAGCGACGCCGAGGGCCTCATGATCGAGCCCCTGGCCACACCCGTGCATGCCGTCCGCCTGGCCGCCTCCGGGCTCACCGGCGAGGCAGCCAGGAACCACGGCGGCGATCTGCGCGGCAAGCGCGTCGTCGTCCTCGGCGCCGGCACGATCGGCCTGCTGGTGCTGATCGCCGCACGGCATCTGGGTGCCGACGGCGTCGTCGTCACGGACCTGTCCGCCTCGAAACGCGAGCGGGCGCTGCGCCTGGGCGCCGCGGCCGCGCTCGACGCCGGGCGGGACGACATCGCCGCCGCGGTACGCGGCGAACTCGGCGAGAGCGCGGACATCGTCTTCGACTGCGTCGCCGCCACCCCGACCCTGGGGCTCGCGGTCGAGCTGGCCCAGCGCGGCGGCACCGTCGTCATCGTCGGCGTGCCCTCCGAGGGGACGGCCCTGCCGCTGCCGATCGTGCAGGACCGCCAGGTCCGCGTGCAGGGCGCCGCGACCTATCTGCCCGCCGACTATCAGGAGGCCGCCGGGATCATCGCCGGCGGCGGGGTGCCCGAGGACGAGTTCATCTCCGGCACATTCCCCCTGGCGCAGGCGGCGGAGGCGTTCGCCGCGGCACGCGAGCGGGAGACGGTGAAAGTCCTGATCACCGGCTGACCGCCGGCGGGCGTGCCCGAGGCGGCCGCCGGAGAGAACGCCGAACAGAACACAGCACCGACGCCGCGGCCCGCGCCGCGGCGCACAGCACCACACGACACGACCGTCCGGGCGTGACGACCACGCACGCACGGACGCAAAGGGGCGTTATGGAACACGAACACGACCGCGGTGGCCCCGCCACCGCCGAACCGGCCTTCCGGATCTCGCATCTGACGAAGACGTATCCGGGCGTCACCGCCCTCGACGACGTCACCCTGGAGGCCTATCCGGGCGAGGTGCTGGCGATCTGCGGCGCCAACGGCGCCGGCAAGTCCACGCTCTCCAAGCTCCTGGCCGGCCAGGAGCGGCCCACGGCCGGCGGCGTCACCGTCGCCGGCTACGACGGGGAGATCACCGATCCGTCCTCCGCCATCGACGCCGGCGTGCTGTTCATGCACCAGGAGCCCCTCGTGATCGAGGACTTCACGGTGGAGGAGAACGTCTGGCTCACGCAGATCAGCAAAGCCGGCCGTAACCGCCCGTGGAACCTGGTGCGCCGGCACCGGCGCGAGCAGACGCTCGAGGCGCTCGCCGCGGTGGGGATGCGCAATGTGCCGCTCTCCGCCCGTGCCGGGCAGCTGGGTCCCGGCCCCAGGCAGATGCTCGCGCTGAGCCGCACCCAGGTGAACCCACACCGGATCCTCATCCTGGACGAGACCACCGCCTCCACCACCGAGGATCACTTCAAGGACGTCCTCGCCCTGGTGGACCGGGAACGGGCGGCGGGCGTGTGCGTCATCTTCGTCTCGCACCGCATGGACGAGGTGTTCGCGATGGCCGACCGCATCGCGGTGCTCCGGAACGGCGCCCTGGTGGACACCGTGGTGGCGAGCGAGGTGAGCCGTGACGATGTCATGACCCTCATGATCGGCGAATCCGTGATGGCGCTCGAACCGCCGCAGCCGCTCCCCCAGGCCGAGCGAGCACCCGTGCTGCGGGTGGACTCGCTCTACGCCGGCGCCGCACGGGCGATCGACCTGGACGTGGCCGCCGGGGAGATCGTGGGTCTGTACGGGCTCGTCGGCAGCGGCCGCAGCTCGGTCGCGCGGGCGATCTCCGGGAACCAGGAGACCGAATCCGGCTCGATCGAACTGCACGGCAAGGCCCGCACGTTCCGGTCCAACCGCGACGCCATCGCCGCCGGGATCGTCTACGTCTCGGAGGACCGCAAGCGCGAGGGGTTCATCCCCAGCTTCGCCAACGGGCAGAACATGACGCTCAGCACGCTGGGGGCGTACTCCTCCCTGGGCGTCATCGACCTCGGCAAGGAGCGCGCCCGCACCCGCGAGCTGATCGACGAGTACGCCGTCAAGGGCGGCACGGAAGGCCTCACGGTCGCCCTCTCCGGGGGCAATCAGCAGAAGGTCTGCCTGGCCAAATGGCTGGAGGCGGACCCGGACGTCGTGGTGCTCGACGAGCCCACGAAGGGCATCGACATCGGTGCCCGCCTGACCATCTACACCATCATCCGGCGGCTGGCCGAGCAGGGCAAAGCCGTCATCGTCGTCTCCAGCGAGGCGGAAGAGCTCCTTTCCCTGTGCCACCGCGTGCTCGTCATGCGCGACGGCCGGATCGTCTCGGAGCACGCCTCGCAGGACAGCGCGACGGATCAGATCATCAGGGCCGCCCTGGGAGGAGAAGCAGCATGACCACAGCCACCGGAACCGAGACGGCGGGCAGGAAGACGCCGTCCGGAGGCACCCGCCCCTCCCTGGGATGGGGCTGGGTGAAGGACCAGTACCCGATCATCATCCTGGTCCTCCTCCTCATCGTCGCCGCATTCAGCACCGACGCGTTCTTCACGCCCAGGAACCTGACCAATCTGGTGGTCCAGGTGTCCGTCATCGGCATCGTGACCCTGGCCCAGTTCATGATCATCGTCACCGCCGGCATCGACATCAGCGTCGGCTCGGTGGTGGCGCTGGCCGGCGTCACCTGCGCCATGCTCTACGGGGGCCAGAGCGTCGTCCTGGCGATCCTCGTCGCCGTCGTCGTCGGGGCGCTGTGCGGCTCCTTCACCGGATATCTCGTCTCCTTCCGGGGACTCGAGCCGTTCATCGTGACACTGGGCATGATGGCACTGGCCCGCGGCATCGTGTACGCCACCACCGAGGGCTCGCCCGTGACGCCCGCGGCGGAGAACTTCCGCGTCATCGCCACCACGACCATCGCCGGGGTCCCCCTGATCGCCCTCATCTGGCTGGGCCTGGCGCTGGTGATCGGCTTCCTGATGAAGCGGACCGTCTTCGGCCGGCGCATCTACGCGATCGGCTCCAGCAAGGACGCCGCCCGCGCCTCCGGCATCCCGGTCGAGCGGACCCTGTTCCTGGTGTACATGCTCGCCGGCGCCATGGTCGGCTTCGCCGGCTTCCTGCTCACCGCGCGCGTCGGCGCCGCGACCCCCACCGCCGGCAATCTGTACGAGCTGGACGCCATCGCGGCGGTCGTCATCGGCGGCGCCGCCCTGGCCGGTGGCCGCGGACGCGTCCTGGGCGCGGTCGTGGGCACGCTGATCCTCGGCGTGATCACCAACCTGCTGGTCCTGCTGAACGTCTCCACGTACATGCAGGACGCCTTCCGCGGCGGCCTGATCCTGTTCGCCATCATCCTCACGACGGTCAGCTTCACCCGCCGGAAGCGCAAGAACGCCGTCGTACCCGCCAGCACCTGAGCGCGCCGGCCGGCGCGCTCTCACCCACCCGCCGGACACAGAGGTCCGGCAGTCGAAACACGGAGGAGAACATGAAACGCAGCAGCACCCCGTTCCACCGGTTCGCCGGCGTCATCGCCGCCGGGGCCGTGCTCACGCTGACCGCCTGCGGCTCGACGGACGACGTCGGCGGCGCCTCGGCCAGCGAGGAGAAGGACGTCTCGGAGATCACCATCGGCTTCCTCCAGCGGCAGCTGGACGCCCCGTTCTACTCCGCCATGGTCGACATGATGGAGGGCATGGCCGAGGAGCAGGGCTTCAGCCTCCAGGTGCAGAACGCCTCCGGCGATCCGGTGACGCAGCTGGACCAGGCTCAGACCATGCAGGCCCAGGGCGTCGATGCGATCATCATCAACGCCATCAGCCCGGAGACGCAGCGCGCGCAGCTCGACTCCATCGCCGAGAGCACCCCGCTGATCTTCGTCGACACCGGCATCCCGGACGTCGGCGTCACCTCGGTCACCTCGAACAACCACGAGAGCGGCCGGATGTCCGGTGAGCTGACCGCCAAGCGCTTCGAGGAGGGCGAGGAGATCACGGTGGCCATCCTCAACGGCGGCGCCAACGACGAGATCGTCGGCCCGGCCCGGCAGGCCGGCTTCCTCGAAGGCCTGGAGAACGGCGGCATCGAATACGACATCGTCGCCGAGACGCCCGCGGTCTGGGCGCAGGACCGCGCCGTTCCGGCCACCGAGAGCATGCTCTCGGCCAATCCCGATGTGGACCTGATCCTGGGCCTCAACGACGCCATGGCGCTCGGCGCCCTGACGGTGCTGCGCGACCAGGGCAACGAGGACACCCTGGTGGCCGCCTCGGCCGACGGCCAGAAGGAGGCGCTGGAGGAGATCCAGAACGGCGGCTGCGACGGCCAGTACGTCTCGACCGGCCTGAACTCGCCTGATCTGGCTGCCGAGCGCAGCATGGAGATCGCCATCCAGATCGCCACCGGCCAGGCGACCGCCGAGGACTTCGAGTCCGAGGAGTTCACCCAGGCCGCCGGCATCGACTGCGACAACGTCGACGAGTTCTACGATCCGGAGAGCGTCTTCTGATCCGTCCACCCGTCCCACGCGGGCCGGCACGCATCGGCACGGTCGCATCGCGCGTCTGTGCCGGCGGGTGCCGGCCCGTGCCCATATCTGTGCCCGTATCTGTGCGCTACGAGGAAAGCGAGAGAAGATGAAAGCCGTCGTCTACTCGGCACCTGAGACCTACCAGGTCCGCGAGGTGCCCGATCCCGTCCCCGCCGCCGGCGAAGTGCTCATCCGGGTGGAGCGTGCCGGTGTCTGCGGAACGGACCTGCATCTGCACAAGGGCGAGTTCGGGCCGGTCTATCCGCTGGTGCCCGGGCACGAGTTCACCGGGACCGTCGTTGACGCCGCCGGTGACGTCGAGGACATCGCCGTGGGCGCCCGCGTGGCCGTGGACAACACGGTGGCCTGCGGCTCGTGCGCGGACTGCCGCCGGGCCCGCCCGGCCTACTGCCGCCGGCTGGTGGCCTACGGCGTGAACGCCCCGGGCGGTTTCGCCGAGCTGGTCACGGTGCCGGCGGCGCGCTGCTTCCCGGTGGACGATCTGGTCCCGGACGTCGCCGTGTTCGCAGAACCGGCCGCCTGCGTCGTGCACGGCCTGGACGTCCTGGATCCGGCGCCGGGCGCCTCGGCGCTGCTGTTCGGCGCGGGACCGACCGGGATCATCCTGGCGCAGCTGCTGAAGTCGCTCGGCGGGGTCGGCGATCTGACGGTGGCCGCGCCCTCGCAGCCGAAGCTGGACCTGGTCCTGGAGCGCGGTGCCGATGCGGTGGTCCGGATGGACCGGCAGGATCCGGCCGCAGCCCTGCGGACGCTGGAGCGCCGGGCGCCCGAGGGCTTCGACATCGTCATCGATGCGACCGGATCGACCTCCGTGCTCGAACTGACCGTGCCGCTCACCCGTACCGGCGGCACGATCATGGTGTACGGCATGACCGCGGAGAGCGCGCGATGGCCGGTTCCCTCCTACGAGGTGTTCCGGCGGGAGCTGACCGTCAAGGGCTCCTTCGCACAGCAGTTCTCCTTCGACCGGGCGATCGGGGTGCTGCGTTCCGGTGCTGTGGACACGACGGGAGTGATCACCCATCGCTTCGGCCTGGAGGAGTACGCCGAGGCGCTGAACGCCGTGGGCGACAGCGCCTGCATCAAGGCCGTGATCCAGCCGGGATCCTAGGGCCAGCAAGCTCTACGCCGAGTACCGCCGGCGCCGTGCGAACGGCTGGCGGCTCTCACAGACGATCGCCCTCTCTAGGACTGCTCCTAGAGAGGGCGATACTGTCTGATCGAAGGCGATGCTGTTCGACGACGGCCTTTCCCGACGCCCGTCGGGCACGATCCGGGTCGACACCGATCAGCGAGCTGGCCGCGCGGCGTTCCCCCGGAACTGCCCCGCGTAGCTCAGCGTGGGGCTACTTCTTGTCGCTTGGACCGAAGATCAGCGCCGCGGCGATGCCCGCCATCCACACGTCCTTGGCGATCGCGGTGCCGTCCTGGCTGGGGCGGACGCCGTCCTCCTCTGTCAGCGCCGGATTGCGGAAGTAGATCGCCAGCAGGCCGGCCGAGAAGGCACCCAGCGCCAGGCCGGCCAGGCGCTTGTTCACGAACGGCAGCAACAGCGCCGAGCCGACGGCGATCTCGCCATAGGACACCAGCTTCTTGAAGGTCGCGGGATCGAGCTCTTTCAGGGCAGGAATGCCGCTGGAGGCGAACTCCCGTAAACCTGCGGCGGATTCCTCGTCCAGCTGCAGCTTGCCCAGGCCCGAGTTCAGGATGAAGGCGCCGGTGACGCCGCGCAGAGCCGCGGTGGCGATCTTGTTTCCCATACCTATCTCCTTTTCGCACTGCCCGCCTTGGGCAACGCCTCGAGTCTACTGCCGCCCTCGGGCACGTACTGCCGCCCTCGACGCCCGGCTGCCCACCGGTCGGCGCGCCACACCTCCATCCGTCCCGGCTGCCCGTCCGGCACCGCGCTTCCTACGGCCTTCCCCGCTGCCAGCACTCGTCCGCGCCGATGATCTCCTATGCTTGTCGGTGCCCTTGTCTTCCGGGTCTTCCGGGTCTTCCGGCGGGGCGGGAAGGAACGCGTTCGTGACTCGTGTGGGCTTCGTGGACTCCGGTCTGGGCCTGACCGGCTACGCCGATGCGCTGGCCCGCGCCCTGCCGGGAGTGGAACTCGTGCTGGCGATGGACCCCGATCACAGCCCTTACGGTGCCCTGAGCTCGGCCCGGATCGTCGAGCGGACCCTGGCGTCCGTCCACGCGGCGCTCGGCGAGGGCGCGCAGGCCATCGTGATCGCGTGCAACACGGCGTCGGTGCACGCGCTCGATGCCGTGCGGGCCGCCGTGGACGTCCCGGTCATCGGCACCGTCCCCGCAGTGCGCTCCGCATCCCGGCTGCGCGGGCCCTTCGCGGTGTGGGCCACCGAGGCGACCACCGGCAGCCCCTACCAGCGGCGGCTCATCGCGCAGTTCGCGGCGGACCTGCCGGTCACCGAGGTCGCCTGCCCGGGCCTGGCGAGCGCCATCGACGCCGCCGATGAGGCGGGGATCACCGCGGCCGTGGCCGCCGCGGCACGCCGCACCCCGGCGGACGCCCGGGCCGTCGTCCTCGGCTGCACCCACTACGGGCTGGTGGCCGACCGGATCGCTGCGGCGCTGCCGCCGGGCACCGCGGTGCTGGACTCGCCCGAGCCGGTGGCACGGCAGACCGTCCGCCGGCTCGCCGCGGAGGGGATCATCGGCGACGGGGAAGCGACCGCGGCACTGAACCGCCTCGCCCCGGCGGGCGCCGATGCCCCGGGCGCCGATGCGCTCAGCCCCGATGCGCCAGGCCCCGGCACGCTCAGCCTCGATGCGCCCGGCTTTGGCCCACCGGGTTCTGATGCGCCCCGTCCTGACGCACTCGATGCCGACGCTCGGCCCGTCGGCGACCCGGATGGCATGACGGGACCGGCAGCCGGCACGGGACGCGTGGTCGCGGTACTGCATTCGGGCCGGCCCGGCCCCCTGCCCGAGGCCCTGCGCGCTTTCCCAGCGGGGCGCAGGCTCCTGGCCTGATCTCTCCGCGCTGGATCGGCAGGCCGGAGCCGTTCACCGCCCGGGCGGCTGCTGGCGGATGTACTCCACGAACGCGGCGGCCACCGGCCGGAAGGAGGCCTCGATCTCATCAGCCTGCGCCCGGTATTCCTCGACGATCTCCTCCGCCTGCCGGCCGGCCTGCGTGGTCAGGGAGGTCTGCTCGGCCCACAGCCGCACGATCTCCTCATCGGGCTCCGGGTGGAATTGCGTGGCCCAGGAGCACGCGCCGACCCGGAACGCCTGGACCGGGGCATCTGTGCCGTCCATCAGGTGCACGGCACCCTCGGGCACCGCGGCGATCTCCTCCTGATGCCACAGCACCGCTTTCGCGCGTTCGGGCACCGCGGAGAACACCGGGTCCTCGGCCGCCTCCGGCCGGCGATGCACCTCCATGATCCCGACCTGCGGCCGGCGACGGCGGAACACCTCCGTCTCGTGCGCGACGGCGGCGAGCTGGGCGCCCAGGCAGATGTTGAAGGAGGGCACCTCGGCCTCGGCGGCCAGCCGCTGCAGCGCTCGCGTGGCCGGTAGCCAGGGATGCGTTTCGTCATCTTCCGGGCCGGAGCTGCCGCCGAGCACCACGAGCCCGTCGTAGCCGTCCAGGTCCGCCGGCACGGCGTCCCCGCGATCCGGGCGCAGGACCTCAAGCTCCGCGCCGGCCTCCTCGAGCCAGTCTCCGAAGCGCCGCGCATCGGCGCCGTCCTCGTGCTGGATCACCAGAATTCGCACCATGCTCGTCAGTGTACGTCCGCGACCGGCGCGACCGGCCCGCGCGCCGTCCTGGCGCCGGGGGGATGCCCCATCCTCGTTGTTCAGGCGACCCCGGTTCCAGCTTGTGACCCCGGTGGCGCCGGGGTCACAAGCTGGAAACCAGGGCCGTGACGACGGTCGTGATGACAGGTCGCGGCACGGCGTCAGTGGTCGTGGCGCCGGCACCGGTCGCCGGTAGCCTGCGCGTGCCGCTCCACCTGCACCACGGCCGCGGCCACAGCCAGGTCGAGCCCCTGCAGGGGGCGTTCGGGCCCGTCGCCGCCGGGCAGGGCCTCGCGCAGCAACGGGAACCGCGCGGCCGCGTCCGGGCCCTCGGGCACCCGCCACAGCGGCACCGGGGCACCGGCATCGACGGCGGAGCCCATGACGATCGCGTCGAGCATCGCCGACAGCGGGATCCAGTCGGCGCGCGGCACTCCGGCGTCGGCGAGGATCGACATGAGCGCCTCGTAGATCTCCAGGGTGGCCTCATCGTCCACCGCCGATCCGACCAGCAACGGGACGGAGGCCGGTGCCATGGCGGAAGCGGCGCGGTACTCGCGGATCCACGCCGCGAGCCGTCCGCGCCACGGCCGGGCGGAGTCGCGCAGCGCCGCGCAGTCGATGCCCGCGTAGAGCTCGCGGCGCACGAGCGCGATGATCTCGGCGCGGCCGCCTGGCGCGTGATGGTAGAGGGACGAGGGATTGACCCCTAGGCGGGCGGCCACGCCGGGGATGGTGAAGTCGTGTTCGCGGCGCACCATGTCCAAGGCGGCGCGGGCGATGATCTCCGGAGACAGGATCCGGGTGCTGGGGCGGGGCATGAGGCGGCTCCGATCCGGGACCGGCGGGGGCGGCGCAGCGGCGTTCCCGCGCCTGCCGCACCCCGCCTGCGGGTCCTTCAGTAGACCAGCACGCTCCGGCCGCGGGCGCCCTGGCGCATGAGTTCGAAGGCGTCGTTGACGCCCTCCAGTCCCACGCGGTTGGTGATCAGACGGTCCACCGGCAGTTTGCCGTCCAGGTAGAGACGCGCCAGCAGGGGGAAGTCGCGGGCCGGCACGGTCGAGCCGTAGTTCGAGCCCAGCAGGCGTTTGCCCTCCTCCGCCAGGGCGAGGGCGTCGATCTGCACGGGGGCGTCCTGCGGGGGCAGTCCCACGATCACCGCGGTGCCACCGCGCTTGAGGCAGGCGGGCATCTGCGCGATGGTCTGCGGGCGGCCGATCGCCTCGAACGCGTATTCGGCGCCCTCCCCGGTGATCTCGCGTACCTTCTCCGGCAGGGAGGCGTCCGAGAGCACCGTGTGCGTGGCGCCGAACTCGCGGGCCAGTTCCAGGGATTCAGGGTTCACATCGGCAGCGATGATCGGGCTCGCCCCGGCCAGGGCCAGGCCCATGATGATGCACAGGCCGACGCCGCCAGCGCCGATGACGACCGCGCCACGCCCGGCCTTGACCTCCGCGTCGTTGAGCACCGCCCCGACGCCGGTGGCCACGGAGCAGCCAATGAGCGCCGCCACGTCGAACGGCACGTCCTCGGGGATCTTCACGAGGGCCTGCTGGGGCACGACGACGTACTCGCTCATGGACCCCACGGCCAGGTACGGGTAGACGGGCGCGCCGTCCTGGGACATCGGCGTCGTGCCGTCCGGCAGCAGGCACTGCTCCGAGCTGGCCGCGGTGCACACCCAGGTGCGTCCCTCACGGCAGGCGGCGCAGGCCAGGCACGGCTGGAACCAGGTCATCACGACGCGGTCACCTTCGGCGAATCCCGTGACGCCGTCACCGAGGGCCTCGACGGTCCCGGCGCCCTCGTGGCCCAGGACGGTCGGGCTGGGCATCGTCCAGTCGCCTTCGAGCACGTGGCGGTCGGAACCGCAGACACCCGAGGCGCCCATCCGGACCCGGACCTGGCCCGGGCCGGGCTCGGCGACGTCGACGGTGCGGATCTCAAGCTGCCGTGCGCCGGGGTCCGGCTGTAGCGCGGCGCGTGCGGTGATGGGCATGGTTCAGGCCTCCTGGTGTGAGCCCGGCGAGCGATCTGCTCGGGGCCGGGCGGACGGGATGGACGATGCGTGGGCGGCGAGGCGGGCAGCCTGCCGGCGACTGAGATGGTGCTGGATTCGCGCGGGCACGGATCACGCCCCTCTGCCAGCCGGTGCGCCGCCGGCATCCGCGTGACCGGCGGGAACGCGCGGTCGCCGGGGATACAGGACGGCGGTCAGCACGAGGTAGGCCACGGCCGCCAGCACCGCCGCCGGCAGCGAGGCGGTGACGTAGGCGAAGGCGGCCTGGGTCTCCAAGGTGATCGGATCGTACAGCCACACGTAGAAGACCGCGCCCAGGGCGACCGCACCCAGCCCGGCGATGTTGATCCCGCCGCGGTAGGCGTAGAGCCGGCCGCGCTGAGCCAGGTGGAGCTCCCGCAGATCGAGCCGCTGGCGGCGCAGGACGAAGTAGTCGGCCAGGGCCACCCCGCACACCGCCGTCAGGAAGGCACCCGAATACGTCACGAAGGTCATGAACTGCTCGTACATGAACTGCGGGAAGAACGCCATGATGCCCGGCAGCACGAAGAACAGGGCGCTGAGCCACTTCCACGGCAGCCGCACCAGGAAGCGCCCGGAGGACTGACGGATCGCCAGGACGGTGGAATAGACGATGGAGGCCATGGAGGTGACGTTCGCGAACGCGATGAACGCCAGCACGCCCACGCCCAGCACGGCACCGCCGAAGGGAACCATCCACACGGTGGGATCGGAGTCGCCGAGGGTGAGCGCGGAGGCGAGCCCGACCGCCTGCGCCAGGATGGTGGCGACGAACAGCCCGCCGAACGCCGGCCACATCGCCGCCTTGCGCGAACGGGTCATACGGGCCAGCGAGCCCATGACGGGATACCAGGAGACGCCCACGCCGACGTTGAACTCCACGGCCATCATGAAGTTCAGGGTCGGATCTTCGAACGGCGCCAGCGGGGAGGCGGCGGAGAGCGCGTCCCAGGAGGTGTTCATGACGAGGAACACCATCATGGCACCGACGATGAGGGCCAGCCCGGGCGCGACGATGGCGTTGAGGCGGCCGATGAGGACCGGGCCGCGGGAGAGGATGAGCCAGGCCAGGACGATGGCCGCCAGGGCGCACACCGTCACGAGGGGCCCGTACTGGGACAGTTCGGCGCCGGTGACCTCGCCGGTGATCTGGCTCGCGGCGCGGCCGGCCATCACCGCCAGCAGCGAGGACCAGCCCATTTCGGTGATGAGGATGACAGTGAAGACCAGGATGCCCACGCCCACCACGCCGAAGGCGCCGCGCAGGAGCGTGTACTGCTCCGAGCCGTAGCGCTGGGAGGCGGCGGTCGAGGCGAGGACCATGAAGCACAGGCCGATGGCGTTGCCGATGATCATCGCGATCGTGCCGTCGCGGAAGCCCACCAGCAGAGCGGTGGAACCGCCGACGATGAACGCCCAGGTGGCGATGGCCAGGGAGCTGCTCACCCAGGTGAAGTCGAGGCCGGACCACATGCGTTCGCGGCGCAGCAGCGGGAACGTCCCGAACCGGGTCTCCTCGGCCAGCGCCTTCTCCGGCGAGCGCTGCCGCGTGCCGCGCGCGGCACCGGCGCCGCTCACAGGATCACCGCCAGCGCCGAGAGCCCGCAGATGGCGACGGTCACCAGCACGTACCCGCCGAGTTCCCGGCCGGAGAGCGGCTGACGGGCTTCGTCGCCGGCCTCGTCCTCCTCCACGATGCGGATGCGGCGTTCGAGTTCCTCCGCGACGGGGCGCTCCATCCCCGCACCGGTCATCGCCGCGATGAAATCGGCGCCGCGGGCAGCGTGTGACTCGCCTGGGCCTGCGCTCATATTCGCACTCCTTTACCAAATTCGATTTGGTTTAGTGTTGCGCCGATCACAGCCCGAGTCAATCCCCTCGCCGTGACGTCTCGCTCCCCGGACTGTGGTGATGAGGGCGGCGGAGCAAGCTGCCTGTCCCGCACGCGTTCGGGCCGTGGTCACTCGTACCGCCGCCCACCCGGATAGGCGCCGCACCCCGCGCCCCGCCACTCGCCTCGGGCGCCTCCGTCGATGACGACGCTCGTCGCGGGCCCGCCCGGACGGCTCTTGCACGGTCATGCAAAGATGGCGATATGAACGTTCCCTCGACGATGCGGGCTGCTGTGTGGGACGGCACCACCTCGCATCTGCACACCGAGACCATTCCCACTCCGGAACCGAAAGCCAATGAGGCACTGGTCCAGATCATCTCCTGCGGCGTCTGCCACACCGATCTGCACGTGCTCAAAGGCGAGGTCGCCTTCCCTGGACCGGCAGTCGTCGGGCATGAGATCAGCGGCCGCGTCGTCCGGATCGGTGAGGGCACCGACGAAGCCCGCACCCACGTCGGCGGCGGGGTGCTGGAGCCGGGCACCCCGGTGGTCGGCGCGTTCATCATGCCGTGCACCGAGTGCGAGCCGTGCCAAAAGGGCCGCGACGATCTGTGCGAGAAGTTCTTCGGTGAGAACCGCCTGAATGGCAATCTGTTCGACGGCACCTCGCGGCTGCACCGCGAAGACGGCTCGCGGCTGTCGATGTACTCGATGGGCGGCCTGGCCGAATACGCGGTCGTGCCGCTGGCGGCCCTGACACCGCTGCCCGAGGGCCTGCCCCCGGAGGAGAGCGCCATCCTCGGCTGCGCGGCGTTCACCGCGTTCGGCGCCGTACGCCAGTCCCGGCTGCAGCCGGGCGAGACCGCGGCCATCGTCGCCACCGGCGGAGTCGGCTCCAGCCTCATCCAGGTAGCCAAGCATGCGGGCGCCTCGAAGGTCATCGCCATCGACATCGCCGATGCCAAGCTCGCCGCGGCCAAGGATCTGGGCGCCGACGAGACGGTCAACTCCGCGCAGGAGGACGCCCGGGAGGCGGTGCTGCGCCTGACCGACGGCAAGGGCGTCGACGTCGCCTTCGAGGCGCTCGGGCATCCGGCCACCTTCAGCCAGGCCGTGACCCTGCTGCGCGAGGGCGGGCGGATGGTCGCGGTCGGGATCGCCGCCGGCAAGGCCGCCGCGGAGGTCGAGATCACCCCGCTGGTGCGGCGCGGCCAGACGATCGTCGGCTCCTTCGGCGCGCGCACCCGCGAGGATCTGCCCCAGGTCGTGGACATGGCCGCGCAGGGCGGATACCGCGTCGCCGAGGCCGTGACGCGCCGCTATTCGCTCGATCAGGCCGACGAGGCCTACCAGGCACTGGCACGCGGAGAGATCACCGGTCGCGCCATCGTGGTGATGTAGGCACCGGCAGCGTCCGCTGCTTCCCGGGTCGTGCGCTGATTCCGCGTGAGCTCGTGCCTGGAATTAATGCACCGCCCGGGAACTACCGCTGGCGTCCACTCCGCACTACCTGGCGTCCACTCCGCGGACCAGCGCCGGGTGCGCACGCGCAGCGTGCAGGCGCCACAGGACCGTCGGCAGGACACGAAGGGACCCGTGGTGATCGGTGCAGATCACCGCGGGTCCCTTCGTGTATCCGGAAGCCGAGCCTGCCCGGTTACCCGGGTGCGGCCGCGGGTGCCGCGGGGCGGCCGCGGAACTCAGACCGGCTCGGAGTCTCCGGTCTCGTCCTCGCGCTCGGCCCGGGCGCGGCGGAACCCTGCCCTGACCTTCCCCAGCTTCCGCTTGCGGCGCTGCTCGCGCGCCTTCGCGGCCTCCACCTGCTCCGGGGTGGGGTCGTGGCTGCCGGTCATGCCCACCTGAAGGTCGTCGGGGATCTCGCCCAGCGTGCCGACCTCGGTGCGGGTCTGGTGCCGGAGGATCTCCAGCCTGAGCACTCTCGCCAGGAAGTACATGCCGAGCAGATTGGGCAGCACCATCAGGAAGAACACCGCATCGGAGAAGGCGATCACAGAGTCCAGGGACACCGAGGCGCCCACGATCACGGCGAGCACCCAGAAGATCTGGTAGCCCTTCTCCGCGATCTTGGATCCGCCGAACAGGAAGCCGATCGACTTCTGCCCGTAGTAGCCGTAGCTGAACAGCGTGGAGACGCCGAACAGCACGATGCAGGCGGTGAGCAGGTACGGGTACCAGTCGGCGACGGAGGCGAAGGCCGACTGCGTGATGGCCACGCCCTCGGCGGTGCTGCCGTCCTCCGTCTCCATCTGGTAGGCGCCGGTCACGGTGATGGCCAGGGCGGTCAGGGTGCAGATGATGATCGAGTCGATCAGCGGCTCCCACAGCGCCGTGTAACCCTCGGTGCCGGGATGCTTGGTCTTGACCGCCGCGTGGGCCATACCGGCGGTGCCCAGGCCGCCGCCGTTGGAGAACAGCGCACGCTGGATGCCGATGATCGCCACGCCTACCGCGCCGCCGGCGACTCCCTCGCCGGTGAACGCACTCTGGAAGATGGTGGCCACCGCGGCGGGCAGCTCGGTGACGTGCAGCAGGATGATGACGACGGTGCTCACCAGGTAGAGCACGGCCATCAGCGGAGTGACCTTGGAGGTCCAGCGGGCGATGGAGGTGATGCCGCCCAGCACGACGACCGCGGTGAGCACGGCCATCATGAGACCGAGGATCCACAGCTGCCCGGCGAAGAAGCTGTCCTCGCCGCCGGTGGCGTTCACGACGGCCGCGGCCACCTGGTTCGCCTGGAACAGATTGCCCGCCCCGACGGCGCCGATGGCGGTGAAGACGGCGTAGCAAATGGCCAGGCCGAGGCCGAGCTTGGGCCAGCCGAGTTCCTTCAGGCCGTCACGCAGGTAATACATGGGGCCGCCGGACACGACGCCCTTCTTGTCGATCGTCCGGTACTTCACCCCGAGGGTCGCCTCGGCCATCTTCAGCGTCATGGCGAAGAAGCCGAAGATCACGATCCACAGCGCCGCGCCCGGACCGCCGAGGCTGATGGCGACGGCCACGCCGGCGATGTTGCCCAGGCCGACCGTGCCGGAGAGTTCCGTGGCGAGCGCCTGGAAGGAGGACACCTGGCCAGGGTCGGTCTTGGCGCTGCGCTTGCCGCGGATGACGTCGAGGGAGTGCTTGAGCCCTCTGAGCGGCTGCCACTTGAGCCAGGCAGTGAAGAAGATCGCTGCCGCCATCAGCCAGATGACGACGACGGGGATTCCGATGGGGCCGAGGGGGATTTCGAAGAAGACGATGGCGGAGAGCCGATCGGCGATCGGCGCGAAGAGATTGTCGACTCTCTCGTCCAGAGTGGGGCTGCTCGGTGGAGCCTCACCCGCATTCAGTTGTAGTTGGGACAGATGGACGCGTTCATGCGAGGTCATGAAATGCGGCACCGTTGACATAGCGGACAGTAGTGGCGTACGCACAGGCCGGGCGCGCCACAAACACTAGACCCTAGCAAAGCGTTTTCCCACGTCAAACCGTCCAGCCAGACGGTTTGGGCGGGAAATGCGCCTCTCACCAGGTGGTTTAGCGCCGTCGAAATGGTCGCCCGGCACAGGCGCAGGAATTGTGCTATGGCACTGCATCTCCGGGGCGAAATCGCAGCAGGCGCCGCATCAAGGACACTTGTCCGCAGAGGCAGGAAATCGGCCATTGCCCGCCGCTGGCGTGACGATAGGATCACAGCGGGCCGCCGGCCCGAAAGCACGCCGGAACCGCATCGGCGACGACGGCCCGGCACGTCTGCTGCCGAACGCAGCGAACACCGGTGGATCGGCCCCGCGGACCGCCGGCACGGAAAACGTGAAGGAGTGTCCCGAGATGACCGCTCAGACTGATCCGGCTCATCCGGACAAAGGAACGTCCGGTCAGCCCGTGCGTGCCGCCGAGGAGGAGATCGCTCCTGCGGCCAGGTCCGCTGATAACCCGGGGGTGCTCTTCGTCTGCGTGCGCAACGGCGGCAAATCCCAGATGGCGGCCGGGCTCATGCGGCACGAGCTCGCCGCGGCCGGGGCCGCAGAGGCGGTTCGCGTGGATTCCGCGGGCACCGCGCCGGGGAGCGCCCTCAACGCGCTCTCGGCGGAAGTGCTCAGCGAGATGGGTGTGGACATCACCGCGGAACGCCCTTCACAGCTGACCGCCGAGCGCATGCGGGCACTCGGCCATGTGGTGGTCCTGGGGTCCGAGGCGCAGGTGGAGCCTCCCGAGGGCGTGACCGTGGAGCGATGGGAGACGGACGAGCCGAGCCTGCGCGGCGTCGAGGGCCGCGAGCGCATGGAGCTCATCCGGGACGACATCCACGCGCGGGTGAAGGATCTCGCCGCGCGCCTGCTGGGAGGCGGCGGGCTCAGTGCCGCCCGGTGACGCTCAGTGGGCCCGTCCAGTGATGACATCGGCGACCCGGGCCAGGGGCGAGGTGCGCTCGCGTCCTGCGATCTCGCTCGCATCGGCGATCCCGTAGGCCTTGTAGAGTCCGTGCGTGGCGAGCCAGCGCAGCGGTTCCGGTTCCCATTTCCGCACCCGGCGGTCCACCCAGGGAAGCGTGATCAGTTCGCTGTCCGTGCCGGTGATGAGGTCGGCGATGGTGCGGCCGGCGAGGTTCGTCGTACTCACGCCCGTGCCCACGTAGCCGCCGGCCCAGGCGATCCGCGTCCGGTGGTCCAGGCCGACGGTGGCCGTCCAGTCGCGTGGTACGCCGAGCACGCCGGACCACACGTGATCGATCTTCGCCGTCGAGGTGCACGGGAAGAACCGGTGAAGCAGCGCGCCGAGCTGCCGGACCGTGGACTCGGGCGTCCGTCCATCCAGGTCGGTGCGCGAACCGTACTTGTACGGCACTCCCCTGCCGCCGAAGGCGATCCGGTCGTCGGCGGTGCGCTGAGCGTACATGTACACGTGCGCCAGATCGCCGAGCACCTCCCGCCCCTCCCAGCCGATCTGCTCCCACATCCACGCCGGTAGCGGCTCCGTCACGATCATGGAGGAGTTCATCGGGAGCCAGGCGCGCCGCAGGCCCTTGAGCTGCGCGGTAAAGCCCTCGGTGGCGCGGACGATGTAGCCGGAGTCGATGTCTCCGTGCCCGGTGCGCACCAGGTGCGGCTGGATCTCGAGGGCACGGGTGCCCTCGTAGATCTCCACCCCGGCGCGTTCGGCGGCCTCTGCCAGGCCTCGCGCCAGCTTGGCCGGGTGGATGCGCGCGGCGTGCGGATGCCAGAGGGCGGCGCGGACTCCCTCGACCCGCACCCGGGCTGTGGCCGCGGCGGCGTCCAGCAGTTCCGCATCGGTGCTCCGCCAGCCGCGTTCCGCGGCGGCGAACTCCTTCAGGCGGGACTCCTGCGCGGGCGTGTAGGCGACGTTCAGCTCGCCGCCCTTGCGGATGTCCGCGTCGATGCCCTCTTCGCCGGCCACGCGGATCACCTCGTCGACGGTGTCGTTCATGGCCCGCTGGAAACGTTCGGCCTCGGCACGGCCGTGACTGGCGGCGAACTGCTCCCGGCCTCCAGTGATGGAGTTGGTCAGCCAGCCTCCGTTCCGGCCGGAGGCGCCGTAACCGGCGAAGCGCTGCTCTACGACGACGATGCGTTTCTCCGGGGCCGCTTTCTTCAGGTAGTAGGCGGTCCACAGGCCGGTGTAGCCCCCGCCGACGATGGTGACATCAGCGCTCGTGGAGCCCGGCAGGGAGGGCCGGGACTCCGGTACGCCGATCTGCCGCCACCAGTGGGAGACCTCGCCATTGATCATCGTGCTGCTCCTCGTGCCACGGGCGCCCGGTGTGAGCTGCCTCTCACACTCTTCGGGATCAGGCTAGCGCCTCGTCCCCGGCGCCCCGTGGCAGGGGTGCGCCGGCCGGGGCGGATGCCTCCTCACGTCCCTTCCGGGTGGCATGAAAGTGCGGCAAGATACCCTGTCCCTCTCCGCCTGCATGTGGCCGGCACCCCGACGGCCCGGCACCCCCGGCACCCCGGCAGAGCGGCAGAGCGTAGAACCGCGTTCTACGCGGCGTCCTGGAGGCGTTCGCGCCACCACGCCACCGTCTCCTCCACCGCCTGGAGCAAGGGGGTCGGACGCAGACCCAAGAGCCCCTCGGTCCGGGAGGAGTCCATGACGTAGGGGTTCTCCCACTGGTAGAGCATTTCGGCGAACTCGCCCAGGGGCGGCACGAACCGGCCCGCGCGCATGGCCCATGAGGGCAGGGGCGCCAGGCGGGGCATCTCAGTGCCGGCTGCCCGGCAATAGGCGGCGATGAGCTCCCGCTGCGTCACCGGCGGGCCGGTGGGAGCGAACAGGACGCCGCTGGCCTCGGGCATCTCCGCCGCGCGGATCATCGCCGCGGCGAGGTCCGGCAGATAGGTGAACGAGTGCGGCAGGTCGGCCGAGCCGATGGGCCGCGCCGTTCCGCCCTGTATGGCGGGGAGCATCATGCGCTCCCCGGCGTGGGCGTTCTGCAGCGCATGCGGCCCGAAGTAATCCGAGGCGACCATGCTGACGACCCGGGTCCTGGCCTCCATCCGCTCCTCGATCAGGTGACGCCGCACCATTCCCTTCCGGCTCAGCCCCGCCTCCGGTAGTGCCGGCACGCCGTCGGGTTCGGTGAACGGCTGCTCGCCGCGATCCATGCTGTACAGGCTCTCGGTGAAGACGACGGGAATGCCCGCGCGGCCGGCAGCGGCGAGCACCGCCGCCTGCACCGGCGGGGTCTCGCGCCGCCAGGCGGCGGCCGAGTACGTGCCCGGGTGCACGCAGCAGTGCAGGGCAGCAGCACCGGCGATCGCACGCTCCACATCGCCGGCCGAGGACGCGTCCCCGGATAGACGTCTGATCCGGGGGTGCTCCGGGCCGGAGCCGCTCCTGGTCATGAGGGTGACCTCGTGACCCCGCGCGGCGAGCATGAGGGACAGGGTGGCGCCGATGGCTCCGGCACCGAGCACGGCGTGCCGGAGGGGCTGGGTGGCTTCAGTCATGGGAATCGCGTCCTTCGGATTCGAGTGCGGGCTCGTGGCGGCCCATACCGAGAGCACTGCTCTCGAAAGTTCACTATGCGCTCACTGTCTCGAAAAAGCAAGAGCACCGCTCTCGGTTTTTGATACGCTGAGGGCGTGGCCACTGCACGAGAACGCGCTCATGCGCGCACGCTGGAGAAGATCGTCGCGCTCGGACGGGACCAGCTGGCCGAGGTGGGTCCCGCGCGGCTGTCGCTCCGGGAGATCGCACGCGGGCTCGGCATGGTCTCCTCCGCGGTCTACCGCTACGTCGCCAGCCGCGACGAACTCCTGACCCTGCTGATCGTCGATGCCTACCAGGAGCTGGGCCAGGCCGTGGAGAGCGCCATCGCGGAGCCCCCGGATCCACGGCAGCAGTACGCTGCGGCGGGACACGCGGTACGGCACTGGGCCCTGGCCAACCCGGCGCGGTACGCGCTCGTCTTCGGCACCCCGGTGCCGGGATATCACGCCCCGGCGGAACTCACGACCGGCCCAGGCACCAGGGTCATCGTCGCCCTGGTGCGGATCTTCGACGCAGCATGGCAGGCCGGTGCCCTGGACGTACCGCAACGGGAACCCGGTCCCGCCCTTCTCGCCGACCTGGAAGAGATCGCCCGAGAGTACCGCCTCGGACTCCCGCCTGCCGGCCTCGCCGCCGCCGTCACCGCCTGGACAGGCCTGTTCGGGGCCGTCAGCTTCGAGGTGTTCGGACAGTACGGCGAGAACACCTTCCGCGCGCCGGAGGAACTGTTCGAGGAGCAGCTGGCCGCCCTCGCAACCGCCGCCGGCCTGCGCTGAACCGCCCTACCAGGCCATCGCGGAGCGCACCGGGGACCGGCGGCGTTCACTCACGTTCTGCCAGCGCCTCCTGATCTGGATCAAGCGGTCACCGGGTTCTCCGGCGGCTTACCCGAGGCTCACCGTGCTGGTAGCGTCGTGAGCCATGACGCGGTGGGTGGCGCTATTGCGCGGCGTGAACGTCGGCGGGATCACGATCAAGAGCGCGGATCTGAGAGCGCTTTTCGGCGAGCTCGGCTTCGGCGCCGTCGCCACCGTGCTGGCGAGCGGCAATGTCGTCTTCGATGCCAGCGCCCCTCCCACCGCTGATGACCGGGACGTGCTCAAACGCACCATCGAGCAGGCGCTGAGTGAGCGCTTCGGCTACGAGGCGTGGATCGTTCTCCTCACGCAGGACGAACTCGCGTCCCGAGCCGGCGACTACCCCTTCTCCCGGCAGGACGACGAGCACCATCCGTACCTCGTCTTCGGATCCGATGAGGCGGTACTGGACGAGCTGTATGCCTCGGCCCAGGCCCTGCGCTCGGAACGGGACGCCCTCGCCCGCGGCAGCGGCGTCATCTACTGGCGCGCGCCCAAAGGCGGCAGCACGGACACTCCAGTGGCCAAGCTCGTGGCGAAGGCCAGATACCGGTCGACGACGACCAACCGCAACCTGCGCACCGTCGAGAAGCTGCTGAAGGCCTGATCCGCCTGACCGGCCATGACCGCGCCGGCGCGTGCCGCCTCCGCTTCACCCCATCCGGCGGCGCGGATCAGGAGGGCCGGGCAGCGCGGAGCTACGAGCGCGTTCATGCATGCGCACCGCGCGGAACTCCAGGAACAGGACGACCGCGAGGAACCCGAAGAGAATCCCGGCGCAGAGCGGCACGGCCAGGACCAGGTATCCACTCACCTGCGTCCAGAGGGGTGCAGACGCACCGGGACCGAGCCCGGTGGGGCTCAGAAACGAGATGATCGCGCCGAAGAACACGAAGGCGAAGCACAGCCCCGCGACGACGGTCGCGACGATGGCACCGGTCTGAGCACGTCCCGGCGACCTCCCCTCCACGCCCAGCTGGAAGGTACGGCCCGGGAGCCTGAGTACCTGCCATCGATCGGTCCAC
This sequence comes from Sediminivirga luteola, assembly GCF_014639315.1. Lineage (GTDB taxonomy): Bacteria > Actinomycetota > Actinomycetes > Actinomycetales > Brevibacteriaceae > Sediminivirga > Sediminivirga luteola. The sequence goes on from NZ_BMFY01000010.1 coordinate 54,907, forward strand.
GCCTGCCCGTCCCACCAGCGCAGTTGCCGGGGCACGCCCACGTCGTACCAGCCGGGTGCCGGCGCCCCGGGGCCGGGCCCCGCACCGGGTTCGCTCCCGATCGGTATGTCATGTCCGCCCGGTCCCTGCGAACCGGCCGGACCGGGCGGGCTCCCCCACTGCTCCATCGTCGTTCCCCTTCAGCTCCATAGACGCGTCCTGAGGCTCAGCCTAGACACACCGGCCAGCGCAACGCCGGTGTGCGTCAGAATCGCAGCACGGCATCATAGTGAGCGACGGAATCATGGAACTTCATGCGCGAGACCCGTGGTTTCGGTCGGTCAATGCGCGTCCCACCCGGGCGTGTGAGCGGCTGCGTCCTCGCCGCGGGTGTCGTGGCCGGGTTCCGTAAACGCCACGAGCGCGAGGTGACGGTCCGCCGTCCAGCACACCAGGCGACCACGCTGATCCTTCGTACGGCCGAGGACCCCCGCTTCCGCCAGTTCGGTCAACGCCCGATGCGCCGCAGCCGGCGACACCGCGACACGTTCGCTCACAGATTTGGCAGTGAGAACCGGATCGGAGGCCAGCGTTTCCAGGATTCTCCACACGACAGCATCCCGCCGGGGCACCGCCGGGTTCAGGCCACGGTCGCGGCGGAAGGCTACGACCCGGTCACGGACCTCACGGTCCAGCGCGGCGATGTCCCCCGCCAGCTTCACGGCCTTCCCACCCGCTTGCTCCGCCGCCTGCGAGAATCCGATCACCTACTCATCGATCGCCGGGGGACTTGCACGGTACCCGGTAAGCCCCGCGATGTATGCGTCAGTGTGCTCGGCGAAGACGGTGCTGATCGGGATGAGCGTGCTCCGCAGCGCATCCGCGCGACGCAGAGTCGTGTGGATGAGCGCCCGGCCGGTACGGCCATTGCCGTATTTCTATTTAGACGTTCTAACCGAGAGATAAGTTGACACTGCTGTTCGGCTAGCCGAAGCCGATGCCTCAGTGCTTACCAACGGGAGAGCGGCCTCCGCTCCCCGGAGGCGATAGGGAGCCGCCGCTAAGCTCATGCCCGACCGACGGACTCGATGACCGACGGACTCCTCATGACCCGCCCGTCGACGGGTCATGGGAGCGGGAACGACGAAGGCCCCGGTGCCGGATCGATCAGATCCGGCACCGGGGCCTTCGCCCGGGACAAGTGCGCGAGGGGGGACTTGAACCCCCACGCCCGTGAAGGCACTGGCACCTGAAGCCAGCGCGTCTACCAATTCCGCCACTCGCGCAAGTGGAGCGACCGCTACTCTAGCAACAATCCGCATCCGGCACCAATCGGCTCCGTGAGAGGCAGTTTTCCGCGCCTGCAGGCGTTCGCTTTCCGCCCTGCAAGCGTTCTGCAGGACAATGCGTCACCGGGGCGGCCCCACGGGCGAAGGCGATCTCAGATCCGGCACGGGCAGACCCGCCGCCTCACGCGTGGCCCCAGAGACCGGGCAGACTCCCCGCGCAGACCCGTCCCAGTTGCCCCACAGCCGCCAAGAAGTGATGATCTTGTGTTTGGGCAGTAGCATGAGGAGTTGACCGCTCCAGGGGCCCAGGCCTCCCGGGCCCGCCGTGACGGCAGCCTCGGGGCCGGCGGGGCCCGCAAGCCGAACGACCGCATGACGTGCACGGTGCCACCACCGCGCCGGGCCGGCATGCTGAAGCCCGATCAGCGTCAGCGAGCACCGGAAAGGAGGCGCCCGTGGGAGTCCTCGACCGTTTCGAACGAGGAATCGAGCGCGTCGTCAACGGTGCCTTCGCCAAAGCCTTCCGCTCGGAGGTGCAGCCGGTAGAGATCGCCAGCGCCCTGCGCCGCGAAGCCGACAACCGGGCGGCCGTAGTCTCCCGGGGCCGCACGCTCACCGCCAACGCCTACACGGTGGAACTCTCCGAATCCGATCTGGAGCGGCTTTCCGACCTGGAGCAGGAACTCAGCGTCGACCTGCGGCAGGTCGTGGGCGAACATGCCGCCAGTCAGGGTTACAGCTTCGTCGGGCCCGTGACGGTGGTCTTCGAGAAGGCCTCCGACCTGGACACCGGCATGTTCCGGGTCCGGTCGACGACCAAGCGCCCCGACGGCTCCTCCGCCGCCCAGCCCCAGGACCGTGGCGGCTACGACCCTCAGTCCCGCGCGAATCCGGTTGTTCCCGACCCCGTGCCACGCACCAGCCATCAGCCGCCGGGAGCCAGCAGCCCCCATGCCCCGCCGCCGGGGTCCCTGGGCGTCCCCCGCCGGCCGCGCCAGTACGACGGCGCCCCGCCTGCCGCGCATGCCACCCCGCGGACCGCCAGCGCACGCGGGGTCTACATCGGCAGCCAATTCCATCCGCTGCGTTCCGGCAGCACCGTCTTCGGCCGCTCCGAGGCCAGCGCAGACATCATCCTGGCCGACTCCGGATGTTCCCGGCGGCACTTCGAAATCACGGTCGACGGCGACCGCGCCATCGCCACCGACCTCGGTTCGACGAACGGCACCAAACTCGGCGGGCGCAGGATCAGCAGCGTCGTCCTCAAGGACGGCGACGTCCTCACCGCGGGCTCGGTGAGCATCCAGTACCACGATCCGGGGGCCCGCGGATGAGCGAACTCACGATCGCGGCACTCCGGCTGGGCCTGTTCGTCCTGATGTGGATCTTCGTCTTCGCGGTCGCCGCAGTGCTCCGGCGCGACCTGTTCGGCGCGCGGGCGCAGACCGGGCGCCGCGCCACCCGCCCCGCGAAGCCCATGCCACAGCCCAGCTACGAGGCCGGCCCCATCCCCCGTCCCGAAGAGATCGCTGCCACGCCTCGGCACCTGCGCGTGGTGCAGGGCTCCCTCGCCGGCACCACTGTCCCGCTGAGCGGCACGCCTATCACCATCGGCCGCAGCCATTCCTCCACCCTGGTCCTGTCCGACGACTTCGCCTCCGGCCGGCACGCCCGCATCGTCCCCGGCGAGGGCGGCTGGTGGATCGAGGACGCAGGCTCCACCAACGGCACCCTTGTCGACGGTGAGCGCATCACGGCACCGGTCCGCCTGCGCGTGGGCACCAGGATCACCATCGGGCACACGGTGATGGAGCTGGCACCGTGACCCCAGACGCTCAGGCGGAGCGGTCCGGCCGGCAGGTCCATCTCCGGTCGGCGGCGCGGTCCCACACCGGCCTCATCCGCTCCAACAACCAGGACTCGGGCTACGCCGGACCGAATTTCCTGCTGATCGCCGACGGCATGGGCGGTCACGCCGGCGGCGATGTCGCCTCCGCCATCGCGGTCGCAAAGCTCGAGCACCTGGACCGGCCGGATCACGGGCCCGATGTGCTGAGCACCCTCGAAGCGGCCATCATGGAGGCCAACGAGGCCATGGCCGAGCGGGTCCGCTCGCACCCCGAACTGGCCGGCATGGGTACCACCACCACGGCACTGCTGCGCACCGGCGACCGCTTCGCGCTGGCGCACATCGGCGACTCCCGCGCCTACCTCCTCCGGGACGGGGAGCTCACCCTCGTCTCCCACGACCACACCTTCGTGCAGCTCCTCGTCGACGAGGGACGCATCACCGAAGAGGAGGCCGAGCACCACCCGCAGCGATCGGTCGTCATGCGCGTCCTCGGCGATGTCGGATCCGCGCCCGACCTCGACCTGTCCATGCGCGAGGCGCAGATAGGCGACCGCTGGCTGCTGTGCTCCGACGGCCTGAGCGGCTTCGCCTCCTTCGCCGACATCAAAGCCACCCTCGCCGAGATCGAGGACCCGGGCGCCTGCGCCGATCAGCTGGTGGAACTGGCCCTGGAAGGCGGCGGCGCGGACAACATCACGGTCGCCATCGGCGATGTGGTCGACGGACCGCCCAGCAGCCTGGACGCCGCCAGCGGCCAGGCGGTGGGATCGGTGCAGATCAATCCCCACTACGCCACCGGCGCCCCCGGGACGGAGAACCTCCCGACCGAGGCCATCGACGTGGAGGCCGTCACCTCCGAACTCGCCCCCGGCGAGACCGGGAAGGGCGCCGGCACGGACGCCGACGACGCCCCCACCCAGGAGACCGAGCCGACCCGCCGGGAACGCCGCCGCCGGCGCCACCAGCTCCCCGAGGACTGGGGCGACGAAGAGGACGAGCAGCCGCGCCGGGGGCGCCTGGCCGCCTGGATCATCGGCGTCCTGGTCCTGCTGCTGGTCGTCACCGCCGGCTGGTGGGGGTGGAACCACACGCAGTCCAGGTACTACGTCGGAGCCGAACAGGGATCCGTGGCGCTGTTCCGCGGCATCAACCAGGACCTCGGCCCCATCTCGCTGGGCACCCTGGAAGAGGTCAGCGACGTTCAGCTGGAGGACCTCTCCCAGTTCACCCGGCAGCGGGTCGAGAGCGGCATCCAGCGGGACACCCGGGCGCAGGCCGAAGCGCTCATCGACGAGTTCCGCGAGGAGGCCACAGCCAACTCCGGCGGCCAGGAGGAGTCGCTGAGCCCACGTCTGCGCGAGGACGGCACGGACGGCGCCGACGGTCCCGGGGAGCAGACGGCCGAACCCACCGAGAACGAGCCGGACGGCGGCGCGGGCGCCGAGGAGGATGCGCAGGGCCTGCCCGCCGCCCGCACGCACCCGGGGGAGGTGCTGCGCTGATGTCCGCCCCCGCACCTGCAGCCGTCCACTACGGGGCCCCGCGCCGGGTCCGGTACCGCCTGCTGGAACTGCTGCTGATCCTCCTGGCGGTACTCGCCTCCGTCGTCGCCTACGCCCTGGTGGGCCTGGGCGCGCAGAACGAGATCCCGGCGAACGTCTACCAGTACGGCGGTTGGCTCCTGGCACTCGGCCTGGCCGCGCACGCCGTCGTGCAGTGGCGTGCCCGGTACGCCGATCAGACGCTGCTGCCCATCGTGACCCTGCTCAACGGCCTCGGCCTGGCGATGATCTACCGCATCGACATCGCCAAGGGCCGCCTCGAGGACGGCGGCGGTGCCGCTGGGAGCCAGCTGATCTGGATGACCCTCGGCGTGGCGCTCGCCATCGGCGTGCTCATAGCCCTCCGCGATCACCGCGTCCTCCGCCGGTACACCTACACCGCCGGCCTGGCGGCGTTCCTGCTGCTCCTGCTGCCCCTGCTACCCGGACTGGGCGTGACGATCAACGGCGCCCGCATCTGGATCCGGCTGTTCGGCATGTCCTTCCAGCCTGCCGAGATCGCCAAGATCCTGCTCGCGATCTTCTTCGCCGGGTACTTCGTGGCGTACCGCGACAGCATCGTCCTGGCCGGGCCGAAGTTCCTCGGCATCCAGTGGCCGCGGCTGCGGGACCTGGGACCGATCGTCATCGCCTGGATCGCCAGCGTCGGCATCCTCGTCTTCCAGCGCGACCTGGGCACCTCGCTGCTGATCTTCGGCCTGTTCGTCGCCGTGCTCTACGTCGCCACCGCCAAACGCACCTGGATCCTGCTCGGCGCGGTGTTCTTCACCGGCGGCGCGCTGCTGGCCGCGCAGGCGTTCTCCCACGTGCAGCAACGGATCGACGGCTGGCTCCATGCCCTGGACCCGGAGATGTACAACCGCGAGATCGGCGGCTCCTACCAGCTCGTCCAGGGCCTGTTCGGGATGGCCAACGGCGGCCTGATCGGCACCGGCCTGGGCCGCGGCCGCCCCGATATCGTGCCCTACAGCGAGTCCGACTTCATCATCGCCTCCCTGGGCGAGGAACTCGGCCTGATCGGGCTGTTCGCCATCCTCATGCTGTACGTGCTGCTGATGGCCCGCGGCCTGAAGACCGCAATGCTGGTGCGCGACGGCTTCGGCAAGCTGTTCGCCGCCGGCATCAGCTTCACCATCGCCCTGCAGTGCTTCATCGTGGTCGGCGGCGTCACCCGGCTGATCCCGCTCACGGGCCTGACCACGCCGTTCCTCGCCGCCGGCGGTTCGTCCCTGGTGGCCAACTGGATCATCATCGGCCTGCTGCTGCGCATCTCGGACAACGCCCGCAGGCCGCAGGAGGAGTTCCACACCGGCGTGCTGGGCACCGTCCGACAGGAGACCGAGGAAGAGCCCTCTCCCCGCCGGCGGCGCCGTGAGGAGCAGGCCGGCCACACCGGGACCGGGCAGACCCCGGCCGGCGAGGACGCCACCGTGATCGTCCAGGAGGTCCCCGGCCCCGAAGGATCCGATCCGCGCGAAAGGGGGCAGGCATGAACAAGCCGCTACGCCACCTCGCCCTCGTGGCCCTCGTGATGTTCGCGCTGCTGTTCGGCTCCACCTCCTACGTGCAGTACTTCAGCGCGCAGAGCCTGCGGGACAACCCGCTCAACTCGCGGACCCTGCAGCAGGAGCTCGGCCGCGAACGCGGCCCCATCCTGCTCGCCGACGGGCGCGTCGTCGCCTCCTCGATGCCCTCCGAGAGCAGCACCTACGACTACCAGCGCGTTTACGGCGGCGACGGCGTGGACCCCGCCATGTACTCGGCCGTGACCGGCTTCTTCTCCGTGGTCTACGGCCCCTCCGGGCTGGAGCAGGCGGAGAACTCGATGCTCGCCGGCACCGATGACGCCATGTTCTACCGGAACCTGACGCACTACCTCACCGGGCAGGAACCGCCCGGTGCGGCCGTGCAGACCACGATCAACCCCGCGGTCCAGGAAGCGGCATGGAACGGCATGGGCGGGCAGCGCGGCGCCGCCGTCGCGCTGGACCCGCGCACCGGCGAGGTGCTGGCGATGGTCTCCACCCCGGGCTTCGACCCCAACAGCCTGGCCTCCCACAGCCACGACACGGCCACCCAGGCGTACCAGGAGCTGCTGGGAGCCGAGTCCCGTCCGCTGTACAACCGCGCCATCGGCGGCAACCTGTACCCGCCCGGCTCGACCTTCAAGCTGATCACCGCGGCGGCCGCCCTGGAGAGCGGGCAGTACACCCCGGAGACGGAACTGGACGCCCCCACGACCCTGGAACTGCCGCTGACCACGGCGACCATCAGGAACGCCGGCGGGGCGGTCTGCGGCAGCGGCGGCCGCGCCACCCTGCAGCATTCGCTCATGGTCTCCTGCAACACCTCCTTCGCCGCGATGGGCATGGAGCTCGGCGATCAGGCGCTGCGGGAGCAGGCCGAGGCGTTCGGCTTCGACGAGGGTTTCACGATGCCGCTGCGGGTGACCGCCTCCTCGTTCCCGGACGAGCTGAACGCCCCCCAGCTGGCGCAGAGCTCCATCGGGCAGTACGAGGTGCGGGCCACCCCGATGCAGATGGCGATGGTCGCCGCAGGGATCGCCAACGACGGCGTCGTGATGCAGCCGAACCTGGTGTCCTCGGTGGTGGATTCGACGTCCTTGGACGTCATCAGCGATCCTTCGCCGCGGGAGATGTCCCGGGCCGTGAGCCCCGAGACCGCCCAGCAGCTGACCGAGATGATGACCACCGTGGTGGAGAGCGGCACCGGTACCGCCGCGCAGATCCCCGGGGTCGACGTGGCGGGCAAGACCGGATCGGCGCAGCACGCGCAGGGCGCGGCGCCGCACGCCTGGTTCACGGCGTTCGCACCCGCGGACGATCCGCAGATCGCGGTGGCCGTGGTGGTGGAGAGCGGCGGAGACGCCGGAAGTGAAGCCTCGGGAGGCCGCGTGGCCGGCCCGATAGCGAAAGCGATGATCGAAGCGATGGTGAACTCATGAGGCCGATGCCAGGGACACGACTCGGCAACCGCTACACGCTGACCGAGCGCATCGCGATCGGCGGGATGGGCGAGGTCTGGAAGGGCAAGGACGACGTCCTGGGCCGTCCGGTGGCCGCGAAGATCCTGAAGGAGGAGTACCTGGGCGAGCCCAGCTTCCTGGAGCGGTTCCGCGCGGAGGCGCGCACCATGGGCTCGGTGACGCATCCGGGCATCGCCAGCGTGTACGACTACGGCGAGGAGGACCAGTCGCCGTACCTCGTGATGGAGTTCGTCCCGGGTGAGCCCCTCTCCGCGCTGATGGAGCGCGAGGGGACGCTGGGCGTGGACCGCACGCTCGACCTGATCGCGCAGTGCTCCACGGCGCTCTACGCGGCCCACCAGGCCGGCGTCGTGCACCGCGACGTCAAGCCCGGCAACATCCTGGTCACGCCGGAGGGCGTCGCCAAGCTCACCGATTTCGGGATCGCGCGGATGGCCGACCAGGCTCCGCTGACCAAGACCGGCCAGGTCATGGGCACGGCGCAGTACCTGGCGCCGGAGCAGGCCACCGGCAAACCCTCCACGCCGGCGTCCGATATGTACGCCCTCGGCGTCATCGCCTACGAGGCGCTGGCCGGTTCGCGGCCGTTCCAGGGCGACTCCCAGATCGCCATCGCGATGGCGCAGGTGAACGAGAAGCACCCGCCGCTGCCGGAAAGCGTGCCGGAGCCGGTGCGCCGGCTGGTGGACTGCCTGCTGCAGAAGCGCCCGGCCAGCCGGCCGGCCACGGCGAAGGCCCTCGCCGATGCCGCTGCCGCCTTGCGCCGCGGCGACACCGCCGCCGCCGAGACCGCCGTCCCGCAGATGTCCCCCGGCTGGGAGGCCCGCGACGCCGTCACCCGCGCCTTCCGCGGCGATGAGGCGACCCAGGTGCAGCCGACGCAGGCCTACGCGGCCGGCGCCGCGACCCAGCGGATGGGCACCAACACGCCCGCTTACGGAGTGCCGGCCACCGGCATGTACCAGGCCTCCGACATGTACGACGACCCGGACGGGGACCTGGCCGAGGAGGATGAGCAGAAGGGGCGCGGCGGGAAGATCGCCGCGATCGTCATCGCCGTGCTGCTGGTGCTGGGCCTGATCGGCACGCTGGTCTACTTCGCGTTCTTCGCCGGCGGCGACCCGGAGGAGGAGCCTACGGCTCCGGAGACGGTCGAGACGACGCCCGCCGAGGTCGAGATCGACCCGGACGACTACATCGGCCTGACCGAGTCCTCCGCGACCAGCAGCCTGGAGAACCTGGGGCTCGTGGTCAACGTCGTCGAGGTCGAGGACGACGCCCGGGCCGGCCTCGTGACCGGGGTCCGCGCCGGCAACAACGGGTACGTCTTCCAGGAGGGCGACCAGATCACGATCGAGGTCTCCACGGGCCCGGCGCAGACGGAGGCACCCGAGCCGACCGAGGAGCCCACGCCGGAACCGACGACGCCCCCCACCACGCAGCCCACGACACCGCCCACCACGCAGCCCACGACGCCGTCGCCGGAGCCCACCACGGAGCCCGCGGGCGACAACGGGAACGATGACGACGCCGGCCTGGGCGGGGGCGAAGGAGAAGCACGCTGATGGACGCAATCCGTACGCTCGCCGGGCGCTATGAGGTGCACCGGCTTCTGGGCCGCGGCGGTATGGCCGAGGTCCACGAGGGGGTCGACACCAGGCTCGGCCGCCGGGTGGCGATCAAGCTGCTGCGCTCCGATCTGGCCCGCGACCCGTCGTTCCACGAGCGCCTGCGCCGTGAGGCACAGGCGGCGGCAAGCCTCAACCACCCCTCCGCCGTGGCGGTGTACGACTCCGGTGAGGAACAGGTGTACGACTCCGGCGGTGCCGTGGTGCACGTGCCCTACATCGTCATGGAGTACGTCGAGGGCAAGACCCTGCGCGAGGTGCTGCAGGAGCACGGCCACCTGACGGTGCAGGAATCGCTCGACGTGATCGCCGGCGTGCTCGCGCCGCTGCGGCACAGCCACGATCAAGGCATCGTCCACCGGGACATCAAGCCCGCCAACGTCATGCTCACCCCTGAGGGCGACGTGAAGGTGATGGACTTCGGGATCGCGCGGGCGATCGCCGACAACAGCAGCGTCACCCAGACCTCCGCCGTGGTGGGCACGGCCCAGTACCTCTCCCCCGAGCAGGCCCGCGGCGAGGTCGTCGACGCCCGCACCGACCTGTACTCCACCGCCTGCCTGCTGTACGAGCTGCTCACCGGGCGCCCGCCCTTCCTCGGGGATTCGCCCCTCGCGGTGGCGTACCAGCACGTCGGCGAGACGCCCGTGCCGCCGTCGGCGCACGTCCCGGATATCCCGGCGGCAGTGGACCGACTCGTGCTGCACGCGCTCGACAAGGACCGCGACCGCCGCTACCAGAACGCGCACACCTTCCGGGAAGACGCCCTGGCCGCCCGCGACGGCAGGCCGCTGAGCATCGACTCCCCCGACGACGACGCCACCCAGGCGATGACGCAGGCGACCCGGCTGGCTCCGGCCGCCATCGGCGCCCCCACGCAGGCCATGGCCGCGGCGGAGCCCGGGACCGACACCGGCAATTTCGAGCAGGTGATGGGCCGTCCGCCGGAGGACGAGGAGGAGCTGGAGGAGAAGGAGAAGTCCCGCAAGGGATGGTGGATCTTCGGCACGATCCTGCTGCTGCTCGCGCTCGGCGCGCTGGGCTGGTTCGTCTACGAGCTCTCCCGGGAGCGTCCGCCGGAGCAGGTGGAGATTGTCGACCTGGAACGCCGCGATCCAGCCGATGCGCAGGCGTACCTGCAGGAACTCGGCTTGGAGGTCGCGCAGGACGAGGAGCCCAGCGACGAGATCGACGAGGGCCTGGTCACCCGCACCGATCCGGCCGCCGGCACGCTGGTGGACGTCGGGTCCACCGTGACCGTCTTCGTCTCCACCGGCCCCGATGTCATCGCAGTGCCTGACGTGTCCGGTGAGACGGAGTCCCGTGCCCGCCAGCTGCTGGAGCAGGCCGGACTGGAACCGGGCTCGAACATCGAGGAGAACTCCCCCGATGTGCGCGCCGGGGACGTGATCGAGACCAGACCGGAGGCCGATCGCGAGGTCCGCCGTGGCAGCACGGTCGACCTGGTGCTCTCCACCGGCCGCGTCGAGGTTCCCGATGTGACCGGCGCCGCCAGCGCCGATGAGGCCTGCGGCATCCTGGAGGGCGACGACTACCAGCTCGGCTGCCGCACGGAAGACGTGGAGACGGACGAGCACGATCCGGGGACCGTGGTCTCGCAGAGCACCAGCGGCGGCGAGACCGTGGAGCAGGGCGCCACCATCACCCTGGAGATCGCCGTGGAGCCCCCGGAGCCGGAGCCGTCCCCGACGGAGGACAACGACAACGGGAACAACGGCGGCGGCGAGGGAGGCGGCAACCGCGGACCGCGCGACTGGGACGACATCTTCAACTGGGATCAGTAGCACCCGGCGATCTCAGCACCCGGTCAGTGACACGACCTGTCCGGCCCGCGCTCCCGGAAGTACGGGGTCAGCGGCTGAGGTCGGCGCGGGAGAGGGGGCTGCGGCCACGGGCGGCGTCCGCGGCCCCGCGCAGCCCGGCGATCTCCAGCCAGTTGCCCAGCATGAGGTAGCCGTCCTGGGTCATGACGGACTCGGGGTGGAACTGCACGCCGTGCAGGGGCGCCTGGCGGTGGTGCATCGCCATCACGATGCCGTCCTCCGTGCGCGCGGTCACCTCGAAGACGGATTCGTCGACGGTGTCGTCCTCCACCGCGAGCGAGTGATAGCGGGTCGCGGTGAGCGGGTTCCGGCAGCCAGCGAAGATCCCGATGTCCCGATGCTCCACCAGGGAGGTCTTCCCGTGCATGAGCACGGGCGAATGGGAGACCGTCGCGCCGAAGACCTCACCCAGCGCCTGATGGCCCAGGCAGACGCCCAGCAGCGGCAGGGACGCCTCGGCGGCGTAACGGATCACGTCCGGGCAGATACCGGCCTTCGCCGGGACTCCCGGCCCCGGTGAGAGCAGCACCCCGTCGTATCCGCTCAGTTCCTCGGGGATGCTTTCGGCGGGAATGTCGTCGTTGCGGATCACGTCCACGGCGGCGCCGAGTTCCCGCAGGTAACCGACCAGCGTATAGACGAAGCTGTCGTAGTTGTCGATGACCAGGATGCGGGTCATTTAACCGGTGGGCTCCTCGTCCAGAGTGGCGTCGTTGAAAGGCATATAGGGCGCGATCTCCGGGAACACGTACTGCATGAGCGCGTATACCGCTGCGGCGATCAGGATCAGGCAGACCAGCAGCTTGAAGGTCCAGTGGCCGGGGATGGCACGCCAGATGAGTCCGTACATCCTATCCCTCCCCGTGGTTCTGCGCGTAGGCGGCGCTGTCGGCGATGCTCTCCGGCGGCCCGTCCTCAGCCGGCCGCCAGTCCGTCAGCTCGGCATAGGCGATGTACCGCTCCCGCGCGGAGAACATCGGGTTGCAGGCGGTGAGCGTCATGATGCGGTCCTTGCCCTGGTAGTCGGGCATGCCCGGCACCGGCGCCAGGACCTCCACCTCGTCGGGCAGGACGATGTCGAAGTTGCGGAAGGTGTAGGTGTAGAAGCCGTCGGCGGTCTGCACCACGATCTCATCGCCGGGCCGCAGCTCGGCGATGAGATTGAGCGGTTTGCCGTAGGTCACCCGGTGGCCGGCCACCGCGAAGTTCCCCACCTCTCCGGGCATCGCCGAGGTCGGGTACCGGCCCACGCCCATCCGGTTGAGCACGGGTTCCATCGAGACGCCCTCGGCGATGGTGCGGAAGTAGTCGTCTCCGAAGCGGGGCACGTACATCAGCCCGAACGCGGAGTTCTCCGCCACCGGCTCGGCCACGAACGGGGTGTCCGGATCGGCCGGGGGACGGTCGGCGTCGCGGTCCCACTCCTGGGTCAGTTCCTGCGCCAGCTGCCGGTTGTCGCGGTTGGCGTCGATGTCGGTCCACCACAGCTGCCAGACCACGAAGAGGATCAGGATGAGGCCCGCGGTGATGCACAGCTCGCCGAAGGTGCGCACCGTGGCACGCACCGGCCCCAGCGGTTGCCGCTGGGGTGCCGCGGCTCCCTTCTTCCCGCGGTTCTTCCCGCCGTTCCCGGTTCCCGAACCGGCGGCAGCTGCCGCGGGGGCGCTTTCACTCGTCCGGCGCACCGGCGCGGTGTCCGGGCCCGGCTCGGCGCTGAAGCGCATCGGCTCGGTGACCGGCCCGCTGGCGGCGTAGGAGCCGGCGGATCGGGATGCGGCACTGTGCTGGGCGGTCGATCCCTCGCGTGCCGCCGGTTTCACCAGGGGCCGGCGGGTGCCGTTCGCTCCCCCGTTCCCCGGGATCCCGGGCGCGGCGGCAGAACCGTACGCCGGGGCGGGACCGGCGGGACCATCCTGGGCACGACTCTGGCCCGGCCCTCCGGCCTGGCGCGCCGCAGCGGCCTGCTCGGCGGCGCGTTCCCGCTCACGGCGCTCGCGGCGCGTCAGCGGCTGATCCGAGGGGACGTTCATGTGCCTCTAGCTGCCTACTTCTGCGTATCGGAAATCCAGGCTGCCGGTGTATGCGGGCAGCTCCAGGCTCTCGTGGTGCATGAGCTCCCAGCCCAGCCCGAGGCGGTCCACATACGCCATGTACGCGGCGATCTCAGGTGAGGCATCCAGCGCGTGCTGCAGTGCCTGCGGATCACCGACCGCACTAATGCTATACGGCGGCGAGTAGACACGGCTATTCACCCGCAGCGTATTGCCCACGCAACGAACCGCGGAGGTGCTCACCAAGCGCTGATCGTTGATGGCCACGGCTTCCGCGCCGCCGGCCCAGAGGGCGTTGATGACGCCCTGTACGTCCTGCTGGTGGACGATCAGATCGTCGGCGCTCACCCCGGAGGGACGGGACCCCTGGGAGAGCGCGTCGTCCAGCACGACCGTGACGCCGGTGCCTGCCACCGGGGTGAGCCCCGCGCCGGCCTCACGGTTCTGCGCCTGGGCGCGGGCGGCATCGGCGTCCTGGTCCCCGAGGGACAACCGCGCCGAGAGCACCTCGACATCGTCGCGCAGCCGCGCCACCTCGTCCTCGAGTTCCTCGCCTGTGGCGTTGTGCTCCCGGACGAGGTCGCTGAGCGACTGCGCCTCGCCGCGCAGCTGAGTGCCCTGAGCGGTCTGCGCCGAGGCGACCATGAGGACGCCGCACACCATGAGTACCAGGAACACCAGGGTGCGCGAGAGCGGTCGTGCGCGCATGCTCCCCTTCCCGGGCCGTGCAGCGGGTCCCTCATAGGCGGGTCTACGACGTACAATTGAGCCGACCATAGTCGACTCCGCCACGTGCTGGGGCCGATACCAGAGTACCGCCGCGCGGTGCCTCACGGTCCATGACGGTCCTCAAGCCGTCGCCGGGGTGCAGCGCGTACGTCAAAGGAGCTTGTGTGGCCACCTCCCGGAATCCCCATGCGAAGGCGTCCGACGCCGCGGCGAAGAAGGCCGAGCCTGTCGCCGACGAGTCCGTCGAGGAGACCGGGGCCGCCGCGTCCTCCGACGCTGTGAGCGCTGAGGAGACGGGTCCTGCGGACACAGCGGGCGAGGCTCCCGCGGACGAGGCCGTCGCGGATGCGGAATCCGCTGCGGACGATGCCGCGGAGACTCCTGCCGAGACGATCGACGATGTGATCGCCGACGCCGCAGGCGAGGAGCACGCGGAGCAGGACGCTGATGCCTCCGCCGACGAGGCCTCCACCGACGAGGCCGGGGGAGCTGCGGCGGCCGCCACGGAACCGGCTGCCAAGACCGGGGCTCGGGGCTCCAAGAGCTCTGCTGCCACGGGCACTGATGCTGCCACGGGCTCCGCGGACGATGCGGGCGACGCCGACGCCGCAGAGCCTGCGGCCGCGGCGAAGCCGGGCGCCAAGGGCACCAAGGCCAAATCCCGCGCGGGCGCCACGAAGAAGACCGGCGACGAGGACGGCGCCGAGGATTCGGCTGCGAAGGCCGCCACGGCGGGTTCGAAGGCGGAGAAGGCCGGAGCGAAGAAACTGGCGGCGAAAGACGACAAGGACGAGAAGAGCGGTAAGGCGGCCGCGAAGAAGGCCACCGCCAAGGACGGTAAGGACGCCAAGGGCAAGGACGGTAAGGGCAAGAAGGGTGGCGCAACGCCGGCCCGCACCAAGCGCAACGCCGGCCGCAAGACCTCGGCCTACACCGGCAGCTCGACGCCTGCGGCGCCCAAGCCCAATGGGCGCTGGTTCCTGCCGACCATGCTCGGCCTGCTCCTCGTAGGCCTGATCTGGCTGATCGTGTTCTACATCTCCGAGGGCCGCTGGCCGGTCGAAGCCTGGGGCAACTGGAACATCCTCGCCGGTTTCGCCTTCCTGGTGGCCGGTCTGGGCCTGTCCACGCGCTGGCGATGACACGACGATGACGCCGAATGGCTGAGGTCGCTGACGACGCCGGCCGGGCCGCAGACTCCTCGCGCAACTTCCGTGCTCTCGCAGGGCACCCGCTCCCCCTGCGGCTGGGCGCACTCTACGGCGGGCTGCTGCTCTTCGGCTTCTCCGCCGGACTCATGCTCCGCGCCGACCTGGGTGCGATGCCCTGGGACGTGCTGCACCAGGGCATCGCGCTGCACATCCCGCTCAGCATCGGGGTGGTGGGCATCATGGTGTCGGTACTCGTGCTGCTGCTGTGGATCCCGTTGCGCGAACGTCCCGGCCTGGGGACGGTGAGCAACGCGATCCTGGTGGGGCTCGTGATCGATGCGACGCTCCTGATCCTGCCCGCGCACCCGCCACTCTTGCTGGCGTGCGTCTACATGATCGGCGGGATCGTGCTCAATGCCGCGGCGACGGTGCTGTACATCAGCGCGGACTTCGGCCCCGGTCCGCGCGACGGCCTGATGACGGGTCTCGTCCGGCGCACCGGCTTTCCCGTGTTCGCGGTCCGCACCACCATCGAGGTCGTGGTCGTGGTCAGCGGCGCTCTGCTTGGGGGGACGTTCTTCATCGGCACCGTCCTGTTCGCGCTGTCGATCGGGCCACTGGCGCAGTTCTTCCTGCGCCACTTCAACAGCCTCGTCGCGAACGGACAATGCCCCTGACCTGTCGGTTTCCACCGTCCTGTGGACAACGCTGGGGAAACCCGTCCTCCTCCGTCGCTCATGCTGTGAAAACGGCATCGAGGCGCCTCATTCCCAGTATTCACGCGGGCTCTCCGTCATACACAGCTGTGGAATTACATGTGTGTAACTCGTTCACATGTGGATGAGTGTTGTGGATAATGCCGGGGAACACGGCCGAGCCGGCCCGAGAATAGGGTGGCCACCCGGGCGGGCCGGACGCTTCGCTGGCGCGCACCGCGCGGTTGTGCGCGAGGTCGGCCACGCGGGGCGGGCCGGATGCAACGCGAGCGCACAGACAGGGGCGTCCGGGTGCGACGTCCAGGCCAGGCAGAGCGCCGGCCAAGACAGCCAGCGAGGGCGTCTGCCGAGACCTCCAGAGAGGACGCCGGTCAAGAGGTCAGAGCGCGAAGCTGAGGTACACGATGGCCAGCTGCACGAGGCCGAGCCCCGTGATGGCGCCGAACTGGAAGATGGACCGGTTCGCCGCAGGTGCCTTCACGAGCGCCAGACCGATGATCAGCCCGGTGATCAGGCCGCCCAGATGGGCCTGCCAGGAGACGTTCGGCAGCAGGAACCCCATCACGACGTTCAGGCCGATCAGCACCAGCATCGGCGTCATGTTCTGCCGCGTCTTGACCAGGATGAACAGCGCGATGCCGAACAGCCCGAAGATCGCGCCCGAGGCACCGACCGTCCAGACCAGCCAGTCGTCCGTGAGCGAGGCTAAGGCGACGACGAAGGTGGAGGCGCCGAGGCCGCTGACGAGATAGGAGAGCAGGAACCTGGCACGACCGAGGACCGGCTCGAGGTACTGCCCGAAGATCCACAGACCCAGGAGGTTGAATCCGATGTGCATGGGGTTCTGGGTCGAGTGCACGAGCGCGGCACTCAGCAGCCGCCACGGCTGGACGAAGGTGTAGCCGGGAACCAGTGCCAGATACTCCGTCACCCGGAGCAGGGGAATGTACTGCAGGAGGAAGACGACGACCGTGATCGCCATGAGGGTGAAGGTCACGACGGGGCGCCCGCTGTTCAGCCGCGCGCCGACGACCGTCTTGGGTGCGGCGATGCGCGCCGCCGCCTGCCGCTGGCAATCGCGGCAGTGGACGCCGACGGCGGCCGGGACCTGGCACTCGGTGCAGACCGGCCGCTCGCAGCGCTGACAGCTCACATAGCTGATCCGGTCGGGATGCCGGGGGCAGACGGGAGGTTCCGCCTGCCCCCCGGCACCCGGGGAGGACTGGGACATCAGACCTCGGTGACGGTCACGCTCGTCAGCACGACGTTCTCCACCGGGCGGTCGTTCGCGCCGGTGGGCACGCTCGAGATCGCGTCCACCACGGCACGGGACTCGTCGTCCGCGACCTTGCCGAAGATGGTGTGCTTGCCCTGGAGCCAGGTGGTGGGCGCGGTGGTGACGAAGAACTGGGAGCCGTTGGTGCCGCGGCCGAACTGGATGCCGGCGTTCGCCATCGCCAGGACGTAGGGCTCGGTGAAGTCGAGATCCGGATTGATCTCATCGTCGAACTGGTACCCGGGGCCGCCGGTGCCGGTGCCCAGCGGATCGCCACCCTGGATCATGAAGTTGGGGATGATGCGGTGGAAGATGATGTCCTGGTACAGCGGCCGGTTCGTCTTCTGCCCGCTGACCGGGTCGGTCCACTCGATCTCACCGGTGGACAGACCGACGAAGTTCTTCACGGTCTTGGGGGCGTGGTTGCCGTAGAGGTCCAGGGCGATATCGCCCTTGGAGGTGTGGAGGACTGCCTTGTGCGTGGGATATGCGGTCATGGCGATATTCTCGCACGCGGGCCTGACAGCCAGCCGGTAGCGGCGCCCGGCGGTGGTCTGGAGCGTACTGGGGAGTCTCCTGTGCGCTGCCGGCGATGACGCCCCACCTGCCCGGATTGAGCGTACGAGGCTCTAGACTGGGGAGGGAGAACAAGCAAGCTCATCTTGTTCGCCGCCCTCAACCACGGAGGTTCAACCCATGGCTAAGCGCAAGAAGACAGAGCCGATGACCCTGCTGCATTGCCTCGAGAACACCGGTGAGAGCCTCAAGGGCGCCGGAGCCCGGGCCGCGCAGGCCGCCGCCCCCACGGTGGAGAGCGGGCTGAAGCGCGTGGGCGACCTCGTCGACGCCGGCGTGAAGGTGGCTCAGGACACCGCCGACAAGGCCAGGCCACAGGTGGAGGGGGCCCGCAAGAAGCTGCAGGACGAGTACCTGCCCAAGTTCACCGAGCGGGCCGGCACCACCGCCGCTTCTGCCGGACTCGCCCTCGCCGCCGTCAACACCCCCGAGGGCCTGGAGAAGCTGGCCACCAAGCTGACCGGTGACAAGAAGGCCGTGAAGAAGGCGCAGAAGGCGCTGCTGAAGGCCAGCAAGGAACTCCAGAAGAGCACCAAGGCCAAGAAGAGCGGCAGCAAGGCCATCTGGATCGGCGCGATCGCCCTCGCCGGTGCCGCCGGCGCCGCGTACTACCTGTGGCAGAAGTCGCAGCCGGTGGAGGACCCGTGGTCCACGCCGCTGAGCAACCGCCCTGCTGATGCGCGCCCGGTGGGCTCGACCCCGGCCGCTCGCGCGGACAAGGATGACACCGAAGGCGGAGGCGACAGCGCTCAGGCCAAGGCCTGATAAAGGCTGACGCCACCGCCACTGCGGGGCCGGTCTGCCGGAGCTCCTTCCTCAAGGAGGTCCGGCAGGCCGGCCCCGCCGTTCGTTCCGGTTCCATTCCGGACCGGCCACCCCGCACCCGGCCGCCTTCTCCGTACCCCCTGGGGCGCGCGTAGCTCGTGCGGTGCCGATCCGGGCACACGCGGCGGTTGGCGGTGAGGGGACCGGTACCTTGAGACCATGATCTCCGCGCGTACACAGAGCCTCGTCACGGTCATCCTGACCCTGATCTTCATCGCCTTCTACACGACGCTGTTCCTGGTGTGGACCGTCGGACGGCCTGGAAGCGACCCCGATGGCAGCCTGGACGCGATGCTCTTGACGCTCCGGACCGGCATCGTCTTCGCCGCACTGGCCGCTCTCGGCGGTGTTCTCATCGTGCTACCGGTCCTGGCCGAGAGGATCTCACCGGCACTGTCTATCGCCTCGGCGGGAGCAGTGCTGGGCGCCGGGCTCGCCACCCTGGGCGTGATCATCCTGGCGACCGTTCCCCAGGCTCCCGTGCTCGGCTTCACGCCCGGCATCTCCGTGGTGGGCACCACGGCATTGCTGCTATGGGCCGCGCGCTCCACGGTGCGGGCGAAGGCACCTGCCGGAATCCCAGGCCGATGACTCAGTCCGGGCCGCCGGACTGGTGCCCCGAGGTCGGCTCGACGCCCGCCTGTGCCGTGGCCTGGGCGAACCGCTCGCGCGGACCGACCATCGCCAGATGGGGGCGGTGCCGCAGCGAATAGCGCACCTCGACATCCCAGTGCCGCTTCACCCAGACCGCGGCCGCCACGGCGATCAGCACGGAGGCGACTCCTCCGGCTCCCACCGCCCAGCGCGGTCCGAGCCCCTCGGCGATGGCGCCGACGATGGGCGCGCCGATGGGCGTGGTGCCCATCACCACCATCATGTAGAGCGCCATCACCCTGCCGCGCATGGACGGCGCGGTCGCCAGCTGCACGGTGGTATTGGCGGCGGTGAGCATGGTGAGGGCGAAGAACCCCACCGGCATGCACAGCACGGCGTAGAGCCAGTAGGTCGGCATCACGGACTGCGCCAGCATGGCGATGCCGAACGCCAGCGCCGAGGCCACCACGATCCGCACCCGCGGCGTCCTCCGGCGGGCGGCCGCCAGGGCGCCGGTGAGCGAACCGACGGCCAGGATGGAACCGAGGATGCCGTACTCCGTGGCGCCCACCCCGAACGCCTCCCTGGCCATCACGGCGGAGGTCATCTGGAAGTTCAGGCCGAAGGCGCCGACGACGCCGACGACCACCAAGACCGTGACGATGTCGCTGCGCCGTCGCACATAGCGGATTCCCTCCCGCACCTGCCCCTTGCCGCGGGCGGTGTGCGGAAGCTCGTGCAGCTCGGCGACGCGCATCGCCAGCAGCGCCAGGATGGTCGCGGCGAAGGACGCCGCGTTGATGATGAACACCCAGCCGGTGCCGACGAGGGCGATCAGCAGGCCGGCGCTGCCGGGCCCGATGAGCCGCGCCGCGTTGAAGGAGGTCGAGTTCAGGCCGACGGCGTTGGGCAGGTCCTCCTGCGGGACCATCTCCGCGACGAAGGTCTGGCGCACCGGCGCGTCAAGCGCGGAGACGACCCCCAGCAGCAGCGCGAAGCCGTAGACCTGCCAGAGCACGGCGTGCCCGGAGAGGACCAGCAGGCCTAGTCCGAGCGCCAGCACGCCCATGGCCCCCTGGGTGAACATGAGCATGCCGCGACGGGGCAGCCGGTCGGCAAGCAGCCCCGCGTAGGGGCTCAGCAGCAGAATGGGCAGGAACTGCAGACCGGTCGTGACGCCGACCGCGAAGCCCGAGTTGTCGGTCAGGACGGTCAGGACGAGCCAGTCCTGCGCCACCCGCTGCATCCAGGTGCCGATGTTGGCCACCAGGGCGCCGGCGAACCAGAGCCGGTAGTTGAAATAGCGGAGGGAGTGGAACGTGCGTCTCATTCCTCCACCATCCGGCGCAGGATCACGACGGCGTCGCTGAGCGTCTGCCGCTCGGCGGGCGTCAGGCGAGCCAGGCGCTTGTCCAGCCAGGCCGTGCGCCGTCGCTTGATCTCTTTGACCAGGGCGGCGCCGTCGCCGGTGACCTCGACGAGGACGCAGCGCCGGTCCTCTTCCGCCGGCCGACGCAGTACCAGTCCGCGGCCCTCCAGCGAGGCGACCGTGCGCGTCATCGACGGGCGGGTGACGTGATCGTACTCGGCCAGCCGGCCGGGTGTCATGGGGCCTAGGTGGAAGAGGGCGGAGAGCACCGAGTACTGCGCCTGCGAGACCTCCAGCGTGGACCCCTGCCGCAGCCGTCGTGAGAGCCGCAGCACCGCCTGCCGGAGGTTCGTCGCCAGGTCCAGGCGTGCTCTGGGCTTGACGGACGATGTGGTGACGGTCTGATCGCTCATACCGTAAAGGTTAGCCTACGTCATTAGCTTGGCTAACGATGGGGTAGCCCTGGGGCCCGTTGTAGCTGGGGATCCTGGGGTGTGCCGCCGGCACCTCCGGCGCGCCGGGCACCCGGGCGCGCCAGGAAGAGCCGGTGTCCGACTCCCGACCGGAGGGTGGTCCTGCTGCGCCCGAGTTCCCGGCTCCCAGGGTGCTCGCGGTCTCGTGCCCCTCCGGGGGATTGTCAGGATGAGCGTCTCTCCGGTGACCGCGCCGATAGCCTCGCGCCCGGCCGGGGCGGATCAGGAGGGGGTGGTGTCACGGCCAGCCGGGGGCGGGTCGCCCTCGTCGCCGGAGGCCGGGCCGTGGGGAGCGTCCCCGCCGCCGGGAGCAGCAGCCGTCCCGGTCTGCGGAGGCGGAGCGGGGGCGCCGGCGGGCGGCGATGCGGGCGCGGACTGCGTCGGGGATGGAGCCCCGGGGGGCACGGGTCCCGTCGCCGGGTACGCCGCGCCGCCCGGCACGGGACCTCCTGGAGCCGGCGCCATGCGGGGCGCATGGCCGGCGGGCACCGGCATCGGCGGCCTGCTGGCGGCGCGCCGGCGCGCACGCTTGCGCAGCAGCCGGTACAGCAAGAACCCGGGGAGTGCCAGGACGATCAGCCAGGGCAGCAGCGCGCCGAGCGCCACGAACAGCACATTGACGAATCCCAGCAGCGCGTTCCAGCCGCTCTGCAACCCGCCCAGGAACCCGCCGGGCTCGACCGCGCGGTCTTCAGCCGCGATCAGTTCGACTTCGAGGGTGGACATCTCGACCTGCTCGCCCAGGGCGTTGCGTTCGGCGATGAGCGACTCCAGCTCGCCCTGCCGCTCGCTCAGCATCTCCTCGGCCTCGAGCAGCTCGGTGCTGTTCCCCGCCTCCGCCATGATGCCTTCCAGGCGGTCGATGGAGACCTCCAGCGCGCCGATCCGGGCATCCAGGTCCCGGACCGTGCCGGTAACGTCCTGGGCGCTCTGGCTGCGCTCGGTGACCTCGCCCAGCTCGTCCAGCTCGGCCAGGAACGCGTCGAGCGCCTCGGCCGGGACGCGGACGGTGAGCGAGGCACGCGTGGCACCGTCGTCACCGGCACGCTCCCGGCGCTGGTCGACGTGACCACCGCGCTCCTGGGTGCGCGCGGCCAGATCCTCGGCGGACGCGCTTGGATCGTCCACGACGATAGTGGCACGCGCGGTGGTGATCACATGGCGGTTCGAGTCGATGGACTCCGCTGGCGCCCCGGCCTCCGCTTCATCGGCGGAGACCCCGGAGCCCGAACCCTCGCTGCGGTCGGGCATGGCGCCGCAGGCGGTCAGGGCGAAGGAAGTCGTCAGGGCGAAGGCGAGGATGGCCAGGAGACGTCTCATGACCGTCACGCTAACCCTGGTTTCCGGTTCGCCGGCGGGACGTTGCAGCTTGGGCACGTAGAGCGGCGGGCCCGGCGCGCCGTCTTCAGGGGGAAGCCTCAGGCGGAGGGGCCGGCCGCCTGGAAGTGGCCTCGCAGGGTGGAGGTCTCGTACTCGTGCCGGTACAGGCCCCGCCGGCGGAGGATCGGCACCACCTCGTCGGCGATGACCTCCAGCCCTTCCAGCAGCACATCCGGCTGGAGATTCACGCCGTCCCAGGCGCCCAGCCGGTACCACTCCTCGATCCGGTCGGCCAGCTGCTCCGGCGTGCCGACGAACCCGCCGTGCCCGGACCCGCTGTACCTGGTCTCCCGCAGGTACTCCCGCACGGTGGGTCCGGTGGCGCGGATCTTCTGCAGGATGGATTCGCGGAAGCCGATGCTGCCGGTGAACGTCGCCGGGTCGAGCGGGGCGTCCAGCACCTCGGAGGGGAACTTCTCGTCCAGGTCCAGCGTGCTCACATCGAAGCCGATGGCCTGGGAGAGCCAACGGGCCGAGTACGCGGCCGGGCTCGCCTCGTGCAGCTCGTCGGAGCGGCGCCGGGCCTCCTCCTCGGTGCTGCCCAGGCTCAGCAGCAAGCCGGGAAGGATCTTCACCTCGTCCCGGGTCCGGCCGTACTGCTGGGCGGCGTCCTTGACCAGCTGGTAGTGCGGAACCGCCGTCTCCGTGGTCAGCTCGGCGGTGAACACGCCATCGGCCAGCCGGCCGGCGAGGGCCCGCCCCTGCGGCGATCCGCCGGCCTGGAAGAGCACCGGCCTGCCCTGCGGGGAGGCGGGTGCGCACAGCCGGCCCGAGACCCGCAGGTGCTCCCCGTCCAGGGACAACTCCTCGCCCGTCCGGGCCGAGTCCCACAGTCCCACGACAGCGTCGGCGAACTCGGCCCCGCGGGCATACCGCTCCTCACGGGTGGGAACGCCGTCCAGGCCGAAATTGGCCGCAGCCTGCGGATCCCGGGAAGTGACGAGGTTCCAGCCTGCCCGGCCGCCGGAGACGACATCGAGCGTCAGGATCCGCTCGGCCAGCTCGAACGGGTCGTTGAACGTGGTGGACGCCGTGGCGATCAGCCCGATGTGCGAGGTGTGGCGGGCCACATGCGCCCAGGTCACCGTCGGGTCGAGCTTGGCCGGATTGGCGTCCTGGCCGGGATTGCCCAGCGAGGGCGAATCGGCCAGGAACAAAGCGTCGAGCGTGCCGCGTTCGGCAATCGCGCCGATCTGGCGCCAGTAGTCCCCGCTGTGGAACGCATCGGCGGTCAGTCGCGGAGACTTCCAGGCGGCCGGGAGATAGCCCAGGATGAGCGCGTTGACGCCGAGCAGCACGTGACCGTTCCGTTCAGGCATCGCTCACACCCCCTGCCCGCCGCCGGAGAAGGGGTCCTCCCGCACCGAGGGGTCGGTGCCGTTGACGTACCAGTCACCCAGCACGCGCTCCTTGTAGATCCGGGGATTGTGCGAGGCGAGGGTCCTCGCATTGCGCCAGTGCCGGTCCAGCAGCACCGCCTCCGAGGTGCCGGAGGCGCCGAGCGCGTCAAACACCTCATTGGTGACCGCGAGCGCGGCGTCGATGATCACCAGCTGCGCCTCGGCGGTGCGCACCGTCGCGGTACGAAGCGCCTCGCCGCCCCTGACGTCGGCGCCGGCCCGGCGGGCCTCGGCCACCTCGTCCAGGGCGGCGGTCTGCGCCTGCAGCGCGGCGTCCGCCTGGAACACCTGCGCGCCGAGCCGGCCGATGACCTGCAGCAGCTGCGCGTCCCGCGCCGGGACCTCGTCCAGCCCGAGGGGGTAGTTGCGGCGGCGCTGCTTCAGCGCCTCGATCGCCTCGCTCCACGCAGCCCTGGCGATGCCGGCCAGGATCGCCAGCAGGCTGGTCTGGTAGAACAACCCCTGATAGGGGAACCGCTCGGCGGCGGGGAAGAGCCCGAACCGGTCGACCTCAGCCTGATCGTAGCGGGCCGAGCCGCTGGCGGTGGTGCGCTGACCGAAGCCGGGCCAGTCGTCGATCAGCTCCACCCCGGGCTGGTCCCGGCGCACGAGCGCGGTCAGCGCCGTGCCCGACTCGTCCACGCCGATGACGTCCAGCCAGTCCGCGTACAGGCTGCCGGTGGCGTAGAACTTCGCGCCGGTGATGTACGTGGCGCCCGCACGCGTGCTCAGGCGGGTGCGCATATCGCTGAACTTGCCGCCGTTGGCCTCGGTCCAGCCGCCGCCGACGAAGTCCCCGGCGCGGAACCGTTCCAGCCAAACCTCACCGGCCTCATCCGGCGGGGAGTAGAGCCGGTCTTCGACGAAGGCCCAGTGGTTGCGGAAGACATGGGCGATATTGGCATCGGCGGCGCCCAGCTCGGCCAGCAGCCGGAAAGCCTGTTGCAGGGAGGCGCCGGAGCCGCCGTGCCGTTCGGGGATGCGCAGGCGGGAGAATCCGGCGTCGATCAGCCAGCGGACCTGCTCGTGGGCGAAGATCCGCTCGCGCTCCCGGTCGCGGTTGCCCTCCTTGATCTGCGCGAACAGGGGATGGAAGCGATCGCTCAGTTCCGCGTCGACGGCGGTGGGCGGGCTGAGCCACGAGACGGCGGTGCGGGCGTCCTGGGCTGCGGGCATGGTCACTCCTGTGGTTGCGGGCTCGTCGGGGCTCATCGGGAGGCGCCGAGCGGGGAGGCGAAGGCCGGCGCGGCATCGGAGAGCCGGTCCGGTGGCTGGGGCAGTCCGAGCCTCTCGCGCAAGCTGAGCGGAGCGGGCCGGCTGACTGCGGTAGGCGTGCCGGGCGCACCGGTGCTGCGAGCACGGTCAATGAGCCCGGCCAGTTCCGCCAGCAGATCCTGCAATGGCGCTCCGGGCGCGGCGATGAGGATGCCGTCGGCGCCGGCATCGCGCAGCGCCGGGCCGCGGGACGCCTGGGCGGGATCGACCTGGACCAGCAGCCGCCGGGCCGGGCCGGTGCGAGCGGCGATCTGACCGACCCCGGCCTCCGTGGCGCCGGCGAGCACCACGACGTCCACGGCCTCCGGCGCCAGCAGCGCCTCCCCGGGCCCGGCGGCGTACCAGAAGAGCACAGGCGAGGTCTGCTCGCTGGTGGGTGCGCTCAGCGGGCCGGCGGAGTCGAAGACGCCGGTGTGGTCGACCCGCCGGATCCGGTCCGATTCGACGAAGACGTCCCGTGCGCGGTCGGCCACGACCGTGTCCGCCGGCCAGCTCTGGCCCAGCGCCGCCAGCAGGGTGGCGGCGTCCGCCGCGGCTTCGGCCTGGCTGGCAGTCGTTCCCCAGACCCGTCCTGCCGGGGCCGCCCGGTCTGCCGCGCCGATGAGCACGCCGGTGGTGCCGTGCGCGAGCAGATCGGCGGACTGCGCCCGGCGCGCCAGGTTATAGGGGTGGTCCCGCTGCGGGGCGTAGGGCAGTACCAGGGGGATGTCCGGCCCGCTGGCCGCCAGATAGGTGGCGGCGATGCTGGAGTCCAGGTGGAGGCCGGGCGCACGGGCAGGCGGCGTGGACGCGGACTCCGGGCCGGAGGAGTCGGCCTCCTCGGCGGCGCTGACCGGAACGAGGCGGTCGAGCCCGAGGACGGTGAACGTCAGCGGCAGCCCGGCCAGGGCCTGCAGCGCGGCCGTGGAGCGGAGCAGCTGCTGCACCTGGCTCCCGTCCAGGCCGAGGCCGGTGAAGGGGGCGGTTCCGGGATGCCGCGTGCTGCCCGTGGTGGTTCCGGTCGTGTTCCCTGTGGGGCCTTCAGTCGTCATGGGGTGCCTGCCTTCCTGGTGGAGAGGTTCGCCGCGAGCAGCGCCCGGGTCTCCTCGGCGCGGGTGTCGTCGTAGAGGTCGTCGGTGGCGAACTCGTCGACGAGCGCGCCCTGTTCCAGCACGCCGATCCGGTCGCAGATCCACTCCACGAGCGCGAGGTTGTGCCCGATGAACACGTAGGTCAGGCCGAGGCGGTGTTTGAGGTCCAGGAGAAGCTCGACCAGCGTGGCCTGTGTGGAGACATCCAGCGCCGAGGTGGGCTCGTCCAGGATCAGGAGCTCGGGTTCGAGCGCGAGGGCGCGGGCGATGCCGATCCGCTGCCGCTGCCCGCCGGAGAGGGCGTGCGGGTAGCGGCCGCCGAGTTCCGCGGGCAGCCCGACGAGGGCCAGCTTCTCCTCCAGCAGTTCCCGCCCGGCGGCACGGCCGCGCCCGGCGAGCCCGAAACGCCGCAGAGGACGCAGGATCTGCTCACCGACGGTCAGCCGTGGATTGAGCGAACTGGTGGCGTCCTGGAAGACGTACTGGAACCGGGGTCGCAGCCGCGTCAGTGCGGCGCCGCCGGACCCGGTGATCTGATGCCCGTCGAAGACGACGCTGCCGGAGGTGGCCGGGAGCAGGCCGCCGATCAGGCGGGCCACGGTCGATTTGCCCGAGCCCGAGCGCCCGATGAGCCCGTAGGCCTCTCCGGGGCGCACGGCGAAGGCCACGTCCTTCACGGCCGTGAACTCCCGGCGGGGCATCCCCGTGCCGAGGCCGCCCAGGGCGAAGGTCTTGGTCAGGTCCCGCACAGTGAGCAGTTCACCGCGCTCGGAGTCAGCCGCCTCCGCCGGATCGTTCGGCTCCGTCAGATCGGCCGGATCGGCCGGACCGGCCAGGGGGGTCCTCGCACCGGAAGTCACGCGGCCGGGCCGGCCCGCATCGGCGGATCCCGTCCCGCCGGGGTTCCCCTCCGATGCGGCGGCGCTGCCCGTACCGGGAGGAGGGCCCGCATCGGCGCCCGGCTGCGCGGCGCCCCGGCCGGCGCCGGCCGGTGCGGCGCCCAGGCGCGGGACGGAGGAGAGCAGCAGCTTCGTATAGGGGTGCCGGGGACGCTGGAGCACCTCGGAGCGCACGCCGGCCTCGACGACGCGGCCGTCCCGCAGCACGACCACGCGATCGGCCATGTGCTCCACCACGTCGAAATCGTGGGTGATGAGCAGAAGCGCCGCATCGCGGGTGGTGACCACCTCGTGCAGCAGGTCCAGCACCTGCCGCTGGACCACGGTGTCCAGCGCCGTGGTGGGCTCATCGGCGATCAGCACGGCCGGCTCCGCCAGGCTGGCCAGGGCGATCATGACGCGCTGGCGCATGCCGCCGGAGAGTTCGTGCGGATACGCCCGCAGCACCCGGTCCGCGTCGCCGATGCCCACCCGCCGCAGCCATTCGGCCGCCAGCTCGTTCCGGGCGCCGGAGCCCAAGCCGGGGCGGTGATGGCGGATGATCTCGCCGAGCTGGTTGCGGACCGTGAAGGAGGGGTCGAGCGAGGCCAGGGGGTTCTGGAAGATGACGCCCAGCCGCCTGCCGCGGTAGGCGCTCAAACCGCGCTGGCTCAACCCGGTCAGCTCGTCACCGCCCAGCCGGATTGAGCCGGAGGTGATCTGCGCTGGACGGGGCAGGAGCCCCAGGATGGCGGAGGCAGTGACGCTCTTCCCGGAGCCGGACTCGCCCACCAGGGCGAGCACCTCGCCGGCGGACAGGGTGAAGCCGACGTCCCGGACCACCTCGCTGCCGGGGGATTTGGGCTCGAAGCTGACGGAGAGCCCGGCGACCTCCAGCACAGCGGCCGCGCCCGGGCGCCGGCCGGGCTGCGGGGCGACCGCCGCGGGCCGGGGAGCGGACGCGGTCATCGCGGGACCTCCTCGGCCGGACCGGAGGCATCGGCGTGACCGTCCGGACCGGCGGCGCCGACCGGGGTATCCCGGCCGTCCGCCCCGGCGTCTCCGGTCTTCCGGCGGGATGGTGCCCCGCTGCGCTGGCGCACGTCCAGAACGTCCCGCAGGCCGTCTCCGAGCCAGTTGAACGCGAGCGCGACGATCAGCACCATGAGCCCCGGGAACAGCGCCACGTAGAGGTTCCCGGAGATCACGACGCGAGCGCCGGTGGCGATCATCTGCCCCCAGTCGGCCGTCGGCGGCTGCACGCCGATGCCGACCGCGCTCAGGCTGGAGGCGAACACCACCATGCCGCCGACCAGGCTGGTGGCGTACACGATGATCTGCGTCGTGACATTGGGCAGGACCTCCCGGAAGAGGATCGAGGCGTGCCCCGCGCCCAGGGAGACCGCCGCCTCCACGTAGTCCTGTCCCTTCTGCTGTTTGACCTCGGCGAAGACCACCCGGGAGACGTAGGGGATGACGGCGAAGGCGATCGCCAGGATCACCACGGACGGCCCCGGCGCGAAGAGCGCCGCCAGGGCCACGGCCACGATGATCACCGGGAAGGCGAACATCACGTCGACCGTGCGCATGATCAGCCCGGACAGCAAGGGCCCGGCGAAACCGGCGACGATGGCCAGGGCACTGCCGACCACCGTGGAGAACGCCACCGCGACGACGGCGATGAGCAGGGAGGTGCGACCGCCCCAGATGATCCTGCTGAGCAGATCGCGGCCCTGGTCGTCGGTTCCCAGCAGGTGCCCGGGCGACCCGGGCGGCAGGTATTTGCTGGCCGGATCGGAGAGCAGGGGGTCGTGCGGCGCGACGAGCGGGGCGAAGACGCTGGAGAGCACGACCACGGCGATGATGACCAGGGCGACGCCGACCTGCAGGTTCCGGCCGGTGACGGTGCGGGGCCGGCGGCCGGGCAGGGGGACCAGCCGGGAGGCGTTCTTCGGCGCGGTCGCGAGATCCGCCATCATGCCCTCCTCAGACGGGGGTTGAGGCTGTCGACGGTGATGTCGGTCAGCAGGTTGACCACCAGGTAGCAGGCGGCGACCAGCAGGATGCCGCCCTGGATGACGGGGTAGTCCTTGCCGTTGACGGCGTTCAGCAGCTGGGTGCCGATGCCGGGCCAGTTGAAGACGCTCTCGACGAAGATGACGCCGGTGATGAGCGTCCCGATCTCCAGGCCGGTGATATTGACGGCAGAGGGCAGGATATTGCGTCCCACGTGCTTGCCGTACAGCTTCCACCGGGGGATCCCCTGGGAAGCGAAGGTCTTGAAGTGCTCGGTGCCGACCTCGTGGATGATGCCGATCCGCACGAACCGCGCCAGCACCAGCATCGAGATGAGACCGGCGGCCAGGGAAGGCAGCACGAGGTGTGCCAGCAGGTCCGCGAAGCCCCCGCCGTTCCGGGACTGCATCCCGCCGACCGGGAGCCACTGCAGCTGCAGGGAGAACACGATGATGAGCACCAGGCCGAACCAGTAGATGGACAGATTGCTGCCGATCTGCACGATCAGCATCACCGCCCGGTCGATCCAGGTGCGGTGGAAGATGCCCGCCGTCGCGCCGATCGCCATCCCGAACACCACGCAGGCGACGACGCCGCCGAGGGTGAGGATCAGCGTGTTGAGGAAGTTGGGGCCGAGGATGTCGAACACCGGGACGCCCAGCACGATGGAGATGCCCCCGCCGTCGACGGCCACGTTCTTCAACCAGACGAAGTACTGCTGCCACAGCGGCAGGTCCAGTCCGTAGGTGGCGCGGATCTGGTCCAGCTGCTCGGCAGTGAACCGGTTGGCGTACTGCGCCTCGATGGGATCGCCCGGGGTGAGGACGCCGATCAGGAAGGCCAGCACGGAGACCAGCGCGAGGATCGGGAGCATCAGGAGCAGGCGCCATCCGATCCGCTTGACGGTGCCCACCCGCTACTCCGACAGCCAGACGGTGCTCAGGTCGTACCAGTTGGTCGAGGCGAAGGTGAACCCCTGCACGTTCGGTCCGGTGGCGTAGTAGCGGGTGAGGTTCACCGCCGGGATGACCAGGGCGTTCTCCCGCAGCAGCGCCTCGGCCTCCTGCCACTGCTGGATGCGGGCGTCCTCGTCGTCGGTGTACAGAGCCTCCTGGATGGCTTCGGTGACCTCCGGGTAGTCGTCCTGATCCAGGCCGCGGCCGGTGAGGCCGTTGTAGCCGTTGAACAGCCACTCGGCGTTCGTCTCGCCGAACTCGTCGAGGCTCAGTCCGTCGCCCTCCTCGGAGTTGTAGACGCGGGCGCTGTAGCTGACCCGGTCGAGGGATACGATCTCGGTCTCCACGCCGATCTGCCCGTAGGCGTCCTGCAGCCACTGGGCGAGGTTCTCGTTGGCGACGTCGACGACGAGGTTGAAGTGGAGTTCGCCGGGCTCGTATCCGGCGTCGGCGAGCAGTTCGCGCGCGGCCTCCGGATCGTACTCGAAGTCCCGGACGGCCGGGTCGTAGGCCTCGTTGCCCGGCGGGAGGAAGGAGTACTGCGGCGAGGCGTAGCCGTTGAAGACCTGCTCGGCGAGAGCCTCGCGGTCCAGGCCGTGGATGAGCGCCTTGCGGACTCTCTCGTCCTGCAGCTGCGGGTTGTCGTAGTTGAAGGAGAGATAGATGAGCTGGGCGCCCGTTCCCTCGGGCACGTTGAACCCGGCGTTCTCCAGGGTCTCCACGTCATCGGGCTGGACATAGCTGATGTGGTCGACCTCGTTGTTCAGCAGGGAGGCGACCCGTGTCTGGTTGTTCGGGATGATCCGGAAGGTGAGCGTGTCCAGGTAGGGCCGGTCGCCGTAATAGTCCTCGTTGCGTTCCAGTTCGATCCGGTCGCCGATGGCGCGCGAGACGAACCGGTAGGGCCCGGTGCCTTCGGGCTGATCGGCGAAGGCGTCGTTGCCGTGCTCCTCCCAGACGGCCGGGTTGCCGATGGGCAGCGTGTACATCGACTGCGCCAGGATGCGGGGGAAGCCCAGGAAGGGCTCGCTGAAGGTGAACTCGTAGGTGAAGTCGTCCACGGGCTGCGCTTCGGACAGGTTGCCGAACCACACCTGGAGCCGGCCGGCTGCTTCCTCGTCGTAGAACTCGTAGTCCTCGTCCCAGACCCGCTGGACGTTCTGGTGCACCGCCTCGGCGTCGAACCGGGAACCGTCGTGGAAGGTGGCATCCTGGCGGAGGGTGAACGTCCAGGTGCGGCCGTCGTCGCTGCTCTCCCAGCTCTCCGCCAGGGCGGGCTGCAGATCCGGGACGCCTTCGGTCTGGGTGAGGTCCTCCTGGACCAGCGGCTCGAAGATGTGCCGGGAGACGCGGTAGGTCTCCCAGAACACCTGACGGTGCGGGTCCAGGCCGCGGGGCTCCAGGTAGAGCGCCGAGACGAAGTCACCGCCCTCGACCGGCTCTCCCGCGTCTCCGGTGGCCGCCGGGCCGCCGCCTGCGGCGCAGCCGTGCAGAAGGACCGCACTAGCGGCGATGAGGGCGACTCCGGAGACGATGCGGCGCACGGCGGGCCTGCCTTTCGTAGACGGGGCGGCTCTCGGCGAGAGCCTTCCGGGGGCGCGGCAGGAGAGCGATGGGCTCTACGCCGCGTGAACTGTCTACGAGAGTGACCGGCGGCGGGCACCAGCGGCAATACCGGCCGACACGGCGCGGCACATGCCTTCACGGGCCGTCATACACAGTCATGGGACGACGCGCGGGCGCCGCGTCATAGTGCCCGCGGCGCATCGGCGACCTTTGACGGGCACCGCCAGTCCCCGCGCCTCACGGCTTCCGCCGGATGGCCGCGAGGCTGCTGGTTGCCGGCGACCGTTCGCGGACTGCTGCCGAGACGCAGCCGCTTTTCGCTGTGGCCCGAGGCTGGGTGCGAGGGCAACGACGGCACGGCCGCGGCAGCATCCGCCGCGGCCGTGCTGTTCAACGTCCCTTGAACGCCTACCGGCGCCGGCGAGCGAGGTACAAGGTCCCGCCGCCGAAGGCCAGCAGGATCAGGCCGAGGGCCAATGCCGCCAGCTCGCCACCGGTCCGCGGCAGCGGCCCGGCTGGTCCGCCGGCACCGCCGGCACCGCCAGCTCCGGAACTGCCGGCCGAGCCGGAGCCGCCGGGCGCACCCGGAGCGGGCTCGCTGGTCTCGGCCTCGTCAGGTCCCGGCCCGCCGGGCGCGGGCTCCCCGGGTGTCGGTTCGGCGGGGGCGGGCTCCGTTGGAGCTGGCGCACCGGTTTCAGCGAGCACCTCGAAGCGTCCCTCGTAGAGCACCTCACCGGTGGCGCTGTACACAAACAGCGTGTGATTGCCGGGGGCGATGTCCTCCGGGACGGCGAAGACGGCGGTGCCGTCCTGCACGATCGCGGTTCCCAGGTCGACCGGATCCGAGTGCAGCTCAGCCGAAACCGTCTGCCCCTCGTACTCCGCCAGTCCGGTGACCACGATCGGATCCCCGGGCCTGCCGGACTCCACCTCGACGCTCACGCCACCACCGGGCTGCGTCGGCTCAGGCTCAGTGGGCTCGGGCTCCGTCGGCTCGGGCTGCGTGGGCTCAGGCTCAGTGGGGGCCGGAGTCGTGGGCTCGGGCTCGGTCGGGACGGTCGTCGGCCCAGGTTCGGTCGGCCCGGTCGGTCCCGGCTCTGTCGGAGCAGTCGTCGGTGCCGGAGTGGTCGGAGTCGGCGTGGTCGGAGTCGGCGTGGTTGGCCCCGGCTCCGTCGGAGCAGTGGTCGGCCCGGGTTCGGTCGGCGTCGTCGGCCCGGTCGGTTCCGGTTCGGTCGGCTCAGTCGTCGGTCCGGTCGGCGCAGGTTCCGTCGGCGCCGGCGTGGTCGGCACTGGCTCGGTCGGCGCCGGAGTCGTGGGCTCGGGTACCGGCTCAGTCGTGGGTTCCGGCGTCGGCTCACCGCCGCCATCCCCTTCCTCCGGGCGGGTGAAGGTCCACTCGGCGGCGGCGTCCTCGGCCAGCGCGTAACCGGGCAGGGCAACCGCCGAGACCGTCACGGATTTCCCGTGCTCGACGATCACGGTCCCGGTCACGACGTCCTCACCGATCCGGTATTCCACCCCCTCAACCTCAGGGATGTCCAGCACGCCCGTCTCCTCGTCAAAACCGGGCTCGACGGGGGTGGCCTCGGTGAGCGTCACCGTCACGGTCACCGTCTGGGACTGGGCCTGCGTGAAATAGCTGGTGCCGGAATAGACCACGACGAAGCGGTTCTCACCGGCGGATAGCCGGTCAGCCGGTACCGTGAGCTCCGCCGTCAGAGAATCTGTCTCCGCCAGGTCCACGACGGCGATCGGGTTGTTCCACCCCGCATCGGAAGCCTCGTGCAGATTCAGCTGCCCGCCCGGGAAGTCCGGATTCACGTCAAAGAACTCGGCCATCTCGTTCAGCAGCTCACGGAGGGTGCC
Source organism: Sediminivirga luteola (assembly GCF_014639315.1). Taxonomy (GTDB): domain Bacteria; phylum Actinomycetota; class Actinomycetes; order Actinomycetales; family Brevibacteriaceae; genus Sediminivirga; species Sediminivirga luteola. Next base: position 88,235 of record NZ_BMFY01000010.1, read on the forward strand.
CTCCTCGGGCCATTCCTCGGGAAGGAGCACCTCCGCCGTCAACTCGACGTCCTGGCCCCAGTCCGCGGCCGACGGGCCATCCAGCGTGAGGCCCGGCTCGGCGGGCCCAGGACGCACTTCCAGCACATTCGAACGCGACGCAGCCACCCCGTGCGCCGCCGAGGCCGGGATCCTGGCGGTCAGCGGCCAGACGTCCCCGCCGGACGCCATGATCAAGGCCGCCGCGAGCTCCGCAGGGGGCGGGCCGTCGCCGACCTGATTGGACAACACGAATGTGGCGGTGCCGTCGGCGTTCAGCTCGGCGGTGACCGGTGTCCCGTCGATCAGCTCCAGCCGCCGCTCATCGTTCTCGTACCCGCTGAGATCGGTGTGGGCTTCTTCCCACAGCTCCACGACGACGCCCTCCAGGCCGAGACCCTCAGGAGCCGTCACGGTCACCGGCACCTCCAGCTCGTCGAAGGGGTACCAGCTCAACGTCTCCGGGATCGCCACAGACACGTCGACCAGGTCGAACGCCGCCTGATGGCCGGCGGAGACCGCCTCGGTGAAGTACCGCGTACCGGAGAACACCGCCACGAACTCGTACTCGGTGCTGTCGGCCAACGACGCCGCCGGGATGACCAGCTCCGTGCTGAGGGCATCCGCCTCCGCCAGATCCACCGAGGCGAAAGGTCGCTCGAAGCCGGTGTCGTCCGCGGCGTACAGCGTGATCTCACCCGCCGGGAAGTCCGGCACCGGGAAGCCGCCTCCCCTCATGAAGTCCAGGATCTCGCGCAGATCGTCCGCGCTGAACCAGCCTTCCGGCAGTCCCAGCTCCGCGGTCAGGGTCAGGTCCTCGCCCCAGATGAGCACCTCGGGTCCGTCGAGTGTGAGAGCGGGCTCGGCCGGCGCCACCGTCAGAGCGGTGACGTTCGAGGCAGCGTCGGCCAGCCCCCTGTGCCCCTGGTCGATCACGCGCACGGCAAGATCGGTGGCGATGTCCCCGCCATCGGGCGCTCCGGCGAAGAGCATGGTGAGGAGGGGGTACGCCTCCGGGTCCAGGCCGAAAGCAGCCTCAAGCACTCCGGCGGGCAGCAGAAGCGTCGCTTTGCCGTCGCCGTTCAGCACCGCCGTGACGGGATCCCCCGCCGGCAGCGGATAGCCGTCGACGAAGACCGGCGCTCCGTCTTCTGGATAGCTGATGGTCCACGCCTCCCAGAGCTCCACCACGACGCCCCCGAGGTCCACGCCCTCCGGCGCAGTGGCGGTCACGGGAATCTCGATGTCCTCGCCGACCAGCCATTCGGTCACGCCGGGAATCGTCAGCTCCAGCTCCGCGGCGTCCGCCTCAGGCTCCGAGGTGACCTCCAGCCCCCTGGGCTGTGCAGCGGGCTGACGCGCAGTGAAGCTGGGCAAGATCAGCTCAGGGGCCATCGCCTCATCGGGCCCCGGGGACCCTGAACTGGCCGGGGACCCTGAACGGGGCTGTGCAGCAGGTTCCGCTGAGGGAGCGCCGCCTTGCCCGGCCTCGACATCGTCCCAGCTGACGGCGGCGGCCGGACCGGTCAGGACCAGCACTATCGCCACAACGGCGGCAAGCAGGCGGCGGAAGGTCACGATCTTCTTCACAGTGGCGTCCCCGAAAGTGGTGCGAGCTGAATGAGTGTGGCGGGCACACGACGTACGAGGTCCTGGCCAGCCTTTACTCACCTCATCACGAGGTTTCGTTCAGGAACAGGGTGGTAGATACTCAAAAACGGTTCAGTTCTCGCCGCGGTACTGGACCGTGCCGGGCAGGTCGCGGGCGCGCAGCAGCGTGAAGATCCATCCGGCGCCGGTGCCGGGCCGATGGCGCATCGCCGCCCGGACCATCCCCTGGTCCAGGATCTCCGTGTCCGGCGGCGCGACGCGACGCGAGTACGGCGTGCCGGGCTCGATCACCCGGCTCGTTCCCTCGACGGCGGACGGGAGCGAGGCGGCGAGCTCATCCGGGTCCGGACTCGACGTGCACATCAGCGTGACCGGCACGCCGGCATTATCCGGCCGCACGCCCACCGCCACATCGCCGGCGATGACGGCGGCGGCGACCTCGCCCAGGCAGGCGGCGTAGGCGCGGATCTCGGGGTCCTCCGCAGCGAGATCCTCCACCGAGTCCCAGGAAGGTTCCACTCCGGCCGCGGTGTAGATCACATCGTCCTGCAGGGCGATGAGATGCCCCAGGGCGGTGGTCATCGGCTCAGCGGGATCCTCGTCCCGGCTCAGCGCCGTCTCGCCCTCCCAGCCCTGGGCGCGGGCCGCGGCATAGACGGCATCGGCGTCCTGGCCGCCGAGCAGCGCACCGGCACGTTCGGATCCGCCACCGGAGGCGATGGCCAGCTCGGCAGCCCGGACGTCCAGCCCGAGCCCGGCTGTCAGATGTGCCCGCGGCGCGAGCGCGCCGAGGCCCAGGTGGCGGACGTCGTCGTCCCAGGCGCCGCCGGGGTCGCTGTCCGCGAGTTCGCCGAGCCGCTGGACGTCGCCGAACTCGATCCAGAGATCCCCGCGTGGCGCGGGAACCCGGCGCAGCGCGAGCATGAACCGCGATTCCGGTGCCTCGCTCTCCGCCGTTCCGGGCGCCTGACCCGCCGGCTCGTCGCCGGCCTCTTCTGATCGGACGCAACCGCCAAGCAGGACGGCCACGGCGATGAGCGCCACGACCGTCCTGCTGACCTGGGCGAACACCTAGCGGCGCCGCCGGGAAAGGTGCAGCGCGCTGCCGCCTAGGGCGATCAGGGCCAGGCCTGCCCCCAAGGCGGCGAACTCGCCACCGGTCCGCGGGAGTGAACCGCCGGACCCGCCACCGGACCCGTCGTCACCCGAACCACCGGGCCCGGGCGGGCTCGTGTCGTCCGCGACCTCGAAGGAGGCGCTCAGGTCCGTCCCGTCCACCGTGACGGTGTAGCTCCCGATGTAGATGCTCGGATCCGAGGGGCTGTCGCCGTAGATGACGAACGCGGCCGTGCCGTCCTCGTCCACCGGTACCGTCTGCGAAAGACCACGTACGGCCTCCCCGTCCGGAGCGATCGTGAACGTCACGGTCTCACCGGCGGTGAACCCGGTCGCAGTCGCCGTCACGCCTCGGTCCGGGTCGACGAACGCCTCCGGGGTGATCCGTTCCGGATCCACGCTCAGCTGCTGCTCGACCTGGGCGGCCAGCACCTCGAAAGGCCCTTCGTAGAGGACGTCGCCGGCGGCGTCGTACACGAACAGGGTGTGGTTACCCGGAGCGACCTCCGGGACGGTGAATCCGGCCGTGCCGTCCTGGACCAGGGCGGTCCCCAGGTCGACCGGATCCGAGTGCAGTTCGGCCGAAACCGTCTGCCCCTCGTATTCCTGCAGACCGGTGACCACGATCGGATCACCGGGCTTCCCGGACACCTGCTCGACACTCACCTCATCGCCGGGCTGGGTGGGTTCCGGCTCGGTCGGGCCGGGAGTCGTCGGCTCAGGCTCAGTGGGCTCCGGGCTCGTCGGCTCCGGCTCGGTCGGGGCCGGAGTCGTCGGTTCTGGCTCCGTGGGTCCTGGAGTCGTGGGCTCCGGTTCCGTCGGCTCCGGGGTCGTCGGCTCCGGCTCGGTCGGCGTGCTCGTCGGTTCTGGCTCCGTCGGTTCCGGCTCAGTGGGCGCCGGGGTCGTGGGCTCCGGTTCCGTCGGCTCGGTCGTCGGCTCCGGGGTGGGTTCCGTGGTCGGCGGAGTCGTCGGTTCGGTGGTCGGCGGGGTGGTCGGCTCGGTCGTGGGTTCCGGCGTCGGCTCCGGATCCGGGTCCGGGTCCGGCAGCACCGTCAGCGTCGCCGAGTCCTGCTCGCCGGCGTCCGAGCGCATCTGGAGCTCGTACGTCCCCGGCGCCAGAGGGCCGCGGTACTCGTGCGAGAACCCGCCCGGGACGGACCCGCCATCGGCATCGCCAGTGGAGTACTGGCCCTGTTCCTGGCCGTCGATGAGCAGCGTCACGGTGCTGCCAGGCGTGAAGCATTCGCCCAGCAGCGCCACGCCGTCCTCACGCAGCTCAGACGCGGTCAGTTCCGCCGGAAGGAGCCAGAAGCTCGGCGGCTGGCAGATCGGCTCCGGAGTGGGCTCAGTCGTCGGCTCAGGCGTCGTCGGCTCCGGGGTGGGCTCAGTCGTCGGTTCAGTGGTCGGCTCCGGCGTCGTCGGCTCAGTCGTCGGCTCCGGCGTCGTGGGCTCAGTCGTCGGCTCCGGAGTGGTGGGTTCCGGGGTCGTCGGCTCAGGCGTCGTGGGCTCGGTGGTCGGCTCCGGAGTGGTGGGTTCCGGGGTCGTCGGCTCAGGCGTCGTGGGCTCGGGCTCCGTCGGCTCCGGCTGCACCTCGGTCTGCGCCGTAAAGGTAAACCGGTAACCCTGGCAGGAAAGCTCAGGCATGGAAGCGTACCCCTCGCCCGAGGCGGTGCCATCGGCGTTCACCACGACGCCCTCGAGCACGTACCGGACGGTCGATCCGCCCTCGCCGAAGTCCCAACTCAGATCGAACGGCTCCCCGGCGGTCACCTGCGTAGCGGGCATGCCAGCCCACTGCATGGGGGTCGGGAAGAGCCCGCACTGGACATAGCTCTCGGTCTCGAACCCGGACATCACGCCGGCCTCGACCTGGAAACTCACCGTGGCGCCCGTATACGCCGTGCTCGTACCGGTATAGGTTCCCGAAGGCGGCGCTGCTTGCGCCGCGCTGGCGGGAAGACCGGCGGAGAACAGACTCAGCAGCAGCGCCAGCAGAGCGCCGATGATTCCTGCCGGCAGAAGTGCACGGCTCCGGGTGGCGGGGTCGTCGGGCATATGAGTTCCTCTCGGGGATGCGCCTGTCTTACGCGCTGTCAGGGAGCACTCGCGCGCCTCCCCGGCGGGAAGACGCGCCACATTCCACATCCTCCGCCTCGGAGCCCTGGGAGGGATACCCGTATTCCTACGGGTTTCATCACGAAACCGACGGTGGCCGGTGTTTGGGACAGAAAGCTGATATACCGTAATCATCCTGTTCACAGCCGGATATATCGGCGCACGAATGCCGCCTCCCGAGCCGGGCGGCGCTGAGGTGAACTCGAACCGGGAAAGGGACCGCATTGTGCTGATCGGACGTGACGAGGACGTCTCCCGGCTTCAGGCGGCCATCACCGGGGGCCGGCTGGCGCCGGGGGCCCTGCGGCTCGTCCGCCTCGAAGGGCCGATCGGTGCGGGGAAGACGGCGCTGCTCTCCCGCGTCCTGGCCGAGGCGCCGGGCCGCGTCCTGGCCACGCGCGCGGACCGGATGTTCTCCTCCGGACCGCTTGCCGCCGCCCGCGTCCTGCTGGAGTCCCTGCTGCACGAGTCCCTTGCCCGCCTGGTCGAGGGGGCCGGGCCGGCCCAGCTCGCCCGCGCCTGCATTCAGGCGCTCGGCGAGGAACCCGTGACCATAGCCGTCGATGATGCGCAGTGGCTGGACCCCTCCTCAGAGGAGTTCTTCGCGGCCTTCCTCACCGCGCCGGCGCGAGCACCCCGCGTCCTCGTCCTGGCGCACCGTCCGCACCAGGAGCCCGCCGCGGTGCTCAGAGCGGCACGCCGTGCCGGCGCCAGCGATGAGCACCTGGTCGTGGGCGCGCTGCCGGAGACCGCCATCCGGACCCTGGCAGAGGGCCTGCCACCGCACCAAGCGCGGGCCGTGGCGGCCTCGGCGGACGGCAATCCCCTGTTCGCGCACGTCCTCATCTCGGCCTTTCAACGGCACCCCGAGGCGCGGGACGTCAGCGACGTCCTGGACCTGGCCCGGCTTGGACCCGGCGCCGGGCTGGCCGCCGCGGTCGCCGACGACATCCGTTCCCTGCCGGACTCCGCGCGCACCGTGCTGCGCGGCATCGCCGTCCTGGGCCGCCTCGATCTGCCCGGGCTGCGCGCCGTGACCGGACTGGATCCCGATCCGGTACGCGCGGCGCTGGAGGTGCTGCAACGGCACGGACTCCTGGCCGTGACCAGCACCGAGGCCCTCCATCCGGTGATCCGGGCCGGCGTCTACCAGGACATCCCGCGGGACTGGGCGGTGCAGGCGCACCGCATCGCCGCGGCGCAGCCCGGCCTCGACCCGCTCGAACGCGCCGAGCACCTCGCGTTCCTCCGCGAACACGCCAGCGATGACGAGGTGGGCGAACTGGTGACGGCAGCCCGGCAGGCGCTCGGCGCGGCACCGGCCACAGCGCGCCGCTGGCTTGAGCCCGCATCGGCGCACCGGCGGTGCCCGGCCCTGGAGCTGGTCCTGGCACGAGCCGAGATGATGTGCGGGGACACCGCGCGTGCGATCGAACGGCTACGTTCCCTGGCCACACGTTCGGAGCACGCCGGCGAAGCGCGCGTGCTGCTGGCCCACGGGCTGCGGATGAGCGGCAAGCCGGACGAGGCGAGTGCGCTGCTGCACGATCCCGGCGACGAGAACGTCGACCCGGCGCTGCTGATGGAACGGGTCGCCCTGGCCTCGCTGGTGGAAGAGCCCGTGCCGGAGGATCTGCTGGTGCGCCTGGCGGCGGAGGGCCGCCGGTACACCCTCGCGGCGGCGGCCTTCCGGACCATCTCGCTGCTGGTGTCCGGCCGGGTGCCGCTGGCCAGGGAGGCCTTCACCGGCGTGCTCGAGGGGCTGCACGAGCTGCCGCCGGAGGAACTGCGCGATGTCCTGGACGCGGCGGCGGCCGCGGTGTGGTCCGGGTACATCCTGGATCACACGCCGGCGGCGATCCGGCTCGGCACCCGGGCCCTGCGCACCGCCCGCCACTTCGGCCGCACCACGCTGCTGGCGAATCTGGGCGCGGCCCTGGCCTTCGCGCTCATCCCGGCCGGCCGGCTGGAGGACGCCGATGCCGCCGCGGAGCAGGCGGTCGAGGACGCCGGGCGGGCCGGCACGGCCGATCTGATCGGGATGGCACGCACCGCGCAGGCGCTCTCGGCGCTGTGGCGGCGCGACGAGTCCCTCATGCGGCTGCGCCTGGAGCAGCTGCGCGAGGCGCCGCTGCCGTCCGTGCTGTGGTGGCGGCGCACCGTGCTGTCCTCGCGTGCCCGCACGGCCGCCCTCGTGGGGGAGGCCGAACCCTATGCGTTCACGCCCGGGCCGGCCGATGGCACGGCGCCGCTGCGCTACGCGGATGCCGCGACGATCTCCTTCCTGGCCGGAGATCCGGCCACCGGCGTCCGGCTGGCACAGGAGGGCCTGGCCCTGGCGGATGCCGGCGGCCTGGAGAGCCAGGGCGCTCTGCTGCGCACCACGCTGGGAGAGGCGCTGCTGCGCGGCGGGCAGGATCCGGCCACCGCCCGGTCGCTGCTGGCGCAGGCCAGAGAGAGCTACGAGCAGCTCGCGATGCCCTACCCGGCCAGGCGTGCCGCCGCGGGCCAGGAGGAGGCCGAACGCCTGGTGCGGGACTCCGCGGCCGGCAGGCTGACGCCGAGGGAGCTCGAGGTCGCCCGGCTCGTCGCCGAGGGATTGAGCAATCAGGACATCGCTGAACGTCTGGTGATCAGCCGGCGCACCGCCGAAGAGCACGTCTCGAAGGTGCTGCGCAAGCTCGGTGCCAGCTCACGCGTGGCCGTGGCCAGGATGCTGCCGCAGCCCTGAACCCCGGCTCGTACCGGAAGCTCAGCCGGACTGCTCGCCCAGGAAACCCCGCAACAGGCTCTCGGTGCCCGCGGCGTGCTCGGCGGCGACCGCCTCGGCGGTGGCCGCATCGCCGGCGATGACGGCCTCGACCAACTGCCGGTGCTGCTCCTGACTGTGCTCCAGGTTGACCTGCAGGAGCGGGATCATGTCGAGCAGATGGTTGATCCGGGTGCGGACATCGGCGACGGCCCGCAGCAGGCTCGGTATACCGGCGCACTCGGCCACCAGCAGATGCAGGCGGGAATCAAGCCGGCGGTAGGAGTGCTCATCGGCGCCGGCGGAGTCCGCGAGCGCCGACCGCAGCGCCTCGACCTGGGCCGGGCTCAGCGCGGCCGCGGCCGCGCGCCCTGCCGCGGCGGTGTCCACGATCATGCGGAACTGGAGGGCGTCGTCGAGTTCCCCGGGATCGGGCTTCTCCACCCGGACGGCGATGCCCTCAGGTTCCTCCTGCGGCTCGCAGACGAAAGCGCCCCCGTACCTGCCCCGGCGAACCTCCAGGTAACCGGCGCGCTGAAGCTCGGCGATCACCTCGCGGAGGGTGCTCCGGGAGACGCCCAGCTGCTCGGCGAGTTCCCGCTCGCTGGGCAGCCGCTCGCCAACCGGTACCGAGCCGAGCCGGATGAGCTGGAGCATCCGCGCCATCGTCTCCTCGAAGGCGTTGCCGGACCGCACCGGCCCCAGCAGCGGGCCGACGCCGGGTACCTCGCTCATGACGGGCCTCCCGGCGGGATCGGTCCGGCGGCCGCCGGGCACGGGTGCGGGTTCATCTTCACAACATAGCGTGAGGCGCGCGGTGTATCATCCCCTGCCTCCGATGCGGTCACCGGCGCATGCACGCGCACCCGCCACCGGGCGGCGGGGCATACCGCGCCCGCACGACCACCGTTCCGGCACCTGCCGGAACGCGGCGCGAGCCTCATGCTGGCTCCACCCCGGCCGGCCCTCATCTGGTTCCTTGACCACCGATGAGACGTGGATTACATTAAAGCCAGCCTTTGGCCCGGAAACAGACCTTTGGCTCCCGAATATGCCCACGGACGATGCCGGCACACCGGTGCGGGCACGGCATGCGCCGCCCGCACCGACCGCACGGGATCTCCCATACCAACGGCGGTATCCATGGCATTCAAGAAAGCCCTCAGCAAGAACGTCGACTACACCGACGTCGACTCCAGCTACCTGGCGAACCGGCAGCTCAAGAAGGGTGCGGCCGGGTGGGTCCTGCTCGCCGGCCTCGGCGTCGCCTACGTCATCTCCGGTGATTTCTCCGGCTGGAACCTGGGCCTGGCCGAAGGCGGCTGGGGCGGCCTGCTGATCGCCTTCCTGCTCATGGGCCTGATGTACACCTGCATGGTGTTCGGCCTGGCGGAGCTCTCCTCCACGCTGCCGACCGCCGGCGCCGGATACGGCTTCGCCCGGCGGGCACTGGGCCCGCTGGGCGGATTCGCCACCGGCATGGCGATCCTGATCGAGTACGCCGTGGCACCGGCGGCCATCGCCACCTTCATCGGCGGTTACGTGCGGGCCCTCGGCCTGCCGGAGTCCGTGCCGATCTGGGTCGTCTACCTGCTGTGCTACGCGCTCTTCGTGGGCATCCATCTGTGGGGCGTCGGCGAGGCGCTCAAGGTCATGTTCGTCATCACAGCGGTCGCGGTCGTCGCGCTGCTCGCCTTCGTGATCGGCACCGTGCCTCATTTCGATGCCGCCAATCTGTTCAACATCGAGCCGACCCAGGCCGCCGGCGCCTCGGAGTTCCTGCCGTTCGGCTTCTCCGGGGCGGTGGCCGCGCTGGTCTTCGGCATCTGGTTCTTCCTCGCCGTCGAGGGCGTGCCGCTGGCCGCGGAGGAGTCCGCCAACCCCAAGCGGGACATGCCCCGGGGCATCATCACCGCCATGCTGATCCTGCTGTTCTTCGGCGCCAGCGTCCTGCTCCTGGTGCCCGGCACGGCCGGCGCCGATGCGATGGGTGTCTCGGACAATCCGCTGCCGGAGGCGTTGCGGCACATCTACGGCGCCGACTCCGCACTGGCGACCTTCGTGAACTGGGCGGGCCTGTTCGGGCTGGTCGCGAGCTTCTTCTCGATCGTCTTCGCCTACTCCCGGCAGTTGTTCGCGCTCTCCCGGGCCGGGTACCTGCCGACGGTGCTCTCCCTGACGAGCAAGCGGAAGACGCCGTACCTGGCGCTCATCGTGCCGGGCACCATCGGCTTCGCCCTGGCGGCGTGGCTGCAGGACGGCGGCCTGCTGATCAACATCGCGGTCTTCGGGGCCACCGTCTCCTATGTGCTGCTGAACCTCTCGCACATCATGCTGCGCCTGCGCGAGCCGGACCTGCCCCGCGGCTACCGTACGCCGGGCGGCATCGTGACCACCTCCATCGCGCTGGTCCTGGCCGCCGTGGCGGTGGTGGCGACGTTCTTCGTGGATGTCCTGGCTGCGGGCATCACCGCGATCATCTTCCTGCTGGCCATCGCGTACTTCTGGTTCCACTCTCGGCACCGGCTCATCGCCCGGGCGCCGGAGGAGGAGTTCGCCGCGCTGGCGAAGGCAGAGTCCGAACTCCAGTAGCGCCGGCGTGCACGGCGCAGCACGAGGCGCAGCCAGCCGCCCGCCGGCCCTCACGGGGTCGGCGGGCGGTCGCCTTGACGGAAAAATGAGACCTGAATTACATTGGACATCAGTATTTGGCGTGAAATCAGACCATTAAACGTTGTCCTGGAGCGGCCCTCTCGCGGGCACGCAGTGCTCCGCCCATAGCCCAACGCCACCAGCGGCGTCACCGACAGCTCCATCGACAGTCCATCGACAAGGAAGCGAATCGCCATGACCACTGCGTCCGATCCGAGCACCCGCGGCATGCTGACCCTGGAGGATCTGCACGCTCTGGCGGCCAGCGGCGAGATCGACACCGTCATCGTCGCGATCACCGATGTCCAGGGCAGACTGCAGGGCAAGCTCCTGGGTGTCGACTTCTTCCTCAACGAGGTCGCATCGCACGGCGCGGAGGGTTGCAACTACCTGCTCGCGGTCGACGTGGAGATGAACACCGTCGACGGCTATGCCATGTCCTCCTGGGAGAGCGGCTATGGCGATATGGTCTTCCAGCCGGACATGGCCACCCTGCGCCGCATCCCGTGGCTGGAGGGCACCGCGCTGGTGGTGTGCGACGTCCTCTGGCTCGACGGCACCCCGGTCGTCCAGTCCCCGCGCCAGATCCTCAAGCGCCAGCAGGACCGGCTGGCCGCGCGGGAACTCGAGGCGTTCTCCGGGACGGAGCTGGAGTTCATCGCCTTCGACACCAGCTATGAGGATGCCCAGGACAGCGGATACCGCGAACTGGTGCCGGCCAACCGCTACAACGTCGACTACTCGCTGCTCGGCTCCACCCGGGTCGAGCCCCTCATGCGCCGGATCCGCAACGCCATGTCCGGGTCGGGCTTCTACGTCGAGGGCACCAAGGGAGAGTGCAACTTCGGCCAGCACGAACTCACCTTCCGGTTCAGGGACGCCCTGGGCACCTGCGACAACCACGCCATCTACAAATACGGCGCCAAGGCCATCGCCGCGCAGGAGGGCAAGGCCATCACGTTCATGGCCAAGTACGACGAGCGCGAGGGCAACTCCTGCCACATCCACTTGAGCCTGCGCGGCACCGACGGCAGCACGGTCATGGCGGGCGAGCGCGACCACGGCTTCTCCGAGCTCATGGAGCAGTTCATCGCCGGCGTCCTGGCGGCACTGCCCGAACTGACCTACTTCTTCGCCCCGAACATCAACTCCTACAAGCGTTTCGCCAAGGGCAGCTTCGCCCCGACGGCGATCGCCTGGGGCTTCGACAACCGCACCTGCGCCGTCCGCGTCGTGGGTCACGGGCCCAGCCTGCGTGCGGAGATCCGCGTCGGCGGCGCGGACCTCAACCCCTACCTGGCGACCGCCGCCATCATCGCCGGCGGCCTGCACGGCATCGAGAACGCGCTGGAGTGCCCGCCCCTGGTGGCCGGCAACGCCTACGAGGCGGCGGCGGACCAGCTGCCGACCACCCTGGCCGAAGCCGCCGCGCGGCTGGATCGCTCCGAGCTGGCTCGCGCGGCCTTCGGCGACGATGTGGTGGACCACTATGTCAACGCCGCCCGCGTGGAGCTGGAGGCGTTCGAGAAGACCGTCACGGACTGGGAGCGCGTGCGTGGCTTCGAACGTCTCTGAACCGGACACGCCCGGTGCCACGGTGAGGCGGCCGCGGATCGGCATCACGACCTATCAGCAGCCGGCACGCTGGGGCGTCTGGGATGAGGAGGCCGCGCTGCTGTCCTCGACCTACCTGGACTGCGTCGTCGCCGCCGGAGGCACCCCGCTCCTGCTACCGCCGACCGGGAGCGATCCGACCCTCGTGGAGGACCTGGACGGCCTGGTCATCGCCGGCGGCTCCGATGTGGGGGCGGAGCGCTACGGCGCCGAGCCGCATCCGCTCACCCAGCCGCAGTCCCACCGCGACGATCACGATCTCGCCCTGGCCGGCGCCGCGCTGAAGGCCGGTCTGCCGCTGTTCGCGATCTGCCGCGGCCTGCAGGTGGTCAACACGCTCCTCGGCGGCACCCTGATCCAGCATCTGCCCGATGTCCTGGACACCACCGCGTACCAGCCGGCGCCGGGGGTGTTCGGCCGCATGCGCGTGCAGACCGAGCCCGGCAGCATGGCGGCGGCGCTGCTGGGCGCCGAGGCCGAGGTGTCGGTCTACCACCACCAGGCGGTCGACCGCGTCGGCCGCGGCCTGCGGGTGACGGCGCGCACCGCCGACGGCGTCATCCAGGCCCTGGAACTGGACCCGGACCAGGACGACGTCGCGGCCATACCGGATGCCGGGGGACCTGCGACGGACGCGAGGCACGCCTCCGGCGGGCACGCCTCGACCGGCCCCGCGGCCACCGCCGCCGGGCACCCGGCCCCCGGGCACGCCTCCACCGCCGCCGGGCCGGAAAAGCCCGGCTGGATGCTGGCCGTGCAGTGGCATCCGGAGCGGACCGTCCAGGACCTGCGCCTCTTCGCCGCATTCGTCGCCGCGGCGCAGGCGCACCGGGACCGTCGCCATGCGGGCACGCCGGACCCATCGAACTCAGCCGGCTCAGCGGCCACGCCCCCGGCTCCAGCGGACACGATCAGCACCTCAGCACCGCCGGATGCCGGCGGGCAGGAACGTCCCCGCCGCGACACGATGCGGCGGCACCAGGCGCACGAAAGGAGCTAAGGCACCATGAGCACTGTGTACGAGGTCGTCAATCCGGCCACCGAGGAGATCGTGCGCCAGGTGGAACTGGCCGATGAAGCCGCCACCAATGCGGCCATCGAGCGCGCCCACCGCGCCTATGAGTCATGGCGGGACGTCGCACCGGCGGACCGGGCGCGGCTGCTGCGCCGCTTCGCCGATGCGGTGGACGCGGACGTGGAGAACCTGGCGCAGCTGGAGGTCGCCAACGCCGGGCACACCATCGGCAACGCCCGCTGGGAGGCCGGTAACGTCCGCGACGTGCTGGAGTACTACGCGGCGGTGCCCGAGCGGCTCTTCGGCCGGCAGATCCCGGTCGATGGCGGTGTCACCGTCACGTACCAGGAACCGCTGGGCGTGGTCGGGGTGATCGTGCCGTGGAACTTCCCGATGCCGATCGCCGGCTGGGGCTTCGCACCGGCGCTGGCGGCCGGCAACACGGTCGTGCTCAAGCCCGCCGAGGTCACGCCGCTGACGGCGATGCGCCTGGGCGAGCTTGCGCTGGAGGCGGGCCTTCCGGAGGGTGTGCTGACCATCCTGCCCGGCAAGGGCTCGGTGGTGGGCAGCCGGTTCGTGACGCATCCGCTGGTACGGAAGGTGGTCTTCACCGGCTCGACCGAGGTGGGCAAGCGGATCATGGCCGGCTGCGCCGATCAGGTCAAACAGGTGACGCTGGAACTCGGCGGGAAGAACTCGAACATCGTCTTCGCCGATGCCGACCTCGCCGAGGCCGCCGCCAACGCTCCCGGCGGCGTGTTCGACAACTCGGGACAGGACTGCTGCTCCCGCTCCCGTCTCCTGGTGCAGGCCAGCGTGTACGAGGAGTTCATGGCCGAGTTCGAGAAGGCCGTCACGGCGTTCCGCGTGGCCGATCCGGCCGATGAGTCGGCGCAGATGGGTCCCCTGATCACCGCGGCGCACCGCGAATCGGTGGCCCGCTACGTCGACGCCGGCGAGGTCGCCTTCCGCGGCCGGGCTCCGGAAGGACCGGGCTTCTGGTTCCCGCCGACGGTGCTCACCCCCGGTTCGACCTCCACGCCCGATTTCACCGAGGAGATCTTCGGCCCCGTCGTCTCCGCGGTGCCCTTCGAGACGGAGGAGGACGCGATCCGGATCGCCAATGACACCGAGTACGGCCTCTCCGGTTCCATCTGGACCAACGACCTGGACCGGGCGCTACGGGTCTCCCGCGCGGTGCAGGCCGGCAACCTCTCGGTGAACTCGCATTCCTCGGTGCGCTACAGCACGCCGTTCGGCGGATTCAAGCAGTCCGGCCTCGGCCGGGAGCTCGGGCCCGACGCCGTGGAGGCCTTCACCGAGACCAAGACGGTGTTCTACGCCACCAGGCGCTGATCGCCCGGACGCTGCGGCTGCCCGTGGGCGGTCGTGGCCGTCCGCTTCGTCCCTGATCTGCTCTTTTCACCGGTTCTCCCACTCGATACGGCGCGACGCCGAAGGAAAGGTACTCCACCATGGCAAAGGAAATCGTCTCCAACCGGCTGGCCGGGAAGGTCGCCGTCATCACCGGCGGCGGTTCGGGCATCGGCAAGGCCAGCGCGCAGCGGATGGCCGCCGAGGGCGCCCGGATCGTCATCGGCGATCTGGACCCGGCAGCGGGCCAGGCCGTCGCCGCCGAGCTCGACGGCACCTTCGTCGAGGTCAACGTCGCCGATGAGGAGCAGGTGAAGAACCTCTTCTCCACCGCCGCGGAGGTGTACGGGCAGGTGGACATCGCCTTCAACAACGCGGGCATCTCTCCCGCCGACGACGCCTCCATCACCGAGACCGGCCTGGATGCCTGGCGCCGGGTGCAGGAGGTCAATCTGACTTCGGTGTACCTGTGCTCCAAGTACGCCCTGGAGCACATGCGTCCGCGGAAGTCCGGTTCCATCATCAACACGGCGTCGTTCGTGGCGCTCATGGGCGCGGCGACCTCGCAGATCTCGTACTCCGCCTCGAAGGGCGGGGTGCTGGCGATGTCGCGGGAGCTCGGCGTGGAGTTCGCCAAGGAGGGCATCCGCGTGAACGCGCTGTGCCCGGGGCCGGTGAACACGCCGCTGCTGCAGGAGCTCTTCGCCAAGAACCCGGAAGAGGCGCAGCGTCGTCTGGTGCATGTGCCGATGGGCCGGTTCGCCGAGGCGGAGGAGCTGGCGGCGGCAGTGGCGTTCCTGGCCAGCGACGATGCCTCCTTCATCACCGCCAGCACGTTCCTCGTCGACGGCGGCATCACCTCGGCCTATGTGACGCCGCTCTGATCCGCTGATCATCGGCTGCGCGGCTCTGCCGCGAACGGCAAAGACCCACGGCTGTGTCCCACCGCAGATCCCCGGTGGATGTCTTCGAACAGTCGTGGGTTTCTGCTCGCTGTCCCACCGGCATGACGGCCCGGTGTCTGTGACGGCCCGGTGCCTGGCCGGCATGACGTTTGAGGGGGCATGACGAAGGGGACCTGCGAATCCTCGCAGGTCCCCTTCGCTGTAGCCTCTTCTACTCGGATCTAGCCTCAGAGCTAGATTCCCTCATAGAACGCTTAAGCGACGTGAGACGTCAGAGCGCGGCCGGATCGGCGCTGACCTTGCTGCGGCGCATGGTCAGCAGCACGGTGGCGGTACCGCCGAGCAGCAGCGCCAGGCCGGCGCCCAGGCCGGCGAGCTCGGCACCGGTGCGCGGCAGGCTGCTGCCACCGCCGGAGCCGTTCTCCTCCTCGCCCGAGCCGGGCTGACCCGGGTCGCTCGTGGCGGAAGCGACCGTGAAGGAGCCGGTCAGCGGCTCGGCGCCGTTGGCCTCGTCCTCGGCGCCGGTGACCTCGACGTCGTACTGGCCGATGTAGACCTCGGGCTGGGCGGCGTTGGCGCCGTAGACGCGGTAGACGACCGTGCCGGTCTCATCGGCGACCTCGGTCAACTCGATGCCGGTGACGTTCTCCGGGCCCGCGACGACCTCGAGCGTGACGACCTCGCCCTCGGCGAAGCCTGTCGCGGTGATGGTGACGCCCTTCTCCTGGTCGACGAAGTCGGCGATGGAGACGGTCTCGGGATCGATCGCCAGGGCGCGCTCGGCCGGGGCCTCGCTCGGCTGGGTCGGCTCGGTGACCTCGTCGACGACCTCGAAGGTGGTCGAGACCGTGTCGATGACCTCGCCGTTGGCGAGGACGTCGAGGGAGGCGGTGATGGTCCCGGTCCACCCCTCGGGCAGTTCCGCGATGAAGAGGGTGGTGGCGCCGGTCTCATCCCCGCTGCCGCCGACCCCTTGGAACAGCTCGGTCAGATCCTCGTCCCCGGAGGTGAAGGAGACAGCGTCTACGGACTGACCCGGCTGCACACCGGAGTAGGTGAGCGCCACGCCGTCCTCGGCGAGGTCCTCGACGGTGTACTGCGCCCGGTCCACCGAGAGCTCGACCTCGGAGACATCCGAGGCCTCTTCGGGCTGCACGGTGACGAAGGTGCCGACGCTGTGCTCGCGGCCCTCGGGGGTGAGGAACACGGCGGTCACGTTCAGGTTGCCGGTGTAGCCCTCGGACAGCTGACCCGTGTAGGTGCGCACATCGCCGTCGCCGGATTCCGTCAGCTCGACGGCGGTGCCGTCCTCGGTGCTGAACTCAGTGCGCTCGAACGAGTAGCCTTCGGGGATGGTGAGCGTCAGCGTCAGGCCCTCGGTGGCCAGCGCCTCTGCCGTGATCTCCAGGGTGCTCAGCGAGACGTCCGGCCTCTGCTCCGTGGTCTCACTGGGAGAGGGCTCGGGGGCGGCGATCGCGGGGACTGCGACGGCTCCGGCGAAACCCGCGACGGCGATGGCGACGCCGGCGGGGAGAAGCGTTCTCTTCATTCTTCTGTTTTCCTGTCTTCCGGCAGTGAGGCGCCGGACGCTGAAACAACGGGAGCCTCAGGGGAGAGGCTTTCTCAGCCTACGCCTGAAATGAGCTCCCTGATATTTATGGTCATTTTGTTCAGGTGGCTTGTCACATCGAGGTTTTCACCGGGAAGGGCTGTTTCGGAGATTCCCGCTGCCGCGCCGGCCGCCCCCGTCACGCTACGCCCGCCGCACCAGGCCACGCGCGCGCCACCGCCACGCCACGCTCACCGGCCGCGTCAGCCCCCTGGCTCACCCGGTCAGAAGGGCCAGGCGCAGGACTCCCGCCGCGGCGATCGCCAGTGCCCAGCTGACGAAGCTGCCGACCAGGAAGTACTCGGCTTTGTTGCCGTCCTCTTTGTCCGCCTGGATCTCCGGGAACCGGACGATGCCCTTGGCTGCGATGAGACCCGCCGCAACCGGATAGGCGCCGGCCAAAAGGAGCGCCGCCAGCGTGAGGCGCTCCAGCGGGCCGATCCACCTGCCGCCCTTCAGCTGCGGGGCACGCAGGACATGGCCCCCGTCCAGCTGCCGGGATCCGCGGTTGCGATCCAGGGCGGCCCTGACCAGCGCGTTCGAACTCATGGTCAGGAAGACCGCCGCGCCTGCCGTCAGCAGCCAGAACGCGGGCGAGTAGGCCGCAGGGGAGGGAACCTCACCGGATGTCGCTGCCCCAGAGGCTTCGCCCAGCGCGAGGGCCGCGATCGCGATGAGCCCCGCGGCGGCAGCGGCGAGCACGAGATATCCGGGGGAGGGACCACGGCCGCCGTTCCCGCGTGCCGGTGATGCCGGAACGAGTGCTTCACGCGGCATGCCCGCGATCCACAGGGCACCGGGCAGAACCGCGCTGAGCGCAGACCACCACGGCAGGCCGCCCAGCATCTGCTCCGGCAGCGCGACCGCAGCCGTCAGCACTGCAGCCCAGAGCACGCCGGCCCCGAGGAGCCCCCCGCGCGGGGGCAGCAGCACCCGCAGGACGTCGCCGCCGCCGATGCCCAGCAGCACCAGGGCCAGGATCTCCATCGCTCGCTCCCTCCACCACGTCGGCTGGCACGGACGGGTTCACGCTTCCGTGAAGAGCGCGGCCCCTTCCAGCAGTGCCCTCGTCGCCGGGCGCCGCAGCGCCTGTGAGACCGCAGGCTGGGTCACGCCGAGCTCAGCGGCGATATCCGCCTGAGACCGTCCTTCCAGCGCATGGCGAGCATATCGGCGGGCACGGACATTGAGGCCGGCCAGCAGCTGATCGCGCGCCAGGAGATACGCGTTCACCAGGGCATTCTCTTCCGCATCCGGGCCCGCGAATCTGGAATGCGCAGACGGCAGCGATGCCTCCTGCGCTTCGAGCGCCTCGATGGCCTCGCGGGCCCGCCACCAGCCGGGACCGTCCTGGACTCTGCCGGTTCGGCTTGCCACGGGCCGGACCTCACCGCGCCCCAGTCCGAATCGCAGCGCGGCACCTTCGGGAAGCCCGAGCTGGATGTGCAGGGTACCGGCCAGAGCACGGGGAAGCGTGTCGTACACGGCCTGAAATTCGTCGCCGACGGTAGCGGCGAAGGCTTCGCGCGTAGGCACCGCGACCGCGCCTTCCGCGAGCGCCCGCTCGATCTGCCGCTGGAGTGCGTCCCGGTCCTCGTAGGAGCGCGAGCGCACCACATCGGCGATCACGGCAATCGGACGAGATGAAGCCATGCCATAAGCATAACGCTTATATTGAGCAGTTTATAAGGATTTAGCTTATGCGGGGTACGCGGCACCCGGCTCAGTCCGGCGCGCCTCGCATCTGGGCGCGCCTCGCATCTGAACGACCGGTACGACCGGTACGACCGTGCCGCCTCACCGAAGCACAGCCGGCACCGGACCCTCCCGGGCCGGGCAGCCGGGTCGCGAGCGCAGGGGGCGGCACACGAGGGACGGGACCGGACTTCCTATTCTGGTAGTCAGGTTCCGCGCGCGTCGAGGAGTTGAGTCGGATGCCCCTCATCGGGTTCCACGCATCGCACGAGCAGATCGCCCCCTCCCGCCTTCTGGGCGACGTGATCCATGCCGAACAGGCGGGATTCGACGCCGCGATGAGTTCCGACCACTTCATGCCCTGGTCCACCCGGCAGGGCCATTCGGGATTCACGCTCTCCTGGCTCGGCGCGGCACTGGCCTCCACCCGGTTCCCCATCGGCTCGGTCATCGCACCCGGCCAGCGGTATCACCCAGCCATCGTGGCGCAGGCCACGGCCACGCTCGGCGAGATGTTCCCCGGCCGCTACTGGGCCGCCCTCGGAGCCGGTCAGGCGATGAACGAGCACGTCACGGGAGACCCCTGGCCGGACCAGCAGACCCGCCGGCAGCGACTCGTCGAATGCGCGGAGGTCATCCGCCGGCTGCACCGCGGCGAGCGGGTGAACCATTCGGGGCTGGTCCGGGTTCACGAGGCACAGCTGTACGACCTGCCCGAGACCCCGGTGCCGCTGTACGCGGCGTGCATCACCCCTGAATCCGCCACCCTCGCGGCCGGCTGGGCGGAGGGGATGGTGACGCTCAACCAGCCCGGCGGCGCGGAGCGGGATGTGCTCGCCGCGTACCGCGACGCCGGCGGCACCGGGCCGGCGATGCTGCAGATCCATCTCTCCTGGGCACCCACCGCCCGGCAGGCCGAGGAGATCGCCCATCACCAGTGGCGCGCGAACGTCTTCGGTCCCCCCGCGGACCAGGATCTTCCCACGCCCGAGCACTTCGACGCCGTCTCCGGGGACGTCCGCCTGGAAACCGTGCGTGAGGCGGTATGGACCTCCTGTGAACCGGACCGGCTCGCCGAGTGGATCGCTCGGGGCGCGCACGGCTTCGACCGGGTCTTCCTGCATCACGTGGGGCAGGACCAGGGGCCGTGGATCGACATCGCTGGGGACCGGATCCTGCCGCTACTGAGGAAGGAGCTGTCCTGATGCGCGTCGCCGACACCGCAGACCTCTGGTACAAGAACGCGGTCGTGTACTGCCTGGACGTGGGCACCTATCTGGATTCCGATGGCGACGGAACGGGCGACTTCCACGGTCTGTGCCAGCGGATCGACTATCTGGCCGAGATCGGGGTGACCTGCATCTGGCTGATGCCGTTCTATCCCTCGCCGAACCGCGACAACGGCTACGACGTCAAGGACCACTACGGCGTCGGCGAGCCCTACGGCGACCACGGCGATGTCGTCGAGCTCATCCGCCTCGCCCACGACCGCGGCATCCGGGTGATCGTGGACCTGATCATCAACCACACGAGCGATCAGCACCCCTGGTTCCGCAAGGCGCGCGCCTCCACGGACAACCCCTACCGGGACTACTACGTGTGGCGTTCGGATCCGCCGCCGGACACCTCGGATCAGACGATGTTCCCGGATGCGGAAGACGGCATCTGGTACTACGACGAGAAGACCGGCGAGTACTACCTGCATCACTTCTTCCATCACCAGCCGGATCTCAACACCGCGAATCCGCAGGTGCGCGACGAGATCGCCAAGGTGATGGGGTTCTGGCTGCAGCTCGGCGTCGACGGGTTCCGGGTGGACGCGGTGCCGTTCGCCATCAATCAGGCGACCCTGACCGGCAAGGACGCCCACGCCTTCGAGGAGCCGCACGACTATCTCCGTTCGCTGCGGGCGTTCCTCCAGCGCCGTTCCTCCACCAGCCGTTCGGCGATCATGCTCGGCGAGGTCAATCTGCCGCATGAGGAGCAGGCCACGTTCTTCGGCGGGCGCGAGGGCGATCAGCTGACCATGCAGTTCGACTTCTATACAAATCAGAAGCTGTTCCTGGCGCTGGCGCGGCAGGAGGCGGCACCGCTGGCCGAGGCGCTGCGTTCCCGTCCGGAGGAGCTGTCTCCGGATGTGCAGTACGCCAATTTCCTGCGCAACCACGATGAGCTGACCCTGGATCTGCTACCGGAGGAGGAACGGCGGGAGGTGTTCGACGCCTTCGGTCCCGAGGAAGGGATGCGGCTGTACGGCCGGGGATTGCGCCGCCGGCTACCGCCCATGCTCGACGGCGACCCGCGCCGTATCGCGATGGCCTACTCGCTGCTGTTCTCGCTGCCCGGCACGCCGGTCCTGCTCTACGGCGAAGAACTCGGGATGGGGGAGAACCTGGACGTGGAAGGGCGCGGCGCGGTCCGCACGCCGATGCAGTGGTCGCGGGACAAGAACGGCGGCTTCTCCACAGCCAGGCCCTCGCGCTTGCCCCGGCCGATGGTGGAGGGGCCGTACGGGCCCGAGCACGTCAACGCCGCCGCGGCCCGGCGGGACGAGGAATCCCTGCTGAATCACATCACCCGGCTGGCCAAGCGTTACCGGGAGTCACCGGAGATCGGCTGGGGCGCCACCACGATCATCGACGTCCCCGAACCCTCCGTCCTGGCGCACGCGGTGACCTGGGAGATCCGCTCCCTGGTGCTGCTGCACAACCTGGCGCCCGAGCCGGTGGTGGTGCCGGTGGAGCTGCCGGACGAGGCCGAGGGCACGGTCCTCGTCGATCTGCTCCGCGAGGGCAGTCTCCGGCTCGATGCCTCCCGGCGGGTCCAGGTCGAGCTGGACGGGTACGGCTACCGCTGGCTGCGGGTCAAGCGCGAGAACGACCACCGGCTGGTGTGACCCTGCGATAGGCGAGCCAGCCGCCGATGCCCGGCACCAGGCTGAGCACCCAGATGCGGTGGCGCCCGGCAGCGGCCAGCACGCCGGCGATGACGGTGCCGGTGTAGGCGAGACCGTGTACAGGGCCCAGCACCGAGCTGATGGCCGGTTCGTGCACGGTGACGATGTTCAGCAGCATGAGCGCCAGGGTGGCCATCTCGGCCACGCCCAGCCATTTCAGTACGACGACCGGGTTCACACGTAGCCGTCCTGCCCCGGCCGGTAGATCATCATCACGACCACCACGGCCCAGAGGAGGTTGAAGATTCCGGCGGTCATGGCCAATCGCCGAGTGTCCGGTCCCGCCACGCCGGCGGCGGGCGCGCTGTCCCGTTCCGCGATGCCGTCTTCGTCCGCCGGTGTGCGGTCCTGTTCCGGGACGCGGTCCTCCAGCGCCTGGAGCACGCGCCTCTGGCCGGGGAGCACCATGCCGATCAGCACCACCGCCGCCACCGCGGTCAGTGCCATGGCCACCAGCAGCCACGCCTGGGTGAGGATGCCCATCGACAGTGCCGTGGCGACGCCGAAGACCGGCACCACGACTCCGATGACGGCGTAGACGCGAGTGATGCGATGCAGGATCCGCGCCCCGGCGAGGGCGCGGGAATCGGAGGGATCGGCGGCGGCACGCCGTGCTGCCGCCGGGAACATGCTCGCCGTCACGGCCACCGGCCCGATGGCGAGAATCGCGCCCAGCACGTGGACGGAGAGGAGGAAATCGCTCATGCACCCCATCCTCGACGCCGTGTAGAAAAGACGCCAGTGGCCTGAGTGCCACGTATCGCCTGAATATGGCCATCCGCCCCGAAACCCTCGATGTGCCCGGCCACCTGCGTAGAGTAGCGACCATGCACACCATCGCAGTGCTGGCCCAGCAGGACACCATCGCCTTCGATCTGGCCACGGCGGTCGAGACCTTCAGGCACGCGCGACTGCCCGATGGCCGGCCCGCCTACCGCATCCTCGTCTGCGGCGAGGCCCCGGAGGTCGGCGCAGGCGCCTTCGCCCTGCGGCTGGAACACGGACTGGAGGCGCTGGAACAGGCCGATACCGTCATCGTGCCGGGCCGGAACGATCCCCGGCCGCCGGCGGGTGAGGCCGTACTGGACGCGCTGCGGAACGCGGCCGCGGAGGGAACCCGCATCGCGTCCATCTGCGTCGGCGCCTTCACTCTCGCGCAGGCCGGACTGCTGAACGGCCTGCGCGCCACGACGCACTGGGCCGCGGCGGAGACGCTGGCCCGCATGCACCCCCAGGTCGAGGTGGACGCGGATGTGCTCTATGTGGACTCAGGGCAGATCCTCACCTCCGCCGGGGCCGCGGCCGGCCTCGACCTCTGCCTCCATATGATCCGCAAAGACCACGGCACCGCCGTGGCCGCCGATGCGTCCCGGCTCGCAGTGGCGCCGCTGCACCGCAGCGGCGGGCAGGCCCAGTTCATCCTGCGGAACCGCCCGACCCTGCAGACGGCGAGCCTGGAGCCCGTCCTGCTGTGGATCGAGGAGAACGCGCATCACCGGCTGACGCTGGAAGACCTGGCGCAGGCCGCGCACATGAGCGTGCGCACGCTCAACCGCCGGTTCCACGTCGAAACCGGCCAGTCGCCCATGGTGTGGTTGAACGGCGTGCGGATCCGCCACGCCCAGGAGTATCTGGAGACCACGCAGCACGGCATCGAGCGGATCGCTCGGCAGACCGGTTTTCCCAGTCCCAGCACTTTCCGCGCGGCGTTCCACAAAGCGGTCGGCGTGGCCCCGAGCGAGTACCGGCGCACGTTCCGCGGCGCCGCGGCAGCGGGCTAGCGCGGGTTCACATCTCCAGGGTGGTGACGTCGGCGGCGCCCCGCCCGCGGATCATCTTGGCCTTCATCGCGGTCAGCACCGGGCGGGGCGCACGGGCGATGTCCGCGGCCAGTTCGATTGCCCGTGCGGTGGCGCCGGTGTCCACCACCTCGGTCAGCAGGCCCAGGCGCAGGGCCTCATCGGCGTCCACCTGCCGCCCGGTCAAGGCCAGTTCCGCCGCGCGAGCCGGTCCGGCGACTGCCGCCAGCGGGGCGAACACCACCGGATAGCGGAGGCGCTCGGGGTGCGCGAACAGCGTGCGCGGCGTTCCGATGCGCAGATCCGCCATCACCGCGAGGTCCGCCGAGCCCGCGTAGGCGGGGCCTTCGAGTGCCGCGATCACGGGAACCGGATGGTGCAGGAGGGCCTGGTGGAGCGCATCGGCGGAGGACCAGATGGTGCGCTCGTCCAGCACGCCGAACTCGTGCAGATCGAATCCGGCGCCAAAGAGGTCACCGGCGGCGGTCAGGACCGTGACCCGGCAGCGCTCGTCGGCGGCACGTTCCGCGAGCGCAGCCGCCAGCCGGGTGCGCAGCTGAGCCGAGAGCGCGTTCTTCTTCGCGGTGCGATCGATCGTCAGGACGGCCACGCCGTCGCCGATGCGGGACAGATCCACCCGCACCGTGCCGTCGCCGTTCTCGTTGCCGCCGTCATCGCCCATGGCCGTCCCCCTCGCCTCGCACCGGCACCTTCGCCGGACGTGCTCTCACTGTAAACGGCGACGGGGAGCGAACCGGCACGCGGCGATGCCCAGTCCGCAGAGGCAGCATATTGCGGAACCCTTCCGTCCGCGCCAAAAGCGCAATAGGCTGCAGCCATGGACGCACAACCTCGTGAGGACAGCGCCACTGCACGCAATGAGCGCGAGATCGAGCAGGGGATCCAGCGCGATTTCCGGGACCGGATGTCCTACGGCTCCTATCTCGATCTTCAGCGGCTCCTCACCGCGCAGCACCCGGTGAGCCGCCCGGAGCATCACGACGAGCTGCTGTTCATCATCCAGCACCAGACCACCGAACTCTGGTTCAAGCTCGTCATCCACGAGCTCGAATCCGCATGCCGCCTCATCCGCGAGGATTCCCTGCAACCGGCGCTCAAATCCATCGCCCGGGTCAAGCACATCCAGCGGACCCTCACCGAGCAGTGGTCAGTGCTGGCGACGCTGACGCCGTCCGAATACGTCGAGTTCCGGGACTTCCTCGGCAACGCCTCTGGCTTCCAGTCATGGCAGTACCGCGCGGTGGAGTTCGTGCTGGGGAACAAGAACCGCGGCATGCTCGACGTCTTCGACGCGGACCCCCAGGCTCGCGCCGTCCTGGCGGACAAGCTCGCCGCACCGAGCCTCTATGACGAGTTCCTGCGTCTGCTCGCCCGCCGCGGCTACCCGGTGCCACCGCGTCTTCTTGACCGGGACGTCACCGTCTCCCATACCTTCGACGACGACCTGGTGGCCGTCTTCGCCGGAATCTACGAGGATCCGCACGCCGACTGGACGGTCTACGAGACATGCGAGGAACTGGTCGATCTGGAGGAGAACTTTCAGATCTGGCGGTTCCGCCATCTGCGGACGGTCCAGCGCATCATCGGCTGGAAACGCGGCACCGGCGGCTCCAGCGGCGTCGGCTTCCTGCAGAAGGCACTTGAGCTCACGTTCTTCCCCGAGCTGTTCTCCGTCCGGACGGAGATCGGAGCACGCTGAAGGCGGCCTCCCCGTCCCGCGACCCCGCCGTGATACGACCGAAGGAGCTTGAGGTTATGACCGCCGTTCCCTCCGCCGACGACTCACCCGGTTCCGACGCCGCATACGCCGATCGCGCCCGCGCGCTCGACGAGGCAGACCCGCTGGGGCGCTTCCGCGACGCTTTCGAGCCCTCGCCGGGGCTGGTGTCGTACCTCGACGGGAACTCGCTGGGCAGACCCACCCGGGCCGCGGTCGATGCCTTGCGGTCCTTCGCGGCAGACCAGTGGGCGGGCCGGCTCATCCGCGGCTGGGACGAGGGCTGGTTCGAGAAGCCTCTCACCCTGGGCGACCGGCTCGGCGCCGTCACCCTCGGCGCGGCACCGGGGCAGACGTTCATCGGCGAGTCGACTACCGTGGTGCTCTACAAGCTGATCCACGCCGCGCTCGGCGCGCGGCCGGACCGCCGGGTGATCGTCGCCGACACCCACAATTTCCCCACCGATCGGTACCTCGTCGACGGCATCGCCCGGGCCACGGGCCGCGAGGTCAGATGGATCGTCCCCGAGCAGGAGGCCGGGGTGACTCCCGCGCAGGTGGCCGAGGCGGCAGGCGAGGACACCGCGCTCGTCTTGCTCAGTCACATCGACTACCGGACCGGACGCATCGCCGATGCCGGGGCGATCACCGGGATCGCGCACCGGGCCGGCGCTCTCGTCCTCTGGGACCTCTGCCATTCCGTGGGCGCCGTGCCGGTCGAGCTCGACGAGTGGGGCGTCGATTTCGCGGCCGGCTGCACCTACAAGTATCTCAACGGCGGGCCCGGATCTCCCGCCTTCGGCTATGTCGCCGCCCGCCACATCGCGGCGGTGACGCAACCCATCCAGGGGTGGATGGGCGTCGCGGACGCCTTCGAGATGGGGCCGGCGTACCGCCCGCACGCGGGCATCCGCCGGTTCGTCAGCGGGACCCCCTCCGTCCTGGCGATGGTGCCGCTGGAAGCGATGCTCTGCCTCATCGAGGAAGCGGGCCTGGCTGCCGTGCGGGCCAAGTCGGTCGCCCTGACCAGCTTCGCCCTCGAGCTCTACGACGCCTGGCTCGCTCCGCTCGGGGTCCGCCTGGGCTCCCCGCGCGAGGCCGCGGTCCGCGGCGGGCATCTGACCGTTCACCACGAGCTCTGCCGGCAGGTGCTCCCGGTCCTATGGGAACAGGGCATCATCCCGGACTTCCGCACGCCGGACGGGCTGCGGCTGGGCCCGTCGCCGCTATCAAGCAGTTACGACGAGGTCCGCGCCGGCGTCCAGGGCATCCGCAATGCCCTGGTGGCGGCCGGTGCCTGAGGCCACCGGCCGGGCCCCTCAGCCGGCGGTTCCCGGCCTCGATGACTTCGATGCGCGTCCCGGCAGCATCATGTCGCTGCTGCGGACCTTCGTCGGCCTGCACATGCGCGACCTCGGTGGCTGGATCGCCGTGGCTCACCTGGTCGCCCTCCTTGAGCAGACCGGCGCACCGGCGACCACCGTGCGCTCGGCGGTCTCCCGGGCGAAAGCGAAGGGCCTCCTCCGCCCGCAACGACGCGAAGACGTTGCGGGTTACGCGCTGTCACCAGGCGTCGTGGCGATGCTCGAGCGGGGCGACGCGACGATCTACTCCTACCGCCGGCACCCCGTATCCGACGGGTGGTGCCTCATCTCGTTCTCGGTGCCGGAGGACCGGCGGGCCGAGCGGTACCGGCTGCGCCGCCTTCTGGCGCAGCTCGGATGCGGCACCGTCGCCGACGGCCTGGCCGTCGCACCGCAGCCTCTGGCGGGCGGACTGCAGACGCATCTGCGCGAGGCGGGGCTGGGCGAGTGGGTCACCGTCTTCGAGCAGGCGGCGCTCCGGCCCGATGGGAGTCTCGCCGCAGCATGTGCGCGCTGGTGGGATCTGGACATGACCGCGGGCCTCCACCGTGCCTTCATCGCCCGCCATCGCGGGCTCGCCGAGCGATTGGCGAGCGGGGGGCGCTCCGTGACCGGCTCACCGGTCATCAGTCCCCAGGAGGCCTTCGCCGCCCATCTGCGGATCGTCGACGACTGGCGTCCCATTCCCTACCGGGATCCCGGACTGTCCCGGGAGGCCCTCCCGGCGGACTGGCCGGGAGACGAATCCGCCGCGCTGTTCCGTGAACTCCACGAGCGCCTCGGACCGCCTGCAGCCCAGCACGTCGTCCACACCACGCGATCTCAGATCGGGAGGGCACGCCCATGACCACCGATGACACTCCGGCGGCCGCAGAGGACGCCCGCTTTGCCGCCCTCCTCGCCTCCGCGGGAGAGCCGGGGCATCGCGTCGCCTATGGTGACCGGCCGGACCAGCATGTCGAGTGGTTCGGGGAACCGGCGACCGCCGGCACGGTGATCGCCTTCATCCATGGCGGGTATTTCCGGCAGCAGACGACGCTGGCACATGCGCGGCCCCTGGCTCGCGCTCTCGTGGCCCGCGGCAGCGTCCCGGAACGTGTCGATCCTTCGTCTTCCTCGACCGCCGGGCCGGAGGGGGATCGGGCTACGGGTGCTGCCGGAGTGGCCGTGGCATTGATCGAGTACCGGCGAGCCGGGGGTGAAGGCGGCCACCCGCGTACCCTTGCGGACATCGAGGCGGCCATCGCGACGATCACCGGTGAGTCAGGTGGGCCCAGCGGGTTCGGTGAGTCGAGCGGGTTCGGTGAGTCGAGTGAGTCTGGTCAGTCCGGTGAGTCGGGCGGAAGCGACCTGCCCGGTGGGCTCGGCGGGTCCGGTGAGGAGACGTCAACGCCCGGGAGCGCGGTCCGGTTCGTCGTCGCCGGTCATTCCGCCGGGGGCAGCCTCGCCCTGTCATGGGCGAGCCGGCAACCGGCAGCGGGGCCGGAGATCCGCGTGCGGCCGCTGGCGCCCGTCACCGATCTCGTCGCGGAGGTGCGGGACGGGCTCGGTGACGGCGCCGTCCTGGAGTACATGGGCGCGCACCCGGAGGAGGATCGCGAGCGATACCTGTCCGAGGATCCGCGTTCGCGAGCGGCGCTCATCCCGGAACGGTGTGATGTGAGGATCCTTCACGGCACCGCGGACCAGACGGTCGACATCGCGTTCTCCCGCGGGTTTCCCGCGCCGCGTCAGGAACTCATCGGCGCCGATCACTTCGACGTGATCGACCCGCGTTCCCCGCACTTCGGCACCGTGGCCGGGGCGCTCCTCGGCCCGTGAGACGGAGAACCGGCGGCAGGGCGTAAGACGCATCACATCTCGGTGAGCAGCCGCCCGAAGCATCTTAGGTAAGTCTAAGCTTCATGTATGACCATTCTTCTTCCCGCGTCTCACCGCACCATGTCCCACGGCATCGCTGCTGTGATCACCTCCACATTGATCCTGGCCGGTTGCACCGCCGAGAGCACCACCGAGAACGTCTCCTCTGCTCCGGATCCGGTGGAGAGCACCGAGTACACGACCCCGCGCACGATGCCCGAGGGCAAGGGCAGCGGAGAGCGCGACGGCGTGTTCCCCCGCACCGTCACCCACTTCGCGGGGGAGACCACCCTTGAGGACGAACCCGAACGCGTGGTGGTGATCTCCACCGGTCAGGCCGACGCCATGCTCTCGCTCGGCATCGTGCCCGTCGGCTCGACGGCCGGTGACGGGGCCGAGATGATCCCGCAGTATCTCTATGAGACCTATCCCCAGCTGAAGGACGAACTGGACTCCGTCACGCATGTCGGGAGCAGGGTCGAGCCTGAACTGGAGTCGATAGCGAACCTGGACCCTGACCTGATCGTGCTGAACCTCGCCGGCAAGGACGATGCGGACGTCTTCTACGCCGATGCGAGCGAGATCGCGCCGACGGTGGCCACGCAGGGCACCGGGCTGTACTGGAAACAGGATTTCCTGCTGCTCGCGGACGCGGTGGGCAAGACCGAGCAGGCACAGGGCTGGCTCGATGACTACCACGCCGACGCGGCCGCCTTCGGTGCGCGGGTGGAGGGCGCCCCCACGGTGTCCTTCCTGCGCAAGAACGGGGATCGCACCCGCGTGTTCGGGATCGCGTCCTTCAGCGGCTCCGTCGCCGAGGATGCCGGCCTGTCGCGTCCCGAGGCCCAGTCGTTCACGGACGAGACCTCCGTCGACATCAGCGCCGAACTCCTGGGCCAGGCCGATGGCGACTGGATCTTCTACGGCGTCCAGGGCGGCGACGACACCGAACTGACCTCGCTGGGCTTGTGGCCCTCGCTCGGCGCGGTGGAGAAGGGCCAGGCGGTGTCCGTCGACGACGATGTGTTCTACCTCAACGTCGGCCCGACCGCGGCCCGGGGCGTCCTATCGGTGCTGCAGGAAGAACTCGCCTGATCCCGGTCCGGCCGACCGGGAGCTCACTGAGTTCGGCGAGCATGTGCACGGCTGGCGTATAGTGCTGGAGCTGACCGCACAGCAAGTGGCTGAACGAACCGGCATCACGCGCGACACCCTGCGCCGGATCGAGAAGGGAGACCGCAGCGTCGGGTTCGGCAACGTCGCGCAAGTGCTCCGCGCCCCCGGCGTCCTGGAAGGGGAGATCGCGATGATGGCCGAGCCGATCGAACCCAGGCTGGAATCCCTTCGGGCGGCGGCCCGAACAAGGAAGTAAAAGATCGCGCGCTGGCTGGAAAACGCTCAGACACACACATGCCCCGCACGCGAGCGCGGGTGCCGCTTCGCCATCACCGGCCCCTCAGTCCCTCACGACTGAGAACGCCTGCCAGCACGCGCGGCGAAGGCATCGATCGCCGCCAGAATCTCATCGCTGCGCCAGAACGGCCCAAGCCCATGTTCTCCCTTGGACTTGAGAATCCCTGCGTTCACCAGAGCATTCAACGGCGGGTAGACGTTGGGCTGTTTGACCCCGAGTTCTTCAGCCGCTGCCGCGCTGTTAAGCACCGGCCGTCGTGTCAGGATGTCCAGAAGCCTCCACGCGTTAGAGCTCCTGCGCACGGTCAGCCGCTGTTCCCAGGCGACCCGGATCTCCTCGATCTCCCGCGCCAGCTGCCGGGCATTGCTGACCGCCCGCAATGAAGCGTCGGCGAATGCACTGACGATCGGATCTATCTCGCCTGCACGGTATGCGGTCAGCGCAGCGTGGTACCCCTCCACATCTGCAAGGAGACCGGCAGAGACCGGCACCGCCACGTTCCTCGTCACTCCCCTGTGACGCAACATAGATTGCGCCAAGGCCCTCCCTGTCCTCCCGTTCCCGTCAGTGAAGGGATGAATGGTCTCGAACTGTGCATGGGCGACGGCGACGGCGATCAGCGCCGGAATGTCCTCGCGTCGGACGAAAGTGGCCAGATCGTCCACCAATCCTGGGACATCCGCCTCGTCCGGGCCGACGAACTGCGCACCCACGGGCGAATCCGAACGGGTCCCGATCCATACCGGCTCCTTCCGCCACTGCCCCGGGGTATGACGCGGCTGCTTCTCCATCAGCACGGTATGCATCTGTCGGATGGACTCCGACGAAGGATCACTCGCCAAGTCAAGAGCAGCCCTCATGGCGGCGGCGTTCGCCGCCACATCTCCGGCATTACGGCTGCTCTTCGCCCCAAGCTCTGCGCTGAAGATCGCGCGGGCCGATGCCGTGAGGTTCTCGATCTGCGAGGATGAGACGGCCTCTGACCGCAGCAGCACCGGAGCGAATCCCGAGACGCGAGCACCCAGCTCAGCGTCGAAACGAGTCAGCTCCCGCTCTGCCTCCTCCGCCTTTGCCACCACATCCGGGCTCGGGGAAGGAGTCAGCTCCGCGATGTGTGGGACGATCGCCCAGCGGTAGGGCACACCGTAGGCAGTCTCTTCGGCCCGCACGCCCCACTGTGCGGAGGCAGTGGGAACCCATCGCCGCTCCGCAAAGCCGACCCGGGGCCACGGGTTGCCACGCATCATCACTCCTCAGAAATATTATGAGATAGGCACTTATCTCATAATATTGAGAGTCTTCCTTATGGGAAAGAAAAGGGGACCTGCTCGAGAGCAGATCCCTCATCTCTGACGACTTTCTACGTGGAGGTAACGGGACTCGAACCCGTAACCCCCTGCTTGCAAAGCAGGTGCGCTACCAATTGCGCCATACCCCCGTGGGTCCCGCCGGACAGCGGATCAGATCTGATCCGTGGCTTGCGCCCAGCGCTCCTGGACCGCCTTCGTGTCGCGGCGGGCCTTGAGGAACACGGCCACTCCGATTCCCGTCAGCGTGACAGCTGCCAGCCATCGTTTCATGGAAGCTCCCTTCCGACGATGGTCCCGCGTGGGCGTACCAGGACTTGAACCTGGGACCTTCACATTATCAGTGTGACGCTCTAACCGCCTGAGCTATACGCCCGTGTTCCGGGGCTGACCCGAGGAACCAATATACCCAAGGTCCTGCAGGAACGCCAACCCGGGACAAGGCCGCCGTTACTCGTCCTTCAGCGTGAGGCTGAAGCCGTTCACCATCGACGATCCGATATTGTAGAGGATGGACAGCAGCGTGGACAGGGCGGTCATCAGGATGACGTTCACCACCGCCAGGATCACCCCGACCGACAGCACCCGGCCGAGGCTGAACAAGCCGATGACCCGCTCGGCGGACTCGGTTCCGGCGAGTTCCCGCAGGGTGGCTTCCATGGAGTCCATCACGCCGGTCATCTGCAGCACGAGCCACAGCACGAAGAACGCCACCACCGTGGCGATGCCGAGCGCCACGGACATCAGGAACGACATCTTCATGACCGACCAGGAGTCGATCTTGGCCACCGTGAGGCGCACCGTCCTGGGGCCCTTGCGTTTGGCCGAGCCGGACATCTTCACGCCCGCCGAGCTGGTCTTGACCTGGCTGGCCTCAGCCCGGTCGAACGCATCGGTCATCTGGGCGGAGCCGCTGGCCGGCGCCGGGGGCTGGCTCGGCGGCCGTGCCGGGGTCTCCGGAGCACCCGCATAATCGCTCGGGTTCTCCTCGGTTGCCGGAGCACTCCCGCCTGCCGTCAGGCGGGTGGAGCCACTGGACGCACGGAGCGTCTTGGTCGGCTTGGGAAGATCGGTGCTCGGCTCAGAGTGTGAACTCACTGTTCTCCTTCGTCCGCATCCGCCTCAGGAACGTCGGAATTGTCCATGGCGGCCGGTGACGACGATTCTACAACTTCGTCGACGCTAGCACCCGGACCGTCGGCGTGCGTAGCCTCCCCCTGCTCGCCGGTCAGCTCACCGCCCACCGGATCGCCCGTCGCACCGCCCTCCGCGGCGTCCTCTTCGGCCTCGATCTGGTCCTCGACCGCTGC
Source organism: Sediminivirga luteola (assembly GCF_014639315.1). Taxonomy (GTDB): domain Bacteria; phylum Actinomycetota; class Actinomycetes; order Actinomycetales; family Brevibacteriaceae; genus Sediminivirga; species Sediminivirga luteola. Next base: position 120,456 of record NZ_BMFY01000010.1, read on the forward strand.
CGGGCCGCGGGTGACCTCGATGATGCGGTCCTTCTTGCCGGGCTTGGCGAAGACCACTCCCATCGTGTTGCGGCCCTTGGCCGGCACCTCACTGGCCCGTGAGCGCACCACCATGCCGGACTCCATCACCACGAGCACCTCTTCGTCCTCCGTGACGATGAGCCCGCCGGCCAGATCGCCGCGCTCCTCGGTCACCTTGGCGACCTTGATGCCCAGGCCTCCGCGGCCCTGCACCCGGTACTCCTCGACGGGCGTGCGCTTGGCGTAGCCACCCGCGGTGACGACGAACACGTAGCTGTCCGGCCGCACCACGTCCATGGCCAGCAGGGTGTCGTCCTCACGGAACTTCATGCCGGTGACGCCGGACGTGGCTCGGCCCATCGGGCGAAGCGCCTCGTCGCTGGCGGTGAACCGCACGGACTGACCGTGACGGGAGATCAGCAGCAGGTCGTCCTCGCCGGAGACCAGCCGCGCAGACACCAGCTCATCCGGAGTGCCCTCCGCCGTCTCTCGCAGGTTGATCGCGATGACGCCGCCGGTGCGGTTGGAGTCGTACTCAGCCAGGCGGGTCTTCTTCACCAGACCGGCCTTCGTGGCCAGCACCAGGAACGGCTGCTCCTCGTAATCGGAGATGGACAGTACCTGCGCGATGGTCTCGCCCGGCTGGAACGCCAGCAGGTTCGCCACGTGCTGGCCCTTCGAGTCGCGGCCTCCCTCGGGCAGATCGTAGGCCTTGGTGCGGTAGACCCGGCCCATATTGGTGAAGAACAGCAGCCAGTTGTGGGTGGAGGTGACGAAGAAGTGGTCCACGACGTCGTCGCCCCGCAGAGTCGCCCCGCGCACGCCCTTGCCGCCGCGATGCTGCGCGCGGTACGCATCGGTGCGGGTCCGCTTGGCGTAACCGCCGCGCGTGATCGTGATGACGACCTCTTCCTCTGGGATGAGGTCCTCCATCGACACGTCCCCGTCGAAACCGGCCAGGATCCTGGTGCGGCGCTCGTCCCCGTACCGCGTGACGACCTCGTCCAGTTCCTCCGAGACGATCTCCCGCTGCCGTGCGGGCGTCTCGAGGATATGGTGGTACTCCTTGATCATCTCCTCGATCCGGTTGGCCTCTTCCTGGATCTTCAACCGCTCCAGGGCCGCCAGGCGGCGCAGCTGCAGATCGAGGATCGCGTTGGCCTGGACCTCGTCGACGTCCAGCAGCTCCATCAGGCCCGAGCGGGCTTCCTCGGAGCTCGGGGAACGGCGGATCAGCGCGATGACCTCGTCCAGGGCGTCCAGGGCACGCAGGTAACCGCGCAGGATGTGGGCGCGTTCCTCCGCCTTGCGCAGCCGGAAACGGGTCCGGCGGATGATGACGTCGATCTGGTGCTGCACCCACAGCCGCAGGAAGGCGTCGATGCTGAGCGTGCGCGGGACGTTGTCCACCAGCGCGAGCATGTTCGCGGAGAAGTTCTCCTGCAGCTGGGTGTGTTTGTACAGGTTGTTCAGCACGACCTTGGGCACGGCGTCGCGCTTGAGCACGATCACCAGGCGCTGGCCGGTACGGCCGGAGGATTCGTCGCGCAGATCCGCGATGCCCGCGACTTTGCCGTCCTTCGTGTACGAGGCGATCTTGGCGGCCAGGGCATCGGGGTTGACCTGGTAGGGCAGCTCGGTGACGACCAGGCAGGTGCGGCCCTGGATCTCCTCGACCTCCACCACGGCACGCTGGGTGATGGAGCCGCGGCCGGTGCGGTACGCCTCCTCGATGCCCTTGCGGCCGAGCACGGTGGCGCCGTTGGGGAAGTCGGGGCCCTTGATGATGCCCAGCAGCGCCTCCAGCGCCTCTTCCTTGGACGCTTCCGGATGCTGCAGCAGCCACTGGGCGCCGGCGGCGACCTCGCGCAGATTGTGCGGCGGGATGTTGGTGGCCATGCCGACGGCGATGCCCGCCGAACCGTTCACCAGCAGGTTGGGGAACCGGCTGGGAAGGTAGACCGGCTCCTTGCTCTTGCCGTCGTAGTTGTCCTGGAAGTCGACGGTGTCCTCTTCGATGTCCCGGACCATCTCCATGGACAGCGGCGCCATCCGGCACTCGGTGTACCGGGGCGCTGCGGCGCCGTCGTTGCCGGCCGAGCCGAAGTTGCCCTGACCCTGGATGAGCGGGTAGCGCATCGCCCAGGGCTGGACCAGGCGGACCAGGGCGTCGTAGATGGCGGAGTCACCGTGCGGGTGGTACTGGCCCATCACATCGCCGACGACGCGGGAGCACTTGTTGAAGGAGCGGTCCGGCCGGTACCCGCCGTCGTACATGGCGTAGAGCACGCGCCGGTGGACCGGCTTGAGACCGTCCCTCACGTCCGGCAGCGCACGGCCGACGATGACGCTCATCGCGTAATCCAGGTACGACCGCTGCATCTCCAGCTTCAGGTCGACCTGCTCCACGCGGCCGGCCACCACCGGGGCGCTGTTCTCGGCGGCGTCATCGGACGCGGGGGTGTTGTTCTCCTCGGCCACTCTCTACTCCAGTCGTCATATGCGAGTCAGTTCGGATGCGGCGCCGGTGCGGGCGCTGCGCGGGCGATAGACCGCCGCAGAGCGGCGAACGGGTGCCCGTGAGAGGTCAGATGTCCAGGAACCGGACGTCCTTGGCGTTCTCCTGGATGAACTTGCGGCGGGACTCGACATCCTCGCCCATCAGCACGCTGAAGATCTCATCCGCCTGGATGGCGTCCTCCAGCGTCACCTGCTTGAACAGGCGCTTCTCCGGATCCATGGTGGTGTCCCAGAGCTCCTGGTAGTTCATCTCGCCCAGGCCCTTGTAGCGCTGGATCGCCAGCTCCTTGGGCAGCCGCTTGCCCGCCTCGCGGCCGGCCTTGAGCAGTGCGTCCCGCTCACGGTCGGAGTAGGCGAACTCGTGCGGTTCGTTCGTCCACTTGATCCGGTACAGCGGCGGCGTCGCCAGGTAGACGTAGCCGTGCTCGATCAGCGGCCGCATATAGCGGAAGATCAGCGTCAGCAGCAGGGTCGCGATGTGCTGGCCGTCCACATCGGCGTCGGCCATCAGCACGATCTTGTGGTACCGCAGCCTGCTCAGGTCGAATTCGTCGCCGATGCCGGTGCCGAACGCCGTGATGAGCGCCTGGACCTCCTGGTTCGCCAGGGCACGGTCCAGGCGGGCCTTCTCCACGTTCAGGATCTTGCCGCGGATCGGCATGATGGCCTGGGTGATCGCGTCGCGGCCTGCCATCGCCGAACCGCCGGCGGAGTCGCCCTCGACGATGAAGATCTCGCTGAGCGCCGGATCCTTCGACTGGCAGTCGCGCAGCTTGCCCGGCATGCCCGAGCTCTCCAGCAGGCCCTTACGGCGCGTCGCCTCACGGGCCTTACGGGCGGCGAGTCGCGCCTGGGAGGCCTGGATCGCCTTGCGGACGACGTCCTTGGCCTGGTTCGGGTTGGCCTCCATCCAGTGCCCGAGCTCATCACGGACGATGCGCTGGACGAACCCGCGCGCCTCGGAGTTGCCCAGCTTGGTCTTGGTCTGTCCCTCGAACTGCGGTTCGCCGAGCTTCACGCTGATCACCGCGGTGAGGCCCTCGCGGATGTCCTCGCCGGTGAGGTTGGGGTCCTTGTCCTTGAGCAGCTTCTGCTCGCGGGCGTACCCGTTGATGAGATTGGTCAGCGCGGTGCGGAAGCCCTCCTCGTGCGTGCCGCCCTCATGCGTGTTGATGGTGTTCGCATAGGTGTGCACCGACTCGGCGTACGACTCGGTCCACTGCATGGCCACCTCGAGCGCGATCTGCTGCTCGGTGTCCTCGGACTCGAAGGCGATGATGTCCTCGTGGATGTGCGTCGCCTTGCGCGTGGAGTTCAAGTACGCCACGTAGTCCAGCAGACCCTGGTCGTAGCGGTAGGTGACGGACCGCGGCTTGCTCGGATCGGCCTCGTCGGCGATGTCGGTCACCAGTTCGGTGTCGATGTCGGCGGACTCGGAGACCCGCTCGTCGGTGAGGGAGAGCGTGAGGCCCTTGTTCAGGAACGCCATCTGCTGGAAGCGAGCGCGCAGCGTCTCGAAGTCGAAGACGATCGTCTCGAAGATCTCCGGGTCCGGCCAGAACGTCACCGTGGTGCCGGTGCGCTCGGTGGTCTCGCCCTTCTCCAGCTCCCCGGTGGGGGCGCCTTGCCGGTAGCTCTGCCGCCACACGTGCCCCTCGCGGTGCACCTCGACGTCGAGGGCGCGCGAGAGCGCGTTCACTACGGACGAGCCCACGCCGTGCAGGCCGCCGGACACGGCGTACCCGCCGCCGCCGAACTTTCCGCCGGCATGCAGGATGGTCAGGACCACCTGCACCGTGGGCAGGCCTTCGGTGGGGTGAATAGCCACCGGGATGCCGCGGCCGTTGTCGATCACGCGGACGCCGCCGTCGGCCAGCAGCGTCACCTCGATCGTGTCGCAGTAGCCGGCCAGCGCCTCGTCGACGGAGTTGTCCACGATCTCGTAGACGAGATGGTGGAGGCCGCGTTCACTGGTGGAACCGATGTACATGCCAGGGCGCTTGCGAACCGCTTCGAGTCCCTCGAGGACGGTGATGTCACTCGCTTCGTAGTTGGCATTGCCATCGGTGGCCATCGAGTCTCCTTGAGCAGTTCTCCTTGTTCTCCACCATCTTACCTTCTCGCGCGGGTTCTGGTGGCCCGCGAACCGCCATGAGAGGCCGTGTGAGCGCCCAGGGCGAGATTTCCGGGTCGCGGCCATGAGGGGATGCACGAACCCGGGGTCGAATCGATCTCAGCGCCGTCTGGACGATTCACCCATAGGTGTCCCGGGGGCCTCGCATCCCCGGTGCGCGCAGCCGGCCCTTCCGCCAGCTCCGCTGATGCGGTCCCAGCACCCGGATGTGGTCCACCACACCGGGACCCAGTTCCTCGGCCAGCCGCTGCTTGATCTGAGGCACGAACGTCTCGAGCTCCTTGGCCCAGGCGGTGGAGGAGGCACGCAGCACGAGCGTCGGGCGGTCGAACGTCTCCGGTGTGCAGTGATCGGCAATCTGCGGCCCGACGATCTCACCCCACCGTCCCATCAGCGCACCCACCGTCAGGGAGGTCTTCCACCCGGATCTGCGCACGATGCCGTTCAGCACACCGCCCAGCAGCGCCGGGTCCCGGCTGTGCGCGCCGGCGGAGGAGTGCACCGCGACCGGCGGCTTGCGGGTGGTTCGCCGGTAACTGCGGGTGTCGGGCTCCCCGAACTGCGCCGCCATCCGTCGGGCGCGCTCGAGCGCCAGCGCCGGAAGCACCGAGTCCTCCGGTGACCAGGATCTTTCCGTCCCTTCCATGGCGTCCTCAGGCATCGGCGACCCCGCCGGGAATCACCTGCACCCGCCGGCCGCCCAGTTCCTCCGGCAGATCCTCCTCCACGGCCGCGGTGATCAGGAGCTGCTCGGCATCGGCGACCAGGGCCGCCAAGCGGGCGCGCCGATGCCGGTCCAGCTCGGCGAAGACGTCGTCGAGGATCAGCACCGGCCAGTCATGCGGGTCGGGCGAGTCGGCCTTGTGCAGTTCCCAGGCGGCGAGTTTCAGTCCGAGCGCGAAGGACCAGGATTCACCGTGTGAGGCGAACCCCTTCACCGGCGTCTCGCCCACGCGCAGGTCGACGTCGTCCCGGTGCGGCCCGGCCAGCGTGAGCCCGCGTTCGCGCTCGGCCCGGCGCAGCCTCGCATACTCCGCTTTGAGTGCCTCAGCCAGTTCCTGTGCGGCATTACGGGCGCCGCCCGGTGAGGTGCGCGCCTCCGCGGCCTGCGCGGTATCCGGCACGGCGGGCTGCTCACTGGGCGCTTCCGCGGCGGATCCGGTCGCGGGACCCGCACCGGCTCCGGCAGTGACGTCCGGGAGTCCGGTACCTCGGGCGGACACACCGCCGGCGGCATCGGCAACCGGTGAGGAGTAGGACATCGCGATGCCCCGCCGATGTTCCTGGGAGGCGCCGGAGATCTGTCCGTAAGCTTCGCGCAACGGTGCGGTCAGTTCCTCGATGAGCGCCAGCCGGGACGCGATGATCTGCCCTCCGGCCCTGGCCAGGGTGTCGTCCCAGACCGAGAGCGTGGTTTCGTGCGTGTCCGTCCAGCGCTGTCCCCGGGCGGACTTCAGCAGCGCATTGCGCTGCCTGAGGGCCTTCTCGTAGTCCCGCATCACCCCGGCCAGCCGCGGTCGGCGGCTGACCAGCAGGCCGTCCAGGAACCGACGCCGCTCGCCGGGGTCGCCCTTGACGATGCTCAGGTCCTCGGGCGCGAAGATCACGGTGCTCAACAGGCCCAGCAGCTCCCGCGGCCGGGCTTCGACCCGGTTGATCCGTGCCTTGTTGGCGCCCTTGGCATTGATGGACACCTCAAGGACCGCTTGCCGCGAAGCCCGGAGCACCTGGGCGCGTACCAGCGCGGTCTCCTTGCCTACCGTGATGAGCGGGGCATCCGAGGAGACCCGGTGGGAGCCTAAGACCGAGAGGTAGCCGATCGCTTCGATCAGATTCGTCTTGCCGACCCCGTTGGGGGCCACCAGGGTGGTGATCCCCGGCTCGAGCGCCATGTCCAGGTTCGGATAGGAGCGGAACGACTGCAGGGACAGACGGCCGACGTACATCAGATGCGGATAGGCATCAGCAGGTAGCGGTAGGAGAGGTCTTCATCGCCCGTCTGCTCCGGCTGCCCGCCGATGACCACCGGCTTCATCTGCTGGGTGAAGGAGAACCGCACGAACGGCTTGTCGATCGCCGAGAGGCCTTCGATGATGTAGCCGGGGTTGAATCCGACGGTGATGGCCTCGCCGCGCAGGTCCGCCGGCAGGGCCTCGGAGGCCTGGGCGTCGTCGCCGGTGCCGGCCTGCAGGGTCAGATCGCCCTCGGTGAAGATGAACCGGATCGGCGTGTTCCGCTCCGCCACGAGTGCTACCCGTCGCACGGCTTCCAGCAGCGAGGCGCGGTCCACCACGGCAGTGATGGGCACCTGCTGGGGGAACAGCGAGCGGACCTTGGGGTACTCGCCCTCGACCAGCAGCGAGGTCGACACCCGCCCGCCGGAGGAGAACGCGATCAGGCCCTTCTGCTCGTGAGAGCTCAGGGAGACCTCGACCTCACCGCCGAGCGTCTTGGACACCTCCGAGAGGGTCCGGCCCCGCACCAGGGCCACGGCGGAGAAATCCGGCCGGCTGGGACGCCAGGTGAACTCGCGGACCGCGAGCCGGTACCGGTCGGTGGCCAGCAGCGTGATGTTCTCGCCCTCGATCTCCACTCGCACGCCGGAGAGGATGGGCAGCGTGTCGTCTTTGCTGGTGGCAATGGTGACCTGGGAAACGGCTTCCTGGAAGCTGCTGCCGGCGGCAACGCCGACGGTCTCGGGCAGCTGCGGAAGTTCAGGGTACGTGTCCACTGGCATCGTCGCCAGGGAGAAACGGCTCGAGCCGCCGGAGACATCGAGCTTCTGCGCCTCGGTGGCCAGCAGCACAGGCTTGGCAGGCATCGCCTTGGTGATATCGGCCAGCAGCTTGCCGGAGACCAGGATGCGCCCGGCCTGCTCGACCTCTGCGCTCACGGTCACCCGCGCGGAGACCTCATAGTCGAAGGCCGCGAGCTTGAGTTCACCGTTGGCATGGGCTTCCAGCAGGATGCCGGTCAGGACCGGGGTGGCCGGCCGCTGTGGCAGGGACCGGGCGACCCAGGAGACAGCCTCGGCCAGCACGTCGCGGTCCACCTTGACCCGGAGCGAGTCGCCGAGGGACTGGGAGGCTTCTTGTTCTGACGACGTCACGCTCTTCCTCCATGGGGCTCGAGCCGATGCGGTGGACGGTTACCGAATGACACTACCGCGCGAGTGTCGCTGCTCCAAGTTCGTGCCGGGAAGTGGTATTGGCGTCCTCCGGGGCTGTCATAGAGCTTCTCGGAACCTCCGCCGGACCCTTGCTTCCCGCACGCCCTGACTGTTCGCCGGCCCTCTTACATCTAGATGGATCTCGCAGTCTTAGTAGGCGCTGTGGATGGTGTGGACGAACCCCGCCGATGCCAGTCCGGACGCGCTCGAGCGGCTCTCGCCAGGATGGGGGAACTATGTGGAGAGCGTCCGCATCACCGGTGGACGGCTGTGGGCGCCGGGTCAGGGAGTGCACAGCGGTCCACGACTGCTCGCAGGCTGTCCACGGTCGGATACCCAGCCTGGACTGACATTCCCACAGAGTTTTCCACAGCTGTGAATGTGCCGTTTCATATCTTGTGCTGCTGTTTGATGCGGTTTGTGAGCTCAGTGACCTGCGTGTAGGTGGTTCGCCGCTCGGCCATCTGCGTGCGGATCTTCTTATTGGCGTGCATGACGGTGGTGTGGTCCCGGCCGCCGAACTCCTGGCCGATCTTCGGCAGGGAGAGGTCCGTGAGTTCGCGGCACAGGTACATGGCGATCTGCCGCGCTGTCGTCAGCGTCCGGGACCGCGAGGTTCCGCACAGGTCGTCGTAGGAGAGATTGAAGTAGTTCGCGGTCATCATGATGATCGTGCTCGCCGTGATCTCCGGCGCCTCTTCCTCCGTGATGAAGTCCTTGAGCACGGTCTGGGCGATGGTCAGGTCGACCGGCTGCCGGTTCAGATTGGCGAACGCCGTCACCCGGATGAGGGCCCCTTCCAGCTCGCGGATGTTCGAGGAGATGCGGCTGGCGATGTATTCCAGGACGTCGCCGGGCACATCCAGCTGCTCCGCCTGCGCTTTGCGCCGGAGGATGGCGATGCGCGTCTCGAGGTCCGGCGGCTGGACATCGGCGAGCAGGCCCCACTCGAATCGTGACCTCAGCCGCTCCTCGAACCCCTGCAGCTGCTTGGGCGGCAGATCCGAGGTGATGACCACTTGCTTCTGCTCGTTGTGCAGCGCGTTGAAGGTGTGGAAGAACTCCTCGACGGTCGCGTCCTTGCCCTGCAGGAACTGGATGTCGTCGATCAGCAGGATGTCGACCTCCCGGTACCGCCGCTGGAACGAGGGGCGCAGCTGATTGGAGGTGGTGCTGTTGCCGATCGAGTTGATGAAGTCGTTGACGAACTCCTCGCTGGAGACGTACTTCACCCGGATGCCCGGGTAGAGCACGCTGGCGTAGTGCCCGATGGCGTGCAGCAGGTGGGTCTTGCCGAGTCCTGATTCGCCGTAGATGAACAGCGGGTTGTAGGCCTTCGCCGGTGCCTCGGCGACTGCGACCGCGGCAGCGTTCGGGAACCGGTTGGATGCGCCGATGACGAATGTCTCGAAGGTGTACTTCGGATTGAGCTCGGCGAGCGGATCGCCGTCCTGAGCCTCCTTGGCCGGCATCCGGTGGGACACCTGCTGCCCGGCGGAGGACGCGCCCTGCCGGCCCATCAGGCCGCTGGTGTCCGGCGGAGCCGCGGCGAAAGCAGCGTCCTCGGACTGCTGAGGCAGGCCCTCTGGCGGCGAGATCCGCGAGACCGGCAGATCGGCGGGCGTTTCGGGGGCGTGCTCCTCGGGTCCGTATGGGCTGGGCTGTGGGTGTGCCTGTGCAGAAGCTGAGGAAACCTGGCTGCTGCCTGTGGGCGACGGCGGCGCGGCAGAGGCGGCGGGCTCTTCGGGAAGCTCCACCTCCAGGGCGGGATCCACAGCGAAGGCGAAAGCCACGGGAAAGCCCAGCGCTTCCGAGAACTCGGCTGCCAGGCGGTCCCGCAGGGGGCCCTCGAGCTGCCGCTTCGTGACGTCGTCCTTGGTCACCATGACGACCATCTCCGAGCCCACCAGGGCACGCGGCGCAGCGAGGCGCAGAGTTCCCTTCTGACGTGGGCTGATGCTCGAGTCTGCGAAGAGGTTCGCGATGACCTGGCGCCATGCGCCGTCGAGCTTCGAGGTGTCGTCTCCCGGCGGGGTGGGTGACTCTAGGGGCACGTGACTTCCTTCATGTGGATCGCGGGCAGGTGCGCGGGCACTGTCTACAGAGTTTTCCACACCCGTGGACAGCGGCACAGCCGGGGAAGCGCGCTATCCACCGTTGTGGAAAACTATGTGGATGTCCATTGTGCACACTCCGGCCGTGCTTCGCATGCATTTGACCGGCCCCTGTGGAGACCCGTAAATTGGATGGGTCTGTGCAAAGGACGATGGGGCGAAGAACGCTCTCAAGGCGTCAGGGTCTTCCCTTCATGAGTGCTCACCGCTGCGCTTACGTTGGCTCTGTTGTATCAGCCCTGCTGTATCAAGGGGTCCTTCGGACACAGGCTCAAGAGATGTTGCCTTAGATCCCGCAAGAGTGGAGTTGACACGTGAGCAAGCACACTTTCCAGCCGAACACCCGGAAGCGCGCCAAGACCCATGGCTTCCGGCTGCGTATGCGCACCCGTTCCGGCCGTGCCATCCTGGCTGCGCGCCGCCGCAAGGGCCGCTCGGCCCTCTCCGCCTGATCTGACGGTTCCCGGCAAAGGAGAGGCGTGCTCGCGCGGGAGCACAGATTGCGCCGTCCGGCGGATTTCAGCCGGACGACCCGCACGGGTCGCCGTTCCGGTGGACGCTTCCTGGTGCTGTACCGCGCGGAACGCCCGGTCGATGAATCCCACGCGCCTCGTGTGGGATTCGTCGTTTCCAGAGCTGTCGGCAACGCGGTGACCCGCAATCGCGTCAAGCGCCGGTTGCGGGCCATCATGCACCAGGAGCTTCGCCGGCTTCCGGAGGGCACCGACATCGTCGTCCGCGCGTTGCCCGCCAGCGCCTCGGCGGACTTCCGGGATCTGCAGCGAAGCATCGAGAAAGCGCTGAGACGGACGGAACGATGAGCGACCGCCTGCCCAGCTCGCTGCCACCGGCGCCGGGGCCCTCGGCCGGGACGATGACCCGGCTCGGGTACCTGCTGCGGATCGGGCCCCGGATGCCCGCGGTCTGGTTCATGCGGGCGTACCGGGCGACGGTCTCGAGAACTTACGGCCCGGTGTGCAAGTACTACCCGAGCTGTTCGCAGTACGCGCTCGATGCGTTCGAGCATGAAGGTCTCCTCCGCGGGACGATGCGCACCGCATGGCGCTTGCTGCGATGCAATCCGTGGAGCAGCGGCGGAGTGGACTATGTGCCCGGCTCGGTGCTGGACCAGCGCTCGAAGATGCTTCGCGGCGCTCCAGGGCCCGGGGACGACTGAGGGCAGCTGAGAAGGGTCCTCACCGGAATGGCAGAATGTGAAACAGTGTCTTGGGCGCAGATCGCCGCAGGCTGACGAAGGAGAAGACACCAGATGGACTGGATAGACACGATCCTCACGCCCATCAAATGGGTGGTGGCCTGGATCCTCGTGCTCTTCCACCAGCTGTTCGAGTGGCTCGGCATGGATCCCGTCAGCGGTTGGACCTGGGTACTGGCGATCACGTGCCTGACCATGGTGGTCCGCACCGCGCTGATCCCGCTCTTCGTCAAGCAGATCCGTTCACAGCGGAAGATGCAGCTCATCCAGCCGGATCTGCAGCGCTTGCAGGCCAAGTACAAGGGCAAGAAGGACCAGTTCTCCCGCCAGGCGATGGCGGAGGAGCAGCAGGCGCTGTTCAAGAAGCATGGCACGAACCCGCTGTCCTCCTGTCTGCCCATGCTGGTGCAGCTGCCGATCTTCTTCTCGCTGTACCGCGTGCTGTTCAACTCCGAGGATGTGGCCCGCGGCGTGCGGGAACCCATCGGCGGGTACAACGCAGAACTGGCCGGTCAGCTGATCAACTCGGAGATCTTCGGCATCCCGCTGCACATCACCTTCCTCGAAGGCGATATGTGGGTGAAGGTGTTCACGGCCGTCCTGATCGTGCTGATGGGCGCCACCATGTTCATCACGCAGAAGCAGATCATGGCCAAGAACATGTCCGAGGCGGCCATGAACAACCCGTTCATGCAACAGCAGAAGATGCTGCTGTACCTGATGCCGGTGGTGTTCGCCGTGGGCGGCGTGTTCTTCCCCGTCTCCCTGCTGCTGTACTGGTTGGTCTCGAATCTGTGGACGATGGTCCAGCAGTTCTACGTCATCCGGCAGATGCCCGCTCCCGGTAGCCCCGCGGAGAAGGCGCTCATGGAGCGCCGCGCGAAGAAGGGCAAGCCCCCGCTTCCCGGCGCCAAGCCGCTGGATGAGGAGAAGCCCGAGGAAACGCCGAAGGGACAGCGCCAGCAGCCCGTGAGCAAGGATCGCGCGAAGAAGCAGGCGAAGAAGCAGTCGGGCAAGAAGAAGTCTTAGAGGAAGTGGATATGAGCGAGAACGTGGACACCCAGGCTCCCGAGGAGTCCCAGCCGGACACGGTCGACACGGTGACCGCCGACTCGACGGAGCCGGCGGAGTCGGCCCCGACCCTCGAGGACGAGGGGGAGATCGCTGCCGACTACCTGGAGGAGTTCCTGGACATCGCCGATCTCGACGGCGATATCGACATCGACGTGGTCGGCGGGCGGCCTCATGTGGCGATCGTCGCCGAGGACGCGGACTCGCGCCTGCGGCGCCTGATCGGACGCGATGGCGAGGTGCTCTCGGCACTGCAGGATCTGACCCGGCTGGCCGTTCAGAGTTCCACGGGCGAACGGTCTTTGCTGATGCTGGACATCGCCGGGCACCGGGAGCAGCGCCGCGATTCGCTGAAGAAGCAGGCGCTCGCCGCGATCGACGAGGTGAAGGAGACAGGCGAGCAGATCGCACTGCCGCCGATGAACTCCTTCGAGCGCAAGGTCGTGCACGACGAGGTCTCTGCGGCTGGCCTGTACAGCGAGTCCGAGGGCGCTGGCGGGGATCGTCACGTGGTGATCCGGCCGAAGGACGACTGATACGCCCATGACAACTCCTGGGCGACCATATTCCGAGACAGGCGTATCGGAATATGAGACAGGCGCCTCCGCTGATACGACGGTGCAGCGAGAGCCGGCTCCGGAGCGTGCCGTGGCCGCTTATTTCGGTGCTGCCGGAAGCCGGCGGGCTCGTATCGAGCAGTACGTCGGGCACCTGAGCACTACGGGCGTGAGCTGGGGCCTAATCGGCCCCAGGGAGCTGCCCCGGATCTGGACCAGGCACGTGCTGAACTGCGCGGCCGTGGGTGAACTCTTCGACCCGGAGGGTGAGCAGGGGCCGGTCGCGGACCTGGGCAGCGGGGCCGGCCTTCCCGGCCTGGTGCTTGCCATCGCTCGTCCGGATGTGTCCATCACCCTGATCGAGCCGCTGGAGCGGCGGGTCGAGTGGCTGGAGATGGTCTGCGATGATCTCGGCGTCGACAACGTTCGCGTGGTGCGCGCACGCGCTGAAGATCTTGTGGACGAGGAGATCTTCTCCGCCGTCACCTCACGCGCGGTGAAGGCGCTTTCCGGCCTGGTGCCGTGGACGGCGCCGCTGCTGAGCCCCGGCGGGCGGATGCTCGCGATGAAGGGCCGCAGTGCGGAGGACGAGATCGAGAAGGCCGGGAAGACACTGCGAAGGCTGCGGCTGGACGGTGCAAGAGTCGTCACAGTGGGCGCTGCCGTCCTGGCAGAGCCAAGCCGCGTCGTCGTGGCGACGCGGCGCTGAGAATTCTCGACGGAAGATTATCTGACTGCGTTTCACGTGAAACATGCATGTGCGTCACCGGCTTACGGCGGTCCCCGTGCGGGCTCCAAGCGCTAAGCTAGTGGGGTAGTAGATTCCCCTCTCATCGGAGACCAGTATGCCCCTGATGGATGACTCGACGCCCCTGGGCGCCGAGCTCGCCCGCGATCAGACCCGAGCGGCACGTCTTCGCGGACGTACCTTCCCCAAGCCCCCGCAGACCAGGGTCTTCACGGTGGCGAACCAGAAGGGCGGCGTCGGTAAGACCACGACGACGGTGAACCTGGCAGCGGCGATGGCGTTCCAGGGACTGAGCGTTCTAGTGGTGGATATCGACCCGCAGGGAAACGCCAGTACGGCGCTGTCGATCCCGCATACACAGGATGTCAATTCCGTTTATGACGTGGTGATCGGCGGAGAGCCGTTCTCGTCCATCGTGCAGGAGTGCCCGGATATCGAGAACCTGCGCTGCGCGCCGGCCACGATCGACCTCGCCGGCGCGGAGATCGAACTTGTCTCCCTGGTGGCACGCGAGCAGCGGCTCAAGACCGCCTTGGACGCTTACCTCAAAGAGGAAGCGGCCGCCGGCCGTCGTGTCGATTATGTCTTCATCGATTGCCCGCCTAGCCTCGGTCTGCTGACCGTCAATGCTTTCGTCGCGGCGAGCGAGGTGCTGATCCCGATCCAGTGCGAGTACTACGCGCTCGAAGGTCTGAGCCAGCTGCTGAACTCGATCCAGCTGATCCAGAAGCATCTCAATCCTGAGCTGTCGATCTCGACGATTCTGCTCACGATGTACGACAGGCGCACGAACCTGAGTGCTCAGGTCGCGGATGATGTGCGCGCGCACTTCCCCAAGCAGGTCCTGGAGAGCACGATCCCTCGTTCGGTCCGTGTTTCTGAGGCACCGAGCTACGGGCAAACAGTCATCACTTATGACACGAACTCAAGTGGAGCGTTGTCGTACCGGGAAGCAGCTGAGGAAATCGCGGAGAGGGCGGTTCGATGACTGAGAAGAAAAAGGGGCTTGGACGCGGCCTCGGCGCACTGATCCCGAACTCGGTGGAGGCCCAGAGGCCTGTGGATGTTTTCTTCCCTGCGCAGGAAGAAGGCAGCAGCCGCTCTGTGGAGTCCAAAGACCCTGCACAGAGCATGCGCGCGAATGTCCGGAACAGAAAGACTCAGCGCAAAGCTGCCCCGACCCGGAGCAAAGCCCCCGGTGCCGATGCCACAGGCGGCACTGCAGCCAAGTCCGCCGACGCCGGTGCGGGTAGCTCGACATCGAAGACTCCGGCGAGGAAGGGCTCACGGACGGCCTCCGGGACCAATCGCGCAACCGGGGGGCGCTCTGGCGGATCGGTCGCAAAGAAGGCGGCCGCTCCCCGTGCGCCGAAGGAGTCGTCGGCCGAGGCTTCAGTCGCCGTTTCACGTGAAACGACAGAAGTCGAAGGGCTCCTCAGCGTCGAGGGCGTCTACTTCGGTGAGATCGAGCTCAGTGACATCGAGCCGAATCCGCGTCAGCCCCGCGATGTATTCGATGAAGACGCTCTGGACGAGCTGGCGCACTCGATCCGCGAAATCGGCGTTCTTCAGCCGGTGGTCGTGCGCGCGGTGCGTGAGACTTCGCCACGCTACGCCCTGATCATGGGCGAACGGCGCTACCGCGCGTCCAAGCTCGCTGGGAAGGCAACGATCCCGGCCATCGTAAAGCAGACCCAAGAGGAGGACCTCCTTCGCGACGCGTTGCTGGAGAACCTGCACAGGGTGGACTTGAATCCGCTGGAGGAGGCTGCCGCATACCAGCAGCTCCTCAATGACTTCGAGTGCACCCAAGAGGAACTGTCAGCAAGGATCGGTCGTTCGCGTCCGCAGATCAGCAACACCCTGAGGTTGCTGAAGTTGCCGCCGCTCGTGCAGCGCCGGGTTGCAGCAGGCGTGCTATCCTCCGGGCATGCGCGGGCTTTGCTCGGCTTGCAGGACGCTTCGAAGACTGAGGTGCTGGCACAGCGCATCGTGGCGGAGGGCCTGTCCGTTCGTGCGACGGAAGAAGCTGTCGCCCTGCTTAACCGCGATGACGATGCGCCGGAGCGGAAGCGGACGCAGCGTGTTTCGAACCCCGAGCTGGATGCGCTTGCGACGAAGATCGGGGACAAGCTGGATACACGGGTGAGTATCAGCATGGGTAAACGTAAAGGCAAGCTCAGCGTTGAGTTCGCCAGCGTGGATGATCTCCGCCGGGTACTGGGAGAACTGGGCCTGGAGTAAGTACATGCCGGGGCGTTGAAGGGGGACCCCACCATGGGCGGGGTCCCCCGGCGTTTCACGTGAAACGTTCGCTGCGGGCGATACACTGCCACCGCGACCGCAGACCGCTGTACCGCGGCAGTGCGAAGCCGTCGCTCCCTGGGAAACGCTGTCGCCGAGAACGTGTTTGCGGTCGGGCGTAGGTGCGGATGATCTGGCATGGGGCGGTGACTTGGCGCTGCTTGGGTCTACGCATATAGGACGTAGGCGGACGCCGGACGTGGGGATGCAACTGCCGTGGGCTAGACCAGGGACTGGGTGGGGCGCTGGGGCGCGCGAGAGGATCCGAGGCGAGGGAGGCACGGGTTGAGAAGAAGACACCGGGCGCAAGAGGAACGCCCCGCCCGTTTCACGTGAAACCTCCATTCACATCGCGGGTCCGTCCGGAGGATCGGGTCGGAACTGCGGCCGCATGAAACATGTGCCACGTGCCTGCCGGTCACGCAGAACAACGCATCTCTGCATGCACAGCACTTTGTCGCTCGCCTATATGGCGCCGATCGGGCGCGCTCAGTGACGCTGGCAGTGATGATGTGGTAGGGGCCCTGGGACTCACATGCTGGGGCTAGGTCTGCCGTTCGTGCATGGTCGCCTTCAGCTGAGACGCGCGGTACCTGGCCTGCCTGAATGCGTGCTCGCGGCAACGGGCCCGGCCGGTGCGGAGGGTAGAGGCACGGATTGCAGGCCCCTCCCGTTGATGCTCGCCTACCGACGGAGGTGTTTCACGTGAAACGGTGGCTAATGGAGCCACGCTTCTCGATGGTGGACGGTGGCGACTCTGAAGGACCGCAGTGCTGTGTAGCTCCTGCGTGCCCATCGGGCGCAGGGAGCACGGGGAGCACGGCATGGGGTCTTAGGGCGGGACGGGCTGTTTCACGTGAAACGAGAGAGATGGCTGTGGCTCCACGACAGCCGGCTTTCGTGGTCTGAAGGAGTCCCGCTCCGGCACGGGAATGCCGCGCGTGAACGATCGACCATGCCAGGCGCAGGCTGAGTGAGCGTGGCCGGTTAACGACTCAACGACGGGCCAGAAGCGTGCGTGAGCGCAACACGTGGCCGCACGGAACGAGAAACGTCATGCGAAAAGTGCACATGCGCGGGGCAGTACCCGGGCGAAGGAGCGGCGCCCGGGACCAGGCGGCGCGAGCGCAGGGCGTGAGCGATCGTGGTACGACGGTAGCGCGAGCATGCGGCGTTCAGGGGACTCATGATGGTGCGGTCCGCATAGACAGGATGGAGAGGACCGCGAGGCGGCTTTCAGGACACCTGACGGGAGGCCATGATGTGGTCGATGCTCATCACACCGGTCTGCGGCTCCGCGTGGTCCGGAAGGTAGAGCCGCTGTACGCCAACCAGGATCGCCTCGGCCACCACATCGCGGAATGCGGGGTTGCCGAGCCGCCGGGAGTCGTACGCACTGGTCTCGTACCCCGCGACCACGTGCACCTTGGGGGTGGACAACTCGCGCAGGGACTCCCAGGTGCGTGCATGGGACCAGCAGTCGTGCAGGTCGGTGCGGGCGAGGATCTCGCGGTGGATCGTCTCGGCAAGAGCCGCGCCCACCGGGCTGACGTCCGGCGCGTCGTCGGCGCTGCCATAGTAGAACGTCGCCAGGCCCGACGCGTGGGGAGATGCGTTGCGATCCGTGCTGATCGAGATCACCACATCGGCGCCGAGCTTGTCGGGAAGACGAGGGTCCGTCTGGCCGACGTCCCGGAGGATGCATGTCGTGCCGATGGCAGAGAATCTGCGATCCAGCCGACGGGCGATGTCCAGCGCCGGCGAATCAGGCCGAGGCCCCGAGGTGCCGAGCATGTCCGCCTCGAGGAACACCCGTTTGCCGGCCAGGGAACTCCCGGCGCGGCTGACGCGTGCCTTCTCACTGAGCGCGAAAAGATTGCCGCCCCCGACGTCCTTGCTGATCTGCGCGAAGCCGCGCAGCGTCGCGGGGCCACAGACGCCATCAGCCTGGAGCCCCAGATCGCGCTGCAACTCGCGCAGCGCCGCATCCGTCCCGTCACCGAATACGCTGTCGATGACATGCGGATACATGCCCAGGCGCCGGAGCCGCGCCTGCAGCTCGGCGACATCGTCCCCGCGGAGCGGGCGTACCGGATCGAAGCGCAGCACGCGGTCGCCCAGACGGTAGCGGGAGTACTCGATGTGCATGAGCGTCTCGGGGCCCAGCACGCCATCGGCGAGCAGTCCTCGCTGCTGCTGGAACTGCCGTAGCACGGAATAGAACCTACGATCGAATACGGTCTCGTCTTCGGCGGCCGGGATGTCGTAGCCGGCCCGCCGCAGCTGGTCCTTCAGCACGGGCAGGCGCGGGTGTGAGTCGCCCACCGTGAGATGGTGCGGGAATGAGCTCTCGGTCATAGTGATCGCCTTACCGGATAGCGGTCCGGCCCCGGTACACGAGCCCGGGGCCGGACCACCACCCTACACAACGACGGATCAGGCCAGAACCTCTTCGACCTCCTGCACCAGTGCGGGCTTGGGCCGTGCCCCGATCACGCTCTTGACGACCTCACCGCCCTTGAAGAAGTACAGCGCTGGGATGGACGTGATGCCGTAGCTGGCAGCCGTCTCCATGTTGTTGTCGGTGTTGACCTTCACGACCTTGAGCTTTCCGGCGTACTCCTCGCCGATCTCCTCCACGATGGGCGAGACCTGGCGGCACGGGCCGCACCAGGGAGCCCAGAAATCCACGAGGACGGGCTGCTCGGAGTCCAGGACCTCCGCCTTGAAGGTGCTGTCGGTGACTTCCTGTGACATGGTGTCTCCTTGGGTTGTTGGTTCAGCTCTGCGCGGCCACGGTGCTGCCGGGCGCGCCGGCCTTCGCCGCAGTGGCGAGGCTGGCGAGGTAGTGCTCGGCGTCCAGGGCGGCCGCGCATCCGGAACCGGCGGCGGTGACGGCCTGGCGATAGACGGGATCGATGACATCGCCGGCGGCGAAGACACCCGGAAGGCTCGTGCGGGAGGACCGGCCATCGACGGCGAGGTAGCCATCGGCTCGCATCTCGAGCTGATCGGAGAACAGCGAGGTGCGTGGATCGGAGCCGATCGCGACGAACAGGCCGGTCACCGGCAGCTCGCTCTGCTCCCCGGTCACGGTGTTGCGAACCGTGAGGCCGCTGAGCTTGTCCTCGCCGTGAATGGCGGCGACCTCGTGATCGAACAGGAACTCGAGTTTCGGGTCCGCCTTGGCACGATCCTGCAGCGCAGCTGAGGCCCGGAGTTCCTGGCGCCGGTGCACCACGGTGACCTTGGCGGCGAAGCGGGTCAGGAAGGTGGCCTCCTCCAGGGCGGAGTCGCCTCCGCCGACCACCGCGATGTGCTGGTCCTTGAAGAAGAAGCCGTCGCAGGTGGCGCACCAGCTCACGCCGCGGCCGGAGAGCGTGGACTCGTTATCCAAGCCGAGCACGCGGTACGCGGAGCCGGTCGCCAGGATGACGGCCTTGGCGTCGACCGAGGTGCCCAGCGCGGTCTCCACGTGCTTGAGTTCGCCGCTGAGCTCAAGCGAGGTGACATCGTCGTACACGATCTCCGCCCCTAACCGTTCGGCCTGGGCGCGCATGTTCTCCATCAGGTCCGGTCCCTGGATGCCCTCCGGGAAGCCCGGGAAGTTCTCCACCTCGGTGGTGTTCATCAGTTCGCCACCAGCGGTGACGGACCCGGCGATCACGAGCGGATTGAGATTGGCACGGGCAGCGTAGATCGCCGCCGTGTAGCCGGCCGGCCCAGAGCCGACGATGACGAGTTCCCTTGCTGTCATGGACCGTTCCTTCTCCTCGATACCGCGTCTACAGTGTTCTCGAACCATCCGATCCGGAACGTTATTCCTTGAGGCTACCGGGTCTGCCTGACCGTGCGGCGTGAGATCGGGAGGTACGCGGCTCGCACCCGCCTCTCGCTCCATACCCTCCACGAGCGGTTCCTCCGTCCTATTCGGCTGCGGCGGAGACCTCGTCGATGACGGCACGATATCCCCCGCCGTCGGCGGGAAGCTCGGTGATCCAGAGGAAGAAGTGCCCGGTCCGGACCGTCTCGTCGAGTTCGATCCGCTCAGTGCCCGAGGGGAAGCTTCCCGTGGCCAGCACCTCGGCCTGTGCCGGATCGTCATCGCCGGCGCGGATCTCGAAGCTTCCGCCGGCCGCGGAGGAGATGAGCTCCACCACACCCAGATCGGCTTCCTCCTCCAGATCCAGGCGCAGACCCAGACCGGACTTCAGATTGCCGAACTCAGGGGAGTTGTAGGTGTCCGTCATCCACGCGCCGCTCACGCCGGGCAGCACATTGTCCACGAGCTCGGGCTTCTCCTCCCCGTCGCCCTCCGGATCGAGGTCCTCCGCGCCGATGACCACGGGGTTCACGAGTTCGGGTTCCGGCTCTTCCTCATCCTCTTCCTCGCCGCCCTGGGGTTCCTCGGTCTCCGCGGTCGGTGCCGGCGGCAGCGCGGACTGCTCACCGTCCCGGTTCACCAGGACCAGCCCCACGACGACCGCCACGATGACGACCGCCGCCAGCACCGCAAGGATGAGGGCGATCCTGCGGCGTCGTTCCTCCTGATCCTCCGGGGCGGGGCCGGTGGACGCCGCGGCGGTGGCAGCCGTGGCCGCCGGTGCCGCGGGTGCGACCTTCACGCCCTGGGAGGCGGGGCGCGGGGTCTTCTCCGGGCCGGGACGCAGGGCGGGCGCTCGCTTCGTCCGGGCAGCCTCGCCACCTTTCAAGCTCAGCGGTGTGCGGGTGCGGCCGTCCCTGCCGTCGCTCGCCGGCGACGGGCCCTCGCCGTCTCCGTGCTCCGCCTGAACGGCCCCACCACCCTCAGCGACGTCGTCACCGGTGTGGTCCTCGGCAGCGGATCCGGCAGGATCGGGCGCAGGCGACGTGGGCGCTGGTGATGCGGGGGCGCCGGGCGGCGGCGGTGCTGCGCCGAGGAGCTCGCTCCGCCCGGCCGGCTCGGCTGCATCGGCATTCTCTGCGGGCGCCTCGATGATGGGCAGTGCCTGGGTGGCGGGAGACTCCTCGCTCTCGGAGCCATGCGCCGGATCCGTCTGCTGGCCGTCGCCGGCCCCAGCCGGCGGGCGGGGCTCTGCCGGAGCAGAGGGTGCCAGGGCGCCGGGGGACATATCGCGTCCGGTCCCGCCCGCGCGGTGCTCACGCTGCCGGGAACGTTCTCCGAGCGCGCGGCGGAGCCGGGCCAGGTCCTCGGCGTCGCGGCGTTCCCGCTCAGCCTCCTGCCGGCGCTGCTCCTCATCGGTCGTGAACATGCCGCCCAGGAACCAGGAACTGTCGTCCTCCTCCTCGGACTCGTCCGCCAGCGGCCCGGCAGCCTCATCGGACGCCGTGAGCTGCTGCGTGTCCTCCCAGGTGGGTGCCGGCTCCAGCGGGTACTCCGCGGCAGGCTCCTCCGGTTCCCAGGCCGGAGTGTGCTTCTCCGCCTCGCGCAGGGCCGCGGCATCCACCGGGAAGGTGGACGCCGCACGCATCGAGAGCACCTCGGCCAGCGGGTCTTCCGGATCAGACTCCATCAAACCGGCAGCCAGGCCCGTGGTGCCGGGCCGCTCGCGGCGGATGCGGCGCATTGCCGCCTGGAGCTGGGCGGGCGTGGCCCGGTGACGATCGCCTCCTGCGGTGGGAGGCCACGGCGTCGCCGATGCCGTTGATGCCCCAGCGGTCTCAGCCGGGGGCTCCGGCAGAGGCTCCGGGGTGACGGGCACCGGCGGGCCGGGCTTGGTCAGCGGCGCGGGCGCCTCCGCGGCGGTGCGCGCGCTCGTGGCCGGTGGCGTGCGTCCCGCCAGGCCCCGCAGCTCCTCCCGGTCCCAGTCGCCGAGGTACTTCGCGAGTTCACCTGGCGACTGCGGACCACGCTCACGACCGGCGAACACATCGTCCAGCAGCCGGGAGAGATCCGCGTCCGCCGTGGCGTTCAGCTCCGTGACCGGCACCGGACGCCCGTCTGCCCGGGGCGCCGGGGGAAAGCCCTCACGCGCTTGCTCCCCGGGCCAGTGCGCCGTGCTCAGCAGATAGAGCAGGTCCAGCAGCGCGAGAGCGTCTTCCCGGCGAGCCTGCGGCATGCTGATGGCGTCCAGATGCGTGGTCGCCGTGTGGTCGGCCACCGCGGCGTCGATCGCCAGCCCGTGCACGTGCACGCCGCCGTCGTTGTCGACCTGCACGGATTCGGGTCCGAGCCGGAGGTGATGCAGTCCGCGGCGGCCGGCGCCGGCCAGGACATCGGCGACCTCACCGGCCAGGGCACGCACCTGCGCGGGTTCCAGCGGCCCGTGCTCCAGGATGGTCCGCAGCCACACGCCGCCGGTGTTCTCGGTGACGCAGAAATCCCAGCCCGCCTCGTCACGGCCCACATCGAGGATCCGCGGCAGCCGGGGGTCGCTCAGCAGCGCTGCGCGCCGGGCGGCGTCGAGCATGTCCCCTGCGGTCTCGGTGGGAGCCACGTACGCGGTGACGGGCTCGTCCAGGATGGCGTCGATGGCGGTGCACACGGTGCCCAGCTCGGGCCGCTCGTGGATCCAGGGGTGCTCCAGATCGGAAACCACATACCGCGCGGCGATCACTGCGCCACGCACGATGCTGTTTCCCACCGAAACCTCCGAACGCTTTGGAATCCTCACGCCGCCGTCGGCGCGGGCGTCCGGGCTGCGGCCCGCACCGGCCTCTCGCCTCGTACGCGGCCCATGCTCCTCACCGGCGTCGACGGCACCACCAACCTTACAAGAACGGGCCTGAGCAGAACCTTTGAGCCGGGGCACGGGCGGGTAACGAAACCCCTACGGAACTGCGATGTTTCAGGCGGCCGGCCTGCGGGAACGCGCTCAGCGCAGACGGGCGGCGACGGCGCGGCCGAGCTCACGCAGCTCGCCCACCCGCAGCAGCCAGGTCAGCACCAGATAGCTCAGGGCCATCACCGCGCCGATGATCGCGATGGAACCCAGGGCACCGGCGCGCCCGGCGAACAGCATCGGCTCCAGCGGAAGGCTCACCGCCCAGCCGGCGGCTGCCGCGCCGACGGCCGCGACCGCCAGCCGCGCGTGGTTGCCTGCGATGCCCGCCAGTCCCAGTCCGCCCAGGCGCCGGCGCAGCAGCAGCGCCGAGGCGGTGGCGCCGAAGACATAGCCCAGCGACATGGATGCGCCAATGCCGGCCACCGTCCACTCCCGCGGCAGCGCCAGGCAGGCCAGGACGAGCGCCGTGGTGATGACCACCTGCGGCAGCTGCACCAGGAACGGCGTCCGCGCGTCCTCGTAGGCGTAGTAGACGCGCTGCAGCAGATAGGCGCTGGAGAACGGCACGAGGCCCAGGATCATCGCCTGCAGGACGTGGCCGATGGCCTCAGCCTGCGCGATGGAACCGCCGGCGACGACGTAGGCGATCTGCGGGGCCAGCACCAGGACGCAGGCGGTGGCGAGGAAGTTCACGATCGCGACCGTGCGCAGGCCCATCGTCAGGCTGCCGCGCACCGCGCTCACATCGCCGGCGGCGGCGTTGCGGCTCATCGGGGTGAAGAGCGCCGTGGCGATCGACACCGCGATGAGGGAGTGGGGGAGCATGAAGATCAGATACGACACCGAGTACGCGGCATTCGAGGCCGAGACGTCGCCCTGTGCGCCGCTGGTCGCGGTGGAGGCCACCTGGGAGACGGCGATGTACCCGAGCTGGCCGACCAGCACCGCGGCGAACGTCCAGCCCGCCACCCGGCCGGCGATGCTCAGGCCCACGCCCCGCCAGCCGAACCGGGGCCGGAAGCTGAAGCCGATGCGTCGCAGCGGCCAGATCAGGATGAGTGCCTGCGCCACCACCCCCAGGGTGGCGGTGCCGGCGAGCAGGGCGATCTTCCCGCCGGTCCAGGTGCCGACGGCGTGCTCGCCCTCGGGTCCCGGACCGAAGAGCAGGATGAACGCGATGATGCCGGCGATGGCGACGACGTTGTTGAGCACCGGCGCCCACATATAGGGACCGAAGGACTCCCGGGAGTTCAGCACCTGGCCCAGCAGGGTGTACAGGCCGTAGAAGAAGATCTGCGGCAGGCACCAGTAGGCGAACGCCGTCGCCAGGGCGAGCTGCTCATCGCTCCAGGTCCCGGAGTTGGCGTAGATGCGCACCATCAGCCCGGCCGCGGCGGTGAAGGCGACGGTGAGGATCAGCAGCAGGCCGATGGCCAGGGTCAGCAGCCGGTCGGTGAAATCCTGGCCGCCGTCATCCCGTTTGGCGGCGCGGACCAGCTGGGGCACCAGCACGGCGTTGAGGACGCCACCGGCCAGCAGCATGTAGATGTTGTTGGGGACCTTATTGGCCACATCGAAGGCGTCCGCCGCACCGCCCACCGTCACGCCGATAGCGGTGACCAGGAGCATCGTCTTGGCGAACCCCAGCAACCGCGAGACGAGGGTCCCGGCCGTCATGATGGCCGAGCTCCTCGCCAGCGACCGCAGCCTGGATGCGGACTGCCCCACCGTGCCTCCTTCTGTTCGCGCTTCCCGTGGCACCGTCAGTGCCGGGCTCGTTCGACGGCTGCCTGCAGCTGGTTCTCCGGCAGCCGCCGGCGGCCGCGGCGGAAGGTCCGCAGCAGGCCCACCAGCAGCACCAGGACCAGTCCGGCGCCGATGATCGCGGTGCCGATATCCTCCCAGTCGGCACGGACCCGCACCAGCTGGGCGGTTTCGGTTCCCAGCTCCGTGCCCGCCGCGCTGCGCAGCACCACGCGCGCGGTGACATCGCCGTTCGCGATGCCCTCCACCGGCACCTCGACGCGGCTGGTGGTCCCCGGGGCGATCTCCACCGTCTCGGAGGTGCCCGCCCGCAGCTGGGGTGTCTGCGCTTGCAGGCTCACCGTCAGCCGTGCCGGCTGGGTGCCGCGGTTGGCGACCTGCACCGGGATGCTCGTACCCTCGCCGGTAACCAGCAGCACGGGGGAGCCCTCCTCCACGTGGAGCGCGGAGGTCCAGGCGTCCACGCGCTCGCGGGCCCGCTCCAGGCAGGCGTCGTGCTCCTCCGGCCGGGTCCAGGCCGCCGAGGCGCATTCGAGCAGCACCCTGCCGATGGTGCGATCCGCCTCGTCGGGCTCGGTCAGGAAGCTGTTGAACTCCGCCGCCTGGGCGCCGATGGCGGCGAGCTCACGCGCCAGCTCCCCGGACGCCGGGTCCGCCTCGACCAGCGGGCTGCGAGCGACCGGTTCGCGATCGAGCAGGCCGTCCAGGTCGCTCAGTTCCAGCCAGGGCGCAGCGGCCATGGCGTCGACGGCCGCGGCGGTGCCGGCCGCACCGGCGGTGTGCTCGCGGGGGAGCGGGAGGAACAGGGTGCGCTGGTCGAAGGGCCGCTGCGCGGTGATGGCCGCGGTCTGGGCCATCAGCGCGGACAGCGCCGCGCCGCGTCCGGTCCAGTCGGCGCCGGTGCCCTCCGGCTCGATGGTTCCGAGCAGGCCGTAGAGCTCGGCGTCGACGACGAGGGTCTGAAGCTGGCGGCCCGCGCCTGCCTCGCTGCTGGAGGTCAGGCTGCTGAGCGCTGATGCGGTGTAAGGCTGGTAGCTGGGCTGCTGGGTGTCCGAGAGGATGACGGTCCGGTTCTGGCCGGCGATGGTGTCCAGGTCGTGGGTGCTGACCCGCCCCAGGACCGGCCAGGCCACGTCCTCGCGCGCTTCGGGAAAGACTTCGGTGATCGTCGCGGAACTCTCATCGGCGGTTTCCAGCAGGGCCCGGGCACCTTGGAGGTTCTCGTCCTGGGAGTCCTCACCGGCGGAGGTGAGCCCGGCCGCGAGCAGGGCGGGGTCGGCGTCGGCCCAGGGCAGTGCGATGACGGTGCGTTCAGCCCCGAGCTCGACGAACTGCTCGTACCAGGCCTCCAGTTGCGGGGAGGGTTCTGCCGGGGGTTCCTCTTCGGCCGGCATGGCCGCGCCTGCCTGGGGCGTGGAGTCCTCGTCCTGGCTGTCCTGGCCAAGCGCGTGCCTGATCGAGGCGAGCAGGAGCGGGTCGACGGCCAGGGCCGCCTCGGGGTGGGCCTCCGCGGTCTCTAGCAGGGCTGTCAGCCGCCCGATGCCGTCCGCGCCGTTGCCGCCATTGCTCGCCGTCGCCGCGACGAGATCCTCGGCCGGGACGAGGCCGTCCTGCCCGGTGGCTTCCTGCGCGGTGAAGGGGATCAGCAGGCTCACCCGGGTTGGCTCGAGCGCGGGATCGGGATACCAGACGGTGAAGGCCGGGGCATTCGCGCTTAAGGTGCGCGTTCCCGCAGTGGTGTCGGTGCCGGCGGCGTTCACGTTGATCCCCCGCGGACCCCAGTTGGTGCCGCCGTTCTGGGAGGGAAGTCCCAGCTGCCCGCCCGGGACGGAGAACTCGAAGGCGATGTCCTCCCCGGGGCCGAGCTCGTCCGGCAGCTCGGGGACCCGCAGGTCCTCGTCGTCATCGGCGGCGGCACCGCCCTGGGCGGGATCCTGGCCGCTCGCATCGCCCTGGGACCGGGAGGTCGCCACCGCCTGCAGATTCTGCGGGTTGCCCGTCCAGGAGGCGATCGCGGTGCGGCTGGAGAGATTCCGCGGGTTCAGGCCGAGGGTCAGCGCTGGATCCGCCACCGCGGCGGTACCGGTGTTCCGCAGTACCCCGCGCACGCGCAAGGACTCCTCGGGGCCGGTGCGCGCGGCGACGTCCGTGAGCTCCACCGAGAGGATCGCGCCGCCGGGGGTGTCCTGCGGCGCCGCGCCCGCCGGTGTGCCCTGCACCGTGCCCGCCACCGTGTTCTGCGCCGTGTCCTGTGCCGGGCTCTGGGTGGTGGCGGGGTGTGCGTGCGCCGGGCGGTCCGCCGTGGCGGGCATCGGTGCGAGGGCCGTGAGCGTCGCCAGGAGGGCGGCGGCACCGGCGAGGAGGAGGCGCAAGGTCATGGTTTAAGAGAATCGGTCCAGTTTGGCCCGGGCAGCCTCCACCATACGCCGTTCATTGGCGAAGGACAGCCGGCCGCTCAGCTCCGCGATGGGGACCCACGCGACGTCCACCGCCTCATGGTCGGGGTCGTTCTCGATGGTGAGCTCCCCGCCGGTGGCACGCAACAGGAAATGGTGCACCACCTTGTGGATGCGGGTCCCGGAGACCGTGAACCAGTAGTCCACCCGGCCCAGCGGCGCCAGGATGTCCCCCGTGACGCCGGTTTCCTCGGCGACCTCGCGCCGGGCGGCATCGGCGGGCGTCTCCGCGCCCTCCAGGTGCCCTTTCGGCAGGCACCACTCACGCCGGCCGGCCCGGTTGATCCGCGCGATGATCGCGACGGGCCGGCCGGCGTCCGCGAAATCCACGACCACGCCCCCGGCGGACACCTCCTCGGCGACGGCGGTGCGGGTCAGCGCGGGACCCGGCTTGGGCGTGGGTTCGGACATGGGTCAAGGATACGTGTCCCTCCTGGCAGGATGGTGGAGAACGGGCCGGTGCGGACCGCCGGCGCGGCACGCGACGGTAGGATGTGCTGCGCGAGAAACCATCACGAGGAGCCCGAGATTACCGAGAACCCGACCGGCCGCGCGGACGCGGACGAACGCGCCCTGCGTGCCCGCCTGGCCGCCCGCCTGCTCGACCTCGACGCCACCGTCGGCGTTCTGGGCCGAGCCTTCGCCGAGGCCGGGTTCGAACTGGCCCTCGTCGGCGGCTCCGTGCGTGACGCGCTGCTGGGACGGCCGATGCCGGACCTCGACTTCACCACGGACGCCACGCCCGACGAGATCCTGCGGGTCATCAAGCCGCTGGCGGAGGCTCACTGGGACATCGGCCGGGAGTTCGGCACGATCGGGCTGCGGCTGGCCGGCGAGCAGGTGGAGATCACCACCTACCGGGCCGAGGCCTATGACCCGGACTCGCGGAAACCGCAGGTGGCCTTCGGCAGCAGCCTGGAAGACGACCTGGTCCGCCGGGACTTCACCATCGGCGCCATGGCGATCCGGCTGCCCGAACTCACCTTCGTCGATCCTCACGACGGCTTCGGCGATCTGCTCAGCAGGCGGCTGCGCACCCCCGGCGCGCCCGCGGACTCCTTCACCGACGATCCCCTGCGGATGATGCGCGCCGCTCGCTTCGCCTCGCAGCTGGGATTCACGGTGGACGCCGATGTCTTCGCGGCGATGCGGGACATGGCCGATCGGATCGGCATCGTCTCCGCCGAGCGGGTCCGGGACGAACTGGTCAAACTGATGAAGGGCGCGCATCCGCGCCGCGGCATCGAGGTCCTGGTGGACTCGGGACTGGCGGACCACGTGCTGCCGGAACTGTCGCGCATGCGCGAGGAGCGGGACGAGCACCGGCGGCACAAAGACGTCTACCGGCACAGCCTCACGGTGCTCGATCAGGCAGTGGACCTCGAACTGGAACGGCAGGAACCGGACATCGAGTCCCCGGACTTCATCGTGCGATTCGCCGCGCTGATGCACGACTGCGGCAAACCGGACACCAAGCGGTTCGAGCCTGGCGGCCAGGTCACGTTCCACCACCACGACGTGGTGGGAGCCAAACTGGTGAGCCGCCGCATGAAAGCGCTGCGCTTCGACAAGGACACCACCAAGGCCGTGGCGCGGCTGGTGGAGCTGCATCTGCGCTTCTACGGTTACGGCGACGCCGGCTGGAGCGACTCCGCCGTGCGCCGCTACGTCACGGATGCCGGGCCTCTGCTGAGCCGCCTGCACATCCTCACCCGTTCCGATGTCACCACCCGGAACCGGCGCAAAGCCGAACGGCTGGCCCACGCCTATGACGATCTGGAACGCCGGATCACCGCGCTGCAGGAGAAGGAGCGGCTCGACGCGATCCGCCCGGACCTCGACGGCAAGCAGATCATGGCGCTGCTGGACATCCCCCCGGGCCCGCTGGTGGGCAAGGCCTACGCTTTCCTGCTGGAGGAGCGGATGCAGCACGGGCCGCTGGGCGAGGAAGAGGCTGCGCGGCGGTTGCGGGCCTGGTGGGAGTCTGTGCAGGGCTGAGGCCGGTGTCTCGTGTGGGGTCGGACCGGGGGTGGGGGTCGCAGGCATCCAGTCCCGGCTCGTGCCTCGCCGGGACGGCCAGGCCCATCCACGCCTGCGACCCCCACCCCCGCCCCGCCTGCGGGCTGTCGGGGGGCCTCAGCCCTGGTGGGGGTTGGCGATGGGACTGGGGCTCAGACTTGGTGGGGGTTGGCGATGGGACTGCGGGCCTCAGTCGTGGCTGGAGGGGCGATGAGCTCGGCCGGGAGGTTGGAGGCGACCAGGCGGGCATGGGCGCGTGGGGTACCCAGGTTTTTTGCAGAACGGCGTGTCATGCTGGATAGTCGTTTCCGTTTGTGCCAGGGCGCCAGACCCGGCACGCGGATGATCGCCCCTCCTACGGGAGTGAGGGCGCTTCTCGCACGTTTCGTGCCGTGGGAGGTCTCCACGACGTCCCGCCCGACTGACGACCATCACCAGTGAGGAACCGAGTGTCACCCAGCAAGAAGCCCGCCGGAGCCGCCGCCAAGCGCGGGCGGCAGCGGCCGAATCTGCTGAACTACCCCCGGCACGGCAAGACCGGCGTCATGCGGTGGGTCCCCACCGTCCGCCTGGTCCTGATCGGCGTCCTCAGCATGCTCTTCATCGCCGTGGCGGGATTCACCATCGGCTACGCGGTCACGGACGTCCCGGAGCCGAACCCGGAAGCCGCCGGTGAGACCTCGACCGTCTACTTCGACGACGGCGAGACCGTGCTGGGCACCTTCAGCGAGCAGAACCGCGTGCTGGTGGACATCGACGGCATCTCCGAGCCGATGCGCGCGGCTACCGTCGCCGCCGAGGATCGCAGCTTCTACGAGAACCGCGGCATCTCCTTCACCGGGCTCTCACGCGCCGTGTGGGGCGTCGTCACCGACGACTACGCCGGCGGCGGCTCCACCATCACCCAGCAGTACGTGAAGAACTTCTACCTGACCAACGACCACTCCCTGGAGCGCAAGATCCGGGAGATGTTCATCGCGCTGAAGATCGACGAGCAGCAGACCAAGGACGAGATCCTCGCCAACTACCTCAACACCATCTACCTCGGCCGGCAGAACTACGGCATCGAAGTGGCCGCGCAGGACTACTTCGGCAAGCCGGCCTCGGAACTGGACCTCGCCGAGAGCGCGCTGATGGCGGCGATGATCCAGCGGCCCGGCGCCGCGGATCCGGCGGTGGAGCCGGAGGTGTACGAGGAGCGTTTCCGCTACGTGCTCTCCGGAATGGTCCGCGAGGGCTACATCACGCAGGCCGAGGCGGACGCCGCCGAACTGCCGGAGGTGCAGCCGCGCAGCGCCGACGCCAACCAGTACAAAGGCCCCAACGGCTATCTGCTGCAGACCGTCAAGGACTATCTGATCTACCAGCTCGGCTATGAGGAGGACTACCTCAACCGCGCCGGGCTGGAGATCACCAGCACGTTCAGCGCCGACGCCATGCGCGCCGCCGAGGAAGCGGTCGCGGACCTGCCCGAGCCCAAGCCGGACGGATTCCAGGTGGCGATGAGCACCATCGACCCCGACACCGGCGCGGTCAAGATGCTCTACGGCGGCGAGGACTACCTGGAGCGGCAGCAGAACGCCGCCACGCAGGACGTCGCGCAGGCCGGCTCGGCGTTCAAGCCGTTCACGCTGGTGGCCGGCTTCGAGAACGGCATCCGGCTGACTGACTACTACGACGGCCGCAGCCCGATGTCCCCGACCGGTTGGGGCGGTCCGGTGCAGAACTACGGCAATCAGAGCTACGGCACCGTCACCCTGCTGCGCGCGACACAGCAGTCCATGAACACTCCGTATGCGCAGCTGAGCCTTCAGGTGGGCCCGGAAGCCACCGCCGATGTGGCCGCGCGGGCCGGTATCCCGGAGGAAGCCATGGAGGCGCAGCGGGAGACCCCCAGCATCGTGCTGGGCACGCCCAGCCCGACCAACCTTCAGATGGCCAGCGCCTACGCCACCTTCGCCGCCAACGGCTCGTACCGGCAGCCCTACTCGGTGGAACGGGTCCTGGACACCGAGGGCGAGGTCCTGCACGAGGCTGAGCACGAGGGCGATCAGCGGTTCGACGAGGCGGTCATGGCCGAGACCAGCTACGCCCTGTCCCAGGTGGTCCAGGGCGGCACCGGTTCGTACGCCTCGAACCTGGGGCGTCCGGTGGCGGGAAAGACCGGCACCTCGCAGTCCAACCAGTCCGCGTGGTTCGTGGGATACACGCCGCAGCTGTCCACCGCCGTGTCGATGTACCGGCAGAACGAGGCCGGTCAGCCGATCCCGATCGGAGCTTACGGCGGTCGCAGCAGCATCACCGGCGGGTCCTTCCCCGTCCAGCTGTGGACGCAGTACATGGCCGATGTCCTCGAGGGCGAGCCGGTGGAGCAGTTCCCGGCCCGCGGTGAGCTGCCGCAGGTGGAGCGTCCGGCGAACCCGGACCAGCCGGCGCCGCCGCAGCGGAACCGCACCGGTTCCGGCTCCGGCGGTCAGGAGAGCCGCCCGGAGGAGACCGAGGCGCCCGAGCCCGAGGGCGATGACGAGGGCGAGGGCTCCGGCGACGATGAGGGCGGTAACGGCTCCGAGGGCGGGGACGACGGCTCCGGTGACTCCGGCGGCAACGGCAACAACGAGGGCGGCGGGGGCGGTCCCACCCAGCAGCCGACGCAGCCGCCGAACCCCCAGCCGACCGCTCCGAATCCGCAGCTGCCGGATCTGCCGGACAACGGCATCGGCGGCGACTGACGTCCCGGCGCGCTCACGGGTAGGCCGACGCGGCACGCTGAAGGGCTGGGCGCGTTGTCTCGGCATGTGACCGTCCCCGGCGTGCCCGGCTGGAAGCCTCGCTGCTGTGATCTCAGTGAAGGTGGACCAGACCGTCCCGGCGGGCCCGCGTGCTGACACGGGTCACCGGCTCCTGCGGACGGATGCAGGCCGGCGCGAGCCCTCCGTCCCGTTCCGGTGGTCCGGCGCGGACGCGCCGGCGGGCAGGACCGCCGGTAGTCTTACAGTCATGCCGGACCGCAACTCGTCGCTGGCCGTGTGGGTGCAGCCCCTGCTGGGAGGCCCTGACGGCGCGCACACCCGTGTGACGCCGCGGGACGGGCGCATCCGGGCCCGTGTGATCCTGGGCCTGCTTGGGGCCATGGCGCTCCTGGGCGTCCTGATTCAGGCGCCGTGCATGGGCACCGCCTGGTCGGACGAGGCGGGCACCTACGCGCATCTGTGCCACTCGCCGCTCATCGCGCAGTACCTGGACCCCTCCCTGGCCACGGGCCTCGGCGGCACCGCCTGGGCGGCGCTGCTGGGATGGGTGGCCGCTCTCTCGGGCGCCTCGGCGTGGTCGGCGGTGTCCTACGCGAGCCTGGTGGCGATGATCAACCTGATCGGATTCGCTCTGGCGGGCATCGCGCTGCTGCGGCTGACCGCCGTGCCCTGGCGGGTGCTGGCATTCGCGCTCAGCCCGGTCATCGTCTTCACCGTGGTCCATTCCTTCGACCCCCTCGCGATCGGCTTCGCCCTATGGGGCGTCATCGGCCTGATCGAGGGCCGGAACCCCGTGCTGGCCGGAGTGCTTTTCGCGCTCGCGGCCGCCATCAACCCCCTCGCCCTGCTCGTGGCGGCCGGGGTTCTGCTGGGCCTGTGGGCGCAGCACTCCGCGATTCCCGGCCAGCAGGCGCTGGGACAGAACGCGCAGGCTCTCGGACAGAACGCGCAGGGGCCAGCGGACGGGAGTTCCCGGCGCACGCACACGCTGCTCTTCGCTGTGGCGTTCGCCGTGCCCGCGGTGGTCATGCTCGGCCTGGACAGCAGGTTCGGGGAATGGCTGCCGGCCTGGTTCCAGGTGCGGGTCGAGGACGGATCGCCGATGGGCATCCTGGCGCAGCTGGGCGTCGAGGTTCCCGTCGCTGCTGCCACCGTGGTGGCGGTCTTCGGCATCCTGGCCCTGGTCATCGTGATCGCCCTCCTGCTGCCGTCCATGGCGCTGCGCGGCGGGACCGCCCCGGTGCTGGCGCCAGCCACCGCGCTACTCGCCGGTGCCGCGCTGCTGCTGCCGTCCGCGTCGCCATCCTTCTCCCTGTGGCTGCTGCCGTTCGCGGTACTGACCGTGCCGCACTGGGGAATCCAGCTGCCGTGGATGGCCGCCGAACTCCTCTTCGCCGGTGGGCAGCAGCTCTACCTGCTCGATACCCGCACGGAAGAGGCGGGTCTGCCGCCCCATATCTACGGGCCGGTGTGCGTGCTGCGGCTGGTCGCCATCGTCGTGATCGGCGTGGCGGCAATGCGCGGCGCACGGACGCCTGGCGGCGCGCGGCCCGCATCGGCGTCCCCGGTAGAGCTGGAAGGCGAAGGCCGGGCGCCGGCACCGGACCCGGCACAGGGGCCGGCTCATCGGAGCGATACCGGCGCCGCCCCGGTGGCGGAGGATCGACAGAACCCGGTATAGTGGTGAAGTCTGTGGGCAGATGCGTGCCGGACATGCCGGAACGCGCCTTCCACGGAAGCAACGCATATTCCCTCCTGCCATGGACCGACCATGGCCGCGACAGACCAGAGGAGGTGGGTGAATTTTGCGTCACTACGAGCTGATGCTCATTCTGGACCCGGAGGTGGACGAGCGTAATCTCGGCACCACGGTGGAGAACCTGATCAAGGTCATCCCTGCTGAGGGTGGCACGGTCGACAACATCGATCTCTGGGGCCGCAGGCGTTTCGCCTACGAGATCCAGAAGAAGACCGAGGGCTACTACGCCGTCGTCGACTTCCACGCGACTCCCGCCACGACCAAGGAGCTCGACCGCCAGCTCGGCCTCAACGAGTCCGTGCTGCGCACCAAGATCCTGCGCCCCGAGGCCGCCTGACAGCCAGCCCGGGCCGTACGGCCACTGCCAATTTCGCGAGATCACCTTCAGGAGCACCTCAATGGCAGGCGAGACCATCATCACCGTCGTCGGAAACATCACCAACGATCCCGAGCTGAGGTTCACCCCGAACGGGGCGGCCGTCGCCAACTTCACGGTGGCGTCGACTCCGCGGACCTTCGACCGTCAGGCCAACGAGTTCAAGGACGGCGAGACGCTGTTCCTGCGCTGCTCCGCCTGGCGGGACATGGCCGAGAACGTCGCGGAGTCCCTCACCCGGGGCACGCGCGTGATCGTCCAGGGCCGGCTGCGCTCGCGCACCTTCGAGACGAAGGAGGGCGAGAAGCGCACGGTGTTCGAACTCGACGTCGATGAGGTCGGCCCGTCGCTGCGGTTCGCCAGCGCGAAGGTGGCACGGAACGAACGCGGCGGCGGTGGCGGCGGCTTCAGCGGTGGCCCGCAGGGTGGCGGCTACAACCAAGGCGGAGGCCAGCAGTCCGGAGGCTACGGCAGGCAGCCGGCCGGCGGGCAGCAGGGCGGCTACGGCGGCCCGCCTCCGCAGGACGACCCGTGGGCCTCGTCCAACCCTCAGAGCGGCGGGGGCTGGGGCAACCCCAGCTCCGATGAGCCGCCCTTCTAGACACCAGAATCACGCAAGGAGTAACCCATGGCCAAGCCGGAAGTCCGGAAGCCCAAGAAGAAGGCGAACCCGCTCAAGCGCGGCGAGATCGCCAAGATCAACTACAAGGACACCGCCCTGCTGCGGAAGTTCATCTCGGACCGCGGCAAGATCCGCGCGCGCCGGGTCACCGGTGTCACCGTCCAGGAGCAGCGCCTGATCGCGAAGGCCGTCAAGAACGCCCGCGAGATGGCTCTGCTTCCCTACACGAGCTCCGCTCGCTGATCAGGGAGAGGAAGAGACATGGCTACCACGAAGATCATCCTCACCCAGGAAGTCGACGGGCTCGGCGCCGATGGCGACATCGTCGAGGTGAAGGCCGGTTACGCCCGTAACCTGCTGATCCCGCGCGGCTGGGCCACCCGCTGGACCCCGGGCGCCCAGAAGCAGATCGAGACGCAGCGCAAGGCGCGGAAGGCACGCGAGATCGCCGACCGCGACCAGGCTCTCGCGCTCAAGGCCAAGCTGGAGGAGTCCTCCACCAGCCTGGAGCTCAAGGCCGGTGCGAACGGCCGCCTGTTCGGTGCGGTCACCCCGGCCCTCGTGGCCGAGGCGCTCTCCGCCGCCACCGGCGTGACGATCGACCGCCGCGCCGTGGCCCTGGCCACGCACGTGAAGGAGCCGGGCGAATACAAGGCCACCGTGCGCCTGCACGAGGACATCACCGCCGTCGCGCCGTTCGAGGTCGTCGGCATCCGCTGATCGGGCGAGCACACCTCACGGACATAAGAAGGCCGGTCCCCAGTCCCGGGGGCCGGCCTTCTGTGTACCGCTACCGTTGGCGGGCGGTCTCGACGAGACCTTCCATGACGTCATCCGGGACAGCTGCGGATCGGACCAGAGCAGCCTCCACCATCACCTGCATGGCGGACTGGGGACGGTCTCGTGCGTCAATGTCACCCGGGACTGTCCGTCAGGGCGTCGCGACAGGCGACGAGGAGGGCCTGTAACCGGTCGCGTTCGTGGGGATCCAGGGTAGCGGTCATGGCGCCGGCGACCTCGGCGACGGCGGCACGGGCGCTCTGGAGCAATACGGCGGCGTGCGGGGTGAGGGTCGTGCTGCGTTCACGTCGCGGCCCGGGCTCTTCAGCACGCTCGATGAGGCCGCGCTTCTCCAGGCCCTGGAGAAGGACGTTCATGGACTGCCGTGACACGAAGACCCGCCGGGCCAGTTCAGAGCCCGTGATTCCCGGGCTGTCGTGAAGCGTTTGCAGGCAGGCGTACTGGGCGACGCTGAGTCCCAGGGGGCGCAGCACCTCCGCCATGCGCTGGTTGAGCGCCGCCTGAGTTTCCTTGATCAGCACCCCGAGCTCTTCCGCAGGGGTTCGCTCGGGCGCCAGTGCGATCTCGTCCATGTCAATAGTTTGACACATCTCGGCTTTAGTGTCAGTATGTTGACATCAAGGCGGCCCAATAGGAAAGAGGGAACATCACATGACCACCACCACTGCGGGTCCGACGTTCGTATCGTTCCAGGTCCGCAATACCGAGGTCTCCGCTCGCTTCTACGAAGACCTCATCGGTTTGAACCGGCTGCCCATCCCGAACCCGGCCGCGGTCGTCTTCTCCGGCGGGGGAGTCTCCTTCGCGGTCCGCGACCCCTTCCCCAGTGTCGACCTCGACGCCGGCCCCCTCGGCACGGGCATCGGGGTCTGGTTCCACAACCCGGATGCGGCAGGACTGCACGCGCGCCTTACCCAGGCCGGGGTGCCGATCGCGCAGGAACCGTTCGAGGGCCCCTTCGGCCTCCAGTTCGCTTTCCGTGATCCGGACGGCTACACCGTCACCATCCACTCCGGCGCCGGGTAGGAGCCATCCATATGGCGTCGCATCGGCAGGTTCTCCGACGTCGCCGAGCCGCGGTCGCTGGAGACGAGCAGGCAGTTCGGGGAGTCGTTCACTCCGGCCGCCATTCACCCAGGACGGCGACCAGGCCAGGATCGAGGTGAACGGCGAAGGGGATCTGGGTGCCGCCGCGGGACAGGTTGCCCTGTTCCTGTCCCTCAATATCAATGCGAACGCCTGGCCTGATGCCGGCTGGCGGGAGCCGGTCATCCCAGCCGCGCAGGCGGCGCTGCCCGGGTTCCGGCCGTGCGGATTCCATTCGCCCTACGGCGCCGGCTGCTAGGCAGTGCTCTCCCAACGCACTCGCGTCCCCGAGGCGGCGTGAGATGCCCGGACGGAAGGCCGAGTACCTCGCGGTTGCTGCCGAGGCGGCAGCCGAAGGCATCCTCACCGACGCCTGTCTGCGCGCCCTGCCGGAGGAGACGGCCCGCGATCAATCGCTTGTGTCACCGGCATCGGCCCGTTCGCCGCCGACCTCATC
The DNA here is from genome assembly GCF_014639315.1 of Sediminivirga luteola. GTDB lineage: Bacteria > Actinomycetota > Actinomycetes > Actinomycetales > Brevibacteriaceae > Sediminivirga > Sediminivirga luteola. The sequence goes on from NZ_BMFY01000010.1 coordinate 157,125, forward strand.
CGGCATAGCGCAGCCATTTGTGTCATAGGCCGTCATCGGACGCCCTTGTCTTCGAGGCCTCCGACAACTCGGTTGGACGTCCGCCGCTCTCGCGGACCGGTCCCCGGGGGCCGGCCTTCGTCGTGCGGTGGCCGCGTAGAGTTGGCGGTATGGCCGACACCCTCCAGCCGACGCCCGTGCCGACCCTGGGCGACGAGGCCGAACGCAGGGCCGCGCTGCGACGGATGCGGGCGGTGGCGCTGGGCCTGCTGGTGCTGGCGGCGCTGGTCTTCCTGGCCACGCACCTGTTCACGGACCTCACCGGCGTGTGGGGGTTCGTCGGGCGTGCCTCCGAGGCGGCGATGATCGGCGCCATCGCCGACTGGTTCGCCGTGACCGCTTTGTTCCGGCACCCGTTGCGCCTGCCCATCCCGCACACCGCGATCATCCCGCGTCGCAAGGACGCCCTGGGCGAATCGCTCAGCACGTTCGTGGCGGAGAACTTCCTGCGCGCCGATGTCGTGGAGGACAAGATCCGGCGCACCCGGGTCACCGCCCGGGCGGGGGCCTGGCTGAGCGAAACGAAGAACCAGGAGTATGCCGCCGACCGGATCGCCGCCGGCCTGGGCTATGCCCTGGACCGGATCGAGGACCGGGACGTGATGGACCTGGCCACTGGCGTGATCGTGCCCAAGCTCATCGAGGCGGAGAAGTCGCCGGTGCTGGGCGACCTGCTCGGCGACCTGGTCCAGGACGGCTCCCATCACGGCGTCGTCGACCTGATCATCGGCGAGGCGCACACCTGGCTGAGCCTCAACCCCCGCGTGATCGAGGAGATGGTCGAGTCGCGCCGTCCCTCCTGGGTGCCGCATTGGCTCGGCGACCAGCTGGCCGGCCGCCTGCACCGCGAGGTGCTGCGCTGGGTGGCGGAGGTCCGCGACGACCCCCGCCATCAGGCGCGGATCGCCTTGGACGCCTGGCTGCTGCGGCTGGCCGAGGACCTGCAGCAGGACACGCCGACGCGCCTGAAGCTGGAGGAGCTCCTGGGCACCCTGCTCTCCCGCCCGGAGACGGAGCAGGCAATCCTGGCGCTGTGGCAGAGCTTCCGCCGTTCCCTCCGCCGCGCCGTGGACGACCCTGGCAGCGCCCTGCGGCCCCGGCTGGCGGCGATCATCGGCGATCTGGCGCAGAAGATGAGCGCCGACGAGGACTTCCAGGCTCGCGCGGATGACCGGCTGGCGCGCACCTTGGGGGATCTGGCGCAGAGCTTCGGGCCGGAGCTGGCCAGCGTCATCGGCGAGACGATCGCCCGCTGGGACGCCCGCGAGGCGAGCCGCCGCATCGAGTTGTTCGTCGGCAAGGACTTGCAGTACATCCGCATCAACGGCACCGTCATCGGCGCGCTCGTGGGCCTGGCGATCCACGCCGTCACCCTGCTGCTGCCCTGAGCCGCACTGATCGCCGGTCCGGGCTGCTCGTTCGCGGGGCCGGATCGGACTGACGCGCCGCAGTGTTCAAGCGAGAGCTGATGCGCCAGGGCGTTCAAACAGGGGTGCTCACAGGTGTGGCCGAAGTCCGCTGGCGCAGGATCCGGACCACATCAACGCTATCCGCACGAGTCAGATAGAAGATCGCGTGACGACCGATCGCGTAACTGCAGTAATCTTCCGCATTGCCGGTGCTTGCTGATTGGTCAGTCACCACTGTATGGTCAGTGTATGCTGACTATTGCTTCGCGTCTTGATGTGATGAACCGGCTGGGCCGGGCGATGGCCGACCCCACTCGGTCCCGCATTCTGCTGTCCCTGCTGGATGCGCCCGGCTACCCGGCCAAACTGGCGCGCGAACTGGAACTGACCCGGACGAACGTGTCCAACCATCTGGCCTGCCTGCGCGACTGCGGAATCGTGGTGGCCGAGCCGGAAGGCCGCCAGACCCGGTACGAGATCGCTGACCCTCACCTGACGGCGGCACTCAATGCGCTGGTGGAGACCACGCTGGCGGTCGATGAGGGCGCCGCATGCCTTGATCCGGCGTGCCCCGAGGGATGCTGCACCTCAGGTCAGACCCCGTGACCGGCGGCGAGCGCAAACCGGCCGCGGACAGCCATGCGGCTGTGGCGCTCACCGCTGAGCGCCGCGCAATCCTGCACCGGCGGGTGCGGTTCATCGTGGCCTTCACCATCAGCTACAACGTGATAGAAGCCGTCGTGGCCATTGGTGCCGGGGCTGCCGCAGGTTCTGCCGCGCTGATCGGATTCGGCCTGGACTCGGTGATCGAGGTGCTCTCCGCAGTAGCAGTGGCTTGGCAGTTCACCCGTAAAGACCCGCAACGCTGGGAGAAGCCGGCCGTGCGGGCCATCGGCGTGGCGTTCTTCCTTTTGGCCGCCTACATCACGGTCGAAGCCGTACTGACCCTGACCGGCGTCGAAGACGTCGATCACAGCCCCATCGGCATCGGCATCGCCGCCCTGAGCCTGATCGTCATGCCGGCTCTTCGGACTTCTGGTGGGGAGCGGGACTCGCGGCGTAGCTGAGGGTGGGTAGGGGTCGAGGTCCTCGATGATCGGTAG